>NZ_KZ845666.1 GCF_003313465.1 Thermoflavimicrobium daqui
TCACCAACAAGCTAATGCGCCGCGGGCCCATCCCTAAGTGGTCGAAACCTTTTACGATTCGCTCATGCGAGCGAAAAGATTATCTGGTATTAGCCCCGGTTTCCCGGAGTTATCCCAGTCTTAGGGGCAAGTTGCCCACGTGTTACTCACCCGTTCGCCGCTAGGAGCTTTCCCGAAGGAAAACTCCCCGCTCGACTTGCATGTATTAGGCACGCCGCCAGCGTTCATCCTGAGCCAGGATCAAACTCTCAAAAAAATTCTTAGCGATAGCTTCGTACTTCTTGTCCCGGAATCTACAATTCTGGGACTACCGCTACTAGTTTGATTGCTCATCAGAATTAACGAGTCATGTTTCACTCTTTAGTTTTCAAGGAACACTTTCAGTTGTTTCACCGCTTTCTTGCGGCGACATTTAATAATTTAACACACATATAAATAGGTGTCAACACCTTTTTTATATTCTTCTTCTCATGAATTACATTGCTTGATTTTATTGACTCATGATACAATTTACTTGTTTTATTTGATTCACTATTTCTTGTTCCTTCTTTAATCACTTTCAAGCTTACTAAGGAGTTTTTATCATGTCTACAAAACGTAAACCTAAGCTTGCTTTTCTTTTATCTGGGAAGTTAAATAAAATTCGTACATTTGCTCTCTTTCTTATCTTCTTGGGCTTGGGAGTTATGTACATTGGCTTTCTCTTCCCTAGTCTTATGCAATTATTTTTTATTCTTGGTATGCTCTGGGTTTTAGCAAGTGTAGGCATCTATTTTTGGACAGGTACCTTATCTCTCCAATCTCTAAAAGTGAATTGCCCTGTTTGCGGAAAGCACACGAAAGTTTTAGGGAGACGAGACGAATGCATGCATTGCGGAAGTATTCTGTCTGTAGATCCAGCTGATGCGCTAAAAAGCCAAGCTCCCAATCCAACGCAAAAAAATGATTCAAAAGAAGAAAAGTACGATTCTGCTCCTACAGAAACAAACTCTCCTTCTACTCAAAATGACAAAAATGAAGAAAAGTAATACCATTAGCTTCCCTTTAAAATATGTCTCGCTTACTTAATACACTAACATGCTACTAAAAATTAAAATTATCGATCTTTATAATCAACTGTTTCGTGTAGGATTAGTGATGCCGATTAACCAGAAATAGGTAACGAGGGAGAGGTATTTGCCTTACGTTCCTTCTACACGGAAACCATTGGTATAGGTTTAACTTTTCTTTATAAGTACTGATCTTCTAAAGGTATAAACGAATAGTCCCCTTGTCTTTAAAGTTATTATAAGTTAGATGAACAAGTGACTGATTTAGAAGAGACAATTGCTATCACTTAAAAAGCTCTCCTTCACAAGCAAGAGAGCTTTTTCTATCGTCTTTATACCTATTTAATTTAGGATTCCTTTATTCCGAAAGGAGGTTTTATTTCTTGAATTCACATAATCTTATTGAGATGCTTGCTCATACAATCAAGCACTTTCCAAGTGAAACAGCTATGAGTTGGAAACAAGATGATCAGTTAAAACATCTTTCTTATCAAGAACTTTGGAGTATTATACGTGATTTTGCAATGGGACTTGAAAAGATAGGTATTCGTCCTAAATCGAAGGTAGCTATCTTTGCTGACAATCAGCCCCGTTGGATTATAAGCGATTTAGCCATTCTTAGCCTAGGAGCTATATCTGTCCCTATCGATCCGAAAACTTCTAGCGAGGGAGTTCATGCCATTTTAAAAGATGCTGAAGTCGAAGCGATCATTTTTGGAACTCCCGATCAACTTAGGCACATTTCTCCTTTACCCAGTCAAGTCAAATATCTAATCCATTTAAATCAAGGTGATATGGGTTTTTCTGATATTCTAAACTTTGAAAAGTGTATACAAATCGGCAGAACCACGACCTTAGAAACAGAAGATTGGGTCTACTATAACATCCAATCTCATGATCCTGCTACCATCACATATTCTCTTTATCCTGATAAGCCATTAACAGGAGCTATGCTCTCCCATGGGCAAATCTTACAAAACCTGCATTCTATTTCTTATCTTATCCCTATTTCTACAAACGATTTTACCTATTCACCTTTAACGCTTGCTGATCCATTTGCTAGAATGATGGGATATTTAATTATGCTAAAGCATGGAGCTACGCTTATTTTTCAGAATCCAATAAAGCCAATCATTGAGCAATTACATGAAAGTTGTCCAACGATTTTAATTGGAACTCCTACTCTATTTAATGAGTTATATGATCACCTTTACCATCAAATTAAACAAGCTTCCTGGTTCAAACAAAAACAATACGAATGGGCGTTACAAGTAGCACAAGAGTACATAACCTATACTAGATATGGTCAAAATCGCAACATTCCATCCTTCCTCACTCAAAAATATATGATTGCAGAATGGCTCATTCTCTCTAAGTTAAGACAAAAAATAGGTGGAAAACTTCGCTTCTTGCTTTCAACAGGTGATCCTCTCGCTGCAGAAAAAAGTCAACTCTTCACACAAATAAATGTTCCACTCATAGAAACTTACTGTTTACCAGAGTGTACTTCTCTAATTACTTGTAATTACTGGCCTCACATCAAACCAGAAACAGTAGGCAAGGCGATTCCTGGTGTAGAACTTGATATTTCTACAAATGGTAAGCTTCTTGTTAAGAGCCCCAGTATGATGATTCAATATTATAATCAGCCCGATAAAACGAGGCAAAAAATTAAAAATGGGTGGGTACAAACAGACATACTAGCTCATATCGATGCAGAAGGTTATGTCAAAATAATGTAACAGCTATCTAATTGACAGTGATAAAAGAGTTGATTTCCATGTTGGAGATCAACTCTTTAGTCGTTAAGGCTTTAATTTTACAGCCGTTCCTGTAACAATACATGTTAGTAATTCGCCACGTACCGCTTCAAAGTCTAAATGGACTCCCACTATCGCATCAGCTCCTAGTTTCTGTGCTCTTTCCTTCATCACCTGAATAGCTGTATTTTTCGCTTCTGCAAATTTCGTTTCATATTGCCCACTTCTCCCACCAATCACATCTGTAATTGATGCCAATAAATCACGAACAATATTCGCTCCCATTATTGCCTCACCACTTACCACATCTAGATACCTATCAATTCCTTTTCCTTCAATTGATTGCGTTGTCGTAATGATCATTTGAGTCCTCCGATATTTTAAAGCTTTTCTTTAATATAACCTTCTTTACAATAAGCTATGATCCATCAGATCTATTCATAATAAAAAAGACGCCTCTCTTATCACATTTGAGTGATAAGGAAACAGCGTCCATTTTAATTGACTGGATATTCATGTTGACAACCTGGACAAACACCATAAAATTCCATACGATGAGATTCTACCCGATACCCGGTGTTCTTTGATGCTTCTTGCTCAGCATCTATTAAAGAAGGATAATCAAAGTCAGTAATTTTACCACATTTTTTACAGATAACATGATAATGCTCAGTCATATTAGCATCAAATCGACTTGAGGCATCACCATATGTTAGTTCTCTAACTAACCCTGCATCTTTAAATAAACGTAGATTATTATATACTGTTGCAACACTCATATTCGGAAAATTATTCTCCAAGGCTTTATAGATCTCATCTGCAGTTGGATGACTCATTGACGAAAATAAAAAATTTAAGATCGCATGTCGTTGCGGGGTCATACGTACGCCATTTTGCTTTAGTTTTTCTACAGCTACATTTAGTCGGGAATTCATGATGATCTCCCTCTTTCTATAAACCGTTCATAATGAGAACGATTCTCTTTTAATAATATCTATAAATAGTCTACGATGATCTCCAAAGTTTGTCAATGGAAAGCAAAGGGAGATAGAATAGTAAGCTGTTATTACTTTCCCCCCTCTGTTTTATTTCACTCTATCCCTAGTAGCTCAGATTCATGAACAAATCTATCCAAATTAAGAAAAAAGGATCTGCTCTTTTAGAGCAAATCCTTGATATTTCTCTATTTTACCGCTTGTTTTCCACTCCAGCAATATGGAAGAAGTTCACACATTGTACATTTGGGATTACGAGCACTACACACTCGCCGTCCATGCCAAATAATTCGATGATGTGTATCGCTCCACTCTTTTCTAGGAACTTTTTTCATAAGTTGCTGCTCTGTTTCAAGTGGTGTCTTACTATCTGCAAGCGCAAGGCGATTAGCAACCCGGTGTACATGCGTATCAACTGCTAAAGCTGGTACTCCAAAAGCATTACTTAAAACGACATTCGCTGTTTTTCTACCTACACCAGGTAGCTTTTCTAGTTGCTCACGACTTTTGGGAACTTGTCCATCGTATTGTTCAACTAAGATCTGACACGTTTTTAAGATATTTTTACTTTTATTACGAAATAATCCCAAACCTCTAATATATTCTACTAACTCTTCTTCAGTTAGCTTAATAAAATCTTCTGGGGTAGGATGATCCTGGAATAATTTTTCAGTTACTTTATTGACTTGACGATCTGTAGACTGAGCAGATAAAATCGTTGCAATTAGGAGTTCAAAAGGATTACGAAAGTTTAGTTCACAGTGAGCATCTGGATACATCTGGGATAAAGTATCAAGAATTTTTCGGGTAGGTACACGTTTAGGCTTCTTACTCATCCAGATCACCCCCTACAATTATCACTGACTCACTCTGATCACTTTTTTTGCCTCAATAATCAACTCTTCACTTCGATGATCAAACGGGGCACGGTAAAAAGAACCAAACCGATTTTCGATGCGAAGACCACATAATGCCAACAAGTGACTTAGTTCAACTGGAAAAGTATAACGAATACGCATATCTGATTTGATTCTACACAGTGACTTTCCATGTTCATCAAAATGCTCAAAATAGCGTATCACATATAATATCTGATAAAATGAGTCCACTTCAGTATAATCATATACTTCTACTTCTTCTCTCCCACCAGGAATAGGAAAAGTGCCACGGAAAGCATATTTTCCATCTATATCAATTAATTGATCCATCTGGGGAGAAAAAATATTCATTGCAAAAAGCCCATCATTAGATAAATGACGATAAATTCGCTTTAAAGTGGCTAGCTGATCTTGGACTTGAATTAAGTGTGAAAAGGAACGATAGGGAATAATAATGAGTGGAAACCTTCGTTCCTTTAAATCGAGCTTTGCCATATCTGATTCAATCCATTCCACTTGATGAGCTAAACCAAGACTTTCTGCTTTTTGTTGGGCTCGCTCTAACATGTTGGCAGATATATCTACTCCAACAACAGGAATTCCTTCTCTTGCTATTGCTAAGGTACAACGACCTGTTCCACAACCTAATTCTAACACAGGTCCACCATATTGCTTTGCTAATTCTACATAGTATGTAATATCATGATCAAGGCCTGTCGAAGTCCAATCATAGTAATCAGGCCAATCATACATTGAATTTTGCTCCATTCTCCCCACCCAACTTTTATAACTGTTCTTGAATAAATTTTAATGCTTCTTTAACATGGTCTTTCACTTTTACCTTTCGATAAATTTTTCGTACAATTCCTTCTTGATCAATGATAAATGTTGAACGTTCAATTCCCATTACTTTTTTTCCAAACATGGTTTTCTCTTTAAAAACCCCATATTGTTCGCACACTTTAGCTTCTGGATCACTTAATAGCAAAAAAGGCAGCTCATATTTTTGAATAAACTTTTCATGCGATGCAATTTTATCGCGACTAACTCCTAGAATTACCGTGTTTAACTCAGTAAAATTTTTATGGTAATCACGAAAGTCACAAGCTTCTGTGGTACATCCAGGTGTCATATCTTTTGGATAAAAATAAAGCACCACATACTTACCACGAAAATCAGATAAGGATACTTCTTGACCATTAGATGCAGGCAAAGTAAAATCAATCGCTGGTTGACCTTCTTGAATCATACCAAGTGCACCTCCAAAATAGATATTGGTCTTAGTATATACTGAATAGAGTGTATCATGTCCGACATATAAATGATACGTTTTTTCTATGGGGTTGGTGGGGTTGGTGGGGTCGGTGGGGTTGGTGGGGTTGGTGGAGTTGGTGGAGTTGGTTGGGGTTCTATAGGCTGTTTGTCTTCTTCTGGAGTTTGGACTAGATTAATTGTGGTACCGATATTCAGGGACCCTGCATTACTGATGGTTGTAACCTGAATCATCCGAATACAAATCTGAATCATAATCCCCCCACCTCAGTGATTTGATCCTCCACATCTGGATCAATATATATATTGCGTTCCAGATCTATGTTACGAGGGAAATCTCCGATTGGTCCTGAACCTCCCACTGTTTTGGTAAAAGATTGTGCACCGATATTAATTGTACTGCCAAAGTTAACGGATGCAGAGTTAGCGACACTAATAATTTTTATATTAAATACATTATTAACTGATCCCATTCTATAATCCCCTTCCTGTTGAACCACGAACTACTTCCATAGTTACTTAGCCTTTATATGCAGTTTTCTCATGCCAAAACAAAAAAAGAAGGGAACAATCTTAAAATGTTAACCTTGCTCAACAATCCTAATTTTTTGTTTATTCTTATATGGCTTTAACTTAGAGAAACGAATCTCTAGTACACCTTTACGATATCGAGCGTAACTCTGTTTCTCTGATACAGTCGTTCCTAAGGGAATCATTTTCTGAAATGTTCCTTGCTTACGTTCCACTAAAAAAGATTGATAACCTTGATAAGGAGAAGGAATAGTTCCTTTCACCCATAATGTTTCTCCATCTACATGTATGTCAATGGAGTGAATATCTTCAACTCCAGGTATATCAATAACAATAATCACTTCATTTTTAGTATGATACACGTCTGCACATAGCTCATTATCCCTCGATACATTTACGTTTACGATATCATCAAAAAAATCCTCTCCCAAAAAACTTCTAACCAGCTGTTGCCAACGTTCTGTGCCTGTTTTTACTTTTGCCATTAAACCACCCTTTCTCCCTAATCGCCTATAGAATATGCAAATTGAGCCTATTTGGACACTACATAGTATGAATTATCTTCACATGATCATATAAATAAAATAAAGAAAGGGGGAGAGGATATTGCTAGCAGATATATGGCATCGATTAAATCAACTAGAAAAAGAATTAGCCAAATTGAAAAACGAAAATAGGAATTTAAAGGAAAAAATAGAGTCTCTTCAATCCCTAAAAATCGATAAAATTGAATATAAGATTCATGAGCTCAAGGTTCAGACTTTGAGCGGGACATTAAATGTAGGATTAACATCTTCTGGAGATGCTAAAGATGTTAAAAAAGTTGTTGATCAGATTGTTAAGGAAGAAAAAACCAATATTGAAGTAGACCTTGATATGGAAAGCCCAAGCTAAAAAAGCTGGGTAAATTGCACCCAGCTATCACTAGTTCCCTGCTCCACGGTAGTTACGAATACCCCAATTCCAAACAAATACTCCAATGCAAAAATATACGATTCCCACAAGTGGAGTAATCATCGCATACCACTGCCAATGACTTTTATCAAGTAAATAACTTGCTGGATAAAATCCGACAAAGGCAAATGGTAAAATCCATGTAAGGACAAACTGAATCACTCGATGATAAACATTGATAGGATAACGTCCGTATGTTCCGATATTAAACATAATGGGCTGTATATCCGATTTTGAGTCTGTAAATAAACTGATACTGGTTAAAGTAATAAAAATACCAGCATAAATAGCAACTCCACCTAACGCAAATAGCAAAAATAATAGCGGATCAAGCCAAGTCCATGTTAGGTCTAGTCCCATTGCCGCCCATCCCATCACAATAAACCCAGTAACTACTCCGATTAATGACTCAGGAGTCATCGTTTCCATAATAACTTGAACTAAGCTGTGTACGGGTCGTGTTAGAATGCGATCCAATTCTCCCCGAATAACATACCTCTCATTAAAATCCCATAAATTAAAAATAGCTGAGAAAATAGCCCATGGAATCAAAAAATAACCATAGATGAAGATCACTTCATAACGATTCCAGCCGTTTAACTGACTCGTGTGTCCAAAAATAACCAAGATAAAAACCAAGTTGACTGCTTGAAATAAAAAATCGGTTACAAATTGAGCTAAAAAGTCCCAACGATAAGCAAGACGAACCTTCATATACTGTTTAAAGTATTCGAGAAATAATTTAAGATGAAACATGGTTAACCACCTTGTACTACTAAAGTTTTCTTCGCCCTGTTCCAAATCATTTGAATCGGAATACAGAGTAAGATACACCATGCTATCTGAATAAGTAAGGCGTGTATCCACTCACTTCCACTTAATCCTTTCACGAGGATCATGCTTGGCAAATAACTGATTGCTTGAAAGGGTAAGTAATTTAATATCATCTGAGCCCACTCAGGATAAAAGGTAATGGGAATAAACAGTCCAGACAATAAATCAACCATTACACGTTTCGCACGGATTAAACCTTGGTTATTCAAAACAAAAAAAGCAAGAAGCCCTGTAAGTAAATTTAGCTCCACATTTACAATAAAGCCCAATAATAAGCTTAAAGCAAATTTCAGCCAAACACTCCCTACCGTAGGCAGTACAATCGGAAATACTAAGGAAACGACAATCATTCCAGGAATGCTAAATAATAACAAACGGAATAACCCTTCACCAAATCCTTGAAATACTTTAACCAACAAATAATGATACGGACGAATTAACTGAATTGCTACCGTTCCATCACGGATTTCTTGTGCAATCTCTCGATCCAAGTTATTAAAATAAAAAGCTCGAGCCATCCAAGAAATCGCGATATAAGTGGCCATTTGGACAGCAGTAAGCCCTTGTAAACTCTGATTATTACCGTAAATGGCCATCCATAAAAAATAGTAGACTCCAATATTTAAGCTATAAATGATAATTCCACTATAATAATTGACTCGGTAAGCTAGCATCATCAAAAACCGGATGCGGATCACTTCCAGATAAGTATTAAACAACAGGTATCCCCTCCTGATAAATCTTGCGTACAATCTCTTCTGTCGACGCTTCTTCAATTTGCATTTCCAATATGGGAATATCTTGAACCAGTCGAGATAATAGGTCCGAGACACCTGCTTCACCACGTTCTAAATAAGCGATATATTGTCGCGAAGATTTACTCTCCCAATGAATAGATAAATCAGCGGTACGTTTTTTTAGCTCATCTAATGAAACTTCTTTTTCCATCTCAAAGAGGACTTTTCGTCCACCTCCCCATTCACTTTTCAGCTTTGTTAAACTTCCATCGTAAATGATTTTTCCCTGATCAAGCATGATTACACGAGAACATAAAGCTTCGATATCCGAAATATCATGGGTAGTAAGGAGAATCGTTGTCCCAAGTTCTTTGTTAATTTCTTTTAGGAATTTACGGATATTATCTTTCACTAATACATCGAGCCCAATTGTAGGTTCGTCTAAAAAGAGTAACTTCGGTTTGTGTATCAAAGATGCTGCTAGTTCACAGCGCATCCGCTGTCCTAAGCTCAATTTACGAACCGGTTGATCTAAGAGATTACCAATCTCTAAAATATCGATCATACGTTTTAAGTGCGGTGTATATTCAGACTTGGGGATTTGATAAACCTTTTGTAATAAACGAAAAGACTCTTGCACTGCAATATCCCACGATAGTTGACTTCTTTGTCCAAACACAACCCCAATTGTTTTGACAAATTTCTCTCTTTCTTTATGAGGATCAAATCCATTTACTTTCAATTCTCCACTCGTCGGTTGTAAAATTCCTGTAAGCATCTTGATCGTTGTAGATTTTCCAGCTCCATTTTCTCCGATATATCCAACCATTTCACCTGGCTCGATTTTAATCTCAATTCCATCAACCGCTCGAATCGTTCGATACTTACGATTTAATAAGTCACGAAAAGCCCCGATGAGTCCAGGACGACTTTGAAATACCTTAAATTCTTTGGTTAATCCTTTGGCATAAATAGCTAACAATATTTTTCACCTCTCGCTTATCATCCTATTATACTAGTTTGTCACTTTTCAGCAAAAATAGCATTCCTTTCTAGGAATGCTATTTGGCTCTAAGCCTCCATTTGACTATGAATATATTGCCCCAATTTTTCACGTAAGTAGGCAATATTTCGGATCTCATCTACCGTGAGTACGAACTGAACTAGCCGTTCATCTAAGTTCAAGGCTTCTTCCATCGAACTTTTCAGATCAACGGGCTTGCGATTGATCTCCATGATCACATCCACTTCTTTACCATGCGGCTGAAAGACCAGAGACAGCAAGTCCAAATAGTTTGCATAAGAGCTTAATGGTTGAAATCGATATACTTGGACGAATGGATTTCGCGAGTGAAATTGTTCAAAATCTAGGTCTACTTGAGTCAGGCGAAAACCAATATCTTCAATCGTTAACAGGATTTGATCAATTAACGGATGAGGTAAGACTTCAATTCCATCCAAATCAGTTGGATCAATAGCCCTTTTAATATCAAGCCCTGTTTTTAGATAAATCGGAGAGCCTCCCGTAGAAACAGGTGTATCATAAGGTAATTGAAAATGAAAAGGGATGATTTTGGTTTCATGTTGATCAATTACAAATCGATCTGTCAGGCGAAATTCGTCAATCACATACTCAGCTTGTGTTCCCTCATAATGATATTGCATCACCAAAAAAAGATAAATCTCATCGATATCTTGAGGAGCATTTCCACCTTGAATATGAACCTCTCCCAGAACCTGTTCACCTTGTCGATAAGTGGATTTTTCTAGTCGGGTATCCACTTTCGCAGCTCCGATCCCTAGGCTAGCTAAGGCATTTTCAAACATTCATCTTCCTCCTATAATAAATTCCCTATTTTCTCCGGATTAACAACTCTTGAATTTTAGATAGTGGGTCTTCTTCACAAGGCTGATTATTAATCAATAAGGTTCCACTAGGATTTTGGTGTTCCCATGTAAATGAGTAGCTAATGATATCTCCTGAACGGTATAGATTGAATACGATTAAAACATGGTCATCATTATATTCAAACTTACCATGAAGCTTATCTAAGATTCCTTGATAACGACCTGTCGGCTTAAATTCGAATATCTGTTCAAAGGGACGAGACTTTTTTTTAGTGGTAGGAGAGTTCATAATTCGATATAAAATAAAACCTGCATCCTCAATATCCTTTAAGACCTTTTGAATAAGTGGTAGTGGTAATATATTAATCCGATCTCGATCACTTGGATCCTTAGCAAACTTAATATCCAAACCTGTTTGCAAATAGATTGGAAACTGTCCAGTAGACATAGGTAAATCGATCGGCAGTTGTAATGTAAGTGGAACCGTTTTTTCTTCACCAGGAGATACAATAATCTTTTCAGCTAAATAGTATTGTTGATAAGTATGACGTACATTTTTTCCATCTTTTAAATATTCCACAATTAATTCTAAATATATATCTTCGATCTGTTGAACAGAGTCACCACCGCGAATCACAACTTGACCATCTACTTGATCTCCCGGGAAAAAATCTTCTTGATTTAACCGAGTATCTACCTTTGCTGACCCGATTCCAAAACTCGCTAACCACTTCTCAAACACTTCCAGTTATCCCCCCTAGCAGCCACAAAAACCTTTAGTTTTGTGGGGAGCGATTTGCATACATGTAATTTTTATATTCCTCAAATTGTTTGGCTAACCGAGCATGCATATGATTAATTTGTTGCACTGTTTCTTGGTTAAGTCCATGGGATGGGCTTGCTGGCTCTTCATATTTTTCTTCTACTACTGTTTCTTTTACATCTTCTACTTGCGAGTGGCTTTCATACTTATCATAAGCCTCTTCATAAGCGGGCTGCTCTTCATAAACGGGCTGCTCCTCATAAACAGGCTGCTCTTCGTAAACAGGTTGTTCTTCGTAAATAGGTTGTTCTTTAGAAACCTGTTTAGCTTCTTCTTCATAAATACGTGTAATAGGCTTGGTATTATCTAGATTTAAGCTTGAATTCTTAGCTATGCTCTCTGCACCAAATAGCTGTTCTAGCTCCTTTTGCTGCATAATCAAACGTTCTTGCATACGCCGCTCAAATTCTAAACGTTGTTCTTCTAATAACTCTCTCTCTTGTTCTTTCAGTTCTTCCACAAGTTTAGTAATAAGCGATTCCTTTCTCAGCTCAAACTCTCTTCTTTCTTGTTCCAAACGCTCTTTCATTTTCTGTTCCCATTCAAGTTGCTCACGTATAATTAGCTCTTGTTTTAAACGCTCTTTTTGTAAACGTTCGAATTCAGCTTGTTGTTGTTTTAATAATTCTTGTTCTTGCATTTCTAATTCCCGACGTTGTTTTTCTAATAGCTCTTGCTTCCGCCGCTCAAATTCTTGTCGATAAGTGGTAAGCAGATCTCTCTCTTGCAACTCATGCTGTTTACGTAGCTGATCAACCCGCTCCATTTCCTTTTTCTCTAATTCCTCACGAATCGCTTGCAAAGGAATACGAAATTCGGTCTTTTGACTTAGCTCATCTATATTAACTTGATTAGGTTTAAAAGATAACGATGGTTTCTTAGCAATAGGCGGTTGCTGCGCTTGTATTAGATTTTCATGTGCAGGTTGTTCTTCTATCCAATTTTCTCCATTTCCTCGAATAATCGTTTTGTCTAAATCCACTTTGGGTGGTAGCTTTTTCTCTTGCATAGGAATCTTAAATGTTGGTCTACCACCAACACCTTGTAACGGTGGGCGACTATCTAGGACAGATGGAGTTGGTTTTGTTGATCTTGCCGGTTTTGCTGGCTTTGCTTGTTTTTCTGGTTTACTTGCAGTTGTTGGTTTTGCTGATTTGGCTGGTTTATTACTCGCAATTGTTGGCTTTGCCTGTTTTGTAGATTTACCCGATTTCTGCATATGACTATCGATTAAGGCACTAACAAATTCCACCTGATCATTATCAATCGATTTTTCCAAGAATTGAACTAGTGTTTTCGTAAGATTTAGTTCACGAATGACTTGCTTAGCATTACCTTTTGGGAATTTTCCTTTTAGCAAGCTAATAAAAAAAGTCCCCCAATCAACGGAAGGTTCAAATGAAGTGACTTGTTCTACTCCGCAGAAAATAACTTTGATTTTCTCTTCACTGGTAATTCCGATATTACGAGGATCTTTTAAAAGATACATGGGTAGATTAAATGACTTTAGATATTCCTCCAACTCTACCATTTGCTTTGCCCAATAAAGGAATTTATCCTCGTTAACACCGTTTTTAGATACATAATGAGGTAGTGGTTGAATAGCTACATAAGGACGAACTGAAACAATATATTTATCCTCTGTATACACTTCTTTATAGGGCATAACTAATGGATTTTCGATGGAAAGGTATTGCTGAATTGAACGTGGAGGAGCTTGTCTTAATAATTTTGCTGATTGTAAATAGTAACGCTTTCCCTCAAACTTGGTGATCGCTAGTTCTCCATCAAAAAATGGGACTACTTTTTCTACTAAATAGCGACCTCTATATTTTTCGCCATTTTTAAAACACGACACGGTTTCTCGCCTCCAACCTTATTTAAAATAAAAATAATATCTATTTATATCCTTAAAAAAAGCAAACGTATCCAAATTAAGCATATCATATGATTAAAGAATCAAACAACCAAAAAGAACGAACATTCGAAGATGATTAATCCACTAACGATTTTATAGTAACCTCCATTTCTAAGCATTTATTATGTACAATGGAGTTTGAGTTGTACAAAAGGAGGAAGATACGTTGAATATTTGCACATCTGAACGAATATATCAAGAAGCACTGAACGTCATTGTTGGTGGTGTAAACAGCCCATCTCGTTCTTTTAGAGCCGTTGGCGGTGGTGCTCCTATTTTTATGAAAAAAGCTAAGGGCTCCCATTTCTGGGATGTGGATGGAAATCGATATATTGACTATCTAGCTGCATTTGGACCCATTATATTAGGACATGCTCACCCTGCTGTGCACCAAGCTATCGTTGAGGCTTCCGAAAATGGAATACTCTATGGTACCCCCACTGAAAAGGAAGTCTATTTTGCGAAGATGCTACGCTCCGCCATTCCTTCTATGGAACAAATTCGCTTTGTCAATAGTGGTACTGAAGCAATTATGACAACGATTCGCTTAGCTCGCGCTTATACAGGACGTGATAAAATCCTTAAATTTGCAGGCTGTTATCATGGACACTCTGATCTCGTTTTAGTTGCTGCAGGCTCTGGTCCTTCTACTCTAGGTATTCCAGATAGTGCTGGGATTCCACAAAGTATCGCATCAGAAGTAATCACGATACCTTATAATGATTTAGATGCACTGCAAGAAGCAGTAAACCATTGGGGAGATCAAATTGCTGCTGTGCTTGTAGAACCTCTTGTAGGCAACTTTGGCATCGTACCTCCTCAACCTGGTTTTTTAGAAAAAGTAAATGAACTGATACATCAAGCAGGGGGACTAGTTATTTATGACGAAGTAATCACGGGCTTCCGCTTTCATTATGGTGGAATTCAAACATTGTATCATATAGAACCTGATCTTACTGCTTTGGGTAAAATTATCGGTGGTGGTCTTCCAATTGGAGCATATGGCGGGCGCAAAGAAATTATGGATAAGGTAGCTCCAATGGGACCCATGTACCAAGCAGGAACCATGGCTGGAAATCCGTTATCTATTTCAGCGGGAATCGCTTGCTTACAAGAATTATCTAGCCCTGGACTTTATGAAGAGTTAGCTCAAAAAGGGAAACGACTTGCTGAGGCAATTAGGCAATCTGCCCAAGAGAACGAAATTCCGATCACTTTAAATCAATATGGTGGAGCATTGACTGTTTACTTTACGAATCAACCAGTTACCAATTATGAAGAAGCTCAAGCATCAGATGGAGAAATGTTCGCTAAGTTTTTCCGTATCATGTTAGAGCAAGGTATATATCTAGCTCCATCTAAATACGAAGCTTGGTTTATTACTACTTCACATAGTGATCAAGATATCACCGAAACAATGAAAGCAGTTGAACATACCTTTAGCCAAATGGCTTCGATGAGGTGATCAAATTGAATTCCTTCACGAGTATTTACGAAAGTATAGGTGGCGCTACCAAAGTTCGGCAATTAGTCGAAGCTTTTTATCCCCGTGTCCAAGCCCATCCTTTACTAAAGCCGATTTTTCCCGATGATATACAGCCTGTCATGGAAAAGCAATACTTATTTCTTACACAGTTTTTTGGTGGCCCCCCTCTTTACACTGAAAAATACGGGCATCCGATGTTAAGAGCACGCCATTTACCTTTTCCGATCACCCCATCACGAGCCCAAGCTTGGTTAGAGTGTATGCATCAAGCTTTGGATGAAGTAGAGATTGTTGGTGAGCCACGTGAACAAATATGGTCTCGTCTGGTCATGTCTGCTCATCATATGGTCAATCAGCCTGAAAAAACCGATCCTAAGTCTAATAGATAAAAAATGCCCATATCACATTAAAAGTGGTATGGGCTTCCTATATTTCACTTCATTTTAAATGAATGCTACGAATGCTATAAATAATAACTGGATTTGAGAGCTTCCTCAGTCACTCATCTAAAAGTGATATATGTTTTTACTCTAGTCGATTTGCTGCCAAGCCTCCTGCTGATTCATGCGATAATCAAGGATAGCTTTTCCCTCTGTATAATTCTTGGGCTCATCTTGAAAATCGAAAATTTTCCACTCCCCATTACCCTTAATAAGCCTAAAAAATAAGTATAAGTCCCTTCTTTTTGCTTTTTTGTAACTGCTAGCTGGGATATGGACAATTTGTGAGCTATATGATTCCGTCTCTGGCTCGAAGGGGTTTTGGGCAATAAAATAAGAGCCAATTAACCAGTTTTTCCCTGTATAATCCTGTGAATTTTGTTTCACCTTTTTTACTTCTTCTATTATATCTTTAACCTCAGGAGTAGCATTCGTGGCACTTAAAGAAACCACAGTTTCTTCTCTTTCAGCAATCTGTAAATCTTCTTTAACTATAGCATTCACATATTCAACTGTTACCTGTTGTGGATCACTCAAATTCGAGCAACCTGAAATCGAAACAATAAAGAAAACGATAAATAATAAAGATGAAAACTTTTTCAATACATACCCTCTTAATACTGTTCATAAGACAAAAATGAAAAATCCTAAAATTTAGAAAAATATAAAGTTGAATAATACTAAAAACTAACCGATTAGTCATTTTTATTATACAGTGAATTCCAATGATATACAATCATTGTATTTATGTAAAATGATAATAGTATTCAAAAACAACTTATAATAGTTAGCTAAATAGAGAGCCAGCTAATCAGTAAGTTAAAGATTTCTAAAAAAGCTGATCTGACATCCAATGTTTAAGTAGTTTTTTCTGCTCTTGTGGTTTAAGGTTTTGATTCATATAATACTAATTTTCATATCCATCAAATAAGGCTATGATTCCATTAGCTAACAATTTTTCTTCTATCTCTTCCTTAATCGCGCGCATCAAAAACGTCGTTCTTCTAACTGGATATCTTACCAATTAAGATACCTCCTAATCTGATCAGACTAGGAGGTATCTCATTAGCGACCGCGATGTTTGGCTTTTCTTTTTTCGATTTTTAATTGCCTTTTTCGCTCAGCTAACTCCTGTTTTTGTTGTTTTCTACTTTGAATTCGTTCTTTCTTACGTTCTTTCATCGTAAGTTTAATTGCTTCTTGAGCAAAAGTAGTAACCCCACGCTGTTTCATTTCTTTAGCTGCTTGCCGAGCTAGACGTTTTGGATTTTGCTTTTTACTTCTTTTCGTTGTGACATAAACCATCGCGTCCGTTTGTTCAATCAGCTCCAACATTTGGTATTGGATAAAGTCCAAGATTTCCTGATCTTTCGGCTCAGACCCAAAAATCTTTTTTGCTGCTTTTAACTTAGATTCACTCTGTTCTTCGACTACTCCAACCCAAAATTGACATTGGTCATCAAAATAAACCGTTAGCTTCATGAACAGCCCCCCCTGTTGAATAAGTAGTGATGGACATCCCTAGGGGAGTAAGGGAAGGTTACTGACATGAAAAGTCGATTTCATGCAATCGGACTACCAACCGATTCGTGTTTTTACACTACCTATTTTATTTATAATAGTAAGTAACCTACTTTTCTATTATAACACAAATCCTTTTCCCTCAATCGACAGGGAAAATAGGTAAAATAGCGGTAAAAGTGGTTCCTTCTCCACTCTCACTTTCCACATAAATCGAACCGCCATGTAACTCAACAAACTCTTTAGCAATAGCAAGTCCTAAGCCGGATCCTCCCGATACTCGGCTACGTGAGGCATCAACACGATAAAAGCGCTTAAAAACATAGGGTAACTTTTCAGGAGGAATCCCAGGGCCATTATCGATAATTTGGATTTTGACTATTCCTTGACTTTGCTTCAACACAATATTTACTTTTCCACCCTGCTCTGTATATTTAATCGCATTGCCGAGTAGATTAATCACTACTTGTTTCATTCTAGAGGAATCCCAGTATACTTCTTTAGACACTTTCCCCTCTACTTTCACTTCGATTTCTTTTTCTATGGCTTTGATATTTAAAGTTTCAATAATTTCTTCGAGCCATTCCTGAAATACAAACCAACTTCTTTTTATCGTAATTTGGTTTGCTTTCGCGAGACTCAACTGTTGTAAATTATGAATCAGTTGTTGCATATGAATGATTTCATCGACTAACGGTATAAGTTGATGAATGGATACTTCTTTTCCTTCTAATACCAAAGTTTCTAGTTGGCTTCGTAGGATGGTAAGAGGTGTACGTAACTCATGGGCAACATCAGCAATCAATTGCCCTCTTCGTTCTTCCTCTTTAAGAATTCGCTTACCTAATTGATTAACTGCTTGTACTACTTCAGTGAAATCATCTGACTCAAAACTCTGCTGATGAATATGGGGGTGATTAGCTGTTTCGTTAATGATCCGAGCTAACCACGCTTTTTTATGTTCATAATGATACCAGATAAGTCCAATCAAACTAATACCGCTTAGCCATAATAACAATAATAGAATGATCTTCCAACCACTATCGTGCGTTGGTATCCAAAATGCTCCTAAAATGGCTAAAGTAAATAGCACTGCAAATAAAGGAAAGAAAATACTTAACCTTTTCATTGATCTTCACCCAGTGTATAACCAATCCCAAAAACCGTTCGAATTCCTATAAAGTAAGGTGAAATCTCCTTCATTTTTTTACGTAAATTATAAATATGTGTATCAATGGAGCGCTCATATCCCAAATATTCAGCACCTAAAGCCATTTCTACCAATTGAGAGCGACTATAAACCCGCCCCGGATGAGTAGCTAAAATTAATAAAACTTTAAATTCAGTTTGGGTAAGGACTAGTTCCTTTTCTTCCAACCAAGCTTTATGTTGCTGTGGAGATAGAACCAGTCCTTGAAAACGAATAAGTTCTTCTTCAACCTTTGTACTCATACGTTCCACTCTTCGTAAAATCACCCGAATTCGTGCAACTAATTCACGCATAGAAAAGGGCTTAGTGATATAATCATCAGCTCCGAGCTCCAGTCCAAAGAGTTTATCAAACTCTTCGGTTTTTGCGGTTAGAAAAATAATGGGGACATCGGAAATCTGTCTAATCTCCCGACACGTTTCAAGTCTATTTTTCCCTGGCATCATCCAATCGAGTAAAATTAGATCAACAATATTTCCTTTAGAAACGTAATCGATCGCTTTTTCTCCAGAAGTCATAGTTTGTGTATAAAAACCTTCTTTTATTAAGTAATTACTTACAGCATCTAAGATTTTTTGCTCATCATCCACAATTAAAATATTTTTCCCCATGCCATGATCCTCCCACTTTCTAAACACACAAACAGAAGGGGGAAACGAATTTCCCTCTCCCATATGATTTTAACTGATATATCGTGTCGCTTCGACTGGAGAAACTGTCAGCGCTTTTCTAGCTGGTAAGAACGAACCAAAGATAGAGATCAATAAAGCTAAAACAAAGTACAATAAAATCTTAAATGTTGGAAATAGTTCTTGATATTTGGCTAATTTCTTAGCATCGCCAAACGGTTTTATAGTAAGCGAACCTGCATAAACACCGATTCCTGTACCGAGTAAAATACCAAGAATAGCAATAATAAACCCTTCACTAAATATACTCCAATAAACCAGCTTCTTGTCGATCCCCATAGCTCTCATCATGCCTAACTGTTGCTTGCGCTCCTGTACTTGCCGAAACATAATAACCATTAAACCGGCTAAACCAATGACTACTGCCAAGAAACTAAAGGATTCAAGCAGGGAGAAAATCACTTGTACAAAAGAACTTGATATTACCAATTGTTGTTGAGGGTTAACAAGTTGATAAGCCCCTTGTGTTGTTATTTCCTTTTGTATCTGTTTAGCCAAATGTGCTAACTTCTCTAGATGCTTTGCCTGAATCAACCATGTACTTTCAGGTTTTTGTGCAAGTCGTTCAACTTCACTTTGCTTCATCCAAATCCCAGACGAGACGAAATAGCCATAGCTCTCTGGATAAGTCTTAGCAATCCCAATCAGTTTCTTGGAGATTACTTTTCCTTCCACTTGAATCGGTACTTGATCGCCAATTTTAAATTGGTATGGCTGATTTTGTTCAAATAAATCCAAGTCCCGTCTTGAAATGATTGTCACATCTGGATTTTGCGCTACTTCTTGCCAAATCTCTTGATCTGTTTTTCCTGCTTTTTGTTCCAATTTGATCTGATTATGCCTTGCAAACTGATCATCGATTCCGTTCACTTTAATATCAGGGCTTTTGGGGGAAGTATTCGCTTGCAGAACAGATACAGCAGTGCTAATCTGATCCTGTTCCACATATTTCGACTGATTCAACATAGTTTGTAGTTCTTTCGTAGACACATGGCGCTCGCTCTTTGCAGCTAGGTCATACCCTGCTAACGCTCGGCGTGGTACCTTCTGATCTCCCCAGCTTGCAAATGTAGCTCCAATCATACTGGAAAAAGTGGTTAAGAAAAGGACAATCATAAACATAAACAGAATCAGTGAAGTACGTTTTTTATAAGCAACTGGATAACGAAAAGCGATTTGTAAAGTAGCGATCCACTTGGAACGAGTGTGTAATCCTTTTAAAATTCCAGCCAGTAGCTTCGGGATGATAAACGGAAGGAGTAGGATTGTACTAATAAAAGTATAGACAACCACACCAGAATAGATATAATTCTCTTGATTAGGTAACTCTTTGGTTAGCCAATCTTGATATGCAGGGGTTAAGGTTAACCCGATCAAAATAAAGATGGACAGCACCCACATCAGATATAAAGATGTTTTCCATTTCCTACGCCCACTTGAAAGTGAGGAGTAATTCTCTTGAATCTTAGCCTCCTGTAGCATATGGACAATATTTTGCTTGGAAGCTCGCCAAGCGATCCACATCATACAGAAATAAACGAGACAAAATCCAATTCCACCCGCAGTGAATAAGAAATTGGGTTCGATCACAAATCGATAGGACAACTCAATATCATGACTATATTGCGACATCAGATGGATCAGATCTTGTATTTGTTGAAGTACGAGTACCGACAGTCCTATACCAAGTATCATACCAAAAAAACTAGATATCCCTGCATAGACAAGCCCTTCAATACGAAGTACCCGAGCTAAATCGCCTCCATTCATCCCCATTGCTCGAATAATTCCTAATTCTCTTCGCCTTTCTTCACCAATCAGTTTAAAGATATTTAATACCAAAACAATCCCAATGATGATGGCAACTAAACTCGTAACGAAGAACAAATCGACGAACTTTTGGACATTATTTACAGTCCTAAGTACATACTCTTTAACTGGAAAATAATCCCATTTGCTTTGATCTAGTGATTTGGGGTCAATAAAGTTCGTAACAAGAATATTCGTATACCCTTCTTTGATTCCTAACGCACCGCGAGCTGTTTCTAAAGAGAGAAAAGCCGTTGCTTTCCCTTGTTTTACTCCACGATAACCAGTTAGACCATGTTCAGACACGACTTTTTTAACTATTAAAAATAGCGCCCTTTGCTTTGTAGGAATCATCAGTTGGATTTGATCCCCTTCGTCTACATCGAGTTGAGCTGCTGCACGCTGTGATAGAACAATCTCATTTGCTCCCACTTTTGTAGGGAAAGACTGAATCGCCTCAGCATCCCACTTTTTTGCTTCTGGATATGAAAAAGCATGAATAGCAATATGTGGAATGTGATTTTCTTTACCTTTTATTAAGTTTCCATAAAAGCTTACTATTGGTAAAGCCGTATACTTCTCTAGATTCTCTTTAAGTGATTGAACATCTTGTTCAGTAATTAGACCTGATTGAGCCATTATATCACTTTCAATCTTCCCAATATGAGTCATCTCATATTCTTGTAAACTCACTTGAATTGATGCATATAACATAAACGCTGTTGTGATTAAAGCTGTTCCTTCCAAGGAGCCTATTAAGGTAAATATAGTGGTTCGCTTATGTACCCATGCATTACGCCAAGCCATCCGAAATAAATGAGGTGATCGCCATAAATAATAGCCAATCATTCCTAGAAAAAATACGATAATCCCGATTCCAATCCAGTTCATTCTCCTCTTTTTCCTTTCCAACTCATATGATAGTTCCGTCTTTGCCTAGGATCTCGCTCTTGGATGATTCTACCACTATCCATATAGATGATTCGATCAGCCCGCTCAGCAATTTCTGGATCATGTGTAACTATAACAATCGTTGTTCCATCTACGCGATGAAAATGATCAAATAAATCGAGTACCCTATTACTTGTCTCCCGATCCAATGCTCCTGTAGGCTCATCAGCCCAAATCACTCGTGGATGATTAACAATCGCACGTGCCAAAGCAACCCGTTGAGCTTGTCCGCCTGATAACTCGAACGGAAAATGTTGAAATCGATCCTTTAAACCTACACGAATAAGTGCTTCTTCCGCCCGCACACGAGCCACCTTGGGTCCCATTCCTTGGGATAAAAGTGGTAATTCTACATTTTCTATCGCTGTTAAGACAGGTATTAAATTATAACTCTGAAAGACAAATCCCATCCGTCTTAAGCGATAATTATCCCGCTTTTTCTCTTTCATTTCATATAGGCTCTCACCTTCAATGAAAACTTTTCCTTGTGTAATGGTATCAATACCGGATAAACAATTGAGTAAACTGGTTTTTCCACAACCAGAAGGACCCATGACCGCCACCATTTCACCTCTGATAATCTCTAGAGATAATCCGCGTAATGCTTCCACTCTATTTTCACCTTGTCCAAATGTCTTCCAAATATCTATTGCTGTAATTAAGGCATTGGTATTCATTTTCTCTCTTCCTTTCGTTTGCTGCTCTTCATATCTTACATGGATTTTATCGGAATCCTATCAGGATAATATCAAGATGTTGTCAAGATCAATAGAAAATAAACTTCCATACATATTCTTTATTTCAAACAAAGCAGTGTTGAGTTAGCAAATATAATACGTGAATAGTCACATTTTCACCTATGTCCTAAGCCAACTTTATCCCTTAGAATTTCTTATCTCGTATTGAAGGACAAGAAAATGGCTCTCTGGTTTGGTTTTACATGAATTAATTATTGGGCATACCTATTTCATTCATCCATATTCTTTAGTTTTTTGGCATCTACATCGGACTTCGTTACAATAGAGTTTGAATTAAGTATGAACTGGTGGACAAAGGTGGTTATATGAAACAATGCGTACAAAGAAAAAAATTCACTTACATAAAGGACAGATTGTCGAGCTTCCTATTCGACGATTAGGGATTAATGGAGAAGGTGTAGGATATTATCAAAAACAAGTTATTTTTGTTGAAGGAGCGATTCCAGGGGAATTTGTGGTAGCGCGAATCGATGAAGTCGAAAAAAATTTTGCTAAAGCTAAACTAGTCCGTTTGAAGAAGAAATCAGCATATCGGATTCAACCAAAGTGTCCCATCTATGAAACTTGTGGGGGCTGCCAGTTACAACATATTGACTATCGATTTCAACGTCGGTTGAAACGAGAACTTGTACAAGAAGCCTTTCGAAAATATACAAATCTAGCTGATATTCCCATCGAGAAAACAATATCGATGTCCGAACCGTGGACCTATCGCAACAAAGCCCAATTTCCTCTTCAGAGCATTGAACAACGTGTAGTAATGGGGATGTTTTCTGCAAAATCACATCGCTTAGTAGAGATTAAAGAATGTCCAGTTCAACATCCATTAGTAAATCAAGCATTGGAAATAGTACGAGATATTATCGAGCAATTAAAAATTTCGATCTATGATGAACGTAAGCACCAAGGAGTTATTCGACATATCGTTGTACGGATTTCTTTTGCTACAAAAGAGATACAGCTGGTCTTTATCAGTCGGACCAAATCATTCCCTGAAGAAAAAGCACTCATTTCGGAGGTTATCAAGCGTTTACCTCAAGTAAAAAGCATTGTTCTAAATCATAATCCACATAAAACCTCACTTATTTTCGGTAACGAGAGTCGTTTATTATGGGGAACAGAGAAAATCAGTGAACAGTTGGGGGAAATTACCTATCTTTTATCTGCCCGGGCTTTCTTTCAGCTAAATCCTGTACAAACGAGGAAGTTATACGAAGAAGTCGAAAAACTAGCCCAACTAACAGGAAACGAAACAGTAATCGATGCATATTGTGGGGTCGGAACGATTGGAATATGGTTAGCTCGAAAAGCAAAACGGGTTTTAGGCATGGATACTATTCCAGAAGCAATCGAAAATGCCAAAGAAAATGCAGTAGTTAATCAGATTGACCATGCTGAATATGTTGTTGGTGAAGCCGAAATTCTTATTCCAAAGTGGGTGAAGAAAGGGTTAAAACCTGATTTAGTGGTAGTAGATCCTCCTCGAGTTGGTTTAGGTCAGGCACTTATTGATACCTTATTAGAAGTGAAGGTTCCCCGTATGATATATGTTTCCTGCAATCCTGCAACACTTGCGAAGGATTGTCAACAATTAATTCGTGGAGGATATCAAGTCAAGAAAGTGATTCCACTGGATATGTTTCCTCAAACAGCTCATATTGAAAGTATCACACTACTAGAAAGAGAAGTAGTTACATAGAGCATGTTGAGCGGGAGGGAATAGGGAAGCAATACGTGGCTGATTAAGAGGGCAACCTCTACATAAAATTTTACCACAAGTGTTCGGTATTTCCTTCACTTGGATTAACACTATAAAAGGGTTGACTCCCTTATTATAAAGAGTCAACCCTTTCTTTTTTCTGCTGATCTCTATGCTACATTAACATAATCCCTGCACCAGAAATGACTGCAATGAGAATGCCTGCAATCATAAAAACCGTATAGTAGGAAGAGCCTTTTTGATTTAAATGCATAAAGATAAATAGTTGTAAAAACACCTGCACTGCAGCTAGGATCAAGAGAAATGGAAGAATCATATTTTTAGGAACCACATTATTCATTACCAAGTAAAAGGATACTGCGGTGAGTGCAATCATCACAATAAATGCTAAGATGTGCTTACCTGCACCTTCCTGTTTATGAGAAGTTGTATTGGTGGTATTTTGGTTAGTATTTTGCGACACCGATTACCCCACCTTTCCGAGCAAGTACACAAGTGTGAAAATAAATACCCACACAACATCGATAAAGTGCCAATATAGACTACTCAGAAACAGTTTAGGTGCCATCTCATAAGTAAGTCCGCGTCTGGCTGTTTGGATCATCAAGCCTATAATCCAACAAATCCCAAATGTTACGTGGGCTCCATGCGTTCCAACTAACGCATAGAACGAAGAGCCAAATGCACTGCTAGTAAACGTATGTCCCTCATGAACATAATGAACAAACTCATAAATCTCCAAAATCAAGAATGCAAGTCCTAATAAAACAGTCACACCCAGCCAAAACTGCATTGCACGTACATTAAGACGATTCATTGCGTTCATTGCCAAAACGCTCGTTAAACTACTAGTCAAAAGGAAAAATGTAGCTAAACCAACCAATTTTAAGTCATACAACTCTTGTGTAGTTGGACCGCCCATTGTTGAATTACGCAATGCTAAGTAAGTACCAAATAAACATGCAAAGAGGACTGTTTCAGCTCCAAGAAAAAGCCAGAAACCCATTACTTTATTTTTACCTTCTAAGGTAGCTTTTTCTAGGTGGCCAGGCTTAGTCGGACGATCAGTAGGATGAATATGCGAAGCCATTACGCTTTAACCTCCTTAGCCTTAGCCGAACCGTTAATCTCCTCAGGTTCGATATGATAACCGAAATCTTGTTCAAAAGATCGAATATACATCATGATAAAGGTAAAGGCGATACCAATTGCACCGATTATCCAAGATTTTACGACAAATCCGTACCCAGCAACGAACAATCCAAGAGACATTAACATAGGAATATATGATCCAGATGGCATATGAATCGAGCCTAATGGTTCTGCAGGAGTCATTTCTTTGTTACCAGCTTGTTTTTCTAACCAGAATGCATCCGCACCACGCACCAGTGGTAATTGAGCAAAATTGTATTCTGGTACTGGAGAAGGAATTGACCATTCAAGCGTACGACCATCCCACGGATCTGCAGGAGCCAACTCTTTACTTCTAGCCGCTTGGACAACAGCAACCATAAAGAAGATAGTACCTAACGTCATTCCTATGACCCCAATTGAACTAATCAAGTTTAACAATTCAAGGCCATGATTTGCTTGATAGGTAAAGACCCGACGTGGCATTCCAAATAGACCTAAGAAGTGTTGTGGGAAGAAGGTCATATGGAAGCCGATAAAGAATAACCAGAAATGCCATTTACCTAGCTTCTCACTGAGCATTTTGCCAAACATTTTTGGCCACCAGTAATATGCACCGGCAAATAAAGCGAATGCAGTACCACCTACAAGTACATAGTGGAAGTGAGCTACAACGAAATAACTATCTTGATATTGGTAGTCAGCAGGAGGAACAGATAACATGACCCCTGTCATACCACCGATAACGAAAGTAGGAACAAATCCAACTGCCCATAGCATTGGGGTTTTAAAGTGAATTTCTCCACCCCACATTGTAAAGAGCCAGTTAAAGACTTTAATCCCAGTCGGGACCGCGATCGCCATCGTAGCTACCGCAAAAATTGAGTTAGACATCGGTCCAAGTCCAACAGTAAACATATGGTGTACCCAAACCATGAAGCCTAGGAAACCAATTAATACAGTCGCAAATACCATTGAGGTATAACCGAATAGACGCTTTTTCGAGAAGGTACTGATAATCTCAGACATAATACCAAACGCTGGTAAGATAACGATATATACTTCTGGGTGACCAAAAATCCAGAACAAATGTTGCCAAATGACCGAACTTCCACCCATCGCATGATCGAAAATGGCGGCACCAAATACACGATCAAACATCAGAAGTAAAAGTGCCACAGTGAGTGGTGGCATTGCGAATACCAACAAAGCTGATGTAACGAATGAAGTCCAAGTAAACATCGGCATACGCAGGAAGGTCATTCCTGGAGTACGCATATTGATAATCGTTGCAATAAAGTTAATTCCGCTCATTAAAGAGCCAATACCTGTAATCTGTAAACCAAGTACATAATAGTCGACACCTAAACCTGGGCTATAGCTATTCAAGGCTAAGGACGTATAAGAAGTCCAACCTGCATTTGGTGCGCCACCAAAGAACCAACTCAAGTTAAGAAGTATACCACCCCAAAAGAATAGCCAGAAACCAAGTGAGTTTAAAAATGGGAATGCAACATCACGTGCCCCGATTTGCAGAGGCATAATTACGT
This sequence comes from Thermoflavimicrobium daqui, assembly GCF_003313465.1. Lineage (GTDB taxonomy): Bacteria > Bacillota > Bacilli > Thermoactinomycetales > Thermoactinomycetaceae > Thermoflavimicrobium > Thermoflavimicrobium daqui. The sequence continues at coordinate 26,865 of NZ_KZ845666.1, forward strand.
TAATCAAACCAAAGATCATTGGCATAGCAGCCAAGAAAATCATGGTCGTTCCGTGCATAGTAAGTAATTGGTTAAAAATATCTCCAGTAAAGAGATCGTTATTAGGTACTGCTAACTGCAAACGCATAAAAATCGCTTCAAGTCCACCTATCAATAAAAAGAAAAAGCCAGACAGGAAGTACATGATACCGATTTTTTTATGATCCACTGTTGTGAGCCAATCCCACACCTTAGTTTGCCGCGCACGTAGTAGGAATTCTTTATTATATCCTCCTGTCAAAATCGCGGCTAAAAATAAGGTAAGGACAAGAAGGATGAGAAGTGTGCCCACAGTCGTCCCTCCCTCAATTCTCAAAATCCTTATTTGCTTTTCATTAAGTATTCCATCAGATTTTTCATTTCTTGATCGTTTAAGTAGTTAATCTTAGGCATACGAGCACCTGGTTTTACTGACTCAGGATCTTCTAACCATTTTTTAAGGTTTGTTTCATTATGTGATAAGATCCCTGCAATTGTTTCTCGTGTACCAAATTTACTTAAGTCAGGTCCTTTAATTTTTGGATTTGGATTTGCATGGCAGCTAATACAGTTTTGTTTAAAGATTTTTTCTCCTTCTTTTTCCGCTACAGTTTGCGGTTTATACGGAGTAGTCTGCTGCGCTACCCAATTATCAAAGTCCCCTTTGCTATGGGCATAGACTTTGAAATCCATGAGTGCATGACCTGCACCACAAAGTTCAGCACATTTCCCTTGGTATTTACCTGGCTGTTTCGCGTCAATCCACATCGTATTGACACGCCCAGGTACTACGTCAATTTTCCCCGCTAATGCAGGAACCCAGAAAGAGTGCAATACATCTTTACCATGAATTTCTAAGTATACCTTTTCCCCTGCAGGAATATGAAGTTCCTGTGCCGTTTTAAAACGTTTCCCATTTGCATTTAAGTATTCAAATTCCCACCAATATTGATACCCTGTCACTTTAATTTTTAGAGCATCTTCTGTTTTCGGCTGAGCAGCAGCCAATTTAAAGGTGGTTTGTACAGTAGGAACAGCCAATATAGCTAACAAAATAATTGGAATGACCGTCCAAACAATTTCCAACAGTGTACTTCCATGAACTTGTTTCACTTCACGAGTTACACCTTTTTTCTTCCGATAACGAATAAGTACATAAACAAAAATCGTAATAACAACTGCAAATACACCAAGCATAATTAAAATACTGAGGGTAATTAAGTCTAACTGCATATCCCCCGCGGTTCCTTTTGGTGTTAAAGCGTTAAGTCTAGGATCGCCACAACCAGCCAAAAGGAGAGCCATCAGTGCGAATACGGAAAGCACTCGCCACAAACGTTGTCGACTCACCACAATCAAACCTCGCTTTCTGTTACATTGGCTGAGCTGACTCACTAAATTCAGCACAAAAATAGTGGAGTCGTGTTCCTAGGGAGTTGTCTTCTATTCGGTATAAAGACTCAGAGGGCGCGGGCAAAAACCGTTTACAGTTTCATTGCCCGCGCTTCGTCTCTCGAAGACAACTTCTTTTAACACCATACTATGTTTTTCAGTGAAAGCCAAGCACCCTAGAACAGATCTCCTTGTGATGTTTAACAGCTCAACAGCATTTTATTTATTTTCAGCTTGATGCGCTGTTAGCATATTTAATACATCTTAATGATTTCAGTAATTCCCACATCAATAATCATCACTGATAATATGACAGTTAGGTAGATCAATGAGAATAGAAACATTTGCTTCGCCCATTGATCATCGTCCTTCGTATAAAAACCTTTTAAAGCCAAGGCAATATACACAACACCTAAAACTAGCGCAACAATAAGGTAAAACCAACTTAAAACCCCTGTGAAAAATAAAATCAGTGATGACAAACATAGTAGTAAGGTAAAAATAAAAGTTTGTTTTTTCGTCTCCTTAAAACCTTTTACCACAGGTAGCATGGGAATTCCCGCAGCACGGTAGTCTTCCACTTTCCGCATGGCTAGTGCGAAGAAATGAGGTGGCTGCCACATAAATAGGACTAGGAAAAGGGCCCATGCAGATAGATCCAGCGAATTTTTTACAGCAACCCAACCGATTAACGGAGGAATTGCACCACAAATCCCACCAATAACTGTATTTAGTGTACTGGTTCTTTTTAACCACATGGTATAAATAATGACATATACATAAAAGCCCATGAGTCCTAAAAAAGCAGCAAGTGCATTCACTCCAACCGCTAGAACTATAATACCAAGAATGGTTAAAATGATCCCATACCATAAAGCAATTGTTGGTCTAATCTTGCCTTCAGGTATCGCTCTTTGACGCGTTCGCTCCATTCTTGGATCGATATCACGATCATAATAGTTGTTGACTGTTCCGCCACCTGCAATAACCAAAGCAGTTCCTAACATCGTTAATAAAAAAGTCCAGACATTAAAAGAAGTGAAGCCTGCTGCGATCCAATATCCAGCAAATGTAGCTAAAAGGTTCGATTTATTTATACCTGGCTTGGTAATCTCAATATAATCACGCCAACCTGTCTTACCCGCTTCCAAATAAGACTCTGAAGGTATAAGCTGGTTTGTGGTTGATTGTTGAGGTATGGATCGTTCCACACTATGACCTCCTTTCCAGCTTAAAATGATACAGCACCTTCTTGAATGTCATATACAGTTAACAAATCTAAGGAGGTGAGAAAAATTGGTAATCACACTGAAAAAATATAAAATTTTATAGGGGCTTTTGCAGGGAAAAAAACAATTTCCCTTAAAAATATTAAAAATAAACCATTATGGGCCTTTAATATCATCATCATTGTAGATGATATAAAAAGTTAGTGCAAGAGTGAACGAAAAAGATTCATAATATGGAAATATCACGAGAAAAGGAAACTAATTAACGAAATCTCCATCTAATTTTAATCATCCATCAACTTGACATTTAAGTGACATTTATGTGAACTTTTTGTGTCGATAAATGAAAATCCTCCCTTTAACAATAATATCTACTTATCTCAAAATATAATACCGTCTTTTTAATAAAAGACGGTATCGGAATAGAGATATACTTTTTAGCTTTTTCCATTTAACATTGTACTGGTTTTTAACCACTTTATGACTTCAACACAAGTACCTTCTTCTAAGGTCTTAATGTTTATATCATCCATCAACATCCGAACTTGCTGAATTCCAGATGTTTCTCCATTATGCTTTCTTTTCGGTTCCATCAATAGCTCTTGTACATTAGGAATACCAGGTCCAAAATCCTCAACCTTGATTCGAAGCCCTTTTCGATCTGCTACAACCACTACTTCTACAGTAATTGTTCCTTCACTCGCATATTGAATTACATTTCTGGCGAGTTCTGACACAGACTGTACAATTCTCGCTTGATCTAATTCATCGAAGCCTAGACTTCTTGAAATCTCTCGCACTTCGCTTCTAGCATGGACAATATTCTCTTCCTCTTTTATCTGAAAAGTTGTTTTATCCACTTATTTTCGCCTCCATCATCTTGCGAGCATTTCTTTTGTCTCTTTCGTCTTAAGTAGATGGTAAATGAAGGTGTTGCACCTTAAACAACTGAGCATATTTCCCGTCTTGACTCATGAGCTGATCATGCGTTCCAATTTCTTTCACTTCTCCTTGCTCAATGAAAAAAATTTGATCTGCATGTGTAATCGTAGATAAACGATGCGCAACGATCAACGTCGTTCGGTGCTTTGCCAATCTTTCCAGAGACTCTTGAACCAAATGCTCTGATTGAAGATCCAAAGCGGAAGTTGCCTCATCCAGAATCAAAATCGCAGGATTTTTTAAGAACAACCTAGCTAAGGCCACTCGCTGCTTTTGACCACCTGACAGTTTCACTCCCCGTTCACCAATTTCTGTCTGATAGCCTTCTGGCAACTCCATAATAAAATCATGAGCATTCGCGGCTTTGGCTGCTTCAACCACTTCATCCATGGAAGCATCGATTTTCCCCATCCGTATATTTTCTTCTACAGATCCACTAAATAAAATGTTTTCTTGTAAAACAAGTCCAATCTGCTTACGTAAGCTACGAATTGTAAAATCACGGATGTCTCTGCCATCTATAAGTACCTTACCATCTGATACGTCATAAAAACGAGGAATCAGTGAGATTAGTGAAGATTTGCCCCCTCCACTCGGTCCCACCAACGCAACAGTTTGCCCAGACTGTATCTGTAAATGAACTCCTTTTAAAACCCAATCCTGTTTTTCATTATAACGAAAATAAACATGCCTAAATTCAATTTGCCCTTGTACTTGCTCAACATGGATCGCATCTGCTTGATCATTGATTTCATAAGGTTCATCTATAAATTCGAAGACACGATCCATCGAAGCATGAGCTTGGGTTAAAGTGGTTGATGAGTTCACTAAACGTCGAACCGGTGCATAAATTTGTGCTAAATATCCGTAGAAAGCAGTCATTTCACCAATCGTTAATCTTCCTTGAATCACCTCAAATGCTGAAACACCAATGACCAATATAGGTGCCAAATCAGTTATTGTATTAATCGCTGCAAAAGTTTTCCCTAACCATTTCGAGTGGCTAACTGCTCTCTCTAAAAATTGTTCATTTTTATTGACAAAATTCTTTTTTTCAACTTCCTCTAAATGAAATGCACGAATAACTGAAATACCTTGTACCCGCTCATGTAAATGTCCTTGTAGCTCAGCTAAAGCCTGAGATCTATCTTTGGTCAATTTTCGCAAATTCTTAAAAAAATACTTGACAGATACTCCGTACAATGGAAATACAGCTATGGAAATCAGTGTCATCCATGGATCTAACCAAAGCATCATCACAATTGCAATAACTAAAGTCACAGAATCAAGCCATATATTCATCATCCCGGTAACTACGAATTCTTTGGTTTGTTCCACATCGTTAATTACACGAGAAATAATTTGTCCAACTTTTTGATTGTGATAAAAACGTAAGGATAGTTTTTGTAAGTGATCAAATAAATGATTACGGAGATCAAATAAAACATTACTGGCAACCCGTTGTGCGAAATACTGTCTAAAATATTCTACAGGAATACGAACCACTGTAAATATAAAGAAAGCCCCGGCAATGACCCAGGCTAGTTTTTGCAATTTCTCTTCACTCGGTAACGAAGCTAATAGCAAATCATCAACTACGTATTTTAACAGGAGTGGAAGAAGAAGAGGAATCGCAAACTTAATAACACCGACTCCGAAAGTGAGTAAAATCTTTTTCCAATAAGGTTTAATAAATTGTAGATATCTGCGTACACTTCCCATCTCTTCGTCATCTCCTGAAGTGATACTACAATAATCTACCTCATTATAGCAAAGATTCGTTTTAGTTTGTTTGTCATATCTAGGTCTTTTACACAATTTAACGTGACAAAGACTGAAAAAGATTCAATTCTATTTATACTAAAACTAGGGATTGCTACCTTCAATAATTGGATCTCTTTACCTGTTTTCACGATTAGTAATTTAACGCATTCATTCAATAAACTGCAATAAATATTATATAACATTATACATTATTTTTATACTAATCTCAATATTGCCATGATATAATTAATTGTTTAGCCTATTTATGATGACATTATTTATTATAATAAATAAGCCTGAGATCTCAATTTATTAGAGTTCTCAGGCTTATTATTGGGTATATATTAATGACGAGCTTTTTCTAATGCAGGTAGTAGTTTCAGATTAAGGATTTTGATGTAAGTTCCTTTCATACCTAGAGAACGAGACTCAACTACACCTGCACTTTCTAACTTACGAAGCGCATTAACGATAACCGAACGTGTAATACCAACACGGTCTGCAATTTTACTTGCAACAAGTAAACCTTCAAGTCCATCTAATTCATTGAAAATATGTTCTGCAGCTTCTAATTCACTGAAAGATAATGAATTGATCGCTAATTGTACAACTGCACGGCTACGTGCTTCCTCCTCAACTTGACCAGCACGTTCACGAAGAATTTCCATACCTACAACTGTTGCCCCATACTCAGCTAAGATCAAGTCATCATCAACAAATGGTTCATTGATTCGAGAGAGAACCAAAATTCCCAAGTGGTCTCCGCCACCAATGACTGGAACTAAAGTAGTATAACCATGACGGAAAATGTCTTTCATTTCAGTTGGATAAGCGGTATAAGGGCTATCAACATCTACGTTTGGCATCGTTTTGTCTACTTCCATCAACAGTTTTGCGTATTCAGCTGGGAAAGTACGATCATGCAAATACTGTTGCATCCGTTCACTTTCGATTTGATGATCAATAGCCATGCCCAAAATTTTTCCTTCTGGGCTTAAAACATAAATATTTGCGTGCAATACATCACAAAGTACTTGCGCAACATCATCAAAGTCAACCAAATGATGTCCGACATTTTTTTGTAAGATTTTAGAAATACGACGTGTTTTTGTTAGTAAGTCCATCCTAGAATCCTCCTAGTTTAAATATTAGTTTATGATGAACGAATCACCCAGTTTGTGGGTATTTAAATCGGCCTTTTGATTACAAGAAAATTAAAGTAAACAATGGTAAAAGGGGATGCGCTTTTCCTATTATGCGATATTTTGACAAATAAGCAAAATACCTTTTGTGAACAATTTTCGAATTGTTATCCCATTCTTTCATTAAAGAAAAGCACTAAATGATGGTCGCCAGAGAATAAATTCAACTTTTCCATGAATTAATTTAATTGGTACTAAGCCTATACTCTGGTAGCGACTATCTCTGCTTGCAAATCGGTGCCGATTATCTCCCAACACAAACACAGTGTTTGGCATGACAGTAATTGGACCAAAGTCCCCATCTTCAATGTGTGTATCAATATAAGGCTCAGACACCATTTTTCCATTTCGATACACTACACCATGTTTTATTTGAATAGTATCACCAGAAACCCCAATTACTCTTTTTACCAGAAAACGATCCATTTGTGAAGGATCTTTAAAAGTAATTACATCTCCAATTTTTGGGCAATCTATTAAAACTCTTAATTTATTGACGAATAATCGATCCCCATCATGGATTGTAGGTAGCATGGAAGTACCATTAACGATCGAAAAAGCAACACCATACTCTTGTACCAAACAAATAAATAGGGTTACATGCATAAATACTAAAGTCCACTTCCCCAGGATTTTCATTTTACATTCGTCCATCTCCTCTTTTCAGTGATTGATAGCTTTGATACCAATACTGTGCAAATACAGGATGGAATGGATCTTGCTGTGTTCGAATCCGTTCTTCCACGCCAACAACTGCTTGTGAAATTTTCTTCACAATACAGTCAGGATAGTGGAAGCATTCCTGATGATCAGCGAATTCATCTTCATCAACAATCACATACTCAAGCGTAGGAGTAACAATGAAGTCAATATCATAGTCGATATAAGTAAGTGTCTGGTGCTCCTGATCTAATTGATAGGGTGAAGCAATATTTATGTAATACTCCTTCAATCTACCCTGATCATTGTAAAGCAAAATAGTGTTAAACCACTCATCTTGAAAAAATATACAAATCGCCAATCCTTGAAAAATCCCTTCACTTCCGTCAGCATTAACGACTTCTACATCATAGTTAGCAAGTATGAGCGGATTTTCAGCCTGTAGTACAACAGACTTCTTCCAAATGCGATGCATTTGATCTGGAAATTTCACACTTTTTATTCGAATGATATCTCCTCTTTCAAGTGACTTCATGATTCCCTCCTAAAATTCCATCCATTTACTTTATTTCCAAAAAAAGATCATCATATAACACAAAAAATCTGAATTCACTCAAGTGAAGAAAAACCGGACTTTTGTCCGGATTTAGAAAAACTGCCCCAGCTCTCTGGACCGTTCTTTAGCACGTAATACAGCTTCCTTCACTGCTTGATCCATTCGATATTTGGACAATACTTCTAAACCTGCGAGTGTAGTACCTCCTGGAGAAGTTACTTCTTTTCTTAAATCATTAGGCTTTTTCCCTGTTTCCACTAACATATGAGCAGCTCCCAAAATGGTTTGTAGAGTTAATTCTCGGGCTGTTTCAGGTTCCAATCCCGCATATATACCGGCTTTTTCTAATACCTCCACCATATAATAAAAATAGGCAGGACCACTTCCTGATAAACCGGTGACTGCATCCATCATTTCTTCTTTGACAGATACAACCATACCTATTGCCGAAAATATCTCAGCTGCGATTTTTTCATCTTCATCTGTTGCCCACTTACCTTTACAAATAGCCGTAGCAGAAAGACCAACAGCACATGATGTATTTGGCATTGCACGAATCACAGCATTTTTCCCTTGTAAAAGGTCCTCTAAATATTCAGTAGAAACACCTGCAGCTACTGAAATAATTAATTGCTTTTCAGTAATAAAATCTCTCCACTTTAGTAACGCACTTTTAACATCTTTAGGTTTCACTGCAATCATAACAATATTTGCCCTTTGTACTACTTTAGCTAAATCAGACTGCATACCTAACCCATACGTTTGATTTAAATGCTGTAATCGAGTGTAATTACTTTTATTTAGTATAGTTATATTTTGTCCTAAAATTTTATTTTTTTCAAGTAATCCGGATAAAATTGCTTCTGTAATCGAACCAGCACCCATAAAAACAAATTTTGTATCTTTTATCATGTTGATTCCCTCCTATAAAATTAAATAAAAAGAGCCTCTTTCATCCAAAGGACGAAAGAGGCTCCTTCCGCGGTACCACCTTTATTAGTGCATAAAAATGCACTCAACTCGTAAGTGACTTTCTAATCACTCACCTAGTAACGTAGGTGAACCGCTCTGATTTATCATCAGCCGTATCCGAAGGTGGGTTCAAATAGCCATTATGGTAAAACCTCTCAACCAAAGGGTTTTACTCTCTGTACTAATGAATCTATTTTACTAGCCTTCATCATCACGTTTGTTCTTCATAAACTTTGTTTTATTATTAAAGTAAAACATATTTAATGTCAATACCTAATCCCATGTATGTTAAATTTAGCTTTTGAGTCGTGTTCAATTTATTTTAAAATCGCCTTTCTATTGATAGACTTTCTTATAATATCATTAATTTTGATCGATTCATGATAATTTCATATTTATACAATCATTACCGATAAACTATATATTATGAAGTTTCAGTCTTTAGGGATGGGTAAAATTTTTTTGGAATTTTACATATTGTTTAGCTAACTTCACTGCTTTTTTTACATCGATAAAGCCAGCTTGATCTCCCTTAATTTCTTTGGATGTATTTGTTAAAATGCATTTAATATCGTTAGGACTTAACTGAGAATTTGCTTCAAGCAATTGTGCTATTACACCTGCTAGAAAAGGTGTTGCCATCGATGTTCCAGACAAGCGAATATAGTCATCATTAACCTTATTCTCTGGAAGTTGTTGATCCAGTATTGACCCTCGTACATTAAGAGAACAAATATCAGCTCCAGGAGCATATATATCAGGCTTTACAAGCCCATCTGGCGTAGGACCTCGACTTGAAAAAGGAGCAATTTCATCATCCTGGTGCGACTTCGTATTTTTGTCATCTGCTGCTCCAACAGTAATAATCACTGGATCATTTCCTGGAGTACTAATCGTTCCTGCATAAGGACCTTCATTTCCTGCTGCAGCAACAACGACAATACCATGATGCCATGCCTTTTCGGCAGCTTGTGCTAGAGGATCTTGCCGGTATGGCATCGTTGCTGGAGATCCCAGTGATAACGAAATAATTCGAATTCCATATTCATCTCTTTTCTTCACACACCATTCAATCCCACGTATCACATTGGATAAACTCCCGCCACCTTCTGCATCAAGTGCCTTAATCCCCACTAAATTAGCTTCAGGAGCTGCTCCCATATAAAGCCCTTGGGAAAGTCTACCATTCCCAGCTGCACTTCCCGCACAATGTGTACCATGCCCTTGGTCATCATAAGGAGCTTTCTTACCATGGATAAGATCATGAAACCCTATGATCCGGTTTTTGGGCTCAATTAAATCTTTATGTGGATGGATACCTGTATCAATGATTACGATAGTAACACCTTTACCCGTTAATCCTTTTTGTAATTGTACATCTAAAGAGCCAGTGGTTTTTTTAGCTACATCTAGAAAGAGCTGTACTTTTCGATCATAGAAAATATGAGCCACTTGATCATATTCTGACAAGCTACGAATTGTTTCAGGATGAATCCGTCCATAGAATCCAGAGAGAAGTGATAAATAACCGTCTACTGCATTACACGACCTCTCGGCGCATAGTTCATACAGTTCATGCACAAATTGTTCATCTGTCTCTTCTTTTAACTGAACAATAACAGGTATAGATGCTTGTTCAGCATCGACACTTCGGGTACGTATATGTTGCAGTTCAAAACGGAGACTTGGGTCAATCATTCTTTCACTTTCCAAAAACCAAGCCTTTTTCCATTTAATCATAGACATCCCTCCAATAAGTATATATTCACGGTTTTAGATGAAATCCCCTGCATGTAGACATAATAAAAAATCTACCTAAGTAGGCAGATTTTTTTATCATAAATCTTATGAAATTTCAACCAAATGCTAACAAGTCCTTTTCATAACGTGTATGACACCAATTACTAAAACCTAAATGTTGGTAAAATGGGGCTAAATTCTCTGTACCCTCATCGACAGTAATATAAATTCTTTTAACCCCTTTACGTTGAAAGCGAGCATATAAAGCGTTAACAAGTGCCGTACCAATTTTTTGGTTTCGATAGTCGGGATGTACAGCTAAACAGTAGAAAAATCCACTCTGGCCATCCATCGTACCAACAATCGCGCCAACAACTTCTCCATGATCTGCTTCAGCCACAATCACCAAGTCACGATCCCGTGCTAGTTGATCTGATAAAACGCGGAGAGTTTCTCTTTCTTTCTTGTGTGATGCTGTCATAGCCCAAATTTGTTGCACGGCTATGATATCGGATAATTGAAAAGAGCGAAGGCGCATCAAACTTACCCCCCGAATTCTCTGTTATATAATAACATGGAATCAATTTATAATAGCTTAAACATAGTTTAGTATATTAATAGATTGTTGGCAATTTGTAAAGAGAAATATTTTTGAATTCATCATGTAATATCAGCCTATTATACCTAATCAATAGCCTATTTATCCTTTTTTTCTCGAGATTTGACCGTATTACTCACGTTCCAAGTCCATGGAATATATAGTAAAATAATAACAGAAACAAACAATTCTTTATATTTTATCCATGAAAAATTGATACTACTAATGAAAAGAAATCCCCACAACCCTAAAGACCACCAACACAAAGATATCGTAAAACCACGATCATAAAACATGACAAACGTAAAAATTAAACCTGCAATCGAAAAACAAAGTGGAATAAAGAGCTCACTTAAGTTCATTAGTATACGATCCCAGTCTAAAATATGTTTTATTAAATCGGTTGAAGGAGCATAAAAAAATAGCTCTGAGAGTGTAGGAATAATCATCACCTGAATTAAATGAAAAATGAAAGCAGCGACTGTTCCAATCATAGAAATAAACCATGCGCAATGTAGCCATATCCGATAAGTAGTATCTAAAACCTTTAACAAGTACGTAAACATAAGCATGACACTGACTAAACTTAGGATCATAGTACTCCAGGATAAAACTACCCAATATTTATTGTTATAGATATAAGTCAAACGATGGACTATAGGTCCACTTGTTACTTTAATTAGGACAAAAAAAATACAAAACAAAGTGAATACATGAAAGACCGTAGCCCCTTTTAACACCCATGCCATCCATCCTTTGGTTACCATTCACATCCCACTCTCCACTTTTCAGCCCTACTAACATCATTCCCAATCATTTTTTCTTATAAAACATAAATTTTCATTCATTGGGTTTCCCACGACTCTACCAAATGAATGATGAAATATGGCTAGTTAAGTTAGTAAAGTGACTCTCGGACTTTAAAATAGAAAATGCCTGTACCACTATAGATCGTGTTACAAGCATTTGGGGGTGGGTTTATTTAGTTCTACCCTTATGGGCAGCTTCAATAGCTAATTGGTAAATCGCCAACCAGAATAAGAAAGACGTTTTTAATGTACATAGGAGTTCTTTACTTGCAAAATCGCTTTTTTTAAAGCATAAGCTTTATCTCTGGTCTCTTGGTATTCTTTCTCTGGATCTGAATCGGTCACAATTCCTCCACCTACATGTAATAGAGCTTGTCTTGAACAACAAATAATCGTACGAATAACCATGCTCAAATCAAAATTTCCTCGTACGTCCAGATAGCCTAAGCCACCTGAGTAAATTCCCCTTCTTTCATTTTCAAGTTCGTTCAATAATTCCATCGCTCTAATTTTAGGAGCTCCTGTCATGGATCCTCCTGGAAATACGGCTTTAATAGCTTCCATTATTTTTATCTCTGGGAGCAACTTTCCCCTTACAGTCGAAACAAGTTGATGAACTGTAGCATAAGATTCCACTTGTAGCAAATCGGGTACCCAAACTTGCCCAGTCATACACACCTTACCAAAGTCATTACGTACAAGATCAACAATCATTAAATTTTCAGCACGATCTTTTTCGCTAGATACTAAATCCTCAATTGTAATTTGATCAAGCTTAGCATCGGAAGAACGAGGACGTGTACCTTTAATAGGTCGACTTTCCAAACATCGCTTACTATCCAGTTTTACAAAACGCTCTGGTGAAGTTGATAAAATAGATAAATTTCCAAATTGTATATAACTTGAAAAAGGTGCAGGATTAATCTGACGCAATAATCGATATAAAGTAAAGGGGTCATCAATCGAAGTTGTAATAGGGTAAGTAAAACAGGCTTGATAAATATCCCCCTGAGCAATATAGGACTTAATTTTATTTACTTTTTTTATATAACTTTGTTTAGTCTCTTTTGCTAAAAACGAAATATCGTCCATATTGATTTGGGGTGAACATAATGGTAATTCGGGTAATACCTGTTCAGAAGCCCCTCTTATTCGCTCAATTTCTCTTTTCATATTATATTGTGCTATTTCTGGTTGTTCATCTATTACCAAATAGCTTAACCATGTTTTCTGTTCGATGTGATCATGAATTAGAACCTGATCAACAAACATCCACCAAGCTTCTGGCAGACTAAAGAATTCATTGGACTGATTAGAAATTTTATCTGCATATTGTTTCATTTCATAACCAAGATAGCCAATCATCCCCCCAAGAAATGGAATAAAATCATACTGACTATCTACTTTATAATCATCCAATATCTTTTGTAATGCTAAAAATGGATTTATCGATAAAGTTTGATGACGACGATTTGAAAAAGTAATTTGTGTTACTCCTTTATTTATTTTGACTAGAAAACGAGGATTAGCCCCCATAAAAGAGTAACGGCTCATTCCTTTTACAAGTAAATTTCCATCTAACCAAAAAGCATAAGGACATGACTGATAGACTTTTGCAAAAACTCTTTCTAAATGGGGAGTAAAAGGAATCTCTTCAAGTAAAATCCTCATTATCTAGCACCTACCCTTTGTATAACTACAATACCAAAAACACCTAAAAGCCCTTATAACTGATTATTTTTGAATCGGAGCTATATCGGGAAAAGCATATGGATAGAACAACCTCTATCATACCGTATCTATTAAAAATATAGAAGAACCACCCAGTACACACTAGGTGGTTCTATTTTGCATTTAAGATATTCGCTTACTTATAATCGCTCGTTATACAACAGTTTTTCACATCATACTTAAGGATTGGTAGATTTTTGCCCATTTGGATCTTGATCTACCGGTTTTATATCTTGATTGGGCTCCGTTGGTTTTTGAGGATCTTGGTTTGGTTGACTTGGATTTTGAGCATCTTGATTTTGGTCTTTTTTATCTGGATCATTATTGTTGATTTTATCATCCTTCGGTAAGTTTGCGTTAGGTTTAGTAGGATCTTTTACTTTCTCCTGCTTAATTTGTGCTTTATTAGGGGCATCAGGAACAATCCGTTTATTCGGTTCTAACTCAGGAACGCTATAAATATGAACAGTGATCGAAGTCTCTTTCATTACAACCCGAATTGCGATAGGTTTTTTATAATTATTCTTAAACTCAAAATCCGGTCCACCATCTGAAACTGTTGCATCTCTATTTGGTGGAACATAGGTAACACCTTTACTATGATGCTGTAATCTAGTAATTCTTAATCCTGCTCTATCTGCACTATTATATAAAGTAGAAGAAACTTGACAAATTCCTCCACCAATTCCTTGGGTAAACTCTCCTTTAACAATCACTGTAGCTGGCTTATAACCATGGGCAGCATCATGTGGACCTGTTTCCTTATTAAAGGAAAATTTCTCTCCAGGATTCACGACGATTTTATCCATGGCTTCTGCTGCTAAACGAATATTCGTGTTCCGATTTGTATTCTGACTATCAAAGTAGGTAACATAACTAGCAATTTTCTTTTTATCTACGTTTTTAAGATCTTCTGCTGTCACTAATGGGTCTTTATCAACAAGAGGAATCTCTGTCGTTTTATTAATTAATGGTTTTAAATCACTTAACCATTCATCTATCTTTTTGGGATCCATCACACGGCCTCTTTGCTCAGGAGCAATAGGTGATCCAATTTTATCCATTTTCGCATTTTTAGGACGCTGTTCCACTTCTTTTTTTACTTTTTCTTCTATCCATTTCTCAACTTCTTTTTTATTAATAGTTGAAGTATCTTTACCATCATAACCAACTTTTGATAAATCCAAAGTAAATGTTTTATCGTCTGATTTTAGCTTGATGGAGTGTTCTGGACCAAGGCCGACTGTTTCTTTAACAGATTCGGAGACAGCTTCTGTTTTTTCCTTATCACTAACGAAGTAAAAAATAAGCCCTCCTATTACGCCCAGGGCTATAACCAAGATCCCTAATATCTTTTTCACTAAATTTAACCCCCTAGTATATCTCAAGCTTCAACTCCAAAACTTCAGCTCTTACAATATACACGATTCGTATCAAAAGCTCTACTTAAATTTAGTTTAATTATAAATAATTCATATACTTGTTAGATAATATATAAAAAGTTTCCTTAATTAGCGCTGTAAACATCGTTTTCTTTTTGCAGTTTTCCTTCTACCGTTTCACTCTTATAGTTGTCAATCCCATTAGAAAAAAAAGCTTCTCACTTACTTACATAAAGTGAGAAGCTTTTTTTTTATACATTAGGACTTCATATGATTATAAGCTATTTGCATCATCTGATTTTTGTGGATCCATAGGCACATCCATCATATCATCTTCATGTTTGTTTTTACCTTTTTTCTTCATATCTTGTTTGATTTTTTCCTCTAACGGATCATATCCTAAAAGAAGTTTGGTAAATGATTCGGTTTTAACTTTTTGACTGTTTAGTTCTGCTAATTCATCTTTGGTTAATTTTTTAGCACCAGGAATCGTATAAACAGATACAACCACATCCGGACCTGAAGCATCTGCTTTAATCAAAACTGGCTTATCATAAGGATTGGCAAATTTTAAATCCGTATAATCATAAGCAATTGTTGCATCTTCGCCTAATGGTACATAGCCAACTGGTTTACTATGAGGTCTACGTTCCACAATCGTTAGTTTGTTTTTTACTGCTTGGTATAGCGTTGTGGATACTTGGCAGATGCCTCCACCATAGCCCGTTGCCATTTTTCCATTTACGATAACCCCAGCTGGCAAATATCCCTTATCGGCTGTGGTATCTCCAACATATCCATTCCATGAAAATGTTTGCCCTGGTTTTAACACAAAATCATCAATTGTATTGGAAGCGATTCGAATATTCTTTACACGCGCTCCCGTTGAGCCACCTAAAACGGTATCATAGGTTCCCAGCTTTTTGTTCATATTTTTTAGGTCAGCAACTGTTAAAGCTGGTTTATCTTCAACCATGGGGATTTCCTTCGGACGATTATATAGTTTCTTAATATTTCCTTCCTTAAACCAATCCGCAACTTGTTTGGTATCCACTAAGCTACCTGTTTTATCTGGATTAATTCCCGTATTCGCTTTTTTATCTTTAAATGTCGCATTCACTGCTGGGCGATCCAACTCTTTGCGAATACCATCCAGCCATGCTGCTAACTGCTTTTTATCAATCGTTGCGTAATTTTCCCCATCAAAGCCAATTTTCTTTAAGTCTAAATCATATTTTTTCTGACCTGCTGTCAGTTGTACATTATATCCTTTAAACAATGGTTGAACTTCTTGTAAATAATACTCGGTTTTTGAAAACTTACTAAATCCAAATGCTCCCCCACCGATCAGCACTAAGCTGGCTGCCAGACCAATGATCCATTTTTTTGAACGCTGAAGAAAGGAGGGTCTCTCTTCAGTAATCGATATCGGTGGTTTTACGGGTGGTGTTGGATCCGGCAGCTTAACTTTTATATCTTCTTCTATTGATGGTTTAAATCCAGATGATACATCTTTCTGTTCGTCAAAAATAGGTTTTTCTTTATCCGAAACTTCAAACGGTCTATCAAAGAAAGCCACATCGTTAAGAGATTTATTTTCTTCCGAAGCTTTTGGCTCTTCATCTTTCTTTTCGATACTCTCTTCTGGTTCATGTTTAGCTTGAACTTCTTTTTCTTCAGATGACATTTCAGCAGTTAGTTCCTGCTTATCTTCTGTCTCCTCCTCTAAGGTAGCAAATAATACTTCGTTGCTATCTTCATCTTTTTCTACATCTGCTCTAGATGTTTCATCCTTACTTTCAGCATTTTCTTGTTCTTCTTTTACTTCTTCTACCTCTGATTGATCCTCTTGTTCACTGGTGCCCCACTCATCAAAAATGGAGATCTCCTCATTAGAATCTTGCTCTTCTTTGGCAGCAGCCTCTTCTACTGAAGTTGATGTATCTGCTACTTCTTTTTCGGACTTAGCGGATTCATCTTTCTCTTCAGTATCTGATTCTTCTGCTGCATCAGTACCCCAGTGATCAAATAGAGAGATAGAGTCATCTGAATCCTCTTTGTCCTTCATTTCTTCCTGCGAAGAAGAATCTGGAGCATCTTCATTAAAAGCAAAACCTTCTAAACCTACATCCTCTTCTGAAGCTTTCTCTTGCTCCTCTTGATCTGGAAGATTTTCCTCCCCAAGCATATTCTTTTTTTTGTCTTCCACTCTGTTCTTCTCTCCTTTGATGTAATCTCATATGAAACTGCTTGTTGCTGTTATCTACAGGGAGTAAGTGGATTATTTCAAATGAATCAAGTAAATTTATATCCAAATATGGATATATTTTACAATCCTTAGCTGTATTTAATTAAGTAACAACAAGCAAGTATAAACAAAAATTCATGTAGTAGATGCTTATCTTCTTACTTCAAACTGGTTATGTTATTTGTTATAAATAAATATCCATTAACTATATATATGTTAAAATATACATGATTCAAAAGAAATCAGCCACTGAAATCTTAGCTATTCTTGTATAATTCATACATCTGTTAGGAAAAATTTACAAAATGTTCACCAGTGTTATCTTGCTAATTTGGCTTTGTTGTAAAAAGGGATGAATCAAAATAGTAGGACTAAATAAGTTACTCCTAAAATAATGCCCGTATCACATCGATAGTGGTACGGGCTTCTTATATTTCGCTTCACTTTAAATGAAAAGTTGGGATTAAAAACTTTTGATTGATCCCCTTTTGTTATACAACAGGCTTCATATGATTATAAGCTATTTGCATCATCTGATTTTTGTGGATCCATAGGCACATCCATCATATCATCTTCATGTTTGTTTTTACCTTTTTTCTTCATATCTTGTTTGATTTTTTCCTCTAACGGATCATATCCTAAAAGAAGTTTGGTAAACGATTCGGTTTTAGCTTTTGGACTGTTTAGTTCTGCTAATTCATCTTTGGTTAATTTTTTAGCACCAGGAATCGTATAAACAGATACAACCACATCCGGACCTGAAGCATCTGCTTTAATCAAAACTGGCTTATCATAAGGATTGGCAAATTTTAAATCCGTATAATCATAAGCAATCGTTGCATCTTGACCTAATGGTACATAGCCAACTGGTTTACTATGAGGTCTACGTTCCACAATCGTTAGTTTGTTTTTTACTGCTTGGTATAGCGTTGTGGATACTTGGCAGATGCCTCCACCATAGCCCGTTGCCATTTTTCCATTTACGATAACCCCAGCTGGCAAATATCCCTTATCGGCTGTGGTATCTCCAACATATCCATTCCATGAAAATGTTTGCCCTGGTTTTAACACAAAATCATCAATTGTATTGGAAGCGATTCGAATATTCTTTACACGCGCTCCCGTTGAGCCACCTAAAACGGTATCATAGGTTCCCAGCTTTTTGTTCATATTTTTTAGGTCAGCAACTGTTAAAGCTGGTTTATCTTCAACCATGGGGATTTCCTTCGGACGATTATATAGTTTCTTAATATTTCCTTCCTTAAACCAATCCGCAACTTGTTTGGTATCCACTAAGCTACCTGTTTTATCTGGATTAATTCCCGTATTCGCTTTTTTATCTTTAAATGTCGCATTCACTGCTGGGCGATCCAACTCTTTGCGAATACCATCCAGCCATGCTGCTAACTGCTTTTTATCAATCGTTGCGTAATTTTCCCCATCAAAGCCAATTTTCTTTAAGTCTAAATCATATTTTTTCTGACCTGCTGTCAGTTGTACATTATATCCTTTAAACAATGGTTGAACTTCTTGTAAATAATACTCGGTTTTTGAAAACTTACTAAATCCAAATGCTCCCCCACCGATCAGCACTAAGCTGGCTGCCAGACCAATGATCCATTTTTTTGAACGCTGAAGAAAGGAGGGTCTCTCTTCAGTAATCGATATCGGTGGTTTTACGGGTGGTGTTGGATCCGGCAGCTTAACTTTTATATCTTCTTCTATTGATGGTTTAAATCCAGATGATACATCTTTCTGTTCGTCAAAAATAGGTTTTTCTTTATCCGAAACTTCAAACGGTCTATCAAAGAAAGCCACATCGTTAAGAGATTTATTTTCTTCCGAAGCTTTTGGCTCTTCATCTTTCTTTTCGATACTCTCTTCTGGTTCATGTTTAGCTTGAACTTCTTTTTCTTCAGATGACATTTCAGCAGTTAGTTCCTGCTTATCTTCTGTCTCCTCCTCTAAGGTAGCAAATAATACTTCGTTGCTATCTTCATCTTTTTCTACATCTGCTCTAGATGTTTCATCCTTACTTTCAGCATTTTCTTGTTCTTCTTTTACTTCTTCTACCTCTGATTGATCCTCTTGTTCACTGGTGCCCCATTCATCAAAAATGGAGATCTCCTCATTAGAATCTTGCTCTTCTTTGGCAGCAGCCTCTTCTACTGAAGTTGATGTATCTGCTACTTCTTTTTCGGACTTAGCAGATTCATCTTTCTCTTCAGTATCTGATTCTTCTGCTGCATCAGTACCCCAGTGATCAAATAGAGAGATAGAGTCATCTGAATCCTCTTTGTCCTTCATTTCTTCCTGCGAAGAAGAATCTGGAGCATCTTCATTAAAAGCAAAATCTTCTAAACCTACATCCTCTTCTGAAGCTTCCTCTTGCTCCTTTTGAATTGGCAAGGATTCCTCTTCAAGCCTATTCTTTTTTTGTATTTCACTCTGTTCGTCTCTCCTTTGATGGAATTCCATGTAGTAATGCTTAATATTATTGTTTACAGAAAATAGGTGATCTTAAATATTTTAGGTAAATTTATATTGAGTTTAAGACATAAACTTTTAGCTTCACCTATACTAAAATATACATGACCCCTAGGAAATCAGCCATATATTATTATATAATTCATACATCATTTATTAAAAATATATAAATTATTCATTAGTATTTCTTAAAAAGTACAATATTTGCTTAAACCAAAATAGGACTTCTCTAAATTTAAGAGAAGCCCTTCACTTGTTGAATAAAGCCTACTTATATTGATAATTTTTTTCTTCCGTTTTACTCCTGTCTTCACAAAGCAAACAACAGTCGGATCATTAAATAAAGAAAAAAGTTTATGCAACCAGTTCCAAAAATTTTTCTTATAAACTATTTGCTTCATTTTCATCTTCATTTTGGTTTGGGCCAGGCTTTGTTTCTACTGGTTGATCTAACATATCATCTGTAATTTTTACTTCTGGTTTATCATCGCTTTTTTGTAGTTCTTTGATTCGCTTTTCTTCTTCAGGATCATATCCCAATAATAGCTTAGTAAAGGAATCTGTCTTTGGTTTTGGATATTTTAATTCTTTTAATTCTTCTTTGGTTAATTTTTTTGCTCCAGGCATTGTATAAACAGCAACAGTCGATAAGTAACTAGAAGCATCCGCTTTAATCACGACCGGTTTATTTAAATTATTGGCAAATTTAAAATCAGTATAAGGATAGGCAATAGTAGCATCTCTACCAAGTGGTACATATCCAACTGGTTTACTATGTGCTGTTCGTGAAACAATTTTTAAGCCAGCTTTCTCAACTGCATTGAAGAGTGTGGTAGATACTTGACAGATTCCGCCCCCATATCCTGTTGCCATTTTTCCATTTACGATTACTCCAGCTGGTTTATATCCTTTATCAGCTGTGGTATCTCCAACATAACCATTCCATGAAAAGACTTCACCCGGTTTTAACACAAAACCATCAATCGTATTCGATGCAAGGCGAATATTTTCAACACGATTTCCTGCCGTAGCTCCCATATTGGTAGTAAACTTTCCGATTTTCACTTTATCCAGATTGTTTAGATCTGCGGCAGTTAAAGTGGGTTTGTCTTCAATCATTGGAATCTGTCTAGGACGATTGTAGAGCTTTTTGATATTACCTTCCTTGAACCATTCAACAACCTGTTTTGTATCAACTAATTGCCCAGGTTTTTCTGGAATAATATCAGTACCTGCTTTTTTATCTTTTAATTTGGCATTGACAGCTGGTTGATCCAGTTCCTTTCGAATTCCATCTAACCATGCAGCTAGTTTCTTTTTGTCAAGAGAAGAATAATCTCCATGATAGCCAATTGATCCAAGATCTAATTTAAAGGTTTTTTGTTTGGATTTTAGCTGTATTTGATATCCAATAAATTTAGGTTGAACCTCTTCTTTGTAATATTCTGTTTTTGAAAGCGTATAAGTAGCTACTCCACCGCCAACGAGTAATAAGCTGGCAGCCACGATCCCAACGATCCATTTTCTGGAATATCCTTTAGTTTTCGAGGATTGTTCAGTAGGAGGAGTTGTTTGTAATTGCTTAGCAGCAGGGGAATTTATGTTTTTAGGCTTTTTTATATTGATGTCATCTTGACTACTTTTCACTGGTTCAAAAGGCTTATCGAAGAAGATAACATCATCTAATGACTGGGAATCATTAACAGGCTTATGTTTTGATTCCGAATTTTCATCAGACTCCTCTGAGGCCGCTATTTCAGTACCCCATTGCTCAAAAATAGAAAGATCATCTTCTAGGTTTTCGGACGAAGAACTTTTATTTTCATTTTGTTTTTTTTCTTTCTCAATAGTTTGTTTATCTTGATTTTCTACTATTGTCTCTTTATTTGCCTCTGCGATCTCTGTTTCTTCTTTTTCATCCGTACTCCACTGTTCAAATAGCAAGATGGTATCCTGTGAAACTCCTTGTTTCACTTGCTCTTTTCCTTTTTTTTCAATATCAGACTCACTGGAGAAAGATACCGTTTCATCCAGTCTCTCCGTTTCTTCTAAAGCTTGTTCTGTATCCTCAGAAGATTCCTGCTCAGAGCATATTTTCTTTTTTTCTTTCTCTGACTGAGCTTCTTCATTCACCCTATTCTTTTTTTGATCTTCCACCCAATTTCTCCCCTTTGGTGTAATTTCATATTGGACACTTATTATTGATCATCTAAGGAAAATTGTCAAAAATAGAAGAACTCCGTTAATTTATATCCTAACTAGATATATTTTACATCTATAGAGCCAATGAACACACAGTGCATAAAAAGCTAAAACAAACAAAAAAATGTATCATCACATTTATTCCCTTCTGTATCTTAACTATATCCTTTGTTATATGTATAAATAACCCTTTATAATATATGATAATGGATAATCTAAAAAAACGCTACAGGCAGATTCCCTAATAAAAAAATCGCCCATATCTTAGGCGATTTTTAGAAATTCTTTCTGCTTTATTCATTATTTCCTTGGTTTTCTTGAGAAGCATTAGACTGATTATCTTCTTCTTTCTTTGTATTTTCAAATTGATCTTTGTTTGTATCACTTTTCTTTTTTGAAATGGATGATACAGCTCCTGGAGCCGTTAATATTTTTAAATTCAAAGACTCTTTCTTTACATTTAATTTAAGCATAATCGGCTTATTATAACTATTGGTAAAATAGAATTTACTATTGGAACTGACTTCTTCACCTTCTGTCTTATCTTTACTGTTATTCTTTAACTTTGCCTCGGATACAGCAGCAGATAAAGCTTTTGATAATACGCTTATCTCTTTTTTTGAAGCCTCACCTAAAGCTTCTGTTAAAGAAAAAGTTTGCCCTGGATCTACTACCCATCCGTTCAGTTTTTCTAAGTTTTTTCCATCTGTTGTTAACTTCTTTTTCACTTCACTGATTTGTTTCTTATCGATCTCTTTATAGTCTTGTTCTGTCCATTTCGGTTTTACTGTTACTAAAGGAACTTGTTTGGTCTGGTTAATAATAACAGAAGGGTTATTTAACCATTGATTTAATTGGCGCATATCAATCTGCAAACCATTTTGTTCTTTAATCATTCCATCACTAATCTTTTTACCTTTAAGTTGAGCATTTTTGGCTGGACGTTCAACTTTTGGTTTGACAGTGGTATTAATCCAATTAAGAACCATTTTTTTGTTTATAGATGAAGGATTTTTACCATCATATCCTACTTTGTTTAGCTCTAACTTATATATCTCATCGCCTGCTTGTAATCGAGCCATGTCTCCAAAAAGCTTACCTGTATCCGATAGACCAAATGTTTTGATTGCATAAGCCAAGCCTGTACCTGTTATTAAAAGTCCTACGATCATACAAATCATCATAAAATACTTTGACTGTCTCGAGAAAATCGATACCTTCTTTGTGGGAGCTGCCTGTGACTGTACCTTAGATGGTTTTGGTGGTACTGGTCGCGGAATTTGTGGTACAGGCTCAGGATTCTGAAAAACAGATGTAAACGGTTCCTCTTCTTTTTTAATAGCCTGCGATGTAATGTATCGATTTGTTCCCGAAGGATTGATCGGCTTTACCGGTTGGGGAGTCACACGCTCAAACTGAACTACATTCGACGAATCAGGACGTGGTTGTGATCCAATCGTTGGCTTATTAAATTGCGATTCCTGTTTTTTAGGTTGAGCATTTACCCCTGAGTTTACTTGATTTAAATTCTTAACAACGCTTGGTTTGTGAGCTGTTTGTGGTTTATGCTTTGCAGTACTCTTTAATTGTCCCTTGCCAGTTCGTGCTGTGCCTGGGTTTCTTTGTTGAAACTCAGTTTGAATAGGCTCTTGTTCTTGCTGTGTTTGAAAGTCCACATTTGGAGTCAACGTGTATGTTTTCTTTCGCTCAGGTGGACGGCTTGAGGTTCCAGTAAAATCTGTACTCCAGCTATCTAAATTTCTTGCTTCAAATAAACCTAATTCGGATGTGTCGTCTTCTTCCTTAGTCATAAATGCTGATAAATCATTTTCATTCTGTTCCGTATCTATCAAGAATTCGCGTTGTGATGAGGAAATATTCTTTTTAATATGTTCAGGCATCATTGAAAACTCCGTTTCTTTTGATAATGGTCTTTCTCGAAACATCTTGAGTTTTTGGTAAAGATCTTCCTCTGTATATGCTTCTGATTCTTCTTCAATTTTTATCTTTTTCCCTAGCAACGACTTTTTGGCTGATGATCCTTGATCGGTACGTTGAGACAACATCGAATGAAGAGATTTTCTGGAGGCAGGGACTGGATATTTATCTCCAAATGGCATTTTTCTTCCTTCCACCTATTTCCCTCCTTTTTATCTCTGATATGTAAAAATTTGTTAAAAAGAAGAATCTCTAATGCAAAAGCTTCCCGTAAATGCAAAAACCTAAACAATAAATCAAATACTATTTTAAACGAGGATGATGAGTAAATGTATTACAAAATGTTAAACTAACATTTTCAGAGCTTTTCGATAAACGTTAGGCAATGCTATTTTTTCTATATCATCCAAAGATATCCATTTTAAATTCGATGATGGTTCCAATCCTTGCTCTATCAACTCCACAGTAACTAAACTAATTTTCCAGTGACGATGACTAAAAATATGTTCCAGATTCCCCTTTATATTTATATTTTTAACTAACCAATTGTTTTCGATCACAATTTTTTGCATCGTGTCTAACGCTTTAGATTCAATAACATCTTCCCAGGTTGGAAGAGCCCACATTCCACGTAATAAGCCTTTATTTGGCCGTTTTTCGAGTAAAACTTTTGAGTCAGATGTGATCCAACCAAATAATACAGGCACCTTTAATGGAGGCTTGGCTTTTTTCTTATAAGGTAATTCTCCTTGAATACCCTGATGAGATGCATGACATACCGATTGAACAGGGCAAAATAAACATTGCGGAGAAACAGGTGTACAAACTAGAGCACCTAACTCCATCAATGCTTGATTAAAATCTCCAGGTGCTTGATCAGGGATTAGAGAATCTGCTAGATATTCCATTTTTTTGCGAGTGGTAGCTGATGCAATATCTTCTTTAATCGCAAATAGACGAGAAAAAACACGCATCACATTACCGTCCACAGCAGGTACTTTTTTATTATAAGCTATACTTAAAATGGCACCTGTCGTGTATGAGCCCACTCCTTTTAATTGCGAAATGGTTTCAGGTTGATCTGGGACTTTTCCAGCATATTTTTCAACCACTTCTTTAACTGCAGAATGTAAATTTCTCGCTCGCGAATAATATCCTAGACCTTCCCATGCTTTTACCACTTGTTCATCTGTTGCATTTGCTAAGTCTTCAAGGGTGGGAAATTGCTTCATAAATCGTTCGTAGTACGGAATTACTGTATCCACTCTGGTTTGTTGCAACATGACTTCGGAAACCCAAATCCGATAAGGATCTTTATTAATCCTCCAAGGAAGATCGCGTTGATTTTGATTATACCAGTCTAACAATTCTTTCTGGATCACTTGTATTGTTTCTTTTGGAGGTAGATTTATGGTTAAATTTTTATGATTTTTTTTCCGAATCATTTTCTCTTAGATACCACCTTGTTATTTAATCTAAATGTCCAAAAGTCCAAGCACGAACTTTTTCTCGTCCTCCTTTAATTAGCGAGTCAAATTCATCTAAAACACCACCGATTGTAGCTGTCCGAAGCTGTTTAACTTGTTCAATTAAATGTGGTTCTTTTGCTTCGATGATCTCTACAATCAAACCCGCTTGTTCTTTACTCTCTAAAAATGAGTGTGACAAAATTGGTCCTATTTGTTTAACATTTTCTTTAAGATTAGGTCGAGCTGCCAGAAAATCATTCCACTTTGAATCCTTAACTTGATATTCTATAAATAAAAGATAACGTGCTGTATTCATACAAGAATCCCCTTTCTTAAATCCATTATATGATAGATCAAATATACGTAAGTGATTCTGATTATGTAACAGCCTCTATCTTAACAAATATGATTTACTCCGTTAACCCAATGAACTATGTAAGTACCAAAATGATCTTCTAAATAAGAGTCACTTCCAATTGCATTTTCTATATTATAAAGAGGATATGGCATAAATCAGCTACGCATCTCTTTCGAACCTTACTTTCGCCTAAACCTCAATCAAAAAGTCCATTTTACACCAAAGCAATCTGCTTTTAATCTAGAAATAATCCAGCCTTTTAATAATCTATGTAACATCTGCTCTAGAAAAAGTAAATTTTTTTATTAAGGAAGGAGGTTACCTGCTACCTCTAGATTAAATGTCCTACTTAATTTTAGTTTTAGAGTGATAAGTAATATATGGATGAATCCAGATTATTCATATGTTTTTATGATATAACGCTTTCCTTTCCTAAAAATTAATTATATTTATCAACTTTCCTAGAAAATTTCGCAGTTCAAAATTAAAAACCCGTTATTCAATCTAGGTCCATAAAAACATAGGTCAGAACAGGACTTGCCATCCTAAGCAAAACTAAAACGGACATTTTGTCTATATTGGACAGTAGCAGGAGTTATATGGATACAGGAACTCACCTTGCCATGGGAATCGGCCTTTACGGTTTAGCACATCTTGACCCTACCTTACTGCAGGATACGCAAATATCTTATGCGATCCTTTTTGCTACTACAATCGGCTCACAAATTCCTGATTGCGACACCTTATATCGTCTTAAAGGGAATAGTGCCTATATACGAAATCATCGTGGATGGACTCATTCACTTCCAATGCTTTTACTATGGCCTACACTTATAACCGTTGTTTTATCCTTCTTCTTAACGGAAAATTATCTACATGTATGGCTATGGAGTTTTTTAGCCGTATTTATTCACATTTTTATCGATCTATTTAATGCATATGGTACTCAAGCACTGAAACCTTTTTCGAACCGTTGGATATCTTGGAATGTCATTAATATATTTGATCCTTTTATCTTTGTCATTCATTTGATCGGCTTTGGTTTATGGTTTATTTCACCAATCTCTCCTGGGCTTATTTTTGCAGCTATTTATTTAATTATGATCACCTACGTTTCGTGGCGAACTTGGGTGCATGCGAAAAAGTCTAAATGGGTTAAGAAACAAGTTGGCGAGCCTGGGAAATATACTGTTTTACCTACTATAAGATGGAATGATTGGAAAGTTGTACTAAGACAACAGAACAGGGTTCGAATGGGAGAAATTCGTCAAGGACAGATAAAATGGACTGGAGAACTTTCTACAAAGGATCTACAACATCCTGCTGCTATTCATTCCAAAGAAGCAGAGCCTATCTCCTCCTTTTTATCTTTTACTTCATTTGGTTATCCCATTGTATATTCTCGCTCATATGGCTATGAAGTAAGATGGTTTGATGTTCGATATCATCATAAGAAAAACTTTCCGTTTCTAGCTGTAGCTCTACTTGATCATCAGCTAAACCTCATTGATTCTTTTGTAGGTTGGATTAGTGAAGAGCAATTAGACAAAAAAGTACAACACATGTTATCCTAATTCACATAAAAAAACATCTATATCCGCCAGAAATGAGGTGTAGTGATTTTGGGAACGGACTTACTAGCTTTTTCAACAGATGTTGAAAAAAAAATAGCCGAAAATATATCAAAAAATCCTCAAACAGATACAGGTCAAAACTTAGCTGAGAACATAGCCCATAAAACTAAAAGCTTATTTGTCAATATCATTGAAGATCCTTTTCAGTATCTCTTAATGCCCTTGGGTGAAATCATTTTGATCATAGCTCTTACTATTATAGCTGTGCGACTGATCCAGCGATTGATCAATAAAACTTTCTCATTTAGCCGTGTCCAAAGCAATCAAGGTCATACGCTACGAAAGTTAATTAACTCTGTTGTTCAATATACACTTTATTTCATTGCGATCCTAACCATCTTATCTATCTTTGGCATTAACTTAGCCCCTGTTTTAGCTGGTGCGGGTATCTTAGGATTAGCGATTGGATTTGGAGCTCAAAGTTTAGTCAAAGATGTCATAAGCGGATTTTTTCTGATCTTTGAACGCCAATTGGAGGTTGGCGACCTTGTCCAAATTAATAATCAGATAACTGGAACAGTGGAAGAGGTAGGGCTACGTGTAACCAAAATCCGTGAGTTTAATCAACGCTTACATTACTTGGCCAATAGAACGATCACTCAAGTCACAAACTATAACCGTGAAAAGATGCGTGCCATTATTAATATCACTGTTCCACTTGAAACAAATTTTGATCTTGTCATAACATCATTAGAACAAGCATGTACCCAGATCAAAGAAAAATATACAAAAGACCTTATCGAAGATCCGGATATCGCGAAATTTACTAATATGGATATGAATGGAGTTCAATTTATGATCACAGCTCTTTGCTCTCCTGATGCTTATTTCCAATTAGAACGTGATATCCGTAAAGAAGCATTAGATGCTTTACACCAGAATGGAATTGAGATTGCCTATACTCGTAGTGTCATCTATAGTCCTGATCAAGCCTATGAATTACAAGTCCAAAATAAGGAACGGACAAAAGAGCCTGTTCGATCATAAACTTATAGTGACTAATAGGATGACTGATATACATTTTTTCTCTCCTACTTCAACTAGGTACACGCTGCTAAAACAATATTGGTCATTATAAAATGGGTCTCTTTATTTTCCACTTCATTTACTTAAGTGAAAAAGAGAGACCCATTTTTTGAATTAAAATATATTTAATCTATAACAATGACTGACACATCTAAAGTAAAGTATATTTTAGAACGGCTAGTACACTAACAATTCCAAGGGAAATAATTACCCATAAAGCTGTCCCTTTTACTTCACGCATAAAAATCCCATTTGCATCTACTGAAGCTACTCGAGTCTCTTTTTTCTTTTTTCTAGCCACAGATATCCCCCTTCCTATGTTTAAGATACATCATTTCTTATTTTGCGTAATGTAATCCCACAGATAAAACGTAACATAGCTCTCATAAGGTGCCCAAGCTGCTCCTAACTTTCGAATATCATTTTCTGTTGGTTGTTTTTCCAAACCATACGCCATTTTCACGGCATTTCTTAACCCAATATCTGCAGCAGGAAGCAGATCAGATCTACCTAGACCAAATAATAAGATGCATTCAATCGTCCAACGACCTACACCACGCAAAGGTAACAACAACTCCATTACTTCTTCATTTGACTTATCCCATAGATTATTGAGATCCAATCTACCATTAACAATTAATCGTGAGATATCTATAATATATTCAGCCTTACGCCGACTATATTGCAGTTTTTGAAGATCTTCATAGGTAAGCTTTGCGATTTGCTCTGCAGTTGGAAATACCCAAAAAGTATCTCCATGATAATCAATCTGATCTCCCACTAATTCAATCAAACGTTGTTCCAATTTCGCAGCAAATGACGTTTGTAGCTGTTGACCAATAATCGTTTTAATAAAACATTCATAAATATCTGGATCTAGGATCAAATGGAGTCCTTGTCTTGCAAGCACTATCGGTCGCAAAACCTTATCTTCGAGATGATTATAGAAGGGGGTCAAGTCAATTTCAGTAGACCATACTCGCTTTACTATTTCAAGTAACTCTAGCTCCTCTAAACTGGATAATGGTTGATCTACTTGTATTTCTAAGGCTGAGTACATAGGTATATACGAGATCCCTACTACGATCGTCCTTGTTTTTAAACGCATAGCTCGATAAAATGTTCCATCTTTTTCTAGATAACTTGATTTAGAAAAATAGCGCAAACGCTTTGTTGTTTGATCAAAGGAGTAAGGATATTTTAAAGGAATTCTTAAACACACAACCTTCACACCTTTTTCCCACATTGTAACATATTTATGTATATAGCATGAATCTCCTATAAGTGCATACTCCATTATTCGATCAAAAACCTAGACTACTCCTAGAAAAAGCCACAGGAGTGAGAGCGGAGAAACGATAAGCAGCAGTTCAAGAGCTCTCTCAAAGAGATTCTCCTACAAATTTATTTTCTTTTTCAATCAAATAATGATAATTTCGATTCAGTTATACAAAAATACATACTTGAAATTTTTGTATTTCATTTTTCGTCAATTTTAGCGATAAAGACTATAATAAATTTATATAAATAATATTTATCCACTTTAAAAATGATATATATACTTTTTTTGTAACTTAAAATACTATTATCTAATAATATAATATTGACATTAAATATATACTTAGAATATTGTTATTCATTGATTTTTTCTTTAACTATGCTATGATAAAATTCCAAGTAGATCGAATGGAGGAACTAAGGTAATGAGCGAGCATAATCGGAGTTCAAAGAACTTACGATCTAAACGGAGCTCTTCGCAGCCCATCATTCCGACACCACCACTTCCAAGCCGAAAAAACAGGAGTGGACAAAAACGTTTACCTTTCCTATGGACCGGAGTAGGCGTTCTCATTTTTTTATTTACTTTATCTGGTATAATTTATGCAATGCAACCAAATGAGCCAGAGAAAAAATCAGGTATAACTGCTTATAGTTCAACATCTACTCCTGATTCAATGAAAAAACAAAGTCAAGCAGCTAATGAAACAACTTCACCAGAAACTGTAAACCAGGCACCCTCAGAGAAAAGTATAGCTCCTAAAATAAAGGAGAAGCAAAAGGAACTGACATCAGACTCAAAAGCAAACAATAATGTGGCGCATAAACAAGCTTCTTCTTCAAAGATAGGAACTAAAGACACGAGAAAAGTCCAGCCAGACAATGAAACGTCTAATAAACAACCTGAGCAAAAAGACGAGCCCAATCATCAGCCAGAATCCAAACCAGAACCCAAACCAGAACCTAAACCAGAACCCAAACCAGAACCTAAACCAGAACCCAAACCAGAACCCAAACCAGAACCCAAGCCTAGACCTAAACCAAATACTAATCTCCCTCCAGCTTGGCAGAGTAACCAATGGTATCAAACTAGCGATTTAGTTTCCTATAATGGAAAGGTTTATAAAGCTACTGTTCCAAGCCGAAATGTACCTCCTGGTACACGAATCTTTTTCGGTTGGATCAATCCATGGGAAGTATTTCACTAGAACATAAGAAAAAAACACTCCCGTCTCTACCCATTAACGTAGGCGACGGGAGTGTTCGCTTTTAAAAAGGTTTTTCATACCGATAATGAAGGTTGATACGGGCTTAAAGTCAAGAGTCTTAGAGCTTTTTACTTCATATTTAAGATCTCCATCGTTTTTCATCTTTAAAGCTCGCTCGTACTGAGAATGAATAATAATAATACTAAGCATAAAAATAAGACCTACTTGTGGTGTTAATAAAGGATAGTCATACATTCCTTGACCCAGTAAAGCGATAATCAACGAGACCAGCATTCCTGCTAAACATCTTTCTTCTTTACTATTTGTCAGCTTCCGCCAACGTCTCGCTCTTATCATCGTCACAACAATGAGCATTACAAATAAACCAAAACCAATGATGCCAAATTCTGAAGCAATACCAAGGAACACATTATGCGCATGATAAACTGCTTCACCTGTTTTTTGATGGAAAATCTGAGCAAAATGAAGGGGTAATGCTCCTATAAGCCAATGCTCTTTGAAAATCTCTACTGCTACTTTCCAAATTTTCATACGTGCTTGGAAAGTAGTCAATATGGTATCTGAACGAGGGATTAATGATGGAAATAAGGCTACTACACTGCCTAGAGATAGTAAAATGGCTAATGTGATTTTTCTATGTCCTTTCATCCAAATCTGAACCAATAATCCCACTACTAGTCCAACCCATGCTCCACGTGATCCTGTCAAATAAATGGAATAGCAAAATAAAAGGAATACACCAAAAGCAGTTATCTTCTGCCACCTTTTATACAGTACAGATTGGGCATAAATACTCATTAATGCAAAACAGATGAGCATAGCAGCTGTTATATTTGAATTTCCTGCGGTTCCTGCACTTCTTTCTGGATTTTCGCTCTGCCATTGATTCTCTCTATAAAAGTTAAGCAGGTGCTCTAATAGTTCACTACCATTCATACTCCCGCTCATTTGCTGAATCAATACAACAGCTACAACATACAGCCCTCCCAACCAAAAATAAATATACATTCTACGAACTTCAGCTGGAGACCACTTTACAATGCCTTTGATCCAAACTGTCAAAAGATAATAAGTCACAAAGAGAAAAACAGGAACAATGCCTACTGGAAAAGATTGTATGGGTACAGGTTCCGTAGTTATTTGATACCAACTAGGACTCACAGCCCAACTAATAGCGCTTAGAAGAACAAAACCTAAAAAAATGTTTTCAGGCCAGCTTAAAAGCGGCCACTTCTCTCTATAAATAAAAATAGTAATAATTCCAATTAAAAACAAAAAAACAGGTGGGGCATACGGTGTAATTAAAATAGATAAATATAATAACTGCGTTAAACCCATAACCCACTTTCTTTGAGTGATTGATTTCAAGAGTATAAACTCCCTTTTTCTTAATTCTAATACCAAAATGTCTATAGTATTATAGCGATTACCATTAAAAAGGGCAAGTTACATAAAACTTATCCCCGATTAACATAAATAAATTTACCAAAAAATAAAAATACGACAAAATATACTGCTTTTATTCCTTTCTCATTTTATTCACTGCTTATGTTATAACAACATGCAAGTCATCCGATCCATTCTTTATAAATCATACAAAGGTTTTTTTAGTGGCTCTCCTATACCAATTATTACA
Organism: Thermoflavimicrobium daqui; assembly: GCF_003313465.1. GTDB lineage: Bacteria > Bacillota > Bacilli > Thermoactinomycetales > Thermoactinomycetaceae > Thermoflavimicrobium > Thermoflavimicrobium daqui. Next base: position 59,365 of record NZ_KZ845666.1, read on the forward strand.
CATGGGTTTATATAACTTCGATACCATCTTAATTTCTTCCTTTAGAGAGCAGGACAATATTCATTGACGGTTGAGAATCTTTCTCATAAAATGAAAGAAGAGAACAAGTTCGATTCCATGCCTCATCTAACTTGGAGGGATTATTTTGACACACGGTTTAGAAACAAGTAATTTAACTCTCTCTTACGGACCTCACACGATTATACAAGAATTAAATCTAAGTATTCCCCACAAGAAGATTTCAGTTTTAGTAGGTAGCAATGGCTGTGGTAAATCTACACTTCTACGGTCACTTGCTCGACTTTTAAAGCCACAATCAGGATCTATTTTACTAGATGGTAAGGAGATTGCAAAGCAACCCACCAAAGAGCTTGCCAAAAACTTAGCCATCTTGCCACAGAGTCCTGAAGCACCAGAAGGCCTTTCTGTTATACAATTAGTCAAACAAGGGCGATATCCCTACCAAACTTGGTTAAAACAATGGTCTAAAGAAGATGAAGATAAAGTAAACTGGGCATTAGAAGTTACTCAAATGACCCCTTTAGCAGATCGTGCCGTTGATTCATTATCAGGTGGTCAACGCCAACGTGCTTGGATTGCAATGACTTTGGCGCAAGATACAGATATATTATTATTAGATGAACCGACAACTTACCTTGATCTGACACATCAAATTGAAATTTTAGATTTATTATTTGAGCTAAATGAAAAACAAAAGCGAACGATCATTATGGTACTACATGATCTTAATCTGGCATGCCGTTATGCACACCATATCATTGCTATTCGCAATAAACAAGTTTATGCAGAAGGTAAACCAGAAGACATTGTGACCGAACAAATGGTTCAAGAGGTTTTTGATCTCCATTGTGAAATTGCGAAAGATCCACTCTTTGGTACACCACTATGTATTGCCCATGGTAAAGGGAGAAATTTAATCCGTTCAGCTAGTTAACTAACCAGGGGACATCCGCATAAGAGAAGTCCCCTGGTCATCTATTTTATTCGAAACAGATCTGGCTATGATCTTCTATATTTATATACCCCTCTTACTTGCTGAATATAGTATCTTTTTTTCTTTAACTTGCATAATTCCTGCCCGTGTCAGACGAATTTGTGGTAAATGAGTAGAGGATAGGAATAAAAAAGTATAGAGCGGATCTGAAAATGTATATCCAAAAGCACGTAATTGAGTGATAAATGGTTCTAACTGCTCGTTCAATTCATCCACTGACTTTGTACTCATAAAACCACTGATAGGAAGTGGTATATGATATAAGATTTGACTGTTTTGAACCCAAGTGATCCCTCCACCATGCTCCAATACATGATTAGCCGCCTGAGCCATTGCTTTCTTGTCACGTCCAATTACTAACAAATCATGAGATCCGTTATAGCTTGAGGCAAGTCCGTCTATATTTCGTGCGAATCCTCGTAAAAAAGCTGAAGTCATCCACTTCCCCACAGGACTAATTAAATATACTAATAAACGATCATCATTTTCCTCCCATTTTACCCAGCCGTTTTCCTCTTCTAAATTCTCTTCTTGTAATTTCGTAATCACTGCATTGACCAATTGAATAATAGGCACTTTATCCTTTTTTCGAGAAGGTAAGGAAAATTCCTCTTCCTGTATACGCCAATCACTTCCCCACTTAACACTTTTAAAATGATTCCAAGGATTCGTTTCAAATGATTGCAACATTTTTCTTTGCTTGGCGACTAACTCTCCATCCACCAGTACCATGACAGGAGTAGGATCTTGAAGGGAATTTAATACATTTATATTAGCTAGTCTCCCGGGTGCCAATCCACCAATATGTTCTTCCATATGATAATAGATAGCCGGATTGATGGTAACCATCTGGTAAGCATGTATGGGGTCACAGCCATGATGAATAGCTACTCGTATAATATGATCCTGAAATCCCTGCTTTAAATAAAGGGGGGTAGCTCCATCTGTTGTTAACATCAATCGATGCCATGGAACATTTTCTTTTTGTAGGAGTCCTTCTATTAAGATAGGTAAATCAGGGCGAATCGAGCTATGACGTAAGGTTGTCATATACCCTAACTCCAGGCGATTCCATACTTCTTCTACCGAGATACTTTCATGATCAGCTGTCACTCCAATGGCCGCTAAACGAGATAAAGTACGATAAGATGCTCCAGAAGCATGGCCTTCTACACGTTTACCGGCCTGCTTTGTCATCGTGACCTGACTTAACATCGTTTCATCGCCCATAAGTAAAGGAAGCCAATCTGTAAGTTCACCTGCTTGTATGACAAGCGGATGAAATAAAAATTTTTGGACACGTTCGGTTGAAAACAATTCCTTTTCCTGATTGTTTAAATACGTCTGTGCATCCAATCGGGCCCACCAAAATTGTTTAACAGGATAGTTCTCTAGCTGATCTAATAACCCCAACAATTCCTCCATATTCCACATGGTGAAAAAAGTCATATTATCATTAATCAATGTTGTCGTTCCCAAAGTTAGTACTTTTTCTGCTAAAGTTAGGGGATTATATAGCTGGGTTGGATGTGCATGCGGTTCAATATAACCAGGTACTAAAGTATATCCAGTTAAATCTAATGACTCTATTGATGAATCAAGATATAGACCACTTTGCTTTAGATTTCCAATAAAAGCAATCCTCTTTCCAGCAAGTGCAATATCCTTTTTTTCTAACCTACCTGTATAAACATTAAGTATTGTCCCACCCTTAATTAAACGAGTAGGCTTTTTCCTGCCCATAACAACATCTGAAAGTAGTATTTGCTCATCCAATGTAAGCTGAATTCCCATTTGATCAACTCCTTTGTTTAACTATTTATCATTTCGGCAACCGAATAATTTATCCTTCGCATAATAAGAGGGAAATTGTAAAGACTAGTTATTAAAGAAGCGAGGGAGTGAGGATATGCAAAAAAATATGAGCCCTTGGAATGCCCTGATTCGCATTACCTGCGGCTTAGTTGGCTTAGCTTGGTGTACTGCTTGTTCGGCTCGTTCTCCATATCGTGTCTTTCCGTGGATGATCGCAATCTTTTCAGCTGTGAAAGTCGCTTCAGGAATAACCCGATTTTGTCCTATTACTGCAATATTTAGACCTAATCAGCAGTCAGCTAAAATGGAAAGCCAAGCGTTTGACACACAAGGGTAGTAAAGGACTTGATTATATGAATCGTAATCTTTTGTATGAGCTTCTAGGGGATTATAGCTTTGTTATTATTACAATTATTGGGATTATTGTTGTCTCTGCTTTAATTATAAACTTATATCGTCGCCGACGTACAACTCGCTCATGATCTCCTTTTAAAACCGTTAAAAATGTGCCTCTCTTTGCAAAGAGAGGCTTTTTTATCTTTACCTTTTATAGATCAATTCTTGTAAAATAAAATTATAAATTTCCCAATCTATAGAAAGCAGGATGAATATGATTCGATTTGAATTTCTAAGTAATTGTTCCTTAAAAGAAATGGTAGATCTAATGAACCATGCCTTTCAAGATTACTTTACAGAAATGAAAACAGATGTGTCATCTTATGTGAAACGTTTGGCCAAAGAAGATCTCTCTCCTGATCTATCCATTGTCGCCTATGATAAAGAAAAACCTGTTGGGTTTATCTTAAATGGGATTCGAGAGATTAATAATCAAAAAATAGCTTGGAATGGAGGAACTGGTGTTATTCCTGATTATCGTGGACAAGGCATAGGTCGATTGATGATGGAAAAGTGCTTTGAAATATACCATCAACAACAAGTAGAGGTTGCTACACTTGAAGCTATTGATCGAAATTTAACAGCCATTCATCTCTATAGTAAAATGGGTTATCAAATTATCGACCATTTAAAATTTTACTCCCTTGATCTTAAAAAAGCTAAAAGCAAGTTAAGCTCATTGACTACCGAACATACACCAAATACTGTGCAGAGCATTTTTAAGCGGGATCTAGTCCACCTTCCTTTTTTCCGTCGGTGGGCTCCTTGGCAGAATCAGTTAGCAAGCTTACCTGATGCGGAAGCAATCATACTATCCAATGAAAAAAATGAAACGATTGGATATGCTTTATTTCAAGTTATTACGTCTTTACAAACGGTTAATTTTTTTCACTTAGAAGTGACTCCCAAAGAGAAAAACCGTAAAGATATTTTCATTGAACTGATTTCCCATGTTATAAATAAAACGAAACCTGCTCAATCCTATCGTACTTTTAATTTACACGCAGATATAGACTTAGATGAATTACTTCGGGAGATCGGCTTTGATTATCAACTAGGGCAGGTTTGGATGACCAAAACTCTAAGCTAAATAGAGATGGATTTCTCTTGAATTACATTATAATTTCAAGAGAAGTCCACACTTTATCCCCTATTTTGTGTAAATTGAATCACAATTTTTGTCCCTTCATTTAGATTACTATGTAAATGAATTCTCCCTCCATGCACTTGAATTAATTGATAAGCAATGGTCATTCCCAGTCCAGTCCCCAGTGAATTTTGATTACTGTTAGTACCTCTAAAATAACGTTCAAACAAACGCACTTTCGTTTCATGATCCATTCCTTTGCCATTATCGCGAATCACGATTTCGTATCCTTGATCAAGCTGCTTAAGTTGCGCTTGAATCTTTGTTCCTGGTGGATTATGCTTAATTGCATTACCAAGTAGATTATCAATGGCTCGTTTATACCACTTTCGATCAATTACATCATAAAGCTCTTTCGTATTGGTATCCAAATCGAATTCATACTCATTGGCTTTCGGCAAATTGATACAATCAATGATGGATTCACGAAGCAATTCTACAATATTTTCTTTCTCTTTATGAAGTGGTAGGGCATTATTCTTCAAACGAAATGTAAGGTTAAAGTCATGTATTAACTCTTCCATATATTTTACACGCTGTCCCAACGTTTTTAGGATAAAGTCAAGCTCATGTTTATCTAACTCATACTTCTCTGTGGATAATATTTCGATATACCCTTTTACCGTTGAGAGTGGAGTTTTTAAATCATGTGAAACTCCGGTCATCCATTCTTCACGTGTTTTTTCCAAACGGATTCTATCTTGCTCATTTTGTTTTAACGTTTGAGTAAGTTTATATAATGAATCAATCACTTCACGGTAAATACGGTAAGAGAGCTTAATTTTGCCTGAGCGATTTAAGGATCTCGGCCTCCCTTTACGATCTAGTGGTTCACTATAGTCCCCATCAGCTAATTGCTGAAGCCATGACCAAGTATGTAAGAGGGGATTACCTAAGCGAAATGCAGAGAAAGTGGCAATTAGTAGAATAATTACGATCCATCCTGCTACCAGATAAGTTGTATATTGATATTGCTCACTTTCCGGTATATAGCCTTTATGAGAGCGTGCTGGAGCTCCTCCCGTAACCCAAGTATAAATATGGCCATCCACTTTTTCATACCATGTGGAAATGTGATAACCCGATTCAGTAGGATAGTTTTGATAGGCAACTAGCTGTCCTGGTGCGTAATGACGAGGTATAGAGGTAGGACGATGAAACGAATAAATTTCTTCTCCTTTTTCATTTAACACTTGAAGCCATATCTGCTGCTGCCGAAGGTAAGTCAAAATTTGTGAGTCTATCTGCACTCGCTGTGTATTGATCTGAGTTTTGACTGCAATCTTCTTTAAATAATTAGCTGTTAATGGATTTTCTGGAATCTCTTGTCTGCCAAAGAAGAGGTAGATCAAAAAGCTCATCCAAGCAAAAATACAAACGAATATTCCTCCTAAGCTTAAGAAAAAATACCGCGTCAACCTTCCTTTCATAATCCATTATCGCCCTTTGGGGCCACCAGCTTATAGCCTAATCCACGCACTGTCAAAAGATAAATGGGCTTGCTTGGATTTGGCTCTATTTTTTCTCGTAGGCGATGAACATGAACTTTAATCGTATTTTCTCCCCCTAAGTCATAAATATCTTTCCAAACCTGTTGATAGATCTGACGAAAACTAAAAACACGTTGCGGATTTTGACATAAAAAAAGAAGCAGTTGTAACTCTTTAGCTGGGCAATGTACTTCTTTTCCTTCAATATACAATTGGCCAGCAGTTTCATCGACTTGGAAATACCCAAAATCATAACAAATATTTCCTTTGGCTGGTAATTCTACTGATTTGAGATGACGTTTGAGTTGTACACGAATGCGTGCAACGACTTCTAACGGATTAAACGGCTTTGTAATATAATCATCCCCACCAAAACTAAATCCTGCCAACTTATCTAAATACGAATTTTTCGCAGTTAAAAACAAGATAGGGGCTTCCGTGAATTGACGTATATCTTTACATACAGTTAAGCCATCTCCATCAGGTAGCATAATGTCTAATACAATCAAATCAGGTCGAACTTCTTTTGCCAATTTTAATGCCTCTTTAGCCGTTTCCGCTGTATAAATATTGGCGAATTTCTCCTTAGTCAACATAAACTGAAGCATTTCTAAAATCGGTTGATCATCATCAACGAGGAGAATTTTTCCTTCTTCTATATACATTGATCGCTATTTTCAACTCCTTTTTTTGCCCTCAATACCTTTTAGACCGTTAATTCTTATCTATCATATCATGTATGAAAAGATGATTTGTATAAAACAGTAAAATGATACGACATACTACCAAAGCATGTCGCATTATGTAATCAAAAGCCCACGTGTTTTAGAATGACTTACCAAATAGACAAACAGAGCAAAGTATAAGATCAAAGCTATGGGAGTGCGCGGGGAAGTATTTAGCTATGAACTAGACAGGCTATTTCTATCAAAAAAGCCAGTCAAATGAATGACTAGCTTTTTTGATAGTTATAACGATGAAATAGCTTATTGTTGCTGTTCCTGACTTATCAGTTTGCGAACACGGCTACGTAATAATCTCCGTTCTATAGCCCCCCAAAGACTCGAGGTACCGTAGTAAAGAGAAATCGCCACAGGAGCACTCCATAGAATGAATAAAGAAAACCCTACCATAATATAGAATGACATAGGATTAGAAGCAGTCGTTGTCATCATATCATCAGGGATTAATGCCACTTTTGATAGTAGACCACATAAAATCGCCGTCACAATTGGAAAAATAAAGTAAGGATCTGGTAGTCCAATACTGGCAACCCAAGGAATAAACACCGAATGCGCAGTTGGACCTAAGTGATGAAATAAAGCAAAAATAGTCATAAAAATAGGCGTTTGTAAAATAACTGTTGATAACATACTGAAAGGGTTAAAGCTTTTTTCTGACATAACTTTAGTCATTTCAACTGTCATTTTCTGTTGATTTCCTTGCCATTTTTCTTTTAACTTAGCTACATGCTGCGAGAAAAGAAACTGCTTCACAGCAAAATTAGATTGTCGGATCGAAAGAGGTATCAAACAAAGCCTTACTAGCAGTGTAAAGAGAATGACTGCTAGTCCCCAGTCGCCTACAGCCTGTTCTAGTAATGTAAAAAATGGCTTTACCCACTCAACCAATTGATTAATCAAGGTTTATAACCTCCTTATTTATTTTTCTGAATCAATAAGGAGGTTATGATCTGGTTCATCTTCTCCCACCCGTAAACGTATGGGACGTAAAATCTTTAGTCTTTGTAACTGAATGAAAGATTGGATGAAGTCTAGCCGTTTGGAAGGGGAAGAGACAGCTAAAAGTAGCCGCTTTTCTGGTAAATGGACTTGCAGTAGTATGGTTGTGACAAACACTAATGTAAATAGAGCAATCCATTCATATGAAGACCCCATATCAAGTTCCAATCTCTTCTCCCTCCTCTATTTCTTTGATTAGGATTAGCTTAACATATCGTTAGAAAATGAGCTATCTACAATATCATATTGATTTACAAAGGTCTTCATATAGTTTTATATAAAAGAATAAAAAACTTATCCTCTTAGCCTCTTTAAAGACTGCCAAGCAGAAAAAGCAAACAATAAACTAATTAAACCAAAGATGTTCGTAATAATAAATAGTTGAAATAGCGTATCTGTTATCAGTAAAAAAACTAGTAGATAATAGATTGGTAACCGAAATGGCTTCCCATAAAATTCATAAATGGTCACGAAGAAATACATACACAAAATTAACATGTGTACAGCTTCAACGGGTGCATTAGCAATAAATAACGCATGTACTCCAAAAAACAAACTGATTAACATAAGCAAAATATATATAGCTACCATTGAATCCCACCTCTCTTCCTGCAAAAAAGAGCTCGCCCCAAGTGGGACGAGCTGGCCGCTTATATACCGATTTGTTCGCGAATCAGCTTATTTACCAATTGCGGGTTGGCTTTGCCTTTTGTTGCTTTCATAACTTGTCCGACTAAGAAACCTATCGCACGTTCTTTTCCATTTTTTAGATCTTCTACTGATTGTGGATTATGATCTAAGACCTTGGCTACTTCCTCTTTAAGTTGACCTTCGTCACTAATTTGAACCCAGCCTTTTTCTTCCACAATCTGTTTCGGATCATGTCCTGTTTCGATCATCTCTTTAAATACGTTCTTAGCTAATTTCGAGCTAATTGTTCCATTTTGGATAAGGCTAATCATTTTCGCCAGATGAGTTGGTTTCATTTGAACTTGATGAAGTTCCAATCCTTCACTATTGAGATATCCTAACAAATCACTACTAATCCAATTAGCCGCCAGCTTCGCATCCACTTTATCTGCTACAGTTTGCTCAAAAAAGTCAGCAGTAGCTTTGCTAGCAGTTAAAATACTCGCATCATAATTGGAAAGACCATACTCTGTAACATACCTTTCTTTTCTTGCATCAGGCAGTTCAGGAATAGTAGCACGAATCGTTTCCTTCCACGCTTCATCAATATAAAGACGAACCAAGTCTGGCTCAGGAAAATAACGGTAGTCATGGGCTTCTTCTTTACTACGCATCAACTTCGTGCGATTTTCATTTTCCAACCACCGTAATGTTTGTTGAACAATTTCTTCACCACGATCTAAAACTTCAGCATGTCGCAACTGTTCAAACTCTAATGCTCGCTCTACATTGCGAAACGAGTTTAGATTTTTAAGTTCCGTTTTGACTCCGAATTCTTTTGCACCAACAGGCCGTAAACTAATGTTGGCATCACATCGTAAAGATCCTTCTTCCATTTTTACATCTGAAACCTCGATATACTGCATAATTGCTTTTAATTTCTCCAGATAGGCTTTTGCCTCTTGTGGAGATCGTAAATCGGGTTCTGATACAATCTCTATGAGTGGTACACCTACTCGATTATAATCAACGAGTGAAGAATCCCCATTCTCTTCATGATTTAATTTTCCAGCATCCTCTTCTAAATGGACACGAGTAATTCCAATTCGTTTCTTTTCACCATCGACGTCAATTTCTATAAAGCCGTGTTCACCAATTGGTTGATCAAATTGTGAAATCTGATAAGCTTTGGGCGAGTCAGGATAAAAATAGTTTTTACGATCAAATTTACTATACTCAGCAATCTGACAGTTAAGAGCCATCGCTGCTTTTATGGCATAATTGACCGCTTCACGATTTAAGACAGGTAGAACTCCAGGATGTCCTAAACAAACTGGACAAGTATGTGTATTCGGAGGGGCACCAAATTCAGTCGAACAGCTACAGAAGATTTTAGTTTTCGTTGATAATTCAACATGTACTTCAAGCCCGATCACTGTTTCATACTTACTCATACACGGATCCCTCCCACTTGCGGTTCTGGCAGATGTTCACTTGCTTGTTCAAATGCATGAGCAACACGGAGAACCGTTGCTTCATCAAATGCTCTGCCAATAATTTGCAATCCAACAGGCATTCCTTCAGATAAACCACAAGGTATACTAATAGATGGAAGCCCAGCTAAGTTCACGGGAATCGTTAAGATATCGTTAAGGTACATAGTGAGCGGATTATCTATATTCTCTCCCATTTTAAAAGCAATTGTGGGCGCAGTCGGACCTACAATCACATCATAATTAGCAAAGACTTGTTCAAAGTCATTTCGAATCAAGGTACGGACTTTTTGCGCTTTTAAATAATAGGCATCATAGTAACCTGAACTAAGAGCATAAGTACCTAACATAATCCGGCGCTTTACTTCAGAACCAAAACCTTGACTTCGTGTCTCTAAATAGAGATCTAAGAGATTTCTTCCTTCCTTACGCATCCCATAACGAACTCCATCATAGCGTGCCAAATTAGAAGAAGCTTCCGCCGGAGCAATCAAGTAATAGGTCGCTACTGCATAGTCCACGTGTGGAAGAGAAACCTCTTCTATAAAGGCACCCAAATCTTCTAGCTTAGCCAGAGCTCGCTTCACTTGTTCGCGAATTCCTGGATCAATTCCCTCACCAAGCATCTCTTTAGGAACAGCAACTTTTAATCCTTTTATATCACCAGTGAGATGGGATAAAAAGTCTGGCACTTCCACATTTGCCGATGTTGAATCTTTGGGATCATAGCCTGAAATTGCTTGTAGTACATAAGCCGCATCTTCAACATTTTTGGTTAGTGGTCCAATTTGATCAAGGGATGAAGCAAAAGCCACAAGTCCATAACGAGAAACACGTCCATAAGTAGGTTTTAACCCGACAACTCCACAAAAAGAGGCAGGCTGTCGAATGGATCCACCAGTATCCGAACCTAAAGAGAAATAAACTTCTCCAGCAGCTACAGCAGCAGCAGATCCGCCACTAGATCCACCAGGTACGCGTTCTAAATCCCAAGGGTTATGAGTTGGATAAAAGCCAGAGTTTTCATTGGAAGAGCCCATCGCAAACTCATCCATATTGGTTTTCCCAATAGAAATGGTTTGTACCGCTGATAGTTTTTCTACAACTGTGGCATTATATATAGGTTGATAGTTTGCTAATAACTGACTACCACAAGTCGTTGTCATTCCTTCAGTTGATAGATTATCCTTAAGTCCAACAGGGATTGCTGTCAATAATCCTGAACTCTTTCCCTCTTTTAGCTCTTGGTCTAGTTTGTTTGCGCGTTTTCTGGCTCCTTCAGCATCTATGCTCAAGAAAGCTCGTACTTGCCCATCCACTTCTTCAATTCTCTTGAGTGATTCTTCTACTAAGTCTCTAGCTGAAAGCTCTCGTTTAAGAATACGATTATGTATTTCTTTCAGGGATAAACGCAAAAGAGACATCGTTTTCCTCCTATTCTTCAAATACAGCTGGAACTCGAAACATTCCATTTTTTTGATCAGGTGCATTAAGTAGAGCCTTCTCACGTGGAATAGATGGACGCACTTCATCATCACGTAATACATTCTCGATGGGTAGTACATGACTTGTAGGCTCAATTTGTTCCGTATCTAGTTGGTTTAATTTTTCAGCGAATTGGAGAATATCATTCAACTGTTTTGTATATTGCTCTGTTTCTTCTTCTGTTAATTTCAACCGTGACAACGTAGCCACATGAACAACTTCCTCTTTAGATATAGCCATAAAACTCTTCACCTCCATATCACTCATGAATCAAAAATATATCTATCACTTCATTTTAATAGCTAGTATATCCAGCGTACTCTTTACACAGTATAGCATAAATTTAATGCATTTCATTGTCCTTATTATGATGAACACATCGTTCGATTCAAGAGTCTTATATATGCATATACCTACTTCATCAAAAAAAAACCAATAAATAAATATATATCTATAAAAATACTATTAGAAATATTTAACCTAATACCATTTAATAAAAGTCATTTATTTTTCGATTTTTTCTAGTATAATAAATGATAAAATGAAATATTAACTTTCTCTATATCATAGAAAGGGTTGATTAATTGAATGAAGAAAAAGTGGTTATCTTATGTTATTTGGGCAATTATTTCCGCTATTGGTGCAATTGCTTTAGCATTAATCGCCTTACAACGAGGTGAGACAGTTAACTCTTTTTGGTTACTTACAGCAGCAGTTTGTATTTATGCTATAGGTTATCGCTTCTATAGCCGTTTCATAGCAAAAAAAGTGTTTGAATTGGATGACAATAGGAAAACCCCTGCTGAAGTGCATAATGACGGAAAAGACTATGTTCCTACCAACAAATGGTTTCTCTTTGGTCATCATTTTGCAGCAATAGCTGGCGCTGGTCCGCTCGTCGGTCCTATCCTAGCAGCACAAATGGGGTATCTACCTGGTACATTATGGATTATCGTTGGTGTGGTTTTAGGTGGCGCTGTACAAGATTTTATTATCCTATTTGGCTCTATGCGCCGCAATGGAAAGTCATTAGGAGAGATCGCTAAAGAAGAAATTGGCCCAGTTGGTGGCTTTGTAGCATTAATTTCTATTCTAGCCATTATGATTATTCTACTTGCTGTACTCGCCTTAGTTGTAGTGAATGCCTTGGCGGAAAGTCCATGGGGCTTATTCACTTTGGCTATGACCATTCCAATTGCTTTATTTATGGGGATTTATATGCGCTTTATCCGTCCCAACCGAATTTTGGAAACCTCCATTATCGGACTTATCTTACTATTCGCTTCATTATGGGCGGGTAAATATGTAGCTGATCATCCTACTTTATCTCAAATCTTTACACTTGATGGTGAAATGATTGCTTGGTTAATGATCATCTACGGCTTTATTGCCTCAGTTATTCCTGTATGGCTACTCTTGGCACCACGTGACTACCTGAGTACTTTCCTCAAAATTGGAACTATTTTTGCACTGGCGATTGGGATTGTCTACGTTTTACCTGATCTTCAAATGCCCGCTTTCACCAAATTTATCGATGGAACAGGGCCTGTCTTCGCTGGTAATCTCTTTCCATTTGTCTTTATTACCATTGCTTGTGGTTCTATTTCTGGCTTTCATGCCCTTGTTTCTTCAGGAACGACACCCAAAATGATTAGCCGCGAATCACATGCACGTATGATTGGCTATGGTGGTATGATTACTGAATCATTTGTCGCAATTATGGCTTTAATTGCTGCTTGCGTTCTAACTCCAGGGGTCTACTTTGCCATGAATAGTCCAGCAGCAGTTATTGGTCCTGATGTAACGACCGCAGCAACAAAGATTACTCAGATGGGCTTTACAGTAACTCCTCAGGACCTTCAGGAACTAGCCAATGACATTGAAGAAAATACCATTTTATCTAGAACTGGAGGCGCTCCTACATTAGCTGTTGGAATGGCCACTATTTTTTCCAATATTATTGGTGGAAAAGCTTTTATGGCTTTTTGGTATCATTTTGCCATTCTTTTTGAAGCTGTTTTCATTTTAACTACTATTGATGCTGGAACGCGAGTCGGTCGCTTTATTCTCCAAGATCTACTTGGACATATTTCACCTAAATTAGGGAAGACAGATTGGTATCCCGCCAATTTACTTGCGAGTGCGCTTATCGTCGCTGGTTGGGGATATTTCCTATATCAAGGTGTCATTGATCCGCTTGGTGGAATCAACACATTATGGCCATTATTTGGTATCGCTAACCAAATGTTAGCAGTTGTCGCTTTGGTTGTCGGAACCACCATCTTAATTAAAATGGGTAAAAAAGTTTATTCTTGGGTTACCATCGTTCCTCTTGTATGGCTTACAATGGTAACTATGACTGCGGGTTGGCAAAAGCTATTTGATCTTGATCCCAAAATTGGCTTTATCGCAGCTGCTGATAAGTATCAAACCGCTATTGATGCAGGAAAAATCATCGGACCAGCTAAAAATATGGAACAGATGAAACAAATTGTATTTAACAATCAGATAGATGCTGTCTTAACCGCTATCTTCATGATACTGGTTATTATCATTATTATTGATGCTGCTAGAATCTGGTATAAAGTCACAATTAAGCATGAAAAATTACCTCTCAAAGAGTCAGAATATATCCCAAATAAACCAACTACCATTGGAGGATGATCAAATGGGAGATTGGAAAAAGCCATTTCGTTTATTTGCTGAATTTTTAAATACGATGGCGGGTGTTCCAAGTTATCAAAAATATTTGGACCATTTCTACAAAAATCATCCAGGAGCAACTCCCATGAGTGAAGCAGAATTCCATCGTAAAGCCAATGATGAAAAGTATGGAGGCGGAACCATCCGTCGTTGTTGTTAAATAGTCCATAAAAAAACTGCTGACTTTGTAAAGAGTCAGCAGTTTTACTTCATCCTTTTTATACTTTGGGTGCTTCTTCTTTCTTCGGTTGCTTTCTATCTTCTTCATCTAACATTCCACTAGTTGCCTGCTTAAATTCACGGATACTTTTCCCAACAGCCCGACCGAGTTCTGGCAATTTTTTCGGACCAAACAAAATTAAAGCAACAACAAAAATAAGAACCCATTCAAGTCCACCAATGCTCATGGCTTTTATCTGCTACTTAAATATAGATCCTATGCCCTGTTTTAAAAGCCGCTTTTTGTGTTCACTAATTTGATCATTCTATATTTAAGTATCAGAACTGCACCTCCTTTATATCGGGCGATATACTATTGATATTATACTACGTTTTGAATTCTCGTATTTAGGAAATCAATACCGATTGTAGAATGGCTTTTGTTTTTCTTTTTTCCGCTTCTGAAACCAATTATAGAGGAAATACAAAATAAGTAAAATACCAATTCCGATAGCGATCTTGGTTGTGTAAGGCCCTGCTACTTCATCAATTTCATTCCAATGAGTCCCCAGCTTTTGTCCAAGATATATAAAAGCAATAGACCACGGGATTACTGCTAGTGTAGTCAAAATAGTGAAACGAAGCCACCCCATCTTAGCGATACCGGCTGGAATTGAAATGGCATGGCGCACCACGGGGATAAACCTAGCCCCAAAAATTACCCCCGTACCATAACGTTGAAACCAACTTTCTGCAAGATCAAGATGATTCTTACGGATCAGAATAAATTTACCATATTTCTCTAAAAATGGGCGTCCACCATAGTATCCTAACCAATAAAGGAATAGCTGTGCTAAAACTCCCCCAATGGTTCCTGCAATGACAGCTCCAACAAAAGTAATTTCTCCTTTATAAACAAGGAAGCCACCATAAGCCAAAACAATCTCACTTGGAATCACTTCAACCATTAATCCAAGCATAATTCCAAAATAACCGAGATCCATTAGCCATTCTAATAGAGACATAATCAAATCTTTCATAGACTCCCTACCTTTTCGCTCTTTTTCTGTTAACACGATGATAGCGAAAACATGGAAAGTAAGTCTACCTTTTTCATAACCTGTCACATAAATATGCCAAACTCGCACAAAAAATCACGTCTTCATCAAGAGACGTGATTGATAAAATAAGACAATTCTTTTAGCCTGCTAATCTTTTTTCCAAATAACGGCTTGCTAAAGATAGACAATAATTGATTACAAAATAAATCAATGAAACTAAGATTAACAGTGGAATCGTAGCATTGTACTTTGAATTATATATAATTTGAGCAGCATGTGTTAATTCTGGCAAAGAAATAGCCACTGCAAGCGAAGTATCTTTTAATAAAGAAACAAATTGACTAACCATGGGTGGAATCATTTTTTTCATGGCTTGTGGCATGATTATATACCACAATGTTTGGGTATAAGTAAACCCTTGCGATCGAGCCGCTTCAATCTGCCCTTTGTCTACCGAGTTAAGACCACTACGGACAATTTCAGCAACCAAAGCAGAGGTAAACACGGTCATACTAATAATAACCGAAAGAGCAATCGGTATTTGTACTCCCCAATCCTTTAAAGCAAAGTACCCAAAGAAAATAATGAGTAGCAATGGTAGGTTACGGATCGCTTCGATATAGATAATTGCTAAATGAGATACAACCGGAATTCTCGTATATCGCAACACTCCAAGAATTGTACCAAATATAAAGCTTAAAATAATAGCAGAGAAAGCAACAAGAAGTGTTACTTTTAGTCCACTTAGTAACGCCGACCAATGTGTGGGATCCAATACACTTGAAAAATCCACAAATGTCCCCCCCTTTTATCCTTGTTTAGACCAACGTTTTTCTAGATAGTTCACACCGATACTAAGTGGAATCGTAATCACCAAGTATAATAAAGCCACAAACACATAGACAGAAGTCACATCATAATTGGCAATCGCAATATCAGCTGCATAAAGTAAATCTGTTCCAGCTATAATCGCCAATATCGAGGAGTTTTTCACTAGATTAATAAACTGATTCCCCAAAGGAGGTATAACCATCTTAAATGCTTGTGGTAAAATGACATACCACATTGCTTGAATGTATGTTAATCCAGAAGAACGTGCAGCCTCCATTTGCCCTTTTGGGACAGCTTGAATTCCTGCGCGAATCGCTTCAGCCATAAATGCCCCCGTATAAAAGGCAAGCCCAAGTGATCCAACCATAAACTTTGATAAATTGATCTGAATGGATGCCAAGCCAAAATAAAAGAAAAAGACTTGGATAATAATAGGCGTATTACGGAAAAACTCAACATAAGCGGTTCCAATTCCACGAAGAATCTTACTATGCGAAATACGTAATACAGCCATGATTGTTCCAATAATTAAGCTTAAAACCAGCGCAACCAAACTAACACTTAATGTTGTAAAAAAACCATCTATAAAATCTTCTTTGTGTACTTCAAGAAAACTAAAATCCATTTCCACACCCCTTTCCTTCTGTTAAAAGGATCAAAAAATGGACTTCTACCTATAAAGCCCATCCATTTCGACTCATCTTTTTGGTTAGAATAGGCTTCTCTTTTGAAAGCGCTTTAAGAGAAACCCATTCTAAAAAGTATTTCATATATTTCTCTTGTACATTTGCTATTCTTAGTTCTCCAGAACAGCTTCCTTTGGTAAATCTGTAGGCGCGTCCTTTTTGAACCACTTCTTAAATAATTCTGCATATTTACCGTTCTTTTGAATTTCTACAATAAAATCATTAACATATTTCTTTAACTGTTCATTTCCTTTTTTAATTCCCATTCCATAGGGTTCTTTGGTAAATTTCTCTGAGAGAACATGATAATTACTATCACTTTCGGCCATTCCAAGTAAGATACTATCATCTGTAGTCACAGCATCTACTTTTTTACTTTTTAATGCTGTAAAGGCATCTGCATAGTTATCGTACTCTTCTACAATCACGCCTGGTACATGTTTCTCTAGGTTTTTACCACTGGTTGCTCCTTTAGCTGTAGAAACCTTTTTGCCTTTAGCATCTTTTACTGTTTTAATTGCACTATCCTTTGGTACTAATAGTGATTGTCCAGCCAAATAGTAAACATGAGAAAAATCAATTTGCTTTTTTCTCTCCTCTGTAATAGTCATCGTAGCTGCAATCAAATCAATATCTCCACTGGTCAACATTTTAATTCTCGTTTTTGATGTTACCTCTTTAAATTCAACTTTATTTTCATCACCAAATAGTTTTTTAGCTAGCTCTTTTGCTAAGTCAATCTCAAACCCTTTTACTTGGTTATCAGAAGGATCTTTATATCCGAATAGTCGAGTATCATACTTTACCCCCACTACTAGCTTACCACGCTTCTTGATAGCCTCTAAGTCTCCTCCAGCAGCTTTATCTTCTTTGGTAGAACAAGCTGCCATGGTAAAGACTAATAGAAAAGAAAATGCTACAACCATCCACCTCTTTATAACGGCCATATATATCCTCCTTTAATACATTAGTGTTGTAAAATACGACTTAAAAATAATTTCGTTCTTTCTTCTTTAGGATTTTTAAAGAATTGTGATGGACTTTCTTGTTCCAAAATTCTGCCTTCGTCCATAAATATGACCCGATCAGCTACCTCGCGTGCAAAACCCATCTCATGAGTAACACAAACCATCGTCATTCCTTCTTTGGCTAAAGTACGCATAACATCTAAAACTTCACCGATCATTTCTGGATCAAGAGCAGAAGTAGGTTCGTCAAACAGCATGATTTTTGGCTTCATAGCCAATCCTCTCGCAATGGCAACCCTTTGTTGTTGTCCACCTGATAGTTGGGAAGGATAGGAGTTGGCCTTTTCAGGAATTCCCACCTTTTCTAACAATTCCATCGCCATTTTTTTTGCAGCGCCTTCCTCAATCTTTCTTACTTTTATTGGAGCCAATGTAATATTTTCTAATACGGTTTTATGTGGATAGAGATAGAAATGCTGAAAAACCATACCGATCTCTTGGCGCATTAAATTGATATTTGTTTTTGGTTCATGAACTTTAAAACCATCTACTATTAATTCACCTGAAGAAATCTCTTCTAAGCGGTTAATACATCGAAGCAATGTACTTTTTCCTGATCCACTTGGACCTAATATGACAACCACTTCACCAGCTTCGATTGTTAGATTAATATCTTTTAAAACATGGAATTCTCCGAAATATTTGTTTACATTTGAAAACTGAATAATAAGCCACCCCTCCTTTTACGAATAAACCATATAATCGGATGATTATATCCTTTAGTATAATATAAATTTTATACACTAAAATGTCAATAATTATACTTTTTACACTAGCAATGTAAATTTAAAATATTATATAATTTTTTCTTCGGGGAAGTTGTTACATAAAAAAGCCACTCATCGTTTCCAACTCAAAGGTTTGGCATAAAAGTCGATCCTACATAAAAACGATTCGCAACGAAGTAAAAAATAAGAAGCCCGTACCACATTTCAATAATGTGATACGGGCTAAAGCTTTTATAGTTATAGAGCCTCAGAAACCAATTTTTGTTGCAAGAAGAGTAAGAGATAGTCACGTCCTCCGGCTTTAGAGCATGTTCCAGACATATTATATCCACCAAATGGCTGAGCACCAACGAGAGCACCAGTACATTTACGATTAAAATACAAGTTTCCAACATGGAATACTTCACGTGCTTTTTCTAATTTCTCACGCTCACGTGCAATTACAGCACCTGTCAATCCATATTCCGTATTGTTAGCAATTTCCAAAGCATGATCAAAGTCTCTTGCTTTAATAAAGGCAACAACCGGACCAAAGATCTCTTCTTGTGCGAGTCTTGCTTCTGGATCAATATCCGCGAAGACCGTTGGTTGTAGGAAATAACCATTTCCTTCTGCTTTTCCACCACCAACCATCAAACGGCCTTCTTTTTTACCAATCTCCATATATTCAAGGATCTTATTGTATGCTTTATCATCTACAACTGGACCCATATCGATACCTAGGTCTTTCGCTTCGCCTACTTTTAATTGTTTCGTTTTTTCAACCACACTACTTAGCAATTCATCATAGATATCTTGATGAGCGATAACTCTAGAACAAGCAGAGCATTTTTGCCCAGAGAAACCAAATGCCGATTTCACGATAGCTTCTGCTGCAAGATCAAGATCGGAGTCACTATCTACTACAATCGAATCTTTTCCACCCATTTCAGCTACAACACGTTTAATCCATTTTTGACCTGGAACTGTTTTCGCTGCGAGCTCATTGATTCTAAGTCCGACTGCACGGGAACCCGTGAATGAAATAAAGCGTGTTAATGGGTGTGTAACCATATATTCTCCGACTTCTGGTCCAGGACCTGGTACATAGTTAACAACACCATCAGGCAGACCAGCTTCTCTAAGAATTTCCATAAACTTATAAGCGATTACATTCGTTGGGGTAGCTGGCTTTAATACAACAGTATTCCCTGCAACAATCGCCGAAGTTGTCATACCAACTGTAATGGCAAGTGGGAAATTCCACGGTGGGATAATCGCCCCGACACCTAGTGGGATGTATGTAAGCTCATTATCTTCTCCAGGAATAGGTGTAAGCGGTTGCGGTTCAGCTAAACGTAGCATTTCACGTCCATAAAACTCCATAAAGTCAATCGCTTCAGCCGTATCTGCATCTGCTTCTGGCCAGCTTTTTCCTGCTTCTAACACCATCCATGCGGAAAACTCATGTTTTCTACGACGCATAATAGCTGCTGCTTTAAATAAAACACGAGCCCGAGCAGCAGGAGCAACTTTTTTCCAAGTTTCAAAAGTTTTTGCTGCAACTTGCATCGCTTTTTCTGTCAAGTCAATATCAGCTTCATTGACAATTCCAATTACTTCATCTAAGTTCGATGGGTTAATTGATTTCACTTTTTGCTGAGTTTTGATATGCTCGCCACCAATAATAATATCATATTCTTTTCCAAGCTCAGCACGTACTTTATTTAATGCCGCTTGAAAAGCCTGACGATTTTCTTCTTTGCCGAAGTTTGTAAATGGCTCATTTTTAAAAGAAATCATTTCCATATACCTCCTATAAATGGTTCCTTACTAATTGTAACTTATTCTATTATTCACTTCAAATTAAATCGAACATCTTATAAATAACCTTCTTTAATAGCTTTTCCCGAATCCAAAGGGGTTGATGCTCCTTTTCATCAAAAACAATTTTTATCAGCCTGTCTTTACTTTCCAATTGGCTATCCTTCACTAATCATATCACTGTATTAATTCGTTTTGTTTCCCCTGCACTGGGATTGTTATATAATAGTGTATGATTTTGTATAAGGAGGATGTGTAATCACACATGGCTGACCCACTTCGGCTAGAAATCCTCTCCTTGCTGGAAGAAAATGCGCGTTTGACTGCAGAACAGATCGCACATATGTTAGACTTGTCTAAAGAGAATGTAGAGCAAATCATTAAAGAGCTCCAAGATGAAGGGATTATTTTAAAGTATGGGGCAAGTATTCATTGGCGCAAAGCAGGAAAGAGGAGAGTCAATGCCTTAATTGATGTAAAAGTGACTCCACAACATGGTTATGGATTTGATACCGTGGCAAGGCGAATTTATCTTTTTCCCGAAGTACAAAGCGTCTATTTGATGTCTGGTGCCTACGATTTATCAGTGGCTCTAGAAGTAGATACCATGGAAGAAGTGGGTCGCTTCGTAGAAAAGCTGGCTTCTTTTGATTTCGTAGTAAGTACTACGACACATTTTGTTCTAAAAAAATACAAAGAAGATGGAATCATTTTAGATGAACCTGATAAAGATCGACGGTTGGTGATAAGTCCATGAATTTAGAAGAAAAAATTTCCCCAATAGTTAAACAACTAGCCCCTTCTGGAATCCGGCGTTTTTTTGACCTAGTTAACACAAAACCTGATGCTATTTCTCTAGGTGTAGGAGAGCCAGACTTTACTACGCCATGGCATATTCGGGAAGCTTGTGTAGATGCGCTCGAAAGAGGAATGACCTCATATACTTCAAACCAAGGTATGCCTGAACTCTTAGAAAAGATAAGTCAATATCTATCTGATCGCTTTTCCCTTGCTTATGATGGGCAGTCAGAAATTTTAGTTACTTTCGGTGCAAGTGAAGCAATTGATATTGCCTTGCGTACTTTGATTACGCATGGAGACGAAGTATTAATTCCTGAACCTTGCTATGTTTCTTATACTTCGTGTGTCCAACTGGCTGGTGGAAAAGCCATAGCCATCCCTACTTCTTCACAAAATGGATTTAAGCTACGAGCGGAAGATTTAGAAAAAGCCATTTCTCCTCGTAGCAAAGTATTAATTCTTTGTTATCCTAATAATCCTACAGGGGCTATCATGCGTAAAGAGGATTGGGAACCCATCGCACAGGTAATTAAAAAGCATGATCTTTTGGTGATCTCTGATGAAATTTATGCAGAGCTAACCTATCGTGGTCATCACTTCTCTTTAGCTTCACTCCCTGGTATGAAAGAGCATGTCATTCTAATTAGTGGATTTTCCAAAGCCTTTGCTATGACTGGATGGCGTATAGGCTATGTCGCTGCTCCAGAGATTTTACTACAAGCTATGCTAAAAATCCATCAATATACAGCACTTTGTGCACCCATTACAAGCCAAATCGCTGCTTTTGAAGCTTTAAAAAATGGATTATCTGAGTGTGAAGCCATGGTTTCACAATATGATCGACGTAGACGTTTTGTTGTTAAAGCCTTCCAAGAAATTGGATTAACTTGTCATGAGCCGCAAGGGGCTTTTTATGTGTTCCCATCCATCCAACCTTTAGGCATGGATGCACATACTTTTGCCGAAGAACTAATCCAAGAGGAAAGTGTTGCTGTTGTACCTGGAGATGTTTTTGGCCCGAGTGGGAAGGGACATATCCGTTGTTCCTATGCCACCTCCTTAGATCGGCTAGATGAAGCTTTGCGACGAATCGAACGTTTTGTTAAAAAGAAACGGAAAAATATCCTACTCTCATCCATTTCTTAACATAAAGCCAGCTATCAAAAGGATAGCTGGCTTATTTACGAACAACTTTTATTCTTTTATTCAAAGAGAGGTATGCAAAATGAGTATATGATAAACCCCAATAATAGGTTTTTATTTCGCTCAATTCTAGCTACACAACATATTATTTACAGACAATTTACTCAATTCATTTATAATGATTCACGCTCAAATGGGTATCCTAGGTATGTTTCCATTTTCTATTCTTTGGGTTTATAGGATACCCACACTTCCATTTCGCTCTCAAACTCATAATCTATATAAATAAACTATAATAAAGGAAGTGAAAAAAGTGAGCGTAATTAGTAAAATGAATAACGCAAAACTATTAGCTAAAAATCCTCTCCTTACTCCTCATATACCAACAATTGAACGACTATCTCAATATCATTTAAAAAATATGCTACGATCTTTCCCTACCATTTATCTAAAACCAGATAATTCTTGTCAAGGGAAAGGAATTATGCGCATCACACGCCACCCCAACGGTTCTTATCTATTACAAATAAAAAATGAACCACTTAAATGGATATACACAAAGGTTTTTCCTCTTTGGCAAAAAATACTCCAACTTAAAATGAAACGTTCTTATGTTATTCAGCAAGGAATTGATAGCTTTACCTTTGAAGGAAAGCTTTTCGATATTCGTGTTCATATGATTCGCACAAATAATGAATGGATAATCGGTGGGATTATTGGACGTATAGCTCCAAAAGATAGTATTGTTACCAATGCATATAGTGGTGGTATCTCCAAAAAAATAACTCCCTTACTTACAGAAGATCTTAAGTTAGATCCAACCCAAGCTCAGCAAATAATCCATTCACTTTCCACAATATCTATAGAAGCAGCACAAACTATCAGTCATTCCTACCCAAAATGGTCTGAGTTTGGTCTAGATATTGGAATCGATTCAGATAAACACCTTTGGCTATATGAAATCAATATCAAGCCAGGGTTACTTGTATTTAAAACGGATAAAAAGACTTATGAAAATATCTTAAAGCTACGTGAATATGCCACTTAATTGTTCAATCCGATTCAAACAGCGATTCAATTTGATTCTAGAAATAATCTATAGTTTTGATCCCATTATTTAACATGATCTATTTATACGATGTCTAAGCAATTAAAAAATTTGTGCTCTAATTCATGCAGCTACTTAAAAGGAGAAAAAAGCTAACCCTCTATCCTATAAAACTCAACAGTGGGTTAGCTTTATACCTATAAAATTTCTGATATTTGTAAGATCATCTCACGAAGCGATTAATCCTAAATCAAACAACGTATTTTTCTACTTCTAAGATCCGTTTCGCGATCGTTCTTTTTAAAGCTACTTCATTGACTGGTTCCAGACGTGTAAATTTCTTTAGCATTGAAAGCTGAGTACGTAGGGTATCTCCTTCTTCCATTGCCGCTAATGCATGGCGAGCTACTGCATCTACTCGTTGCATCGATTCATAGATAAAGGCACGACAAAGATTGACTTTGATTTGCTCTTTCGCTTCACCATTTTTCTCTAACGCTTTTAATGTACGTAATAATGTACTTTCCATCGCAAATGTTTCAATAACGATGTCTGAAAGATCTCGAACGATTTCTTGTTCACGCTTAATATCTTCACCATATTTCAACATAGCTAGACCCGCAATCATCAAGAAAATTTTCTTCGCACTTTCCACATAATGCTTTTCTGCGTCAAGCACAGGAGCATCTTCATCTGGCATATATGGCATCAGTGTTAAGATTTCTTCTTGTAGATCTTGTGCTACTTGGAAGAATGGAAGTTCTCCTTTCATGGCTTTACGCATTAAGGTCACTGGGATCAATAAACGATTAATTTCATTGGTTCCCTCAAAGATTCGATTGATACGGGAATCACGATACATATTTTCAATCTCATACTCTGACATAAATCCATATCCACCGTGGATTTGGACACCTTCATCTACTACATAATCGAGCACTTCTGATCCAAATACCTTGGCAACAGAACACTCTAAAGCATATTCAGCAATCGCATTGGCAACAACAGAACCTTCAGCATTCTCCACTCCCTCAAGACCTGCATCAAACAAACCAGCAATGCGATAGGCAATGCTTTCATTTGCATAGGTTTTAATAGCCATATTAGCAATTTTTTCACGAATTAATCCAAACTTAGCAATTGGGATATTAAATTGTTTACGTTGATTTGCATACTGGGCTGAGATTTCGATTGCACGCTTAGCAGAACCTACCGTACCCACTGCTAATTTAAAACGACCGATATTTAAAATATTAAAAGCGATTTTATGTCCTTTTCCTACTTCTCCTAGAAGATTTTCAACAGGAACTTGTGCATCTTCTAGAATCAATGTTCTAGTCGAGGAACCTTTAATCCCCATTTTTTTCTCTTCAGGTCCTACAGATACACCTGGGAAATCTCTCTCTACAATGAAAGCAGTAAATTTGTCTCCATCAATTTTGGCATATACCACAAAAACATCTGCGAAACCAGAGTTGGTAATCCATTGTTTTTCACCATTTAGAATATAATATTTCCCACAATCACTTAGCTTGGCAGTCGCTTTAGCTCCGAGTGCATCAGATCCTGAAGATGGTTCTGTAAGTGCATAAGCAGCGATTTTTTGCCCTGTTGCTAGTCCTGGGAGATATTTTTTCTTTTGATCTTCATTGCCAAAAAACACGATGGGGAGTGTTCCGATTCCTACATGGGCACCATGAGATAGTCCAAATGAACGTCCTATTGCAATTTTTTCTGTGATTAAACTAGAGCTAATCTTATCTAAACCCAAACCGTCATATGCTTCAGGAACGTCTGCTCCGAGCAATCCTAATTCTCCTGCTTCTTTTAGAAGCCGAACGGTATGCTCAAATTGATGATTTTCAATTTCTTCTAAAACGGGTAATACTTGATCTTTCACAAAATCTTCTGTTGTTTTTGCAATCATTTTATGCTCTTCAGTAAAATCTTCTGGGGTAAATACACTGGTTATGTCACTTTCTTCAAGTAGAAATGCTCCACCTTTGACTTTTTTTGTTTCTGTCATGGCTAACCTCTCCTTTTCCATGTAATCAGTTATAAAAAGATTTTTTGGATAGACACATTGGTTACGTGACGAAAATATTTCTCCATTATCTTCAAAGGCTATTTTTCACGTATTATGCGATTCGTTCTACAATTCCAGCTGCTCCCATTCCTCCACCAACACACATGGTGATCAGACCATATCGTTTTTGTCGGCGCTCAAGCTCGTTCAAAATGGTAACGGTAAGTCTAGCACCCGAACAACCTAGTGGATGACCCAACGCAATTGCTCCACCGTTCACATTGACAATCTCCTGATCAAAGCCTAATTCTCGAATCACTGCTAATGATTGGGAAGCAAATGCCTCATTTAATTCAATTAAATCAATATCCTGTAGGCGGATTCCTGTTCTTTCCAAAACTTTTGGTACCGCAACAACTGGGCCTACACCCATGATATCTGGATCAACTCCACCTACGGTGAACCCACGGAAAATAGCAAGTGGTTTAACGCCTAGCTCTTCTGCTTTTTGGCGAGACATGATCATGACCATGGCAGCACCGTCACTTGTTTGTGAAGAATTTCCCGCTGTGACTGATCCACCTACACGAAAAGCTGGGCGTAATTTTGCGAGCACTTCCAAGGAAGTATTTGAACGCACTCCTTCATCTGTATCAAAAACCTGCCGAACCTCTTGCAGCTTTCCGCTCTCATCTACAAATCGATTCACTACATCAATCGGTACAATTTCATCTTTAAACTTGCCTGCTTGAATTGCTGCATAGGCTTTCTGATGGCTTGCTAAAGCAAATTGATCCTGCTCCTCACGAGAAATACCGTAACGTTTTGCAACTTCTTCCGCTGTATGTCCCATTGACATATATGCTTGAGGCATATTTTCAACTAAATAGGGATTGGGTGCTGTTTTAAAACCAACCATTGGAACTAAACTCATACTTTCAATGCCACCTGCGATCATCACATCCGCAAATCCAGTCATGATCTTTTCAGCAGCAATGGCAATGGTTTGCAGTCCTGATGAACAAAACCGATTAACGGTCATTCCAGGAACACTCGTTGGTAAACCTGCCCTAAGTGCTACAATTCGCGCTAAGTTCATTCCTTGCTCGCCTTCAGGAAATGAACACCCCATAATCACATCATCAATTTCCTTTGGATCAACTTGTGGAACGCGCTTTAGTAAGTCACTTAACACTTTTGCCCCAAATTCATCTGGACGGGTTTGTGTCAAAGTCCCTTTATGCGCTCTTCCAACTGCTGTTCTTGCTCCTGCAACAATTACTGCTTCACGCATAGCTCTCTCCCCCTTTATCTAACCTAGTTACGTAATGGTTTTCCTTTTGCCAACATATATTGCATACGCGCTTGTGTTTTCGGCTCTCCAATTAAGCTTAGGAAGGCCTCACGCTCCAGATCTAACAAGTATTCTTCGCTAACAACTGTCCCTTCTGGAACATTTCCACCTGCTAACACGAAAGCTAATTTACTTGCAATCTTATAATCATGTTCTGATATATAACCGGAGAGCATAAGATCATGAGCAGCTAACTTCATAAGGCTATAGCCCGTTTCACCTACAACTGGTATACGGATAGGCTGTGGTGATTTGTAACCAGACTTCGCTAAGCCGAGCGCAACCTGCTTTGCATCATAAAGAAGATGATCACTGTTTGCTGTAATACCATCACATGAACGCAAGAATTTATACTTACGTGCATGAAGAGCACTAGTCGAAACTTTGGCTTGCCCTATTGCCATAAATACATGATTTACTAGTGGTTGTAGAGCTACCCGATCTTTTGGATCCACACCATCCATCCAGCGGAAAAGCAACTCTTTGGTTCCTCCTCCACCTGGTATCAAACCAACTCCTACTTCGACAAGTCCCATATATGTTTCAGCTGCGGCTTGAAGACGATCAGCTGGCAAACATACTTCTACACCACCACCTAAAGTCATTCCAAATGGTGCAGCCACTACCGGTTTATCTAAATAGCGAAGAGAGCCCATCGTTTTTTGGAATTGACGAACCATCATATCAATTTCCGGCCAATTGTAATCTTGAGCCTCCATTAACATCAACATTAAGTTGGCTCCAACACAAAAATTAGGTGCTTGGTTCCCGATGACCAAACCACGATAATTCGCTGAGACTTCTTTGACTGCATAGTTCATCATAGTGATAATTTCAGGGCCAATCGCTTGTTTAGGAGAATGAAATTCTAGGCAAGCGATATCATCACCCAAGTCGATTAAGCTAGCTCCGCTATTTCCTTTAATGACCTTACCTTGTGCTTTGAGCTGAGCCAAGTTGATCACTTTTTCATTTTCTTGAACTTCTCTAAATTGACCTCCGATGTGGAAGAACTTTACCCCATTATCTCCTTTTTCATAAAAAGAGCTTTTTCCAGCAGCTAATAATTCTTCTACCAAACGCGGTATCTTTTCTCCCTCGGCTCGCATCCGTGCGACAGATGTCTCAACCCCAATGGCATCCCAAATCTCAAAAGGTCCTAAATCCCAGTTAAATCCCCATTTCATCGCTTGGTCGATACTCACAATATCATTAGCAATCTCCTCAAGGCGATTTGCTGAATATAAAAGTACTTTCTTCGTAATATACCAAGCCAGCTTTCCAGCGGTATCTTCTCCATAAATAAGTGCTTGTAACTTTTTCGCTAAAGTCTTACCACGCTTAGCCTGATCTAGTGAATTCGCTTTCAACTTCTTACGTGAACGGTATTCCAAGGTTTTAGGATCCAGAGCTAAAATCTCTTTTCCTTTTTCTGTCTTTACTTTCTTATAAAAACCTTGACCCGATTTACTACCAATCCAATTATTTTCCACCATTCTTTTAAGTAAAGGTGATGCTTTAAATACTTCCTTTTCCTCTTTATCCGTAACATGTTCATATACGTTATTACATACATGCATATAGGTATCGAGACCTACTAGATCCAAGGTACGGAAAGTAGCACTTTTCGGTCTTCCCATCGCTCGACCTGTAACCACATCGATCTCATCAGGACCTAAGTCGAACTCCTCCATCGCATGTAAAGTAACTTGTAATCCATAAGTTCCAATCCGATTTGCTATAAAATTAGGGGTATCCTTACATAGGACTACTCCTTTCCCCAACACTTCTTCAGCAAACGCTTTCATATACTGAACAAGTTTAGGATCTGTCGATTCACCTGGAATAATTTCTAATAGTTTCATATAACGAGGTGGGTTAAAAAAGTGTGTACCTAAAAAGTGCTTTTTAAATTCTTCTGAGCGTCCTTCAACCATTTGATTAATTGATATACCTGAAGTATTTGAACTAACGATCATACCTGGCTTCCATATTTTTTCGATTTGTTCAAATAAGTCCTGTTTTATTTTTAAGTTTTCTACAACAACTTCAATAATCCAGTCAACGTTACGAAGTTGATCTAAATCATCTTCTAAATTACCTACATGAATCAGATCAGCAACGGCTTTATCATACAGTGGAGAAGGTTTTTCCTTAAAAAGCCGATCCTTACCTGCTTGAGCTAAACGATTTCTTGCTTTTCTATCTTGTTTCTCTTCCTCAGACAAATCTCTAGGAACGATATCTAATAAATACGCCTCAATCCCTACATTCGCCAGATGACCAGCAATTGCCGCTCCCATAACTCCAGCACCGAGAACAGCTGCTTTTCTTATCTTTATCAAGGCAATTCCTCCTCCTACATCAGCATGAATGAACAATCATTCATTTTTATTGAAAAAAAAAGTCCAAACTAATTTGGTACTTTTTAAACTCATTATAATAATATTATTTATCGGTTTTCTCTTTACGTCAAGAGGAAAAGACATAGTTTTGTTTCAAAAAATAATAAAATATCCCTTGACAAATAAGTGGTAGGGCAAAATTACTGATTTCACACCCTTTTATATTTTGCTTTACAAGATAGCTCATAGAAAAATTAGAAGTCCAATATCTAATACGGTTTATTACAGATTTATTTATAATTCTATTGTAAATAATATAACTTACTAATTATTGGGTATAGACTAAAAAGGAATTATGATATGATATACAAGAAATGCTTAGGGTTAGAGGAGTAGGAACAAATTGAAAACCAAATCGATCATTATTCAACTGATCGTTACCACTATATTATTTTTTATAATGACTTTTTATATTACGTCTGATCAAGGAGCTTCGGCTTACACACAAACTGAGCATGTGGAATCCAATACAGTCATTTATTATGTTCCTCATGCAGATGATGAAGTCTTAACTTTTGGTGTTCCTATTATCAACGATATTAGAGATGGGAAAAATGTCATACTCATTTTACTATCTCAAGGTGAAGTCTCTAAAGCTCTTCATAATATCAATCAAAGACTAAAAAAGCAGATTACAAAAGAAGAATTTGCTAAAGCACGTGTTAGGGAGTTTCATCGCGCTGCTACGGTGCTAGGAGTTCAACCTAATCATCAATATGATTTCCATTTAAAAAATATGAATTTTGATCAAAGTAAGCTCCGAAATATTATTATTTCATTTGAAAAAAAATACCCGAATGCTCTCCACAAGGGGATGAGTATGAATGATTATCATAAAGATCATGCAGATGTAGGTAGAGCACTCCTATATTTAAAATCGCAAGGCAAAATCAAACGTTATGTTACCTATGCTTCTATTTATACAGATCGCCTCAACAAAAATAGAATCCCACAAAATCGTATTAAAGGGGAAATTATCCATTTAAATGTTTATTCAGATGCTTTAGTCTTAGATCGTGCGATCGAAGTTTATAAACATTGGGAACCTGAAAAAGGGTGGTATGCTTGTGGATACCTTAGTGTTCCTAAACAGTTTAAGATACTTCAGTATAGAAAATATGCTAAACAAACAGACTACTGATATTTCCATGAAAAATACCTTTATCCCTTTGTACTCATCATTATTAACATGAAAGACACCGTCTTCTCAATTGGCGGTTTTCCGAAAGGAAAACCGCATTGTTTAACCGAAGTTTCATTTAGTTTTTATGTAAAATTTACTTATTAAGAACTCCAAAGGGTGATTTCAAAGAAAAGCAAAGGCAAATCTTCGTTCCTCTCCCCAGTGTGCTATCAATTTCTATTCGTCCGTCATGTGCCTTTACCAATTGATCCGCTATGGCCATTCCCAAACCAGTTCCTGTTTCTAGGTGTTTCGTATTTGTTCCACGATAGTATCTATCAAATAAATGGGTAAGTGTTTTCTGATCCATTCCTACTCCGTTATCTTCGATAATAATAAGGACTTGATCATCAACCGGGTTTTGTTCAATTCTGACTACTATCTGAGTTCCAGCAGGATTATGAACCACAGAGTTGACTAATAAATTGGTTAAGGCTCGTTTTAACCACTTTACATCCACAGGATATATAATTGTTTCTTTAGCGGTTTCAAAAAGAATCTCTACTTGTTCAGCCCGTGGATCATTCATAATACCAATGACAGCTCTCCGAACAAGTTCTACTAAGTTAAACGGCTTTCTTTGTAATGGCAATGCATCATTTTTCAGACGGAATGTAAGATTTAAATCATTAATTAGATTCTCCATGTAATTTGCTTTTTCCCGAATCACTTCTGCATATTGATGGATTTCTTCCTTAGACCACTCATATTGAGGTTCTGCCAACAAATCAGCATATCCTTTTACTGCGGAAAGAGGAGTTTTTAGATCATGAGAGACACCTGCAAGCCATTCTTCCCTCGTCTTTTCAAGCTTTCGGCGATCTCGGTCATTCTTCTTTAATACAAAAGTTAAATATTTCATTGCTTGAATCACTTCAAAATAATTCCGATAGGAACGCTTTAGTTCACCAGTTAAACGGCTTATACTACGAGGAATTCCCTTTTTAGTAGGTTCCTCATACACTCCTACAGCCAACTGTTTTAACCATTGCATAATATGTAGCATCGGAGACGTAAAATAAAGAGCAAATAAAATTGTAACAATTAGGATTGATAGTAAAAAACTAATAATCCCACTAAAAGCTGTATAAATCGCTTTCTGGTTGATATCACTCGACATCATCCCGAAGCTACGATAATATTTTTCCATGATAGGCTTTCGAAAACCTATCACCCAAGTGAGCTGCTTTCCTTGTACTTTATCTATCATATAATAAAGATGATTATCTAAAGAGTTTTTTTCATCATAATAGATAAACTCTCCAGGGCTATAATGACGAGGATACTGAGATGGGCGACCATACTGAAATATCTCATTACCACGATCATCTAATACTTGTAACCAAGCATTTACTGAATGAATTTCTTGTAAAGCTTGTTCCGAAATACGAACCTGATTCCCATGCAGCTTCGTTTCTTTTTTGACTAATTGTGTATCGAATGGAGCATAACCAAATACAAAGGTATAATGTTTTTTCTCTTTCTCTGCGTCGAATGTATATATTTGATAGCCAGTTGATATACTCCTATGTTTTAAATCTGTCAACTGTAGATATGAGTAGTGCTTTGGGATATGATCTGGTTTTTGATACTGATAGATTTCATTTCCTTGTTCATCTAAAACTTGCATCCATTCTTCTTTTTTCATCTGCTTCAACATTTTATGGGGAACCTTCACTTGATTCTTTTTGATCGAACTCTTATTAATCATCAACGAATATACTTCTTTATACATTTCTCCTTTGCTTTCCCATGGCCATCCATTTACCAAACCGTAGCCAATCATATTAAAAAAGAAAAACAAGAAAAAATATAAAACGACCATCATGAAAATAATTAAAATAAAACGACCCCAAATCGAGATTTTCATAATAATTTCCCTCGTTGTTTTGCAACAATTTTATATCCCAAGCCTCTTACTGTAACCAGATATTGGGGCTTACTTGGGTTAGGCTCAATTCTTTCGCGAATTCGCCGTATATGAACCATTACTGTATTATCATCTCCGATACTTTCTTCTCCCCACACCTGCTCGTAAATTTGCTGTTTACTAAAAATCTGATTAGGATGAGCGCATAGAAAGGCTAACAGCTTAAATTCCATCGCTGGACATGGTACCTCTTTTCCTTCTACAATAAGCTGCCCCGCCTCAAGATCAACACAAAAATGCCCAAAATCATAGATACTCGTTTCTTTTTGTTCGGGAAGATGAGCCCTCTGAATTCTACGCAACTGTGCTTTCACGCGGGCTGCTACTTCCAAAGGATTAAATGGTTTTGTAATATAGTCATCTCCTCCCATACTAAAACCAATCAGTTTATCCAAATCAGCATTTTTAGCTGTTAAAAACAGAACTGGAATATCCGTAAACTTCCTGATTTCCCGACACACATCAAAACCTTCCATATCTGGAAGCATGACATCAAGTATGACTAAATGAGGCTGAACTTTTTTACATAACTGCATTGCTGTTTGCCCATCATAAGCAGTATATAAATGTTGGAAACCTTCTTTCGTCAAAACAATCCTTAAAATATCTATAATCGACTCTTCATCATCTACTAATAAAATACGCACATCAGACATATACTTCTATCCTTTCTAACATTACTATCTAACTATTTCATTCTAACAAAAAAACCCCTAACACTAGGGATTCTTCTTAAAATTTCATACATAATCTCTTTATATCCACTATCCATCCATCATTTTTGTCGATTCCAAATGCTCTCCTAATTTACGGGCTACTATATACATTAAATGATAGGTTACATATACCTGTTCTTTCCAACGAAATGCTTGTCCGTATTTTTGCATAACATGCTCTAATATTCGCGAACTTGTAATAATATTTCGCCTTGTATTATTATAGCTCTCTCCAGTCGCCTTTATCGTATATAAAAGCTGTCGGCAGTTTGCATATTTTTGTCTAAACCAATTTTCTTCTGATTCAACCTGTCCACATCCTGCTTGATAAAATATATTCTCCCAAACTTCAACAGGACGTAATGGTAAAGTATGTATTTCAGGTACTAATCCCATTTGTAACTCAACTTGATGAAAAATATAAGCTAACTCTTGTAACGTATTTGGACCAAATGTAGAAACAATCAGATATCCATGGGGCCGAAGCGATCGTACCCACTTTTGCACTGTTTCCTCTGGATACTGAAGCCAATGGATCGCAGCATTGGAAATGATTAAATCAAAACTATTAGCCTTCCATTCTTGGTCTTCTACATCCCCTACAACAAAGTGAACACGCGAGATTGGTGTTACTTTTTCATATGCAGATTGAATCATATTATGAGCTAGATCGACCGCTGTAATATTCACTTCTGGATAGTAATCAAGTAAAAGTTGTGTCAAATAACCCGTACCACATCCAACTTCAAGTATTCTCCTACCATGCCATGCACAATTTTTTAGTTGCCATAGAACTTGATAGGCCATTTTACGATGAATGGTTGCAAACTCATCATAAGTTTTAGCTACTCGATTCAAACGCTTCAGCATTTGCTTTTTATCAATATGGATATTCAACCAATCTCGAAAACATAGTCAAATCTCGACTTGTTTTCTTCCTCCTCCCTCTTAAGGAATCAAAAACGAAAAATGGAATCATTATCTAATCTGGCTATTGTTTCGCTTTTTTTTCTTTTATTTCCTTCTATAAATAATGGCAAGTTTTTCAATAAAGAAGAAGTGCCTTGGGAAGCACTTCTTTCAACCAATTAAATTTATGGAATTTTCAATAATGAATTGTTTTATCGTCTGGCTAGCCCGTTCTACTGTAGATAATTCTTCTTTAGTAAAATGAAATCGCCCTTTTCGTTCATCTAAATCCAATTTATCTGCAAGTGAGCCAGAAAGCCCCTGAGTTCTCTGATCTAGTTCGAAAAAACCACTCACAGTATTCTGAATTTGATTCGGTTGATACATAAAAACAATCCCATCGTACTTTCCTTTTAGCCATGTAGTTGGACGAAATTTGATAATTTGTGTTCCACCATTTTTATTTCCTGTATAACCTTCAGCATGATGTACAAATCCCAATGCTATAAATCCATCTAAAAAGTTTTTCTGTAAACCTATCGGTTTCACTTCCACGCAATCACGATCATAGGAATCTAATCCATATTTAATCTCCATATTGGTCTGAAAATAATAGCGAGTATTTAAAGACGAAACAGGCAACAATTTCGGACACTTAAAATGAAAAGGAAATTCTCTTGTTTCCCCTTCAGCAATGGTAAATATCTCCGATGTAACTTCAATATGAGCAATGACTTCATCCACTGCCTCATAATGATTATCTCTTTTAAAGCTAGAAGCTAGACAAAACTCAACCGATAGCCCTTCGATTTCCTGTTCAACATCGCCGCCTTGTAACACAATTCGTCCGATGACTGGTTCACCCATCACGAGCGAATCTTGATGTAATATTAAATCAATTTGGGCAGAGCCAAATCCAGCGGAAGCTAACAGTTTCTTAAACATCATATTCACCTCTATCCCCTATCCTAACATATCTTCAAAGTCCTTAAAATTAAAAAGGAAAGCACAAAATGTACCTTCCTGGATTTTGATGTGATTCTTTTCTCTTTCGAACAACCAAGTAAGTATATGAGATTTTCAGTGACAAAGCTCCCTTTATAAAGCACACACTTCGATTTCGAAACCTAAATCTTCAATCATTTGATGATCTAAACCAATGGTTTGACCTTCTGTAGTTAAGTAATCTCCAACAAAAATTGAATTAGCTGCATAGAGTGCTAACGGCTGTAATGTACCTAAGTTTACTTCCCGACCACCTGAAACACGAATCTCTTTACTTGGGCAAATAAAGCGAAATAAAGCAAGAACTTTCAAGCAATATCTAGGATTTAATTCTTTGAGGTTTTCAAGTGGTGTTCCTGGAATTGAATTTAGAAAGTTCACCGGAATGGAATCTGCATCTAACTCACGTAAAGAGTAAGCAACTTCTACGACCTGCTCAGCTGTCTCACCCATTCCTACGATACACCCTGAACAAGGTGAAATGCCTGCTTCTTTAATTTTTTCAACAGTCATAACCCGATGATCATAATGATGAGTTGTTGTGATATTCTCATAATGACTTGCACTCGTATTTAGATTATGATTATAACGATCCACTCCTGCTTCTTTCAATCGCTTTGCTTGTTGATCACTTAGGATTCCCAAGCAAGCACATATTTTTAGTGGATACTGACTTTTGATCTCTTTTACTGCTTCTATCACCTCATCCAATTCTTTAGGTGTAGGACCTCGACCACTTGCTACAATACAATAGGTTCCAGCCTTTCTAGACAAAGCCTCTTTGGCTCCATCTAATAATATATCCTTCTGTAATAAGGTATATTTTTCAACCGGAGCAGTAGATACAATCGATTGGGAGCAATAGCCACAATCTTCTGGACATAGTCCACTTTTTGCATTGATAATCATGTTTAACTTCACTTTTTTACCATAATAGTGGTAACGAACACGAAAGGCAGCGTGAAGAATCGATAAAATTTCATTATCATCTGCTTGTAGTACTGATAAAGCTTCTTCCAGTGTAAGAAGTTCACCTGCTAAAGCTTTACTCGCATAGTTTTCCCAAGGAGACAGTGTTTGAGCCGCTAGCTCTTTCATTCTCTTCCCTCCCTTATCCTATTTGTAAACTAGATTAGATAATTAAGTTTACATATTATGCATAAAGTATAGCATGTTAACGGTAAACTATCTACCATGGATAAGGAAACAAAAAAGGAGACCACTTCGATCCCCTTTACAAATAGTTTTTAATGATACGGTGTACCTCTTGTGTTGTTTGTACAGATTCAACTCGTTCATTATCTATGTAAACATCTAAGAGAAGAGGACCGTCTTCCACTTGACGTCCTTTTACTTCAATGACTTTTTCTTTATTATATTGTCCCCACTTCCAACCATCTTCAAAAAAGTCGAATGGGTATACTTGCCATGTGCCTACTGGTTTATTATTTACCATTTTAATATATCTTGCTTCTTGATCTTGTGTAGCTTCAAAATATCCTTTATTTACTTTGATCCATCCTGAATTGGTTTTCTCCCACCGCTTTTGATAATATTTACCATCAATTACTTCAAAGCCATAAAGCTCTTCCTCAGAAAAGAAATCCGAAGGGAAGCAACGGTACATACCTGTCTCAGGGTCTTTAATTAATTTAGCAAAATCTCCTTCTGCTAAACCACGGTGGCGTATTTTATCCAGCTCAGCTTTTTTGCAAGCATCTTCAAGCGCTTTTAAGATAAAATCACTCTTTTTCATCTTATTCTCACGAAGTGCTGCTTCCATGCGCTCTGCTAACTCAGGTGGAATTTCACTAATCAGATATTTTTCTGGGTTTGAACGCCAACGTTCCACCCAGGCATCTTCTTCCCAACTTTCCTCATCTGCGGTTCTTGTTTCATGGAAAGTTTCATAAGGGTTGGGCTCTATATTTTCACGAGTCATAATCTCAACATCCACATCCATATGTTCTTTTTCATCTGCTAACATTTCACTAATAATATTTTTTTCTTTGGAAAGTTCGCTTTCTAGATTAGGAAAGCTCATATATTCTAATTCCTCTGACGTTTCAAATCCCTTTTTTACGCTCACCTACCGACACCCTTTCTACTATAAATGCTCTTATATAATGATACCTATAAACACTTTAACGTACCATATAATTTATGACAAAAGAAAGAATTTACAACTATCTATTTTATAGACAGAAAGAACCATTTCTCTGTTTTTATGTATGATTATTCCCATGCCAAGTGGTTTTCAGAAAAATGGTTCTTAATTAATTTTCACTTTAACTACTAGTTAAGAGAATAGATTTCTCCAAATTTTTTACGTAAATAATATAAATATGGTTGAATAGTTAATGAAGAACCTGTAGCTTTTAAAATAATTTCTTCAGCTGTGTACTTACTACCATAACGATAAATATGATCAACTAACCAGTTATGTAACGTTTCAAAGTTACCTTGTTTAATTTGATTTGGAATTTCTGAATGAGCTTTCAATGCAGACTCATAAAACTGTGCACTTAAAATATTCCCAATCGTATAACCTTGGAAGGCTCCTCCGATCATTCCTGAATACCAATGTACATCTTGTAGGACACCTTCTAGGTCACATGAAGGGGTAATACCTAGATCTGATTGGTAGCGATAACGCCAAGCTTCTGGTAAATCTTTAACTTCCAATTTACCTTCAAGCAAAGCCAATTCCAAATCAAACCGAATAATCACATGTAAATTATAAGTTACCTCATCCGCTTCAATACGAATAGGCGAACGTTCTACATGATTAATTGCTAGATAAAATTGTTCTAATGAAACATGATTCAATTGTGATGGAAAGTACTGTTGAAGTCTTGGATAAAAGTGTTCCCAAAAACCACGACTACGACCTATCACATTTTCCCACAAACGCGATTGACTCTCATGAACCCCACTAGAAGTACCATCATAAAATGGTGTACCATCGTATGGAGGATGAATACCTAGTTCATATAGTGCATGCCCCGCTTCGTGAATCACACTAAATAAACAAAAAGATAGATCATCTTCTTTGACCTGTGTAGTAATTCGTATATCATCACCAGAAATACGAATCATAAAGGGATGAATGGTTAAATCAAGTCGTGAACGCTGCGGACTTAATCCTAATTTCTTGATAACATACTGACTAAATGCTAACTGCTGCTCTTTAGGATAATGTTGAAGTAATGGTGAGGAATCTGTTAATGATTGAGAAGTAATCTGATCGACCAGAGGAACAAGCTGATCCCTTAACTCACCAAAGATCTGGCGAATCTGATGTGCTTTCATCCCATAATCAGACTCATTAATTAAAGGATCTGCTATATGTTCATATCCAGGAAAATAGTTTGCATATGTACGACTTAACTCTAAAGATTTTTCAACATACGGTGCTACTTTTGTAAAATCATTTTCTTCTCGAGCACGAGCCCAAGCTTCATAAGTTTGAGCTATATGCTCGTGAAACTGTGAGATAAATGATGGAGGTACACGAATCGCCTTTTGATACTCTCTATGAACTAGACGAATCAAACTCGCCTCATCTGAATCATACGACAATTTATCCGCCCATGGAACTAGGTCTTCAATTAATTGACCTAAAGCAGGATCTGTTTCCTTTTCATGAATGATCTTACCTAATAAAGCCAGCTGATTACTTCTAGACTTGAATCCTGCTTGTGGAAGATAGGTATTTTGATCCCATGACAACATACTCATTACAGATTGCAAATCATAAATCTCACGTAATCGATTCTTTAGTTCCTGATATTTCTGGTCCAATAAAATCACTCCTTTCTATCTTTTATATCATAGTATATGAAAATGATAAATAAGACCTAAAACAATTCATCGTTATTACTTAACATATACTTAAAAATCCCTTTACATCATTTGTAAAGGGATTGAATATTAATCAAACGGTAACTGGAGATTTCAATTCTGATTTTGGTTGGACAACCTCAATAGGTCCATCGCCTCTGTGGAGGACTTTTGGATATGATTGGGTTGGTTTTAAAACATCGAGCATGTACTGGATAGCAACCATGGGATCAACTGTGTGACCACAAGTGTAACAATCAAGTGCAGCAAAGCCTTTCTCAGGATAAGTGTGAATCGACAGATGGCTCTCTGAGAGCATCACTAAAACGGTTACGCCCTGCGGGTCAAACTTTTGTGCTTGTGTGGAGAGAATTGTTGCTCCACATGCAATCGCAGCTTTCTCTAAATGGGATTTTAACTCATCTACATCGTTCAGTAGGTTAAAATTAATACCCCACGCATCCATGGCAACATGCCTTCCGAAAGTAGAATATTCCATCTCTTTCGGCCCCCTTCCTAGCAAAAATTTGTGTTGAGCCAAATTCCGCTAGGATCTGCTCGTTCACCACGGGGGAAGGTTAGTCCAATGAGGTCCCAACCCTTTAAGTGAATCCTCGATCCTACTAGCTCAGTTGTTTTGCACGAAATATAACTTATCACATAATTATCTTGACTTCAATACCTTCTTTTATATATTAGCTATCCTATACCATTCAAAAATAATAATCAAGATAATTAAAATAAAATAATAATAAAATGTCATAATTCCATTTTTAAAATAAATTTTATTATATAAAAAAAAATTAACTGGATCATATTATTTCTCAATGATAAGCAAATACTCTAGAATTTTATATAGGCGAAAAGCAGAGTAATTCCGTAAATTTATATGATAAATCCATATAATAATACGTGACTATTAGAGCTTGTTGCGTAATTGGATCAAAAACCTAGATCACTCCTAAAATATGAGCGAATCGTTTTTGTGTAGGATCGACTTTTGCATCAAACCGCAACGGGAGTGAGTTCAAAAACGATGAGCGAGTGCTTTATGCAACAACCTCTATTAATTAACCACAGATTTTAATGTGGGAGTCAATGTTATGACAAGTTAATCATCGGTCCTAGCCAATGATAATATAATAGAGTGATCATTGTCATTTTAGTCATTTATATTAAAAGAGGTCCGATGTCTAAATCTCCTTAATAAAGAATAATATTTACTGAAAATGAAAAGACTATTCTTGTATGGAAGATGTTAGATTATAGGAGGGTATCATGCATCTAAATGAAAATGAGCGTAATATAGTGATACGTGCATTAACCAAAGTATTAGAAACAGAGCCGCCATATGCACGTGCAGATGAATATAAAAAGTTATTGGAACGTCTAAAACGCGAGCAAATAGCAGATGATGTTTACTTACCTGAGCATTCTCGTTATGACATAGATGATGTATGAAACACTCCTCCCTCTTGCCACATAGGATATTGTAAAAAAAGGGGGGAACCTTGATGTATTCTATACTTATTATTCTTTCCAAACGAAGACTTTATCTTTATCGAAATACCCGTATTATCAGAAGTTATCCAATTGGTATTGGAAAGATAGCCACTCGAACTCCTGTTGGTAACTATCGCATCGTAAGTAAAGTCCCTTATCCCTATACTTATCCAGGTGGCCCTTTAACAGCTTTTGGATCTTACTGGCTCGGTTTATCTCGTCCTCATTATGGTATACATGGCACGAACCGCCCTTCATCCATCGGGAAATTAGTGTCAAAAGGTTGTATACGTATGTATAACCGTGATGTTGAGGAGTTGGCCCGCTATGTAAAAATCGGTACATTTGTGTCCATTCATCGTTAAAAGCTTACGCTTTCTGCTGTTGAACCATCCGATGCAATAAAGGGGCAATATGAGTTAAATCCCATTTCTTCTGATCTTTCTTTTTGATCCCTTTCTCTTTTCCTATAATTAAAGTTGGCACGGAGTTCATCGTATGTGTTTTCACACGTAAATCCTCACTATTCCCATGGTCACTGGTTAAGACAATCAAATCCTCTTTCCTTTTTAAACGAACCAATTCACCCAAAAATCGATCATAAGTTTTTATAACCCATTCTATAAGCTCTTTCTGTTGCTTATGCCCAGCCAAATCGCTTAGAAAAAACTCATGGATAACTAAATCGACTTCATAAGCAATTCCCCACAAGTCCATGGCTGCTTGTTCAGGAGTAATCTCTTCGATTTCTGGAATCCATCGTTTTAAAGTCTTTCGTGTTAAGTCATGGTACACCGCTTTTCCAGCGATTAAGTCAGGGAGTAAACGAATGGGCTCTTGACTTGAGCAAATAGCTGCTGTTGACACAGATATCCAACCTCGCTTGGTTACAGGCCGTTCAAAATATTCTTTCGTATAACTATTGGCAAAAGTTGCTCTCCATCCTTTATGCTCAAACTGTAAATAAATATTATCTTTTTCTACCCATTCACGTAATCTCTTAAAAGGAAGACCGCTCATATGCTTCCCCATCGCCATAGGAGCATTCCTACCAGTGAAAATGGTAGCCTGTCCGGTTGCACTTTGAGGGATACCAGCAATGCCTAAACATGCATCCGTCTGGAGCAAAGTTACTTCATCCCCATAATCGCCCGTAGCTTGTCGAACTAAAGACTTCCCACGCAGCAATTGATTAATATGAGGAGTCGGATATATAAACCACGGATTATAACTTTTTTCTTCACCTAATCCTACACCATCAATAAAAAGAAGCACCGTAGACAACTTTCTCACCTCCAAATTTTGTATACCCTCAATGACTAAAAAGCACCAAACCAATTATCCTTCTAGCTAATAATAGGGTATTTCGATCAATTGACGAAAAATTTAACAAATATTCTCTGGAAAATTTAATCTAAATAGGAATTTTAAGGGGATATGTCTAATTATATAATATTAGGTCGAAAATTCAAAATAGGGGGTTACTTTTATGAGAAAGACAATCATGCAAATTCTCGGAACTGTATTTGTACTTATAGGTTTGTTAGGATTCTTTGTTCCAAGCCAAGGCGCTTTACACAACCTTTTACATTTAACATTAGCCCATAACTTAACACACTTTATTTCAGGAGCACTTTTCCTAGCTGTTAGCAATAATGAAAAATACAGTAAGTGGACAGCTAG
The DNA here is from genome assembly GCF_003313465.1 of Thermoflavimicrobium daqui. GTDB lineage: Bacteria > Bacillota > Bacilli > Thermoactinomycetales > Thermoactinomycetaceae > Thermoflavimicrobium > Thermoflavimicrobium daqui. The sequence continues at coordinate 101,126 of NZ_KZ845666.1, forward strand.
AACTTTCGGTGTCATCTACCTTCTTGTAGCGATCTTTGGGCTTTTTACCAACAACATCTTCGGCTTAATTATGGTGACTCCTTTAATGGAAGTAGTTCATTTTATTGTAGCTGCCGTCGCACTTTATGCAGGCTTTGCCAAAGAATCCATCGCATCAGAACAGGCCTCTTCCACCTCTTCTTCCTCGCAAAACCTTGATCAGTAAATATAATAGAAGGGACCAGCTGATCTTCCATCAGTTGGTCCTTTTTTATCCTTTTTCTCCTAAAGATGGATAAATGATATATATCTTGTCCATAATACAAATCAGGAGGTGTGTTTTCGGTGTACTATGTCATCAGAGATTCAGACAAATTACCACCATCAATTATTCACGAAGATCACTATTTCGCTTGGTATAATCCTTTAAAAAAAGACCATCGCGTTGAATTTCGCGGAACGATGAATCAATGTTATGACTTCATGTCAAACCAGTATCCCCAACAACAGCAACAGCGTTACTCTTTTAGATAAAAAATTGTAAAAATAATGCCAAAAAGATTGTTAGTTCGTCATTCATCAAAAAATGGATAGGTAGCGGCCATAAAATTTGGCCGCTGCTCTATTTTATTTTACTATTCATCTTAACAAACTAACACCAACCTAAATCGCAATTATTCGCATAGTTGTCTACAGTATTATTTACTTCACCTTGATTTTTTATATAAATTTGTGTTCCGTTCAATTTATATCTTTCATTCAAAGAAATACTATGATGATCTAATTCTACTAGACCAATGAGCTGATTATGATAATACAATAAGAGCTTACCACGATCTAATTTTCCTATTATTTCAGATGTAATATTCCGATAATTCGCAATTGACATCCTTTATATGCCCCCTAAATAAACCGGAAATTATATAATGATATATATTTCGTTTATTAAAAATATATTTGTAATTACTTGGTACTTGTTTTCTATAGCAATAAAAATAACATAGTATCATTTGATAGTCAATATCATTTTATAATAATTACTATTTATTATTAATTACAATCTATATCCACTTCCAAAAAAGGACACTTAGCCTATTTGCAAGTGTCCTTAGTGTAATTTTATTTACTTCTTCTTACGAACAGGTGGTAAAATTTTATTTCTTTGTACTGTACGTGTTGGAATCCATGTTGAGGAATCATTTTCATCAAACTGCTCTAAGAAGTTAATCACTTCACGTGTTATAGGGGTAGGGGTAGAGGCTCCAGAGGTAACGCCTACTTTCTTCTTGCCTCTTAACCACTCAATATCAATCTCCGTCACATCTGCAACACGATATGCTTTCACACCAGCAATCTCTTCAGAAACTTGTGCAAGTCGATTGGAATTATTACTACGTGGATCACCGACTACGATTACTAAATCCGTTTCTTTCGCCTGTTCTGCAACTGCCTCTTGCCGTTCCTGAGTAGCAAGACAAATCTCATTATGAATTTCTACTGTAGGGAATTTTTCTCTGACCTTATTCATCAGATGAGCGGTATCCCACTGACTCATGGTTGTTTGATTTGTTACGATTAACCGGTCTGTATTCAGTTCAAGCCGATCAACGTCTTCTTCATTACTTACTAAATGCACATGATTAGGTGCTACTCCAATAGCTCCTTCCGGCTCAGGATGGCCTTTTTTCCCGACATAAATCACTTCATATCCTTCTGCTACTTTCTCCCGAATTAAATCATGTGTACGTGTCACATCTGGACAAGTTGCATCCACAATGGTTAAACCTTTTTCACGAGCACGACGACGGACTTCAGGAGAAACACCATGCGCTGTGAATATGACTGTTCCATGATCGATCTTATCTAATAACTCCAGTCGATCTGTACCATCTAAACTAATAATCCCTTCATCTGTGAATGATTCCACGACATGACGATTATGAACAATCATTCCTAATATATAAATTGGACGTGGTAAATCCAAATTTCGTGCTGCTTGACGTGCTAAAACCATCGCATCGACGACTCCGTAGCAATAACCACGCGGGGTAATTTTTAATACTTCCATGATCATCGTCCTTCCGAATTCTCTCTTAGGTTATTATCCCGATTAATCATTTATTCTGCAAGTGGCAAAGATAGGCGCATTCATTAGTTACATCTACACATCTTCCATCATAAGATGCATTGTGCCATTAAACCAGAAAGGAATGTGATGTCTTGTGGAAAAAGAGAAAAAAGTAACTCCTATGCCACGTCCGCCTATGCCACCTTATCCTAAACCAATCCATAAGCCACCTGTCTGCCCAAAACCGATCATGCCTAGACCACCCATGAAAGAAATACCTATGAGGCCTATTATACCTCCAACTCAAGTTCCATGTATTCCATATGATTATAAAATGTTAAAACATATGTATGATTATATGAGAATGTGCCATAAACATGAAAAACAAATAATGAAATGGATGTTAAGGCATTGCCGCAAACATACCAGCCGTCGTTATTGGGAGTCTTCTTCAAGTAGCAACTTTTTGCGTGGGCCATACGAATCTCCTGAATCCCCTGATTCCCCAAATCGTTATCGCTACTATGATTCTCCAGATATGGGCTATGAGTCTTCTTCAAGCTAGCCAAAGCCCCTCTTAAAAAAATAATAGTTGTAAGCAATCGATATCCAAAAGATACCCGTATCACTATCAATGTGAGACGGGTATCTTTTGGATATTAGATTTACATATCTTTCTTTTCTTGTATCCACTCAACCATTTTATATTCTGCCTATTCAGACTCTTCTTCTTCTACAAAAAGGGGATATCTTAATTTCTCAATATTTCTGTCAAGTCTTGCCAGTTCCTTTTCTTCGCGATGAATCAGATATTCCAACTCTTTTTTATACCTTCTAAGTCTCTTTACTAGATCCGTTCTTTTATTTATGTAATCATCATCAAAATATGCTGTCCGCTCTTTCATTATTACCAACCTTTTTTCTCTTGTTCTACTTCTTTAATTGTTTTCTCTAATTCTTTATAGGTCTCAAAAATTCGCCTTTGCAAGTCTTCTTTTCTCTCTTGTCCACTTTTATACTCTTCTGAAACCCATTCCATCTCCCTTGCTCCTCTCTTACCTGATGTCAAATTCAATATAGCATAAATATTTAAAAATTAGTATCCCCTGTCACTTACATTTCATAGATAAAGATTCTACAGAATCTATGCTAAATCTACAAAAAAGATATCCTTCTCTATAGAAACGACCACAGGAGCAAGCTTTAAGAGATCAGCTCACTAGAATTAACCTGATGTTAAGGTAGAAGTAATCTGTAGTTTATTTTCATTACTTAAAATACTGGCAAGTTAAATATTGAGGTGATGAAAATGTCCGACTTGATTATTGAAACAATTAATTTAACACGTCAATATGGCAGATTTACAGCAGTCAATCAACTAAATATGAAGGTGGCTCGTGGTAGCATTTATGGCTTTTTAGGAGAAAATGGGGCAGGGAAGACTACAGCCATTCGTATGATCTTAGGATTAATTCATATCACATCTGGTGAAGTGCGTTTATTTGGAAAATCTTTCAAACCCAATCGAAATGAAATACTTAAACGTATTGGCGCTTTAGTGGAAACTCCCAGTGCATTTGATCACTTAAGCGGAAAAGATAATCTTCGCTATATATGTAAGTTACGCAATATCCCAGAAAGTCAAGTAGACCATGTTCTTAAAATAGTAGACTTAAGCCATGCCCAAAATAAGGATGTTCGAAAATATTCCTTAGGTATGCGTCAACGATTAGGAATTGCCATAGCTTTACTAGGTCAACCTGAATTATTAATTTTAGATGAACCGACCAATGGATTAGATCCGAGTGGAATTCGTGAAGTGCGCGATCTGATTAAAAGTCTACCAACACAGGGCTATACCATTCTCGTCTCAAGTCATTTATTATCAGAGGTTGAACAAATTGCCTCTCATGTGGGAATTATTCACGCTGGGCAACTCTTATACCAAGGTGAAATGGAGAGAATCACTCGTCGCGGTAAAGCAATGATTCATCTCAAATGTAAGTCCATGTCTGAGGCGATCCACCTTTTAGAAGTCCATTACCCAGAAGTCTATCTTGAAAACGATACCATACAAATTCCTGGTTCTGAGGAACAAATTGATGAAATCATTCGTCTACTTATAGAGAACGATATGAAGATCCAAGGTATTTATCTACAGCAATCAAACCTTGAATCTATTTTCTTGGAGCTAATTCAAACAGAATCAGCTGCTTCCTAATATAAAAAAGAAGGTGAAAAGATGGATTTACTACGAGGATTCTCCGCTGAATGGCTCAGAGCAAAACGAACCTCTATTTTTTATTTAGCTATGATTGTACCTATATTTTCAGTATTAACGACTGTACCATCTCCGAAGAAGTTTAATTGGGCTACTTATTCATTCCCAAATGCTAGTTGGGTAGTTTTTATCTTGCCCATAGGCATAATGATTTTATCCCTCATGTCCTCCCAGCTGTATACTAACAATCATATGTGGAAAAATACATTAGTTCAGCCTATCTCTCGATCTACTTTTTATCTAGCGCATACTTTGTACTTATGTAGTATTGTTTTAATTGGTTATCTTATTGTAATGATTGGACAGATGATTACAGGGCATATCATTGGCCTAAGTGGGGACTTTTCACCCATGCAGTTTATTGGTCATTTTTTACTTTCTTATTTTGCTTGCCTTCATTTGATCTTTTTACAGGTTTGGCTTGGTGCGCGCTTTAGTGGTGTTGTTGCACCTTTAATGGTTGGACTCGGTGGATGGATATTAAGTGGCGTTGTAAGTAGAGATTTACCTTATCTGTCTGCATGGCTATACCCAATGATGATTGTCAATGAGCCTGTTACATTTTCGATCATTTGCCTTGGCTTAAGTATACTAACTCTAACCATTGGCTTTTATTCTTTTACCCGCATGGATATCCATTAAGAAAATCTAGTAAATAAAAAATGCCTTTCATCTAGCAAAGGTGAAAGGCACACTTCATTTGCACACCTTGTGGTTACTGCAGTTGAAATAAACCATCTTTTGTATCTATTTCACGTTGAACTTCATTCATGAGATCGAAATATTTCTTCAAATTATCTTGATCACCTAATTGACGGTAGCAATTGGCAATCTCAAAGTAGCAGCGAAGTGTAGCTTGATTCCAATCAATTTTACGGGCTAAATCAGATGCTCGTTTATAGTGGGAAATCGCTATTAAATATTCTCCTTTATGCCGTTTAACCTTACCGAGTAAGAACACAGAGTGAACTAATTCCTTTGTACCTTTTATTTTTTCTCCCCATTCAATTGCTTTCATAAAAGCGCTCTCAGCCTCATCGAGACGATCTTGTAAAACATAAATACTACCAAGAATATTATTCGCTAGTAATAGTTTATGTTTATCTTGAACATAATCTTGAAAGCTTAGAACTAATTTAAAGCACGTTTCAGCATCCTCTTTGTTTCCGAGCTCTAAATATAAAGTTCCAAGCGTTGTCCATAAGAACGTGAGATTATCATAATCTTTTGCACTTACAGCTAAGTTAATTCCTTCTTTAGCATAACGAATGGCGTCATGATATAGTTTGATCTTACGTAATAGCTCTGCTTTTAAAGCGTAGATCTGAATTAATACAGTAATGTCACGAACTTCGGAAATTTCTTCCCATAATAGATCCACATAATTTAGAGCTTCTTCGATTCTTCCTATCTTTTCTAGATAGACAACGCGATCCATCATTAATTTATACTTAATTTGGTCGTCATCCCCAGCTTCTGTTCCTACAACTTCTAATCCTTTTTCAATATATTTTAGAGCTTGTTGCAAATGGTTTTGTTTATAGGAACAATAAGCCAATAAATTATAGTTAAGAGCTTCTAGGCAAACTTTTTTCGCGTAAGGATCTTGTTGAATTAATAAATTGGATTCAGTAAGCTCTCTTTCAGCTCTTCTCCATTTCTTACAAGAGAGATAGTACCGACCTTTGAGAGATCGAATGGTTGCTTGATATTGGAAGGTTGACTCTTCTGAAATTTCCTTTAAACTTTCCCATGCTGCGTCCAATTGCTTTAAATGTAACATATTCTCAATTGCATGAAACTTTAAGAACATACTTTCCATATCTTCATTTTCTCTTACTAATATCTCAGGTAGTTTATCCATATCTAAATTCATTTTTTTCATTAGATATAAGACTTTCTCCTGATTTACATGGGGGACTCCACGTTCAATGTTACTAATCGTGGCAGTAGAGATTTGCTCATCGGATAGGTCTTCTAGACGTAGCCCCCTTTCTTTTCTTATTTTCCTAATGAATTTACCAATTTCAGCAATTTGAAATACGTTCAAAGCGACCCCTCCGTTATTAAAATGATTCATATATACATGCAGTCACTCTCGTAGCAACTCTACTTTTTTCAAATAAACCATTATTAATTGGCTTATTTGGCATTATTTGTGAAAGGGCCTAATTTATTTATTTTTTCTATTAATGTTATCATTTGTTTTTAGATACTGCAATTAGAAAAATTAAATATTATATTAATAACATAAAAAGAGCATTATAATCATTTAACTTTTGTCAAAACGCCAATATCGTTAAAAACAATCAGTTTACTTAGGATTGAGCCTAATTCCCTCAACCATCAATAAAATAGAGCATTGTACATTTTTTTATAACCCTAATTTTCAACTAAGTAATTTGTTCAAAACATCATAAAAAGAGCCCTGTTTTAGACAAGGCTCTTCAATAGTATAAAAATCAATTTTTTACTATATAAGATAAACTTCTTTCTTCTCTATTTGTAAATAAATACTTGAGAATCGCATTCAGCTATTAACTTATTGAAAAAATTCCCATTATATATGCTTCCCTTTTCTCACCCATTGGGTATTTGATCGTAACCATTATTTAACTGGGAAAGGGATAGCCAAGTTTAAGGACAACCTACTTTTCATCTCGTTTTTGTTTAGCCTGATCATAATTCCCTTCATAAGCAATCATCCGATGGTGATCTAACCAATAGATCCGTGAAAACAAGCGATTTAAAAAGTATCGATCATGCGAAACGACTAAAATCGTACCTGGAAAATCGAAGAGTGCTTCTTCCAAAACTTCTCGAGAATCAATATCGAGATGATTAGTTGGTTCATCTAAGATTAAGAAGTTTACATCTTGATACATTAGTTGAGCTAATCGTAAACGAACTCGCTCTCCACCACTCAAATCTTTTATTTTACGGAAAACTGCATAACCATAAAAAAGGAATCTCGCTAAAATATGCCGTGCTTCTTCGATAGAAACAGTGACATGTTCACGAAATGTATCTAATACAGTTTGCTCAGGATCATCTTCATAGTCATCTTGTGATAAAAATCCTACCTTAACCCCTACTCCTAGCCGTATTTTACCCTGATCAGCTTGTTCCTTCCCTTGAATCATCTTAAGTAACGTAGACTTCCCCGTGCCATTCCCTCCTACGATTGCACAACGCTCTTTATAACGAATGGTTAAATTTATATCTTGATATAGGGTTGTATCTCCATAACTTTTAGTCACATTTTCTAGTACTAAAACATCATTTCCACTTCGACCTTTTAATGAGAAATTGAGTGCTATTTTTTTCCTTTCAAGCATCGGTTTTTCTATTTTTTCCATACGATTCAAAGCTTTTTCCATACTTTTGGCTCGGCGATGCATTCCATCATTGGGAGGGTTTCCACGATTTGCCCAATCTTTTAGCCGCTTAATCGCTTCTCTCATCTTTTTAATCTTTTTCTCTTGCTCTTGGTATGCTTGAAATTCGGTCAATAAACGCTCTTCTTTTTGCTTGGTATACGAAGTGTAGTTCCCTTGATAGGAAGTAAGCTCTCCATTTTCAAGATCCCAAGTGACTTGGGTGACTCGATCTAGAAAATATCGATCATGCGAAACAACAACGACCGCACCTGAAAACTGTTTGAGATAATCTTCTAGCCATTCTATCGCTGTTAAATCCAAGTGATTAGTTGGTTCATCAAGTAACAATAAATCCGGATTGGATAATAAAATAGTAGCCAAACCTACTTTCGTTTTTTCACCACCACTTAGTTGGCAAAATGGTAGTGCCCACATCGATTCATCAATCCCTAATCCATTTGCGACTCGGGCTATTTGAGATTCCATCTGATATCCACCTTCATCAGCAAAACGCTGTTGCAAAAGATCCCATTCTTTCATTAGGTTTGCAAATTTCTTTTCATCTGCATAGCTTTCTCCCATCTGCTCGGCTAACTTCTCTATTCTCTTTTCCATTTTCATTAAATGAGCAAATGGATATCGTAAAACTTCTTTCACAGTTATTTGAGCTGGATATTCAGGAGATTGGGCTAAATAGCCAATTCGCGATTTTTTACGCAGGAAAATTTCTCCACGATCAATATTTGTGGTTCCATGCAAGCATTTTAATAATGTTGTTTTACCACTTCCATTTGCACCAACAAGACCAATACGATCACCATCATGTATTTCAAACTGAACTTTTTCAAAGATCCAGTGTCCACCTAACATTTTTCCAACTTGATTTCCAGCACACACGATCATGACAAGTCAACTCCTAATTTTAGATAATAAAAAGCCATCAGCAAACGCCCCTTGCTGATGGCTCTAAATCGAAAAGATGATATCAAATCGATCTACTTTATAGAGAGAAAGGGAGGGTTCTTACGTTTGCTATAGAATAAATGGAATTTTTTGGTTGTAAAAGGACACACTGATCCCGTCTACAGCCAAAACATGAGTAATGGCAGATACTTCCACAACAAACCAATCCGCCACTCCATTCATTCCTTTACGCAAGATCCCTCACCTCCTTGTCATTTCATCGTGATTTTGATCTATTATATCTAATTTTAATAACCTTTAGCAATAGTGACTTGGCAATAACCATGCTATTGATTTGCATCATAGAGGTTAGCCGAAAAATGCCCTTTGCCTTATCTATGCTACTGAGTTAAAGCCGAAAACCCTTCTTTTTTGGGCTTTTCCTGCATTTTTAAAACCATTTGCTCCAAAATAGCTTGGGGCTGAATAAATTTCGAAAGCTGCGAACGGGAGTTCATGATCACTTCGATAGCATGAAGAATTTGTGATTGGTCATAAAGCATCGACTGCATTCGGCACTCCTGCTCCCACTGTAAAAACGTAGTACAGCGTTTGTTCAGCTGATAATAAAGAAGCTCTCTAAACCATAAAACCAGTATGTCAAGTACTAACGAGAGAGATTCTTGTGTAATCTCCGCTTGTAACCAATCTTCTTGTATGCTTAGTAACGCTATAGAGCCTTCCTGCCCAATCTTTCGACTCCAATGAATCAGATGATCGATCAATATTTCCCATTCTTCCGTGTTTTTTTCAATCTTATCATAAGATATATATGCCAGCACTTTAGCTAAATGTTCAGGTATTCCTAATTGGATCATTTTGTTCATCCGTAATTCAGGACTTAAACTTGTAAATCGAACTTTTTGGCATCGGGATAAGATGGTGGGTAAAATCGCTTGAATATTCTCAGAAAGTAAAATCGCTACCATCGGTGAAAGTGGTTCTTCTAAAAACTTTAATAAACTATTTGCCGCTTCTGGTCGCATCCGATCCGCATGTTCCATAATCACGACACGGGTTACGTGGGCTGCTGCACTGTACTGAAATCGCTCTTGTAAAGCCCTTACTTGATCCATTTTAATAAATGCTCCATCAGGATGAAGCGAAACGATATCTGGATGATTTCCATGTGCAATCTGTTTACATGTTAAGCATTCATCGCAAGCATCGTTTTCTTGATGCTCACAATTAAGAGCTTTAGCTAACTCTAAAGCCATCTGCTTTTTACCTACTCCAGCGGGACCATAAAAGCAATAAGCGTGGGCAATTTGTCCAGTAGCTAATCCGTTTTGTAATAAACGGATCACTTGTGGCTGCCCGCTCATATCTGTCAAAGACAAAACAACCACCTCTTTTTCTGATGGAGATGGATAAAAAATCACTGCTTTTATTATAACGAAAAAATAAGCTTAACATAAAAAAACTTGGCATGATCAACCATATTCATACCAAGTTTTTTCGTGCTAATTACTTCCAGCATTCCTTTACATCGCTTCGATGGCGACCACTTTTTTTAGCTGCTTCTTCTGTCTTAAAGTAAATACGATTCTCCTTTTTGATTTTGTCAACCACTTTACAATTAGCCGGATGGTAAACATCGCTATTGACGCTAGCAACAAATCCATCATCATCACCACAAGCCGTTAGAGAGATGATGAGAGCTGCTGATAAACACAATGATATTAGTTGTTTTCGCACCATTTTATTCCCTCTTTTCTTTTACACATTTCCGAACCATAAACTTTTCCCTGATTAAAATATGTGGCTTTATAATTAATTTTTTGTATAGAGGCAACATTACCTAACAACATGAACTATTTTACCAGTATTAACCGATTCTGATTGTAAAATTATATTTAAAGATATATTAAGAAGATATTAATTTATCAATATAGAGAGCGAGTAAAGATCATGCTTTCTTTCGTTATGTTCTCATCCGATTCATCCACCAATAAAAGGGTAAACCAAGTAAAATCAAAGCAATTGCAGATAGGGTTCCTTTAGGGTCATAGATAATCGTACTCATAACAACAAACAGTGAACCTGCAATCGCAAGTAATGGGGTAAGTGGATAAAGGGGTACACGATACAAACAACTTATAGTTCGCTTCCGCTTTCTTAATATAAAAACGGCGATAAACGCCTGAATATAAAAGATAAAAATAGCAAAAATCGATATTTCAGATAAACGATCTGGATTACTGATAGACATAAAAATAATAGACAATGCCACTTCAAAAAACACCGCAAAAATGGGTGTTTTAAATTTTGGATGTATAAACGATAAGAAATTAGAGCCTGGGAAACGATGATGCTTCGCCATAGCAAATAACACACGAGGATAACTAAGGATTTTTCCATTTAATCCACCAAAAATCGATATGATAATTCCTATACTTAAAAGTTTACCTCCCACACTACCAAACAAAATCTCCGTCGCTGTACTCGCTGCATTCTCACCGCTTAACTGTACAGCTTTAGCTGGTAATAACTTTAGAAGAGCCAAATTGACAGATAAATAAGCAATTATAACAATCATTAAGCCCGTGATAATGGCTTTAGGTAATGTTTTCGCTGGGTTTTTCATTTCTCCAGCAACAGATGCTGCAGCAATCCATCCATCATAAGCAAATAGAGTAGCAAGAATAGCTGCTCCCATGCTTATTTCACTACTAATCCCTGAGGAAGAAAAGAAAATATGGTTATTCCCATTCCACAAGCCAAAAATGGCGATAAAAAAAATGGGGACTAATTTTGTAATCGTTGTAATCACTTGGATGATGCCACCATACTTTACACCCAAACTATTGACAAGAGTTAAGAATAGTACCACACTAATTCCAATCCATAATCCCCAAATTTTATTTAGAAAAAAGAAGTGAGCCACTAGTGAACCAAAGTAAAGTCCCATCGCTCCAATTAGAGCTGGTTGATAAATCACACATTGAACCCATCCGCTTAAGTAACCCCAAAATCTACCATAAACCTCTTCTAAATAAACATAAAGCCCTCCTGTTTTTGGAAAATGAGCACTTAACTCTGCAATAGTTAATCCAGCTGCAAGTGTAAGTATTCCACCAAAAAGCCATGCTAGAAGGGCAAGGTTTGTATCTCCCCCCACATAAGATAAAACAGTTCCAGGCTTTACGAAAACACCTGATCCAATAACTACACCAACTACAATCGAAAGTGCCGACCAGAAACCTAAATCCTTTTTAAGATCCTTCTCTTTGAATAATTTCATTTTCTCTCACCTAAAACTACATCGATTAAAAAAATATGAAATAAGTATACCTCTCTCGCTTTAATATAGTAAAGTGGTAATATATTACTATAATATCAAAATATTAGTGGTAAAGTCTATTATTTTTATATGAGAAATCCAGGCTTTGGATCGAATTATGAAACATACTCTCTTTAAAAATAAATTAAAATGTTACATTATTTAAACAGTTACCGTTACAATGTATACAAAAATTTAATATAAAAATAGAATGATATCTATCCTAATTTTTTTATAAAATGACCATCTATCATTTATCGATACACCAAATAGTAAAAATAAAATACAATTGCCATTTATATTTCATTACAATCGAAGGGTTCTTTACCATCCCATTTATATCAGGAATCTTCAAATACTAGACATTATTATGATTCGGGGAATAACATTATTATTCAACTTAGAAAAAACACAGTGAATTAAGGTGATTTTATATGTCAAAAAAATTCTATATTTCCATTGTAGGTAGCATTATCGTTGGAGTAATTGTTATAGGAATTCTCTTTCAATTTTCGCCTAATCTTTCTGCTTTTAAGAAAGAAAATTCTCAAGATGTCACAAAGGATAACAAGCCAATAAAGCCCTATCAGCATAAAAATCTAGTTCGCTATAAAGGACCCATTGAGCACCTATTTTTTCATCCCTTGATTGCTTATCCTAAAAAAGCATTTCGAGGAGACTTCCAATCAAAAGAAATGGACAAGTGGTTTGTCACTGTTACCGAGTTTAATCGCATTTTAGATTCTCTCTATAAAAGAAATTTTATCTTAGTCAATATCAATGACATCTATGAAGAAGTTGATGTAAAAGGAAAAAAAGAAATTCAACGCAAAAAGTTAATGGTTCCTAAAGGTAAAAAACCCATCGTTCTTTCTGTTGACGATCTTAATTATTATCAAGAAAATCATATTGATTATGGAACCGTTAGCAAGCTGGTTTTAGATAAAAATGGGGAAGTAGCTACCTATTCAATCAATGAACAAGGGAAAAAAATAATCTCACGTAAAAACGGGATCATTCCTATCTTAGATGATTTCGTTAAGCAGCATCCTGATTTCTCATTAAATGGTGCAAAAGCTACTCTGAACTTAACTGGTTATGAAGGGATTTTGGGTTATCGTACTCAATCCAAAAATTATAATGAAGAAACCAATCAATTCGACTTAGAAAACCCCCATGCACAAAAAGAACGGAAAGCAGTACAACCGATTATTAAGCAGCTTAAAGAAACAGGATGGAACTTTGCCTCACACAGCTACCATCATCGCGATCATAGTAAGCAATCGTTAGAGAGATTGATAGATGATAGTGCCAAGTGGAAAAGAGAAGTAGAGTCACTAATCGGTCCTACAAAAATATACGTTTATCCCTATGGAGCAGCGATTCCCGCTGGTGATCCTCGCCTGGATCACTTAAAACAATTAGGCTTTCGCATCTTCCAGCCTGTTGGATCACAAACCTATGAAGAGTATCACGGAAATGCAGTATTTATTGATCGTCGGCATGCAGATGGATTAGGGATGCGTAAACAAGCTCATTTATTTACAGACCTATATGATTCAAAAAGCATCTTAGACCAAAGTCGCCCTACAGATCCTGGCTATTAAGTTGATCCTATATCACAGATGAATTACTAGACCCTAGTTGATAAGTTTGCTCCATTTTTTAGGGTTACTAAAAAGCCTCCATCCCATATTTCATCAAAAGTGATAAGGGATGAAGGCTTTTATCATTCTTTTACTTCTTAAGACATAAGCCATTTTTGATATTTTTGAATGTCACCTGCACCCATAAATAATAAAACAGAATCTGTATATTGCTTAAGGGCATCAATATTTTGACGCGTCAAATATTTGGCAGAAGGAATACGGTTTAGCAAATCTTCGATCGAAATATCTCCATCACTTTCTCGTGCTGACCCAAAAATATCGCATAAGTAAACCTCATCTGCAGATTGTAAAGCTTTAGCAAATCCTTCTAGAAAGTGTTTTAACCTTGAATATGTATGTGGTTGAAATATCGCTATTAATTTTCTAGTCGGATATTTATGTCTAGCTGCTTCCATTGTTGCACTAATCTCTGTTGGATGATGGGCATAATCATCAATAACCATATTCATCCCAAAAGCCTTTTCGGCAAACCTTCGGCGTACACCTTGAAAAGATTGTAAATAAGGTCGAATCAAAGATAATTGAATGTCTTCCAATATACATAGGGCGATCACAGCTAATGAATTAAGTACATGATGTGTTCCATACATTGGAATACAAAAACGCCCCATTTCCGCTTGTTTATAAGCCACATCAAACGAAGTTCCTTCATGATCTCTAATTATATTTTTAGCTACTAAATGATTATGTGAATGCAGTCCATAATATAGAAGAGGGCATTTCGCTGAGATAGTTAAAATATTTGGATCATCCCCACAAGCAATAATATATTTCTTTACTTGATAAGCCATCTGCTGAAAAGCATCTTTAACATCACCAATCCCTGTAAAATAATCAGGATGGTCATAGTCAATATTGGTTATAATCGCATAATCTGGGAAATAGGATAAAAAATGTCGTCGATACTCACAACTTTCTAATACAAAATACTTTTGGTTTTTCCCTCCCTTTCCTGATCCATCTCCTACAATGTATGAGGTAGGGGTAAGTGCACTTAAAACATGCGACATTAAACCGGCAGTAGAGGTTTTACCATGTGCACCTGTAATTGAAATACTGGTAAACGGCTCAATTAATTTACCCAAAAACTGATGATACCGATAAAATTCAATATGATTACGCAGTGCTTCTTCAATTTCTACATGATCATTGGTATATGCATTAGAAGCGATAACAATCTGACCCTTTTGTATATTATCTCGATTAAAAGGGAGTATTTTAATTCCCAATCTCTCTAAAGGTTTTTGAGTAAAAAATGAGATTGTCTGGTCAGAGCCTTGTACATCATAGCCCATATCATACAAAACTTGAGCCAAAGCACTCATTCCCGCTCCCTTAATTCCAACCAAATGATATTTTGCCACATCTTTCCCTCCATCGCTTAATCCATGGATTATCTTATCTTTATTCTTATTTACTAATAAGTGTTACTTTGGAGCATAACCCGACCGTAATTTTATAAAATTCAACCGATTATATAGATAAAAAAATGAATCTTCATGTTAGTAAAAGAATGATTTTTAAATGAGTATTCGATCTTTAGACATTATATACCTTACCTTGTACTAAAGAGCGCTTGGGTAATATCTCCTTTTTCGAAAGGAAATTATTTTGTAAATTATTATTTCTATTTATGAAATGTGTTATCATCATTTATACTATAGAAAGAAGATTAAAAAGTAATAGTTTTTGGACCACAGGTTCCTTTTCCCTTTCACTCCACTGAATACAATAGCGAGCAAAAGTCACTGAAATTAGAAAAGGAAAACCGTGTATAAGTAGTCTTCTCTAAAGGTCATTTTGCTTGGTGGATCGCAAAGAATGTTATTTCAGCCCTTTTCAGGGTATAATTAAATGAAATAATATATTATTTATCTAAACCCTTTTTCTCATCAAGTAAAATAAATATTCTGCAAGAGGGGAAAATTCACTTAACTGAGCAAGTACACTGCATCATCTGTGTAAAATCAGAACTAGGAGGTATGAGCTTTGAAACGAAGAAAAATTAGCCGATTGTTAGTAGCTAACCGTGGTGAGATCGCAATTCGTATTTTCCGTGCTGCTACCGAACTGGGGATTCGTACCATCGCTATCTACTCCGAACAAGACAGCTTATCTTTACACCGCTTTAAAGCAGATGAATCTTATCTTGTAGGAGCTGGAAAAGGCCCCATTGAGGCTTACTTAGATATCGATAGTATTATCGAAGTAGCTAAACGCAACGATGTCGATGCTATTCATCCTGGTTATGGATTTTTGGCAGAAAATACCGAATTCGCTAAACGTTGCGAGGATGAAGGTATTATTTTTATCGGACCTGCTCCTGAACTAATTCAAAAGTTTGGCGATAAAGTTGAAGCGCGCAATATGGCTGTTCAAGCTGGTATTCCTGTAATCCCAGGAACTGAAGAGCCAATTGAATCTTTTACGGATGCAACCCAATTCGCTAAAGAATTTGGCTATCCAATTATTATTAAAGGCGTTTCTGGTGGTGGTGGCCGTGGAATGCGTATTGTTCGTAGTGAATCAGAACTACAAGACGCGATCGAACGTGCTCAATCCGAAGCTCGTTCTGCTTTCGGTAATGCTAAAGTTTATCTCGAGAGATTTTTAGAAAAACCCAAACATATTGAAGTTCAAATCATTGGTGATGAACATGGCAACATCGTCCATCTCTATGAACGTGATTGCTCAGTGCAACGTCGTCATCAAAAAGTCGTTGAAGTAGCTCCTAGTATCTCTTTAACTAAGGAATTGCGTGAAGAAATATGTGCATCAGCTCTCAAATTGATGAAATATGCTGGCTATACTAACGCAGGTACCGTTGAATTTTTGGTCACTCCTGATCAAAAGTATTATTTTATCGAAGTGAATCCAAGGGTTCAGGTAGAGCATACGATTACGGAATTGGTAACCGGAATTGATATTGTACAAACACAAATTCGCATTGCTGAAGGATACAAACTTACTGATCCAGAAATTGCTATCGGCTCGCAAGCAGAAGTACAAACCACCGGTTATGCAATTCAGTGCCGTGTTACTACTGAGGATCCGGAAAATGGATTTTTCCCTGATACTGGGCGTCTTGTCGCTTATCGTTCGGGAGGAGGATTTGGTGTTCGCTTAGATGCTGGAAACGCTTATACAGGTGCCGTGATCACGCCCTATTATGACTCATTGCTCGTGAAAATCTCCACATATGGTGTTACATTTGAACAAGCCACGCAAAAAATGTTACGTACTCTACTGGAATTTCGTATTCGCGGTGTCAAAACCAATCTACTCTTCTTAGAAAATGTGATTGCTCATCCAGACTTCTTATCAGGAAATTATGATACATCATTTATAGACACAACTCCTGAGCTATTTAAATTTGATACTCGTAAAGATAGAGGAACCAAAATCTTAAATTATATAGGTAATATCATTGTAAATGGGTATGAAAACTTACCTAAATTAGAAAAAAAGCCCCATTTTGATTTACCAAGAATCCCCAAAACCTCTGTTTTAGATCCAGTTCCCGAAGGAACCAAACAGATTTTGGATCGTGAAGGTGTAGATGGACTCATCGAATGGATTCAGGCACAAAAGAAAGTGCTGATTACAGATACTACTTTCCGCGATGCTCACCAGTCCTTACTTGCAACTCGTGTACGTACTTATGATTTGGTAGCGATCGCTGAAGCAACCAGTAAACTAGCTCCAGACCTATTCTCGGTTGAAATGTGGGGTGGTGCGACCTTTGATACCAGTATGCGTTTTCTCAAAGAATCCCCATGGGAACGGCTCCAGCTTTTAAGAGAAAAGATACCGAATATTTTATTCCAAATGTTGCTTCGTGGTGCCAATGCAGTAGGCTATACCCACTATCCTGATAATGCGGTTCAGGCATTTGTCAAAGCAGCTGCTGAAAATGGCATCGATGTATTCCGGATTTTTGATAGTCTCAATTGGTTACCTGGTATGCAGCTCGCCATTGAGTCTGTACGTAAGGCTGGAAAAATAGCTGAAGCTTCGATTTGTTATACAGGTGACATTTTAGACCCTTCGAAAACCAAATATACACTGAAATATTATATTAATCTAGCAAAAGAGTTGGAAAAAGCGGGAGCCCATATTTTGGCGATTAAAGATATGGCTGGACTCCTTAAACCTTATGCTGCATACGATCTAATTAAAGCGTTAAAGCAGGAAATTAGCATTCCTATTCACTTGCATACACATGATACATCTGGAAATGGTGGAGCTATGCTTCTAAAAGCGGTTGAAGCTGGTGTAGATATCGTGGATACCTGTGTTAGCTCTATGTCCGGTCTCACTTCTCAGCCTAGCTTAAATGCGCTGATTACCGCTTTAGAACGCACTGAGCGTGACCCAAAATTCCATGTTGAAAACTACAACAAGCTTGCCGACTACTGGCAAGATGTTCGCAAATACTATCAAGGCTTTGAAAGCGAAATGAAATCAAGCAATGCAGAAATCTATATTCATGAGATGCCAGGTGGCCAATATACCAATCTAGAGCAGCAAGCGAAAGCAGTAGGACTCGGTGGTCGTTGGGAAGAAGTTAAAGCGATGTACGCAACCGTAAACCAATTATTTGGCGATATTGTCAAAGTGACTCCTTCTTCTAAAGTAGTAGGTGATATGGCTTTATTTATGGTACAAAATAATCTCGATGAGCAAAGCATCTTTGAAAAAGGAGAGCGATTAGACTTCCCCGATTCAGTTGTCCAATTCTTCCAAGGATACCTTGGTCAGCCACCGGGTGGCTTTCCAAAACGTTTGCAAGAATTAATCGTCAAAGATCGCGAGTGCTTTACTCATCGACCAGGTGAACGGCTAGAGTCAATCGACTTTAATCAGCTACAAAAAGAACTAGAGGAAAAAATAGGTCGTACTCCAAGCGAGTTAGATATGATCTCTTATATCATGTATCCACAAGTCTTCCTTGATTTCGAAAAAAGTCGAAAAGATTTTGGCGACCTCTCTGTTCTTGATACGCCTACTTTCTTCTATGGATTACGCCCAGGCGAAGAGATATCCGTCAGTATTGAACGAGGTAAAACACTGATTATCAAGCTAGCTGGTATAGGTGATCTACTCCCTGACGGAAGCCGCATCGTCTATTTTGAATTAAATGGACAACCTCGTGAAATTCGTGTAAAGGATCATTCAGCAATTATTAGTGAAGACCAACGCATCAAAGCAGATCCTCAAAACTCAAATCATATTGGAGCATTTATGCCTGGTAAAGTGCTTAAAGTATTAGCCAACATTGGGGAAAAAGTTAATAAAGGGGAGCATCTCCTGATTAGCGAAGCCATGAAGATGGAAACAACTGTACAATCTCCTGCTGATGGTATCATTAAGGAGATTCATGTTAAAGCTGGCGATATGATTGAAGCAGGAGACTTACTGATTGAAATGGAGTAATTCATTTTCACAAGACCTTTCCGATTGAATATATGCTCAATCGGAAAGGTCTTTTTTATGTGCTTCAAAACAAATTTAATCCACCTCTATGATTCATTTAAAGTAGATTTAAGATTTCCTTGCTATATTGCGAGGGGGGTGATAAACATGACAACGAACTATGCGATTCAAACATTTCAGCTAAGCAAACAGTTTGGCAAAAGACAAGTAGTATCCAAACTAAACCTTGCAGTACCTAAAGGAGAAATTTACGGTTTTTTAGGTCCCAATGGAGCAGGAAAAACGACGACAATTAAAATGTTATTGGGGCTAAGTAAGCCGACTCAAGGGCATATTCTTCTTCTCGGAAAAGATATGAAAAAACAGCGCAATGAGATTTTAAAAAAAGTAGGATCACTTGTGGAGTATCCGACCTACTATGGTCATCTATCCGGATATGAGAATCTAAAAGTGATCACACAAGTTTTAGGACTTAATCCAAAAAGAATCGATGAGGTATTGCGACTTGTCCGTTTATCTAAAGATGCTCATCGTCTAGCCAAAAGTTACTCTCTAGGAATGAAACAACGACTGGGCATTGCTGCAAGTCTGATTGCAGAACCAGAGCTACTTATTTTAGATGAGCCAACCAATGGTTTAGATCCGGCAGGCATTCAGGAAATTAGGGAATTAATAACCCAATTACCCAAACAAACAGGAGCCACTCTTTTTATTTCAAGCCATCTTCTCTTTGAAATTGAGCAAGTCGCAACACATGTAGGGATTATCTCCCAAGGAAAACTGATTTATCAAGATACGCTACAAACACTAAAACAGCAAACGACCAGTTCTCAAGTCGAATTTGTGGTAAGTTCCCCCGAAAAGGCTTTCAATCTAATAAAAAGTATGGGCTTACCGGCCACTTTAGATCAAGGGATTATCACTCTTTATCAATTGGATCAAGAAAATACCGCTTATCTTATTCAAAATCTCGTTCAGCATTATTTCTCGATTTATGAAGTAAAGCGAAAGGAAAGTTCACTAGAGGATATCTTTATCCAGCTTACTGGAAAGGGGAAAAGTTTGTGATCGAACTCGTAAAATCAGATTACTCTAAATTGAGACACACGTGGGTTCCATGGGTAGTTTTAATTGTACCTAGCTGTCTAGTAGGTTTTTTAGCCATCATTTATACAGCACGAACCGAGCTTGTTTCCGAAGGATGGATGGGCTTTATCGCATGGGCACATAATTTTTTTCCAGTCTGTTTAATATTAGGTATCACCTTATTAGCTGCGATGATAGCCAATATCGAACATGACTCCCATGCTTGGAAGTTCTTATTTGCTCTTCCCATCTCCAAGACAAAGCTCTTTCTTAGCAAATTGATCTGGATTCACTTAATTATTCTGACGGCTGTGCTTTTAACAGCAATCGGTCTCATTTTACTGGGGATTCTAATCGGTTTAGGAGATCCGGTCCGCTGGGATCTCGTATTTCAAGAAATGATCTATCCCTATCTTGCAGCATTTCCCGTGCTGTCGATCCAATTTGGACTTTCAATGAGCATGAAAAACCAGTCTCTACCTATCATCATTGGGTCACTCGGAGCTATGACTTCCTTATTTGTAGCTTATAACAGTTCTGGGCTACTCCCATACCTTTTTCCATGGGCTTATGTCCCCCTTGCCTCACCACTTTTAGAAGGAAACTATACACAATGGCCCATCATTGGAGTGAATATCGGTATCATTCTTTTTGTATTGATTACAACTTACATTACCAAGAGAGATATTTAAGGGAGGATCTAGAAGTTGATCAATTATTTTCGTTCCGAATTACTTAAGTTACCATGGCGGCTAGTAGCGATTATTCTACTATTTGCTCCTATTATTTCACTATGGATTGGCTTTAGTATCCCTACCACGAGTACCAAAGGATGGACAGGTTGGGAATGGATCTTTAGTTTATCTCTGCATAAATATTC
Organism: Thermoflavimicrobium daqui; assembly: GCF_003313465.1. Classification (GTDB taxonomy): domain Bacteria; phylum Bacillota; class Bacilli; order Thermoactinomycetales; family Thermoactinomycetaceae; genus Thermoflavimicrobium; species Thermoflavimicrobium daqui. The sequence continues at coordinate 122,152 of NZ_KZ845666.1, forward strand.
TTTATTTTTATATCCGATTGTAACAGGTGTATTTGCTGCACTACTTTGTCGGTACGAGCATATTGGAGGGGGATGGAAACAGTTATTTGTCTTTCCCTTTCCCCGCTTTTACATTTTCATCGGTAAATTTCTCACTTTAATATTATTGTTACTTCTAACACAGTTTATCTTCTTACTTGGTTTTTTGCTGACTGGAATCATTAGTCATCTGGATGGAAATATTCCATGGGAAATGATTCTATCTAGCTTATTTAGTGGATGGGTTGCTTCTTTTCCTTTAGCTTTACTCCTCCTATTTTTATCTATCCTATTTCGCAACTTTGCAACTCCTTTTACAATTAATTTCGTTTTTACGATTCCTTCTGTCATCGCTCAAGGATCTCCAAAGCTGGCTGTTTTTTATCCTTGGTGTCATCCTTTTCTCGCCATGATGCCTAGTAAACATGAATGGTCCGCCCCAATTGATCCGCTTATGCTATGGATAACTCTTCTTGTTATGTTTACCTTATTTAGTTTCATTTCCTTAGCATACACAAACAAACATGACTGGTAGAGGTATAATTAAGGTTACCAACATCGTTTAACTGGTCTCGATATTGGTAACCTTTTCAATAACGGGTTGAAATGTGACTTCAAATTCAGTTCCTATTCCTACTTCACTCCTTACTTCGATTCGACCTCCTTGAATTTCGATTAGTTGCTTTGCAATAGACATGCCTAACCCAGAGCTATGCCTACTCTTTGATCCATGAACATATCTTTCAAACAGTCGGCTTAATATGTCTGGACTTATCCCCTTACCATCATCTCGAATCGTAATCCGAAAACCAAGCGCTCCACCTTCTCCTTGGATCATCATGAGATTCACTTCGATATTTGTTTCAGGCGGATTGTGAACGACCGCGTTCTCAATCAAATTTTGGATTGCTCTATGAAACCATTGTTCATCTAATAGATACATGATTGTATACGAGGATATTGATTTCAATGTGATATGTGCACCTTTATTTTTCATCGTATCAAACACAATAGATTCCAACAATTTAGCTACATTAACTGGCGTTTGCTGGAGAGGTAAGGCGTGATTATTAAGGCGAAATGTGATATTTAAATCGTCGATTAATTGATAAACTCGCTCCGTTTTTTGCTTAACGAGTTCAAGATACTCATTGATCTCTTCTCTTGTCCATTGATATTTTTTTGATGTGTATAAGTCAGCATATCCTTGTATAGAAGAAAGAGGGCTTTTTAAATCATGCGAAACTCCGGCTAACCATTCTTCTCTAGCTTGTTCAAGTCTTTTTCGCTCCTCTTCCAAATCAGATAATGACTCTGAGAGAAACGTTAGTGATTGAAACACTTCGTGAAAAATTTGGTTTTTCTTTTTTCCACTTCCTGAAGTTAATGGTTCTGGAATCTGATAATGTCCTTTGGCTAACTGTTGAATCCAGTCCATAACAAACCAAATCGGTCTACTCAAGTTTTTCGCAAATAAATAGATTAAGACGATGAGAACGATGCAAGCAATAAACATAGCACTAACAAAGTGGAATGGATCATTTTTACTATTTTCAATTTCCTTGTGTTTATCAGGTTGAAGAACCCAAGTATAGGATTGTTGCCCATGTTTCTCTTCGAGATATATCAGGTTTTCATATAACAACTGATGCGTCAAATCTCCTAATGAAAGATTCATCCACTTAGCCTGTGGCCCTTGATAACGATAAATCACTTTGCCTTCTTCATCAAAAACTTGTAACCAGCCTGATTGTTTAACCAAATCTTTTAATGGATTAGGTGGCAGAGTTAGTTGATTTCCTTTCCACTTTACTTTTTCCACTAGTTTATGTAACAGGTAGGCAGGGTGGTTCTTATCATGCTTAGCCAAAATCCAGATCAATCTATTTTTACTTACTTGATCTGACCAGATAGAAATATAAATCCCTCTTTTTTTACTCTGTTCTCTTAATGTAAGGAGATCCCCAGCTGTATAATGCTTAGACATTTGATCCAAGGGTTGAAATGAATAAATCACTTTTCCTTGATTGTTAATAATTTGTAAAGTATACTCCTCTTTTCTAAGCCAGTTTGCCGTTCCTCTAGTTAAATGGATTGTATTACCCACAAGCACGGTTTGTGACTTAATTCGTTTGATATCTTGATCTAGCTGTTTTGAAAGAGAGGTAGACTCTTTTTTAGTAGCTTGATCCATATAAAAGTATTGAATGAGTCCTGCTGAAATAAAAAGGACTCCTATCACAATGACTAAAATCACGATCATCCCTATCAAAAACCGCAAAGACAAACGAGCCTCTAATTTCATCTCCCATTCTCCAGTGGTACTAACTTATACCCAAGTCCCCGAATGTTGAGAAGATATCTGGGTTGACTAGGATTCTCTTCAATTTTTTTCCGTAGACTATGGATATGAACCATCACTGTATTTTCGAGTCCTAAACTCTCTTCTCCCCAAACCTCTCGATATAGGTGACTTGCACTAAAGATCTGGTTAGGATGCTTACAAAAAAATGCTAGCAGCTTAAACTCTTTCGCTGTACAAGCTATCTCTTGACCAATCACCTTTAATACTCCTCTTTGTTCATCTAAAGAAAATCGTCCAAAATCATAAATCGTCATTTCATCTCTTTTCAATCGGTTATCTCTAACTCTCTTTAACTGTGCTTTTACTCGAGCCACAAAAATAAGTGGATTAAAAGGCTTACATATATAGTCATCCGCTCCCACGCTATAACCGGTCAATTGATCTAAATCGGTAGTTCGAGCAGTTAAGAAAAAAATAGGAACATGAGACTTCTTCCGAATTTCTGTACAAACTTCATAACCATTTCCATCGGGAAGCATGACATCTAATACGACCAAATTAAACGGCACACGGCTAATCATTTCCAGTGCTTTTTGTCCTGTAGTTGCAGTATAAACATGATTGAAGCCTTCAGAACGCATTGCTTTTAATAACAAAGTCAGTAAATCAAAATCATCATCAACCAGTAAAATTTTGGCATCATTCATTCTTTTCATCCTTTTTTACGGTTTCATTTTTATATTTCTACTTATAAAGGAAGTGTAGATAAAGAAACGATATCCCTTTTTTCACTTGTAATTAAAAACAAATTAATTATAAGATATTTAATAATCATATTCACATTAATAGCACGTTATCTTTGAAGGAACGAGGTAAAAAAATGATTCGTAGTAAAACACCTCCAATTCGAGACAAACATAATCAAACCATTCATGGAAGTATAGCAACACTAGAGAAAAAGCGAACAGTGGTTACTCATTCACGGTGTTAGTCAACAGCAACCATTCCTTCTCTTTTTACATGGTGGGCCAGAAACAGGTCAAATTGGTTTTGTTAGACCTTATCATGCTAAACTAGAAAAGCACTTTCTCGTGGTTAACTGGGATCAACGAGGGGCAGGCAAATCCTATCAAAGCATATTAGGAACCTTACTTGTCCAAAAGCATCCAGATTGGTTTTATGCCTATATTGGTATGGGGCAAATAGCAGATATGAATCAGGGGGAAGAAATTTCTTATCAATATGTACTCGATTGGTTAACTTGGTAAGAAAAAAACCATTCCCTTCATCGTTTTGGATTAGGGAATGGTTTTATTTTTACTCATTTTCCTTCTTTAAGCCCAGCGCCTACACCTTTTAAAAGATTAAGGATAAAAACGAGTGCACGATTAATATCAGGATCTTTCAATGCTTTGATTAAGTCAAATACACCTAATTCAGCTTGAGAATGCATACTATCCTCTGCTTTATCCAAACCTGCTTTTACACTATTCATTAACTTTTCAATCACCGTTGGATCTAATTGCGAAAAGACGCTAAAAATCGCCATCACATTATTAATCGCATTCGTTGTTTGATCTCGTCTTAATAGATCAACAGCAATCTTAGCCACATCTTCTTTCGCCTCAACCAGAGCATTGAGTGCCTTAAGAATGCCACTATCGTGAAGTTCTTGAAGTAGTTTCATCGTTTCGCGAAGCCCATCCGCATTCTCTGCTACCTCTTGAACCACATTTTCCAGTGCTTTACTTTGCTTCTCCTGTTCGGTAGGAGCTGGTTTATGAATCTTAGTGATTGGACGTGCCATTACTTTCCACCCCCTGCGACATTCACGTCAGCAATTGGTTCATAATCTTCTCGAGCCCACTTTCTTTCTACCTGTACACCCAATTGTGGATTTCGCTTTGCATATCTTGGGTTGTACATCGGTAATGGAGAAGTTCCGTCCACCTTTAGCACTTCCATCCGAACTTTCGTCTGTTTATAAGCAGGCGTTTGGGTTCGGACATCCCCGACACTCCCTGTTAAGATGTTCACTGCGCTTTCATGACTAACTGAATGCATAGGTACATATAACTCTTTTCCTTGAACACGCTCTGTAACCACAGCCCGAATTTTGATCGCCCCATATGGAGATATAAGCCTTACGAGTGATCCATCTTTAATATTGCGTTCACGAGCCAATTCTGGTGAAACTTCGACAAATACCTCAGGGAACTTATATTGAATTCCTTTTGATTTATTGGTCATATTTCCTTCGTGGAAATGCTCAAGTAAACGTCCATTATTCAAAGTAAGATCAAAGTCTTGAGGGTACTCGATCGGTGGAATAAATTCGACTAGTGAGAAGCGTGCTTTACCATCTGGGAAATTAAATCGCTCGGTGTAAAGAAGTGGCTCATCCGTTCCATCTTTTTGAACAGGCCAGATCAGACTATCCCATCCTTCGAGACGCTCATAAGAAACACCTGCAAAAATGGGAGCTAGACTCGCTATCTCATCCATAATCTCACTTGGATGTTGATAATTCCAATCAGCCCCCAAACGCTTTGCAATCTGTTGGATGATCCACCAGTCTGGCTTGGACTCTCCAAGTGGAGGTAGAGCTTGATAGAGGCGTTGAATTCGGCGCTCTGTATTTGTAAAGGTACCGTCTTTTTCTAAAGATGGTGCAGCCGGCAATATGACATCCGCAAACTGGGCCGTTTTCGTAAAAAATACATCTTGAACAACAAAAAAGTCTAGCTTACTTAAAGACTTATGGACATGATTGACATTGGAATCAATCCAAGCCATATCTTCTCCCATTAAATACATCGCTTTCAGTTCGCCTCGATCAACAGCTTGTAACATTTCAATATTGGTATAACCTGGCTTATTAGAAATCTTGACACCATAAGCTTTCTCAAACTTTTGGCGAGCAATATCATCGCTAACATGCTGATAACCCGGAAGCCATGGTGGCAGCGCCCCCATATCACAGGAACCTTGCACGTTGTTATGTCCACGCAGTGGATACGCACCTGCTCCTGATCTCCCAAAGTTACCAGTGGCCAACAAGAGATTAGCAATCGCGGCTGAAGTATGAGAACCAGCTACATTTTGGGTAACACCCATCCCCCAAAGGACACAGGTTCCATCTGCTTCACAAATCATTTTGGCTACTTGTATGAGCTGGTCTTTAGAAATACCCGTGACTTCCTCAGCATACTCAAGCGTATACTTCTCGAGTAATTCCTTGTACTCTTCAAATTGATTTACACGTTCCTGAATATAGTTTTGCGCTTGCCATCCTTGATCGATGATATATTTCGTTACGGCTGTTAGCCAAACAAAGTCGGTTCCTTGTTTTGGATGAAGATAAATATCTGAGCGCTCCGCCATTTCATGTTTACGAAGATCAGAAACAATGAGTTTTTGTCCGTGTAGTTTCTTAGCACGTTTTACACGCGTAGCAAGTACAGGATGTCCTTCAGTCGGGTTAGCTCCAATAATAATAACGAGCCCTGCACTTTCAATATCCTTAATCGTTCCAGAGTCTCCACCATATCCAACTGTAGACATTAATCCATCTGTCGCTGGAGCTTGGCAATAGCGTGAGCAGTTATCTACATTATTTGTCTCAAAAACTTGACGAGCTAATTTTTGCATTAAGTATGCCTCTTCATTCGTCGTTTTCGACGAACTTACAAAGCCTAATGCTCGACTTCCATCTTTTTCCTTAATTTCTCCTAATTTCTTAGCAACCAAAGTTAAAGCTTCATCCCAAGTAGCTGGGACAAATTCATCGCCTTTGCGAATCAGTGGGGTGGTAATTCGTTCTTCGCTATTGATAAAATCCCAACCAAATTTCCCTTTAACGCACGTTGAAATACTGTTTACAGGTGCTTCTTCCGTCGGTTCAATTTTTAAGATTTGGCGATCTTTGGTCCATACTTCAAAAGAACAACCTACACCACAAAAAGTACAAACTGTTTTAGTCTTTTTAATCACTTTTTCGCGCATGGCTGCTTCTACTTCAGATACTGCAAAAATCGTACTATATCCTGGCTCTACCTCTTTAACCAGATCGACCATAGGATCTAATAAGCTTTTATCGATTCCAGTCATAAATCCGGCTTCACCTAACATCGATTTCTCCATCAAAGCATTACAAGGACAAACCGTTACACATTGACCACAAGATACACAAGAAGAGGCATTAATCGAAGTATCTTGATCCCAAATGACTCTTGGCATCTGCCGCTCCCAGTCAATCGTCAAGGTTTCATTCACCTGAACATCCTGACAAACTTCAACACAACGTCCACAGAGAATACATTGGTTAGGATCATAACGATAAAAGGGATGAGACATATCTACTTCATAACCTTTTTCTCGGAAAGGACGTGTTTGATGATCTACTTCTAATAATTCAGCCGTATTGTGAACCCGACAATTTCCATTGTTATTATCACAAACCGTACAATATAATAGATGGTTTTCTAAAATTCGATCCATTGCTTCCGCTTGTGCATCTTTAGCCCGTTTAGAAGAAGTTTGAATGTTCATTCCCTCTTCTACGTGTGTAGAACAAGCTCGCATGATCTTCCCATCAATTTCACACATACATGTATCACATGTTTGAATCGGACCCATAATCGGAGAGTAACAAATATGCGGATGTTCAATCCCTTGCTCAAGAAGATAATCAAGTAACCGCTTACCTTCTTGGACTTCATGGGTTACTCCATCCAGTTGAAATTGGACTTTCTTCATTAAAAAAACCTCCTCGAAACTAAAAACCCACCATAAAACAACCCGTGCATACAGACTTGATACTCCTGCCCTGCTCCGGTTTATTTTATGGTGGGTTAATCACTAAGCATATACAGACCAGTCATCAATCCCGCCATAGCATCAGGAAGAACATGATGAATGATTAACTCTGATTACTCATACATCAATGAACTTCAACCATGGATTATAAACTAATTATAAATCAATTAATTTAAAAAGGAAATATAGAACTTTTTGTGAATTTTTCTATCACAAGTAGAATAGTTTGTCTGAGAAATTCTTTCTTATGTAGTCGTATTTATTTCATTCACTACATCCTTTGCAAAAACCATTCAATTGCCCGAAAAGGAAGCCAACGCTTTATCCAAAACAGCCTTCTAGCATCTCCACCACAAATATAACGCATACGTGGTGCCTTTTTCTTACTAATAGCTACAATTTTTTCTCCAACTATACGTGGATCTTTTGCTTGATTAGAAAAGCGGTTTAAAAAAGATTGAATCCTCTCCACATCTGCTTTATAAGGTGAATGAGGGCTTATATTAGTCTCTCTCTTTAAAATGTTAGTTTGATAAAATCCTGGCTCGATCAAAACAACATAAATTCCATAAGGTAGTAGTTCAAAACGTAAGGATTCACTAAAACCTTCAATAGCACATTTGGAAGCTGTATAAGGTGCTGTATAGGGTGATCCCAAAAAAGAGGCTCCACTACTCATATTAATGATTTGACCCCGTTTTTGTTCGCGGAGCATTGGCAAAAATGCTTTTGTTACATAAACGATGCCAAAAAAATTGGTCTCAAATTGCTTTCTCCAATCTAAAAAATCAACTTCTTCTACGGCTCCAGGTACAGAAATTCCTGCATTGTTAATTAATATATCGAGTCGTCCATGCTCCTCCCATACTTGATTGGCTACGATACTAGCTTTCTCAGGCTTTGTTACATCTAGCTCACAAATTTGAATCCTCGCTTGGATGTTTTCCTTTTTAGCTGGCTGTAGGATCTCTCCTTGCTTTTGTAAATTTCTAATCGCTGCAATCACATGATATCCTTCCTTAGCTAAAGCCAATGTTGTCGCAAGACCAATCCCACTTGATGCCCCGGTCACAAACGCAACAGGTCTGTCCATCGACCCATCTCCTTCATTTATATTTAATTATGTAATATATACATATATTTACTTTTTTAATATAATAAACCATAATAGATAGTTATCATATTTATAATTCAAATAAGATTCATACTTAATCTTTTCTATTTATCTTATACTAAAAAAAGAACAAATGATCGATCACTTTTCCTTATGAGGAGGAACAAATGGGAAAAAAAGCAAAAAAAGTGGATGCCATGGTTTCACTGCCTATGACCACTCGAGCTCATAGTGAAGCAGGTCGAGCAGTTGAAGTAAAAGGCTATTTAACCAAGATCATTGAAATTAATATATCTGATATTGGTGATGGCGTCCATACTTTTGAAGTTCAAGAAAGTAAAGATGGACAAGAGTGGATCAGTGTTCCACCTGACAAATTAGATGGACCACTCCCTGTCATTTATCCAGGCCATCATGAGAGCAAAACAATTCATGTGAAATATAAAGGATCAAAGGCGTATATACGTGTTGTTGTTTACATTGATCAAGCACATTATGGTAGTGTCTATGAAGCTAAAGTATTATTAGAGAAAAAAGTAGGAGCTGGCTTAGGCTGCCTTATGATCGCTGGAATTATCCTGCTTCTCGGCTCTTGTGTTGCTGTTTTTGGTGATACTGACACCAAAAAATCCCAAGATCCTCCAAAACAAACTGTACAACAAAATGATGATCAAAAAGAAGAAAAAAATAAAGAAGATGAAAAGAAAAAGCAAGCAGAAGAAAAGGAACGGAAAGAAGAGGAACAAAAGAAAAAAGAAACGGAAGATAAAAAATCGGAGAATTCCTCTGATCATAAAAAACCCAGCTCCACAAAACCCCAAAATAATACTCAATCATCTGATTCAGATAATAAACAAAGCAGTGGCTGTCGCATCAAAGGGAATATCGGTAGTAACGGAAAAATATACCATGTACCTGGTGGGAAATATTACGCAAGAACCAAAGCAGAAGAATGCTTTGATACCGAAGCTGAAGCTAGAGCTGCTGGGTTTAGACCATCAAAAAGATAACAACCATTCAAAAGCTTTTAGGCATCCTGATTCGTTGCCTAAAAGCTTTTTTCAATGAAAAAATGAACGAAAAAAACGTATTTGCAATTCAGGGTCTTTGCTTTTAACTTGAGCGAGTACCGCTCGATAAAATTTATATCCTTTCATATGGGGACCACATGGATTCATATACCGTTTGCGAAATTCAAAGGAATCTACATCTTCTATCAGTTGTAATCCCCTTGCCTCCAAGTAAGCTGGTAATTCTTCTGGAATCATCCCAAAAGTCCAAGGCTCTCCGATCCGCTGTAACAATCGATAGATCCGTCGCATACTTGGACGTTCAGCTAAAGTGTCAATCAAATGTTTATGAACATATGTAAAAAGAATAAAACTTCCTGGTGCTGTGGTGCTTATAAAACGCAGGGTCATATCCACAGCTTGTTCTGTCAGATAATTGGTCACCCCTTCCCAAATAAAGAATGCTGGGCGTGCCAAATCAAATCCTTCCTTCACCAAAGTTTGTTCTAGCTTTTGAATATTTAAATCCGTCTCAATATAAGTAACTCCTCGTGGTAAAAACCCTAATACACGCTTTATTTTTTTTTGCTTAACCAAAAGGGTACGAGCCTGATCTACTTCAAAAACACGTACACGTTTGATATGAGGAATGCGATAAGCACGACTATCAAACCCTGATCCCAAAATAACCACTTGTTCAATTCCTTGATCGATGGCATTCGAAAGATGATCATCAATCAAACGTGTACGTGCAACCCCTGATGCCCTCGCACCTGGTCCGAAGCGATCGACTAAGTATGGAACTGCCCTCCCTAAAAGGGGTACTCTTGATAGATACGTTGCTGTTTGTAAAAAGGGACTTAAAAACCGCAAAGCAAAAGGATCTTCAAATAAACGCCGCTCTTTCGGATAAGAATACTCTAGCGCACGAAAAAAAGCGACAAACTCAGCCGTTTTACTCGCACGATTTTTCCTCTTTGATTCGTTATGATTAACAGGCATCGATACATATTCACTCCCAAAATAATCATTGCCTCGTTTGCTATCAATGATGTGAAAGTATTTCATTTTCTTTATGTATATGATTATGATTTAAACCATATGTATTTTTACAAATGTGTATTTTAAAATTCATATTCGATGCCTGTATTTTGGGAAGATCCTATTATCTAAATGAAAAAGTAAAATGATCCCCCAATTCCTACTACTATAAATATCTATTTTCTTAACTAAAAGGGCTTTTACACCTTCGGCAATGCTTTGGTTTTGCCTCTCCCCATCCCCATACATGAAGAGAATAACAGCTAAAGCAAATATCTGCATTCTTACGAAATATCCTCTCTATAGACCTAGCTCTTCTTTTTAATTGTAGTTCCTTCACATTAACAACCATTATTCTTCTCCCTCTTTTAAATAAAATCTACTTAAACTCTTAACTATAAAGTAGTCCTTTTTCTCTATAATCGAAATCTACTACTGCTTACTTTATTTTGACATACCCTTAACTATTTTACAAATATTAAAAAATATTCACCTATAGCATTTTGAAGCTAACCTTTTAAACTAAATTACCTCACAACGTTCTAAATTAGTTTAAAAAGAGACTGATCTCTATCTTTTTTTATTAAAATCGAAGTTCCGGATAAAAATAACTCTGTATCATTAACAATAAAATTTTCATATAAATACACAGTTATTAGAAACATTGGTAATAAAAGATGGATAGTGAAACTGGTAAATAATTTCGATATCTATTTGAAATATTCACCTAATTGTGTTATTATTTTCCTGTAATAAATTTCCATAACAGGAGGGTTTTATTTTGAAAAAACTTTTTGCTCCATTGGGAATGTCTCTTGCATTAGTACTTTCCATTCCATTTTTTGCATTTGCTGCACCAGCTAATCTTTCTCCCAACGTAGATACCAAATCGGGATGTGTCACTTTGTATGAACACGCAAACTTTCAAGGAAGAGCCAAGAGATTTTGTGGAGATACAAGTTATGTAGGCAATGACTTTAATGATATTGCTTCTTCTGTCAAGGTGGATTGTTCCGTTAACTCAGTCACACTATTTGAGCATGCGAATTATCAAGGTCGATATGTCACCTATCATGGTTGTCAAAAAATTGGCTATGTAGGCAATTCATTTAATGATATCATTTCCTCTTTAGCAGTTGACTAAAAAAGTAGAGACTTTTGCTCTAAAGCTGAAAACAAACTAGATTTCCTTTTTCAACTAAAAAACGACTTTAGGGAAAAGATGGAAGGAAAACCACTCTTATAAGCATATCACTCTACACCGTGTAACTAGGAGATATTTATTTAAATCTAATAATATCTCCTCTCTTATCTAGTAAAGTGAACCCCCATACCTAAGATGAAAGTATGGGGGTTCTTTTATAAAAATAAGTAATTGTACACATTACTTGGTATAATCGTAAAAATATAGAGATATAGCCAGACGTGTGTTTAATCAATAATAAATGTTATCAACGACATGCAGGGTGCCAGGGATTGTCTCTACAGAAATCACGACGGCGTTGCCGATCACGGCATGCGGGATGCCAAGGATTTTTCCTACAAAAATCACGATGCCGATCACGGCAGCTTGGATGCCAGGGATTTCTCCTACAAAAATCACGGTGTTGATCACGGCAGCTTGGATGCCAGGGATTTCTCCTACAAAAATCACGGTGTTGATCACGGCAGCTTGGATGCCAGGGATTTCTCCTGCAAAAATCACGATGCCGATCGCGACATGCAGGATGCCAAGGATTTCTTCTACAAAATTGATTGGATCCGGGATATTGTTCAACTTCTACTTCTTCATCGAACATATCTTCCCACATTTCCCTATCATCATCATCGTAATAGAAATTCATTTAATTCCCTCCTTATTTTGTGTCATAAAAAATATATGTGCTTTGTAATTAAAATGCTGTAGGGAAACAAACTAATTTTTCACAGTTAGGTATATAGCATAGAGTGTACGAAGAGTTCGTTCTTTTTAAGTAAACATAAAAAATGACGATCCCCTTTCTTACTCATTAAGGGATCATCACTCATTTAATCATATTGGATATAATTAACTTTCTTCTTTCGCACTGGTTGCTTCGCTTGGAATATCAATCCGTTCATCATATTTGCCTTTGACTTCTATTTCTTGCTTAATATGAACTTTAATAAGTTTACTATCTTGAGGTAGTAGTACATCGAACTCGGTTATTAATTTTTTCAACATTGGCTTTTTATCATCAGATTCTAGCTTTACATTATACTTCTCTATTCTAACATCGCCAATTTTAAAGTCTTTATTATCACCAAGAACTTCAACAATAATCGACTTTGCTTTATCCTTTATTTGATCTTTCACTGAATCACTTTTTGCTTTTTCCAAGTTTAAGTCAAAGGAGTATTTGCTTCCATTTTGCGTTACTTTTGCAAAGTCATTATTCTTTTTTTCCGAGTCTATATAGCCTGCTAAATCCTGTAAATCTTTAGCCCATTCTCGAGGCTCTGCCTTTTGTTTCTTCCATTTATTATCTAGTTTACTACGGAAATATGCATAGCTTTCATCCTGATAACTTTCATAGGACAATTCAGTACCGAAAAAAGTCGATTTCCCTGATATTTGCTCCTTATATGGAGAGATACTCATCTTCCCTTCCCCATTTAATGAGAATGTTTGTTTAACACCCTCATTTTCAAGCTCACCACTTACAGTTTCTTTATAAGTAACACCATCTAATTTATCAAAATCTTTTGCTACTTTATTGATTACCTCTTTAGCTTTAACTGTGCTTACCTTGGAAGAGCTTGAATCAGATTGAGTATCACTACTTCCAGAGTCACCACCACTTTTGGTTTCTTCCTCACTGGAACATCCAACTAATAATCCGAAAACTAAGAGAGTAGAAAAAAGTAAATAAATAAATCGCTTCATAATTATCCCTTTCCCTATTCCAACTTGTTCAATGAATGAAATGATCTTCAAGATAGGTGGGTCTAGCAATAACACTATTCGAAAGGTTCATTTATCTATTTTACAAATCATGCATATCTCTTAATACATTTGTAACTATTTAGAATTTATATAGGTACCACCTATCTAAACAAACATGAGAAGTGCTGATTTCTTAGTACTTAATTATTGTTCAAATCATAAAGAGAGCCAGTATTACTAAATATCTAAGGATTCAATAGCTATTTGAATGCTCTTCCGTCCTCCAACAGATACTTCACCTTTCTTAATCGCTTTTTCTAACTCACGTAAAGATTCTTCATTACCTAATTCGTTTGCTTCTTCTAACCATTTTCTACCTTCTTCTTCATCTTCACTTAAGTGTTCTCCCTGGATGAGTAAAACACCTAAACAACGCATAGCCCCTTCGTTTCCTTGCTCTGCTGCATCTCTTAGTAAATCTTCGCCTTCCTCTACGTTTTGAACAAGAACATCTCCTTCAATTAAATAGAGGCCTAATTCTAACATAGCATCGTCATGTCCCTCTTTTACTGCCTTACGGAGCAAAGATTCTCCTTCTTCAGCTTGATCATTATCAAGCAGATAAAGGCCTAATTCCACTAATGCATTTACATTACCATGCTCAACTGCTTGTCTTAATAGGCTTTCACCTTCTTCAATATCTTTCTCTACTAATTCACCTTCTAAATAAAGTGAACCTAAGGTTAACATTGCTTCATCGCTTTCTAATTCAACAGCTTTTTTCAGCCACTCGATCCCTTCTTCATCTTTTTGACTTAATGCAATCATACCAAGCGGAATCATCGCATCTGGATTATCTAAGTCTGCCGCTTGGTTAAGCAATCCTAAACCTTTTTTCATTTTTCCTTGATCTAAATAATACAATCCCAATAGAGTCATTCCATCGCTATTCCCTAAATCTACTGCCTTCTCAAGCCACTCAACCCCTGTTTGTGGGTCTGCTTCTTCACCAAAATTACCTTCTATATAACCAAATCCGAGCTCAACCATTGCTGATTGATTACCTGAATTTGCTGCATTAATTAACCATTTTTCAGCTTCTTCAAAGTCACCATCTTCAAGTAGCTGTAAACCTTCTGCAATCTCCTTTTTTAATTCTGCTTTAGACATTAAATATTTCCTCCCCTAAAAACAGTATTTTAAATAAACTCAATCTTATATTATCAGAAAAAATGGTGATAGAATAGTATAAAAAACGAATAAAGGTAGAACACTCCCTGTTAAATTTCAATTTACAAAATTTAGGAATCAATAGCAGAAACTCTCTCACTCTCTACAAATTCCACTTCTTATCTCATTCGTATATGAAGAAATATTATCAATTTATTTATTTAGTACTAATCTTTTTTTAGTTTTTCTATCTCTTTTAAAATCGGCTCTGCTTTTTTCTTCTTTTCACTATCTGCTAGTGTGGATTTCCGTATATAATCCAACTCTCTCTCTTTCATAATACGGGTCAAAAACTTTGAGCTTTGTTTGTTTACATATTCATAAGCCTTACCAAAATCATTCTTCTCAATATTAGATAAGGTCTCTTCTAAAGCTTGTTGCTTTTGCTCTTTAGCAAAGCCTAGTGCCTTTTTCAAATCATTTTCAGCTAACATGGCAAATGCGATCATCATCTTTCTGCGATCATCCAAAGGTACTTGATCTTTTAAAGAAATAACAGTTTTTTCGTCTTGCTTGATGATCGCTTGTTCAAATTGGATAATAGGATGTTGTGGCTTTAGTTTTTTGATCGTATCAAAGTCTTTGATCTTTATATAAAAATTAATAATGTCATTCGTCAAAGAAGGCTCTAGTTCGATAATTTTTTGTGGTTGTTTCGCATTTAAGTAAGAAGTTAAAATGATTTGTGTATCCTCCTTACCCAAATTTGTAAGCTTGATTTTATTAAAATGCTGAACCGCTTCTTCATATTTTTGCAATGCGGCTAAATCTTTCCCCTTCTTTAAATTATCTTCCATTTGTTGATCCATCTGATTTGTTGGAAATAAATATTTTTGCGATAAAAAAAAGCTAGTCACACCAACTATAATGGCAATGACTCCTAGCATGATATTTAAGCGCAACTTTCTTTTACGATAGTTATTAACAATCTTTATGACATCTTCTTTTGAAAGTGAATGCTTCTTTTGTATCGCTTTTTTTCTTACTGCCTTCTTTCTTTCTTGTTTTTTCCGTTCCTCTTCTTCTTTTTGCCATTTAATCAAGCGTTCCATCCTATTAGGTAAACCTTCTTGTTCCTTACGTAAAAGCGACTCTAATTCATCTAGGTTTTTGGCATTTTCGATGCTTTGTCGAAGTTGAATATTAGCCATCTGCTCATGTGGAGGCAAAGATTTAAAAATCCTATCTGTATATTGAAATAGTGATTCAAAAAATTTCTTAACTTGGTCATTCACTAATCCTTCATGCTCTTTGGCTATGGGCATGATCCCTCGAATACCTACATAGAGGATGCGCACCTGCTTCTCTTCTTTATGAAATAATATATTGACAGGATCTAGTGCTAAAACAAACTGGGAATTCTTCTCAAAAAAACGGCTAATATCAATAATCCCTAAAGAGATATCTAGTTTTTGTTCCAACGTGAGACCATCTTTTATAAAAGATAAGGGTAAATATCCTTGATCGACTTGATATTTCACAGATAAGTCTTGGTTCTCATGATTGGTTTCCATCTCAATATTAAATGAAATACCTAGGTCATATAGATCGAAGAGATCAAAGAGAGCATCATCAGCTGCTTCCGAATCTAATAACGAAACCACATAGGTCATTTCGTTTGACTGTAAGTTATGAGTTAATAAACCACCATTTAAATCATACGATATGCTTTTCAAAGAAGATCACCTTCTATATTTATATAGGAAGGGGTAGATAATCTCCCCTTCCTATTTATAGGAAATTTCATTTACTTTACTCAACTGACCTTTTTCCAGTTACTTTGTTTTTTGATTCCCTTTATTTAGGGTATATTTTCTTATCATGAATCGATAAACCTTGTACTACTTTAAGGGTATGCTTATTTAGAGATACATCTCTCACCAAAGTCCTCCATCTAAAATTATTTTCTCACAAAAACATGAGTTTCTTTTATTAATTGACCTAATTATCTATTTAGATTAAAATTGTATAATAGTACCTTTAATGGTAATTGGGTTTCTTTTCACTGGAGATGCCTTAAAGCCTAACAGAAGGTACTTTTTTTATTAGTGATAATAGGAGGATGTTCTCTAAAAAAACCGGCCATTATTGTGATAAGAGTTCATTCTTGTCCTAATTATCAGTCCATATTAGAAAAAAGTTATCTCTACACTACGATTTGCTCTCTAGGTTTAAAGTTTATCGCATTAAGACTTAATATTTTATATAATCAATCTATTATAATATATAATTTCAATATATTATCAACCAAAAAACTGGTAGTATATCCATCATCAGCAAATGTATTATGTACCCGAAAATTATATCAATATTATAAGTTACTAACATACTTTAGTTCAAGAATGGAAATAGTTTTGTTAATTATTTTTTGCTTTCTATCGTCTTTAAGTATGGGGGTATAAATGAGAACTATAATATAATCCTTATATAGATTATTATTAAAGGGTGAACTCAATGACAAAGAAAGGATTTTCTGATCGATATCAAATTTTCGAAAAGATAGAAACGGATCGTTTTGCTACTATATATAGAGGAAAAGACTTAAAACGAAATCGAACGGTCGATATTAAAGTAATTGATCACCTCGTTGAAAAGATCGATGAGCATACTAGAAAACTTTTTGAAGAAGAGATTACAACCATAGCAAAATTAGCTCATCCAAATATCGTTCGAGTATATCATTTTGGTTTAGTGAAAGGTTTATACTATATTACACTGGAACCACTAGGAGATCATCTATTAAAAAAGAAGTTGGTAGGTCAAAGACCCTTAGCGATTTATGATGTGCTCAAAATAGGTAGTCAAATTCTTAATGGATTGTCTGCTCTCCATAATCAAAATATAGTTCATGCCAATCTTAATCCATACAATGTATATCTGACAAAAGCTGAGCAAATAAAAATAGCGGATTGTGGTCTTTATCATCTGACCTCTTCCTTTCATTCTTTAGCAAACACAAAAGAAAACGTGAAGAAATCCTTATATTACGCTCCTGAATATATTCTAGGTGAAAGTTTACATATTTTTTCAGACATTTATTCAACAGGTGTACTATTATATGAGATGATAACGGGCAGAACTCCTTTTCAAGGTGAAACCATTCACGATATTACCGAAAAACATTTAAAAGAGACTCCATTACCTCCTAGTTCTCTCAATCCAGAAATTCCTAAAGATTTGGATGAAATCATTCTAAAGTCTTTAGCTAAAAACCCTTCAGAACGATATCATTCAGCATTAGAAATGAAAGAAGCTCTTGTATCTTACCAGAAAAATATCGATCCACTTACTAATCCTTTTTCTTCAGGAGTATCTAATAATCTCAATGATCCTTTTGTACCAGGTGCATCTGATATACAAACGAATCCTTTTATTCCAGGGGTATCTGATATACGAACCAATCCTTTCGCCCTAGGAGTACCCGATGTCTTAAACCCATTTGTTATAGATAATATCAATCCATTTATCCCATCTACATCAAATAAGTCGGGTTACTCAAATTCTGATGCCTCTTCTAAACTCTTAAGACTTACTCAAAAGATGAAGCAAAAAAAGCAATTAAGTAAGAAAGTATTAAATGGAAGATATGAGCTTCTAGAGTATTTGCATTTAAGTGGTGTAGCTAAAGTCTACAAAGGATTTGACAATTCTTTGGAAAGATACGTTACAGTTAAACTAATTGACGAATCTTTAGAAGAAGGACAGGAATGGGTTCGCAGATTTATTCGCGAGGCGAAAACCAAAGCTAAAATCTATCATCCTCATGTTGTTCAAGTACATGATGTGGGACAAGATGGTAAAATTCATTACATGATTGTAGAATACATTGATGGTCCTAGTTTGGAAAAATTGATAGAAAAAAGTAAACCCCTTGCTGTGTCACAAGCCGTTCGAATATGTATGCAAATTTTAGAGGGTTTAGATCAAGTTCATCAAAAGGGAATTATTCATCGGGATATTAAACCAGCCAGTATTCTAGTCGATGAAGACGGCAACTATAAGCTAACCGATTTTACAATTGCTTGGGTCAACTCCGATGATCCACCCACGAAAATGGAAAGTGAATTAGACTCGGCTCCATATTGTTCACCTGAAAGAGCCAAAGGGGATAAAATAAGCATACAATCTGACTTGTATTCTTTAGGGATTATATTGTATCAACTCGTTACCGGTCACCTTCCATTTATTGCCGATCAAACACATATGATCTTATTAAAGCATTTAAATGAACCTGTACCAGAGCCCAAGGGATATAACTCCAATATTCCAGATGCACTACAAAAAATTATTTTGAAAGCCTTAGAGAAGGAGCCTAAAAATAGATTTAAGACAGCTTTAGAGATGATGTTAGCACTTCAACGCACTTTAAAAGGCTAGGAAGTAGGTGAGTCACTTGGAAGAAAAGAAACTAGCGGGCAGATATCGATTACTCAAAAGGATCGGTAGAGGTGGGATGAGCCGAGTTTACAAAGCACGAGATGAACTACTTGATAGAGATGTAGCAGTCAAGGTGATGTATGAACATCTTATGGAGGACGATGAATTCGTTTATCGCTTTCTCCAAGAAGCCAAAGCTTTAGCCAAAATATCTCATCCAAACTTTGTCCAAATTCATGATGTGGGACAAGAAGGCACTACCTATTATATGGTCATGGAACTAATGAGTGGTCCAACTCTTTGGCAAGAACTTAGTAGAAAAAGAATCCTTGAACCAGAAGAAGCTATTCCGATTATGATTCAAGTATTAAGAGGAATCGGAAGGGCTCATAACTTAGGCATCATTCATCGTGATATTAAACCAACCAATATTATGTATTCAGCAGATGGACGATGGAAGCTAATGGACTTAGGTGCCTCAAAATTATTATCTTCTTTTTCGGAGCTAACTAAAGCAGGAATGGTCATTGGAACGGCCCAATATTATTCTCCTGAACAAGCCAAAGGCGAGGACGCTAGAATTCCATCTGATTTATATTCCATGGGAATCGTGTTATTCCAAATTTTAACCGGAAGACTTCCATTTGTAGGGAAAGAAAGCTTTTCAATCGCTCTAAAACATGTAAATGAACCGATTCCCGATCCCAAAAGGTTGAATCCAAATCTGCCTGATGAATTATGTGAAATTCTTTATAAAGCCTTAGCAAAAAACCCACAGGATCGTTACCAATCCGCTTATGAAATGATTGAGGCTTTAGAAGAAGTAGAAAAAAAACTACAACTCGCGGAAGAAGAGGAAATGGAAGAAGAAATCATAGAAGATGAAGAAGAATCAGATGAAGAAGAAAGTAATTCTTCAGATACATCATGGGATGAGGAAAAGTCTAATGAGGATGAAGCTCTAGAAGAAGAATCCGATGAAGAATCTCAAACTGAAGTAATACATATCCAAAGTAACGAAAATACTTCTTTAAAACAATCAGGAAAGGTTAAAAGGTTCCTCTTATTAAGCGGGTTATATATCGTATTAACATTCATTTTTATCTATATCATCTTGCTAATCACTGGAGATCCAGATCTGTCTGAGCCTTTAAATAGAGAGCAAGAAAGTACACAAAATTTGTTAGAGCAGTCTATCGCCAATATCGATAAAATGAATGGAGTTCACTTAGAAGTGGACGAAACGCGTACCTTAGGAAAAAAAGAAATAAATCAACAAACTGATATCGTTTTACAAACAAACTATATATTCGCAAAATACAAGGGTTCTGAAACAGCTGAGTTAATCGAAGGAGGCAAATGCTACAAAGGGAAGATTAATGAGGATAGTTGGAATTTATCTTCAAATTGTGGCTTAAAAATATATAAACACTATCATCCCCAAGAATTATTATCTAAAATAAAAAGCTATATCCAAAAGACTAAATACGAAGAACAAGATAATCAATATGTGATTCATTTAAACTTAAATGAAAATGATTCATTTTATTCTTTTGTAGAAAATTTTTGGGAAATGCAAGAGATTAAACCAAGTGCTCTAAAAAGCGGCACTCTAAAAGCCAAATTAATCATTGACAAAACTGATTTTAAGATAAAAGAAATTGATATGGAAATCATGGCAAAACATGATCAGGACAGTTGGCTTACTGGGTGGTTTCAAGATATTAAGTTTCCAGAAGTTCAAGCCAAAAGCTATATTCGTTTAATCGGAGAAGGGTCTATTCAACCTAAATAATTGGTTATATTCTCTTTTTTATCTATGATTAAATTGCCCCATTTGTCTTGTCTAATTTATTAATTTACCATTTGATGATCAGTTATAAGTAACCTTAATCCCTTGACAAACTGGGGCAATTACACTTACTAAGCTTAAAATAGATTGGCCTTATCTAATTCAGATTAATCTTTGGAATTAACCTACCCATAAAATTCAGATGATATATATTTATCATTGACTAATATTTTCTACTATTATAATATTGGGAATAGGTAAAAAAACCATTTACCATGCAGAAGAAACGGGAATTTCTTTCATCTTGATTAACATCAGAAAGGGTAATTAAAATGTTGGATATTTTGATACGAATTGCAACATTTATAGTACCATTACTTTTATTATGGGTGGGTATATTTTCCCTAGCAAAAGGGAGAAAACAGCGTTCGATACCATTTATAGTTCTGGGGATAATATGCCTCTTAGCCTTTATCGGAGCTGTCATATATAAAATAAAGTTCGATCTTTGATCGTGAAACTTTTAATATGCACTCCCTAAAATAATCTCAGAGAACCCCATGATTGTCTATCTATTTTAAAGAATATGAAAATTCATATCCAATACGACACCAAGAATGCCTCCTCTATCTTGACCAAACTAGCTTTTGGTCATGTCTATTTATAAATGTTGGCTAGGTTACTCATCAGGGATCTTTCCAACTCGATTCCCCTATTTAATAAATTAAAAAATTCCCATTTAGTATTAGATTTAGTATTGAATTTAATATTAAATAATAGTATTATATAATTGTATTTTAATAGTTGAGAAATATGACTTGGAGGAGGTTTTCCAATGTTTTCATGGATTGTAAGAGCAGGTAGATTTTTTAAAGGCAAAAAAGCAATTGTTAAAGCTAAATACCCAAAAACCACTAAGTGGGGTAGTAGAGGTCTTTGGGCTTGGACAGGTTGGGACCTTAGAGGTATGTTTAAATAATAATTAAATAATTAAGTAGTTCTACAATATTTCTCCATATTAACAAGCACATCTAAAATTTTATTTTTTAGATGTGCTTTGTCCAATATTGAATCTATATTGGATTTAATTACTTCTAGTTGGTCTGATCACAGGAAATAAAAATTTTGCAATAAACTTCGGACTCATTTTAGTTTACAAATATCCTCAAAATAACTTGATTTTACCTTCATTACAGAATTACAAACAAGTGAAAAGGAGAACTTATATGGCTAACATTTTAGTACCCATTGTAACATGGGTAGGTTTAGTTGTTTTTTTCTTTTTAGGTTTTCACTTTTTTGATAAAGGAAAAAAGGAAAACTCGAAAGCTAGTACCGTCCTTGGAGTTATTTTTGCCATAGCTTTTATTATTACACTTGTATATAAAATATATTGGAGCTTTATTCGTTAGACATATCTCATAAAATGGAGTATAAAAAGGAAAGGAACCTAGTAGTTCGCAGGTTCTTTTAAAGTGTTAAACTGCTTTTTTTAGTTATAAACCACCCATATGACTTTCACAGAAGCAAAAATCATATGGGTGGTTATTTAAATGTTGATAACTAATGGCTTAATTATATAAATACTACCATATTCTTTTTATAGCTTTTCTCTAGATCCTTCATATACTCCTAGACCAAAAAACCCACCACCTACACCAATATTTATTTTTTTCCTTTTTCTTGATTTGAGGTAGTACTTTGAAAAAGCATTTGATCCCCATCTACCTAATTTAATTAAACCTTTCCACATAATATTACCTCCTTAGTTATCAATTGAATTTAAAGTTTATTTTCTTTTTCTATTACGAAAATAAAGGGTAATTCCTCTACCTGTCCCAAAAGCTCCTAGAATACCATAAACACCTTTCATGAAACGCCAACCTAAACCCATAACATTTAACCCCCTGTACGGAAGATAAATTGAACCTTTCCAATTTTGATTTAATTGGATTAGTATATTATCTAATATAATCTAATCTAATCATTTAGTCAACTCTTAAATGTTAAAATAAATTATATTTATTTAAGGGTAAATATTTTTTACTTACCCGGATTTTTCACAAATAAAGGTTGCCGTCCTTAGATGAACAGAAACAACTATCTTATTGTATTTAACAAAAATATAATATAAACCACCTATATGATTTATACTTCTATAAAAATCATATAGGTGGTTATTTAAACTTGATACTTTTTGTCTCTTCTTTTTGGTTACTATAAGTAATATTGAGTTTAAATTTTTACTAAGTTAAATAAATTTAGTGATCAATTAAAACTAAAGCCTATTTTCTCATTTTTTTACGTAAATAATGAGTGATTCCTCTACCTGTTAGAAAAGTTCCAAGAGTTCCATAAACACCTTTCATGAAGCGCCAACCTAAACCCATAGCATTTAACCTCCTATATGGAAGATAAAATTGAACCTTTCCAATTATGATTTAATTGGATTAGTGTATTATCTAATATAATCTAATCTAATCATTTAGTCAACTTATAAGTATTAAAATAGATATATTTATATAAATATTATAGTACAAAATTAAATTTATCTATTCAACTAACCTACCTCTACTAAATTTCTTATAGCCATAAAGACAAAATATAAACATTGGAAATACGAATAAACAAAGTTTATCTAAGGTAATTAAACCTATGATCAGTCCTGCTATTAATCAAGAAGCATTGAAATTGATTAATTTGTATGTCTTTTGTATAAAAAATGACCTCAAAGGGCAGTTAGATACTCTTTAAGGTCTATTCTTCTGCTTTTTGATTTAATAAATTATTTACCTCTTAGAATAAAGTTATAACTTTATATAGATCATCTGTTCCTAATTCACAGTTATTAATGACTAGTTATCATCACTAATAAATATCCTTCTCGTCTGTATTCGTGTTAGAGGACCCGAACGTATTTGTTCTAAACTGGTTAGTGCTGTCATGATATCTGTATGGAATCCTTCCATGACCTGATCAATATCGGCAGCAAAGTCATCCAACCAATCCAGATTCTCTGGTTCTTCCAGCATATGTTGGGCAAATTGTTGATGAACAAGTCGACGGTAGTAGTCATTATTACTGAGCAATTCATTATGCGTTCCAATACCAGCAACCTTACCATCATTTAATACTACGATTTGATCAGCGTTTCGGATCGTTGAAATTCGATGGGCAATCACAAAGACAATTTTATCTTTAATCAGTGACTCTAACGACTCTTGAATCATTGTTTCCGAATCTCCATCTAAGTTGGCGGTAACTTCATCTAATAATAGTATTTTACAATCTCTTAAAAACGCTCTAGCAATCGCAAGTCTTTGTCTTTGTCCTCCTGATAAGTTACCCCCTTTTTCATCTAAGACCGTATCGTAGTCATCAGGAAGTTTCATAATGAAATCATGAGCATTGGCTAGTTTTGCTGCTTCAATTAGTTCATCATCCGATACATCCTTATCAACACCATAGAGTAGGTTATCTCTTACCGAGCCGGCAATGATAGGACTTTCTTGTGATACATAGCTAAACATTCTTCTCCATAGTCCTAAGTCAAAACGACTTGCATTCTCTCCATCTAAATAAATACCACCTTTTTGCGGAGCATAAAAACGTTCCATCAAAGAGAATAAAGTCGTTTTACCCACTCCACTTGGACCGACAAGAGCTGTCATGGTTCCTGCTTTTGCTTCAAAGGAGATCTTCTTAAGAACTTTTTTGCTTCCATAATTAAATTGGACATCTTTAAAAGCTAATACTTCACAACTTTTTGGTTTCTTTTTCCCTTTAAATATCTTACTTTCACTATCCTCATCTAAGATTTCATAAAGTCTAAACATGGAGCCTTTTGTTTCTTGAAGTTCACCCATAAAGCGGGCTATGACTTCAAAAGGTGTAACGATCTCAAACAAATATAATAAATAAGCAATAAGTTCTCCTGAAGTAATCGCTCCTTGACTAACTCGATATGCACCATATCCTACAATTAATATAACCACACCATAGATAAATGTACTCATTAAAGGAGATAATAAAGACTCAATCTTAGCTCTTTTTAGCCCGAAGGAAAACAACGAATTTACATAATCCTTCCCTTTTTCAGCTTCATCTTTCTCTGTATTACTCGTTTTAACTAAGTGTACAACGCCTACCAACCCTGTTACATAACCACTAAATTCAGACATTTTATCTTGATATTCCTTTGAGATTTTAGCAATAATTCTACTAACAGGAATAACAATTAAGAAAATAAGTGGTAGGGACCCCAGTAAAACTAATGTAAGTGGAACATCGAGTACAAATAGAAAAATAGCTGATCCAACAGCCTGTAATACACCTGCTATAAACTCTGCAATATCAGAAGAGAGTAGCTCACTCACGACGGAGGTATCATTGATCACTCTACTTGATACCTCCCCAGCCTTGTTCTTCTTATAGAAAGGCATAGGGAGTTGTAAAAGCTTACTCCACGTCTTTTCTCGCAAATTTCTTACTACAGATAATCCTACATATGAGAGTAGATACATGGAAATGGTTCCTAACGCTATTTGTAAAACCACCAGTAGTAGAGCTGGAACAAGATCAATAAAGGAAAATCCTCCTTTTAAGCCTTCCACTATATCTTTGATAAAGAGAGGAATTAGTAGCCCTACACCTGTATTTGCTAGTGTTAATACGATTCCAAGGATTAATTGTTTCTTCGGTGGAGTCGTGGTCTTCCATAGCCAGCCAAAATTCACTTCCCTTTTAAGACCTTTTGCCATC
The DNA here is from genome assembly GCF_003313465.1 of Thermoflavimicrobium daqui. Taxonomy (GTDB): domain Bacteria; phylum Bacillota; class Bacilli; order Thermoactinomycetales; family Thermoactinomycetaceae; genus Thermoflavimicrobium; species Thermoflavimicrobium daqui. The sequence continues at coordinate 147,523 of NZ_KZ845666.1, forward strand.
TTGATGCCTCACTTTCTATCCTAAGACAACATCTGGGATCGATTATTTGCAATAAATATAAATAGCCGAATTAAATATAATACTAATTTAATTAAATGGATATGGTAGTTTAATTATTAATTATTTTTTATGTATATTTTCATTGTTAAGGTTAGCATATTTTTGAATATTGAACAACTAATCATATGTAAAAAACTAACGGTCGCCCCATTCCTATGGCGACCGCTACTTATTACTACTATGACTCAACGAATTTAATTTCACTAGATAAAATTGTAAAACTACGATCATAGACCAATTTTAAATATACTAGTTATTTTTTCTTTCTAGCTTTTTTTGCCTTATAACCAAAGTAGGTACTTAACCCAATAAATGATCCAAACAAAGCTACTCCTCTGAGAGCCAATTTGATCAATGAAATTCCCTCCCTATTACTCTAATTTTTTGTCTAATATTTATCCACTTTGACTAGTCAATTCCCTTACAATTTTTAATTGTAATTCAAATACAATTATATTTTAATTCAATTATAGTATTGGGTCAATTTAAAAGAGATGGATAAATTAAAAGGGAGGATGAGTATTCATAATAACGGGATTATAAAAGTATAACCTGGTAAATCGCCTTCATTTATTTCATATTCCGCAAATACTCCACTGCTTCATCCAGTGTTGCTACAGGAACAACCTTGACTTTTATGTCATACTTCTTTACAGTCTCTTGAGCTAACTTTGCATTTTCTTTCGGACAGAAGAACACTTTAACACCAGTATCTATTGTACTAAGTACCTTATAGTTTTCGCCTCCAATGATTCCTACTTTTCCATCCGCAGAAATGGTCCCAGTCCCTGCAATTTTATTTCCTTTGGTTAAGTCCTCTGGTAAAAGCTCATCTAAAATGTCCAATGTCATCATTAACCCTGCAGAGGGACCACCTAGATCTAACTTTTTAAAATTTACTTTAACTGGAGATTGAAACTCCGCTTTCTGCTTTACGCTTAATCGAAGATTAAGGTCATCTATTTTTTGTCCATTTTGTTCTACTAACTTTGTTTTTACTTCAAGTGTTTCTTCTCCACGAAGGATCTGATAAGTAACTGTATCTCCTACCTTCTTCTTCTCATAGTATTTTATTAAATCTGGTAAGAAAAATTCTTCTGAGCTTTTGAGTGATATCCCATCAATTGCTTGAAGCAAGTCTCCCTTCTTTATGCCGTATTTCGTGTCATCTTTGAGTACTTCCCATCCCTTATGTTCATACTTAACATCTTTCCCAGCTTTACGAATGGCAGCTGTCATTGCACTTAGTTTAGAATTTTCTAAGTCAGCCTTTCCTTTCTCTACATCCATCTTTTGCTCATCTAATGGTGGCATCGGCTCTACTTTTATAATCCCCGTAAAGCTAAACAAATAGGAAATAGCATTTGCCGGACCTTGTTCAAAAGACGTGATATAGTAGTCACCTTTTGATTTTGTTCCTTGATCAACTTGAATCATTTCTTTCGTATTTAGCATTTCCCCAGGTGTAATAACCATATATCCCGGAATGGGTATATATATTGATGCAATCCCCAGTAAGACAAGAATCACTATACTTATCAATAATTTTTTCATCTTCATTCTCCTTACTTTTGATTAAGTGAAAATTTAGTTTTCAATTTCCTTTAAAAATATTACCAAGATAATTCCTCTACTACAAGTATAAACCTTATACCTAAATAGAAAGAAGAGTTATAAACTTAATTAATTATTACAGTTAGATACTTTAAAGTAAATGGGCTGACTTAGAAAAACCCAAATGTCAGCCCATTTACTTTAAAGTATTAAGATTTATTTTTCAGTTACCTCTAGGAATTTCTCTTCTAAGGACTTCGTATTTTGCTGAATATTATATACATGAATACCATAAGTCACTAGTAAAGCATTGATTTTAGGAATCTCTTGGTGTTTGATCATCAGTGTCAATTTATTATTATCTGTTACAAATTCCTTATCCGGAAAATGCTCTTGTAGTAAACGTATAGCTACATCAATCGGCTTTATTTCAAAAGTTACCTCACGTTCTTCATCATCGCTCGAAGTAAAATCTTTTACATTCTGAATCTGGATGAGTTCACCTTTTTGAATGATTGCTACACGATCACACATTAATTCCATCTCTGTTAGTAAGTGACTTGAAACTAAAACAGCTAAATTCTCTTCATGGGCTAGCTTGCGTAAATGATTACGTAATTCATGAATACCAGCAGGATCTAAACCGTTTGTAGGCTCATCAAGGATCAGAAGGGAAGGGCGATGAAGTAAAGCTTGAGCTAGTCCTAAACGTTGTCTCATTCCCAAAGAGTAGGTTTTCACTTTTGAATGGATCGCATGTTTCAAGTCTACTAATTCAACAACTTCATCAATTCTCTTTTTATCTACATCATTCATCCGTGCAAAATGCTTTAAATTCTGATAACCAGTTAAAAACTTATATAAGTCTGGGTTTTCAACAATCGACCCCACGTGTGCAATCGCTTTTTCAAATTCCTTTTTGATACTATGACCACAAATAAAGACATCACCTTCAGATATATTGGTTAAACCAACCAACATCCGTATTGTCGTCGTTTTACCTGCACCGTTGGGCCCCAGAAAACCAAAAACTTCGCCTCTTTTGATTTCAAAGTCTAGTCCTTTTACTAGTAGCTTCCCTTTAACTTCTTTTTTTAAATTAATAATTTTCAAAGCTGGGGTCGAATTTTTTCCTTTTTTTTTGGAGCTAACTTTTGAACTCGCTTTTTTAGTTGTATTTTTCGTTTTTATACTCATAGAGATGTCCTCCTAAGTAGAAATATCTCTTTTCTTAAAAGTGATAAAAGCGGTAAGAAGAAAAGCTAAGTAGTAGATCGCCAATATTGTAAGAGAAAAATTAATCGTAATTCCTTTAAGCGGTGGTTTAAGTCCATCTAAATACCAGTTTAAATCCATATGGGTAAAGAGAACATATTTAGCCCAAGTATACTTCTTAGAAATCAAATAACCACTCAAGTCAGGACCTAGTAAACTAACAAATAGTGCTAAGGCCATAGCAAATGGAGAACTACGAAGGACCGTAGATAACATAAATGCAAGAGAAGCTGTAACTAGAGCTATAATTAAATTAAACATTATTTTTTCACTTAGATAAGGTAAAAAGTCTGTTTGCGCCACTTTGTCTTTTTTTAGATACAGGAAGGTTCCATCTATCCCGTCAAAACCTATGAATATGGCTCCTACTATAAAATGAAATACAATAAATAGGATAGTAAATAAACATAACATCATAACGGTTGTTAAATATTTAGATAGTAAAATCTTAATTCTATTTACAGGTCTAACCATTAATAACTTAATAGTACCCATAGAAAACTCACTAGATACTATACTTGAACTAATAATAATAGACATTATTACAACAACAGCCATGGTATTTGTGGAAGTCATTAAATATGTTTGAATCCCATTTTCTTTAATATTATGTTTGATTCGATATTCGTAGTATTTTAGATCACCTTGTTTAATAGCAAGTTCTTCATCCTCTGGACTAACATTTTCATTATCATTCCCCTCTTCAGCTTCCTTCGCTGCTTTTTCTTCCGCTTTGGCAACTTCCTCTTCGATCTTAATTTTTTTCTCCGCTGTTTCTTGTTTCCATCTTTCAGGATTCTTATATGGCTCATATGCCTTTTTACCAATTATAGCCATACTAACAGCAACTATTAAGAGAATACCAATCATCACCCAAGTCCCAATTTTACTAAATAATTTCATATGTTCATTTTGTATTAGCCTAAATATTTTCACTATAGTTTATCCTCCCTCTATTATGTCTCAATTATATTATATTTGTTTTCTGTCACAATGCATTATTCTGACTCAACTTTCGTCTAAATTTCATTTGGCAACTAGTCTATAAGGTTTAGCGACTTCTTTTAGTTTTTTTGAATTTATATATGATAGATTCTTTAGAAAAAATATAATAATATTCTATATTTAGTGAATATATATTATCTATTGATTAATTATACTATTGACTATATAATGAATTTATATTATATTTAACTAAGAAGGCTAAGCATATTACCTAAGCAAAACCTTATTTACTATCATCAAGTGTATATGAACAATACTTTAATTAGCATTTCGCTTAGTCATCAAATAATAGGTTTTAACCAATTTTAACATGGCGAGGTGCTTATTTATGTGGATAGGGAACTTGTGGAAAATAGGCAAAGGTCTTTGGAATAGTGGGTTTGGGAGAAGAGCTCGTACCTGGCTAGGTGGATTTGGCTGGGGATGGAGTGCTAATAATCATTACAATAAGCGTAAATAGTTATACCCAATACTATAAGTTATAAAGCTAATATATAGCGTTTAATAATCTTAATTAGGTATACTTTAATCTAATTCCCCAATAGGGAATTAGATTATTTTCTATTTTTCATAAACAATCCTTTCGCAAAAAGAATTTACCTTTTTATCTTAACGAATAACCCTAATAACCACTCATTATTCAGATCATTAATAATTTATCAAAATGAATGTTTACAATCACCAACCATTATGATAAATCAATATATAGAAGAAGCATTCCTAATCAAATGAAAGGTGGCTGTTTAAAAATGCGCATAGAAAAGTCAATTGGATTTTTCAAAAAGGTACTTCAATTATTTACCGCTTCTGTATCAGTTAAATATAAAAAGGGAACTCGCTTTTAACAAGAAGAATTACAAATTGATATAACAAAAAAGAATGGTTTTTCTAAATGAAAACCATTCTTTTTTTACATTCATTTTTATTCAACTATCTTTATCTATAACTTAGCAATAGTGTCTTCTTTTCTTAGTAACTTTACGAACGGTTTTTCTAGGTTTAAAGTAACGCTTAAAGAATGCATTCCAATCAATTCTCCAGTTGATCGGTAAATAAATCCAAGTTGTATTCCATTTACTCATTATGATCTATCCTTTCAATTCAATATATATGAATATATATTTCCATTCTAAAAACTAATCAAATTAATGTCAAGAGTTTATTTTTTGGATATATAGCGTAAATCACTCAAGTTAGTATATTCATTTATAGATAAAATAAAATGATAGTTATGAATACATAATATTACCTTAAATAAAATATAACATTGTCATCTTGGATTAAACTTTCTTTACAAAATGGAACACAAATATAGAAATAGTTCGATCATTGCATATTGACTAATTTGGGATTTTTATTCAAAATACAATATAAATCAAACCTAGATTATTATTAATAATATGTAACTGGGTCGTATTAAATTACTTATTTTATGTGCGAAATCTTCATGTTTTATTAATGTCTAATAGTACTTTATCTATATTTTATGCGGGGAAACTTTTAATTAATTTCTCAGAAAAGAGGTGTTAAGATGTTAGAGTTGCTAATACCCATTATCACTTTAATCGGATTATTCCTATGTATTTTTTTAACCTATCACTTCTTTGAAGAAGGAAAAAAACGAAATTCGAAATTGAATATTTTCCTTGGAGTTATCTTCTTATTAGCTACGATTGGAATACTTGCCTATAAAATATATTGGAGCTTTATTCGATGATCTTTACTATCATCTACTAACTATGAGACTAAATTATAAGGAAAATTACTATTCTTATTCTTTTTTAGTGCTTATATTATTAACCGCCTGTGAGGCAAATTTCACCACCTCCAACCCTGTGGGGTCTTGGATCTTTAAAAAGGAGCAATGTGAATCCGAAATTGCCCTACTCTAGTTAAAATTGAAAAGACCCTTCAAAAGCACAAAAAACCCCAAATCGATGGGGTTTTTTTCATTACTTTATTATCTACTTCTATAACTCTCTTAATTCCCTCAGTAAATCCCTATCTTTGTCATTAGATAACTAATAGGCTGGCAACACCATTTCCTCTTTTATTTCTTCCCAATTTATCTCGTTCTCTGCATTTGGAGGAGAACTTTTTTGAAAGCTGACTGATCCCATATCTTTGTAAGAAAGGTCTAAGAACCATTTATTATCTAAAGAAACTAGACCAACCAATACACCATTTGTTAACTCTTGAATATCATTAGATGGAACTCCCTTTGCTACTAATTTAGATCCTTCTTCAAGTGGTAACTTAACAATATAATGCTTGTAGGTATCTGTTTGCGGACGATATGGATTTTCTGCTATTAATAATTTTACTTCTTCCCTAATAAACTTTGATTTGGTAAGGTTTCCTGATATCTTTTTAATATTCTTTTGTAGCCATCCTTGTCGATATGGACTAGTATATACAACCATCGATTCTAATTTATAAATCTCTGTTAGATTACCTGAAGTGGCTTTTTTAATAATATCAGTAAGAACTGCATCAGGTGAACTTTGTGGATTACTACTACATGCTGATGAAAAAAGTAAAATAGCTATAATTAAAATATGTAGGCCAAGCTTTTTCATATAGCTCCTCCTAATGATTGAAACAATATTTTTCATGCTTTCTACTCACTTCTAGCTTTAGAAATATCTTATGATTCATTCAAATAATGGTAAACTAACATAAAGTCTATTATACTTACCTTGTTATATTACAGTCAATATTTAATCCTATCATTTTTATAAATTAACAATTTATTAAGGTATAATCACAATATTCATTCCTAACTCTAAGGTTTCATTATACTTTAGAAGAGTCAAATCTTTGGGGTGTTCTACGAGAAAGCTAAATTAATCTAATTCGACTCCACTCTAAGAGATGGGTTTTCCTTCTATGACCTTATCTTATCCATTTTCTTACGGCTGCACTTTATACCCCATTAAAATTAATACGGGGTTTTTCGTATCTATTTCGGTTTTTTCTCTTAACTTCCTAATATGCACAACCACTGTATTATTCGATATAATCATTGGCTCATTCCATACTTCTTGATAAATTTACTCTGAGCTAAATACCACACCGGGCTTATGAGATAATAAAACCAAGATATCAAATTCATGCGGGGTGAGTTGAATCTCTTTTCCCTTGCAAAAGACATGCCTTTTTGCCGTATCAATGGTGACATGCTGAATGGAGATAATTTTTACAAATTCCCACAAACAATCTTAATAATTGGTCCCTAAAGTCAATAAAAAAGGCTAAAAGAGCAATAATTCATACGAATCAATTGCACTATTAGCCACGCCTTTACTGAAAGGAAAACTTATCCCAATATCTTGATCTCTCAAATTGTTTCGCTTTTCTAATTTCACATAAGCCATGATTTCTCTCATTCTTCTAATTAGTGGTTTTCCTTTTCCGTTTCACTCTCGTTGTTAAAAAACAAGCAAAAGTCCTTACCGGAAAAGGAAAATCTATATTGTCGATAGTCTGATATAGTCCTAGACATATCCAAAATCGAACACAAAATTTGCTATAAAGGAATTTTGCAATGAAGATTATGACATTTCTGCATGACTATAGATTAAGTTTATTGAGAGCGAAGACGGCGAACATACCAGATCCCTGCTACAACGAGCAATATACCAATAATCACGATCACAACATTCTGGTAGATACTGATATACTCCATCACCTTAGACCATTGTGCACCGAGTGCAGCACCTAAATTTACTAGGATCAAATTCCAAATAAGTGATCCAATGGTAGTAAAAAACAAAAAAACAAGAAAGTTCATTTTAGCCATACCTGCAGGAATCGAGATCAAACTACGTACAATGGGAACCATTCGACAGAAAAATACAGTCCAGATCCCATACTTTTCAAACCAACCGTACGCTTTATGAATATCCTCTCTCTTTGTTCTGAGTATATGTCCCCAACGATCAACAATTCGTTCCATACCTTCTAAATCAAGCAATCTTCCAATATAGTAAAGGATAATTGCTCCTACAACAGCACCTACAGTCGAAGCGATCACAACACCAGTAATGGTTAAATCAGACTTCGTAGTCATAAAGCCACCAAAAGATAGAACAATTTCTGATGGGATAGGTGGAAATAGGTTTTCTAATGCGATCATTAGAAAAACACCAAAGTAACCAAACCGTTCCATAAATTCGATAATCCAGCTTTCCATCTTTATAACCTCCGGATTGCTTAGTCATATAAAATACCGCAAGCGCCTTTCATTAAGTTATAACGGCAAACATTCATCCAATTACAACCACCCACAATTATCCTAATTTTCCCCGAATCAATAGCTTCTTTAAGCTCTACAAATAGTCATATCTGATCAATACAGCATCATTTATCTATCAAGTAAGATTTTTCACTTACAACCATTCGTACAGCTTTATGATCAGAGATGAGAAGAAACTACAGACATTCTCTACTAGGTCATCCTGTGCACCTAGTTTACGCAAACACTTCGATTATAGATCCCTGTTTCTCCGGATTAAGTTTATCAAAAAGCATATTGCTACAACAAGGTAGTTTTTTTGAACATAAAACGAAATGATAACCTAATCTATATTGCAAAACGACAGACCCTATTTTTTAAACACTATTCAGTAAGTTTAACTCATCATTTTTGATCATATTAAATATCCTATTCACCTATCATTCTAGTTACTCCAGCTGCTATTAAGCTCACTAGGCAAATTTAAATCTTTAATATAATCATATTTCAGGACCATCAATACAACCCGGTCAGTACTATCAGTGATATCGACTTAAGTTTATCTGCTATTCACAAAAATTTTCTTTATTATTCTATTCCTATGACTAGTAGTCAGAAATTAGTATCATACTTGAAAAAATATGATTTACCCACTCATTTAAACACAAAAAAAGACACCCTTTCTATAAAGATCAGATGTCTTAAAAATGTCTGTAGACAATTTGGTGGAGCATAGCGGGCTCGAACCGCTGACCTCTACACTGCCAGTGTAGCGCTCTCCCAGCTGAGCTAATGCCCCATATATAGTTAGCAACAATTCTATTCTATGATAATGAAATTGGATTGTCAAGAAGTTCATTGTCTATTATATTCATGACCTAAGCCATTATCCAATAATTCATGATATTTTTTCAAAAAATTCCTCCCCAACTTTAGGGAAGGTTTATGAGTTCGGCTCAGCGGGTACTGCCATTAAGCTTTAACTCATCAAGTTAAGCAATAGGAGTAGCGCTCACTTCCAAAATATGCTCCACATAACGCTTGGCACTTTCTTGTATTTCTTGATGGGTAGCGTTAACTGCATTGTAAAATTGGAATGAAGGTAAAAAGTTCATACCAATTAAACGAGCTAATGCTTGATAGGGACAAATAATCTCCTCCATGGTTAGAGCATGTAATCCATTAGGCTGATAATCTTCCTCTTTTGCTCCCATCGACATTGCTAGTAGTAACTCCTTACCGCGTAGTTTATCTCCTTCGCTTCCATTCCACAGATAAGTTAATACTTCATCTTGCCATTTCTTTAATATGGATGGAGGTTGAAACCATAACAGCGGGAATTGAAAGACGATCCGATCATGTCGGAGTATTAATTCACGCTCATAATAGATATTGATCTGGCCAGTTGGATACATAGCTTGTAGGTTATGTACTGTCACATAAGGACTTTTTCGTAATTCTTCGACCCAACAGCGACTTACTCTTGAATGTTCATAATCTGGATGGGCTACTAATACTAGTATTTTCATAATGAATCCCCTTCTAGGAAAATGGAAGTATTCTCCCAAATAATATCATCCCATCAACTATTATAAAGATTCAATTGTTAAATGTTTCACATAACATGACACAAAAATATGAACTTTTGACTTGTTAATTAATATATTCATTGAGATCGTTTCTTAATTAACCACTTATCGCTTACCCACTTACTTCTCTGAGTCAAATGAATATTACTTGATTAATAAAGATTCTTATCTATTACAAATCTATGATAAACTAATCATGATCGATCTATTGATCAGGTCCTCTAGCTTCATTACTCTACTAATAGAACGAATTTTCCTACTTGAATTATGATTTCTTTTCGATTAATATTGACTAAACAGATGGGAATTTAATGTTTTATAACCCGATATATTACATATACAGGAGATGATTACATGGATCAACAGAAGAAATGGCATCCCGAAACATTAGCTTTACACGCTGGACAAGAGCCTGACCCAACCACCCGTTCTCGAGCCGTTCCTATTTATCAAACTTCTTCTTATACTTTTGATTCTCCAGAGCACGCAGCCAATCTTTTTTCTTTGGCTGAACCTGGGAATATATATACACGTATTATGAATCCAACACAGGACGTTCTTGAGCAACGTATCGCTGCACTAGAAGGCGGAATTGGAGCTTTAGCTGTTAGTTCTGGTCAAGCAGCCACCACTTACGCGATCTTAAACCTTGCGCACAGTGGAGATGAGATCATCGCTTCAAGTAGTTTATATGGTGGAACTTATAATCTATTTCATCACACTTTATCCAAGTTAGGAATCCAAGTCAAATTTGTCGATTCGAGTGATCCGGAAAACTTTAAACATGCCTTAACAAGTAGAACCAAAGCTATTTTTGCTGAAGCCCTCGGGAATCCTAAGTTGGATATATTAGATATCGAGGCAGTTGCCAAGATTGCTCATGAAGCTGAAATTCCACTCATCATCGATAATACGGTAGCATCTCCTTATCTTCTCCAACCCATCCAATTTGGTGCAGATATTGTCGTCCACTCTGCCACGAAGTTTATCGGTGGACACGGGACTTCCATCGGGGGTGTTATAATTGATTCGGGTCAATTCACTTGGAAAGAAAATAAATTCCCCGACTTTACAGAACCTGATCCCAGTTACCATGGACTTTCTTATACGAAAGATATTGGTGCTTCCGCTTTTATCATGAAAGCTCGTCTACAATTATTAAGAGATGTTGGAGCAGCTATTTCTCCATTTAATGCTTTTCTACTCCTTCAAGGGCTGGAAACATTACATCTGCGTATGGAGCGTCATAGCCATAATGCTTTACAAGTTGCCAAATTCTTAGAGACTCATCCCCATGTCGAATGGGTTAACTATCCAGGGCTCGAAAGTTATTCGAATTATGAGTTGGCTCAGAAATATTTACCGAATGGGCAAAGTGCGATTCTTACATTTGGGATTAAAGGCGGGTATGAGGCAGGTAAGAAATTGATTCATGAGCTCCAACTTTTCTCTCATTTGGCTAACATTGGAGATGCCAAATCGCTTGTGATTCATCCAGCCAGTACGACACATCAGCAATTAACAGAAGCAGAGCAGCGTGCATCGGGTGTCTCACCTGAGCTTGTCCGTCTATCCGTTGGACTCGAAGCAGTTCAAGATATTATCGAAGACTTAGATCAAGCATTAAGGAAAAGTCAAAGTAATTAGTTAATAGTCGTTTCTTCTACTATTATTACTGATAAAAAATGGGTTTCTCTTTCACTCATATCCTAAGAGAAACCCATTCTTTCATATTAAACTTCCTTCTATATTTTTAAATTCATGGATGATCTAGCTTTCTAAAAAACGGTCTGTTTTTCCCGTAAACCATTAATAAGGACTTGAATCACTTCAGGACGTGAGAATTCAGGCGGTGGCATTTCTCCTGCATAAAGCATTTTCCGTACTTTAGTGCCTGATAAAATGACATGATTCTCTGAAGGATGTGGACATGTTTTATATGAAGCCATTCCTGCACACTTCTTACAATAAAAGCTATGCTCGAAAAATAGAGGAGTAATTCCTAATTCTTCTGCTGTAAACTGATCAAAAATCTTCTGAGCATCATAGGTTCCGTAATAATCGCCTACACCAGCATGATCTCTCCCTACGATAAAGTGGGTACAACCATAATTTTTCCGTGCAAGTGCGTGAAATATAGCTTCCCTAGGTCCTGCATAACGCATTGCTGCTGGGAAAACTCCTAGAAATACACGTTCTGTAGGATAATATTCTCTCAATATAACTTCATAACTTTTAAGTCTTACATCTGCTGGTATATCATCAGCTTTAGTCGCACCTACGAGCGGATGCAAAAATAGACCATCAACCGTTTCTAAAGCTGATTTTTGAATATACTCATGTGCTCGATGAACAGGGTTACGAGTTTGAAAGCCAACAACCTTATTCCAGCCTCTTTCGGCAAATATTTTGCGTGTTACCACTGGATCATAGTAATGCTTCGCAAACACACCAAAATTCGGGCGATTTAAGAGCCAAACTGCTCCACCTACATATAATGAACTTTGACCATCCAGACGAGCTACGCCTGGATGGTTTTTGTCATCAGTTCCAAATACCTTTTTAGCTTCTTCGCCAAGATCGACATCATACACACTTTCGACTTGAACCACTGCGAGGATAAGACCTTGAGAATCCTTCAAGGTCAGATATTCTGCATGGCGAATGATTTCTTCCTGCTCTTCTGGAACAGGTAAGGTAATAGGAATACTCCAAACTGTACCATCTTTTAGTCGCATATAGTCACGAACCGAACGATAATCTTGCTCGTTCATAAAACCTGTTAATGGAGAAAAAATTCCGGTCGCTATGCAAACTAAATCAGCGCAAGTTACATCAGAAACAGTAATAGAAGGAAAATCGGATACTTTCTCCAGCCACTTTTCTCTTTGTTCTCCATCAAGTACACGATGCACCAATGTACCTCCATGTGGTGTAACCATGTAAAAACTCCCTTTCTTTTTCTATCTATTTCGATTCCAGCGGTGTATTATGCAGTCCACACTCTATCTTTTGTGTTCCAGCCCACCGACCAGCCCGTGGATCTTCGCCTGGACGAACAGGACGTGTACAGGGGAAACAACCAATACTTGGATAATTCTGGTCATGCAGAGGGTTATAAGGAATTTGATGTTCGTAGATATAATTCCAAACCTGCTTTGTATCCCAAAAGGCAAGTGGATTGATCTTCACTAAGCCAAAAGTCTGATCATACTCGATCACCTCTGTATTGGCACGGGTCGGAGATTGCTCGCGGCGAATTCCAGTAATCCATCCTTCAAATCCTTGTAAATAGTTTCGAAGCGGCTCTACCTTTCTAATTCGACAGCAGATATCAGGACTTTTCTCCCACAGTTTCTCTCCATGTTCTGTTGCTTGTTGTTTAAGAGAGAGCACTGGTGATACACGAGTAAATTCCTTTTGAAAATATTCGTGTAAACGATCACGAATTTCGTAGGTTTCAGAAAAATGGAGATCCGTATCTAAATAAAAAATATCGACATCAGGATCTACTTTCAGTAACATATCAACCAATGCTACATCTTCGTAACCAAAGCTACAAGCAAGTGTAAAAGCTGAAGCACCTAAACGATCGATTCCCCACCGAATAATCTCAGTAGGATGTTCATCTTTGAAGTCTATAGCTGCTTGTTGTAAATCCTCTATGAGTAAATCGTTCTTTAGATTTTGTCCCATAAAATCTCCTCCCTTTTTTATACAGTTGGATCAATCACATAGCCTGCGCCTGACCGAATACGTTTCTTCTCCAATAGCAACCATTCTTTCACCTTTGGACTTACCAGCATATATCGTTCTAACTCTTTTTCAGCTGTATCAAATGCTTTTTCATCTGAGGAAGCTACTACAACAAGATGAAATGTTTTTTCTTCCCCTTCTACCTGTATGCGATAGAGATATAACTCTTGCTGGCTCATCCAGAAACCTCCTGATTTAATAGATAATCTAAGCGCTCTTGGAAAGGCTCTACCCCCACACGTTCCATAAACTGAGTAAATGTCTCATTGGACTGCTTTTGTTCCTTAAAAAGTAAAACCAATCCTTTTAACACATGAGGCACATCATCTGACTTTACACGTCCTTTTAGTTGTGTATTAAATTGACCATCACCATGTAAATGTCCACCGATCGAGATGGTATAAGCTTCAACCATCCCCTCTTTTGTACGCATCTTTCCACCCAATAGTCCAATATCCGCAATTTGCTGTTGTCCACAAGAGTTTGGGCAACCGTTCACATGTAAACGGATGGGCTGGTCGATTTCAATTTCTTGATCCAAAAATTCAGCAGTACGTCGCATTAGTTCTTTGGTTTCTGTAAGTGCTAAGTTACAAAATTCAATACCCGTACATGAAACAGCATAGCCTGTAAAAGGCTTTGGTTGAGGAGTTAAACGTTGTAATAATGGTTCTTTCAGTAGTTCATCCAATTGATCCTTAGGAACATCAGGGATAATGATATTTTGTGTATTGACTGTTCGTAAGCTTCCGGACCCATATTGATCAGCAAGATCAGCAAGTTGGAAAAACTCTTCTGCTGATGTTCGACCGACTGGAATGTTTAATCCGACATAATAATAACCATCTTGTTTTTGACGGTGTACACCATTAAAATAACCCGCATTCCAACCTACTGTTTTATCCATTCCACGTGTTGGATAGGGACCGATAATTTCTGTTAGCACTTCGAGAAATTTATCAACTCCCCAGTCCGCTACTAAAAACTTCAGCCGTGCCTTATGTCGTTTTTCTCGATAACCATGGTCGCGGAAAACTTCCGTAATTCCCTTTGCTACTTCAACTACTTGTTCGGGACGTACAAAAATATTAAGCTGTTTTGCCAAATGGGGACGATTTGATAAACCACCCCCTACCCAAACATGGAACCCAATTACTTCTTCTCCATCAATTTCTTTCACTGCAGGGGTAAAGGATAAATCGTTAATTTGAGCATTTCCTGGATTATATATGCTAGATGAGATCGAAATTTTGTACTTACGTGGGAGATTGGAAAATTCCCGATTTAATAGAAAAGCCTTTTCTAATTCTGCAACAATGGGTCGTGTATCAATAAGCTCATTGGGGTCAATTCCAGCTAAAGCATTACCTACGATGGTTCGCGGGCAGTCTCCACACGCTTCCCATGAATATAAGCCTACTTCACCTAATCGCTTAAATATGTCTGGAAAATTTTCAATTTGGAGCCAATGATATTGCACGGCTTGACGTGTGGTTACATCAATCAGCCCTCTACCATAATCTTGGGATAGAGAAGCTAATACCCGTGCTTGCTGGCTCGTAAGTAATCCACTTGGGATACGTATACGTAACATAAAGTACCCATCTGACTTCGGTCTTTGTTGATAAACGCCAGCCCATTTAAATAAACTAAACTTCTCCTCTGGAATTGAAGAAAATCCCTCTTTTGCATAGATATGGATGATATCGTTAATAATGTCTAATCCATCTTGTTCTAGTTTCAATCGTTCCACTTGATTTAATTGATCAGCTTGTTCAGCCCATGCCCATTGTTTAGCCAATTTCATCTACTCCTTTATAACAAAGTTCTAAATTACTGATATAAAGCGTATTGCCAAAAATAAGGGTATTTCATTGGTTCTACCTGATTAGGTAGTTCCATCTGATTCAACCGATTGGAGAATACATCAACTAATAGATCATCCGCACCGAGATAATGGCACATCTGTAGTGAAATAGACGGAACCTTCTTTTTTTGTATTTCCAGTTTCTCTTTCATTCGCCTCATGATCACCCCCGTGAATAATAAATATGGTAGAATAATGACTTCTTTCGCTCCTAAAGTAATACACCGCTCAATTCCTTCTTCAAAACTTGGATAAGTTACGCCGTAATAAGCTACTTCCACCCACTGCACTGCGCTTTTTTCCCAAAACATCCGAGCTATTTTATATAATTCACTATTAGCATCCAAGTCACTAGATCCTCGACCTACAATCAAAACTGCCGTTTGCTTACTAGGATACGGTTGTACCAAATACAGCTGATTCATCAGTATTGGTAACATTCCTTTGTCCGAACCGATAGGCTGACCATAGTCAAATTGAATATGGGGGTATTTTTGGTGTGCTTTTGCTATCGCTTGCGGTATATCTACTTTGGCATGACCTGCTGCGAAAAGCATGATCGGAAGCAGTCTGATTCGCTTAGCTCCTCGTCTAACACAACGATCGATACCCTGTGGAATATTTGGTGATACCCATTCTAAAAAACAAGTTTCGATGATGGGTGCATCCAGTTGCAGAGCTACTTTCTTAGTAAAAAGTAATAATTCCTTATTAGCTTTAGATACTCTGCTACCATGTCCTATAAAAAGTACAGCTTCCACTTCACTCCCCCTCCTATACAAATCATCCATTCAATCATCTCTCTGCTCGACATCATCGGTCATATGGTGAAGTGCCTTCACTATGATCCTTTATTATGTAAATCGACATCATTCATCTCTATAAAGCGGATACACCTTTTCGAATTTTTGACTCTTTGACTTGTTTAATAATGCTATAACCCACAGCAACAGCCCACAATATGGTGAAAATAATATAAATTTCATTATGAATACTTGCTGGGATCAACTTAAAAGACTTAAATATATTTTTCAAATTGGTAAAAATAATCAATCCGCCAACGAGGACACCTAAGATACGAGATGGGATCCACTTTACTAACCAAGCTGCAATCGGAGCAGCGATGATACCACCAATCATTAACGCAATTACCCAATCCCAATGAATCTGCTCCCAACCAAGTGTAATTAGGAAGCCCAGAGTTGATGATACAGCGATCGCAAACTCACTTGTATCTACCGTTCCCACGACTTTTCGTGCTTCTGCATTCTTTTTGGTAAGTAAAATCGGGGTTGTTAGCGGGCCCCAACCACCGCCTCCTGTGGAATCGACAAATCCTGCCACCAAACCTAATGAAGAAAGAAAGCGGCCTTCTTTTTTGGATAAGGGCTTTTTTCTATTAGAAGTATCTACTTTCGGTTCCCTTGTTGCCTGCTTAACCAACAAAAAGCGAAAAAGCACATAAGCTCCAAGTAAAAGTAAAAAAGTCGAAATATAGGGCTTTACTACATCCCCTGGCAAATAGCTAACAAAACATGCACCTAAAAAAGCTCCTATCGATCCAGGAATAATTAAACGAAGTACTACACGTCTATCGACATTTCCAAATTTAATATGTGAAATTCCAGATGCAGCAGTTGTCACAACCTCTGCCAGATGCACGGAGGCTGATGCAGCCGCAGGTGCTACCCCAGCAATCAATAAAAGCGATGTAGAAGTAACTCCATAAGCCATACCAAGTGCACCATCTACCAACTGTGCAGCAAACCCTACCAGTGCTAATACGATCAGACGCTGCATGCTCAGCCCACCCTCCCAATACATATAATACCTATTATTTTACTATGAATTAAATGCAAAAAAATAATTCGCTTATGATGAGTGCTTGTTATATAGGACTTTATTAAATATGACAATTCCTATTAGGTTACTTGAGTATTGTTATGGGAATTTTACTATATTTGAATAAAATGTGTCAACACTAAAAGGTGATCTCTCTACTTAATTGAACACCCTCATAAAAAAAACCGCCTCTTTATAAAGAGACGGCTATGAACTATGTTTTTTTAATTTCCACTC
The DNA here is from genome assembly GCF_003313465.1 of Thermoflavimicrobium daqui. GTDB lineage: Bacteria > Bacillota > Bacilli > Thermoactinomycetales > Thermoactinomycetaceae > Thermoflavimicrobium > Thermoflavimicrobium daqui. The sequence continues at coordinate 164,945 of NZ_KZ845666.1, forward strand.
CCATGCTAATAAACCAAACTGAATGATGTCTTCATACTTCTCAAACCGATAATGATAGTCCCTTAACAGACCTTCTTGCAAAAATCCTACTTTTTCTAGTACACGCAATGAACCTGTATTTCGAGATAATGCTTGTGCTTCAATTCGATGTAACTTTAAATCCTCAAATCCAAAACGAAGAATTTCATGAGCTGCTTCAGTTGCATATCTATTACCCCAAAAAGGCTTTCCGATCCAGTAACCTAACTCGGCAATTCCATGATTTCGTATCGTTAAACTAATACTTCCGATTAAATGTTCGTCAGCTTGGGATACCATGGCAAATGTATAGTTATCACTCTCTTCTAATGATTGAATCCATCTCTCTGCTTCCCCATCTGGATAGGGATAAGGAATCCTCGCTGTAGTATTAGCTACGTCCCATATCCCCGCTAATTGTTTTACTTCTGGAGCATCTTCGAGCCTAAAAGGACGTAATTTCATTCTTGGAGTTAATAAGACTGTCATCAGCTCACCTCTTCATAATAGAACCTCATTTACCAATTATTGAAAATGGATATATTATTTTAACATATTTTCCTGACAAAGTCCCTTTGTTTAACCATAAAAAGGTACTTATTGTTCTTCATGCTTGACGTTTTCGAAAAGTAAAATATAAGAAGCCCACCCTTTACACAAAATTTCCCCAAAGATTTTCTTAGGGGGAAATTGTTAAATCTATTTCATTTTCCATTTACCTCTTTTCATGATAACATCTAGCTAGGATATCTTAATTTTAGGTTGTTTTCGAAGGTAGTACATGATTTTTTTCTCCATAGATAGAGCAACCTCTTATTTCATATTGGAGTGAATCAACTTATGCACCGTGAACATGTTCGTATGGAAATCCAACGTTGTTCATATGATGATCTCATAAAATGGCGTAAGCATGCCGTCTTTTGTTTAAAACAATTTCAGGAAGAGCAGAATCAATTTGAAATAGAAGAATGTGAGTTTATAATTCGGTTAATTGATCAGCAACTGCAGCACATGAATAGCTAGGCAACTATCGTAGTTAAGGTTAAATATAGTGGTAAAAAATCGAAACTGATCTGGTTTAAAAAATTCCAAGAGGTGCAATTTCATGAAGTTAAAACTTTTGATACCTCAATTACTCTTTTTAGTTTTATTCCCATTAACCTTCTTGCTATTTATTCTTGTAAATATATATATCATTAAATATCACTCCATAATTGAATGGGTTCTCTTATTCGTCTTTTACTTTATTAGTGGAGTTTTCTATATTAGCTATTACACTTATCAAGTCAAAAAGCTCCATCCAAGTAATCCAAAGCGACAGTTCCGCCAAATACATATCAATGGAAGTTTATATTATCTACCCTTCTTCATTTCTTTAGCATTATGGATCTTCAATCAATTGAATTTGCCAATACCGATAAGCTGGCTGCACCGTAATGATGAATGGATACTGAATGCTACACTCCTATTTGGATTGTTATCCCTAACACATGCCATCTGTTTACCACTTGCTGTGAAATATAACAGACAGGAATCAGAATACCTAAGGAATTCACAAACCGATTACTATTATCAACGTAGAGAACTCTAAGCTAATCGAAATGGCAAAGAGTCTCTTACCTTGACTGATTCTGTACTTTACTCTTTGATTCAAAGAAACGTTTAACAGGTATAGCCTGCTTTTATACTTGCATATCACGTGTATACTACTTAGAGACTTCTAAAAACAATATATTAAATAAGATCTCTCCTTTATTTTGAAAGTAGTCATGTACGAGTGTGATTTCTTACCTTTTCGTACAATACAAGTAAATTTAAAACCACCACTCTTTATGAAGAACGGTGGTTTCTCTTGTAGACAAAGTCTTTTTTGTAAAGGTGGGGTTTTTATCTGCTAACCTATTTAAAATACAAAGAGCGTATCTTCTCCCTAGTTAACTCTAGTTGGTTAGGTACTTGTGGAATGCTATACCCAACATAGAAAGGCGATACAGGAAAACGCGGAACGATCTTCACCATAATCTGATCATCCACTAAATAAAAAAATAAATTATAACTCGTCAAGTCTTTATGAAAGTCGTGAAGTAAAAACCTAACCATGATTTGAATGTAATCTGCCATTCGATTTATGTTTTTTCGATTAGGCAAAATAATATTAAATTCGTAAAATCCTATTTTCGGTTTGGTCGAAATATTTAATGTAACTCCCTGTTTCTGATCAATGACGATTCCTTCAAAATACTCCTTTTTTACCGATTTGCTATAATCATAGTTTTCTAGACCGACTATTTGCATATGTGCATGATGTATACTTCCACCTGATAAAGGACCATGATTTTTATAAAATAAAACTGATGCATACTTTCGACTCTGCTCCATCTCCAACCAATAATCGACTCCAAACTGAAATAAATCATACAAATGCCCTTTAGGATATTGAGATAATTCTTCATCACAATTGTCTGTTTCGATCAATACTGTTTGAAATGTTTTCTCCAATGTGGGATATTTATTTTTCACTAAGAGAATCGAGCCTTTTCTTGCCAGAATCGCTTCTTCATCACAATAGTTACAGAAGGGGCAAATAGTTTGTCTATTTTTAATACTATTGGGCTTTCCTTTTGCTAATTGGGCATTAAAAATCAAATGTGAATCCATTCATTATCACCAACCAAATTGTTTCCTTAAGTATATAAATATTTCATTTAAGTTATTTCACTTTTATCTACGAGTAAGCTGACAAACTCATTGTATCAAACTCACAAAAAAAGAAACTAGACGATATCATCATTCTTAAATTAATCATACTCAAAATAAGAAAAAAGCCGACTTTTACCATAATAAAGGAAAAAACCGGTTTTTTTCTTATTTCGAGGTTTATTCGCATTAAATGGTCGATTTTATGCTTTTAATGGATATCTTTCTTCTTGAACCTTCCGCCTCTCACATCATGAATATTTCCGATCGCTAAGAAGGCTTGTGGATCAATTTCTTCTACAATCGATTTTAATTTCGCTTCTTCGATTCGAGTAACCACACAAAAAATCACCTGTTTTCCTTCGCCCGAATAGGCTCCCTCTCCATTTAAATAAGTAACCCCACGGCCTAAACGATTTAAAATACATGCTCCTAATTTTTTAGACTCTTCACTAATAATCCAAACCGACTTTGTCTCATTAAAACCTTCTATGGTGATATCAATCATTTTAAAGGCAATGAAATAAGCCATCAAAGAATACATCGCCCGATCCCAACCAAAAACAAAGCCAGCACTTCCCAAGATAAACAAATTAAAAAACATCACGACTTGCCCAACGGAGAAAGGAAGCTTCTTGGTAAACAAGATCGCTAGAATCTCTGTTCCATCCAAAGAGCCACCATAACGAATAACCATTCCTACGCCAATTCCTAAAATAATTCCACCAAAAACAGATGCTAGCAGAGGATCTTTGGTTAACGGTGATATTGGATGAAGTAAGTTTGTACCGATAGACATCACTAAAACACCAAATAAAGTGGATAAGGCAAAAGTTTTTCCGATCTGTTTATATCCTAAATAGAAAAATGGAATATTTAATACAAATAATAGGATTCCAAGGTTTATCTTTGTTAGATGGGACAATATAATGGAAATTCCAACAATTCCCCCATCAATTACTTGATTAGGAATAAGAAAAATCTCGAGACCCACTGCGACTAAAACCGCTCCAAGTAAGATAAAAAAGCCTTGTTTAAATAATCTTCCAATCGACATTTTCTTATGTTTGACCTGTGTTACAGTAGCCTCCAATAAATAAACCTCCTTTTTAGATAATAGTAAATAATAATGATTCCTACACAGTATATTATAACATACTAAATTTATTTAGTTGTAAGGAATTGGTTTTCATTTTCAAATTATAAAGGTGAATGAATGGAAAATCTGATCATATGCCTTGTTTTTTTCCTTTTCGAGTGAATAGCGATGGTAAAGGTTAGCTGATATACTAGTAAATGTATTCTTACCTTAAGATGAAATAGATATCCCTGCTACATTTTACTATATATTATTTTAAAATAACTAAATAATATTTAATTATGATATAGAATAATTGGGGTACTAAGGCGAACAAATGAGGCGTTCTCCAGTCATTATTCGATCTTCATTAGAAGCAGATTTCAGATCATGTTTGGGGTTTAAAAAACTTAGATATTCATTCCGAATCAAGTTTGGGTCGTCGTGCACAAAGATGGAACTACTTTAGTAGATGCTGGGGTATCTATGATATCCAGAGGAATTCTAAAATTTATCAATCAACTACAAGCTGGTCCTCTCCAAAGAATCGTATTAGCACATGGTCATTCGGATCACATTGGGGCACTTAAGAAGATCTTAAAGGAAAAACCGGTTCCTGTTTATGCCCATCCAATACAGATAATGATAAAAAATGGTTTCATAACCATTACAAAAACACCCTCTCGAACATATTCTGAACCAAAATGCATAGAGAGGATGTTTTGTATGGCTACGATCAGTCCATTATGTAGGCGATTTGCACAAATTTTAGGTGGAACACCACAGGTTGTAAATGGAGTTTGTACAGTTACAAGAATTCGAAACATAAGCATGAATATCCAAGGGCGCCCTAGTCGATCACCTTTAGCATTAGCTGCTCTATTTTCGTTTGAGTCAATAGACCGACAAGGGAGAGCATTAAACCTAGGAGAAACAGTCATCTTCCAAAGAGAAGTTAATCCTTTCCTATCTGCTCTTCGTCGACGTGGTATTATTGTATCAGCCTTACACAATCACTGGATGTTTGACAGAGAAAGATCGATGTATATTCATTGGCAATCCGTCGAAAACCCAATTACATTCGCTCGAAAGACAGCTGAAGCTTTTAGAGTATTAGAGAGATAGTTTTTTTGATCGTAAATAAACAAAAAGTCGTATCCCTATTTTCATGGTAAGGGATACGACTTTTTATCATATCATTGTCCCAATTGACTTTCACTAATCGCATTTTTCTTAATGGATTCTGGAATAGTAATGGTTCCATCATATTTTCCAGTTACCTTGAAATCCACTTTCATTGTAATTGTACTCTGCTTGTCTAAAGAGACATTATATTCGATTTGTTGTCTTTTAAATTCCATCGTTTTTTCATCAATCTCGACAGCGACTTTCATATCGTTAATTTTTAGATTAGATAAATCTTTAACTTGATTCTCTTGGTCTTCCAATTGTTCTTTGATACTTTCCATTGCAAACTCAGTTATTGCTTTTTTGAATTCATCATTCGAAGATGCTTGCTGATCAAACTCTATTTTAATGATCCCTTTCTCACTGCTAAACTTAATTCCTTTGCTATCTTTACCTGCTGCATTCACCAATTTCACGATATCCTTTGTAGACTGATCTACACTTCCTGTAGCTCTTGCACTAGGTTCAGTTTTTTCCTTAATCCATTGGTTCATTACACTGATATATGATTCATCTTTCGTGAAATACATTTCCACAGGCACTCCAAGTTCTAGACCTTCTGCCTTACCTTCCATTTTTCCTATGGCATGAGCTACTTCTGGGTTGGTAGTCGCTTTCATATCTAAGTGTGTTTTAAATGATCCATCTTTTACATCAGGCATATCAAATTCCATATCCATCGAATATGTATATCCCTTTTCTTTTTTCATAGCTTCTTCTGCTTTAGCTAAAATATCGATAATCGATGGCTCTTTCTTTTCAGTGGTCGTTTCCTTGCTAGCAGTCGTTTTGTTATTCTGTACAGCTTCTGAACAACCACTAAATATAAGCAATAGTGATAAAATACTAATAAGGGCAAGTCCTTTTCTTATCATATAGTCCTCCTACAAAAAAGATATTTCTCATTTTAGCATGTATGTTTGCACATCTAAATTGTTTTAAATGATAGAGTATGTCTTTTTAGTTAACTTTAGTTAGATTTACTAATGATTTACATATAAGACCAGCCTTTAAAAGGGATTTTAATCGGATTTTAGATATTGTTACTACTTGTTATTTCTCTTGGCTTCCGACTACCTTTAGGTTTTAGAAATAAAACATGCGAAGGCTAATTGAAAAAGTAAAGAGGGGACTTTTCCCCTCTTTATATTTGGTGTGATCAAGTTGATCACCTTTTTAAGTGAATTATGTTTTACATTCTCTTCGATCTCAACTTATGAAAGATTAGAAATTTTATAGCTGAATTATACGATTTTTTTCTTTGATTCTTTTCCCCAACACTCTGTATTTTTAATTCCCAATTTTTCTGGATCAAATACAGGATCCAAGCCTTGCTTTTTCTGTTGCTCATAATCCTTGAGTGATTTCATTGCCGGCTTAAATAGAATGAGAATGGCAATGAGATTCAACCATACCATAAGTCCTAACCCAATGTCTCCTAATGTCCACGCAACTTTGGCTGTTTTAACACATCCATAGAAAGTGGCTGCAAGGATGACAAATTTTAAGACAAGCATAGGCCACTTACTATTTTTCCCTCGTGTGAGATAAGCAATATTTGTTTCAGAAATATAGTAGTAAGCCATAATTGTGGTAAAAGCAAAGAAGAATAAAGCCACCGCAACAATCCCAGAGCCCACTCCTGGAATCACAGAATCAATCGCCATTTGAGTATATCCAGACCCTGCTTCTACAGTTTTCCCGATGTTCTGTACTAAAAATTGCTTTTGTTCTGCTGCCACATTTCCTTGTCCTGGCGCCTCAACATTATACATACCCGTAAATAAAATCATGAGAGCGGTTGCAGAACAGACTAAAAGGGTATCTATATAGATTGAAAATGCTTGGACTAAGCCTTGTTTGGCCGGATGGGATACTTCAGCAGCAGCGGCAGCATGTGGTCCGGTTCCCTGACCTGCTTCATTAGAATAAATTCCACGTTTGACTCCCCATTGAATCGCCAAACCAATAATACTACCAAAGATAGGATCAAAAGCAAATGCGCTTTTAAAGATTAAAACAAAGACAGCTGGCAACTTGGAAAAGTTAACAATAATGATGATCAGAGAAAGAGCAATATAGGCAATCGCCATAAATGGAACAACAAATTGAGCTACATTAGCGATCCTTTTTACTCCACCAAAGATAATTAATCCCAATAATACAATAAGAATAATTCCTGTAATCGTTGAATCTAAGCCAAATGCCATATTTAAGCTTGAAGCAATCGCATTTGATTGAACTCCGGGCATTAATATTGCCATCGCCACTATAGCTGAAATAGCAAAAAGCACACCATACCATTTCCAGCCGATCCCTTTTTCTATATAGTAAGCAGGACCTCCTCGATATTGACCATCTTGCTTTACTTTATAGATTTGTGCCAAAGTCGATTCTGCGAAAGCGGTTCCAGCACCGATGAAAGCAATCAACCACATCCAAAAGATAGCACCTGGTCCACCAAATGCAATAGCTGTGGCCGTTCCGGCAATATTCCCTGTTCCAACACGCCCTGAGAGAGAAAGAGCTAAAGCTTGGAATGAAGAAACTCCTGCTTCTGATTTTTCTCCTTTGAATAAGAGTCGAATCATTTCTTTAATATGCCTTATTTGCAAAAAACGAGACATCACCGAAAAGAATAATCCTGCACCAAGACAGAGATAAATCATCGGCATACTCCATAACCACTCATTAATCAGATTAATGATCTGTTCCAAAAAGAGACCCCCTTTATTTATGGTAGTGTCTTAAATTATAAATTCTTTTCATATTTAACACAATATTTATATGTAAATATGGAATTGAAATATTTACCTTTAGGGGAATAGTCCTATTTGACAGAAGGAGAAATGATAGATGGAACCAGAGCAGAACTATAATTATAAATAGCCAGTGTAATTATTTAAGCGAATGGAACTATATAATAAACTAGATACTTTTGATCATATTAGAAAATACTCCTTGAACCAGTAAATGAAGGGTTTACAATTTTTGCAAACCCTTCATCATATCAAAGAAAATGCCCTATTTCATCAAGATTAGGCTGTATCCTTCGTTTCTGTTCCTCACGTATTTAGTCACCAGTTGTACAAAAGGATAAGTTCTCCATTAAAAATACAAAAAAGCCATGTACATAAGTACATAGCTACTTTTTTCAAGATATTACGAAATAAGGGAAGGCTGTATCAATTCCGTATATTTAATTGCTTACCTCCCAACTGATTTGTGCTTTTAGTTCTCCTATAATCATTTGATAGGTATAAGTCCTCCCAAAAGTGTAATACCTTGAGAGAGGTTTGTATTTTTTTTAGTTTCCTCTTCTCCACCTGTGATACAAAGAATGTCAAAAAATCTGGCTTCCATATCCCCAGACCTCTAATCATACTCCCATAAATTCTCGTAGTTTTCTGATATCCGTTATATCCTGATTACATAGTTGACTATCAAGACACATGTAATTCCCTGATACTAAATCATTATTTCGTTTGGTAGTTACCAATCCTATTTGATTTCCAATACGTCTTTGATTACATAGACAGCAGAAGACACTTTTATTTCCTGAAATTGGTTTATACCGACAATCAAGACCATATAACTCTCCCTTCTCATGGTAGACAAGGTATAGCGAATGAGTCGCTATATCTCTCCAACCTAAATACTCCAAAGCTAAATCCTCCATTTTTTCAAAGTCTGGCATACTCAGTTTTTTCACTTTGGAAAAAAGTTTTCGAACCTGATTAGATGAGAGCTTTGGAAATTTTTCTACATAAGGTGATAATGACTGGATAAAAGTATTGACTTCACCCTGTCCACGAAATCGGGTTATATTCTGAAACAAATTCCTTATCTCAGGACTCAAATGACTAATGACTTCCCCGATCTTGAACTCGACGGCCTCCTCTGTTAACCGTAAGGTTCTATAATCTCCAACGAAATAAACAGTTTGAATTAAATGACTTAACTGCTGACGAATAAAATTTAGTTCATGAGGTTTTAGTAATACCACCAGCGTATACTCCCTTCAAAGTTAGCTTGCTTTTCATCTTAAGGGAAGTGGAATTTGCTTCAAATTTTTAGACATAATGAGCTCTATTAAAACTAAAACGAGAAGAGAAATGAAGTTTATATAGTAAACAATCATACCCGAACTCATCAACAAATAATCTTTGTTTTTCTAATTTTTCTATGAAAATGCGTCAAGTTCAACGTTTATTTACTACTGAGAGTTGCTATATCGTTTGAATCGCACTCCTCCATTCAAAGAGATGCGTACAAGAAGAGCAGAACAAGAAAGAAGTATTCCTAGTACATGCTCTGTTCCATGTCTTCAACAATCGCTGTTAACAGTTCCATAGGAGCCTGAAGAAATTGGTGATGATCCCCCTTGAAAAGGTGGAATGTAGTTTCGCCATATTCCCTCCATCCGTCCATTAACGACGGATCAACTTCTACATCTTGTTGCCATCCAATAGCCGTGATTGGACAAGGTAGAGGAAAAGGCTCCTCTTTCTTATACTGGCGGTTTGCTTCTAAGTCCGTTCTCATGATCCCAATACTTAAATCAATAAAATCTGGTAAGGGGGTTCCTCCCATTCTCCGCATTAATAGTTCTATCTCTTTTTTTAGCTCGTCATCTGTCAGCTGGAGGAAACGGCCATAAGGTCCTTGGTGTGGAGCAACTTGAGAGGAAACAAATAACCTTACTGGAACAGGTCCACCTTTTTGAATGAGGCGAACAGTAGTCTCATAACTAGGTAAAGCAGATCCGCAGTGGCCAAAAAAAGCAAACGGACGATCCAGATAAGGGGTTAATGCATCCGCTAAGTCATCGGCTAACGCTTCATATGTTGTATAAGATGGCTCGTGGAAGCGGTTCTCTCGCCCTGGTAATTGGATAGGACAAATTTCAATATCTCCGATGAACTCAGGCCAATGCTGGTACATGCTTGCCCCGCAACCCGAATAAGGAATGCAGAACAGTCTACCCTTACTCAGATTAGATGGCTCACGTAAAAACCAAGGATTTTGCTCTTGTGAAGAATCATAAAATGGTTCCATATCCTCTCACCTCTATTGATATTAAATTCTTACCTCTATTTAAAGCTTACAATTATCGAATAATAAAATATCTATTGAACGCTAACAATCCACAGGTTAATGAACCATCACATACGTTATATACGGAAATGTTTCTCTGCTCCTGAACGGATATGCCCTATCACCGGAAGATGCTTAATACCTGATATAAAGTTGGAGCTAAGATATTCGACATCTCCTTTAAGTTCAAAGGACTCGAAATTTTCAAGAAGCGCTTTAAACAGAATTCCTAATGATAGTCTTGCTGCCGTATGACCAAGACAATGATGATGCCCGCTTCCAAAGGATATATGAGGGTTCGGATTACGCCGAAAATTGAATTTGTATGGGTCCTGAAAAATATCCTCATCGCGATTCGCCGAGCCTAACCAAACCACAACCGCTTCGCCTTCTTTTATCTTCGTATCTCGTATTTCTACATCTTGGGTAGCATATCTCATAAAGTGACTTGCAGGAGATGACCAGCGTATAGCTTCTTCAACACCACTAGTCAAGTGCTCTGGATGTGCAGCCCACTCCTCATACCCTCCTGACTTCATTAACTCTAGCAATGCTGAACTAGAGACATGAGGAGTAGTCACTGTCGCCCCTAGTAAGAGACTGTAGCAGTTTGATATAACAGCGCCTGGATTCATGCGTTGCCCATCCACTTCTAAGGATAAGAGTATACTAATCGGGTCATCTCCAGGAGTGCGTTGACGTTGCTGAATAATATCTTGGAAATAAGCAAAAATTTCGCGGTGTGCTCTCTCCAGAGTCGCTTTGCTTCCGTCTTGCAGCTCATACTCCGAGTCACTAGGAGCAACAGCCATCGATGTAAGCTGTGTTAACATTGGCCAATCCTCTGAAGGGAGGTTCAATAAGATTCCTGCTACTGAGGTTGATAAATACGTACTAGCAGCAGCGAAGTCAAAAAGTTCCCCTCCCACAGCTGGTTGTAACACCTTATATACCTCAGAACGAATGGATTCGATGTGTTTTTCCAAAGCTTTTGTGTTAAAGGCTTGCTGTAATGGGCGTCTCATTTGGGTATGTCGTGGCGGATCAGTTGCTGCCAATTGACGCCCACCTGCTGGATCGTTGGTGCCTAACAAGTTTAATAAGGTTCCTCTTTCCGAAGTAAAACGTTCATGATCTTTTAATACTTTAACGGCGTCATTATATTTCGTCAATGACCAAAACCCTAATCCTTCCCTGACTGTTTGCCAGTGAATAGGAGCACGATTTCGCATCGCGTGCCAGATTAAATGAGGATTGCCATTACTGTATAGATAGGGATCCGTTAAATCTACTTCTTCGAGATTGATATGAGATGAATCCATAAAATAAGACTTATTCATAGCCCATTCCCTCCACATATCGATTGATTAATCACTTGAGCTCGATTCAATAATAAAGGAAGCAAGTTCCGCAATCGTTGGCTTTTGATAGAGCACTCTAGATGGGACTTCAATCCCAAATTGCCTTTGTATTTGTAATGTCATTTCTGCTAGAGTCAGTGAGTTACCGCCAATTAAGAAAAAGTTGTCATGAATACCTATAGGTTCAACTGCCAGTACTTCTCCCCACAATTGAGCAAGATAAGTTTCCGTTTGATTTCTAGGTGGAGTATATGCCGTATTCAACCTGCGTGGCACGCGAGTTTCCGATGGTAATTTGAAACGATCTACTTTCCCATTTGCATTGAGTGGAATCTCTTCAATTGGAATGATCGCCCAAGGAACCATATATGGAGGTAAATGTTCTTTCAAAAATGCTTGAAGCTCTACTATCCATTCTGCCGATTTTACTTTCGTTTTATCAGGGACGATATAGGAAAGCAGTCGTTTCCCACCAGAAGGATCTAACTGAGCCACGACAACCGCTTCTTTTATAACTTCATGCTGCAAAATGGTCGCTTCTACTTCTCCCAGTTCAACTCGATACCCATAAATTTTAACCTGGTAATCAGCACGTCCTAAGAATTCAATTGTACCATCATCCCTCCATCGAGCGAGGTCTCCCGTTTTATACATTCTTTCTTCCGGATTTGATGTAAAGGGAGCTGGTATAAATTTCTGTGCTGTTTCCGCAGGGTTATTCAAGTAGCATCTAGCCAGTCCTGCCCCCAACACATACAGTTCTCCTTGTACCCCTACTGGTACCAACTGCAGGTTAGCATCTAAGATCGCAACGCGTGTACCATTGATCGGCGATCCAATGGGGATTGAGCCTTCGTGAACCATTTGATTCGTTGTCCAGCAAGTCGTAAACGTTGTGTTTTCGGTTGGTCCATAGCCGTTGGTAAATGTAAGGTGAGGGTGTACCGTTAAGAGCCGTTCCAAATGAATACGGGATAGAACATCTCCCCCAGCTAACACATGCTTTACATCAGCAAAGGCCTCAATATGAGAATCAACCATTAAGTGAAACAACCCAGCTGTAAGCCAAAGCGTTGTGACTCCTTCTGCTTGTATCGTTTTCGCTAAATGATCTAATGTTACTGGAGCTGGATCATAAATAGCTAGACGTCCACCGTTTGCCAATGGTGCCCAGATCTCCAAAGTAGATGCGTCAAAAGCGACTGGAGAAAGTAACAGAAAAACATCACTTGAGGAAACAGTAAGAAAATTGGATTGGTACACAAGACGTGAAACGGCCTTATGTGGTACACAAACCCCCTTTGGACTCCCCGTTGATCCTGACGTATAACTGATATAAGCGAGCTGATCCGGTTCTATAGGGACCTTGGTTCTTTGATTTGTATATTGAAACGTTTCCTCGTTGTCCAAACTTAGTTTAGGAATCTCCACTTCACGAATACAGTCTAAAAATCGATCTTGAGTCAGGATTAATTTCGGTGATGCGTCTTCTAAAATATAACTCAATCGAGATTTTGGAGTATTGGGTTCTAACGCTAAGTAGCATCCTCCTGCTTTTAGAATTCCTAATAATGCCGTAACAAGCTCCAATGAACGCTCTGCTAAAATAACTACAACTTGATTAGGCTCAATTCCAATTTCAGCAATGCGATTAGCTAACACTTCTGCTCGTTCATTTAATTGCTGGTATGTCAATGGCTCACCTTGAAAACTTAAAGCGATGGAATGAGGTGCCTTTTCTACCTGAGCTTCAAACAGCTGATGGACACAAGGGTATTGTTCGAACAGTTCGTCTATTCTCCCCCATTTTTTTAATAGAGCCTCTTCCTGCTTACTAATGAGATTAAGAGAAGAAATGGGAAGGACAGCTTTATCCCTTTCTCGTACATCTAAGAGAACTGTTTCCATATGTGATGCTAATCGGGTTATAAAGCTCTGCTTAAATAACCCTTTATTGTAAATGATTACTCCAAAAAGCTGACCCCCATCCAGATGGAAGTGCACATCCATCTGGATGGGAATTTCTTGTTGCTCATAGGCTAGAGGGGCTAGTGTACTAGCTTCTGTATCACTACCAAAGCTAAAGCGGACCGTTAGAGGATCATCTCCGCTTTGTAACAAAGTGAAATCTTGTTTTTCTCTATGAAGAAGGTTACTTTCAAGTATCCTTTCTATTAAAATGTTAAAAGAAGGATCATCTGAAAGATTTATCTCCAATATCCCTTCCTCTTTCTTTTCAAAGTTTCGATAGCTTAGCAGTAAGCCTTTCTGTTCGGTGTACCGGCTCATGACGACGATGAATAGACCCAGAGCTAGCTCGGTCGGTTGTAATGTTAGGAAATCATGATGAATAGGGAGAGTAAACTTATAAGTCTCTATCTCCTCTACTCCTTTATTTTTGTTTTTTCCATCTATATAGGAACTTAATATTGGCGCTCTCATTTCTATTTCACATGCATTCATTGCATGTTTACTTTGGTCTACCCTATCCATGTCTTTGATTGACCTTTCCACCATTGTATTTCCTCCTTGTAGCTTGTCTTAACTTAACTCTCAGGGAAATTAATAAATTCTTTCATTTATGACATCTGCATCCCATTCTTCATTTTCGTAAACTTCTAATGGATCAAAGTTTCTACCTGCAAGAAAATCAGGACGTGTTAATTCTATTTGTGGCAGACTATCCACACTGTTATACGTTAAAATTAGTAGTTTACGATCAAAAGGTGAAATGTTTGATGTTGACGTGTGATATTGATTCTTTATGATTCACGTCAATATTGACTTACTATCCGCTTCACGTTCCCTATGCGAATCGATAGATTCAATCATAAAGCACCCGTTCCATTCCAAGAGTAGTAAATACCCACATGTCCTTGTAACTGCTGTAGCTTTTCTTGACATATGAGAAGCTTTTGCTGGTAACCTTGATCATTAGGAGATAGTAAAATGCCTAGACATGTTCCACTGTGAGTAGCTATAATTCCGAGTCCACCGACTTCATTACAAATTCGAATCATGTCGTGCAAACATTTCTTGGGTCTCAGCATTTGGTTTAGTATGGCGCTTTGCGTTGCTACTTCCCCTATCATTTCAACATCTTGTTCACGAATTGCCTTCGTAATCATGTCTAGCAATACGTCAAATTCCTTTTTTTCTTTGGTTGAAAAGGGCTTTGGAATTTTATTAAATTGGATGGTGTCCATTTGTCCACCCTCATCTATACTGACAACAGTTAGGGGCGGTAGATCTCCAATATACTCTTTCAACTGCACCCGCTTATGATAGAAAGAGACAACACCTGAATACATCACTCCATCTGAGGGTTCAATCTGCCTGATGACGTTTTCCATTTGTTCCTCAGTCAGTGAGAGATGAAAGCAAGCGCTGATGGCACGTGCCGTTGCTACCAAATCGGCTGATGAGCTTGCTAGTCCCTTTCCAACGGGAATATCACTTTCGATCACTAATTTCCCACCACGATGAAGGCCAAATTCTTGAAGAAGTAATTCCGCTACTTTTTTTGATTTACTCTTGAATGAAGGGGAAACCTCAACATCTGACCTCGAAGGATCGGATATAAATGTAGCATGAGCAAAACAGGTAATCGGAAAAGTGACCAAAAAATCTAAATCACACTTACTCATGACTCCTTGTAACAGTTCACCAAACGTTCCAAATGCCTTCCCTGTTCCTATCTTTGTTATCGATTGCGACTGAGTCATATTCTCAAACTTATACATAAGCACCCCTTCTTTTCTAAAATGGTATGAATGAACTAAATCTGATTACACCTACTTAACATGATCGCTTATTTCGACTGTGTCTGCTCTATTTGATAGAATGGACCGAAGATGGCTCGCAATAGCTTCAACATGGGGTGATTTCATGATCGAGTAATGATCCGCATTAAGGGAAATAGTAGTCACCTTTTCAGCATAGCGCTCCCATCTTCTGCCTCCTGTTGATTGATCCGCTTCCATACTGGCTATGAACCAAGTGATCGTCCCATCAAACCATTGAGGTTCGTGCTTAGATATGGATTTAAGATTTGCTTGAAATACCTCAAAATAACGTTTGAGATATTCCCACTCTAGCTCTGGCATGTTATCCTGCTTTGCGATATGAGCCACTCTTTGCATCCAAGCCTGCTCTAACTGATTGCTTTGTAGCTGTTCTCCAGCAGTAGAAAGATCTAACCCAAGACTGTTCATCCCAATAAAATCTTGCAAAAATAGCTCGATCCACTCCTCTTCACTCAACTCCCCCTCATGACCGTTTGATTGCGGAGTTCGAGAATCAAGTAGCACTAACAGATCAATCTGTTCACCTACTTGTTGAAGCTGACAGGCCATTTCATGAGCAACTAAACCGCCAAACGACCATCCAAGCAAATAATACGGACCATGGGGTTGAACTGAACGAATGCTTTGAATATATCGTCGAGCCATCTGTTGGATCTCCTCATGGATGGCTGTTTCCCCGTCTAACCCTTCTGCCTGAACCGCATATAACGGTCTCTCTTTCCCGAGAGCTTGGGCAAGAGGCAGATAAGATAGCACACTTCCTCCTACAGGATGAATACAGATCAGTGGATTTTGCTTACCTTCAGACTGTAAAGTGACCAAAGAAGAAGGGGGCTTCGTTCTACTTTTCCTTAATAATTGGGCTAATTGCTCGATGGAGCTATGTTGCAAAATGGAAGCCAATGGAATTTTCTGTTGGAACTCTTTTTGAATCAAAGCCATCAACCGAACAGCAAGTAATGAATTACCACCCATATGGAAAAAAGAATCACGGATGCTAAGGGAAGTTACTCCCAAAAGCTTTCTCCATATCTCAAATAGCTTCCACTCCCATCGATCCCTTGGCAGGAGATCGTTAGAATCAGATCGTCGATGCTCTGATCCCACCCTAGGGAGGGCTCGACGATTCACTTTACCACTTACTGTCAACGGCATTTCGTCAATAAACATCCAGCGGCTTGGAATCATATAAGCAGGAATTTGTTTTTCTAAAAACGTATGCAGCTGTTGAATGCTTACTTTATCAGCCGGATTTTCCATAACCATATAAGCGATGAGTACTGTATTACCTGTTGGATCCTTCCCTGTATGCACTACACACTCTCGAATTCTTGGATGTTGAAGTAATGCAGCTTCAATCTCTCCTAGCTCAATCCGGAAGCCACGTATCTTCACCTGGTGATCTAAGCGACCCAAATATTCAATGGCTCCATTGGGAAGATATCTTGCTAAGTCTCCTGATTTATATAAGCGAGCCTTCTGATCCTGATGAAAAGGATCCAAGATGAACCGTTCCTTAGTCAACTCCGGACGACCATGATACCCTCTAGCTAGACCCACTCCACCAATATATAGCTCTCCAGGCACTCCCACCGGTACAGGTCGCATATGCTCGTCCAGCAAGCGGATATAAATATTCGAAATAGGAAACCCGATAGGTACAGTTGAGAGTGAATCATTCGGTTTACATTCCCAATAGGTTACATCCACTGCAGCTTCAGTAGGTCCGTACAAGTTAAACAGCTGACAAGACAACCTTTCAAAAAAACGTTTTTGAAGTTCAATAGACAACGCTTCTCCACTGCATATGACTCTTTTCAAGCTACTGCATTGTCCAACATCATCTGCTTCTAAAAAGGCATGCAACATGGACGGGACAAAATGAATCGTCGTCACTTGTTCCTTCTGAATTAATGAAACAAGATAGTCTGGATCTTTATGTCCTTCCGGTTTGGCAATGACTAAGCCAGCTCCTGATAGCAACGGCCAAAAGAACTCCCAAACGGATACATCAAAAGTAAAAGGAGTTTTTAAAATGACACGATCATCTGTTTGCAAATTGTACTCCTCTTGCATCCACAGGAGTCGATTGACAATTGCCTGATGCGAAATCAATACACCCTTTGGTTTCCCTGTAGATCCAGACGTATAAATCATATAGGCAAGCTGGTCTGGACTTACTGGAATATCTAGATTGGTTGCCGGTTCGCTAGACAACTCATCACCAATCTGATCCATACAAATCACATGGGTCTCCCCATTCGCAAAGTACTGAGCCCAATTGCTTTTCGTCAGAACAACGGTGATCTCACCATCTTCTACCAATTCCTTTATTCGCTTTTTAGGAAAGGAAGGATCCAATGGGACATAAGCCCCTCCTGCTTTTAAGATAGCAAGCAAGCCAAGCACCATATCTACAGAACGTTCTAAGCAAACACCCACTTTCACTTCAGACCTCACTCCATGCTTACTTAGAAGACGAGCCAACTGATTCGCTTTTTGATTGCATTGCTGGAAAGTGAGATGCTGCCCCTCATAAATTAATGCGATATCGTCTGGTGTTCTAGCCACTTGCTTCTCTATTAAATGGTGTAGCACATGCTTCTCGGAATATCTCTTTTCCGTTTGATTCCACTTTTGGATCTCCTTTTGCTCAGCTTCAGAGATCAGTGTAACCGTTTCATATCGCTCATTTGGAAAGACAGTCATCGCTTGCATTGCCTTCTGATAGTATCCTGCAATCAGTTGGATTTGTTTTTCTTGAAAGATGGAAGCGTCCCAGCGTAAGATCAGTTGTACACGGTTGCTTTCCACGTCAATCGCAAACTCTGTTCCAAACGGAAAATTCGTATCTGCCAAGCCTTGTTCTTCTTGTATATCAAGGTGTTTATACTGAGAGATTTGTTTTGAAATATAGAAATGAGTAAAATTAAAAAAGGTTTCAAATAATGGCTCTCCATTCGATGTCTTTTGTTGAATCTCTGCCATAGGGTAGCGACGATATGGAAACAGGTCTTGTTCAACAGCTAGAACTTGTTGAGCCAGCTCAATCCATGATCCTCCATCCAAATTCAAACGAAAAGGAAGGGTATTTAAGTATAAACCTAAAGCTCGATCCCCGTCTCTTTCTTCCAGACGACCATGAAAAACGACTCCAGTGGTTACATCAGATTGACCACTTAATAGCTTTAAAACTCGTAAATGGAGAGCAAGCAGCAAGCTTTTCAATGGAATTTGATAGCTTTCAGCTAATTGTTTAAGACCTTGGGACGTTTTCTCCGAAATCGAGATCTCTCGCAGCTTCATTTCTGGCTGTTTTCCTTTAGCTGAATCCCAACGAGGAATTTTAGTATAAACAGCTCCACTCAGCTTTTGTTTCCAGTACTCTTCCTGCTCAGCAGACTGAACCGCTTGCAATTCTTTCTGGACATAATTTCTAAATAAAGAAGACAAAGTCTCCTTATGCTCCAATTCCTCTCCCGCAAGTAACCGATCTACATTTTCAAAAAGCTCAGTCATAAAATACGATACACTCCAGCCATCCAAAATGGAGTGATGCTGTGCGATACATACATGGATCCATTGATCTTTCCGTTGATGGATATGAACACGAAAGAGAACCTGACTCCAGTCAAATGGTATGTCCTTTTCTTTTTCAAACCAATCTTGTAACCATACTTCTTGTTCATCCCAATCCAGATGACGCAGATCGTGGTAGAAAATTGGTGTTTCCTGATGATTATGCACTAATTGTAAAGGCTCACTATAATTCGTTAAATCAAATGTGGTGCGTAGAATAGGATGGCGGTCCATCAGTCGCTCTAGCGCTTTTTGCCAAACTTCTAGACGATACGAGCCTCGTATCGAAAAGCGAAATATATCAATGTATAAACGAGAGGACGGATGCAGCTCACTATGAAAAAGCATTCCTCGTTGCAATTGTGTCAAGGGGTAAGCGTCCACCACACCATCAGGAATGTTTTCGCGATCCTCTTGAGAAATTAAACTGAAAGGCGTAATCGCATTTTCCTCATCTTGCTGTACGATCTGTACCTGAGAGGCTAACGTACGAATCGTTTGGTACGAGAATAAATCCTTTACTTGAAAGTCTATGTTTTGTTCTTTTGCCATAGAAACGATCGGAAGTATGCGAATAGAATCTCCACCCAGAACAAAGTAATTATCATCTATCCCAACCTGAGGAATTTGTAGTACTTTGGACCAGATTTCTGCTAATTTTTTCTCTATCTCGTTTCTAGGAGGCACATAGGCTGTATTTTTGTTTTCTTTCTTAAATGGATCTGGTAATGAGTCAAGATCTACTTCTCCACTGGATTTGAGTGCAAATGACTCCATCACAACTATGGATTGAGGAATCATATATTCTGGTATTTTTGTCGATAGAAACTGACGAAGAGCGGATGATTGAACATGATGCTCTGTGTCAGTAGCTACATATCCCACGATGCACGGATGATTCTGTTCATCTTGTTTTGCCAGAACAACTGTATCCTTAACATGTGCATGTTGAATGAAGACGTTCTCTATTTCTTCTAAGCTAAATTGGTAACCTTCTATGGTTGCCTGTTTTCTTAAACGTCCTAGATACTCTAGTTCATGATTAGATAAATATCTACCTACGATTCCCGTCCGATATAAATGAGCGGATGTATCACTTTGAAACGGATGAGAAATAAAACAGTCCATTGCTTCATCAGTAGGATTGAGATAGCCTTTTGCTAGTCTAGGTCCCCCTATATAAATTTCTCCTGGTACTCCAATTGGAACAGGTTGTTGATAGGTGTCTAAGATATAAACTTCCACTCCTGAAAGAGGGGCACCCATTCTATTATTCTGAGCTCTCCATTCACCTTCTTTCAGAGCTGAGAGACAAGTAATGGGACCATTCACCTCAGTGAGCCCATACATATACAGGATTTGTGGAAGTTGTTCAGCTTGTCTCTCCATCCAGCTAGATAATATAGAGAGTTCTCCTGCTTCTCCTCCCAATAATACCAGTCGTAATTGTGGAATTAGCCTGTACTCTCTTTTCTCACCTGCTTTTAATAAAGTGTGAAATACAGGAATGGTGTGGATGAGAATGGTTACTTTTTCTCTAATCAGTAGCTCATAGTAGTACTTTGAAGAACGAGTAATCCACCGAGGAACAATGACGAGCTTATCACCTTGTAATAGAGCCCCCCATATTTCCAAAATCGAATAGGCATGATCCAGCGAGTAAAAAAGAGTCCAGATGTCCTGTTGCTTCTCATTTATCGAATACTTCTCATTCATCCAGTTTCTAATGGAATGAAGTGTCTGAGTGATACTTCCATGAGAAAATACAATTCCTTTTGGTTTGCCCATAGAATCAGATCTATACAGAATATAAGCTATGCTTTCACTATAAACATTTACAGATGGATCTTCTTCAGGTTCCAGCTGAGTCCAATCATCATCTCGATCGAAACAAACGATGGTTTCAACCGAATCTGGTAGACAGCGGATGCATTTTTCTTGGGTAAGGACCATGTTGATTTGCGCATCCTCTACTATTTTTGAAATTTTCTCCTCTGGATACGTAGGGTCAAGAGGGACATACGCCCCACCCGCTTTTAATATAGCGAGCACGCCAATCACTGATTCTAAGGATCGGTCCACACAGAGTCCAACCAAAGTTCCAGAAGAGACTCCCTTTTTCTGCAAATAATGCGCCCACTGGTTAGCTTTACGATTTAATTCAGAATAGGTTAACGAACCATCATTGTAGCTTACCGCGATCGCATCAGGTGTGCGATCCACCTGAGCTGAGAAAAGCTGATGACAGCAATCTAACTCTTGCTCTCCCTCAAGGAGATGGCTACTTGATAATTGCAGGATTTGTGCTTTTTCTTCTTCAGACAACAGAGGGATACTCATTACCTTCAAATCTGGATCTTGCACAATCTGCTCCAACAGAACATTAAAGTGCATGGCAAGTTGCTGAATCATCTCTAAATCATACAGATCCGTTTGGTATTCAAATACTCCATAAAGCCCATCTGTCGTTTCCTCTACAGATAAATAAATTTCAAACTTAGCTGTTCCCGTCTCTAAATCTACAGGAATGATTTGAACTTCAGGAAGCTCAAACGTAATCTCAGGTGTATTTTGAAAAGCAAACATCGCTTGAAATAAAGGAGAATGATTTAAGCTCCGACCCGGATTTAATTTCTCTACTAGCACCTCAAAGGGAAGATCTTGATGATCATACGCTTCCAAACAAGCCTTTTTGACCTGCTGCATAAACTCTGTAAAGGAAGGGTTGTCAGCCAAATGGTTTCGAATCACCAATGTATTCACAAAAAGACCGATCAAATTTTCAACCTCACGGGAGTTTCTGCCCGCAATCGGTGTTCCTACAACGATGTCCGTTTGTCCAGAATATCGTGTCAGTAATACCTTATATACAGCTAATAGTCCAATATATAAGGTAATGCCTCTCTCTTGACATAATTTAGTAAAACGTTGCGATGTCTCCAGAGGGATATGAAAGCTGTAACTTGAACCTTTATGATTGACGATAGAGCTCCTTGGACGAGCTTTAGGCAGCCTTAAGACGGGGAGTTCACCCTTTAGGTTCTTCTGCCAGTACGCAAGCTGTTCCTCAAGATATTCTCCTTGCAAAAGCTCTCTTTGCCATTGCGTATAATCAGCCATTTGAATAGGCAATTCAGGTAAAATCGCGTCGGTTCCTTCTAGAGCAGCTTCATAAAGTGTGGTCAATTCTTTCATAAACAGATGAACGGACCACCCATCCGTAATAATATGATGCATGTTTAAAAATAAATAATGCTCATAATCACTGCAGGAGATGAGATAACATCGAAGAAGTGGACCCTCTTGCAAAGAAAATGGAATGCGCATTTCTTTTTCTACCCACTCCTGTACTTCAGCAGGGATAGATTCAGATGCCTGAATTAATCCAGGCATCTGAATCTGTTGCAAAGGGCAATCACTCTCCGAATAAATGACCTGTACCATCTCATTATTTTCAATTGCAAAACAGGTCCGTAATGACTCATGTCGCTCTACAATTTTGTTTATGCTTTGTTGTAAAAGATCAACCCGAATACTTCCCTGCATCTTATATAAGATAGGGACATGGTATACAGATGGATCAGATAGTGTCTCCTGAACAAACCACAGTCTTTCTTGAGCAAATGAAGTTGGAAAGACATAACACTCTGTTGAAAGGCTTTCTTTCATCTTGTCTAACATCCTCTCTGTTTGAAGCTTTAAAACTTGATATGTCTAGGAACTCTTGAAACCTTTTTTATAGGCAATTTTCTTTCAGCCTTTCCTTGATCCTTCCAAGCTTGAATGATGTTGGACATTTCAGCAATCGTAGGAGAGTCAAATATGACTTGTAATGAAACATCTA
Organism: Thermoflavimicrobium daqui; assembly: GCF_003313465.1. GTDB lineage: Bacteria > Bacillota > Bacilli > Thermoactinomycetales > Thermoactinomycetaceae > Thermoflavimicrobium > Thermoflavimicrobium daqui. Next base: position 187,613 of record NZ_KZ845666.1, read on the forward strand.
CTGAAAACTCATTGCGAATCCGCGACATTACTTGAGTAGCTAGTAATGAATGTCCCCCTATTTCCAAGAAATTCTCATGGATACCGATCTGTTCTCGATTCAATACCTCCATCCAAATGGAAGCCAACCTTTCCTCAACCCAATTGCGAGGTTGCTCATTTTCATTGATAACTTGAGGTAGTTGCGGTTTTGGCAATAAGTTGCGATCTACTTTCCCTCCTGGTGTCAAAGAGAAGTCCTCTATGTGGACAAAGGAAGCTGGCATCATAAAATCAGGCAGAGTTTCTTTTAGATAAGAACGAATAGACTCCATCGAGTCTCCCAACCTCTCCCCCTTCAAATACGCAATCAAATGCTTTTGACCCGGTATTAAATCCTCTCGCACCATCACCAGTGCTTGTTGGACGTCAGGATGTTGTTCAAGCGTGGCTTCTATCTCCCCTAGTTCAATGCGAAAGCCACGTACTTTAACCTGAGAATCAATCCGCTCTATATATTCAAGCTGTCCGTCCTTACGGTAGCGAACGAGATCTCCTGTCTTATACAGCCGCTCTTTATCTCTAAAAGGATGTGGAACGAATTTTTGTGCGGTTACATCAGGAAGATGAAGGTAGCCTTCTGCTAGAGTTACACCTCCTATATACAATTCACCTGAAACACCGATAGGAACAGGTTGCATATGGCTATCCAAAACGTAGAGCTCAACATTAGGAAACACTCTGCCAATAGGAATCTCTTTACACTCGTCGAGCTGGTCAGATTCTTTATCAGAGTAACTGCACACCGCAACAGTGGCTTCCGTTGGTCCGTAGCTATTGATCCAGTGGATACGTCCTTCTGTAATCTGGATCCACTTTTTATACACAGACATGGAGGCTTTTTCTCCCCCAACATCCACCACTCTTAAAGAATCAGGGAATACATCCCTTCCTACCTCTAGCTCATTCACTAAATAGTGCCAATAGGCGGTAGGCAAGTATAGAACTGAAACACGTTGATGGTAAATCCAGTCCATAAAATCATTCGTAACCAAAATGTTTTCTGGTCGTAACACTAATGTTGCTCCTTGAATAAGAGTTGGAAACATTTCTTCAATAGCCATATCAAAGCTGATAGACGCAAACTGGGTCACTCGATCACTTGAATCCAACTGTTTTCCACGGACAATAGAATAAATCAAGTTGACTAAAGAACGATGACGAATCATGACCCCTTTTGGCTTGCCTGTCGAACCTGAGGTATAGATCACATAGGCAAGATCTTCAGATGTCGCCTGTCGTGCCAGTTGCTCTGAGCTGATAACCACGGACTCCGTCAGAGCTTTATCCACTAAGACCGTATCAAACTCATCATTTGGTAAACGATTAACCAGCTCTGTATGTGCTAAGATCACAGGAGTATGTGTGTCTTCTATCATCCAAGCGATTCGCTCCATAGGATAACTTGGATCAAGCGGAACATAGCTAGCTCCTGCCTTTAACACACCCATCACGGAAACCACTAATTCAATTGAACGCTTTTGATAAACTCCGACTATCGTCCCCGGACCAATTTGTTTCTGTCTTAATATTGAAGCAATTTTGTCCGCCTTTTCATTTAATTCCCGATACGTATACGTGTCCTCTCCATCCACTACAGCAATCTGATCAGGATAGCGACCCACCGTTTTCTCAAACAGCTCATGAACCAAGCATTGATGATCCGGTATTTGCTCAACATTTTGGTTCCAATCGGTTAGTAATAATTGTCGCTCCTGTTCCGTTAACAAAGGAGTCTGCGAAATTTGTTGATCTGGAGCCTTTAACATACCGTGTAATAGCTGCTCATAATGTCCGATAAAACGAAGTATCGTATCTTCGTCAAATAAATCTGTTGCATACTCAACCGTTCCTCTTATCTCTCCTTCTATCTCTTCCATTTCTAATGTGAGGTCAAAAAGAGCAGTTTGTGTATTCAGCTCAACAGGCTGAATGTCAATGAATGGGAGATTCACCGATTCATTCGGCGTATTTTGTAAAATAAACATCACTTGAAACAAAGGGGAGTACCCTAAGTCTCGATGTGGCTGTAACTCTTTAACCAACTTTTCAAAAGGGACGTCTTGATGCTCGAAAGCCTCCAATGCCACACCACGCACTTGCTTTAGATACTCTCGCCATGTCTGTTTTGCTTGAGGATGGGTTCTGATCACAAGAGTATTAACAAAGAAGCCGATCAAAGACTCCCATTCTTTTCGATTTCTGTTCGCTATGGGTGTACCTACAAGCAGGTCTTCTTCACCTGTGTATCTATGCAATAATACTTTAAATGCTGTCAGTAGGGTCATATATAACGAGACATCCTCTTCCTGACAGAAGCGATTAATAGACTCAGTTAGCTGTTGATTAAAGCTAAACCGTACACTTGCTCCTCGATTTGATTGCACAGCAGGTCGTGGGCGATCAGTAGGAAGCTGCAGAAGTGGCAAGGCTCCTTCTAACTGTTGCTTCCAATAGTCCATTTGTTCTGTTAATACTTTTCCTTGCAGCCAATTACGTTGCCAGACCGCATAATCAACATATTGCAAGGGTAGGTCAGGAGGTAAGTTATCGTCCCCAATCAGTTCGTTTCGATAACCAATGAATAGTTCATCTGCAAAGATAGACATCGACCAACCATCAGATACAATATGGTGCATGGTAAACAGAAGCACCCATTCCTGATCATCTAACTGATATAAAATTGCCCGGATAAGCGGACCGCAAGCCAAATCAAAAGGCTTGTCTACTTCCTGATTGGCTAAGATTCTAGCTTGCTGTTCACGCTCTCCATCCTTTAAGTGCCTTAAGTCAACCTTTTCAATAGTGTATGGAGTAGGGTGGTGTATGACCTGTACCGGTTGACCATCCTTTGCTGGGAACGTGGAACGAAGCGCTTCATGTCGCCGAATGATTTGTTGGTAGCTTTTATCTAACGCATGAATATCTAAGTTACCCTGTATTTGTACAGCAAATGATAGATTGTATGCCGTTAATTCCGGCTGCAGCTGTTCAAAGAACCATATTCTCTCCTGAGCGTACGAAAGCGGCATGCATGCTTCACGAGGAGCAGGGGACACCCTTTCAGCTTTATGCTCTGACTCTTTTTGTAAATGCTCTTCTACACAAGCCGCTAATTCACATAACCTTGGATAATCAAAAATCCAATGCAAAGGGAAATCACTGTTTAAAGTGGAACGAACACGCGAGATCACTTTTGTGGCTAAGAGAGAATGTCCCCCTAGCTCAAAAAAATGATCTTCTCTTCCGATTGGTTCACAATTCAATACTTCCGCCCAAATGGCAGCAATACACTTCTCCATTTCCGTTTCTGGTTCAGTCTTGTTCTCTGTTAATAAATTTCGGTCTGGTTTGGGAAGCGAGCGACGACTTACCTTGCCACTCGGCGTTAGTGGTAAGGCTTCAATCTGCATGAAGATGGATGGGATCATATACTCTGGAATTTGTTGCTTTAAATGTTCTTTTAAACGATCCTGGTTTAGCCTATGATCAGCAACGATATAAGCGGCTAAATAAGCTTGACCTGATTCTTCATGGCCCATGACGACCGTTTCCTGAATACCAGGAAATTGATTAATCACAGACTCTACTTCTCCCGGTTCAACTCGATATCCACGAATTTTCAGCTGATCATCCATTCTTCCTAAATAATCTATATTTCCATCAGGCAAAAAGCGTGCAAGATCCCCGGTCTTATAGAGCCGGGCATTCGAATGTTCCAAAAATGGGTGTGGAATAAATCGTTCGCGAGTCAATTCATCTCGATTCAAATACCCTCTTGCTAGGCAGATCCCCCCTACGTATAGCTCTCCTGGTACACCAATAGGTACAGGCTGAAGCTGAGAATCAAGAATATAGATTTCTGTGTTGTCAATCGGCTTGCCAATGGGTGGCAATGGGTTTTCTTCTTGTTCTAAGTCATCGATCATCAGGGCTGTAACCACATGAGTTTCTGATGGTCCGTAATGATTTTGTATACGGCATCCTTTTAACTGGTTGACCCAGCTTCTGATCTGAGGAGTAATTCGAAACTGTTCTCCTGAAACGGTGATCTCTTGTAACTTGCACTGGCTTAGATCAAATTGATCGGCTACTTCAGCTAGCTGTTGAAAAGCAATATAGGGAAGGTGGACACGACTGATCTTTTCATCTAAGACCAGCTTGAATAGTGCCTCTGGATCCTTCCTCGTTCTCTCGTCAATAAGTACTAAGGTTCCTCCATTACTAAATGTGGCAAAGATCTCCTGGCAAGACATATCAAAGTTAAGAGTTGAGAACTGAAGTACATTGGCTTTAGGAGACAACAAATTTTTGTTCTGCCATTGGATCAGATTGACCAGGGGGCGATGATCCATCATAATTCCCTTCGGCTTCCCCGTTGAACCCGAGGTGTAAATCACATACATTAAGTGATCAGGGGTGACGTCGACTTTGGGATTTTGCTCGGTTGGTGTAATATCCTGTAGATGATCACATAGAATCAGATGCCCTTTGACTTTCTGAAGTAATACTTGAAATGAAGACTGAGTCAAGATCACAGGAGCATTCGTATCTTCTAAGATGTAGGATAAACGCTCCTCGGGAAAAGCGGGATCTAGAGGTACATATCCTCCACCTGCTTTTAGTACACCAAGAACGCTAATGATCATTTCTAACGATCTTTCCATACAAATTCCTACAGCTACGTCAGGACCGACTCCCTTATCTCTCAACTGTTGAGCTAGTCCATTGGCTAACGCATTTAATTCCCGATAGGTTAAAGAAGCTTCTTTGAATATAACCGCTTGCTCATCAGGAGTTTTCTCTGCTTGCTCCTCAAAGAGATGATGCAAGCACTTTTCTGGCATATCATATGTAACGGTCTGGTTCCAATCCACAAGTACCTGCTGAACCTCAGAATCACTCATCATCTTTAACTGAGAAATAGGCTGTTTTGGATCTTCAACAATACTATTTAATAGTGTTAGAAAATGATCAAAAATACGGGTAATGGTTTCTTCTTTGAATAAATCAGTGCTGTATTCGACAATACCGATAATGTGATCAGGGTATTCTTGTAATAAAACATCTAAATCAAACTTTGCTGTCTGATTGTCTATGTCATATGCCTCTACTATTACATCCTTTAGCTTGAGAGGAGGAGTAGACGTAATCAAGTTAAACAAAACCTGAACAATTGGTGTGCTACTTAAATCACGGTCAGGTTGGATCGACTCTATCACCTTTTCAAATGGCACATCTTGGTTGGAATAGGCCTCTAAAGTAGCTTCTTGAACTTGGCGAAGGAAATCTAGAAAAGTCATCTTGTCAGAAAGAGAAGAGCGTAAAACTAACGTATTCACGAAGAAACCAATCAGTCCCTCTATCTCCTGAAATCTTCGATTAGCAATCGGCAACCCTACTATTAAATCTTCTTGTCCAGTGTAGCGATGTAACAAGGTTTTAAATGCAGTTAGCAATGTCATGTACAGTGAAACGCCTTCTCTTTGACTTAGTTTCTTTAGCGATGATGTAAGGCGGTGTGGGATTGTAAATGAGATGCTCTTTCCTCTGAATGATTGACGATTCGGCCGTGAGAAATCCCAAGGCAATTGTAAAACGGGTAATTCTCCACTTAGCTTTTCTTTCCAATAGGATAACTGCCTTTGCATTTCCTCCCCTTTAAGCCATTCATTCTGCCATAGAGTATAATCAACATATTGAATTTTCAGCTCTTGTAAAGGAGATGCACTCCCTGTTAGATACGCTTCATAAAGAGTCTCTAACTCTTGATACAAAACACCAGTAGACCAACCGTCTGAAACGATGTGATGGATATTTAGCATAAAGAAGTGGTCTTCTTCATTGAGACGAATTAGTTTAGCACGAATAAGGGGACCATTAGCTAGATCAAACGGTAACTGTGCATCTTCTAAAAGCAACTCCATCGCTCTATCTTCCATTTGAGTTAAAGAGTTATTTTCTATATCGATGACATCCATTCTAAATTGAAGCTCTTCAGTAATCACCTGAACTGGATCACCGTTTACCTCGGAAAAAGTGGTTCGCAAGGTTTCATGTCTTCGTATCAATTCCTGGATACTCTGTTGTAATGCTGTCTCTGAAAGTCTCCCCTTTATGCGGAAAAGCAAGGGAATATTATAAAAAGGGTGTTGCGGATGAAGCTGATCTAAGAACCACAATCTTTTTTGGGCTGAAGAGACGGGGATATCGCCTTCTCGTTTGGCGATCTGAATTTCTGAGGTAAATGAATGACTATTTTTTTTCGTTCTTAATAATGTTTTTAATAGGTGTTGCTTCTTTGCTGAGAGTTTAGACTTACGTTCATCATGATTCATATCGAGCCCTCTCCTTCCAGCTGCTTTAGTCATTGCATTACTTTGCTAAAAAAGAAAATGTATACCATCTCATCGAGACGGTATACGATTTTTTCATTTTATTTAACTTCAACCGCCCCTTCAGGCGTTAAATAAGGAAGGATGGTTTCTTTATTCTCATAGCTTTTTAGTACTAGTCCATCTTCATTGTAATCGATGATTGTTTCAATAGGGATTGGTATTTTTCCATTTATTGTAGTAATAATATAGTTTGGAGTTGCAAACCCTGTAGTATACCCTACAAGCCCTTTCATAATCTCTATTCCTTTTTCTAGAGATGTCATGAAATGCGAGACCCCGGTCACATTGTCACAATGATATAAATAGTAAGGTCTTACGCGTATTTTGACCAACTCATGTAGCAATTCTTTCATCGTGTCTAGGTCATCATTAATTCCTTTTAATAGAACACTTTGATTTTGTACAGGAATCCCATGTCTAAGCAATAAATCAACGGCTCTCGCTGATTCTTCCGTCACTTCTTTAGGATGATTAAAATGTGTATTTAACCAAATCGGATGATATTTCTCTAGCATTTCGCAAAATTCTTTTGTAATTCTTTGTGGTAATAGGACAGGATATCGAGATCCTATACGAATAATTTCTACATGCGGGATACTTCTCAATCTTCCGATAATTTTTTCTAATTTTCTATCGGAATAGGTTAAGGGATCTCCCCCTGTCAACAAAACGTCTCTAATTTCAGGATGGTCCTCAATATACTTAAAATCGTCTTCAAAGGTTTGTACTTCGTTGTCTCCAAAATAGGTTCCATCTAGGTCTGTTGTATGATATTTTCGTGTGCAATGTCTACAGTAAACGGGACAAGTATCTGTTATTAACATAATGATTCGGTCTGGGTATTTATGAACGACACGATTAGTCACTCGGTACTTTGTATCACCTACTGGATCTACATCTGAATAATCGTATTTAATAAATTCGTTCGATGAAGGAATAGCCTGTTTTCTTATCGGGCAGTTTGGATCGTTCGGATCCATTAGTGAAGCATAATACGGAGTGACAGCCCAGCGATAAATTCCTTCGCTTCTTTTAATGGCTGCTTCTTCTTCAGCGGAAACATGAATATGCTTTTTTAACTCCTCTAGAGTCTGAATTCGATTTCTAAACTGTTGGTTCCAATCGTTCCAATCCCAGCTCACGTTCATTATGATTTATTCCTCCTTAAAAAATGTTTTCATACAAGCACTTCAAATAGACCTGTTTGATACATATCCTATACTCTGGTCATCAATAACGATTCTGCTCTGTTCTATTCACTAACTTATCGTTTTAGTAATCCCCCCTTTCATAATCCATCTATAATTTACTACTTAATCAAGACTAAAGGCTTATTTCTTCATGCGTAGTAGTTTTGGGTAGATCTTTTATCGAGCGAATGGAAGACATAGATAGATAGATGGCTGCTACTAGTATACCGAGAGCACCAATAATTAACGTTTGTAACGTTCCAATCCAATCCCCTAAGGCTCCACCAATCACAGCACCTAATGGAACAGTTCCCATGATGCAAAATCGAATAGACGCATTCATCCGCCCCATTAAATTGTCTGGGGTAATCGATGTCCTTAAGCTTCTTTGGTTGATGTTATGAACAATGAGCATACTTGAATCGACGATCTGTACAAAGATCAATAATGCGATTGAATAATACATCGGTAAAAGGGTAGCTAAAGGAATCATTAGCGTAGCTGTTCCTGCAATGATTAAGGATGTAACAATACTCAGTCCCACCCCTAATTTTTTTGTCATGGGTCCAGCAATAAACGCCCCTAGGAGAGCGCCAACTCCCGACATGGCAAAGACGACTCCAATGTATATCGGAGGAATGTCCAGCTCTCGTGAGACATAGAGAATAAATATGGGTTCCATTAACACTGTGAAAAAATTAAAGATCATCGCACTAATCGTTAATTTCCCCATTATTTTGTTTTTTGTTACAAATTTAATTCCTTCTAAAATTTGCGCCATGATCTTTTCGTCTTTTGGGCCCTCCTTTTGGATGGGTGGTTCCTTCTTTTTAATTCTAGAAAGAAATAAGGAAGAAGTAAGAAATGTACACGCTGTAATGATAATGGCGATGGGGGCTGTGAAAGCTTGAACCAAAGCCCCACCTAAGCTCTGCCCTACAATTGAAGCACTTGAACTACTAAATTCCATCTTGCTGTTACCCTCAATAAGCTCTTCCTTTTCTATGATAAAGGGAAGATAAGATAGTTGACCTATATCTGAAAAAACGGTATTGACTCCAATCAGAAAAACAATAACATAAAATAACTCTATCTGTAGAAGATTGAAGTACATTGCAACTGGAACACATAAAATTAAGATGGCTCTTATGATATCCACCGTAATCAACATCGGCTTTTTGGGTTTACTATCTACCCAAACCCCTGCATGTAATCCTATAAATAATATAGGTAGAAACTCCACAGCATATAAAATCCCCATCTGTAATGATGTTGCTTTTAAATGTATTGATGCTAACAATGGAAAGGCTAATAGTGTGATCTGGCTTCCAAACATAGCCATCGTTTGTCCAAACCATAAGTTTCTAAAGTCTCTGTGTAACCATAGTCCCTGGAGCTTCATTTGATTATTTACTCCTTCATTTATTTTTGATGAGTTAGGAGATTGAGCTTTCATCTAACTGTTCTAGAAGCATACTAGCCTCTTCATCTGACATATTCTCAATCTTTCTGATTAATTGCTCTTCCAATTCTAACGCTAACTCCTGTATAGTTTCCTTCAAAAATATTTCCTGTAACGGAATCTCCACCCCGAAACGCCTGCGAATTCGTGAAAGAACTTGAGTGGCAAGTAAGGAGTGACCTCCAAGCTCAAAGAAACGATCCAATACCCCAACTCGATTAAGCTTCAATAAATCCATCCAAATCTCCGCTAGTGCGATTTCAGCCATAGATTGTGGGGCAACGTATGACTCATGATCAAGATGAAACACTAAATCCTGTTGAAGAAGCTGATTTCGATCTACCTTTCCATTGCTATTCAATGGAAATTGCTCGAGATAAAAGAGAAAACTAGGCACCATGTACTCTGGCAGCTTGCTTTTCAGATAATTCCTTATCTCTTTATCCTCTCTTATCCCTTCCGGATCACTAGGGATTATAAACGCAATAAGGCGTTTCAGATCATCCGTCTCCTTCTTTATTACCACAACTACGTCTTTAACTAGTGGATGCTTTTGGAGTACATTCTCTATTTCCCCAAGCTCTACGCGCATTCCACGAATTTTCACCTGATTGTCCGCTCGTCCTATAAACTTAATGGAGCCATCTTCACGGAAGTATCCTCGATCTCCCGTTTTATACATTCTTTCGCCTGAAGTAAATGGGTTTGAAATAAATGCACGGTCCGTTTTCTCTGAATCATTTAAATACTCTCTAGCTAAACCTACCCCTGCTAGATACAAATCTCCAACCACACCAATTGGCACAGGCTGTAAATGTTCATCCAAAATGTAAACATAGTTATTATCGATCGGCTTCCCTACACAAACGGGCCCAGTATCCTTTGTATCTTCTATCGTACAAGTGTGAATCGTAGAATCAATGGAAACCTCCGTTGCACCCCAGGTATTATTAAGGGTTCCTGGCATGGTTTCAAAAAAACGATTCACCGTTTTCGGACTTAAGGCTTCCCCGCTGGAAATACAACTTCTCAATGAGGAAAGCTTCTTTATATCCTCTGGTGTTATTTCATCAAGGACCATATTTAACATGCTCGGAACGAACTGCAGATGTACCGCTTGGTATTGAATGGCATCATCCAAAATCGCTCTAGGATCGCGATGTAGGTTTGGCTTCATTAGAGCAATACGCCCGCCCACCATGAGCGGCCAAAAAAATTCAACAGCCGCATCGTCAAATGTTAATGTTGTTTTCTGTAGTACAGTTTCCCCTGGCTTTAATTTAAAGTAGCGTTGCATCCAAATCATGCGGTTCACCCAACCTTTATGAAGATTGGCTACTCCTTTAGGTACTCCCGTTGAACCAGATGTGTAGTAAACAGATACAAGATGCTCAGGAGTAACATGAACCATCGGCTTATCTTTAGATGCTGTTGCAAAAATATCTTTGTGGTTTAGCTCTAACACCACAACATCCATCATATCATTCGGCAGAGACTGAGAAAGGGAGAGTTGAGTTAAGCATAATTTAGAGCCCGAGTTCATTATAATTTGGCGCCATCTTTCAGGAGGAGATTCTGTATCCAAAGGTAAAAAGGCTCCTCCAGCTTTCAAAATTCCCAAAAGTCCAACAACTATCTCTATAGAACGTTCAATACATATAGAAATGATTTGATCCGGTCCTATTCCTTTTTCTGAGATTAGATAATGGGCTAGCTGATTTGAAAGTACATCAAGCTCTCTGTAGGTTAAACTTTCATCTCCAAAAACAACGGCGGTATGATCTGGAGTCAGCTGTGCTTGCCGTTCAAATAATTCATGGAGACAGCACATCTCAAATTCATGGTCTGTATCATTGAGTTTCATGATTTGGGCTAGCTCTGCTCCTGATACGATAGAATATGCAGCTAACTCTTTCTTAGAATCTAATACGACTTGCTCCAACAGTGTGACGAAGTTTTCAACCAATCGTTCAATCGTTGATTTCTTGAATAAATTTGAGTTAAATTCAAGAACACCTTGGTATTCCTCTCTGCTATTCTCTGTTAGAAACATGGTCATGTCATACTTAGCTGTATGGTTATTCAGATTGATCAGTTCAACGTTTAGACCAGGTAATTCCAGAGATTCTTCCATTTTATTTTGGAACGCAAACATAACTTGAACTAATGGAGAATAGTCCATATTCCTTTCAGGCTGCAATTCACTTACTAATCTCTCAAAAGGGACGTCTTGATGATGAAATATCGTAAAGCAACGTTCTTTTACCTCATTGAAATAATCAAAGAAGGAGGTTCCTGGTTTGTATATACTTTTGATGACTAGAGTATTAACAAAAAAGCCGATTAAATGTTCTAATCCATGTTGATTGCGATTGGCGGTCGGAGAACCGATCAAAATTTCCTTTTGTCCAGAATAACGATGAAGAAGAAGATTGAATGCCGACAGGAAGACCATATATTCCGAAGCATGGCTGCTCTTTGCCAACTCTCTGATTCGTTTTACTAGCGAAGAATCAATCGAAAAATAGAGTTTATCCCCATCATACGTTAAAACGGCAGGTCTTGGGTAATCAGTAGGCAGTTGCAATACGGTAGGCATACCTTCTAGATCTGCCTTCCAAAAATCGAGCTGTCTAGTGATCTCACCTCTCTCCAGCCAGTTTCTTTGCCTGCTTGAAAAATCAAGATACTGGAACGATAGCGGCTCTAAAGGACATAATTTGTCGTTCTGGAAAGCATCATAGAGTATATTTAACTCTTTTAAGAGCACGAGGAAAGACCAAGCATCCGTAATAATATGATGCATATTCATATATAAAAACCATTCTTCATCTTTCAGCTTAAATAGCATAGCCCGAAACAATGGAGCTGTTTGGAGTTCAAAAGGCTTTCTGGCGTCTCCATACATGACCTTGTGGGCATAATCCTTGCGTTCTTCGGTTGGCATGGTAGTTAGATCATATACAGGGATGTCCAATTTTAGCTCATCCACGATCACCTGAGTCAGCTGTTCATCCTCCATTTTAAAAGAGGTTCGCAACGTTTCATGCCTTTCAACTATCTTTTGTAATGCATGGATTAACGCTGTACTATTTAAATGACCCTTGATTCTGAAGGCAATAGGTTCATTATAAACAGGCTGATTCTTATCCAATTCTTGCATTATCCATAGCCTTTCTTGAGCAAATGACGCAGGAAAAGCTTCTCTGTTTCTGGGTATTTGTTGAATTGTTTTGACTTCATTTGCAGGTTCATAATCATGGAAATAGCTTGCCAACTCGGCTACCGTTTTATGTTCGAACAACAGTTTTAAAGGGGCATCCTGATCCAGAAAAGCACGTATACGGGTCATAACCTGAGTCGCTGATATAGAGTCTCCACCAAGCTCAAAAAAGTCATCCTTGATTCCAACCTTTTCGATATGTAAAACTTCAGCAAAAATCCCTGTCAACCACTCTTCCAATTCACTGCTTGGAGCCACATACTCTGATTCGACATTAGGTCGTATTGCACTTGGGGCAGGTAGTGCTTTTTTATTTATTTTGTTGTTCTGATTTAAAGGCATTTTATCCAAAAAGATGATGAAATGAGGCATCATATATTGGGGTAAATAATTTTTCATACCCGCTTTCAATTGACTAATTGTAAGTTCTTCCCCTCCATGCAGTACAACATACGCAACTAAACGCTTGATTCCTGGAATTTCTTCCCTTAATAGAACAATCGCCTCTTTTACTTTTTGCTCTTTGCGTAACACTTTTTCAATCTCTTCTAGCTCAATTCGAATCCCTCTTATTTTTACTTGGTTATCTACTCGACCTAGAAACATGATTGAGCCATCTGGTCTGTAATATCCTTTATCTCCTGTTTTATACATTGTTCCTTCTTGAAATGGATTCTGTAAAAACACTTTGGCATTTCTCTTAGATTGATTTAGGTAGCCTCTAGATACGCCAACTCCTGCTACGTAGAGATCTCCCACTTCTCCTACCGGAACAGGATGCATTTTCTCATCAAGAATATAAACATATACATTATCAAACGGCTTTCCTATACATATGACTCCATCTTCATGGAGATCATCTAGTGTACAAGTATGAATGGTTGCGTCAATCGAGACTTCTGTGGAGCCCCAAGTATTATAAAGTTTACCCGGCAATTTTTTGAAAAATCTATCTACTATATCCGAAGTTAAAGGATCTGCACCAGCAAAAACTCCCTTTAAGCCGATGAATGAGTCACGTTCATCTTCTCTTATTTCTTCTAGGATTCGGCTTAACATACTAGAAACTACATACATATATGTAACTTTATAGTGAATCAATGCCTCTACAATGGCTCTTGGATCTCGATGTAGACCCGGCTCCATTAATGCTACCCTTCCACCAGATATCAGCGGCCAAAAAATCTCTACGGAAGAGTCATCAAAAGCAATACTTGCTTTTTGTAACAGCGTCTCACCAATCTTCAATTGATAAGCTCGCTGCATCGCTAACATTTTGTTCACATAGCCTCTATGAATATTTGCGACACATTTAGGTGTCCCTGTTGTGCCAGATGTATAATAAACAGATACCATATCATCTGGTGTAACGTTAACATCTAGGTTATGTTCTGGTAAAAGAGAGATAATATCTTTGACTTCTTCTAGAATGACAAAACTAGTCAGTTCGGAATGTCTAAGCTCTTGTAAATCATTATTACATATACATAATGGAGATTTAGCCTCTTGTAGAATTTGATGAACACGCTCTTTTGGAACTTCTGGATCAATGGGTAAGTAAGCTCCTCCAGACTTTAAAACCCCTACTAATACAACAACCATATCAATGGAACGCTCCATGAATAAGCCTACTGGGGTATTCGGCTTCACTCCCATTTCTACTAAAAAATGAGCAATTTGATTCGCTCTCTTATTCAATTCTTGATAAGTAATCAACTCATTGCCGATGACAACCGCTTCAAGATCAGGAGTTTGTTGAGCTTGCCTTTCAAATAACTGATGAAGACAGATTTGTGGTAAATCCACATCGGTACAATTCCACTCTAGCATTCTTCTTAAGTTCTCATTTTGAATCAATTTCTTCTTCCTCTCTTTTTAAGCATTTATTCTTCACTTCAATGAGCTTCTCTATAGCCTCTAGTCGTTTTGCAGTTCCGTCATCAGTTTCCCCGAGCCACATTATCTAAACGATGATACGCAATTCGTGGGGGAAAATTTTCATTCTAGGCTATACATTGATTATCAATTTGATATATAATACGGAATATTATTAAAATTTGAATGCCATTCATTTCACTACTCCTATAATTTTCCGAAGTAAATGTTTTTAGAGTCTATACTCCCCCGTTCAATACACAAAAAATAATTCACTTAATTAACCCATTTTTTAATATTGACTATCCATAATAACTGTATTTTCTGAAAATAATTAAAATAATACAGTCAAACTGTGGAACTGCTTGCCTGCTACTCGGGTCGTGTAAGTAGACACCATTTCAAAAACTGCAGGACACATCCTTCTCCTTGAAATTTATTGCAAGAATTTAACTAAGATGTGTCCATAGAACTATACTAACTCCACTTACATAATAAATACATTCCGATTTTATAAGTATTTTGTTTATCTATACAGGAGTGGTTAATATTTCGATTCCAACATCCACTGTTTGAATCATCCCCATAAAGTTAAGAGCAATTTTCGCTCTGTTTTTGCGCTTATCTATTTTTTTTATGATCCCCTCCAGCCCTTTTAAAGGACCAGAACAGACCATAATTTTAGAATTTTCCGTATAAACTTTCGAAAAACCAATTTCTTCTTTACTTTGAACCAATCGAAGAATGAGATCGATCTCATCTTTTTTGATTGGACAAAAAGCAGAGTTTTGACTGTCCTGAGTCTTTATATCATCGTACTTGTAGTCAATGTTATACTGATAATTATTTAGAAGATGAAGATACTTTGGTATTTGTTTGAGCTTATAGTATAAGTCTATATTCATGCACGTATTGAGAAATACATATCCAGGAAATATGATCTTACTTGTCTCATATAGTCTACCTTGTCTTCTTTCTTTTATTTTCCTTTTTGGAACCATTACCTTGATCGTTGATTCATCAATATACTTAGTGATCAAAGCTTTTACCAATTCTTCTTGTCCAGTTTGAACGAACAGTGCATACCAATCCATTGGAATCAGTCTGCCCTCCTACCTTCGCTTTTGGCCGGTGGCATAGCTTCGCCCTTTCATCCAAGTATATTACCTGCACTACATCAATTACACTATGTCCCCTCAGTCCATTAACGTGCCGTAACAACAATTAATTTTCTTTTGGTTTTTTATGATAATTCCATATTAGCAGAAAAAGATGGAAAAGTCATCTTTGAATTAATTTTTTTTAAGTTGTAAATTTATTATTAATAAATAATTATACAATTAATATATTTTATTATTAAATTATTGTATATCTTGTTCCACCCTCTTCTATAGCAAATTTAAGCAACAAAAAAGACCACTCCCTCACATGAAAAAATCATGCATTGAAATGGTCTCGCTTAGTAAAAAGGTGTTTCGATGCGACTACTTCATTTTTGGAAGCTTCCAAATTCGTTAAAAGCCGTGTCATTACTAGGTTGGTGCTGATGACAATTTGTGGTCAAAAATCATCTCACTAAATACCTAGTAATTACCTGATAAATGTGTAAGTGGTGAAGCCAAGGATGGGAACAATTTTTTGAGAAAAAACCACAAAAAATTTCATATATACCCACTCCAGATATTATCTGGGATGCAATTTTAAACGTTCTTATCCATTTTTTTAAAAAAGATTAACTATAGTAATTCTTTAAATCAGCAGTATCATTAAACTTATTTCCTAAGGTTCTTTTTACAAATGATCTGAGCGTGTAAATTGCTGGAGCTTGATACACTTTCTTGTTGTTATCTTCATTTTGTCCATTACTATTCCTAACCTTTTCCATAGAAATCCCTCTCTAAGAGATAGTCTCCCAAAAAGTACTATCACATTTTTTTCAGTACTACACGAACATCTTTACTTGACCTAGATTCACTGATAACAGGTTGTAAAGATGCGTATCCAGGTCTTCCACGTAAACGCCAATCTAAAATCCAACGGGATAGTTCTTTTGATGCTTTTGGAGAACCCGCCTCCAAATAACAATCTCTGTCTAATGATACTTTCAGATATATGCTTACTTGGCTCTGTATACTTTACTCCAAAAAACTGACAAATTCCCTTGCATACCTCAATAGCACATTCTTGTTAAAATTTCTGATCTATCATTAATCTCGATTCTCTCAGCTGAGAATCATCCATAAATCCAAATTCAATCAATACCGCTGGCATGACTGTCTTACGAATCACCCATAAATGTGAACCATCCTTAAGACCTCGGTTTTTTTGAGATGTCCCTCCAATTACTTCACTATGAATACATTCAGCCAACCTCTTACTTTTTGAACTAGAAGCATAATAAAATGTTTCAATCCTTTCCCCACCGCCTGCGTTCCATATGGAACATGAA
Organism: Thermoflavimicrobium daqui; assembly: GCF_003313465.1. Classification (GTDB taxonomy): domain Bacteria; phylum Bacillota; class Bacilli; order Thermoactinomycetales; family Thermoactinomycetaceae; genus Thermoflavimicrobium; species Thermoflavimicrobium daqui. Next base: position 204,248 of record NZ_KZ845666.1, read on the forward strand.
TACCTAAATCTCTCATCTGTTCTTCTGACCATATTTTATGAGTGTTATGAAGATATACACCCCATGCCTCTACAGAAAAACAACTTGGAATCTTGGGAGGAAAACTCATAATCACTACTGATTCACATAAGCTCATAAAATCCTCTCGTTCTCTTGTAACGTCTAATGTATACTTCATTTTGCTTTCTACTCTATCGTATCTAGTTAATATCAACCCTAATCATCGTGCCTTTATCATCAAAATGATAATCTAATCGAGCCCCACATTCCCGACAAATCAAGTGTAAACAATATTAAATGACATATTATATTCTTAGCGACAAGCAGTTCGCCACCATATTCAAAATAGGTTTCAAATTCGGATAATAGAAAATAGTAGTCTTACGAATCTCCCCCAGACAAACTCCCCAACGTGACCAAGATCAATATACTGAGCAATGGAGTTGACTGGTCACAAAGTCTTGCATCACTTGGTATTCTTTATACCAAATTTTATCTTTTTTACTGAAATACTCACAAAAGATATAATTCAAGTATAAGATCTGTCCTTCATCGATTGGTAACTTCATATGCTCTCTTGATCTTTCTCACACTCATGACTTTCGCAGAACCAAACTCGATTTTTTTCGATTCCTATATGTTGCCCATTCTTGTCGAGATGAGGCTTACGGCATTTACAACAGTAAGCAATTTGAGTGTCCTTCCTTTCATTCATCCCTATCTTCTCGATGTATCAGTTCATAATAAACCTCATTCTATTATCTCAGAATTGCCAAAAATGATAAGTCATCCAAATGAAAAAGTACCATCATGTGAGACTGTACTGCTCAGGTCCCAAGATCACTTGAATATGTTTGTTGTTATAATGAAAAGCGAGAGGATTTTTCTATTCCACAAAATAAAACTGAGTTTCGACTTGATCTACTACTCCTAAACTCTGATAAAAAATCGATGTACATCAGGTCGAACATCGTTTTATATTAAGAGTTTAGTCTTCATCCACGAGAGAGAAAAGTTGTTCTGTCCCAGTCCCTTTTTGTTTTTTAATTGTCATGCTTTTCTAGAAGTTTCTAGCCCTTTTACTAGCTTTTCTGTGATGAGTAGAGCTACCTCACCTATTTGCATACCCGTACCTAATAAAAGAATGATCAGAGTATGATCTCGATACGCATAATAGGACTTATCCCTTTGTTTCAGTATTCTGTATTATCCTAACATCTGACGGATATGTTTATCAGTAAATCTTTCTAATGCGTTAAAAATAATCAATTTTTTTCATCAATTTTCGTGTCTTTTATTCAATTAAACACATATTTCCTCCTAAAGCTGAACAGCACGATCTCAAATACATGAAAGAAAACCATCATTATAATTAAAAGAAACTTATTTTATCGGCGAAGTCAAAAAGCATAGAGAATACAAAGAATGTAGTCAGCAGAAAAACAAAGATCAAATACAGTACCGTGCTTCGTCTCATAGTAGAGATTTGAACACCAGAAGCATGCGCATAGTGAGCAGCTGTTAAGCAGGTCAATATACCCATGATAAGAAACCATGGTTGGTAAAGCAAGAGATCCCATAAAGCCAAACTGTCCATATCAAACACAATCCAATGAGGCAGCTTCATTGTAATAACACCTGCTAAAGACAGAGTTGATATAATCATTCCAGAAACTCCGTGTGCAATTAAAAAGGCAGCACATAAAAGAGTAGGAATTAATATCATCAAACGAGGGATTTTTAACCCCCCAATCAACGGTATCCACGTCGGAATAATCCTTCCATACGGTTTGACAAGCGTAAGCAAGATGAATCCACAGACTAGGATTAAGACACCTGCATTGTAACTTGCCATGTAAAGCCCGCTAGTGTCTCCTTAAAATTGAGCCGAATTGTGAATAACTCCGCCTGCTGCTTCATAGAAACGGACGAAAACTGCATACATGAGCGCCCAGAAGAAGCCCACATAGGCAGGCCAGACAGATACCTTTGTAAAACGTTCAAAGGCATTCAAATTTTGAGTTGGTAATTTTTTATTGATTGAACTTTGTTTTATATTCATATACATGGTTCATCATTCCTTGTTTGTCGGATAATATTTTACAAGTTGTTCAAAACACTTTTAAACCAAAGTGGTTCGATCAACCATATGATCAAATGTTCTAGTAACTGATATATTAACTTCAAAATCGGGATCTCTTGGAAATAGGTATAGCTTTCCGAAAATCAGAGTTTGGCCGTTCAGTAAGTTAATAAGTCAATATTTAACTTATATAATTTCATTCTTTTCGAAATTATATCATACGGTATGGTATAATGTCAAAAGGAATGAAATAATATATAATCCATTCCCTTTGTTGATCTGTCTAATGTCTACTTACGATATCGCATTCATAAAAAAGAATAGGGAATTTTCTGATTTTATATTAAGAGGCAAGGCAATGAATAAAAAAAGCTCTTCCCATTTATGGCTTCCCAAACTAGCTGGAGGGCTACTGATCCTTATGGGTCTTTTTCATCCTATTTACGCAATCATTGCAGACCACGAGATGTGGAAACAGTTTATAATGTCTGGTCTTTGGAACTCAGTTGTCCCACCTTGGGAAAATCGTGACATTGTGTTTCAGCGAAATTTTTGGACTTCAATTGAAAGCTTGTGTTTTCCATCTGCTTTATTGGGTGGCTATATTTTATGGAGTATTCAACGAGGTTATACAATTCCAACCTTTCTAGTTTGGGGAATTTTATTATATGGTGTAGTATCTTCCATCCTTGCACCTATTTCAGGGTTTTGGTTTCTAGTTATAGAGGGTCTATTATTGCTTATTTATCAAATCCGAACAAAACACAAACATTGAAGAGGTTCCATATGAGATTTTCACAAGAAGCATACAACCACCATCAAAGCTCCGGTTCCGTGTGGCTGCCTGCCAACATCTTGATCCTTGAGACTACATCTGGCACGTCTGTTTCCCATACTTATATGCGAGGTTTTTTGAAATCAGTAAAGCACTTGGATGGATGAAATTATAGTTTATCATCGTAGGATACCAAATTAATTATAAATATTTGGTAATATCATTGGGGATATAAATTATTATGAAAGGTTGGTTACCATGAAAAAAACTTTAATGATCACTAATCTCCTCATTCTCGTTATTGGTGTCATTCATTGTTTTTCAACTCCCCTGTTTTATTCACATTATAATTTAGATTCTGTTTGGTTTTTGATATCTGGATGTTTTCTTATATTACTCAGTTTTATTAATTATCTTCTTGTTTCACTCAAAGACAAAGAGAGATTACTTTTTTGGTTGGCTGATATAGCAAATACAATAGCAGTTATAGTCTGCACCATGCTAATACTAGTTGAAGCAGAAGCACAAATTATTTTTCTCTCTATAATCCTTTGGTTGAATGCTATATGTGTATGGAAATACCATTATAAGTTTCGTCGGAAACAGGATTAATTCCATCTATCAGCAAAAAACGAGTATAATACATACTAATTCAGTCCTAGAAGGAAAAAATTATGAATCATGAAAACCACTCAGGGAGATAGCCCCAATGCCACATAGCACCACAAAGTGGACGATGAGCAACACGAGAAGCACAAAGAGTGCGACGCGATTGAGGTTGGTTATAAGACTTAACTGGATACATGTGATATAAAGCTAAAAAATATTACTCCAAAAGTGAAAAAAAACATGCTCTTCTTTCTACAAATAGTAGATAAGTTGGCGTTTAATGGTACAGAGTAATGATTTTAGATTTACATTATGTTTTGGAGGATTTTCATTAATCGTCAAATTGGAAGCTTGAATCCCTTCTCCATCTGTCACAGATCATATAAAAAGATTGTCCACTGAAAATGATAAAAACGATTTTCAGTGGACAATCTCATTCTAATTAATATCTAATCAATTTACTAAAGTAGCTTTATTCTGAAAAGGCATCTGAATAACGAACTACACCCTGCACATTTTTAAGGGAATTCTCAGTTAATTCTAGAGCCATAAAAACTTCATCAGGCACCTCAAATGGGGCTCGTATATTCCATAAACTCGCTGGTTTAAATCCGAATTTTGGATAATAATTTTTATGTCCTAAAACAATAACTGAATGATAACCAATTTTTTTTGCCTTTTTTAATGCATCATGAATTAATTGACTTCCAATCCCCTTTTTCTGGTACTCAGGTACGACAGCCACTGGAGCAAGCGCCAAAGAATCCACTGTTTTTTCAGCATCTACGATTGTAATTTTAGATAGAAGAATGTGACCAACCATTTCTTTGTTTTGATCAATTGCAACTAATGAAAGTTCAGGAATAAATGCATCTGATTTTCTAATACGATTTATAAGTAGATGCTCTTTCTTGTCACTATATACTTCATTTAAAAAGGCTCTTTTAACAATCATCTCAGTCGTATTATATTCTTCAGTAAGTTCTTGTCTAATTAAGATTTTCATTTTATAATCTCCTTCTCTTTTAATAAATTATATTTAAACTTGTTGACAATAACATACCATACTGTATAGTCTTTGAAAAGGTGTATATATTATGCATACTCACCACTCTGCTATGTTGCGATGATCCAATAAGAATGAAAATAGCAACTCTTCAACAGTTGGAGAATCTATAAACGAAAAGAGTTTGCTCATTCATTATCAAACCTTCTAACATAATGTTGTAAATCCTCTACTTTTTGAGTTATTAATATGATATCGTTATTGCTTGTATTTCAAACACGTCGATGAGGATGTCCATGGTTGTAGTACCAAGCTGCAATAGTGAATAGAATTCCTCCTAACAGCCAAAATGGCTCCCAAAGTATAAGATACCAATGAACAGCCTGCGGACCAATAGCACTGGGAATACTTATGACACCAATTTCCATCAGTGCAACCTTAATTAAACCTACCCCTCCATAAAAGACCATCCCCATTCCAACACCAAAAGTAGAGACGAATAGCAACCAACGAGGTATGGATTGACCCCAACGACGAACCAATGCAAGTGCAAGGAATCCTAGGAGGAATTTTAGAACAGCAGTAATCCACAAAATCATAACAAAAACGGGATCACGCTCCAAAGCCATTGCTTTGATACCATTTCCAAGAGTATTGGCACCTAAGGTTCCTCCAGCAGCCCAATAGAAACTTATAGTTGCAAACATAAATGACCAAATACTAGCAGTGTATGCAGCCCACTCTTTTGATCGTGATTGTCTGGAAGTTAGATCACTAATCCTATTTTGAAAGTTCACCTATGTACACATCCTTTACATAACAAACTGGTGACAGCTACATTGATATTCCCCAAAAAACAAACAGTCCTACAATTTGGGATAATGACGATTGGAAAAAGGTTCAACGTAGGCAAGTATCACCTGCCAAACATAATTGAATCCAATGTGCAAACGATTTATTTAACGGTATAAGAAGAAAAAAATAAATACGTCTATAAACTATATATTTCTTAACAGCATACCATACTAGATGGTATTTATTTTTGGCATCTTTAAGGACAAGTTAGGAGTGGCTCCACTCTTATATAATAATTCTAGAGATATTGAAATAGATTATGGAGTTTAGTTGAGTGCATATCATGTTGTTACATGGGGAAATGGTGTACTTCAGTTGAATAATGATGAACACTCAAAACTGGTCTGGTTTGACATTGCTACAGCTTGTTAACTTAATAATCTTGTGTGTTTAAATTTGATGTGTAATGAACATTTTTATATCTAATTAGACAAGTTTCCTAGCAACTATTTTAACTATCATCTAAAGTGTGCCGAAACAAACCAATTATTAGATTCAAGCCTTTTTTGTAAAAAAACATAAAATTCGCCTTAATAAATAGCAAAATTAAAAATCTTTTCCATCAAAGGAGTGAATTATCAGTTAATTATCACCGTGTAAATCAGGTTTTTCCGGAGCCGTTTCCCAATAAAAACCTTTCATACAAGTTTCCCAATAGTTTGTTTAGTCACGAAAGTTGTCATTTATCTTAAGGATGTCCATCTTAATGCCGTGACAGTTCTCAAAGTCATCCATTGTTTCCATAAATGGCATTGCAATATTTCTTCCTAACCAATTCCTTTGGTTGTTTGGGTGTCCATGTCAACAGCTCCGTTTTCACCTAATTTATCAATACATAAGAAAAATTCATTATCAATGTGTATGGATAAAATCTATTACTCAAACATAATGGCATTGTGCTACCCATGTAAAATTTGCGAAATATCCTTGGTGCTACTAACGATGAATTTCATTCAGTCATCTTACTATATTTGGTGATATGTTGGCTAATCGTTTTAAATATATGCATAAGCTCCTTTCCTTTTATAGGTGGAATAAGGTGTTGTGAACCTATAAGTATTGTGTAATAAATTTGCGCTAACATATTACTATCAACATTGTCTTTGTAAACAGTTGCACACAATTTTTTTGCATAGTTCATTCTTTGTTCATCAACACGTTGTTGATATAACCGAATTTTCTCGTCGTGTGTTGCCCAAGAGCGTATCTTCACTTCCAGCGAACGATTTTGCTCTTTAGTAACAAGTTCAGTTAGGCGATCAAGCTTTTCACGATCAGACTCTTCACTTTGACTTAAATTAATGATTCGTTGAGTACTATCTTCCTCCCAAAATTCAAGCAATGAACGAATGTAGTCTTGACGATTTTTAAAGTGATAATAAAATGAACCTTTCGTAAGCTTTAATCGGCGACAAAGCTCATCGATTGTCAATTGATCTGGTCCTGCTTCTTCGAGTATTGCAAAACCTTCATATATCCATAAGGATTTAGTTTTACCTTTCACATTTTTGCTCCTTTCAAATTATTTAACTTGAATACACTATCTATATTAATAAGTAATAGTTGCACAATGCCGATAGTAGCATCAACTCTTGAAAGAACTTTCAACGATTTTTACTTAGCTAGATAGTATAGAGTGTAACATGACTTTCACCCAGAAACCATTCACTATATCAAAATCCCTTTCGCTTCAAATTTACTATCCTCTAATGTATCCCCTTGGTATTTATCGTTTGCACTAATATCAGCATGTTGCCATGCCAAAGCATAGTTAATAGATCATCGGTATCAAATTTTGTGAAACTGGTTTCCCAAAATTGTTCCACAAAATCTTCTATGGTCGAGTATCCCAATTCTTTATAAAGGGCTTTACGGTAAAATGCTTGAGAAAATCCCCAACTTGCATAAACACGACCAAATGTACGTAATACATGGATTGGGGGTTCTGTATATTGATCATTTTTCCACTCAGGATGTAATTGTATGATTGATTTTAAGCCATCGATAAGTATACAGTTATGGGGCCAATTTTTTGCAGTTCCAGCAAACGGTGCGATCCGTTCAACCATATTTGGATAACTTGCAGCCCATTCTAACGTTTGGATTGCTCCCATTGACGAGTGCGATTTTTTTGATACCGAATTTTTGTGTAACCAACTGATGTTGAAAACGCACGTTATCATAGATGGTCACTGATGGAAAGTTGGCTTTATCAAAAGGTGGTGGAACGGAATAAGCAATTCAACTCACTCAGCTCATACCAATAGGCTTCACCTTCTCCAAACCTTTGTTTATTCTCTTTCAATAAGAGAATGATTTCATCAGTAACATTTGTGGTGATCTCCATTTGACGTTCTTTATAATTCTTTAAGTGTTGATCATAATCATCTTCTATATGATTTATTAAATCTATCAGAAGTTGGTAACGTTGGTTCGTATATTGAACTAAATCAGAAATATTAATTGAGTGTTGGATGCTCTCTTTTCCTACTTGATGGCTATATACTATTACAGAGAAATCATCTGCTAAGTTGGGAGTGGACCAACTGGCAAAATATCTTTCCTTTCCATCTTTTAAATTAACAGGATGAACCCCAAACATGGCTCGAATATGCTTAAAATATTTATCGTCTGGTTTATTTTGATGAAAAATACTTTGGTCTTTCTCATATGGATAATCTAGTTTGAACACACGATACAGTTGTATGATTGCTTTGACAATCAGGTCCATCGCGCAAATAAGTTGCATCAAACTGAGTGATACGAAATTAGTGTTTTGATGCTTCAGCTGAATATAAGGAATTCCGTCCACAGCTACTTCAATCCAGTCCATAGCGGAACAAATGACACTCCATAGATTTTTACCATCAAAATCAGCGTACTTATTTAAAACATAATAGTGATTACTATTCACTTTCCAACGAAATTCTTGAATCAGTTCAGTTTGAAATTGGATCATCTTTCTATTTCCTATCCTCTTTGTTCATTTTTTATAAATATATGTCCTACTGAATGTCAATCTAAATGATGGGTACACAGAGATGTAAATGGCTAATCAATTTTAAATGTAATTTCTTGTTTTTTGCTCAATCACTTTATAAACTCTGTTTTTACATGTTTTGGTTGATTCATACTAAAATAAACCACAGTTTTCTCAATAAACTCAACTAAATAACAGGTGATAACACTTACTATAAACTTAGGAAATATTATGTTATTCAAGTATAATCTCTTCATCCACCTTATTACTATATCAATTCTGATATAAGACTACACTTACAATTATTTTAAATGTCAGTCGAAAGAGTTAATACCTAAATTTTCAGGATCCTGTATACTGAATCCATGGAGGTTGCTCCAAAGCATAAGTAGAAATTAACTGGTAAAGTGGGAGACTTTACTTATGCCTAGACAAATTAAATTGTCCCCAAATAACAAAAAAAAAATAAAATAGCCCCTGAGGCTCGGCTATTTAAGGGGATTTTTAAGTAAGCAACAAGGTTATTCTCTAGTTCATCAGTAATATTTATGTATACCATACTAGTTAGCTTGAAATTGTTCTCTATATAGCTGATCATAAATTCCTTTTCGCTCTAATAGCTCTTCGTGAGTTCCTACCTCTGCTACTTCTCCATCTTTGATCACTAATATACTGTCAGCATTTCGAATGGTAGCAAGACGATGAGCAACGATTATAACCGTCTTACCCTTAAATATCCTTTCTAAATGCTCTTGTAAATGGGCCTCAGTTTTTGAATCTAAAGCCGATGTAGGCTCATCCATGAGTATAATTTGTGGGTTTCTTAATAAGGCTCTAGCGATAGCTAATCGCTGTTTCTCTCCACCTGAGATTTTTACGCCACGTTCTCCGACCACCGTATCCCATCCCTGTGGAAGTTGCTGGATGAAGTCTAATATTTGTGCTTCATAACAAGCTTTCTCTAAATCTTGTATTGATGCATCAGGATTAGCATACTGAAGATTATCTTTTATGGATTTGTTCCACAAAAAAACATCTTGAGATACTAGAGTCATTTTACTTCTCAATTCTTTTAAGGGTATCTCTTTTAGGTTGTATTGATCTAAGAAAATTGAACCACTATCGGGAGTATAGAAGCCTAAAAGCAAATCTAAAATAGTGGATTTTCCTCCTCCAGATGGTCCAACAATTCCAATCAAATGACCAGGTTTAATGTGTAAGTTGATATTATTCACTTGCCCTCGATCTCCGTCATAGGCAAAGGAAACGTTTTGAAACTTAATCTCACCTTTAATTTTTAATGGGGTAGGAGAGGTTGTTTCAAAATCTTGCTCGTCGTTGACATCTAATATCTCCTTAATCATTTCTAGCTTTGGTTTTAGTTCAATCCCTTTTACTAATCCAAATTGTGCCTTTTCCAGTGAGCCAAAAAGTTGAGAGAAGTAAGCTACGAAAGCTACTAGAGATCCAATACTTAGATTTCCTTGGAAAATTTCATAGCTACCGTATCCGAATAATACTCCTATTCCTAGAGCCTGTTGACCTTTATTAAGTAGTTCAGAAAAACTCCCTACAATGAAGGCTTTAGTTCTCTCGATACGATAGTTATCTATCCATTTATATTGATAATCATTTTCTTTTTGTACCTGATTCAAAGTTTGAACCGTTTTAAGTCCTTGAACTAGCTCAGTTGTGTAGCTAGATAGCTCCTGTTGGAGTTGCATGACATTTTGAGATATATTTCTAATGGACATGGCTGGCTTTTTTGATAAGAAAAACATGATTGGTAGGATTACTAAAGAAATAATAGTTAACTTCCAATTTAGGTATATCATGATACCTGTAATACCAATAAACATCAATCCATGTAGAATCCCTGGAACAACAAACTGAGTAATATATAGATCACCAACTTCACCACAACTATACATTCGTCCAGCAATATCACCTGACTTTAAGTGATTATAAGTTTTCGGTGAGAAGTGAGTTAATTTATAAAACATCTTTTTTCTTAGCTGATCTGTGACATAAGCGCCAATTCGGTGATTATATTTGTCACCTAAAAAGGTAAATAAGGTAACAAAAATAGGAATAGAAATTAATCCAATAATTAGTCCAACTAATAAGCTCCAATTTTTTTCTGGTATAGCTGTATCAATCATCTGCTTCATAAATAAAGGAGAAGTCAGATTGAGTAAAACAGAAATGATCATAAAACCTAAACTGATAAGGATATACTTCCTTTGAAAAAAAATAAGTTGCAAAATAGAAATACCTGTCTTAGCTGTAGGCTCCTTTTGGTTATTCGCAAACTTATTCGTTTGAGTTATATTCATTCTTTCACTCCTACCATCAGCTGAGAGAGTTACATCTTAGCTAAGATGTGTTCCCGCCTTAATTAACTCTTCTTTTAACAATTCACTCTTAAAATTTGCATATGCCTCTACAATTTCCTCTTTTTCACCTTCGATTTCTCTTAACAAGTTCGATATTGCCTCTTCATTGGACTGAGCTAACAAAATTTGTTCCCAAAATAAAGTAGCAATGAGATTTAATTTGTAACAAACCCCCGTTCCAAGATGCATCAAGTGCATCTCGTTGTACAATTTAGAAACCTTCACATAGTCAGATTTCCTATACATAATCTTTCCCCTTTCTATTACTTAATCCTTGAAGCCATACCTCAGTCATACAACAAGTAATTAGCCCTGATGCGGCTATTGCCATGGACTCATTATCCATCTTTAGTATTTTATTTGCATCAATAATCCCTCTATGATGTAAGTGTGATTCTTCACTTAAAATAGATAAAATTTGATTTTTATTATGGATAACGTATTTCTCATGGAAGTTAGTCATGACAGGTTTATAGTTTCTTCGTATACATTCTTTTGGTAAGATGTTTAAAAACATAGTTCTAAGTACTATTTTATCTATCCATTGACCTCCTGAAGGAAATAGCTTATATGCCATAGGCAAAGACAAACTCCACTCCATCAACTCTTTACTATGGAATAGATGAAATGAATGTACTCCATTTTGTACATAATAATTTTCTAATAGAGAGTCTATTTCAAGATTGGAATAAGACATAAAATGATCTTTTAAAGAGAACTGAGAATAATGTTTTGCATCTATTCTTTCAATAGCATTTTGTGTTAAATATTTGTTATACCAATGTAATCTTGGATATCGTTGTTGCAAATCGGAAATGTGCGGGGTACCCAGTGCCTCATAAATATATCGAAGACTTTGTTTGAATGGTAATTGGGCAAATAAGGATCGAATTGAAATGTCACTTGAGTAACTACCGAAAATATCATCACCTAAATATCCAGTAGCTAATTTATTAGACCCCGATTGTTGTAAGACTTGTAATGTTTGTTCAAACATAGGAAAATACCCATGATTGTAAGGAAGCTCATAATTCCATTCTGGAATATATGATGATGAGCAGATCATTTCTTCTGTATCGATCTCTGTATACGAAACATTTTCATAAGATGCTACTTTTCTCGAAAAGAAAGACTCATCTGCTACTCCATTAAACTTCCAATGAACAGCTTGTACTGGTACATTCATTGAGTTTAAAAAGCTTAAAATCGACGATGAGTCCATTCCACCACTCAGGACAACTGTGATTTTATCTTCATCCTTAATTCGTTGTTTAACTGTTTTTTTCATAATTTCTCTAGCTGTATCTATATAGCAATTTAAGCTTCTATACTTATGTTGATTTTCTTTTAAACAATCAATTTGTCTAAGAGAAACTTCACCCTTGTCATAAAATAGTATGCAACCGTTTGAAACCCGTTGAATTTCATTAAAATATGACTGGTTCGAGTTTATCCTTTCTCCTAAACAAATAGATAAAATTACTTCAGGATCAATACAGTCGATCAAGTAAACCCCCTTCGGAATCAAATCTTCTACTTTTGTAGAAAAATCCAATGAAAGTTCATTTTTTCTTATATAAACCGAATACTTACACAGGAAGCTCTTATATAGAATCCCCATTTGGCTTTCCGAATCAAACAAAGCTAAAACAAAGGCCCCTTCTATATCTTTTAAAATATGAGGATTCGACTTAATAAGTAAAAGACATTGTTTTATTGCAGAATCATCTTGATCATTTCTTAAAATATGAAGCACCTCTTGATTTTGGCTAGTGGCCGACCAAATCTCTCCTTTCCATTTAAGGAAGCTTGATTTGTTTTTCATTCCGAAAAAATCAGAAAGATGATTCACTTTTCTCATTGTTTACCTCCATAGGAAAGCGATGTATTTCATTAAAATATTGCTTCACTCCATCCACGTCGTTTATGGGTTTATTTAATACCTCTATCCAACTATGATACAAATAATTAGTTGAAGAGTTTGCCGATGCTCTAGATCCAATAATAACTTGAGCTTCAATTCCTACGGAGCGTAAAGCAGCACAAGTAATAATAGATCTCTCTAAGCAAAGGCTTTCTCTCCTAAAAATATTAATAAGCACCTGAGAAAAAACGGATACTTTTCTAGCGAATAAGTACACTATTTGTGGAGTTTCTTTTATGTTAGTGGAACGTAGAGGAAAGTACTGAAGTATGTCCAAAGGATTTTCCTTTTTATAAAGGTAGATGGCCTTGAGAACTGATTTTACTATAACTATCAACTGTAAAAAATTTAAGTCAGGCACATCCACACGCTGACTGGTCCCAGTAATCATAGATTGATAAAGATCCATCAATGACTCCCCTTTTAAAAATACATACAAGAGCAACTGAAAGTCACTCTTGTATGCTTTGTGTTAATGTTAATTAATTCAATCTTCCATTGTTAGCTAATTTACTATAGATATTACCGTTACCATCGTCGTTATTATGTCCACCTGCGCCTACTACCTTTTTAATTTCTCCAACTACCTTTAACTCAGGATTTTTAAATGGGATTTTTGCTTTCAAGAATATCACCTCCATTAATTATCTGAAAACATTAATTATTAAGTGTTATACCACCCCCTTAACTTGATATAACCTAAAAGAATTTATTATTTAAATATTTTCATGTACCATCTTTCGACACTGTCGACATTTTTCTGGTCTCACTTCCCCAATAGGCCAAACAATCAAAGCATTACAAGCCAAACAAATCTCTGCATGTTTAGAAAAAATACACTCAAAGGTTCGTAACCACTTTTTCATACGGACATAATTTGTATACTTTCTGTGTATTTCAATAAAACTAGCATCATTTATCTGGTTCACTTCCACGTTCCTCTCGTATTAAGGTAATACATTACCATAAAATTAGATTTTTATTTTCTCCTGACAAGTATCGATGTGCTGCAATAAAGAGTCTCAAAAAGAACTGATCAGTTTTCAAATATGCTGGGACAAAGTCTTTACTGCTTCACTCTTCATATTCCTTTCGGATTGCTAAATTTGTAATTTTGTTTTTAATTATTCGAATGGTATAATAACAATAAGATATTTTTTTAAGGGAGCTTCATCCAATGGTGGCCGCCATCGGATGAAGCAAGTTTCCCTAAAGTACTCCAATTTTTTGAGGATGATCCAAGGAGTCTGTTGTAATTGATAGTTTTTTCTGTCGCATTAACCATTCGAAATTGAGCATCATCCTCTGATGAATTACTTCTAGGGCTTTCAATCTTACTTTTTTACATGCTGATTGGCTTCGTGTCTTGATACTTTCCTGAAACTCATCTTGTAAGCTCTGCCCTTCAGGTGTGTTAAAAAACTCAAAGGCTAATATATAAAACATTTTATTAGCCAAAGAATATGCTGTTTGCTTTGGTTGCTCTACTGATGTTTTAAACTCTAAATCTATCTTTTTTTCGTTACCAGTAGATGGTTGTTGAACCACATCCCTAAAGTCAATATCGAAGTATTCGCTTAATATTAAAGCGAACTGAACCACATCATGTCCGGAACCAGTTACTTTTACATTTATGCTTGTCATTCAATACTCTCCCTACCAGTAAATATCGTGCACTTTTCCTTTAATCCAGGTAATACCGTTCTCTGCCTTCCTCATTTGTGCTTGATCTAGATTTAAAACCAGCTCTTTATTATTCATAGTGGTGATTTGCAACATCATGGAGTGTGTTTTACTTTGATTAACCTCAAACAATGCAAACGCTACCTCTGTATCCAATACTTGATTGTATGACTTAGTTTCTGTGAGAATTTGGTACTGTGGAAGGGATTTAAAGCCTTCCATAAATGTAGCTACTTTTTGTTGCTCTCCTAGCACTTGCATTTTAAGCATCCTAATTCACCTTCCATAATTTGATAATGCACTTTTATATCGAGGAAATTTATCCAAAAATATCGTAGATTTTTCCCGTAATAAAGGTATGTCCATCCATCTGAAAAACCTTACCGTCTAACAAATCCAACTTAATCTTGTCACCTTTACTAGTAGTCATGTGTAAAAGTATTGAATCTCGTCGCTTTCTTAAATTGTGGACAGTTACTCCCGCTCGGAGTTGATCAGAATCAAAGTAATCTCTTTCTTTGTAATGTGTAATAATCTCACATTTTTGTTGCGCCTCTAAATCTCCTAAAAAAGCCTCAACTTCTTCTGATAGACCTTTCATAAATAGTTTCACAAAAGTTACACCCCTTTATAATAAAATTACTCAAAATGAATTGATTAGATAAAAGCAATATATTAGCCAATATCCTAGGATTTCGTTTACTTGCAAGTATACTACCTTCAAATTTTCTAATTAATAACATCATAAAATGATTAAATAATATTTGCAATAATTAATAAATTTTAGTTCGATGATCTCATTTCCTTAGAAAAAGTTTCAAATAGGGTTAGAAGATACACAAAAAATGAATTTTACATTTTTTTTTTGGAAAAGGACGAAAATTTTCTGATATATTGAAATTAACACCGTTTTTATGATAAAAATATTTTTAGTAGGTAATTAGGAGCGATGTCATAATGAGGAACGGTAGTGAGGACAAACCTTCGAGTGAAATGTATAAACGTATTGGTAGAGTGTTACGTCAAAAACGGAAAGCTTCAGGGAAGATTTTAGAAGACTTTGCAAATGATGACATATCTACCTCTACCATTAGCAACATTGAGCGAGGGTCTACTAAAGTCTCATGGGAGAAAGTTGTAATCTATGCTAAGGAGCTTGGTATTACAGAAGATGAACTTCCTAGTCTACTAGAGGGTGAACAGGATCAACAACAACGCTTACTGAATCAACTATTAAATCTTGAGCGCCGAATTGATCTTGAAGGACCTGATCAGGTTTTAAAAAAGATAAATAGATTAAATATTCCTTCGATTAGTCCTCTAATGGCTAATGTTGAATACCTAAAAGGTAGATGCTATTTAAAAAAGAAGAACTGGGGAAAAGCACGCTTACACTTTCATCAGGTTCTGAATATTATTAAACGCTATCCTGATTTCCACAAAACTAATTTAAAAGCGGCTTGTCACAAAGATTTAGCTAGGACTTATTACTTTCAGGAAAATGATCTGGTTAAGGCATTAGACCATGTAAATCTAGGCTTAAGGTCTTTGATTACAAAAAGTGAAAGCCAAACAGAGTACTCACTACTTATTGGTAAAATAAGCTATCTAATTAATCTAGATCAAGAAACTGAAACTGCTAAAAAAACGGTTGATAAACTTTGGGATGAAAGAGACAAGATCTATAGTATTGATGCTAAGATCAGTCTTCATGAAAACAGAGCTGCACTATTAAATAAAATGGAGCTTTATGAAGAGGCACGGGAAAGTGCATCAGAAGGAATTTCTCTGGCGCTAAAAAACAATATTTTAGATCGGGCAGTAGAGCTACTAAATACTTATGGTTCCATTTGTATCAATGAGCAAGACTTTGACCAAGCAGAGGAATATTTCCTTTTAGCTCTAGACACAAAACCTAAAATACAAAAAAAGTATCAGAAAGAGTATTTATTAGTAACCACTCTAACCTTACTCGGCAAACTATATAAAGCTCAAGGCCATACTACGAAAGCGGAAAAAGCTTTATTGGAAGCCGTAGAGCTAGGGAAGAAAACTAAATCGCAAGAAGTCCTAAGATATCATGATGCATTGGTGGCCCTTGGTGACTGTTACTTCTCAAAAAATAAATTGAGAAAAGCAATTGCCCCTTATTCCCAGGCATTAGAAATTGCCAAAATACAATCTCAGGCTCATAAAAAGTTTTTTTGGGTAGAAAAAGAACATGAACTATGGGTAAAGCTTGGAATGTGTTATGAAAAGTTTGATTCTGAGAAATTAAAATTATGTATGGAAAGATCTTTCCGTTTTAACGTAGAATATATTAAAAGAGGAGGTGGCGAATACATGGATAAACAATTTTCAAGCAAAATTTTACTCCATATTGGAGAGCCCCCTGACAATCGATCAACGTCTTTAGAAGGCGAACCACCAGATAATCTGATTTAATAGTAAACAAGCTAGAAAAAGATCATTAAATAAATCGAGGTAGGGGATTGTACCTCTACCTCTCATCCAATTAAGTATCCATTTATCTATACCTCAAGCTCTCCTTCTCCAATCAACAATTTCTGCAATAGCTAATACATGTGCTCTAGCTATTTCACTAATCTTGTTATGATCTTTTAAAAAAATGGCATCATTACAGTGATCTACAAAGCCATTTTCTGTTAAAATCGCCATCATGTTGGTTTGCCAGCAAACCTGTAAATCCATTTGTTTTGAGCCTCTGTCCTTAAAAAATTCCAATCGTTTGATGATACCCTTATGAATTTGATTCTGAGCTTCAAGTGTTTTGGCTTTTTCAGGATAGTCCCCACTATAAGTGAAAGACTCCCAACCTGTCCCTCCACCTGCATTAATATGTATGGAGAGGAAAAAGTCAGCTCCCCAAACATTTGCCTTTCTTGTCCGTTGAGACAGTGAAACATACCTATCATTCCATCTCGACATTCTTACTTTCACACCTTGATACTCAGATCGAATAATCTTTTCCATCTCCAATGCAATAGATAATGTTAAATCCTTCTCTCTTAGCCCATGGTCAACAGCTCCAAAGTCTCTGCCACCATGACCTGGATCAATGAATAGCCTAAACTCTCTCATAATTTCACTCCTGCTCCGCTTTTTCTTTTTTATTAACCTGACCCTTATCTTGTAGAACTTTTAATGCCCCTTTTACCTGTGTTGGAATTGGAACCCCTGCTTTAGCCACATTCTCCATAATGCTTAATGCTTCGTTCGCTAAGTAAAAAAGACCGCTCCATCTCGGAACAGATGCCCACTCCCTACAACTGTATCTGCCATATGAGCGATTGCCACAATGATGAACATCATAATTTTCTTCAGAATGCCTCTTCCACCTACTCGACTAGATAGCTGTCTTTCTTTTCCTGCTACTATCACACCTAGTAGAAAATCAATAATGACAAGTACTAAAAGGGCTTGTAGCCCTGAAGACCAACCTCCCCATAAATAAACGGTTAGAGAACCAGTTACTCCCGTAGCAACTTTAAAAACAGAGTCCATTTTCATTGCTCCTTCCTTCATTTTAAAAAAACAAAATTCCTCACCAGTTGTCTCTAGTGAGGAATTTTGTTAAAATTGTAATTAGGTCTTTTGCTTTACGTCCGGTGTCTGCCGGGCGTTTTTATTTTTTCCATTTGCTCGCTTACATTTGAAATCAGCGTGTGGTAGTCTTTCCCAATCCTTTGATTACTTCTTACATAGTGTATACTCAACCCTACATAACGTGGATAGGAGTACCCCTGCGGATCAACAAGTAGAAAAAACTCAGTGTCTACATCTTTTAGCTTCTCCCCTTTAAACGTCCCTTTCATTACTGCGGTACATAAGAAGTCAGCCTCAGCTCTTTCACTTAAGTGCGTGGTCAAAATGTGGTCAATTTCCATTTTTATGCTAATTTTTAATAGTTCCAAGACCCCCTAAAAACACGAAAACCCTTGATTTCTCAAGGGTTTGAAGTGGTGCTGATGACAGGATTCGAACCTGCGACCCCTTCATTACGAGTGAAGTGCTCTACCAGCTGAGCTACATCAGCACGATATTGGTTTTGGTGGAGGCGAGCGGAGTCGAACCGCTGTCCGAAGATATCGCCACGCCAGATTCTCCGAGCGCAGTCACTGTATTCAAATCTCACCCTCGAAACTGCCCAGTGACAGGCGATTTCTCAGGCCAGCCACAAATATTTCGCCTTCTAGTCTGTGGCGGACTAGTCGGCTAGCCTACTAGAATTTGAGACCCAGCAGCTCCACATAGGCGATGGAGAAGTGAGTCCTAGCTGATTTATTAGGCAGCTAGAGCGTAGTTTTCTTGTTTGCCAGTTACATTTTGGCTCTGCGTGTTTAACGAGAAGCGCAGCCCCTCGGCTCGCTACTAACGCTCGAACTATCCCCGTCGAATCCCAAAAACGCCCCCTTATGAGTGTCTTGAGATTGACTGGCTACGTTTCTATATTATAACAGATTTATTTAAAAATGCAATACTCTATCCAGGCTTTCCTCTATGAAATCGCTCATCGTTTTTGACTTTCTACCGATTATATTCCTTGAGTTTCCGCTGCATCATCCGCTCTGCATCCCGCTTAGCCATTGTTGCTCGCTTGTCATATAATTTTTTCCCACGTGCAAGGGCCAATTGTATTTTCGCATATCCATTTCTAAGATGGAGATCGAGCGGAATTAATGTTAATCCTTTTAGTTTGGTGGTACCCAGTAGCTTATCAATTTCTTTCCGACGCATCAGAAGCTTTCGGGTGCGAGTAGGATCTACATTAAAGCGGTTGCCTTGTTCATATGGGCTAATGTGCATTCCGATGATAAATATTTCTCCTTTATCAATACGGGCATGGCTATCTTTTAAGTTGACCCGTCCTTGGCGAATCGACTTGATCTCGGTACCTGTAAGGACAATACCAGCTTCAAACGTCTCTTCGATATGATAGTCATGCAGTGCTTTTTTATTTCTTGCAATCACTTTAACCCCTTTATTTTGACCCATGTTCTCACCACCAACTTTTAAAATACAGTGGATTAAATTATATCAAATAGAAATGAAAATAGTCAATACTTTCATATAAAGTAGTGGTTTATCCTGAGAAGATACGGGAGGCTTGGATTGCATATAACAACGCAGCCTCCCTTTTGCTAAATCTTCGTTAGTTATACCTCCTCCTTTATTTCTTTTTCTTTGCCTTTTTCCGTTTTACTTTTTTCTTCTTTTTCTTCTTGGCTTTATCTTTCGCTTCATCAAGGTCGATTACTTTAGGTCTTTCTTTCGGTTTACCATTTCTTGACTCATTCTTTTTAGGTTTATTTTTCTTGCGACTGCGCTCTGTAAGCTCGCCAAAGTGCTCAAGGAGCTCAAAGTCAATTTTCCTTTCTTCCAAACTAACCTGATGAACACGAATGATCACCCGATCACCAATACGGAAGATCCTTCCTGTCCGCTCACCGATCAATAGATAGGAACGATCATCGTAGTAATAGTAGTCATCAGTGAGATAGCTCACATGGACCAAGCCTTCAATCGTATTAGGTAGCTCTATAAAAATACCAAACGATGTTACACTACTGATGGTTCCTTCAAACTCTTCACCAATATGCTGCTGCATGTACTCTGCCTGTTTTAGGGCTTGTGTCTCACGTTCGGCATCCACGGCTACACGCTCACGAATGGAGGAATGCTGTGCGGCATCAGGTAAAAAGTTATTAAGCTGATCGATTCTCTCCAACGATAGGCTCCCTTGGGTGAACACTTCACGCATAATGCGATGAATAAGTAGATCTGGATAGCGGCGAATCGGTGAGGTAAAGTGTGTATAAAAAGGCGCCGCCAAACCAAAGTGACCGATACATTCGGCAGCATACTTGGCTTGTTTCATCGATCTTAGCATAACCGTACTAATCGCTTTTTCCTCAGGCAAACCACTAATCTTCGTTAGTAATCGTTGTAGAGAGCGTGGTTTTATTTTATCTGGCTTTCCTTTGATGGAGTAACCAAAGCTAGAAGCAAACTCAAAAAACGACCGTAGTCGCTCGGTATCAGGGTTTTCATGGATCCGATAAACAAAAGGGATATCCAAGCGATAAAAATGTTCGGCTACTGTCTCATTGGCTGCTAACATAAATTCTTCAATTAAACGTTCGGCCACTGTTCGAGGGCGTTTGACTACATCGACCGGCTTCCCACTTTCATCAACGACGACCTTAGCTTCATCAAAGTTAAAGTCGATCGCCCCTCGATGCATTCGTTTATTTCTTAAGATCTCAGCTAACTCTCCCATCAATCGGAAGTCTTCAACTAAGGATGAGTACTGAGCGATTAACTCAGGATCTTCATCGATCAAAATCTTTTTCACAGCAGTATAAGTCATCCGCTCATTGGTACAGATTACACTTGGATAGATATCATAATCGACCACATGTCCCTGTTGGTTGATTTCCATATCACAAGTCATGGTTAGACGATCTACTTGAGGATTAAGGCTACAGATCCCATTAGACAAACGTTTGGGTAGCATCGGTATAACTCGGTCTACTAAGTATACACTACACCCTCTCTCATAAGCTTCTCGGTCAAGAGCACTACCTTCTTGTACATAGTAGCTTACATCAGCAATATGCACTCCCAGACGGATATGACCATTTGGAAGGCGCTCGACTGATACAGCATCATCTAAGTCTTTAGCATCTTCACCATCGATCGTCACCATCTTCCGAGCTCGCAAGTCACGTCTTCCTTCGATTTCTTCTGGGCTAATTTTTTCCGGAATCTCCTCTGCTTCTCGAATAACATCTTCTGGGAATTCCTCAGGCAAACCATGCTTTCGGATGATGGAAACAATATCAACACCTGGATCATCTTTATTCCCCAAAATCTCAATGACTTCTCCTTCTGCACTATGTCTACCTTTGGGATAATTTAGAAGCTTGACTACTACTTTTTGTTTATTTTCCGCTCCTTGACGATGTTCAGCTGGAATAAATATATCGGTGGTTAAACGCGGATCATCAGGTACCACAAACCCAAAATGCTGATTCAATGCAATAAAGGTACCTACAATTTGCTCGCGCCCTCTCTTTACAATACGGACAATTTCTCCTTCAGGACGACGATCTTGTCTTTTCCGTGTATGGATACGGGCTAAAACTAGATCCTTATCCATTGCACCATTCATATCATTAGGCTGAATAAAGACATCTTGCATTTGAGCATGATCAGGAATGACAAATCCATATCCTTTGGAACTCCCTTGTAATGTCCCTCGAACTAAATTAAAGCGTTCTGGCACACCATATCTCTTAGTCCTTGTCTGTACGATTTTTCCATCTGCTTCAAGCTCATTGACTAACCGAATAAATTCATCTTTCTTTTCTTCATCTACTGCAAAAGCGATGATTAATTCTTCAAGTGTAAGTGGTTTATATGCTTGTTCCAGCATAAACCTTCGAATATCGAGTTCAGTTGTCATTCATTTTTGCTCCTTTCAACTAAACCTAACCTCTTCAAGCTTACCATCTAAACTAGACGGTTTATCTTTTTTTAAAGGTCTATAATCAAATGTTTCGCTCTCTAGTTTAGACGTGATTAGGATTTTTACTCAAATTTTGGTTGTTGTTAACTATAAATTGTTCAACTTCCTGGAATAATTTCCCTCGTTCTTTATCTAATGTAATAATATGACAGGATTTCTCATACCAAGATAAAGATTTCTTTTCAGATGAAATATGATTATAAATATAATTAGCACTTTCCGGTTTTACTGTTTCATCATGCCGGGATTGAATAATCAGTGCTGGGACATTCACTTTAGAAAGATTAGGGCGCAAAGCGGAACGAATAAACTTTCGTAAGCTTGCAACACATTTTATGGGTGTTCGATCCATTTTAACCATCATTGCTTCAATTTCCGGATCGCGTTTCCGTCTATTTTTAGGTTTATAAAAGGGGTAGAAGTGATAAATAAATGATGCTAGCATGTCTCCCCAATGCTGAATCCAAATCGGGGCACACATCGAAATAACGCCATCGACTTGCTTTTGTGATGCTAAATATAAGCTAAGCGCTCCACCCATCGATAATCCTGCAACATATATATGATCCAAATTTTCCTTATTCAAATAGTCGTAGGCGTCATCAACCGTTTTCCACCAATCTTCCCAATCAGTTTCTGCCATTACTTCTGCTGTTTTACCATGTCCAGCTAACAAAGGTGCATATACTGTATACCCTTTATCTATAAAATATTGTCCCATAGGTCTAAGTTCTGAAGGATTAGACATAAAACCATGTATTAACAGGATTCCCGTTTTTCCACCAGAATAAAAAAAAGGCTCTGGTGAGCGTCGAACGATCTTCATTGATCCCCACTCCTTTTCAAAAAAATTAATATAAAACATGCAAATAATGGTTGTCCACAAGCTCTTAATTCCACTAAATCCTTTTTATTAATCCATCGTCAGTCTAACCATAAATATTATTTTACTAAAATATCCCCTTTACTTTTCATTTTTAATTCATAACAATTCTAAGGTTGATATTTTAGACAGTAATCATTTGTTTTAGGCACTTTGATTTAATCAAGTTTCTAAATATATGATCCTAAAAAGAATTTCATCTGTAAAAAGTTACTCCCATCTTACGTAAATAGGCTTGGTATGAATTGGAATCGCATAAGTATTATAGGTAATTTTTATAAATATATATATTAAATTAATTAATAGTTAATATATAAGTATTATTTTTGGAAATATATTATTTTGTAAAATCACATTAAACTCAGACCATCGTTCTATTTGAGTCAGTCGTTTTTTGTAATCTCAACAATTGCCAGATGATATCAAGAGAAAGTACAAAAACGATCAGCGACTGATCTAATGAAATTACATTATAGGCAAATTTGAGAGGAGTAATTAGATGAACAAGTTGAGAAAAACCCTTGCACTTTTTCTTACTTTTTTCCTACTTCTTATTCCTATCTCTGTTCAAGGAGCTATTAATCCCATTCACGAGTCAGGTGAATTACAACGGATTGAACCACGCTCATTTGTACCTAATGAATCGCAAAACAACCCTACACTTATTCATCAAGAAAGTACAAAGGAGATGATTGCTTCCGGAATCGAACTGACACGTTTTCATCGCTTTGACTCCCTAGGGTGGAACAAAGGAGCTACGTTAAGTGTTGAATTAACTAAACCTGGAGTACAAACCAACCTACTGACTCCAGGGCAAGTAGCCAGTTCGGAAGCCCTTAGCAAGCAAATGCAGAAAAGTGGAGCCATTGCAGGGGTCAATGGGGATTTTTTTGATATCCGTAATACTCAAGCTCCATTAGGCGCTGCTGTGCAAAATGGAAAAGTTTTAAAAAGTGGGGGAACTCGCAATTCAGCTTTTGTCAGCAAAGATCACTTAGGACAGATAACGTCACTCTTGTTTGAAGGAAAGGTCGTTGCTCAAGAAAAAACATTTACTCTTTCAGCCATCAATAACCATTCCATCGAAAATGATCACTTAAACCTTTATACATCGGATTGGGGCAATGCTTCTCGACAACATCTAAAAGAAGGAGCCCATGTTTATAGTGAAGTGTTAATTCGCGATAGAAAAATAGTCAAACACTTCGATGGACAAGTATACTCTGATGCTTTAAAAGATGGCGAAAGTCTCTTATCCGGTAAAGGAAAAGCAGCCGAATTCCTTCGGAGTTTATCAGTTGGTGATTCAGTTGACATTCAAATTCAAACTCGTCCAAATGCCAAAGATCTTTTCTTCGCTGTTGGAGCTGGGGATATCTTAGTCAAAGATGGCGAAGTCGCTACGAAAGATAATGGACCTGTACACCCACGTACCGCCATCGGTTTTAGTAAAGATAGAAAAAAAATGATCCTAACTGTTGTTGATGGTCGCTCTAATGACAGTCGGGGTATGACTTTAATGCAGCTAGCCGAATTTATGAAAGAACAAGGTGCTTACCATGCGGTTAATCTAGATGGTGGTGGTTCCTCAACAATGGTTAGTCGTCCTTTGGGAGAAGGAGGACTTAAAGTCGTGAATAGTCCCTCTGATGGTCAAGAACGTCCTGTTCCCAATGGAGTCGGAGTTTGGAACAATAGCCAAACTGGAAAAATAAAAGGATTTAAAATCGAAACACGCAGTGATCGTGTTTTCCCCAAGTTCAGTCGTGATTTTAAGGCATTCCCTTATGATACCGCATATGCACCTATGAAATTAACAGAGCAACAAATGCACTGGTATGCCAATGGATCGATTGGTACTTTTAAAGGTAATGGATCCATTTTTAAAGCAATGCGTCCTGGAAAAGGATATGTCACCGTTCGACACAAGGCTGTAAGTTCTAGGAAAGAAGTTCGTGTATTAGGCGAGCTTGCCTCTTTAAGCATTAAACCAGATCATATCGGCTTAGATCAAGGAAAAACAGCCAATTTCTTAGTCACAGGCAAAGATGCAGAAGGTTATGAGACCTATATCGAGCCTCGTGATATCCAGCTGTCTTATGATAACAATGTGATTGAAGTGAAAGCGGGCGAAGATGGTTCCTTTACAGTCATTCCAAAAACAGATCAGGGAGCAACACTAATTAAGGCAAAAGCAGGTAAATTTACAGCCCATTTAGGTGTAACAGTGGGTCTAAAGTCGAATACGATTGAAACATTTGAGGATCAAAGTAAACCGTGGAAGTTCGAAAAGTTCCCCACTGAGGTTATTGGTAGCCTTTCTTATGTAGACTCACCCGGTCATGGAGGGAAAGCAATCAAATTAGATTATGACTTTACTACTTCAGATCGTACGCGTGCTGTCTATACTTTACCACCGAATACCTTTTTAGAGCTAAGTGGAGATGTCAAGAAAATAGGCGTAAAAGTATATGGAGATGAAGGAAATCATCATTGGTTGAGAACGCGTATTCGAGATGCCAACGGTACTTATCATACACTTGATTTAGCCAATCAAGTCAATTGGAAAGGTTGGAAGTATGTAGAGGCAGCAGTACCTGCTGGAGTGAAATTTCCGATTTCACTAAACCAAATCTATTTGGTAGAACCAGATATAAAAAAGAAGGATAAAGGTTTTATCATCCTTGATGATGTTACGACCAAAGTATCTACTACACTCGATGTACCTGAAACTTCCGTAACCAAACATCCAATGGTACTACAAAACAAACCCATTTCCACTAAAATGTGGAAATTTGCTGTACTTACAGATTTGCATCTAGTAAGTGATAGTCCTGAAAGCAAGGAAGTAAAAAATGCGATAGCTGCAATCAAAGATGTACAAAAATCGGGTGTGGATTTCATTGTTTTTAATGGTGATATGATCGATCATGATACAAAAGAGAACTTTGCTTTTCTTAAAAAATTGCTAGACGAGCATGTAAACGTTCCTTATTATGTTGTTCCAGGAAATCATGAATCTTATGGATCTGGAAATCTCAATCATTTCTTACAAACATTTCGTCTGAAAAATGCTTTCCAAACTTTTGATCATAAAGGAACCCGGTTTGTGATCCTTAATACCTCACAAGGTGGTCTGCGTGCTAGTGACTCTCAGCAATGGCCCCGATTACTAGAAGTGCTAAATAAAACAAAAAAGGATCAAACGATACAAAAGTTAGTGATACTTGGTCACCATCCCTTATTTGACCAACTCTCTTCACATACCTCCCAGTTTACGGATAGTAAAGAGGCAGCCTTAGTCCAAAAACAATTGACCCAATTTAAAGAAGAAAGTAAAAAAGAAGTGATGATGATTACGGGGCATGCTCACTCCAATCACTTTGAAAAACGAGACGGTGTTACTTATGCCATCGTTGGTCCCAACGGAAAACGCCCATACGCTCCGAAAGACAAAGGTGGCTTCTTCGCTTATGCTGTATTCGGCATGAGTCAAAATGCAAGCCAAAAACAGCAGTCTATGCCACTCTTTACGCAAGAACGAAGCAGGGTGGTGGATGTTCGCCCCATTTTAGAAGATGCAAAAGTAGATAAGGAGGCTTTTTCAGTAGGAAAAGAAGAAACGGTCACTCTCATTGGTATACAGGCTGATAACTATACATTTCCAATTCAATACCCAGCTAATGTTCAATTTATCGCTGGCGAAGGGCTAGTTATCAAAGAAAAGCAGGGACAAATTACTCCATATGTAAATGCCTATTTTGATCCACAAAAGAAAATCGTTTACTTTATTCGTGAAGGAACTGCGAAATTGACTATGAAGGTTGGAAGCTTCGAGAAAACATTCATATTGGAAGGAAAATAAATAAACCCTGCTATACTCTCTATCAGAGGAGTATAGCAGGGTTTATATTTATAAAAAAACAAAAGAAAAACAGCGAAATGGCTGTTTCTCTCTGGTATTATTTGATGAAATATCCGACTAACAGTGTAGTAACAATAAATAAAATAGCGAAAATAGTGGTTAAGCGCTGTAACAAAGCATCGATCCCTCGTGCCTTTGCTTTACCGAAAAGCTGTTCAGCTCCACCACCAATTGAACCCGATAAACCAGCACTTTTACTTGATTGCATTAAAATAACAACAATCAAACAAATACTGATCACTGCCAAGAAAATTTTTGCAGCGAGTGCCATCATGTGACCCCCTCTTGTCACCTATTCCACTTACGTTAATGTAACACACTGCTACCTTAATTGCAATAAGGGAAGCTTTCTCTCATCGGACTTTACTCAAAAGGTTTACTATAGCAATTCTCTTTTTTGATAAAAAACCTCAGCCCGAAAAATGGGGCTAAGGTTTTTTATCACTTCCCGTTTATTACTTAAGATGTTATTTCCATCTGGGTCTTACTAGCCTTTTAAGTTGTAAAAAGCTTTAATTCCGGGATATTGAGCTGTTTCATCCAACTCGTCGGCAATACGAATTAGTTGATTATATTTAGCTACGCGATCTGTACGTGATGGAGCACCGGTTTTGATTTGTCCAGCTCCAGTAGCTACAGCGATATCAGCAATAGTTACATCTTCAGATTCACCAGAACGATGGGAAATAACGGCTGTATATCCAGCACGTTTTGCCATTTCTATCGCATCAAAAGTTTCGGTAAGTGTACCAATTTGATTTACTTTAATTAAAATGGAGTTACCAATTCCTTGTTTAATCCCTTTAGCAAGACGCTCCGTATTGGTTACAAATAAATCGTCACCAACCAATTGAACTTTATCTCCTAAACGTTCGGTTAATAGCTTCCAGCCATCCCAATCGTCTTCGGCAAGTCCATCTTCAATCGAAATAATAGGATATTTGCTTACAAGCTCTTCATAATAAGCAACCATCTCTTCAGCAGTTTTGCTTACCCCTTCACCTTCTAGATGGTATTTTCCATCACGATATAGCTCAGTAGCAGCTACATCTAGGGCTAATTTAACATCTTCATCTGGTTTATAACCTGCCTGCTTTATCGCTTCAACAATCGTTTGAAGTGCTTCTTCATTAGAAGATAAGTTAGGAGCAAATCCACCTTCATCTCCTACAGAAGTAGCCAATCCCTTCCCTTTTAATACTGTTTTTAGGTTATGGAAAATCTCTGATCCCATCCGAATAGCTTCCGCCATATTGGAAGCACCTACAGGCATAACCATGAATTCTTGAATATCTACGTTATTGTCGGCGTGCTCTCCACCATTTAAGATATTCATCATCGGTACTGGCATGACTTTTGCATTGAATCCTCCCAGATAGGTATACAAAGGAACCTTTAATTCTTCTGCTGCTGCATGTGCGGTTGCCATAGAAACACCTAAGATGGCATTGGCACCCAATTTCCCTTTATTAGGAGTACCATCTAATTCAATTAATTTTTGGTCAATCGCAACTTGATCAAAGGCATCATAGCCAACGATTTCAGGCGCAATAATTTCATTCACATTTTGTACTGCCTTTTGTACACCTTTTCCTAAATAGCGCTCTTTGTCACCATCTCTTAATTCAACTGCTTCATGAGCACCTGTTGATGCTCCAGAAGGCACAATCGCTCGGCCACGTGCTCCGGATTGAAGATATACTTCAACTTCCACAGTAGGATTTCCACGGGAATCTAATACTTCCCGAGCATAAACAGCTTGAATAATCGTCATGATGCATCCCCCTAAGTATGAATAATTAATGTTTTTCCAGTCATTTCTTTTGGCTGAGGTAGCTGTAATAAATCAAGTAAAGTAGGAGCTATGTCAGCCAAAATTCCATCATTTCGTAAGTTGACCTGTGGTTTCGTTACAATACATGGAACTGGGAAAGTCGTATGTGCCGTATATGGGCGATTCTGTTCATCCAATACCATATCTGCATTTCCATGGTCAGCAATAATGACTGCTACTCCACCTTTTTCAAGTACCAAATCCACTACTTGACCTAAGCACTCGTCCACTGCTTCTACAGCACGAATCGTTGGCTCTAATTTACCCGAATGACCAACCATATCAGGATTAGCAAAGTTTAAAATGATCGTATCATGTTTTTCTTGTTCAATCTCTTTAAGCAAACTTTCCGTAACTTCATAAGCACTCATTTCCGGCTTCAAATCGTATGTTGCCACTTTGGGAGAGCTAATCAACAGGCGATCTTCACCTGGAAATGGTTCTTCTCTTCCCCCACTGAAGAAAAAAGTAACATGTGGATATTTTTCTGTTTCAGCAATACGTAACTGTTTTAAGCCTTGTTGTGCAATCACTTCACCGTAGGTATTATCTAAATTCGTCGGTTTATAAGCGACAAAACCATCGACGGATTCACTGAAGTGAGTGAGACAAACATAGTATAAGTTATGTGGCCAATGATCTCCTCGATCAAACCCACGAAAATCCTTATTGGTAAATGCTTGAGAGATTTGAATGGCACGGTCTGGTCTAAAGTTATAAAAAATAATGGCATCTTGATCTTGAATCTTACCTATCGGCTTTCCTTGTTTATCCACAATCACAGTGGGCACAACAAATTCATCAAACATACTTTTTTCATAAGATTCCTTCACCGCGTCAATGGGATCCTGGTATTGGGGTCCTTCCCCATATACCATCGCACGATAAGCCTTTTCGGTTCGCTCCCAGCGGCGATCACGATCCATTGCATAGTATCTTCCTTGAACCGTTGCTATTCTCCCAATCCCTAGTTCAGTCATCTTATGTTGAAGTTGTTCTAAATAGCGTACCGCACTATCTGGCGCTACATCTCGCCCATCTAAAAAGGCATGGACATAAACTTTCTCCACGTTTTCTTTAGCTGCCAGTGATAGTAAAGCAAATAAATGATCGATGTGGCTATGTACACCACCATCTGAAAGTAAACCATATAGATGAAGGCTACTATTTTTTTCTTTTACATGCTGAATGGCACCTAAAAACACTTCATTTTCAAAGAAAGATCCTTCATGAATGGATTTACTTACTCTGGTTAAATCCTGATAAACTACACGTCCAGCACCGATATTTAAGTGTCCCACTTCTGAATTTCCCATTTGTCCTTCAGGTAAACCTACAGCGTGACCACTGGCTTGGAGAGTAGTATGGGGAAATTGTTGCCAATATCGGTCAAAGTTTGGTTTATGGGCTTGGGCAACTGCATTTCCATGCTTTTCTTGTCGAAGACCAAACCCATCTAAAATAATAAGAATGGCTGGTTTAGGATATTTCATTTTTCATCACCTTATTTACTGGCTGCTTGTACCAATTTCAAGAATGAATCTGGTTTTAGACTTGCTCCACCTACAAGGGCCCCATCAATATCTGGGTGTGCTAGAAATGAAGCAATATTCTCAGGTTTTACACTACCTCCGTATTGAATACGCACTTCATCTGCGACTTGACTGTTAAGAAGAGCCGCAATTGTTCTTCGAATAAACGAAATGACTTCGCCAGCATCTTCAGCTGTAGAAGCTTTTCCAGTACCAATAGCCCAAACCGGCTCATAGGCAATAATACTTTGTTTCACTTGCTCAGGTGTTAGACCTTGCAGTGCATGTTTAACTTGATTCTCTACAACCTGTTTTGTTTGATTACCTTCCCATTCGTCTAGTGTCTCACCTACACAAATAATGGGTATGATCCCCGATTCGATGGCTGCTTTTGCTTTTTTATTAACTGTTTCGTCTGTTTCCGCAAAATAAGCTCGACGTTCAGAATGACCGATGATTACATACTTCACACCAATAGCTTGCAACATAGGAATACTGATTTCCCCCGTGTAAGCTCCTTCTTTCTCCCAATGAACATTTTGCGCTCCGATTCCTACTTGCGTACCTTGGGCTTTTTCTGCTAAGCTAGGCAAGCATAGATAAGGAGCACAAATGACTGTTTCTACATGGTCGGGGATCGATTGAGCTAATAAAGAGGCAAAAAAATCATTTGCTTCATGAATATTTTTATACATTTTCCAGTTCCCCGCAATGACTGGTGTTCGCGAAACCGTCACGAACCTCACTCCTCTACTCTTTATCGTTTAATATAGCCACACCCGGAAGTTCTTTTCCTTCCATCAATTCTAAAGATGCTCCACCACCTGTCGAAATGTGGTCAACTTCTTGTGCTAAACCTGCTTTTTCAATGGCCGCTGCTGAATCTCCACCACCCACAATCGTTAAAGCTTGAGACTGCGCCATCGCTTTAGCGACTTGATTGGTTCCTTTGGCAAACTGATCAAATTCAAATACACCCATCGGTCCATTCCAGATTACTAGATTTGATGAATGAATCACTTCAGCAAAAATTTCTCTTGTTTTCGGGCCAATATCTAATCCCATCATATCTGCTGGAATCTGATCAATCGTCACGGTCTTTACCTGTGCAGGATTTTCACCAAATTCGTTCGCCACCACCGCATCGACTGGTAAATAAAGACGAATTCCCTTTTCTTTAGCCTGCTCTATAAACGACCTTGCTAATTCCAATTTATCCTCTTCTAACAAAGACTTTCCAATTTCATACCCTTGAGCACGAATAAAAGTATAGGATAAACCGCCTCCGATAATGAGATTATCTACTTTATCCAATAGGTTTTGAATAACACCTATTTTATCCTTTACTTTAGCACCACCAATAATTGCAGTAAAAGGGCGTTTTGGGTTTAGCATTGCCTGCCCCAATGTATCCAATTCTTTTTGCATGAGCAAACCTGCTACGGCAGGAATATAGTTAGCGATTCCTTCAGTAGAAGCGTGAGCACGATGAGCAGTACCAAACGCATCATTAACGAATAGATCCGCTAGATCGGCAAAAGCTTTTGCAACAACTGGATCATTTTTTTCTTCTCCAGGTAAGAAGCGTACATTTTCTAAAAGAAGAACTTCTCCCTCTTTTAATTCTCGAACTCGTTTTTCAACCTCAGCTCCAACTACTTCATCTACTTTATACACGGGTTGCTCCAAATATTCTGCTAATCGATTCGCCACAGGAGTTAACCGCATTTCCTCAACCACTTTACCTTTCGGACGCCCTAAATGGCTAGCTAAAATCAGCTTTGCCCCATGCTCTATCAAATACTTAATGGTTGGAAGTGCAGCACGGATTCGTGTATCATCTGTAATTTGACCATTTTGGATCGGCACATTAAAGTCAACTCGACAAAATACCTTTTTTCCACGAACATCTACATCACGGATTGATTTTTTATTCATGAAGATCCCCCTTCGGTACGATAAGAAAGAGGAGAACAAAGAATTCTCCTCATAGTACTTACTACTCTTCAATTCTAAAAGGATAATCCTTGCTTGGCAACAAATTGTGTAAGATCTACTACACGATTGGAGTAACCCCATTCATTATCATACCAAGACATGACTTTAACCATGTTTCCTTCTAAAATCATGGTAGAAAGGGCATCAACAGTAGATGAGTGGGGATCGCCATTGTAGTCTACAGATACCAATGGCTCATCCGAATAAGCTAGGATTCCTTTTAACTCACCTTCAGCAGCATTTTTAAGTGCTTCATTTACTTCTTCAATTGTTACATCTTTCTCTAGCTCAGCAACAAGATCAATCACTGATACATTTGGAGTAGGAACACGAATAGCTAGTCCATTTAATTTTCCGGCAAGCTCAGGCAATACCAAAGATACAGCTTTAGCGGCACCAGTGGTTGTGGGGATCATGGATTCAGCTGCAGCACGAGCACGACGTAAGTCTTTATGTGGCAAGTCGAGAATTTGCTGATCATTGGTATAAGAATGGACAGTAGTCATTAATCCACGACGAATCCCAAATTTTTGATGTAACACTTTTGCCACAGGCGCTAAACAGTTAGTTGTACAAGAGGCATTAGAAATAACATGATGTGTTTTCGGATCATATTTCTCATGGTTTACTCCCATGACTACAGTTATATCTTCATCTTTTGCAGGCGCAGAAATAATCACTTTTTTAACAGTACCTTGTAAATGCTTAGCTGCATCTTCTTTTTTCGTAAAACGCCCTGTTGATTCGATTACGATTTCAACCCCATATTCACTCCAAGGTAGCTCCGCAGGATTACGTTCAGCTAAAACATGGACTAATTTATCATCAATAGTAAACCCTTTATCCGCAGCTTCCACTTTGGCTTCTAACTTTCCGTGAACAGAGTCATATTTCAATAAATGAGCTAACGTTTTTGCATCAGTTAAGTCATTAACAGCTACCACTTCAAGTTCTGGGTGATTTAACATAGCACGGAATACATTACGACCAATTCGTCCAAACCCATTAATTCCTACTTTGATCTTCGCCATATCCTATTCCTCCTTTATAAAATAAAGCCCCCAATTAACATTTTTCTATCTTACCTTTGGCTTTTAGCTTCCCCTAGATTAAGTACAAAAATCGCTCTGTATCCATAAAAAATCAATGGCTTTTTTTTAGTATGGCTTCCGCTGCTCCCTCATCTGTGATTAACACATGAACAGACGACAAGGAACATATGGCTTTAATTGCCTCTGCTTTGCTCGTACCACCTGCTACAGCAATAGACAGCTCCACTTGATCTAAGTTTTCGAGTTGCAATCCGACCATTGGAATTCGGTGAATAATTTGGCCCTTGGAGTTAATATAATAACCAAAAAATTCACCTACAGCTTCTCCTTGTTCCAGCTTCTTGATTACTTCTGGAGAAGACTTACGACGGAGCGCCATTTTTTTGGCATCTCCAATGCCATGTAATACGATGCGTGATTTTTTTAGATAAGCCAATGTTTTTTCGATATGTTGTTCTTTCATTAACATTTCATATGCCTCAGGGCTTAATTGATCAGGTACATGTAATAACCGATATCTCCCACCTGTCTTTTTGGCCATCATTGAAGCAATATAATTGGCACCTAGCTCAACAGCTTCATCTAAACCACCTCGGGTTGGGACAAAAGTAGTCGATTTTAAAACAGTAGAAGGTGTAAGCATTTCTGCTACTGCCAAAACACTAGAACCACCTGTTACTGCTACAATCTGGTTTTCTATCGACAATTGCTGTAATACACGCGCACCAGCGCGTCCTATTTCCTTCTTAACCCAATTGGATTGATCCGTATCTCCTGGCACAACAATAACTTCTTTGATTCCTAAAAGCTGGGACAATTCTTTTTCTAATTCATTAATCCCAAATAATTCTTTCATCACTTGTTCCATCTCTAGGAGTAGTTCATTTCCTACATCAGTTAAATTCATACCTGTAGAAGAAACATCGATCAACCCTTGCATCCGTAAAAAATCAGTTTCTGAACGCAAAACTCGCTCGGTCATTTGTAATGCTGCTGTTAAACTACGTCTACCAACTGGTTGCATCAAACGAATTTGATGAAGTATTTGATATCTCTTTCGCATGACTTTTAATAAATCAGGCAATAATCTTTTTTGTATATTCAGTAACGAATCCATAGAACTCCCCCGAGGGACAATTTTGATCCCTATACTGCAATTTACGTCCCATCCCGAGCAAAAAAATATAAATGAGGTTCAATTTAATTGTACCCCATTTAAAATAAGCTTGGCAAGCTATCTTCACCCATTTAGGATAACTATTTTGTATACCTTTTACGGACAGTCGAAGAAGGAATCCCCATTTCTTCACGATACTTAGCCACCGTCCTACGTGAAATATGAATCCCTTTGTCTTGTAAAAGACGAGATAACTTTTGATCAGACAATGGTTTTGTTTTATCTTCTTGATGAATCAATCGTTGTAACTGTCTCTTTACAGCTTTCATACTCATATCCATTCCCGAATCTGTTGATAAGCCTGAAGGAAAGAAGAAACGGAAAGGAAA
Source organism: Thermoflavimicrobium daqui (assembly GCF_003313465.1). GTDB lineage: Bacteria > Bacillota > Bacilli > Thermoactinomycetales > Thermoactinomycetaceae > Thermoflavimicrobium > Thermoflavimicrobium daqui. The sequence goes on from NZ_KZ845666.1 coordinate 238,841, forward strand.
AACACCATGTGGAGTTTGCATATACTTATGCTGAGTTGCTCGTGAAATAGTTGACTCATGAAGACCAACTTCTTCACCGATTTGCTTGAGGGTAAGCGGACGTATGAAAGAGACTCCTTTTTCGAAAAAGTCCTTTTGTTTTTCTATGATCGCTTCTACCACTCGATAAATTGTATCCCTTCGCTGTTCAAGTCCCTTCATCAACCATAAAGCCGATTGCATCCACTTTTTCAAATAGGATGTAGTAGACTGTTCTAACCCTGCTTGTTTAATTAGTTGAATGTATTGTGTGTTTAGCTTTATATTGGAATGATAACGATCATCTAGCTGTATTGAAAATTCTCCATCAACGGATTCAACGATAACATCAGGGTAGATATACTCCGGCTTACTAACAGCATATCCTCCCCCAGGACGCGGATTACACTCTTTGATTAAATCAATGGCATCTTGAACTTCAGAAACCTCTACTTGAAGTTCTTGAGCTATTTTTTTTAACTTTCCCTTCGCTACATCTTCGAGATAATCGTCCGCAATAGTGATAGCGATAAGATTTGGGCATTCTTTTCGCTTTAATTGAATGACTATACATTCTGAAAGCGAGCGGGCTCCAACACCTGCCGGATCCATCGAATGTAATACCTCTAGACAAGTAGACCAAGTTCTTAGATCGATTTGGAAGCGCTTACATACAGATTTATAATCTATATCTAGATAGCCTCTTTCATCTAAGTTTCCAATTAAAAAACGACATACTTTCTGAGTGATAGGATCTAACTCTAAAAAACTAAGTTGTTCTATCAACATATCATAAAGGGAGTCAGAATCAGAAGAAATCATATCCATTATAAAATCTGACTCGTTATTTACTGCTGACCTCTTAGGGTAATAATTGGTTCCACTGATATAGTTTAACCATTTTTCAGCTCTTTGCCGCCAAGCTTCATCATTTTCCAGTTCATCTGAATAAGAGCTGATCATCTCCAGCAACGGATTCTCATTAGCTTGTTCCTGAATATATTGTTCTAACTCAACGGCGGAGTACTGCAACAACTGAATGGCTTGACGTAGTTCAGGGGTCATTAGCAGTTTCATTCTTTGTTCCTGCACCAAATCAAAACTTATCTGCAGCGCCATATCATTTCCTCCTCCGCACTATCAGACAATTTATTTTTTAGTTACTATATATTTTATCACATTAGATAATAAATGAAGAAAGAGATTTTAAATATAAATATTTCAAAGATGTTGGTTAACCATTAATTGTAATTATTAGTAGTAAAAACAATATGATGTAGATCAACAGTTGCGTAAGTATTTATCAATAAAAAAACGGGGAATTCCCCGTTACAATTAATTTTTAGCTGTACTCATATCAAAACCGTATAACTTCGCTCCTGTAAATAGCAACCACGATATTGGAGAATCTTTTTTATCAGCTGTATGTTGTGTCACATATACTTCATTACCCATTTTTCGTGTCACAACAGCAGAATGATTGATACGACCATCATTTTCAAAATCAAAGTTAATAATATCCCCTACTTTTAAATCCCAAATGTTTTCAACTGGCTTTGCCCGTTGTTTCATGTGCAGATAGAATGAGTGAGCAACTCCCCATGATAATGAAGGTTTTTTGTCGGAATAGTACCAGTAACTATTTCCATTTGTAACTTCTTTCATCCCACCTGCTTTTATTACCTGGGAAATAAAGTTAGTACAATCTGCCCAGCAATCTTCACAACCACCCATCGCTCGACTATAGTAACCATATTGAGCATTATTTCTCTTATTCCACCATTTATATGCATACTCTTTTGCTTTAGCTCGATTATAGCCATTCGGCTCCGGTTTATTTAATTGCGACTCTCCTGGCTTATTGTTGTCGTCTGGTTTATTTTTATCATTTGGTTTACCATTATCACCTGGCTGTTGAGGAGTTCCGTTCCCATCACTACTACCTTGGCCTGGGATTGGATTTTTCTGATTAGGCTCATTACCACCATTAGTATCAGGCTTCTCCGTACCAGAATGATCATTTCCGGGATGGGTTGGCTTTGGATCTTCAGGCTTGTTTGGTTTATCTTTTTCACCTGGGTTTAAATCACCAGGTTTTGGGGTATTAGGCTTTGTAGTTTTCTTAAGTTCACTTGGATCCTGAGCTTTGTCCGGCAGTTTTACTATACCAGGTTTTTTATTAGGAGTTGGTTTCCCTTTATCTTTCAAAGGAACACCACCTTTGATTGGCAATAAACTCTGTAATAGAGCTAAATCTTCTTTAGTTCCTTTGCCTGATTTTAATTTCTTTAATAACTCTTCAATCTTTTTATTAATTTGCCTCTTCTCGATTGCACTGAGATACTTAACATACTCTAACAAAGCTTGTCTTTCTTTTGGGGATAGATCACCTGCACCACCTAGCAATCCACTCACATAATCTCTATAGTTTTGATCGTTAGGATCTTCTTTTATTTTTCCTTTGTTTTTCTTAACTGTATTTTTAATAATCTTAACAGCCACTTCTGTTTGAGCAGGTTTTTGAGTCTTTGTATCCGGATAATATGTAACCTTATCCGAAACTACTTCGACTTCCTTAGTATCAACTGGCTTTTTTTCTAATTCAGGGGCAGGCGCAGATTGCTTCGTATTTTGCGAATAGTCTGTCCCTTTTGTGACTCCTGATGCACATCCCCCAAGAGCAAGTGCACCAACAAAAAGCCAGATAGCTGCTTGTTTCTTCAAGTTCTTCCCTTCTCTCCTATTTTTGAATGTTATTCATTTTATTTCGTTATACTAAACTCGTAAAGCGTTGTATATAGCATATTAAAAAATGTTTTTTCCGGGAAGTATCCCTATCTACATTTCATTCTTTATTCAAAATTTGACTAAATATCCCTTTTTTAGCATTATAATTACATTTAATTTATAAATAAATATATCTTACAGTTGATCCTTACTCCATACTATGTTATAATTAGTTTCGTTACTGCATATGCGCCTATAGCTCAGGGGATAGAGCACTGGTCTCCGGAACCAGGTGCCCAGGTTCGAATCCTGGTAGGCGCGCCAAATATTAGATGCCTTGATAGACGAATGTAAAAACATCTCCTTATGTGTTAGCTAATTAACACATAAGGAGATGTTTTTTGTTTTTTTATGATATCTCGAATTGTCTATCCCCATCTTCTCTTCACAATAACAATAATAACCACCTAGTCTCCTAAAATAGCTTCCTAGTCAATCGAAAGAAAATAATAGAATCATGATAACCTACTAACAATATTTTGTTTACACTGAAGTTGCCTTCTTAATCCTTCACTCATTGCTACTTCCTTCCGTAGCTTTAATCAGTTTAAAAAACGAGGGATCAAATTCTCCTCGTTTTTTATAAGTTAGGATATATGGAAAAAAAACCATAAATGATTATTCATTTAACTCTTTGATCATGCTCTTCTTTTACCGAAAATCTTCGTTCAACTCGTCGTAACTTTTTATCACTTGGGCGTAGTGTATAAGGAGTAAATAAAATGGTGGGCATTTGGCATCCAAGCTGATGAAACAATTTTTGTAAGGATGTGAAAACTGCCTTTTGAATCGAATCTTGCTCTCCCTCTGCCGCTTTCAATGATACTTCTAGATGATTTGGATCATGTTGTATAATGAGATATTCTTCAATATGGTCATCTGTTGTAATGATAGCTCGTCGAATAAAGTCAGGGAAAATAGAAACTAATTTTGATGAAGCTAATGATGGGAGATAGAACAAGTCATCACAGCGCCCTTCAATTTGTTCGATAGCTAGGAATGGTGAGCCACATGGGCAAGGACTCTTTTTTTCAGTCAAAATATCATCCAGACGATAACGAATAATCGGCTGCGTAAAACGTGAAAAGTCGGTAATAATCGGGATGAATTTTCCTAATTTTTCATCCATGACCTCTTTTTGAACTACGAGTAAATCCTCATTCATATGAAGAGTTCCATATGAACAGGTTGTCGCCAAAAAGCCCTCTGTACTTTGATAAACTTGATGAACAATCTGCTGAAAGACTTGGCTAATGATTTGTTGATCAAGGGGATCTAACACTTCTGCTACCGATATAATTTTTCGTGGTTGAATCGAAAGCTGATTTCTCTTTTGTGCTTCAGCTAAAAAACGCAGCATCGACGGGGGCCCTACCAAAATGGTGGGCTGAAATTGCTGTAAGGATTCAATATGGTCTTCGAGTGGAGAAAGCAAATCAAAGAAACTAAATTGAATACGACCTTTTTCTATACTTGTATATAAATTACTATTTGCACGTAAAAAAAAGGCAACTCGCTGTTTAACGAATATAGATGTAGGCAGAACCTTGGCTAACATGACTCCCGCCCATCGGAGACGCTCTTCTGGACTAACTAAGAAAATACCCCGATTGCCTGAGGTTCCTGAAGATAATCCGATCGTAACCCCACGAATTGTCGGTGTAAAGTCACGCGTTTCCTCTGCTTTTAATGCCATTTCAAATGCTTCTTGCTTAAGTATCCCTACTGTATTTAATCGATCAAAATTGTCCATCATTTTCTTTTTATCCATGATCGGAAACTGATGCCAATTATCTAATGAGCTCCCTTGATAAAGCTGTTGATAAAAAGCAGAGTGTGGTAAGATCGCTTGTAAAAATCGAATAACTTGATGATGTTGCCAATTACACAGCTGCTCTCGCGATCGAAAAGAAGGTCGATAGCGTGTTTGTAAGTATTTCCATAAAATCAGTATTTTCCCCTTCATTGACCTTCACCTACTCTTTGCCATGTTGTTAAGCAATGGGAGGGAATGATAAGGATATCAGGATGTTTGATATACAATTGATGAACTTTGGATAAACTTTCTTTATAAGCTTTCACGTCCGCAGTAATAAGATATGCTAAAGAGTTTGGAAGTAGATAATGTTGATATTGCTCTTCTAACCAACAACTATCCGCGGCTAAAAAGATCATTTCCCCCTTTAAATTTCGTAAAAATAAGCCAATTTGTCCAACTGCATGACCTGGTAACATCACTGTAATCAATGTCCCATCCCCAAATAAATCATAACCGTTCGTAAATGGTGAAAAGTCTTTCCCCATTTGTCTTAAAGGCGTATCCTCAATAAATTGAACCCGAGTACTAAAATCAGAGGGAAGTAGATTTGGAATAAAGGCCTGTTTCAGGGCTGCTAACCCACTCTTTCCTTGAATAGACTGAAAGGCAGCCCGCGAACATATAAAAGTAGCTGCCGGAAAGTCTAAACAGCCTGCAATATGATCTGCATGAAGATGAGATAAAATGACACAACGAATATCCTTTGCATGATAACCAGCTTGAGCTAACTGATGAACAGCAGAATTTTTTTCCGAAAAGACAACAGGGGTTATCAATCGATATAATCGGTAAGGCAATGAGTCCGTTTCCATAAAAAAGTATTTAGCATAGCCTGTATCAAATAAGATAGGCCCATGCACTGGATGTTCAATCAATGAGAAAAGAGCTGGTATAAGACGTTTCTTCCACTTTCCCTTCGAAAGCATCATCTTCTCAGGATGTAGGCAAGCTCCACCATAATATAGCGTCCATTTTACTTGTTTCATCACTGTTTTTTCCACCATTTCACAAACCTCTTGATTCCCTCTTCAATACTTACTTTGGGTTGATAACCTAATTCTTGTTTCGCTTTGGAAATATCTAGCGTTTGGCTTTTACCTAGCACCCCTACTGTATAACGGGTTAATTCAGGTTCTTTCTCCCTTCCCAGTATCCGAGCATACCACTCTAAACAACCTGCAAACAAATAAGCAAGGCGGAAAGGAATCGATTTTGTTCGCATAGGTTGTTCTAATAGTTTAAATACCTCCGTTAATACATCTTTTAATAATACTGGCTCATCATTGGTAATATTATACTTTTTACCAAGAGTGTTGCTTGATGAGTTCATACATAACAGAAGTGCATCAACTACATTATCAATATACGTAAGATCAATCCAGACCTTTCCACCATTGATTAAGGGGATAAAACGACGTTCATTAGCTTGAAGTAGTCTCGGCAAGATGGCTTGATCACCTGGTCCAAATAAAGCGCGCGGTCGAATGGTTATGACAGGTAAACCTTCTTGAAAAGCACGATCTATTTCTTGTTCGGCTAACCATTTTGTTTCTGCATAAGCATTTACCTTTGTCTTAGGTAAAGGTTCTTCCTCTTTAATTTGCAAGCGATCGGTATAATGAAAATAAATGCTTGGTGTAGATACATGGATCAACCGTCTAACTGGATACTGCATACAACCTTCAATTAGGTTTTTAGTGCCAATCACATTACTTTGATAAAAATGTTCATAAGGACCCCATGGTGAAGAAAGTGCTCCTGAGTGAAACACATAGTCTTGATTCTTACACATTGCTTGAATTGTTACGGTATCTTCAAGATTAGCAGGGATAAAAGAAATCCCTTGCTCAGCTAGATAAGCTCCTTTTTGTTGACTACGACCTGTTGCTGTCACATTATAGCCAAGTTGATGCAGTCGTAAAGCAAGTCTCTGTCCTAAAAACCCAGTTGCTCCGGTTACCAAAACATTCATGTTCCTTCACCATTCCATTCCATATCATATGTGGTTGCTTCAATCATTGAAATCCCTAAGCATCGACTCATTCGCCATAAACTAAATAGGCTTAATCCTTGATAAAAATAAGGTAAAGGATCGTTCCAACGAAAAATAACATCTTGCGATCCAAGAAACGTTTTTGCCCATTGTTTAAAATCAAAAAGAGAGCGAACCGAACGGAGTCCATAAGTTAGCATCGCTAGGCTAATCATTTTTGGACTAGACTTAGGCAAAATAAATGAAGCTGAAACTGGATCTATAAATAAATTAGCCAAACCATCATCTTGATGAAATAAATGAATTCCACTAGTTAAACGAGGATTACATTCGATTAAAAAAAGCTCATTCCTAGTCGTCTCCATCCAATCAAAGGAAATTTGCCCAGTAAAACTCATCATCTCAACCCATTTTTGTACAAGTTTTATTAGTTTATCATTGCGATAGGGGGCAAAGGTAATACTCGCGCCTCTCCCTGCAGTAAAAGTGGTACGATAAGCCACATGAGCCAGCAGTTTCCCCCGATAGGCAAGCCCATAGGTACAGACCTGATTACCCTCGATAAACTCCTGTAGTATCCAAGGATTCTCTGGATTAATATTTATCTGCGGCAATGAATTCTTTTCATTAGATATGACATGAACGTGTGCTGAAAACCGGGAATATACTGGCTTTAGAATAAATTGGGTTTTATCGATTTGGTTCTTCTGTATTTCCTGAATTTCCTTCAAAGAAGTAACTTTCCATGTTTTAGGTACTAAGTAATTATACTGCTTAGCTAACTGGAAAAGCTCCCATTTACTATGCAAACTATGTAAAATCTCAAAGGGCTCTACCCATACGTATGTATGGGGAGCCAGCTTATTAAGTCCTCTTGCAACCACAAAAATTTCTTCAGAAGTAGGAATTAACACATCAACATTCTCAGCTAGTACAATCTTTTGTAGCGCTGACAAAAAAGCTTCTTCCTCGAAGCGTGGTGATGGAACCAAGAATGTCTGAGTAACTGCTCTCGACGCTCGACAAAAAGCATGTTTAAAGCTTTCAACTAGAAGTACACGATGACCAGCAGAAGCTAAAAGACGTGCCAAATCTAAAGTAGCTGGTGCCCGTCCACCTGTAAGTAAAAATGTTTTAGTAGACATAAACTAAGCTCCCAATCGATAAACCGGCTGCTGTTCCCAATAACATCACAAGATCCCCACGCTTCATTTTTTGCTGCTTAATCGCTTCATACATTCCCATCGGAATCGATGCCGAAATGGTATTTCCGACATTCTCAGAAAAGATAAACATTTGTTCACGAGATATCCCCAAACGCCTTTGCATTAAGCGCATTGCCATCATACTTGCCTGATGCGGAATCACTATCTTCATATCCTTAATTGTAATCGAGCGATCTTCTGCAAATAAGCGTTCAATAAACGAAGGTAAGTAACGAGCTGAAAGTTTAAATATCGCTTCACCATCCATATCAAACAGGAAATCTTCTAGGTTGATATTACCTTGATACGTACGTGGATGATATTTAGAACCTCCACCACGAATCTCAGACAAGTGGGCCCCCTGAGTATACGTTTCCATCCGTGATAAAAGAATTCTCGACTTCTCATCTTCAGGTGTAGGGCCAATAACCGCCGCTGCTGCTCCATCCCCAAATAGCATACTACTTTCGGCATGATTCCAATTTAATCCAATTGAGGCAATTTCCGAAGATACAAGAAGCACATTTTGATAACGACCACAGTCTATTAGATAAGACAAATGATCCAATGCAGTTACAAAGCTAAGGCAAGTGGAATTAATATCAAAAGCAGGGATTCCTTGATGATTAGGATCTAACTCCTTATATATCAATGAAGCAGTGCTAGGAATCGCTTGTTCTCCTACTCCACTGGTACAAACAATACAATCAATATCTGAAAGAGTAAGCCCTGCATTCTTTAGGGCTTCCTTAGCAGCCAAAGCTCCCATCTGAGAAACGGTTTCATCTTCAACAAAATGCCGAATAGATACACCCGATTTTTTTGCGACAGAGCCTTTTTGAAGCCCTAATTTTTGATCAAGCTCCTCAGCTGTTACCACTCGTTTGGGTAAATATCTGCCCATACCTATTATTTGAACCTTACGTGGTTTCATGCAAACACCTTCTGTCTATATTTAATACATCTATTTTATTATGAAATAACAAATAGATGGAGTCAAATATTTTTTAAGATTCCGTATGTTCCTATGAATCAGAATACAATTCAAATCCTAAAAAATAGTTAATCAAACACTTATTTCCTTTTACATTTTTATTCTAAAACAATAGTCACCTTAACAACAATAATATAAATAAGAAATAATTAAGGTTTTATTAAAAAAGAAACTTATTTCCTAAATTGAATGTCAACTTTATCTTTTTCTTTTCTACCGAAAAACCGCCACACAAGAAAATTTGTCAGTATGCTGTAGTTAGCTTTCTTCAGCAAACTGACAAAGTCCCTTTTGTGGCGATTTACCAACAGTCTTTTATCAAGAAAAAAATATCCTCCATGAAGAGAAACGAGGGAGAGGCATTTTAGGCTAAGTTGACCTTATGCCTCGTCTACACAGAATAGGAACTATTAAGAGATAAAGTCGGCTTCCAGGTTCTATCATGTCTTGGCTTAATGGAAAAATATAGAATTAGATGAGCATGCTTTTATGGCTTAAAGCTTTCTCCGAAAAGAATATCTCTTATGCGGATTCGGACTTATCTCTGATCGACATCATTGGTTAGTGGCGAAAATATGCCGTTACTATCATCTATTATTATGCAAATCGACACCACTGATCTTTTTCAAACCTCTCTTTTTTTATTTGACCTTTTTTGACCAATACGTTAAGATATAGGTATAACAAAATAGTTCTATTATTTACCCTAGAAAGGGGAGAAACGAAAATGGGTCTTGTACCAATAGTTGTAGAACAAACCAGTCGTGGTGAACGTTCATACGATATTTATTCCCGATTATTAAAAGATCGGATCATCCTTCTTGGTGGTCCTATTACTGATGATTCTGCTAATTTGACTGTTGCCCAACTTCTATATTTACAAGCTGAAGATCCTAACAAAGATATTCATCTATATATTAATTCTCCTGGAGGCTCGATCACTGCAGGAATGGCTATATATGATACGATGCAGCACATTAAGCCAGATGTATCTACTATTTGTATTGGAATGGCTGCATCCATGGGTGCTTTCTTACTCGCTGCTGGAACCAAAGGTAAGCGCCTAGCTTTGCCGAATAGTGAAATCATGATCCACCAACCTCTTGGTGGTGCTCAAGGACAAGCATCTGATATCGAAATTCGCGCTAAACGGATCTTACGAATGCGTGAAAATCTAAATAAAATGCTAGCTGATTTCACAGGCCAACCTCTGGAAAGAATTGAGAAAGATACAGATCGAGATAACTTTATGTCCGCAAATGAAGCACTTGAATATGGAATAATTGACAAAGTATTAGTGAATGAATCAAAATAATATAATTAATTCAATTAATAAAAATACCTTTAGAAGATTTCTGAAGGTATTTTTATTTAAAAAAGGAAGTGTATAGATGGGACTTTTTTCTCAAACGCCTCATCCACCTTATTATGCGGTCATTTTCTCTTCAATCAAACCAGAGGATCAAACAAGCTACCAACAGATGTCTGATATGCTACTTGAGTTACTTAAAGATCAACCTGGATATTTAGGAGTGGAAAGTGTACGAAATCAAGATGGACTTGGAATTACGATTTCTTATTGGGAAACACTTGAATCCATTCAAAAATGGAAACAGCATCCTCTTCATTTAAAAGCTCAACAGCTTGGCAAAGATGTGTGGTACTCTAATTATCGTGTGAAGATTTGTAAGGTTGAAAGAGATTATGGCTCAAACATATGATTCAGTTTTCGAGCAACATAAGGAAACATAATATCTCCTGACGTGGAGGTTTTCCTTTTCCATTTTTCTCCCAATGATTAAAAGCAAGAAAAGGCATTTAACTGGAAAAGGAAAACCACTTTTGTGATTATTTTTTGTTAATCCTTCTAATTAAAACGATAAGGCTTAACATCTTCCGCTTTTTTTACCTGTACACGGAATGGGTTTATAAAATTGACTTCCATTATTTCTCTTCTAACCTCACGAGCTAAACGCGGATACTCACTTTCTTTGACATTGGGTTGTGGGATTACCGTAACGATAATATTACCCCAATTATAATCAACTAGCACATCCTGTACCCCATCTACATTCCTGGCAGCCTCTTTCATAAGATTATCTGAATAACCTACATAGCTATAAGAATGACTATCATTGTCTAATCCTTCTCGCTCTGATGGCTTTTCATATCGTTGACAACCAATGACCAAGCAGAGGATCAAGGGATAGAGAATTAGAGATCTCCATCTCACAAAATACACCTCCCTGTCGTTAGTGTGATACAGGAAGGTGCATTTAATACAATCTATAATGGTTCTGGAATCACAAGTGTTGAAAGCGTTCGCGAACGTCGTTTCGGCGAGGGAAGCTTATCTAATGCTTCTTGGATGATTTCATTCATTTTATTCATAAATTGTTGATATTCTTCATCACTTAAATTTAAATGAAACTGACGATATTCAACACCATCTTGTTTTAAGTTAATTTTCTCTTGTTGAAGGTAGCGTTGATAATCTGATTGTAAAATTGCTAAAAATGCTAAGAAATGCTCCATATAGTCTTCGCAACTAAGTTCTTGATCATCCATTAAGGGTGTAAAGAGATCTCTCTCTGCTAAAGCATAAACCCTTTCTACCGCTCCGCGAACTTGCCTTTGTTGAATAATCGCCAAAAGTCCGCCATTTAATAATTTATTTAAATGGCGGTATAAAGTAGCTTGAGGAACATCTGATAATATTTCCATCAATTGTTGAGCAGTAAGCTTACGCCCTCCTACAAATGCACGAATCATCCGCATACGAAGAGGATGAAGAAGCAGGGTTTCCTTAGGAGTCTGAATAGTCAATCACCCCTACCTTAATTACTATTCATATTGATTATAAATTAATTATCCATTGGTCAGTTCACCCAAATGGGTATAAAATTACAAAAAATATCTATCCACAATATAGTAGTCGATAAAATAGTTTTTCAATTTATTCAGCTTTTATAAAGTATTCTTTTTACATCTCAGTTATTTTACAGGATGAAATTTTTGGAAACCATACAGAAAAAAAACGAGGAATCGCCTCGTAGAGAAGAGCGGATTTCTCTTTATCCACTCCTATTTAAGCTAAGTCTGGGCAGAAAAAGAGAAATCCCATTATATTTTTAGTAAGAAACTTTGTCAACTATTAATGACCTACCCTATGGTTAAGGAAGTAACTGATTAAGAAAAAGTATGTGTTTTACTAAAATCTATCTATATTAGAATTGATCACTATTCTGCTTTAGACACTAATTCTGCAAGTGCATTAACAGCATCTTGAGCATCTGGGCCATCCGCACTAATTACGATCTCAGATCCCTTGGAAGCAGCCAAACTCATCACACCCATGATGCTTTTGGCATTTACTTTTTTACTTCCTTTTGCTACAAACACTTGTGATGAAAACTGATTTGCTTTTTGAACGAATGCTGCTGCAGGACGCGCATGTAAGCCTGCTTCTAAGTTAACGACTACTTTTTTCTCTACCATGACTTTCTCTGCTCCTTCCTCATATGTTTTGAAGTAGCAGAATATCCACCTCTCTTTTACTCACATTTTCGTAATTGATTTGCCATTTCGTCTAGTTTACGTAAACGATGGTTAATAGCTGATTTACTAATTTTTCCACTGGGTAATAGCTGCCCTAACTCTGTCAAACTAATTTCTGGATATTTCCTACGTGTTTCAGCTACTTCACGTAATCGAGCAGGAAGCTGATCTAGGCCAATTTCTCTGTCAATAAGATCAATATTTTCTATTTGACGCATCGCTGCTTGAATGGTTTTATTCAAATTCGCTGTTTCACAATTTACCAGCCGATTAACAGAGTTACGCATATCCTTCATAATACGAACATTTTCGAAGAGCAGAAGAGACGGATGAGCACCAATGATATTTAGGAACTCACCAATTTTATCTCCTTCTTTTATATAAACAACATACCCTTTTTTTCTCTCAATCATTTTAGCATGAAGAAAAAAAGTGTTCATAAGTTGACAAAGTGCTTCGCTATGATCATGATAGGTGGAGATGATCTCCAAATGATACGAAGAACTATCTGGATTATTTACAGAGCCCCCAGCCAAAAAAGCCCCCCGCAAGTACGCACGCTTACAGCATTGTTTTTCGATCAGTTCAGGAGCAATTCCTTGGATACGCTCCCAACTTTTTTCTTTTAAAATAAATAGTTTGGATAAAATGGAGTCCGCTTGGGTAGAAAGACGAATAAGGTATACATTATTTTTCTTTAAGCGTACTTTCTTGCGAACCAGCACCTCAGGTTGCACATGATATAAATCTTTAAATAAAGAAAATACATGACGAGCAGTCGCCGGATTTTCAGTAGAAATATCTAAAACCATTCGCCTTTCTCTTAGATGAATCATCCCATTCATCCGAACTAAAGCGGATAACTCTGCTTTCTTACAGCAGCTCTCCACCTTTAATTGCGTTAATTCTTTTTTGGTTGTTGAAGTAAAGGACATGATCCATCCCTCTTATCCGCTCTGTAGCCTTCTAAGACGTTCTTGAATTAATTTTAAAATATGCTTACTAATGCGATCCGCATCATGTCGTAGCACTGATTGATATAACAATAAATTATCTGCAAGCACTTGGCAACCCATTTTATGAATTTGTTCGATATCCGGCACGACCATTTGTTGACTACTTTTAGCATATCGCCGTTGAACTTCAAGCGGCGGAACCTCATTATTTACTATAACTTGATCAAATAATCTTTCACCAACATGATCATAAATCGCTCTTACATGATCACTGGCAGTAAAATGATCGGTCTCACCGGGTTGGGTCATAACATTACAAACGTAGATTTTAGAAGCATGTGAAGCTCGGATCGATTCAGTCATATTTTTCACCAATAAATTGGGAAGAATACTTGTATAAAGACTACCCGGACCAACCACAATCCCATCCGCATCGGCAATTGCAGATATTGCCTCTTCAAGTGGTCTTGGTTCAGGTGGATGTAAGAATACACGATGAATTTTTTTCCCTGTTTTTGGGATTTGCGATTCACCTTTTACAATCGTGCCATCGATCATTTCAGCAATTAAGGTTACATCTTGTTCACTTGCTGGGAAAACCCGACCACGAACCGCTAAAACTTTACTCATTTCCTTAACGGCCTGTGTAAAATCGCCTGTAATCTCTTTTAAAGCCGCAATCATTAAATTTCCCAATGTATGCCCTTTAAGGCCCCCACCATTTTCAAAACGGTATTGGAAAACACTCTCTAGCAAAGGTTCTGTATCTGCTAAAGCGATCATCACATTACGAATATCTCCAGGGGGAGGCATTTGTAAATCATTACGTAGTCTACCTGAGCTACCTCCATCATCTGCTACAGTGACTATAGCTGTAATTTCTGCAGAAAGCTTTTTGAGTCCCCTTAATATAACAGATAGGCCCGTACCTCCACCGATACAAACGATATGTGGACGAGCCATTCTCATCGCCCAGTTCTGTTTAGTCAACACCTTCTTTATCCGCCTTTCTCGATGTCTCGGTGTATCACCCGGCAGTGCTCTTTCTCTTTAAATAAACGATATAAATGTTCAGCAATCGCAACAGAGCGATGCTTCCCACCTGTACAGCCAATCCCTATAACTAAATGTGACTTCCCCTCTTTATGATAATTTGGTAACAGAAATGAAAGTAGGTCTTCCAGCTTCAATAAAAATTGCTTTGTTTCTGACCACTTATGCACATAGTCATACACATCATGATCTTTTCCTGTATGCGGACGAAGGGAATCAACATAGTGAGGATTAGGTAAAAATCGAACATCAAATACTAAATCTGCATCGATAGGAATCCCATGCTTAAAGCCAAAAGACATGAAATTTACGGTCATTCCCACTTGATCGATCTGGGAGTAATGAGCCATAATCTTTTCTTTGAGCTGACTCGGCTTTAGGGCACTTGTATTAATGATTTGATGGGCTCTACCTTTAAGTTCGTCTAATAATTTACGTTCTTGAGCAATTCCATAAAGTGGGGTTCCATCTGGAGAAAGAGGGTGCCTTCTTCTTGTTTCTTTATAGCGGCGAACTAGCGTTTGGTCATCTGCATCCAAAAATAAAATTCGATAATGAATTCCATGGATTTTTTCTAACATTTCCAGTGAATCAAATAACGAAGAGAAAAATTCTCGACCTCGTAAGTCAATCACCAAGGCAACCTTCCGGAGCTTTCCCTCCGATTGTTCTAATAGCTCCACAAATTTAGGAAGTAAAATCGGAGGAAGGTTATCGATACAAAAAAACCCTAGATCTTCTAAACTCTGCACTGCAACCGTTTTACCAGCGCCGGACATTCCGGTGATGACAACTAGATTAAGCTCTCTGTTGGCTTTCATAGCCATCACCTTTCATTTTTATATTATCTTATATATTATAGCTTAGTTTTTACTCTGATCATAAATTCCTTTGATGTAAATTTCTACAAACATCCTGCTTTCGTATTACAGTGATAGAAGATCGGGCCAAAGAAAAACACGAGTCCTATTCGCGTCAAAGCATTGACCAAGGTATAATTCCTAGTTCCTTTTGTAGTTGATAAAATCAGTGCTGCAAATCAGAATTTTCAGGTGAAGTAGCAGGATCGATACCTATAAACAGATAGTTATTCGCAAGCAATTCGCTTTTGATCTCTATTCATAGACGAATCGCTTGCGAATTAGACAACTTTCCATAAAAACTACTTTTTTTGTGACATTCCAGCTAAGAAGGATTCAATCTGCTCTTTTGTTTTTGCATCACGACTTGGTAAACGCCCGATTTCTTCACCATCTTTAAAAATAAGGAAAGTAGGAATTCCTTTTACATTATACTGTTCGGCAATAGAAGGTGCTTCATCCACATTTAATGAAGCAAATGTATAGTGGTTCTGAAATTGATCCTCAATAGCTGGTAAATCCGGCTCAATTCGCTTACAATCTGGACACCAGTCCGCTGTAAATTCCACTACCTTATCTCCCATTTGTACAAAAGGAGCAAAAGAATCTTCCCCTAGCTTTTTCATATAAGCAACTCCTTACTATGAATAAAATAATTTAGTTACAACAGGTTCCAATTGTCGAATATATCGTGTTAGTGTCGATGAAGAAATTTTATATTTATGAGCAAGGGCTGTTTTGGTAATCGACTCCTGATGATGTTTTGCTACAGCATATTCAATAGCCGCAGCCCATCCTTCTTTTTTGCGGATCGGTGGAATGCCTTGATTTAGTTGTTCCCGCCAAAGAGCCATAACATCCTGTTTGAGCTTGTCCGAAGTTTCTTCCATATGGCTTAAACAACATTCTAATACTTGATCCCACTTCTTTTTCCATACTGAAAAATCGACTTGTGCATTGGGTCGTTCTAATTGTAGTTTATACCCTTCATAATTCATCGTAAACGGGGGAGCTGCTTTCATTTCTTGTAAAATTTCCAGAGCAAGCCTTTTCACCTGAATGCTACCTATAGTTTGTAATAAAAACTCTCTGAGTCTTTTTTCCAGATCATCTGGATTAATAGCCGCTAATGCTTGAAGGGCTTCAATCTTCTCCTCATCTTCTCCTTCATCCATAACGGTATATAAAAAAGAGATAAATTCTGGATCCGAATGAAGATCTTGAGCGCTTTTTGATAACATGATTTCTTCTTTTGGAATCTGATAGTCATAACTAATAACGGGACAAGAACGATCTGGATGAGTTAAATATTGATCTAACTGTTTTAAGTAAAAACGGGGTACCCCTGACTGCTGATCGATAACTAATGCTTTTTTCCAATAACGCCGTGCTTGAAGCAGTCGTCCTGTATTCCAAGCGGAAACGGCTGCATAATGATAAAGATCTGGTTCGGGCAATACTTCTACTTTTACAAGCAATGAGAAAAGCTTATATGCAACTTCATGCTCTCCAAGTGTTCCCATCGTCAGACCTAATTTATAGGCATGTTCCTTATGCATTGGAACTAAATTTTTTAGAGTTTGAATGATTCGTTGACTTAATGTGGCTTTACCCATGGAATCACTAATGACAGCAAAGTTACATAAGGCATGTAAGTTTGTTGGATCACGCTTTAATACTTGATCTATCAAATCTAATGATTCCTCAATTTTGCCAGTGTAATAGTAAGCTTGAGCCAGATTATTGTATGCAGGCAAGTAGTCTGGCTCAAGTTCGATAATCTCTTTTAAGAGCTCAATAGCTGGTGGAAAATCACCTGATTCTAAATATTGATAAGCTTCTTCATGCTTCTCAACATGTGGCGGCAATTTAGCAGGGATCGGCTCCTTGGGGGGACGCCCCAATTCCAACGAAAGCATATACAACATATCTTCCGCTTCTTCGGCAAATTCTCCATATGGGTCTCTACCTAAATACTCAAGCAAATAATTCTCAGCTAACTCGAGGTTGTCCATATTGCCCGCATTGTTCGCCATATAAAAAAAACATTCATGAAGACTTGGATCAACTTCATCTAGGATTCCTTTTAAAACCTCGTTGGATTCCTCATAACGACCCAGTTCAGATAAGATTCCAGCTAAATTACAGTGATTGACTGGATTCTCGGGCTCTTTTTCTACGGCTAGACGAAAGTACTTCAGTGCTTTTTCGTATTGATGACGATTTAATGATCGGACAGCAAGCTCAAAATAGAATCCGGCATCAAAACGAAGTCGAATCACTTTTTTCTCCTTGCTATCCAATCCGATTTGCGACTTTTTCATAATTTCCCTCCAACCAGCCCAGCATGATTTTACTGGTGGGATGGTATCTGACTGAAAAAGTATATCATACTTTTCATTAAAATACAGTTAAGGTTTAAGAACGGAACAGGGTTGTGATCGACCCTCCTAATTGAATAAGTTGAATGGCTTTTCCAAGTAGTGGAGCCATCGATAAAACAGTATAATGATTTGAAGCATCCGCTTCAAAAGGGATGGTATCCGTCACTACAATCTCACGAATTCCTGGGTGCTTTAGCTTCTTCTGTGCTTGATCAGAGAAGAGAGGGTGAGTAGCACAGATATATGAAGGTTTAGCTCCTTTCTCCATCAACTTCTCAACTACCTTGACTATCGTTCCTCCAGTATCTATCATGTCCTCAATAATAATGGGTGTAAACCCCTTTACTTCCCCAATAATGTGGGTAACCTTTGCTTTATTATGAGCTGGTCGCTTTTTCATCATAATTGCAAAGGGGGCATCGAGATAAGCAGCTAACTTCTCAGCTGTTTTAACTCGTCCAGCATCAGGGGAAACGACCACAGGTTTCTCAATCTTTTTTGTCCTTAGGTAGCTAGTAATTCGGTCTAAAGCTGTCAAATGATCAACCGGAATATTAAAAAATCCTTGAATCGCTGGAGCATGTAAATCAATTGTAATCACACGTTCTATGCCAACTGTAGCCAAAATATCTGCAATCATTTTTGCAGTAATTGGCTCGCGTGGAGCATCCTTTTTCTCCTGCCTTGCATAAGCAAAGTAGGGAATGACTGCACTAATACTCCTTGCAGAAGCACGTCTAGCTGCATCAGCCATCACAAGGAGCTCCATTAAATTTTCATTCACTGGGTGACTTAAGGTTTGAATTAGAAATACATCTTTATTACGAATGCTTTCCTCATATCGGACATAGATTTCTCCGCTTTTGAAACGACTGATTTGTACATCTCCCAGCGAAGTTTGTAAGTATGTACAAATATGTTCGGCAAGCTGAATATTGGAGGTTCCAGAAAAGATGATCACATTCTCCATGAATACTAGATTCACCCCTAGAGATTAGTAGAAATAATTTATATTTATATACATTTTACTCTATTATAACTTAGTTTATTTCCTACGGAATAGGTGTGACTTTTCTAATAAAGTTTGTTTGGGGACCTTCCAAGGATTATCTTTTGAAATGAGAGAAATAATTCTTCTTATAAACTATGAAATAGCTAGAGGTGATTAGAAGCTCACCTCAAGTTATTTCATAGTTATCTAACCTTTTAATTGAATCTCTATTTATAAAGAATTTCATCGATACACAGCATGTTGCAACATTCGAGACAGAACCTAGATCATTTCGAGACGAAGCCAAGAATCGTTTTTGTGTAGGATTCACTTTTGCGTCAAACCTTTAGCGGGTGAGTGGAGAAGTAATGAGTGGCTGATTAAGAGGACAATGAGCTGATTAACTTGTAGAAGTCAATGATTCTTTATAGCGGCTTTCCAACTCATTTAATACTCTATCGAGTGGTAATTTGGCTTCTTGTAAAAGTACCAATAAATGATAGATTAAATCTGCAGTTTCATAGCAAAGCTCCGAATGAGATTGGTTTTTAGCAGCGATAATCACTTCAGCTGCTTCTTCTCCCACTTTTTTTAAGATCTTATCCATGCCTTTTTCAAACAAATAAGTCGTATAGGTACCTTCTGGACGTTTGACATCTCGCTCTTTAATACGCTGCTCTAACTTTGTAATAATTTGAAGGCGGTCTGAGTCCCCTTTTTCTATACCATGGAAACAACTATACTTACCTGTATGACAAGCAGGGCCCATTGGTTCTACTTGTACTAGAATCACATCTTGATCACAATCATAATGGAGGGAAACCACTTTTTGCTTATTTCCGGATGTTTCACCTTTATGCCAAAGAGACTTTCTAGATCGACTATAAAACCAAGTTTCGCCCTGCTCAATCGTTATTGCTAATGATTCTTTATTCATATAAGCAAGTGTAAGTACATCTTTCGTCTTAGCATCTTGGATGATAGCAGGGACGAGGCCTTTTTCATCAAATTGAACCTGTTCTAAATTAAGATAACTTTTCATCGAACCTCAACCCCCCGCTCTTTTAAGTAAGTTTTTACACTGGATAACGATACCTCTTGAAAGTGGAAAATGGAAGCGGCAAGCGCTGCGGTTGCTTGTGTATTGGAGAATACTTCATAAAAATGTTGCTCATTCCCTGCACCTCCAGAGGCAATGACAGGAACTTGAACCGCTTCAGAGACTGCTTGGGTTAGTTGAATATCAAACCCATCTTTATGTCCATCAGCATCCATACTTGTTAAAAGGATTTCTCCTGCACCACGTTTAACCACTTCTTGTGCCCAGTTAACGGCTCGATGTTCAGTTGGTATACGCCCACCATGGGTGTATACAATCCAGTCTTGGATCTCGGGCTCATATTTTGCATCAATCGCAACGACCATACATTGACTCCCAAAACGGCGGGCTCCAGCTTCAATCAGCTCTGGATTTAAAACCGCTGCCGTATTCATTGATATTTTATCAGCACCTGCTCTAAGCATCCGAAATATATCTTCGACAGAAGCAATCCCACCACCGACTGTAAAAGGAATACTAAGCTGTCCTGCTGCCTTTTCAACTACTTCAACCATGGTTTTTCTACCCTCATGGGAAGCAGAGATATCCAAAAATATAAGCTCATCTGCACCTGCTTGATCATAATGAGCAGCTAACTCAATAGGGTCTCCAGCATCCCGTAAATTGACAAAAGAGACACCTTTAACAACGCGTCCTTCTTTCACATCTAAACAGGGAATAATTCGCTTGGTAATCATTTTGCTTCCGCCTCTCTAGCCACTTGAATCGCTTCTTCCAGCTGAACCTGATGAGTATATAAGGCTTTGCCTATGATCACACCTGTTACTCCTTGGTCTTGATAAGGTGCTAGTTTACGAATATCTTCTAAACTTCGGACACCGCCAGAGGCAATTACTTGTTTTCCACAAGCTTCTGCTAAACTTCGGACAGCTTCCACATTAACTCCAGATAACATACCATCACGTGAAATATCTGTAAAAATAAAAGTTTCTGCTCCATATTGTACCATTTCATTCGCTAAATCTTGCGCTGTCACTTTTGAAGTTTGGAGCCAGCCGTGGGTAGCCACCATCCCATCTCGCGCATCGATCCCCAGAGCAATTTTGTCTCCAGCAACTTGAAGTGCAAGGCGCACAAACTTCGGATCATCAATTGCAGCCGATCCAATCACGATTCGACTAACTCCCAGATCCAGTAGTCTATGAAGCCGCTCTAAGTTTCTTACTCCTCCACCTACTTGAATTGGAACGGAACTAGACTCCACTAACTTTTCGATGATCGGCAAATTGATCGGTTCTCCTGTCCGAGCGGCATCTAAATCAACCATATGAATCCACTTTGCGCCTGCTTGGATAAACTGTTCAACCATTTGTCTCGGGTCTTCACAATAAATCGTTTCTTGACCATAATCTCCTTGGGTTAAGCGTACACACTTTCCATTTCTAAGATCAATTGCAGGATAGATTGTAAAACTCAAGACACATCCACTCCTACCTTCTCTACTAAACGAGCAAATTGGTTGAGTAATTTTAAGCCGAGCTTTCCGCTTTTCTCAGGATGAAATTGCATCCCATAAATCTGATTTCTAGCCACAATCGCAGGTACAGAGGTACCATAGTTTGTGGTTGCGATGACATCTTCCGAATTAGCGGCTTGAACATAGTAGGAATGCACAAAGTAAACATAGTCCTCAGATAAATCCCGAAATAGAGGATGAGGATGTTTAAAGAAGAGCCAATTCCATCCCATATGAGGAATCCTTAGTTCCCCTCGAAAACGAGCTACATGACCTGGCAATAAATTTAGTCCCTCGTAATAGCCATTTTCATCACTACTCGAAAAAAGAAGCTGCATACCTAAACAAATACCTAAGAGGGGTTTACCCTCAAGCGCTTCTGCTTTGATCACTGTATCTATTCCACGAATAGCAAGTTCATACATCGCATCACCAAAGGCACCAACCCCCGGTAAAATTAAACCGTTCGCCTTACGTAGCACATCGGGATCGCTTGTGATGACATAATCATATCCCATCCGTTCGAGTGCTTTACTCAAACTGTGTAGATTGCCCATTCCATAATCAATAATCGCTAGCATTACAATACTCCCTTCGATGATGGCACATCCTTCACTCTTGGATCAATCTGGGTCGCTTCATCTAAAGCACGTCCGAGTGCTTTAAACAACGCTTCAATCATATGATGTGTATTCTTACCATAGTGCAAGATTACATGGAGATTCATCCGTGCTTCCAAAGCTAACTTCCAGAAAAACTCATGGACTAATTCCGTCGAAAAAGTACCTACTTGAAGATTTGGAAACTCTGCTCTAAATTCTAAATGAGGACGGTTGGATAAGTCGACCACAACTTGGCCCAGAGCTTCATCCATCGGTACAAAACAATTTCCATAACGACGGATGCCTTTTTTATCTCCTAAAGCTTCTCGCAAAGCTTGCCCAAGGCAAATAGCAATATCCTCTACTGTATGATGATCATCGATTTCAACATCCCCTTTTGCTTTGATGTTCAGGTCAAATTGCCCATGTTTTGCAAATAAATCCAGCATATGTTCTAAAAAGGGAACCCCGGTCGAAAGCTTAGTTTGACCAGCCCCATCAATACTCAAGTTAAGCGAAATACTCGTTTCTAAAGTGGTACGCTCTACACTTGCTATTCGCTCTATGCTCATCACTTGTTTTCACCTGCTTTTTCTTTGTCTAAACGTACTTGTATAGAATAAGCATGTGCACCTAATCCTTCGGTATGGGCTAGAGTCATGACACGAGCTCCATCTCTTAATAATGCCTTGCGACTATACGAGATTAGACTCATCTTTTTGATAAAACTATCGACACCAAGTCCAGAGAAAAAGCGCGAAGTTCCTTCCGTTGGTAACACGTGATTAGGCCCAGCAAAATAATCACCTATAGCTTCTGGACTATACTCACCCAAAAAAATAGCTCCGGCATTTTTTACTTGGGATAAAAAGTCCCATGGCTTTTCGATGAGTATCTCTAAATGCTCTGGTGCCAGTTGATTCATTAGTGCAAATGCTTCTGGTAAATCATTGGTAATACAAATACCCCCTCGATTTTTGAGTGCACTGGCAGCAATCTCGTGTCGGTTCATATCACCTAATTGTTGTTCGATCTCTATAATAACTTGCTCCGCTAAATGAACAGACGGGGTTAAAAGAATAGCGGAACTAAGTGGATCATGTTCTGCCTGTGCCAACATATCTGCTGCTACATAGGTGGGATTTGCTGCTTTATCTGCAATTACAACAATGTCACTAGGACCAGCAATACTATCAATATCGACTTGACCATATACAGCTTTCTTTGCTAAAGCAACATATATATTTCCTGGACCTACAATTTTATCAACTTGCGGAATTGTATCAGTTCCATAAGCTAACGCTGCAATCGCTTGTGCTCCACCTATTTTATAGATTGTATCAACACCAGCTATTTTGGCTGCAACTAGGATTGATGCATGAATATTGCCATCTGATAGAGGAGGTGTAACCATAATCACTTCAGACACTCCAGCTACTTTTGCTGGGAGCACATTCATCAATACAGTCGATGGATAAGCAGCACGTCCACCCGGTACATAGACCCCCACGCGTTCAAGCGGACGAACAATTTGCCCTAATATCGTTCCATCTTCTTCCGGATCCATCCATGAGTACTGTTTTTGCTTTTCATGATAACGGCGAATTCGCTCTGCTGCTTCACTTACTGCTTGTAAAAAATCTGGATCAACTTCAGCAAAGGCTTGCTCAATCTCTTCCTTACGCACCATGAAGGAGTCCAAAAGAACTCCATCAAAACGATGTGTTAATTCATAAAGAATGGGATCTCCTTCTGCTTTTACTAACTCAATAATTTCTTTAACTACATGCTCTTCCTTTTGCTGAATGGATTTAAACTGCTTATGTTTAACTAATTCATCTGGTTTCACAATCGCAATCATACTCGTGCTCCTTCCTTAATCACTTGCTGTAGCTGATCACATAAGGAAGTAATCCGTTCAGCCTTCATTCGATAACTCGCTCGATTAGCAATCAATCTAGAGGTGATACTACCGATTACCTCTAACTCGACCAACCCGTTTTCTTCTAGGGTTCTACCTGTCGAAACAATATCAACAATCCGATCGGCCAATCCCACGATAGGCGCAAGCTCGATCGAACCACTTAAACGAATAACTTCAACCTGCTGTCCTTGTTTTTTGAAATAATTTTTAGCAATTCTTGGATATTTCGTAGCTACACGGGGGTAAAGCGGAACTAACCAATCTGGCTTCCCAGCCACAGATAGTCGACAAGGACTTATTTTTAAATCAAGCAATTCATATACATCCCTATCTTCTTCAAGAAGCACATCCTTTCCTACCACTCCTAAATCCGCTACTCCATATTCGACATAGGTAGGGACATCAATAGGTTTGACTAGAAAAAAAGAAAGTCCGATATGAGGTAAAGAAATCGTCAACTTACGGGAATCCTCGGAAAATTCCTCCGGAATAGTGAGATTGGTCTGGCGAAAGAGAGCAAGAGCTTCTCCAAAAATCCTTCCTTTTGGCATGGCAATCGTTAGCTCATCCACTATCTTATCCCTCCTCTCAAACAATCCAAATGACATGGCTATCTGACAGAATCGTTTCTTTTGATGTTTCGCTCGGTTTTGAAATTTGATCTAAAACTACGACCTTCCCTTGTTTCCGTAAAGCTACTGCTTTCTTGATCGCTTTTTCGTAAAGGTGATCTGTATAGCAAATGACAAAACGTTCCCTCTTTTCGCATTCCAATTGACTTACCTCCATCATCCGATTAACATCAAGCGCAAATCCTGTCGCGGGAAGATTTCGATGAAAGCAAGTAAGTAGAGAGTCATATCGTCCTCCACTTAACAAAGGGAATCCCAAGCTTGACGAATAGCCTTCAAAATAAACGCCTGTATAATAACCAATCCTTCCAATTAAACCAAAATCCAAAACACAGTAATGATCAATTCCATAAACTTCAAGTTGCCGCCAAACTTCTTCAAGTTGATCTGCTGCCTTTAGTACCTGAGTCGTCTCACTTAGCTTACGAACTGAAGTTAATTGTTCTTTACAAGAACGCAATTGAAATAGATATAACAATTCTTTTTTCGCTTGATAATTTATATCAAGTTCTTGTAATGCTTCCCAAAAACCTACCATATTTCGCTGACTTAACTGCTCTTTTAACTTTTGAATGGAAGACTCGTTACGGATACATTCACGTAATAATCCATCAAGTAAAGCTTCATGACCAATTGCCAACTGAAATGAATCAATCTGGCAGTTTTGAAGTGCTTCTACAGCCAATGCAATCACTTCGGCATCGGCTGTACTACTTGCATTTCCAATTAGTTCTACACCTGATTGATAAAACTCTGCATTTCTTCCCGCTTCATTTTCCTGTGCCCGAAAAACACTGGCATGATATGACAAACGAAGTGGTAATGGCTCATTTTTTAAGACGGAAGCAGTCATCCGAGCAATCGGTGCTGTTAGATCAGGACGTAAAACAAGTGTATTTCCTTGCCGATCAATACATTTAAACATCTTTTGTTCAGAAATGGCACTCGCTTTTCCCACTGTCTCAGCAAACTCTAAAGCTGGTGTTAATACTTCTTCATAACCCCAATTTTCAAAGACCATACGCACGCGATCTTCAATTCTCCGTTTTTTCCTTACCAATTGTGGTGGTAAATCGTGAAATCCGGTTGGCTTTTCAAATCCTCTTAAAACAGTCATCTCATCACTGCTCCACATTTTACTTTAGTTTGCTAATATACTAAAGGATAATTGTTCCTATTATAACATGGTTTACTCTTTGTGACTAGAAGGATTTCGCCCAAATTGTTGAAGCAGTACTCATTAGAAAATACACTTACGAATGTGATTGAAAATAACTGCTATTTCCCTTTTCTTGTAGTGATAACCACTTAACCATTTTTTCTAAAGCAATACGGCGGTATGAGTAAAACAATCTTTTTTCTCTCGGTAAATTTTGGAGTACTTCCATCTCCCCCTCAGGTATAAAGATGGGATCATAGGGGAATCCCGGCTCAGGCTTTATATCCTCACCAATCTGATCGATAATCCGTCCATTTGTCATACCTGTAAAAAGTTGAACTTGTCCGTTCCAACAAATGGCGATTGCTCCTTCAAACCAAGCAGTACGATCTTCTCCCTCTAACAGCTTAGCAATTCCCCGATAACCAATTCCATGAAAAATTCGTTTGGTAAGCACACCTGGAAATTGCTGATAAGCTGCAAAATAAATTCCTGTATCATCGACCATAACTTGATCATATCCTTGATCTATCGCTTGCTTAAGCTTCTGTGCCGCTACCTCTCTTACCGTATTGACATCTGGTTCCACTAACTCTAGTGAACATTCAACCACTTCAATCCCAAATGGTTCTAATACTTGGATCGCTTCATTTAATTTTCCTGGATTACTGGTTGCAAATAATAATTTCAATCGCTTCCCCTCCAAACATCATCGTTATACTTAACTTGTCAAATTTTCTTATTCTATACTCTTCTTATTATATATAAGAGAAGAAAGTAACAATGGAAGATTTATCATATCATCGTTTCACCACTCACTTTCATCCCTTAATTAGTTTATAGAATTTCTGAGAGATGCTGCTCTTGATACGCTCCTTGGAAAGTTCTTTGTTTTAAAACATCAGACCATTTCTAATTAGAAAGATCGTTACTTTTATATAACAAAAAGACCAAAACAAAAAGACTTCTTCATATACAGAAAAAATTTCTATATAATCGTAAAGTCTTAATATCTTGATTAAACTATTTTACTGTTTCATTCCTAAGGAAAAATCTTTAAATTTCTTTTTCTTTGCCCTTAAGTAAACCTACTGTTTCTAAAGAATATAGGATAGATTTTTTATCAGAAACCCCCATCATCCGTCGATGAATTTCTAAATTTTCCTCTGCTGTTAAATTGAGATAAAACCTAGGTGTTTCAATCATGGAGCCAATACATGCAAATGGAATTTTGCCATGAGTTACTCTTTCACCAGAGGTAGGTTGTATTAATCCTTAGCAACATACGCATGGTGGCTGTTTTACCAGCTCCATTTTTCCCTAGACACCCATAAATTTCACCTAGTTTTATATGAATACTGACATCTTTAACAGCATACTTATGTCGATATTTTTTAGAAGTTCGTAAATGATAGCCATAACTTCGAGCCCTACTAGTTTTCATTCTACTTTAAGATTAGCGAATGAAGCTAAAAGAAGGCTAGAGTAAATCATAAATATTTATTATCCTATATAATAAGCTGGCCATACTAAATTCCAATACCAAGTAAAGAAAAAAAATCCAATTCCATGTATGCCTATGGTCCAATAGTATACTCGGGTTAAAAAGCTCCATTTCATATCTTTTGACCGTTTCCTTGCTTGCCAGCAGACAGCCAAAGCTAAACCACCTGTGATAAGTGGAATCATACTAATCCATTGTAATTGCCAAGGAACCCCAAAATTAATCGCTCCCCAAAATTCCTCCATCATTGGTTGTAGTAAATACTTCCATATTCCTATTAGAAAAAGCAGATTAAAGATACCAATAAACCCTGTCCAAAGCAGTAACTGATGATGGGATTTTTTACATAATCGCTTGATGAGAAATATGATAATCCCCCAGATACTTATAAAAAACAATAGGACAAACCACCCAATTAAGCTGAAATGAAATAAATCAGTTTGATACCAAGGAATCCGCTCATATGAAACGGTATCCCCTTCCACATAAAAGTAATCTACTTTTCCTTGACTACTTTCATGAAAGGCAACATTTTTATCTGATCCAATCATTTTAAAAACACCAGGTTGTATGGGGATGAGTATGGGAAACTGCTTAAATAGGCTTTTGCTTTCTAGTACTCCTTTTTTATTTTTCTGTAAGCGAACCTGCGAGAATAAGGAGGCGATCTTTTCCATTGAATAGGTGGAGTATAAAGTAGAACGATATATGCCGGTATAGCTTTCAACATCTTCTAACGGACGCGTCGGCATCGATTGAGATAGAGCATAAATGTTTTCTATATCTAAGAAATAACGATCCATAATTGCATCCTTCACAATCTGGGTCAGCGTTTTTCCAGATTCATCGAGCCAGTTATGATTATAGACAAAGAAAAATCCTGTATCCTCTTCAGGGAGTAAATAAATAATACTTGTTGACTCAGCAATTCTACCTTCATGAAATAAGGCGGTTCGTCCTTTAGCTGTTTCTGTAAAAAAACCATAAGCCATCCCTGCGACTTGTTCAGATGGTTTAAAATGTTGTTGATGCATCAAATTAAAAGTTTGGGGTTGTAGAATTTGTGTTTGACCCATCGGTCTATTTTGGAGGTGAGCTATCATAAAAGAAGCCATATCCATGGCAGTCGTATGGAGTGATCCATAAGCTCCTCCATGGAAATATAATGGGGATTGAACTATGTTTTTTCCTTGCTTAAGCCGATAACCATAGGCAAAATTTTTTTCTACTTGTGATGGTAGGACTTGATTAAAAGTACTATGTCTCATATTTAAAGGCTCAAATATATTTTTTTGTATATACTTTGAAAATGTCATACCTGATACATCTGAAATCAAACTTCCGACAATCTCCATCCCTGTATTGGAGTAATGAATCATTTTTCCTGGTGCACGTACGGGAGGTTCGATAAAATTCTGTCTAATTTCACCTGGAGGTAATAAATCTGCAGGATTCGAAACATTGATGCCTTCTCGTGAATCATCTAAACCAGATGTATGAGTTAATAGATGATGTAAGGTGATTGTTTGATCCGTAGGTATTTTCACCTTTTCTAAATATTGATTCACATCAGTGTGTAGTTTTACTTGACCACGTTCTACTAGTTGTAAAGCTGCTGTCGTTGTAAAAAGCTTAGAAATAGAGGCAACACGAAAAATGGTCTGGTCTACACTTACTAACTTCTTTTCTTCTAAGTTACTATAACCATAGCCTTTTTTGTAAAATACCTCCCCATCTTTTACCATGACGAAAGCAGCTCCCGGTATTTTTCGCTCTTGTAATTGATCTTTAATCAAGAGATCAATAAAAGCTCCGAATCTTTTTGGATCATCCAATGAAGAGGTATTTCTTTGTGCAGATACAGGAATAGAGAAGGTTAAAGCAAACAAAATGATAAGGTATACACTAATCAACCCTTTTACCTTTTTCATTGGTTCTCTCTCCTGTTATTTATAAATAATTTTATATTAAACATTGTACCCCGAATGTATTTTCTACTTAGGGATATTTAATAATTTTTAACTTATTTGTTAAACAAGTTATCCTCTTGTAAAATTTCTTTAACAGTGTCATCTTTTTGAGATTAAGTAAGTCTTTTCTTGCTTGAGTGCTTTGTAATGGCTAGGAATTATGGTATGCTACTGTTCGATAGTTTTGTTCGGAAAGGAAACCAACCATGTTATACGATAATCTACGACCATTTCTATTTAAGATGGATCCCGAATCGGCTCATATCTGGACGATTCGGGCATTAAAAATGATGCAATCTTCTGCAGCTATTAAGAGTCGTTTTAGCAAAATGATGAATGTAAGAGATTCTCGTTTACAGAGTGAATACTGGGGACTTACATTTAAGAACCCTGTCGGACTTGCTGCAGGTTTTGATAAACATGCCAATGTGTACCCGGCTCTTGCCGCTCTTGGTTTTGGCTTTATCGAAGTAGGAACGTTGACTCCACGTCCACAATCTGGGAACCCACAACCGCGTCTATTTCGTTTATTGGAAGATAGCGCACTTATTAATCGAATGGGATTTAATAATCATGGGATTGAAGAAGCAAAACGAACTTTTGCAACTCTTCCACGTCCAGTCTGTCCTATTGGGATTAATTTAGGAAAAAATAAAGATACTCCTAATGAACAAGCTAGTGATGACTATCGCAAAGGATTATCTACTCTATACTTAGATGGTGATTATTTTGTCATTAATATAAGCTCTCCTAACACCCAAGGATTACGTGATTTACAGCAAATCAATGCTCTTGAAAAGCTATTAGCTGCCATCTTATCCGAACGAGACCAGTTGGCCAAACAACATCAGCAATATCAACCTGTTCTTTTAAAAATTGCCCCAGATTTATCTCTTGAACAGCTTACAGACATCGTCAAAACAGCTTTATTTTTAAAAATCGATGGGATTATTGCTACAAATACAACATTATCTCGTCAAGGTTTACAATCTCCTGACAAAAGTGAAACAGGTGGCTTAAGCGGTCGTCCATTGACAGAACCTTCTACTGTTTTTATTCGTGATGTTTATGGTATAACTGAAGGGAAAGTTCCAATTATTGGTGTAGGTGGGATTTTTACTGGAAAAGATGCTTATGCCAAAATCCGTGCTGGAGCTAACTTAATTCAGGTGTATACGGGTATGATTTATAGAGGTCCATCCATTGCTCGATTAATAAACGAAGAACTACTACAACTATTGGAAAAAGACGGTTTTGCAAACATACAAGAAGCCGTTGGACAAGATGTATAATAAAAAAGACTTCTCCCTGATCCTATAAGGTTATGAACCAAAGAGAAATCCGACTAGAAGATATATCCAATCAATTAACACCCCATCTGGGGTTTTTTTATCTTTTTTTCTTCAGTGTCACATGAATTCCCAGCTTTGTTAACTCTTCAAAGTACTGTGGACAAGTCTTAGAGACACAACCAGGGTCCAGAATACGTATTCCTGGTACCTTGGCACCAATACATGCTAAGGACATGGCTACCCGGTGGTCATCATACGCGAATAGCTCTGCTGGCTTTGGCTGTCCTGGATAGACCGTTAAACCATCTTCCCTTTCCTCTACCCGAATTCCCATCTGGGTTAAAAGTTGAGTGATGGCAGCAATCCGATCACACTCATGATGACGAATATGTGCAACATCGTGTATGGCAATCGGTCCATCAGCAAAGGGAGCTACTACTGCCAAAGTTAAGGTTTGATCTGACAACTCTTTCATCGAAATATCAAATCCACCTTTGAGTTGTGATGTTCCCTTTAGTTCAATAAAGCCATCACCTCGAATGACTTGACAGCCCATCCGCTCAAAAATATCCACTAGCTGAATATCGGGTTGCTTCGTTTGGTAAGACAAGTTATTAATGCGTACTCGACCATTGGTTAATGCCGCTAAAGCAAAAAAGTATCCAGCTGTTGAAGCATCCGCTTCAAGTTGTATTTGACGAGCTTGATAAGCTTGAGGGTTGACTTGCATGACCGAAAGTTGATTATCGTATTCAACATGTACTCCAAATTGCTCCATCAAATCAATGGTCATTCGCACATACGCATGTTGAACAATGTGATCAGGAATACGAATAGTTACGGACTTTCTAGCTAAGGCGCTTGCTATTAAAAGACCACTGATAAATTGACTTGAAGTACTACCAGAGACGGATACTTCTCCCCCGTCTAAACCAGTCCCATCAACTCGAATCGGTAGAAATCCATCATTCTCCAAATATTGGATATTTGCACCCAACTCTTGAAGCGCTGTAATAAGTGGGCGCATAGGGCGTTCCTTCATTCGTTCACTCGCTTGGATGATCCAACTCCCTTTTTTTGCTGCTGCTAATGTTCCTGGTAAAAAGCGAGCCGTGGTTCCCGCAGCACCAATATAAACCTCTGCTTGCTCTATAGGCCAACTTCCACCACACCCAGCAATCTTTGCTATATCACCATTTACATTCACTCTTATTCCTAACGACTTTAGCGTTTCGATACACCAAAATGAGTCATCACTTTTTAGAATCCCTGATAACTCTGACTCTCCATGCGCAACTGCCGCCATCACTAATGCACGATTTGTAATACTCTTGCTTCCCGGAACGACAAGCTCTGCGTCTAATGGCTTGCTTGGTGGCGAAACTTCCGCTACTTCAACATCGTTAAGAATAGACCATGCAGATCGGGCTCTTAAATCAGATACAACTTTCCCCATGTAAGCCACCCCTTGAAATCAAATATATTGCCAACCATTTTATACGAACCTTCTTGGAAAGGGAAGGTTTAAATTAGAAATACTCTTCTATAAACTTGTTATATATTTGATCTCCATGGCTAATGGTAAAGTCCTCCTTGAACACTCAGACCATGAAGCGTCAGTAATGGGCTACGCTAGTTTGTGAGTCTTAACCATGTTCTCGAAAAATAGCGTGTGGGACTTCGATCTAGGGAACATTCAGTTGATATTCATATATCATTAAACTTCACATTTCTCGGATTCATATGCTTTCTTAGGGTTATGTTCTCGTATCACACGAGCTGGATTTCCTGCTGCAAGTGTATAAGCAGGAATGTCCCGAGTAACGACTGATCCAGCGCCAATCACTGCATGATCACCAATTTTCACTCCAGGTAGAATCGTTGTATTAGCTCCAATCATCACATGATTACCAATCTCCACTTTTCCCAAGCGATATTCAGATATCAAATACTCATGGGTCAAAATGGTGGTATTATAACCAATAATGGTATTGTTCCCGATAAAAATTTTTTCTGGATACAATAAATCCATCATAGCCATAAAGGCAATGGCGGAATGCTCACCAATTTCCATTTTTAAACATTTCCGATATACCCAATTCTTCCAACTTAAAAACGGAATATAACGTGCAAAGTATATAATTATTGTATTTTTAAATACCTTCCAAAAAGAAATCGTTTGATATAGTTGCCACAGTGAATTGCTGCCTTCAACTGGATAATGCTTTAACCTTCTCATTCAGATTCCCCTTGTACCACCTTCGGGATTTCTACGATATCTAATAGCTCTTGCATATCCTGAATGATATAAGTCGGACGATAAGATTTTAGTTCGTCAAAATGCAAGCTCCAGCCGACTGCAACAGAATCAACCCCTGCACGTTCAGCTGCAAGTAGATCATAACGGCTATCTCCTACCATTAAAGCTTGTTCAGGAGAAGCTTTTAATTTTTCTAAAGCAAGTAGAATCATATCTGGAGCTGGTTTGGCTTGGGAGGTATCTCCCACGCAAACCATTTCTTGCATAAATTGATCTAAGCCAAATCGCTTTAATCCCATTTCAACTACTTTGCGTCTTTTATTAGAAACGATCGCCATTTGAGCCCCTGCTTTATAAAGCTTCTCCAGTACTTCGCGGACTTTCGGAAACTCTCGAACTAGCTCATCATGAACAGATTCATTATGTTGATGATAAGTCTTTACCATCTCTTGAGCTTGGTCCTCATCAAAATACTTCATCTGCTCAAGCAGTGGTTTCCCCATGATACGGAGAACATCCTCGCGGGTATACCGACCGGGACAATGTTTTTCAAGCGTAAATAAAAATGAGGTTATGATTAATTCGTTGGTATCAATTAATGTTCCATCCAAATCATATAAGATTACCGGATAATGCATCTGATTCACTCCTACTTCAACTATACTAAATGAAAGAGGTTCCTTCTAAAAAGAGAAAATCTAGCTTGTACTGGTTTACCTTTTCTATCTTATCCCTACTAAAAGTCGTTCAAACAAAAAAGGAAAACCGGGTTTGTAATGTTACCTCTGGATTCCTAAATACCAAAGAAACCCCTTTTCTTTTTATCATGCTCTTATTGCATAGATGCTGATACTTTTTCTACTTCTTTATAAGATTGTGTAGCTAATCCTTTTTGCCTACGCCATATAATAATCACGATAGCCAAAAGAATCGAACAAACACTGATGAGCTGGGCAATACGAATATTTCCATTGGCCATAGCTCCAGGATCAAAAAGAATATTCATTGGTGACCATAAAACTTGTAGAAGATTGGCTAACCAATCTGGACCCGTAAAAGTCAAACTATCCGTACGTAGACCTTCAATAAAGAAACGCCCTAATGAGTACCAAATAAAATAACTAAAGAAGATTTCACCACGTTTAGGATTAACCCATCGTAATAATAATAACAGCCCAAAACCTACGACATTCCATAGGGATTCATATAAAAAAGTAGGATGATAATAGATTCCTTGAATATTCATTTGCTCAATTATCCAATTGGGCAAATGGAGCCCCTCCAAAAAAGCACGGGTTACTGGTCCTCCATGCGCCTCTTGGTTCATAAAATTTCCCCAGCGCCCAATCGCTTGTCCCAAAATAATACTAGGTGCAACAATATCGGCAAGTACTAAAAAACGCAGTTCATATTTTTTGACAAAGAAATATCCAGCCAAAAGTGCTGCGATTAACCCACCGTGTATTGCTAGTCCTCCCTTCCATACTGCAAAGATTTCCAAAGGACGACTCGCATAATTTTCCCATTCAAACAATACATAATAAAGACGTGCACCCAGAATGGCAAAAGGAATCACCCAAATCATCATATCCAATATTTTTTCCGGATCAATTCCAAGGCGTTTAGCCTCGCGCATTGCCAACCATAAACCAAGTAAAATTCCTGATCCTATTAGTAGTCCATACCAATGAACTTGAATTGGACCAAGCGAAAACGCAACAGGATCAAGTACTGCCAATCCGACCATCTGATGTCTCCTTTCTGATCATCCTTCTTACACTTCCATACCGTTTTTATCACTTTACCATTGTACCTCAAAAATTTTTTGAAAGAAAATAAACAAAACGTTACTATGATAATCCCAATCCACTTACTTTTATTAAAGTCTCGGTAAAAATTAAGGTACTTCATAAAAACCATATGTATCTATCCATCCCCATTCCAAGCTCAAGAAATGCAATGTCAATCTACATTCTCAACCAATCCTATTAACATTTAGCGAAATTTTTTCATTATTGTGGACACGTTATATCAAACTAATATACAATAAAAAAACACATAGGAGGGTTGTGTTTATGCTAAATATTAAATCCCACTCAGAAACTGAACTCTATGATTGTATTGAGTGTGGTCAAAAAAATTGTGTTTTAGTAAAGGGATGTTATGGATTCTGCAAAACACCTGGTTGTTTGATTTATGATCCAGTTCAATATGTATATTTTCCAAATTGGAAAAAACCAAAAACCAGCCGCGCTGGTAGAGAAGTTTATATAATGAAATAGGTCAATTCCATTTTGTTTAGATAGATAAATAAACAAAAAATTTTATTCTATATCATCCGCTTCTTCAATGGTTTCACTTAGTTTTTGTACAAACTGTTTCGCTGCATCATATCCCATGACCTTTAAACGATAATTCATCGCAGCAACTTCAATAATTACTGCAAGATTTCGCCCAGGTCGGACGGGTACTGTTAGAAGAGGTAATTCTGTGTCTACGATTTTCATCCGTTCCTCATCCAGCCCAAGGCGATCATATTGTCTTTTTTCTTGCCAACTTTCTAATCGAATCACTAATGAAATCTTTTTCTTGTCACGTACAGCTCCCGCACCAAATAATGTCATGATATTTATAATACCTAAACCGCGAATTTCCAGCAAATAGCGAATAAGCTCTGGCGCTGAGCCTTCTAACATATCTTCTTCCAATTGAGTAATTTCTACAGCATCATCTGCGATCAGTAGATGCCCTCGTTTTACCAGTTCAAGAGCTGTCTCACTTTTACCAATCCCGCTATCACCTAAGATCAATACTCCTACTCCATGTACATCGACTAACACTCCATGAATGGTCGTTGTTGGTGCTAAACGCTTTTCTAAGTAATTGGTTAACTTACTAGCGAAACGTGTAGTAGGCATAGATGTTCGCAAAAGAGGGACATTATTTTCTTGTGCAGCTTGGATTAACTCTTCAGGAACAGGCAATCCTCTTGTCACACAGATACAAGGAAGCTCTGGCTGGCAAATTCGTTTAAAGCGTTCTTCTTTCATAGCTGAAGGCAGACTTTGCATAAAAGCAAGCTCAGTCCGTCCTAACAACTGTAGTCTTTCAACAGGATAGTGGTTAAAAAAACCTGCCAGCTCCAAGCCTGGGCGATACAAGTCCGTCACAGTTACAGTATGATTGAGCGCATGTTTACTACAAATGATCTCTAAGTGAAACTGTTTGATAATATCTTTTACAGTTACCCTTCTACTTAACACGATAAAAAACCTCCTAACCAGTAGCGACTGGATTGATCTGGTCGCTATTTTGGATTGTTCATTAAACTTTCCAAGCCCTTTAATCAAAAAGACTAACTCTATTTTATAATGAAAGTAAATAGCTTGACATTAAAAATTCAACTGCTTCCAAGGAGGGGGAATCGTTTGAAGCGTTTCATCCCGTTACTTTCTATTTTGACCTTGTTTCTCCTTATTTTACCAGGCGGGCGCATAAATGCTGCTGAATCGATTCAAGTGACCAGTCTTACGGTGAAATATGAGAATGATCAATTAAAAGAAGTTTCAGTGAAAGCGAAACTAGAAAGTCAAACCAACAAAAAGCCATCCAAATGGAAAGTAAAAATCGATGGCGCCAATGAACAGGATATTCATGGTTCAAAAGATGCAACAGAGATTTCTCCAACATTCACTAACACTGATTTTACTGGAACAGGTGAACATTCACTTGAATTTACTGCTGTGATCGAGGGAGGCGAAGCACCATCAAAAAAAATCGTTATCCCTACCTTAAATATTGATTATCAAAAAGCAGACCAAAAGCACCGTTTCACTGGCACATTCCAACCGATTAAAATCACCAGTGGAAATTGGGAACTAACCGTAAAATCATCTAGTCAACAAGGTAATACAACGAGTGGCACAGAGACAAATGCAAATCAAGCATCATCAGATCCCCAAGGATTAGATAATACAGCTGGAACTGAAAATAATCCCTCAGCAAATAATACAAACGATCCAAATAATAACACAAACTTAAACAGCGGGGAAACCAACGGGGATCATAACAACAATCAGAATAATAACACATTAAATAATACAACCACGCCACCTTCGCCTAAGACTGATGCGGTAAGTAGTGGTTCTAATTCATTTACAGCAGATTTTGCAGAAAATGAGATCGCTTCTGGAACATATGATATTGAAGCCAAAGTAACAGGTACAACGGATGAAAGTATGCAAATTGAACTATCGAACAAAAAAAACATGCAAATAACAGGTAGTACCACAACAACCACTACCGATTCACCAAAAACGGGAGATGGAGCAAAACTACCTAATACAGCTACTTCGTATCCCAATGGAGTCATCATCGGAGTTTTACTGTTAGCCCTTGGACTTCTATTTATTAAGTTTCGACGTGCTTAGATATAAGGAGAGATGAACTTTGATTCGCAAACTAGCCTGGCTTTTGATCATCGCAGGTAGCATTTTTCTATTTTACAATGCTTATCATTGGTGGAAAGAAGCAAGCCTCGTCGATGAAGACATTTCCAAAGCCCAGGCTTTTTTAGAAGATTGGGCTAATCGCACCAAAAAACCTACCCTAAAAGAAGGGATTTCCTACCCATCTCAGCCCAAAGTGGGGGATAAAATTGGCGAGTTAATCGTTCCACGCCTTCATGCAAAATTGCCTATTGTAGAAGGCACTAATGAATATGCTCTATCTAAAGGAATCGGTCGATTTGTCGGAGGAGGAACGGTATTACCAGGCGAGACGGGACATGTTGTACTTTCGGGTCACCGAGATACTTTATTTCGTGATATTAAAAAACTGCAAATTGGGGATAAAATCTTCATCCAATATCATAACAAACTCTTTACATATCAAATTCGCAAATCTTGGATTACACATGCTGAAGATCGGAGTGTAATCGTTCCTATCGCCAGACCTGTACTTTCACTCACGACTTGTTATCCATTTAGTTATATTGGAAATGCTCCTGATCGTTATATTTTACGGGCTGAACTAATCAAAATCCAAAACACATGATGAAAAACACGCATAAAAAAACCGCTCTCCTAGAATACAGCGGTTTTTTTATATCTTTCCTCTTCAATTAAAACAAAAAAGGTCGCTTATATTCTTCATTGATTAGGCAGTATACATATTTCTAAAAAGGATTATTTATTTTCTATCCAAGATGACTTCTAATAGCCATGAAATGATCGTTACCAATAAAGAGCCTAAAAAAGCCGGGATAAACCCATCAATTTCAATACCATCGACCAATGTACCGGCTAGCCAAAAAAGAAACGTATTAATGACTAGAGTAAATAATCCTAAGGTGAGAATACGAATGGGAATGGTAAAAAACTTTAGGATAGGCCGAATCACGAGGTTTAGAACAGCTAATACCAATGACATGACCATGGCTGTGCCAAGACTTTGGACCTCGATCCCATTGATATAATTTGCCGCGAGAAATACGCTTAAGCCTACTAGGACGATTTTTACTAGGGATTTGATAAGCCAGCTCATCTTTAAGCCTCCCTCTATCACTTTTACTATCCTAACCTAATCATACCTTTTTTTGGTTCGATAAGAAAGTAGCTCTATTTTCGATCAAAGAGAAGGGTTAAAAGCCATGATACCAAACTAACGAAAAAAGTGATAGTAAGAGCTGGGATCATCCCATCGATGGTTATACCGCGAAACCATTCATCGTCGACTATGCCACTGGTAATTGCAAAAAGCGTAAACATGATCGCATTAATGATAAGAATATATACACCTAGGCTTACTGTATTTACTGGCAATGTAAATGGCATGATCAAAGGACGAATCCAAGCATTAATCAATCCTAATAGAATCGCCATAAAGATGGCTGCACCTATATTTCCAATACGGATGCCATCGAGCCAATCCGCCACTAGAAATACAGTCAGGCTAATGATCGCCACCTTGAGTAACAAACGTATCAACCCATTCATTTCCCTCCACCTCCCCAAAAAATATACCCCTTCTTCGTATAGATAATTCGTATTTCAGTTATGATATATCAATTATTCATATAATTGTTATATCATATATACGGCATTAAATGATCCACCTGTTTACTTGCCACTTTAAAAACAAAAACCATTCATCCCGAAATTCAACAAGATCATTTTATGATATGCAGTGAAGGGGAGGCAGAGGAATAACGAAATAACCCAAATCATCAGAAATAAATATAGGGATCTTTAGGAGCAGGAATCAGCTGATATGAGTTCAATTTTAGCACAGGTATATCCATTCCATTTTCTTTCTTTAATTGGATAACACCTGTGGTTTCAATCCATTGATTTTCTTTAAACTGCTTATCAGACTTTACGACAAATCCCACTACACTGGCATCAGCAGTACAACAAGTCACTGTAAAACGTCCAACAACCCACTCGTTTTTTGTAAGACTAGGATCATAGTATACAAAACCTCTAACTCTTACTTTTTTTCCTACTAACTCTTTAGGAAAAGTATAGATCAATGTATACAGATCGCCATATTCTTTTTCATCCATCACAATGATTGGTTTCTTTTTCAATTCCTTTACTTTCTGTTTAAATTTATTCAGAGGATCATTAGATTCCTCTATATTTTTCTTAGTAGCTCCTTGTTGTTTCTTCATTTCATTTGCATCAATATATGAGACACCTTTTTTTGTAGCAATACTTGCATCCAATGCTTTAGGTGGAATCAGAATAAACATAAAAAAAGGCAGACTAACCAATAAATACCCCCAAAAACCAATGCGATGCATTTCCTTTCGTTGTAAATTCCATAGTTGTACCAGTCCTAATAAAATAAGGAATAATATGCTCATTGCAATAAGGAAGCGAAATTTCGGATGAATATATAAGGTAATCTCTCCAGTGATCAGTAAATGACATAACAAGATGGCTAGCCCAAAACAAATCAACATACGTAACCAAGCCGTCATTTCTTACTTCTCCTCTCAGTATTTGTCATTTCAAGATCCTGTTACTTATTAAGATCAAAAAAACTTGAGTATTTCTGGTCGAAAATCGTGAACTGCTTTTGTGTAGGATCGACTTTGATGTAGAGCAAATTTAGAACGCAACCTTGTCTTAGAATCCTCTCAATCGATTTATAGAAATAGCCAAGTCAGAATAAATGTTAAGCTTGTTGTTCCTACAAATAAAAAACTAACTACAGACCAACGAAAACTCCCAGACAACATCAGAACATTTTTTATATCCATCATGGGGCCATAGATAAGAAAAGCGAGGAGAGGAGCTGTCGATAATGCTGTACGAAAAGAGGATGCTATAAACGCATCAGCTGATGAACAAATCGACAAACCAAAAGCTAGCCCCATCATTAGTAAAATCCCTATCCATCCATCACTTGCTATCTCTTTGATCGCAGTGATTCCAATCCATGTCTGGAAAGCTGCTGCGATCAGCCCCCCTAATATAAAGTACTTACTCATATCAATAAATTCAAATATTGAATGGTACAAGGCATGAGAAATACGCCCCTGTTTCAGATGAGAGTGAGAATGATCACAATGATTTTCGCAAGAGCAATCATGTTGCTGATTTTTACCCACATCTTCTTCTTTAAGAATAGAACGATTTGAGAAAAATAGACCAAGGCAAGATCCCATCATAATCGCAATGATTCCTGCAAAAAATAATCTGAGCCCGACCATCTCCCAACTATCACCAAATGCGATGTAAGTGGATGTGATTGTAATCGGGTTGATAATGGGAGCTGCTAGTAAAAAAGTAAATACCACATAATGCGGAACTCCCTTTTGGATCAAACGTCGTGCTACCGGAACAATTCCACATTCACAAATGGGTAAAATCAGTCCTAAACATGCAGCCATCGGAATCGATAATAAAGGGGAGTTCGGAATAAAACGCCAAATCATCTCTTCTTTCACAAAGACATGAATCAAACTGGAGACAAGAACCCCAACTAAAATAAAGGGAATCCCTTCAATAAATACACCGAAAAAGATACTCGACATATTTTGTAGATGCTCATGGGTTAAGGAGAAATGATTTCGTATCCATTCCGGAATATCAATTAAAAATAGATCACCAAAGCTAATCAAATACATAAAGAAGGCAAAAGCCATAATCCCTGTAATTTCAACATAATTAGCTCGTATAAAGCGAAGCATAAGAACCTCCATTTTCCCTACTACGACCTCATAAATCGTATTTATTCTTATTTATATTGTCCATTTTATCGAACCTATTTTTTGAAAGTCAATTGACAAAGTATGAAATAATTTCAAGAAAACAAAGTAATGACTTAAACTATTCCATATTATTCGGATAATTAGATCCATTCTTTCGAGATGGAGTGAAATATAAGAAGCCTGTACCACTTATTTATGTGATACAGGCATTTTTTGAAATTGGCTTATTTCATTTACTTATATTGAGTCATTCCCACTACTTATGAAGTGGGAATAGCTTCTGTGAACTCTTTTTCTCTTTTGGCCATACGCTTACGATCGCGCTCAAGAATTGGCTTTAAATATTGACCTGTATAGGATTTCGAAACTTCCCCAACTTCCTCTGGGGTACCTGTAGCAATAATTGTTCCGCCTCCATTTCCTCCTTCAGGTCCTAAATCAATCATATAATCGGCTGTCTTAATCACATCTAGATTATGCTCAATGACCAGTACTGTATCTCCATTTTCAACCAAACGCTGTAAGACATGAAGTAAACGAGCAATGTCATCGATATGAAGTCCAGTTGTAGGCTCATCCAAAATATATAAGGTTCGACCATTACTTCTGCGATATAACTCTGAAGCAAGCTTTACCCGCTGAGCCTCTCCACCAGACAAAGTGGTCGCAGGTTGTCCTAGTTTCATATATCCCAAGCCGACATCATTTAACGTTTGGATCTTTCGCTTAATCCGAGGGATATTCTCGAAAAAGTGCAGTGCTTCTTCTATGGTCATTTCCAAGACATCGGAGATATTTTTGCCTTTATACTTTACTTCCAAAGTATCGCGGTTGTAACGCTTCCCTTTGCACTCCTCACAAGGAACATAAACATCAGGCAAAAAGTGCATCTCAATTTTAATGATCCCATCACCCCGACATGCTTCACAACGACCACCTTTTACATTAAAGCTAAATCGACCCTTTTGGTAGCCGCGGACTTTTGCTTCTTGCGTGGATGCAAACACTTCGCGGATATCATCAAACACGCCCGTATAAGTAGCGGGGTTACTACGAGGAGTTCGACCAATTGGCGATTGGTTAATATCAATTACTTTATCAAAATGCTCGATCCCGTTTAGCTGACGATATTTTCCTGGAATCACTTTTGCTCTATTCAATTCTTTTGCTAACGCTTTATGAATAATTTCATTTACCAATGTGCTTTTTCCAGAACCAGATACACCTGTAATACATGTAAAGAGACCGACAGGAACTTTCACACGAAGGTTTTTTAAGTTGTGTTCACTGGCTCCAATCACCTCTAGCCATTTGCCATTCGGCTTTCTACGTTTATCAGGAAGGGGAATAAATTTACGCCCACTTAAATATTGGCCTGTAAGAGATTTCTCATTTTCCATTACTTCATGTGGTGTACCCGCTGCTATAACCTGTCCACCGTGTGCACCTGCTCCTGGACCAATATCAATCAGATAGTCCGCTGCTAGCATCGTATCTTCATCATGTTCCACAACAATCAAGGTATTTCCTAGATCACGCATTTTTTCTAACGTTTGAATCAATCGAGTATTATCCCGCTGATGTAGTCCAATGCTCGGCTCATCTAAGATATACAATACTCCCATCAGACTTGATCCAATTTGTGTTGCTAGTCGAATACGTTGAGCTTCTCCACCTGAAAGAGTACCTGCAGAACGATGTAGTGTC
Organism: Thermoflavimicrobium daqui; assembly: GCF_003313465.1. Lineage (GTDB taxonomy): Bacteria > Bacillota > Bacilli > Thermoactinomycetales > Thermoactinomycetaceae > Thermoflavimicrobium > Thermoflavimicrobium daqui. The sequence goes on from NZ_KZ845666.1 coordinate 281,306, forward strand.
AAATAATCTAAGCCGACATTGACCAAAAATCCCAATCGGCTTTTGATCTCTTTTAACACCTGTCGAGCAATTTGCATTTCCTTTTCAGATAAGGTTATTTCTGAGAAGAACTGAAAGGCTTCTGCAACAGAGAGACGCGTGACATAATCCATGTTTTTGCCACCGACTAATACATGCAAAATTTCCTTTTTTAATCTCGCTCCTTTACATGTTGGACATGCTTTCGTACTCATATAGGTTTCTAAATGCTCACGAACCATTTCAGAAGTCGTTTCATGATAACGCCGTTGTAGATTATTGATCACTCCCTCAAATAAGGCATTGGTTTCCCGTACTTGCCCCATATCACTTACATATCGAAAAGGAAAACGTTCCTTACTTCCATATAAGATGAGCTTTTGTTTCTCTTTAGGTAGAGACTGAAAAGACACATCCAAATCGATTGCAAAATGCTTACCCACCGCTTCTAATAATTGCGTATAGTAGTTGCTGGATGAAGAAGCCCAGGGTTCAATCGCACCCTTTCGGATCGATAAAGACGAATCAGGGATAACCAATGAAGGATCAATTTCCATCCGACTACCCAATCCATCACAAGTAGGGCAAGCACCAAATGGACTGTTAAATGAAAACATTCTTGGCGATAGTTCGTCGATACTAAAGCCACATTCTGGACAAGCTAGATTCTGGCTAAATAACATCTCCTCACCATCAATAATATCGATGATCACTTCCCCACTAGTCAAACCAACCGCTGTTTCAATGGAGTCGGTTAAACGGGTCTCTATCCCTTCCTTGACAATAATGCGATCCACAACTACTTCGATAGAGTGCTTCTTATTCTTTTCTAATTGAATCTCTTCCGATAGCTCATGAAGTTCTCCATCGATGCGAACACGTACATATCCCTGACGAGCCATTTCTTTGAGAAGCTTGACATGCTCTCCTTTTCGCCCTTTTACAACTGGTGCTAATACCTGAATGCGAGTTCGCTCGGGTAATTCCATCACACGATCTACCATTTGCTGAATGGTTTGTGATGTAATTCGAATACCATGTTCGGGACAATATGCATGTCCTACACGAGCATATAAAAGGCGTAAATAGTCATAGATTTCCGTAACCGTTCCAACGGTAGAACGCGGATTCCTACTGGTTGTTTTTTGATCAATTGAAATAGCTGGTGATAAACCTTCAATCACATCGACATCCGGTTTATCCATTTGCCCTAGAAATTGCCGAGCGTAGGCAGACAGTGATTCTACGTAACGACGCTGACCTTCGGCATAAATCGTATCAAAAGCTAGCGAAGATTTACCTGAGCCACTTAAGCCAGTTAATACCACTAACTGATCACGTGGAATCGTTACATCGATCCCTTTCAAATTGTGTGCTCGTGCACCTCGAATAACAATATGCTCCTTTGCCATGAACTTTAAGCTCCTTCCGCTTTTAGTTCGAAAATCAGATCTCTTAGTTCAGTAGCACGCTCAAAGTTCAGTTCTTTGGCTGCTTGCTTCATTTCTTTCTCCAATCTTCCAATCAGTTGCTGACGCTCTTTCTTACTCATTTTCTGTGGTTTTAATCCGGTTTCATAAGTCGCTTTATCTTCTGCTACTTTTGTTGCCTCAATCACATCATGCACTTTTTTCTTAATGGTTTGCGGTATAATTCCATGTTTCTGGTTATATTCCATCTGGGTCTGACGCCGTCGTTCTGTCTCATCAATCGCTTTTCGCATGGAATCAGTGATCCGATCCGCATACATAATGACTTCACCATTTGCATTTCGTGCGGCACGTCCAATTGTCTGAATAAGTGAACGCTCCGAACGTAAGAATCCTTCTTTATCCGCATCGAGAATGGCTACTAAGGATACTTCAGGTAAGTCAAGCCCTTCTCTTAACAAGTTAATTCCAACTAACACATCAAACTCTCCAAGACGTAAATCTCGTAAAATTTGCATGCGTTCAATCGTCTTAATATCTGAATGCAAATAGCGTACCTTAATCCCAATCTCTTTGAGATAGTCCGTTAAATCCTCGGCCATCTTCTTCGTTAAGGTCGTTACAAGTACCCGTTCTTGTCGTTCAATCCGTTTATGAATTTCACCAATTAAATGATCAATTTGTCCTTGAATGGGCTGGACATGAATCTTTGGATCTAATAATCCAGTAGGACGGATAATTTGTTCGACTACATCAGGTGCTTTTTCTAGTTCATATGGACCAGGTGTAGCAGATACAAAGAGAATTTGTGGGATCTTCTCTTCAAATTCGGCAAACTTTAGTGGGCGGTTATCTCTTGCTGAAGGTAAGCGAAATCCATGTTCTATTAATACATTTTTTCTAGCTTGATCTCCATTAAACATCCCATTAATTTGCGGGAGAGTAACATGGGATTCATCGACAATAATTAAAAAGTCTTTAGGAAAATAATCAAAAAGTGTATAAGGAGTCTCACCTGGCTTTTTATCTACTAAATGGCGCGAATAGTTTTCAATACCTGAGCAAAAACCTACTTCTCTCATCATCTCCATATCATATCTTGTTCGTTGTTCTAAACGTTGAGCTTCTAGTAATTTTCCTTGACTACGTAGCTCTTCCAAACGTTCGTCCAGCTCCTGCTGAATACTCTTTAAAGCACGTTCCATCACTTGACTACTTGTTACATAGTGTGATGCCGGGAATATAGCAATATGCTCTCTCTCTCCTAAAATTTCTCCCGTTACCACATCAATCTCGCGAATTCGTTCGATCTCATCTCCAAAAAATTCGATTCGAACGGCTTGTTCACTACGTGATACTGGAAATATTTCTACTACATCCCCACGGACGCGAAACGTTCCACGAACGAAGTTCATATCATTTCTTTCATATTGAATATCCACCAATTTACGTAATATTTCATTACGATCTTTTTCCATCCCTATTCTAAGTGAAAGAACTAAATCCCTATATTCAAAAGGTGATCCTAATCCATAAATGCAAGATACACTAGCAACGATAATAACATCCTCACGTTCAAACAATGAACTCGTCGCTGAATGTCGTAGCTTATCAATTTCATCATTAATGGATGCATCTTTTTCAATATAGGTATCCGTTTGTGGTAAATAGGCTTCTGGTTGATAATAGTCATAATAACTAACAAAATATTCTACAGCATTATTGGGAAAGAACTCTTTAAGCTCACCACAAAGCTGTGCAGCAAGTGTCTTATTGTGTGCTATAACTAAAGTTGGTTTATTTAAACGAGCAATGGTATGAGCCATTGTAAATGTTTTACCTGTTCCAGTTGCTCCGAGTAATGTTTGATGCTTTTTACCTGAACGAAATTCTTCAACAAGTCTTTCAATCGCTTGAGGTTGATCCCCTTTTGGTTCAAAAGAAGAAACCAATTGGTATTTGTTCATTTCTTTCACCTCGATCTTGTCATAGAGATTATTATAACACATTTAATCATTCCCGGAACATAGGTTCCTGTTATGTATAAAAAAAGAACCCCCGCTTTGCTAGGGCTGTCCTATCAATGAATTCCTTTATTCGTCCCCCACACAGGCGTTGCACCAATAATCCCCAAATCTTTCGGATCATCTTCATAAAGGGCCTTTTGTACAAAATGACTATCCATTTGATCATTACAAACCTCTATTTTCAGAAAGGCAGTACCTTCTACTACCTGTTTTAATTCTTCCAATGTTGAAATACGCACTCCATTTAGTTTATGTATAATATCTCCAGATTTTAATCCCATTTCTGCTGCGGGTGTTTGTGGTAAAACAGCCAATACTCTAAGACCTTTCTCATCAGAAACAAACCGCGGTTCTTTTTGTCTCTCGACTCTTTTTCCCCACCAATAAAATACTTCATGACCACATAATGACAGAAGTACGGCCATCCATAACAATGGTTTCCACCCATAGGATAATGCTAATAAACACCCGATACAAATCGATAGTACAAATACATAGGTCGAAGATAATCTTTGTTGTTGAGAAATGGGTTTTAAACAACTTTTACTTTCAAATCCAATCATTAAAGGAATCGCTAACCAACCTGACATCGTAAAAACTACGATGGGCATAGGCCAAATTTTGCAAATCTGAAATCCACTTACGATCCTTCCCACCCGATGTGGGATTTGGACGGGTAAGCTTCCTTCAGTACCAGCCATACGAATCAATCCACATTCCATCAGATGTGTTAGACAAACAAGCCATAACCATTGATTGATGGAAAATTGAGCAATAACTTCCCACCAAGTATTCCCATAAACTGAAATGAATTTACTATGATCTAATAATTTTACAATAGGGCTTAAAATGGAAAGAATCCCTACCGCATAAGAGAAGCAAGCAAAACGAATCCGCCAAATGGCTAAGAAAAGCATACATGCCCATACCAAGAAAACTTCTTCTGCACGAATTGTAAATTTAAAGTTCAAGAGTATCAAGGATAAAAATAAGCTTGTAATAACTCCTAAATACCAAGTACGTAGGATCAAAGGGGTGGGAGCATACAATCTTTTCCCAAAGATTTGTCTTTCTTTGATACGCTCCAAGCTAATTTGAAATGCTGGTAATAGGAATATAACAATCCAAAATGGGTTTATAAACAATTGTAGACACAATTCCCAAAATCCATTGAATATGGATAACAATTTCCATTCCCTCCAAAAAAAAGAATTATCCCGAAGGATAATTCGACAAAATCATATTTATTCCTTTATTTTCCCCTTGATGTTTTGAATGGCTACTTGCAGCTGTACATCATGTTTAGGATTTTTCTTCAGCTCTAAAAAAGCTTGACTTAATTCTGCTGCTGATTTTTCATCCAACTGTCCCGTAGCTGGTAGGTTTTTGGTAGTTTGAAATGCTTTAACTGAAGCTTCTGTTTGCCGATCAAAATAACCATCCATGCGACCTGAGTGATAACCTAAGGCATTTAAAATGATTTGCATATTTTTGACTTGCTGGGAGTTCATATCATATTTTAATGGTGTTTTACTATATGGAGGAATTGCCATCCAATTAGCTGGATATTTCACTGTAATGTCTGGTTTAATCCCTTTTGTACCCCCATGCTGATCAATCCAGGTTCCATTTGGTGTTAACCATTTAGCCATTGTAACTTTTAATGTACTTCCATCATCAAAAGATTGAGCGGATTGAACAGTTCCTTTACCATAGGATTGCTCTCCGATTAATGTATATCCGCCTGCTTCTTTTAAAGTTCCAGCCATGATCTCTGAAGCACTTGCGCTTCCTTTATCAATCATAACCACGATTGGATAAGGCTTTTTACCTTTTCCTTTCGATTTATAAATTTGCTTATTACCTGCTTTATCCTGTGTAATCATCAATGTTTTTCCTTCTGGAATGAACTGTTCACACATTTTTAGTACAGCTTGCAATAATCCTCCTGGATTGCTTCGTACATCGATAATTAAGCCTTTCATACCTTGTGTTTCTAAGTTTCTCAGTTCTTTAGCAAAATCATCTGCTGTCCCTTCAGAAAACTGAGTGATCGTAAGATGTCCTATCTTATCTGGAAGTAGGGTGGATTCTACGGTTGTCTGCTTAATCTCTTCACGGATCACACTAATTTTCACAATATCTTGCACACCTGGTCGAGCAATATCCAAATGAACAGTCGTTCCTTTTGGTCCTCGAATTTTGTTGACTGCTTCTTGATAGTCCATTCCTTCGACATTTTGCCCATTTACTTTTACGATTTGGTCTTCAGGCTTTAAACCTGCTTTTTCCGCAGGGGACCCTTTAATGGGGGAGATAACAGTTAAGCGACCATTCTTAACAGTAATTTGTACTCCAATCCCACTAAAAGAAGAGCTTAGTCCTGTTTTAAAATCATTAGCAGCTTTTGGGTCCATATAATCAGAATGCGGATCACCTAAAGCTTCTACCATCCCTTTAATCGCTCCATCCATGAGCTGTTGGTCAGTAATGGACCGAATATAATTTCCTTTGATTAATCCATAGGCCTGTTTAAACTTATTAATCTGCTCTTCCATCTCTTTGCTATTACTACTAATCGAATAGCCAGGTTGCAATATAGCCGAAACTAAGTCATCGAACTTTAAAACTAGCGCCGTAATCGCACTGCTAAGCAATACTGTAATGGTTACGATCACTGCTATTGTTCGCTTACGGAACGTCATGTTTACACCACCCTTTGACCATCACCCCATAAAGCAAATAAAGGTAGAAGGTCTTGTACATAATTCAATATATGTGTCTACAAATACAAATACAACTGTTTCAAAGATTAGTGGCTAAAAAGGGCGTTTATTCTATACTCTCCCCTTTATCTAATTCAACCAATCTAGTGGATTAACAGCAAGTGCATCTCTTCCAAAGCCACGGCGCAATTCAAAGTGCAAATGGGGTCCTGTACTTTGTCCATTATTCCCCACTTTACTAATGATTTGACCAGCTTGTACTTCTTCTCCAACCTCTACCTGAACATCACGACCATAGCAGTGGCCATAACGAGTAATGACGGGCAAGCCGTCTTTATGTCCATGATAGATACTTAAGATCCAACCATATCCAGACGCAGGTCGATTCTCAACCACAACACCATCACCTGGAGCATAGATGGGTGTTCCTACTTGTGCCCCTAAGTCAGCACCTTTATGCGGTCTGACATACCCCAAAACAGGATCAAGTCTACCATTAAGATTGAGTGGTGATGTTAATCTCATTACATCCAGTGGATTGCGTGTCAAGCTTTTAAAGGGAAAGTTTAAACGTCCACTAGCCAATAGGTCCTTATTAATTTCCATCACCATTTCATTATAACTTTCTTCTTGCTTGAGTAGTTTAGCTAGCTCTTCTTTTTTATCTTTTTGTTCACTTATTAATTTCTCATAAGCTTTTTTAGAGTCTTCTATTAATTTGACTTGTTGCTTACGCATATTCTCTAGCTCTGTCTTCTTTTTATTTACAGCATTTGTAGCTCTAACCTTCCGGTCTAATAAGCTATAATCTTGCTTCATAATCAAACGCACCGATTCAAAGCGTGCCAAAAACTGTCCAAATGAGTCCGAAGCCAATAAAGAAGACATGTAGCCCATTTCTCCTTGTTGGTATAATCGGCGAATTCTCATATTATACTTATCACGGTAAACCTTTTCAGCATCCTTTGCTTTTCGCCATTCTATCAACTTGCTATCCACTTGCTTTTGAATCTCTTTAATTTTTAGTTCTGCTTCTTTTGCTTGTTTCGTATATTTTGTTAGCGAACTATCATTTTCTTCAATGGTTTGTATTACATCCTTCTTCTCTTCTCGTACTTCATTTAGTTTCTCTTTAGGATTTACATCATTTTCAGCCGCAACAGGCAAAGATGTAAGCGTTACCGTAGCAATAACAGCCAACGAAGAATACAGATTAAGATATGCTTTCAAACGCAAAATAGCCCTCCTTTACCTGACCTTGATCTGATTCTAAGTTATTTTTCTATTTTACTCTAAAACTAACCTTTTTTTCTTAACCATGAAATGTGACTGTTTTAAGAAAAAATCGTGATATCTTCTTCCAGAAGCGTAAAAAACAACTTAGCAAAGATTATAACTTGATTGTTTTCAAGTAAGCAAATACAAATAAATGGATTCTTGAATCTTACCCCCTAACCATAGACTATCAATAAAACTTCCAGTAATATAAGAACGGTTGCTTAAGTCTTCCATAAAATTAAACAACCGTTTCGAATGATAGTCGATTATATTTTAAAAATAGTTGTTCGGGTTAACTGGAACACCATTTTTATGCACTTCAAAGTGTAAGTGAGCTCCTTCACTTTCTCCGTCGTCGCCTACTGCTCCAATTTTTTGCCCCTTTGCGACCTTTTGTCCGGTATGAACATAGACACCCCAACTATACATATGTCCATACACCGTTTTTAGCCCATTTCCATGATCAACCACGATCCAATTACCAAAACCAGTAGCAGGACCTGAATCAATCACTTTACCAGCAGCCGCAGCAAAAATCGGAGTGCCTACTGGGCGTGGGATATCAATTCCCTTATGATAATATCCTCCACGATTCTCCCAAAACGGCGAAGAAACACGTCCGTTACGGGTTGTTGGGTAGGCAAACTTTCCACCTGAATAGCTCCCAGAGCCGGTTGAAGATAGATTTTTAATTTTATCTAAATCTTCCTTCGTTGCTTCCTCTTTTTGAGCTAAGGCATTGAATTGAGAACTAGTATCTTTTATTTTACCTGTTAAGGTCTTTAGCTTCTTTTCTGCTTCTTTTAATTTGGGTTCTTTCTCTTTTTTTAGCTTTTCTATCTGATCTTGGGTCTTTTGAATTTTATCTAGTTCTTTACGATAGTCTTTTACTACCGCATTATCTTCCTTTACAACAAGACGGAGACTCTCAAATCGGTTTAAAAATTCTCCAAAACTATCTGCTGCCAGTAGCTGTGACATATAGCCAAACTCGCCTTTTTGATACATGCGTTTAACCGTTTTATTAAACTTTTTTTGTTTCTCTTCTACTTGCTTTTTTTGGTTAATTAGTTTTTTCCCATGTTCATTTAACTGGATATTCATATCTTTTAATTCTTTTTCCAATTGCTCCATTTCTTTTTCCAGCTCTTTTTTTGCTTCTTTTGATTGATTTAATTCTTCTTGCGTTTTCTTTTTATCCTTTTGAATCTGCTCTAAATTTTTCTCTGTCTTCTCTTCTTTTTTCTTACTTTCTTCTGCAAAACTAACACCAGATACTCCAACGCTAAATACGAGACCCATGGTTAATGCACATGCGATTAGCTTTTGCTTCAACGTTTCAATTCCTCCTTATGCTTAAAGGGTTTTCTTATAGATCCTAGCCATTTTAATAAAGTTATCTATCATTTTTATTTTAATGCATGATAATATTTTATCCCAACCGCTAAGTGTGGCTATTTTTAGAAAATGTAGTTAAAATAAAACGGCCTACTTAATCAAAAATATTTAAGTAGGCCGTTTCATTTTTATTTAGCTCTATCGAATATATCCCATAGGATTTCTAGGTGCATTATTGATACGTACTTCAAAGTGTAAATGCGGACCTGAACTTTGTCCGGCATTTCCTACTGCCCCTATTGTCTGCCCTCGAGAAACTTTTTGTCCAGTATGAACGTAGATTCCTGAAGCATACATATGACCATACCAAGTAGCCAATCCATTTCCATGATCAATGATAATCACGTTACCGAAACCACTTGAGCTACCTGCACGAATTACTGTACCGGCAGCTGCCGCATAAATGGGTGTACCTACAGGACGTGGGAAGTCGATTCCTTTATGACTATAACTTCCACGAAACTCTCCAAAGTTTGAAGAGATACGCCCCATCACCGTTGGATAAGCAAGCTTGCCTCCTGAATAGCTTCCTGAACCTGTTGAGATCAATTTTTTAATTTCATTTAATTCTTCCTCGGTCATTTCCTCTTTTTTGGCTAGTAGTTTGTATTCAGAGGCAACATCTTTCATTTTACTTGTTACTGTTTCTAATTTCTTTTGTGTTTCTTTTAACTTTGGTTCTCTCTCTTTTTTTAGCTTTTCTATCTGATCTTGGGTCTTTTGAATTTTCTCTAGTTCTTTACGATAGTCTTTCACTACCGTATTATCTTCCTTCACAATAAGGCGGAGACTCTCAAATCGGTTTAAAAATTCTCCAAAACTATCTGCTGCCAGTAGCTGTGACATATAGCCAAACTCGCCTTTTTGATACATGCGTCTAATTGTTTTATTAAACTTTTTTTGTTTCTCTTCTACTTGCTTTTTTTGGTTAATTAGTTTTTTCCCTTGTTCTTCAAGCTGACTATTTACTTTTTTTAGATCTTTTTCTATTTCTTCAATTTCCTTTTCCAACTTTTCCTTTTCTTCGCTCGACTGGTCTAACTCTTCTTTCTTTTTATTTTTATCTTCTCGAATTTGCTTTAAGTCTTCTTTTTTCTTCTCTACTTTTTTCTTTGAACTATTCTCTTCAGCAAAACTAACGCCGGACACTCCAACGCTAAGTGCGAGACTCATAGTTAATGCGCATGCAATTAGTTTTTGCTTCAAGGTTTCAATACCCCCTTGTTAAATCCAGGTTGTTCTCTATTTAAGATAATTCATAGGATCAACAGGCTTACCATGTTTGTGCACTTCAAAATGCAAATGGGGTCCAGTAGACCAACCATTACTACCAACAGCTGCAATAATTTGCCCAGCTTGTACCTGTTGCCCTTTTCTCACTTTAACTGTTTGTGCATACATATGAGCATATAAAGTGGAAAGACCACTACCATGATATAGGATAATCACATAACCAAAACTACTTGATGGTCTTGCTTCTATCACTTCTCCCATCGCTGCTGCCCGAATAGGCGCTCCTAACTTTCCACCTATATCAATTCCTTTATGTAACCGATTTTGGTGTAGAATAGGATCCCATCTATTTCCAAAAGGAGAAGTCAAAGGTGCATTGGCTACAGGCCATTGAAGCAGACGTAAATTCCCATTCAAAAGTTGAAAATCATCATCTTTCTTTTCATGCATCTGAGCTTTAGTCACTGCTTGTTGAATCCATTTTTGTAGTTCTTTTTGCTGCAACTCATTATCATCTTCCAACTGAGTCATTTCAGTCTGAATCGTTTGCAGCACTTGATCATTCTGCTTCCACCTTTTATGTAACTCATGATAGAGCTTGTTGGCTTTCAACTTAGTCTGTTTTAGTTCTTTATGAAGGGATTGATATTTTTGCTGCTCACCAAATAAACGCTGTTTGTTTTTTTCACTATCTCTTAATCTTCTAGCGTCTAAGCGAGCCTCCTCTACGAAACTATTAAATTTCTTCCAAAAATCCTCAAATGAACTTGAATCTAGCAAAACATACCATTGATCATATAAATTTTTAGAATGGATAGATGGATGATTTTTTGAATCATTTATTTTTGCAGCCCGCTTTTCCAACTTCTTTATATTATTTTGGCTTGTTTCTAACAAGCGTTCAATAGAAAACACTTTATGATCAAACATATTTAACTTTTTTGTCAAATATTGTATTTCAGCTAAAATATTTAATTGATCTCTTACTATCCTTCTTTGCTTTTTTTCTAACTGCAAAATCTTTCTGTCTCGCTCTTTCATGGCTTGTTTCTTGCTGTTTAAGTCCGAGGAGTCCTGAGCCATGGCTGTTTGACTAAATAACAGGATTAAACATAGCACAAAGATTGCTTTCGCTCTCATCCTTAGCTACGATCCCCTCTCCTTATCGGACTCAAAACTAGATTTTCAAGAAACGACGTACAGAAATCATACTTCCTAAAGATCCAATGAATATTCCCATTAGGAGTGTAGTAATACCGAGTCTAGTGCTTAAATCAAGAACAGGCATCATTTTAAACAAACCATAAGTTTCACCATCGCTTAATATCTGATGGAAAAAATAGTAAACTCCAATCGATACTCCAATAGGAACAATCGATCCAATCATCCCGATAAATGCACCTTCAATGAAGAATGGCCAACGTATAAACCAGTTACTCGCTCCTACTAAACGCATAACCTCAATTTCTCGACGACGTGCGATAATGGTTAATTTAATCGTATTTGAAATTAAGAATGCAGCTAGAATAGCTAAAGCCAAACTAAATACAAGAACAACCGTTCTCATGAAAGTTGAAAAACGAAGAATCCGATCTGTAACATTACCACCAGAGTCAGCATGTTCAACTTGACTTGAGTTTTTTTCAAGTTGTGCCTCCAGTTGCTTAATTTGTTCAGGATTTTTAGGGATAACGTGAATCATATCTGGTAAAGGATTTTCATCCCCATCTTGTAATTGATCTAAGAAATCACTATCTTTTCCCCATTGTTGTTTTAAGTCACGAATTCCCTGTTCTTTGGGGACCAAATTTGCCTTACTAACCATTGGATCCTTCTGAATATTCTCTAACAATTTTTCCTGTTCGTCAGCAGTAAGTCCATCTCTTAAAGAAACACGGATCGCAACCTGTTTATCCAATTCTTTTGTTAAATAGCTTATATTAAAAGTAAATATCAGGAAAAAACCAAAGATAAATAATGTGACTGCTACTGCACCAATCGCCGCGAAGCTCATCCAGCTGTTTTTGCGAATTCCGCGTGACGCTTCCCGTATATGGCGAAAAAAGGTATCAATCTTCATAACCGTATTCGCCTCCTAATTCATCACGAACAATCACACCTTGCTCAATAGCAATTACTCGTTGTCTCATCGTATTTACAATATCTTTGTTATGAGTTGCCATCACAACAGTTGTTCCACGAATATTAATTTCCTCTAATAGATACATAATATCCCAAGAGTTTTCCGGATCTAAGTTTCCTGTAGGCTCGTCCGCAATAATAAAGGTTGGGTTATTAACAATAGCTCTTGCTATAGATACACGCTGTTGTTCCCCCCCAGAAAGCTGAGATGGCAATGCATGCATCCTTTCTGTTAAACCTACCAACTCTAATACTTCTTCAACGCGAGTACGAATTTTCCGACGTGGCGCTTCTACAGCTTCCATTGCAAATGCTACATTTTCAAACGCAGTTAAATTCGGTAATAACTTATAGTCTTGGAACACGACGCCAATTTTTCTTCTCACGTGTGGTATTTTCCAATCGCGGACCCGTTTTACATTAATACCATTAATCAGAACAATACCATGAGTTGGCACTTCTTCTCTATACATTAATTTAATTAATGTACTTTTTCCTGATCCACTAGGGCCTACGATATAAACAAATTCTCCTTGATCCACTCGTAAGTCGATCCCACGTAGCGCTTCTACGCCATTGGAATAGACCTTCCAAACATCATGCATTTCAATCACATAATCACCTACCAAGTTAAATTTGTTTTAACATTCATTTTTTGGTGTTTCTTTACATTACCCTATTTTATACCAAAATAGAGCGAAAGAGAAAATGTAATAATTGGGACTATTTCCCATTTTATCGAACAAATCTATATAAAATCAACAATCTATTTATGTTTATATTAACTGATCAAATTTTTTATTTGTCTCCATTTCCTTATCATTATGTAACATTTTTTTATATATTTTATGTCAATATAAATAAATACCTTTTTAAATAGATTATTCATCCCATATCTATTGATTAGAACAAAAAAGAACAACTACTGTTGCAGATGTAGTTGTTCTGAAATCCGCACAATATGAATTGCTATTTATTGGACTATATCTAAACACAATCTTTTACTTGCTCATCCAGCCTTACTTCCAGCTCTACTGGTTGAATGGGTTTGACTAAGATTCTTGTAATTCGTAACCGATCTACTTCTTTTACTGTAAAGAGATAATCTTCAAATTCTACTTGATCCCCCACTTGCGGAACACGTTCGAGCCTTGAAAAAAGCCAGCCACCAATCGAATCATTATCAGGATCATCAATGTTAATTTGAAAATATTCATTTACTTCTTCGATAAGTAGGCGAGAGTCAATCGAGGTTTCATTACCAATCTTCTCAAAAAACGGCTTTTCATCATCAAATTCGTCCTGAATCTCACCAAATATCTCTTCAATAATATCTTCGGTAGTCACTAACCCAGAGGTACCACCATATTCATCAACAACAATCGCCATTTCCACTTTATTTTTCTGTAATGTCTTTAATATATCCTGTAACTCCATTGTTTCCGGGACCACAATCGCTGGGCGGACCAAATCTTTAAAATAAGGTTCGTCTCCCTTCGATATCCGATCATACACATCCCGAATATGAATAATCCCCTTAATATCATCTTTATCTTTTCCACACAGAGGAAAACGAGTATGATGGTTCTGATTAATAATTTGAAGATTCTCTTGGTATGTGTTTCCTTCAAATAAGCAAATCATATTTACACGCGGAACCATCACTTCTCGTGCTACACGGTCTGTAAAGTCAAACACTTTATCAAATAAGGTTAGCTCAGTTTGGTCGATGACTCCTCCCTGATGGCTTTGTGCCAGCAACATTCGGATTTCTTCTTCAGTATGAACTTGCTGTGTTTCTTTTAATTCAACCCCGAACATTTTTAAAACCAAGTTAGCTGATCCATTTAATACATAAATAAATGGCTTAAATAGCTGATAAAACCAGTTTAGAGGTGTTGCAGTCCATAAAGCTACTTTTTCAGCTTGGCGAATTGCGAGTGACTTTGGAGCCATTTCACCCAACACAATATGCAAAAATGTAATTACACTAAATGCAATCGCAAATGAGGCAGTTTGCATAGCCCATTCTGGCAGCTGAAAATAGATAAAAACAGGCTCAATTAGCTTTGCAATAAAAGGCTCTCCAACCCAGCCTAAACCAAGTGATGCAAGTGTGATTCCTAATTGAGTACCTGATAGATAAGCATCTAAGTTCGCTATTACTTTTTGCGCTATTTTTCCTCGGCGGGTTTCCAAATGTGCAATTTGTGTTGAGCGAACTTTGACAATCGCAAACTCCGCGGCAACAAAAAAACCGTTTAATAGCACTAAGATCAACACTAAAAGCAACTTAAAACTGACACCTATGGCATCTTCCAAAAGAAATGAACCTCCCATATACTCATCATTAAAATAGGATTGATTAACCCAATTATTAATCGAATTTCTAAAGGACAATCTCTATTTGATTTAATTACTGAATTTTTTTACAAAAATATCTACCCATCATCAACTGGCAAAGCTAAGGCTCACCCCTTCATTACCTCATTTGTAATTATTATAGCGAAAACATTTTCTAAAAGACTATACAACTAAAACTTTTTTGATCCGTTCTGCACCATCGCAACCCTCTCTTTATGAGATAGATATTCTATACTTTTTATTTTAACATCTATTCAACAAAATTAAAAATAAGGGCCATAAAACAGTGGATAAAAATGGATTTAATAGAAAAAAACCCCGTTAATGAATCAACGGGATTTTTTATCACATTTTATGATAAGCTGGCAAAACTACCAATTAATAATCCAGATGCTACACAAATTTGAGAGGAAAGATGAGCGATGGCAATGTTTCCTTTTTCAATCTCTGAAGCGACTTTCATGGGAGCACATAAAATAAATAGATAATAAATGATTAATTCCAAGAAAATACCCAATAAGCCCCAAAATACCATTTTTTTAAGACTATGCATATTAAAAATACTACAAAATAAAATAATTCCTATTCCGACCATTTTACCACTTAGTTCATACGCCACTGCCTTTGCTTGGGCTACTTTATGGGGGTGATTTAAATTAGATCCTTCTTTCATAAGCTGAAATGTCGAATAGGGTGTTAAATAAGAAAAAAGAATAATTCCTAGAGAGAGTAATAAAAGTACAAAAACAAAACCAATACTAGCATTCATTACGGCACCCCATATCGTCATGACTAAAGCCTCCTCATCAATCCACAGCCACAGGTAAGTAATAAGAGTTATCTCCTGTAATTTCTTTGTCAATACGTGCAATAATGGCCGAAGCATGTCCATCAATTAAAAAAGATCCCCACAGCAGACGACCAGAGAATTCTCCTTTTAAAGTCTCAACCGTTATCGGTTCCAATTCAACCATTTCTTGGTAAATCATTGATTGCTCCCAATAAAGCTGAGCTTTATCTTCAGCGAGTAAGTTCCCTTCTTTATCAAATAAACTAACTGCTCCCCCTTCTCTACCAAATATTGGTTTTCGGACATATGGCTTTATCCCATGAAATGGGTTATCAAAATAGGTAGGAATCATATATTTTTCAATAATCTCATGTTCTTCTTCAGTAAAAAAAACGCCTTGTTCATGAATACCCCAAATCAATGCTTGTAATCCTTTCGTTTGGGATATAAAGGCTCCAGGCGGGTTAATAATCCCTACTTTTCGATTAGCGATTAGATTCAAAATATGTGGGCCTGTTGGATAACCATCTTTATCTCTTGTCTCTGCTAACAACTCTAAAGGATAAAGTCGATACAAAATATCTACAGGCCAAAGTGTCTTCTGCGGACCACTTTCCACGTATAAACGATTTTGGTGAACAACCAAAGAAGAAAGTGGAGCAAATTTGGCTAAAAGGCCTGATTGTTGCAAAAGGTAACGTGTAGTTCCGGCATCTTCTATATGCCAATCCAAGGCGCTAAAATAAATCCGATCTGTTTTATATCCTAATCTTTTATACTGTTGAATTATACGTGTAAAAGCTTGTCTTAAGTGCTGCTCCATATTATGATTGGGATTTTCCACACCAAAATATGAACAAACTTTATCATTCACATAAAAGGATTCCACAATGCTTGTTGGCGTATCACTATTAAATTCCAACATTTTAAGCCCATGTGGTGTATTGGCAAAATCAAAGCGCCCCACTGTAGTGGGGATGCTTGGATCTATCTGAATTCGAATTGTTTTCCATGTTTCTTTTGGAATACCTAATTCTCTTAACAATTGATTTAGCCCTTGGCTTACGACTTCAGCAGTTCGTGCAAAAATCTTTCCCAATTGCTCTGTCGCATAAGAGATCTCTTGTCGGAAAGAGCTTGAGATTGTATGAATCGTAGCCAGAGCATACTCGTCACCATCCATTACATCCCAAGTAAAAATCTTTTCTTCACGTATAGGTAAATAAATTTCGTTTCTTCTCTGTTGATAGCTCACTTTCTTAACCTCCACTAGAGGTATCGCTATCTTCTCTGATGTATAACTTTTTACCATTAGATACCTTGTAAACCTCTGGTTCATGTCGCTCAAAAGTATCATCACATAAACCATTATTATCATCATCATAGCACAAGTCACTATCATCTGGCTCATCATCCGAAACAGCTGCTACGCAAGCAGAAAAGCCGATCACAGGAACTAAAAACCAAGCTACTATTTTACCAAGCTTCCGCTTCTTTTTTGGCTTCTTGCCTTCTGGAGGAGGACTAGACCAATTTCCTCCACCACCCGATTGATTAAAATGATTCGGTTGAGGTGGCATATAAGGTTGGGAACCAGGTGGTGGAGTCGGTGAACCAAATGGTGGATTTGAACCCAATGGCGGTTGGCTTGGCTGTTGATATGGATAAGGATTTCCTGTGTTAGGTTGTGATGGCTGTCCTCCAAATGGGCTATTCATTCCTCCTTGCTGATTCTGTTGCCCACCAAATGGAGGTGGAGTCATCGGTCCTTGATTATTATTAGGCCCCTGAAATGGATTTTGAAATCCTGCTGATGAATTGGGCTGCCCACCAAATGGTGGTGGAGTCACCGGTCCTTGATTGTTACTAGGCCCCTGAAATGGATTTTGAAATCCTGCTGATGAATTGGGCTGCCCACCAAATGGCGGTGGAGTCATTGGTCCTTGATTGTTATTAGGCCCCTGAAATGGATTTTGATTTGGGCTAAATGGATTATTCAGTCCATTTGGTGTATTTGGCTGTTGGTCTGGGTTTATCGGTCCTCTGTTGTTTGAATTTGGATCAGGTATGCCAAATGATTGTTGATCAAATGGACGATTTCCATTGCTATTCATCTACAAAATCTCCCTTCATTCTTTAATTTGAAGTAGGTCTAGCATAATATACATACACCTTCCGGTTTTCATCAATTTCGGAAACTACTCTTTCCCATTCTACCTCTTCAAGATAAAGAAAATTACTTAACAAATGTGCCAAAGCTTCTTGCCAATCATGAAAATGAAAACGATGAACTAATTTATCTTCTTTTACACCTCGCTGGTAATGTCTTAATTCAATCCGAATCCCATCCCAATTTGGCATAAAAGTAAGCTGTGAATCTACTATCTTCTTTTCAGGATCAACACGAACATAGATAATATATACCCCTTCTTCAATCGCACAAGATGTCACCTCATAACTCTTGTGATCTTGTACAAAGTAGTCACAAGCAAAGCGAAGCAATACCTCTTCTTTACTAATTTGACTGTAAAAGGAAATGATGGGGAATCCTTTCTCTTCATCAAGTAGTCGATACTCTAATCTTGCCATCAAAAACACCTATTTCTTTCAAATGTTCAATAGTTGATAAGAGCAGCTAAAGTAATCCCAGAAATGATACTTAGTTTAGAAGAAAATATAGCTACTGCAACATTTCCATTGGGAATTTCAGTTAGAACATTGACAGGAGCAAACAAATGAAATAAGTAAAAAACAATCACTTGTATCAATATTCCTAAACATCCCCAAATAACTAAATCAAAGATAGGCACAGAGTTAAAAATGGAAGAAGCAAGAACAGCAGCTAAACCAATCAACCTCCCCCCCAAATCATGAGCCACAGCTTTTGCCGCTTCTACTTTTTTAGGCTCTGAGTTATTTGCCCCCTCTTTAATTAGAACAAAATGATTGTAAGGTGTAGATATAATAAACACAAAAATACCAATAAACAAAATGGGAAGTACTGCTATAAAGTAGCTCATAAAGTTATAAAAGGCATCCAAGTTCCACATCTGTATTTCTTCCTCCAATTCTTCCCATCGTCAAACTAAGAAACTTACATCCTTACACTATTATTATAACTGATAAGTTTCCTTCCATTTAACCAAGGAACATGAACAAAAACGCTCAATTCTCTTAAATTTCCTTTACAATCAATAAATGGAATCATAATTGATAGTAAAAAATCAAGTTATTTATACTTGATTCAAGTTGCCCTCTTAATTAGCCGCTCATCGCTTCCCCACTCACTATCGCTAAAGGTTTGGCGCAAAAGCTGATCCTACACAAAAACGATTTACGACTTCCTCTAGGTATGATCTGGATTTTCCATCGAATGATGGCAACATGCTGTTGATTGATTGCCAGCAAATAGTGGCTTTCCTAATTCTGTTCAAGAGCTTTTTTACTGTTTTTATTAAGCAGTAGTAGAACGGAATAGGAAAGCCGTTATTTACCTACAAACAAATCCAAGCAATTTAATTATACTTGATTAGATTTCATTTTTCTGTTTTTTAATAATCTACCGATTAGAAGGACAACAACAATAATACCAACAATAGTTATATATTTCAACCATATATTCTGATCAAAAAAGACTTTCACAATATTATCATCAACAATCATTTTAGCTGCCGTCCATGCAAGAATTCCTGCTCCAATGTAAATAATCCACGGAAAGCGATCCATCAACTTTAAAAATAGTGTACTGCCCCAGATAATAATAGGGACACTAATTAATAATCCTAGTATGACCAGAACATAATCCCCATGTGCAGCTCCTGCAATTGCTAGTACATTATCTAATCCCATCGCTGTATCAGCAATAATAATCGTACGAATAGCTGCTCCCATACTCTCTTTTGCTGTTACATGTTCATGATCTTTATCATCAATAAGCAACTTACAACTAATCCAAAGCAAAACAAGCCCGCCCACTAATAGCAATCCTGGGACTTTTAATAGCCATACGACGACTAAAGTACAAACAATTCTCATAACTAAGGCGCCTACTGTTCCCCATAATATCACTTGTTTTTGCTTATCCTGGGGCAAGTTTCTGGCAGCCAATCCAATTACAATTGCATTATCACCTGCTAAAACCAGATCAATCACAATAATGGATAAGAGTGCAGAGAGAAAATCTAACGATAAATACTCCATTTTTGACATTCCTCCTCATGAATTTGATTCATTCGAATACAGATTATAATCTTAAAAATCAGTTGTCATATCTCAAAGGGCCTAAAAAATATAAAAAGACCTTTACTTTTTTAGGAAAAAAGTAAAGGTCTTGCTAACAACATAATACGTTGCCAACAAAGCCGGGGTATTCCCGTAATGACGACTTTGTTGTAACAGCTACTCCCCTTTTAATATGAACATTTTCCATAGTTATTTTAGCATAAATTATCAAGGGAATCTATACTTATATAATTGATTCTAAAAAAAAATTTTGTCATCCAAGACACAAATGATCATAGCACTCATTTATTTTTTTTCTGCTAACCAATTTGATAGTTTTTCTCTAGCTTGGTCAGAAAGCTGCATCTGGCTTGGCATTGATCCTTTTCCATCTTTGATGATTTTAGAGATCTGATCTTTAGACATTTTACCACCAATCTTCTCCAAATTAGGACCGATTCTACCTTCTAAATTTCCGCCATGACAACTAGAGCAATTATTCGCATAGATTTCTTCAGGTGCTAACGATGCTTCTTGTGCTTGCCCCGGTTGATCTGTTTTGGCAGATTGATTGGAGCCACAAGCTGCAAGTAAAACTGTACTCATAGCTACTATTAAAAATAATTTTTTGCTTTTCAACATGTTTCCACTTCCCTTCCCATCACTTATAACGTTTTTTTGTGTGATAGATGCTGTTGATCTCCATTTTGTGACGGATTAGCTTGGGAATTATTCCCCCCCTTAGACAACATAGTTCGTGATAGCATAGAAGAGTTGTTTTTATGCTGATTATCACTATTTGTCTCTCTTCTTGGATTTAATAAACTTTGTTTATACTTCCGTCGATTAGCTGAAGGTGGCTTTGGCTCCTCTTTCGCTGTCTCTATCGATACTTTTTTGGTTGTCATATTTACTTCTAAACCTTGACTATTAACCATCGGTGGCTCGTTTTTCGATTTTTTAGAGAGGAAATTAAGTCCCTTGTTTGAACGTTTCTGCTGTTGTTCATTCATATCAATCTCAAGCTGTCCTTCATCATGCACTTCTACTGAAGTGATGATTTCTTTATCTTCATCAGGTAATATCTTGCGCGGCTTTCTTTGTTCCAACTCTTTTTTCTTAGATTGAAAGCGTTTCTCACGCTCTAAAGTAGCTCGACGTACTTTTTCTACAGATATTGCTTCTGTGTTCGTTTCCATCCTTTCACCAGGAAACAAATTCTCTAATTCTTCTAGTTCTTTTTTTCTACGTTTACTAATGATCATACTGATTATAATAACACCAATAATTACAACTAAAACGCCAACCCATAGAATTGGGTTCATAAGTATGGACATAGTAAAACCTCCTTCATCTATTATTTCCAAATAATTGAACAATCATTTCATAACGAAAGCCGGCAAAGTTGCCGGCTAATTATTAGCCAACTGGAACAGGCGCTTCCAGTTATTCCGATCAGCGTACTTACATAATTGGCTAATTTGCCGACTTATCGGCCTTTAAATTGTGGTTGCCTTTTTTGTAAAAATGCATCCATTCCCTCTAAACGATCGTCTGTTTGAAAGGCGAGCCCAAAGTATGCTGCTTCTACTCCTAATCCTGTCTGTAAATCGGTATCTAATCCCCTATGTACAGCTTTTTTGATAAGATTTAAAGCAAGCGGAGCTTTTTGAGCAATTTTTTCAGCTAATTGCTTCGCTTCATCTAACAAATGTTCTTTAGGGATTAGCTTTTGTACAAGTCCCAATTCTTTTGCTTCCGCAGCTGTGAGAAAATCTCCAGTCATACATAAATATTTAGCCATATTTTTACCGATTGCTCTCGCTAACCTCTGTGTACCACCATATCCTGGAATAACACCTAGATTAACTTCAGGCAGTCCAAAGCGAGCATTATCAGAGGATAAAATGATATCCCCACATAAGGAGAGTTCACATCCACCCCCCAATGCAAATCCATTGACTGCCATGATTACTGGTTTAGATAGATTTTCGATGCGATTAAATAGAGCTTGACCTTGAAGGGCTACTTTTTCGGCTTCAAGTGCAGAATCGATTTGCCGTAGTTCTGCAATATCAGCACCAGCGACAAAAGCTTTATCACCAGCTCCAGTTAAAATCAAAACGCGAACATCATCTGCTTGTTCCACCCAAGTTATTGCCTCATTAAGTTCTTGAAGCAACTCTTGGTTTAAGGCATTCAACACTTTAGGGCGAGAAAGAGTAAGCAGAGCCCATCCATTCCCCTGTTCAAGCATAATATGTTTCCATTGATTTACCATCGTTGGTCACCCCGATCTTAAGTTTCCTCACAAGTTTTTCCAATCCCGCATCTTTACAAAGACTTTTACATTGATTTCTACCATCAGGAAGCATATTTTCTCTAAATAATGTTTTATTGTCCTTCATAATAAAAATAAAACTTCTTACAGTAGATAAGATTACAATCTAATTCAACCTATCATCACTTTTAAACTCAACGATTTCACTGTAATCCTTGACTCATAGAAGAACCGTAATTTTGATGAGACAAACAATCTGTTTTAAATCTTTGAATCAGACTATTGAACATGCTCTCTTGTGAGATAAACCACTCTATCAACCAGGCCTATTTCATACGACTACGAAGAAAAGCTTCAATAAAAGAACCAATTTCTCCATCCATTACAGCTTGAACATTTCCAACTTCGACTTGGGTACGGTGATCTTTAACCATGCTATATGGGTGGAAGACATAAGAGCGAATTTGATTCCCCCATCCAATTTCTGTTTGTTCACCTTTTAAAGCATTCAACTCTTTTTGTTGTTCTTCAAGTTTCCGTTCGTATAAACGAGCTTTTAAGATTTTCATTGCTCTTTCTCTATTTTTAATTTGAGATCGCTCCGACTGACAAGTTACCACAATATTGGTAGGTAAATGAGTAATTCGGACCGCAGAATCCGTTGTATTGACATGCTGCCCTCCTGCTCCACTAGAGCGATAGGTATCTATTTTAAGCTCATCCGGTTTAATCTCGATATCTACGTCATTGTCAACTTCTGGCATAACATTTAAAGATACAAACGATGTATGTCGACGACCTGAAGCATCAAAAGGAGATATACGAACTAAGCGATGAACTCCTTTCTCTGCTTTTAAATATCCATATGCATTTAGTCCTTTGATCAGTAGAGTCACACTTTTGAGCCCAGCTTCTTCACCTGGAAGGTAGTCCAGTGTTTCTACTTTGTAGCCACTTTTTTCAGCCCATCGGGTATACATACGTAAAAGCATGGATGCCCAATCTTGCGACTCCGTTCCACCTGCTCCAGGATGAAGTTCAATAATCGCATTATTTTTATCATAAGGTTCATTAAGCATCATATTTAATTCAAAGGAATCAATCATTTTCTTTAAAATATGAATTTCATTGATTTGTTCTTCCCATAGTGCTGGGTCATCCTCTTCTATGAGTAGTTCTAGAATCATTTGTAGTTCTTCTTGTTTTTCTTCTAGCTCTACCATCTTCTCGATTTGCTCTTTTAGATGCTTCATTTCGTCGATCACTTTTTGTGCGGCATGTTGATCATTCCAAAAGTCGGGTGCAGCCATTTGCTCTTCCAATTGTTTTAATCTTTCCTGTTTAGCATCGAGGTCAAAGAGACCCCCTGATATCCGCCAAACGTTTGGCTGTCGTTCCTAATTCCTGTCTCATTTCATTTAATTCCATTTTCGTCACCTCAACTAGAAAACATCTCTTACCATTATAACCCGGATTAATCAAGGAAGAAAGCGAAAGAAGCTTCATTAAAACAACAACAAAAAGCGTAAGGAGTCATTTTCCTTCAGTTGTGCCGTTTTTCCTAAATTAGGTAGCGAGGAGATCGTATTTTCGTCACGTTTCTCTTAGTGTTCTAGAAGAACGTAACACTGCACATGCTGATTTAACTTCCATCAGCTGTAACAGGCTGATGCAGGTTGCCAACCGATTCCACTTATTTCACTAAGATAGACACTATAGAAGTTCTAAGAGATAACGTCTCTTAGAACTTCTAATCCCGTATAGATAGGGCCAGAGACCTCTTAGCCCAATATAACTCTCCTCTTATTCCATGGATTGGACAATCGACACTTCTGATTCTCCTTACGCTTTTTGTTTACGCATTTATACTTTCTAATCGCTTCGTTTTTTGACAACAGTTTTTATACTTTTTCCCACTTCCACATGGACAAGGTTCATTACGCCCAATCTTCTCACCACGCCGAACAGGTTGTTTTTTCGACTCTTTGCTCTCTTGATCTCCACCACCAGAAGAAGCAACTGTATTTACGGCTACTTCTTCGCGTTCAAATTCATCTTCTTCGTGCACAACTGCTTTCAATACATATTTGATAACTTCCTCTTCGATATCCTCAACCATTTGATCATACATCGCACGACCTTCAAATTGATAAGAGCGAAGTGGATCATCTTGTCCATAAGCTCGCAAATGAATACCTTGTCTTAGTTCTTCCATAGCATCGATGTGATCCATCCATTTACGGTCAACGGTTCGTAAAATGACAACTTTAGAAAACTCTTGTAAACGTTCATTACCTAGTTCTTCTTTTCTCTCTTCATAATACTTTACGATTGCTTCATCAATCGTTTGGATCATCTCTTCAGGCTCTTTGTTTTCCAAGTCCTCTACTTCAATACGACCTTCTGGCAAGAGGTTACTCGAAATAAAATCAACAATCGCTTCAAGATCCCAATCCTCTTCAAGCTCTCCACTCGTGTGAATGCCTACAATTCTCTCAATCACTGATTTAGCCATAGCTAGAACAGTTTCAGATAAGTCATTGCTCATTAATACTTCCCGACGTTGTTTATAAATAATCTCACGTTGGTCATTGAGTACATTATCATATTTGAGTACCCAACGCCGCGCATCAAAGTTATTACCTTCCACTTTTTTCTGTGCATTCTTCACTGCCTTAGTAAACGTACTTCCGTGGATAGCTTCATCTTCATCAAAGCCCATTTTTTCTAACATTCCTTCGATCCGTTCAGATCCAAAACGGCGCATCAGCTCATCCGAGAAAGATAAGTAGAACTGAGACGAGCCAGGATCTCCTTGTCTACCTGAACGACCACGTAACTGATTATCAATTCGACGGCTTTCGTGTCGTTCGGTTCCAAGTACATGCAAACCGCCAAGTTTATCAACACCTTCACCCAATTTAATATCGGTACCCCGTCCGGCCATATTCGTCGATATCGTGACCATACCACGTTGTCCCGCTTGGGCAATAATTTCCGCCTCACGCTCATGATTCTTGGCATTAAGCACTTGGTGAGGAATTCCCACTTTTTTTAGCATCCGTGATAGTTTTTCCGACTTCTCAATTGAAACAGTACCAACTAATACAGGTTGACCTTTTTTATGACGCTCAGTAATCTCGTTTACAACTGCACGAAACTTTGCATCTTCCGTTTTATATAACAAATCGGATAGATCTTCACGAATCATTGGGCGGTTTGTAGGAATTTGAATGACATTCATATTGTAAATCGTACGGAATTCCTCTTCTTCTGTTTTAGCCGTACCTGTCATCCCAGCAAGCTTTTGATACAAACGGAAATAGTTTTGTAAGGTAACGGTAGCTAATGTCATGCTTTCACGTTGAACTTGTAGACCTTCTTTAGCTTCAATCGCTTGGTGTAATCCGTCACTATATCGACGACCTTGCATCAAGCGGCCTGTAAACTCGTCTACAATTACAACACCTTCTTCATTAACTACATAATCTTCATCTCGTTTCATCAGTGTGTGTGCCTTCAAGGCTTGCTGAACGTGATGGTTTAAAGAGATATTTTTTAGATCATACAAGTTGTCAATCCCTAAAAAAGACTCAACTTTCTTGGCTCCGTCTTCAGTTAGTGACACCTGTTTTGTTTTGATATCAATCGTAAAATCTTCTTCCTTTTTTAGGCGACGGACAACTTGATCGGCTACATAATATAGGTCTGTAGCTTTACTTGCCTGACCGCTAATAATAAGAGGTGTACGAGCTTCATCGATTAAAATACTGTCAACCTCATCGATAATCGCATAGTTTAGTTCACGTTGTGTCAGTTGTTCTGGATATAGCACCATGTTATCACGCAGATAGTCAAAACCAAATTCATTATTCGTACCATAAGTGATATCTGCTAGATAAGC
Organism: Thermoflavimicrobium daqui; assembly: GCF_003313465.1. Taxonomy (GTDB): domain Bacteria; phylum Bacillota; class Bacilli; order Thermoactinomycetales; family Thermoactinomycetaceae; genus Thermoflavimicrobium; species Thermoflavimicrobium daqui. The sequence continues at coordinate 307,118 of NZ_KZ845666.1, forward strand.
AGCTCTCTTTTCTTCTGGAGACATATGAGGTAAGTTTAACCCTACTGTTAATCCTAAAAACTCAAAAACTGGCCGTAGCAATTCACAGTCCCGTTTAGCTAGATAGTCGTTCACTGTAACAACATGAACGCCTTTACCAGATAGTGCGTTGAGGTAGGCTGGCAAAGTAGTGACCAACGTTTTTCCTTCCCCAGTCTTCATTTCAGCTATATCACCACGATGAAGGACAATTCCTCCTACCAGCTGCACACGATAATGGCGCTCACCACGAACACGTTTTGCAGTTTCACGTACAACTGCAAATGCTTCTATTAACAGATCATCTAAGGTTTCCCCTTTTTCTAGCCTTTCTTTAAATTCATCAGTTTTGGCTCGTAACTCTTCATCAGAAAGAGTTGAAATTTGAGGCTCCAAAGACTCAATCTCATCTACCATCTTAAAATACTTTGCTAGTTGACGCTCATTGCCATCAAATAATTTACGAAGGGCTTTAAACACCTTCATCCCCTCCATTAGTTAAAATTTATAACTAAACAGTTCATCATCATCCATGTTAATAAAAAAATACTAACTATTAGTTTAACAAATCACAAGTTTTTTTTCACGGTTCATGTGTTTGAGGGTGATTGAAGTCACTTTGCTTTAACGACCTTAATATCCTTCTATTCTAAAGAACGCTATCTATTTTGAAATTGTGTCTTTTTTAGTCTTTAAATATTGTTCATATTTTTTACATAGCCCCCACCATATACATATGCTAAAATACAACTCAAAAATAGTACGAAAGCGTTTGCTAATATTGCATAAACCAGATAATTACCTAAAACTCATCCAACATCATTTCTATTGATTTGTGTATGAAGATCCAACAAAAATTTCTAAGAGATTAAAGGGATATTATGGTTAAAAGATACGCTAAATTCATACTAATTTTATTGACCTCCGTCGTGCTGATTCTATGCATTTATTTATGGTATCGTTCGTCCAACTTCTATGGCAATTACCTACTATCAAAGATAATAAATGACCACTATGATAATTACCTACTTTCAAAAGCACCCAATGACCATATTCTATGTCGGACCAATCAACGAATTATTCCAATAGAAGAGTTAGATAAAAAACTAAAAAATAAAGGAGTTTTTAAAAATAAAGGAGCTGCCTTTATCAATGCTGGAAAAAATCATAATGTAGACCCTACCTTGGTTGCAGCAATTGCTCTATTCGAAACAGGCTATGGAACATCGAATGCTGTAAAGAATTATAACAACCCAGGTGGACTTATGGATCCTGATAACCCCATGGAGTTTCAGCGATTTGAAACTTTAGAAGAAGGAATCAATGCTATGACAGCTAATTTATATCGTAATTATATCAGTCTTGGCTTAGAAACCCCAAAAGAAATTGCACCCAAATATGCACCTGTAGGAGCCAAAAATGACCTCTATGATACTAATGGCAACTGGGCTCCTACCGTCACAAAGTTTATCAATTATTTGGGAGGGTTAAGCCAAAATTGTGATGAAACCAAAACAAGCCGCGATTAGATGATTAGCGGCTTGTTTGTATGACCTTAGAATATTCATTTCTTTTTTATTGATTTTTCCATACGCTCCAAATGATTATGATTTATTTGCTTTCATTTGCTGGTTCTTACCATATGTCGTTTCATGTGCCTTTTTTATTATTTTTGGATCAAGACCTAGCATTCGGGCGACTTGAAATGCTTGGCTTTCTCCTGGCTTTCCTATAGTAAGCTGGTATAGTGGCATCAAGGTTTCCAGATCAAATTCCATTCGGGCATTTTCAAAATCCGGATGTCGATATGCATAAGATTTAATGTCATTATAATGTGTAGTAGCGATGGTAAGTGCCCCTCGCTCATTCAATTGATCTAAAATAGCGATAGCTAATCCCATACCTTCTGCAGGATCTGTACCCGCTCCCAGCTCATCTAACAAAACCAGTGAATATTGGTTGACCTTATTTAAAATATCAATCACATTTTTCATTTGGGATGAGAATGTACTTAAGGATTGCTTGATGTCTTGATCATCACCGATATCGATAAACACATGTTCAAACAATCCTACTCGGCTATCTTTAGATGCAGGAATGTGCAAACCAGATAAAGCCATCACAGTCAATAGCCCTGCTGTTTTTAATGTCACGGTCTTCCCACCCGTATTTGGGCCTGTAATCACTAGGGTACGAAAAGTTTCACCTAACCCGATATCCAAGGGTTTCGCTTCTTGATGTAACAAAGGGTGTCTCGCCTTTTTTAAATCAAGTATGGGTGTATCTACAATTTCCACTGGTTGAGCATTCAAGAATTCACTGTATTTAGCTTTAGCAAACACAAAGTCATAATGGGCTAATATCTCAGCATTTGAGCGAATCTCCTGTTCATATACTTCTGCCATTCCAGTAAGCATAGATAGAATTCTCTGTTCCTCAATGAATTCATGCCCTTGAAGTTCCAATATTTTTTGTTGGTCTTTTTGAATTCCTTTTGGCTCAATATACACGGTAGAACCACTGGCTGAAGAGTCCAGTACCTGACCAGCAATCTTATTTCGATACTCTTTCTTAACAGGAATCACATAACGACCATTACGCTGGCTGACAAAGTACTCTTGTAGATACTTACGCTTGGCGGGTGAATGTACTATTTTTTGTACCGTATCCTTGATTCTCTGTTCATGAGTAGTAATTTGTTTTCGAATTTTCGCTAGCTCTTTACTGGCATAATTATCTATAACTCCATGACGGATCGAGTTAATTATGGCCTCTCGTAACTCTTTTAGCTCGGATATATTTTCAGCATAACTGCTAATTATTGGAGGGAGTAGAGCCTTGTCTTTCATAAATTCTTTCAGTCTGTTACCACTTTCAATAAATCGAAGGATCACTTCGAATTGGGAGGGCTTAAAAACCATCCCCTTATTAAATTGGTCAAGCATCTGAGCTACTCCCGACAAACTGTGTATTGGAACTTGTCCCTTCTTCAAAATGATCTTCGCTTCTGTCGTCTCTTGTATTTGTTGCTCTATAGTTTCCCTGTGATACTGGGGTTTTAGATCACGAATGTATACCTTTGCTTCATCAGATAGTGTATATTTGCTTAACTCTAATTTCACTATATCAAACTCCAACTTACGTTCAGTTTTTTCTTCCACTATGAATCCCTCCTACATTTAGTAAAACTTGCTATTATAAAATAATTATCCACCTTTATACCGCTTACTCTCTGAACAAATCATGATTACATGAGCAATTTTTACAAGATCAGGGATACTGAGGTTCATTCGTTCGTCTTAAAAATAAAAAGACCGTAAGTGAACACAAGGATCACTCACGGTCTGAAGATTCAGATCAGCTTTAAATAAACCTGTATACAAAAATATGCAGGTTAGTAGGGCCAGATCAGCTTCATTATCCTGATGTGTTCTTAACGAGCAAACGGAAGAAAGGTCATTTGGGCATACCTCACCCTTAATAACAGGCGTAGTTTTTTTGCCTTCAATTACTTCTCCGTATCCAATTTGCTTTAGTTAAGAGCACACACAGACATCAACATCATTCCTTATATATGATTATTCATAATTGTAATATAGAATTGTTCCCATGACAAGAGTACTTAATGATCGATTAATAATATGGTTAAGAGAACGTTGTTCATCCAAACATTTCCGTCTTGCTGGGCGCATAAAAAGCCGCTAGACCTACACACGGCTTGTTCGAATATAACATTTCAGGGATTTTTCTTCGGTCTTACTATTTTTCCAGATCATCCAAGCTAATAAACTCCAAATAACTAAAGCTACAAGCCCCGATTCTCCAACGATATAAGACCAACCAAACTCTTTTTGATGGAAAAACTCTGTCATAAAAGATCGTATATGGTTAATGAGCATATGCAATAGAACGACTGGCCAGATACTTTGACTCTTCGTACGAACCCAACCCATCACTAGTCCAAGCGGCAAGATCGTTACAGTAAAAAGAACCATATTGATCCAAACATTTCCATCTTCATTATACTGATTGAGGTAGAAAGGATAGTGAAAGATAACCCAAACCATCGAGGTATAAAGCCACGCTTTTTTCTCTCCTAATTCTTCTGATAAACGCACTTGTAAAAATCCGCGCCAACCGATCTCTTCAGCAAAAGCAAATACGAGCGGAGTTGTCAAATACATAAAACCCAGGTAAAACTGAATCATCGCAAACAGCCGGCCTACTTGTGTCATTCCTGCTGGAAAGTGTTCTGTCGTTGGTAAATCTACGATTCCAACACTCCATGCTACCAAAAAGCTCAATATTACAGGAACACTAGCAAGTATGGCTACCAAGTACCAACGAATTTTTCCTAAACGATGAACTCCCATCTTTAAGAAGGTTTCTTTTCTATTTCCAAAAAAGATCAACATTACTATTACTGCTAACATTGGTGCTGCTTGAGCCAACATGATAAAGAGTGGCGCTTTGATTAAGTTAAAGACTAATGTAATCCCTAATACCACCAAGATAAAAATTCCGATATCCAGCATTCCTTTTTTCTGATTCATGTTTTTGCCCTCCGTGTTTCTGTTTTGTTAATCCTAGTTTACATAGGATAAAAGAGGCTTCCCATCGATTTAACTTTCAAAACAGAATATTAACCTTTCACTTTTGCAAGATTTACAGAGGGCGCCTTCTTAATCGACCGCTCATCGCTTCCTCTCTCGCTCTCACTAAGTGACTAGCCCATCGAGTTTCGCAGAGCTTTTCTTATGAAACACACTTGCCTCTTTGAGGGCAAACATAAGCCATTCAACTAGGTGAAGCATATTTCCTAATAGCCCTAATATTAACTCTCATAATGGCACAAAAAATAGCAGGCTTGTTTTACCTGCTATTTTTACTCATCGCATCGTTTTATTTCTTATCATCATTTGTTTGTGCAGTTTGATCTGTTGAAACAGCTGTTTTCTTACTAGTAACAGCTTCAACACACTTTTTTAATAAGCCAAAGAAGCGGTGTGCTAACTTTTGACGATCCCCTTCCCGGTCTATATATTCTCGACCGTTTTTCGCTATTTGTTCTAGTAATTTAGGAGTATAGTTTCGTATCCGTTCAATGGCTTTAGCTAGTCCTTCAGGATCTTCTGCTCCACTATAAATACCAACACCATTTTTTTCAACGATTTCTCGTACTTCTCCATCAACAGTGGTAATAATCGGTTTCCCAACAAAAGTGTAGTCGAACAATTTATTTGGTCTAGCTCCCTTAAAGATGTCATTATTTGCTAATGAAATAATTCCGCAATCAGCAGCATACGTATAATCAAAAATCTCCGCTTTAGGGACGGGATCTAAAAAGTGGATATTTTCGATTCCTTCTTCTTGCTTGATACGGATTAATTTTTCCTTCTCAGGACCATCACCAATCAGAACAATGTGTGTTCCATCCGGCAAAAACTTCCCTGCCCTTACGACATACTCAAGGGCATTCGCGGGACCGTGTGCTCCTGTATAAATCGCTACAAAGTCATCAACAGGAATACCCATTTTCCTCTTAAATTCCGCTCTCTTGTTCACATTCGGCTTCCAAGATCCTACGACAATGCCATTTGGTATTAACTCGATTTTATCTCGATCAATACCTTTATCCGCAATAAAATTGCGTTGATGCTCTGTTAGAACGACAATCTGATCTGCTTTTCTATATAATAAGGATTCCATCCATGTCAAAAGGTTAACGATCATCCGATTATTTAAGCCACCCATTTTAATAAGGGAATCCGGCCATAAGTCTCGTACCTCAAATACAAAAGGACAACTTTTTAGCTTTGCTAATAACCATCCGGCAAAAGCCGTAAACAAATGGGGAGATGAAGCTACAATAATATCTGGTTTTTTCTCAAATAAACCTCGTAAAAAAAAGACGAGTGCAAAGCTTCCCATATTAAAAATACGGCGAAAATCATTTTGTTTATGTGGGAAAGACCAAAGCCACTTGAGGTTTAAACGATCCACTTTTTCCAATTCTGCTTTTTCTTCTTGTGATATAAATGTTCGACGTGGATGTATAAAACTAGACATCCACAAAGTCACATCAGCATTATTTTCTTCTGCCCACACTTTTGCTAGCTCATAATGACGAGTAATCCCAGCAATATTCGGTGGAACAGCATAATGATTTACTAACCATATTCGCAATCTCTTTCACTTCCTTCATTAGAGATCCACAATTCTGATGAATAAAAATAAAGGAATAACCTTAGCTGTTAGCCTTTTGAATACGGCTAACAGCTAAAATGCACCTTTTCAACATACAAAAAGATGATAGTTAGGCTGCTTTTTCATTTTTCTCTAGCTTCTATAGAGAATTTATGCAGTTTGTCCTTCTGTTCTTTGCTTCTCTCCAATTGCTACAACTGCTAATGCAATGCCAATTACAGACCACATAGGAGTAAAGTGAATACACGAACTTGGAGCAATCCCTCCAAAAGAAAAGCCAATGAGTGCTAATAAACTAGACAAGGCACTCCATCGAACGAATGAAGAAACATGAGGTGCTTTTTTGATTCGCGAGAGATTCCAAAGTTTAACCAGGAGCCATAAATATACAGACATATAAAGAACAAAAACAATGACCCCAAAATTCACCAATACCTCTGCCCACCAGTTATGGATATTTACTTTATTAACTCCTTTTTTTCCTTTCATATGTGCTTCTACATTTCCCGCACCTACACCAAGGAAATGACTCTTTTGTAAGAAGTCTAAACCATAAAGGAGTAGATATTTCCTAACAGTAATACTTTGGCCTCCGGTTCCCTCACCCTTTTCCACCTCATCAAGCTCATGGATATTCATGGTGCCACCTTTGAGATCTTTAAAAATACCAAAGGTGCTTGCTAACTTATCTCGACCATTTTGCGCAAGTAAAACTTGACTAAGCAAACTAACCAATAATACAACCGATAAGATAACTGCTATTCCTTTAAATATATACTTTTTAGTTAGTTTTTCTTTCTGAACAGTGAAAGGTAATGCTAATAACCAGATAATAAGAATGAGAGGAAGTGCAAAGAAGGTATTGCTACGTGATCCTGTGGCTAACAAGCAATATAGAGCAATAACAATTAAGATATAAAGGCAAATCTTCATTTTACGCGACAATTTCAAAGCATACATTGCCGTTGCTAAAAATGGGAAAGCCAATGTTATATAAGTTGCAAAGTCGTTTTGATTTCTAAAAAAAGAAGTAACTGATGCACTATCACTCATATAATAGCGTGACGAAGGTAAATGAAAATAAGTGATCGACTCAAAGAAACCAAATAACACCATTATACAGAAAACCGCAAAACCTACAACGAAAGTTCGCCTAAGCTGTTTTTGACTATGTGCAAAGTATGGAAAAGCTATACAAAATGGGATCATCATAGCTAAAAAGAAGAGATAGCGAATCCCAAATTTTAAATTAATTACCCAAATAAGTGAAATTGCAGCATAAAGCAGCCAAAACGCAAAAAAAGCGATAGGCCAACGAATTGGCTTTAGATGAGAAGCCTCTAATTGCTTCGTCGAAATAAAGCGAACGATCAAAGCGATAAGTAAAACAAAAAATGCAATTCGAAAAAACATTAAATTAAAGTTTGGCAATAGTTTCACACCAAAAGTAGGGCCTAATAAAGCGAAGGCCATCATGACATAAAATAGTATTTCAAGACGCGACCTGCTAAATAATTTTTCTATCACCTTACCCCATCCTTAAAAATACAAAGTTCTAATCAACAAAACTAGTTGCTTTCCTTTATCATTGACCTGCAATTAACCCGTTTAGTCTTAAACATAAAGTTGAAGTAAAATCCTTTCCGAAGTACCTAAAAAGTAATCATAAGTTTTCTTTTATCATATTAACCTATCCTATGCAACCTAAGTACTGGTATTTTCCACAAAAATACACATCCATTATAACAATCTTTGAACATTTAAACATAGATAACCGAAATGGGTCTCTCTTACCAATTAAAGTTATTGAAACAACTTCAAGAGAGACCCATTCTTTGGTAAATCTTTCTTGCTATTGTTCTTGATTAGCTTCTGATTAATGATAGGCAACGATAAACTCGTATGTTATTCACCCATCAACTGACTCACAATTTTTTCTGCTGCTTTTCCATCACCAAAAACAGGTGGAATTTGTGCAAAGTCAACAGTAAAATGACTAACCGCATGCAATATTTCCTTATGACTTGCACCAACTAATCTATTTGTACCTAGTTCAACCGTTTCTGTCCACTCCGTCTCATCACGCATGGTAATACATGGGACTTGTGCAAAGAAAGCTTCTTTTTGTACACCACCAGAGTCAGTTAAAATTTTCTTAGCGTTAACTTCTAATTGAAGCATATCCAAATAGCCCACTGGTTCTATCACCATAACATTTGGATTAGCAATCTCTAGCTGGTACTGTTCTAGTTTTCCATAGGTACGTGGGTGAAGAGGTAAGACGGCTTGATCCTCTAGTTGATTTATAGCTTGTACAATCTCTTTAAGTCGCTTAGGATCATCTGTGTTTTCAGCACGATGTAGTGTAATTAAAAGAAAAGAGCTAGGTTCTAAATTCAGTCGGCTAAGAATTTTCGACTCTTGCTCAGCTAACTTACGATTATAATTAACTGCATCTAACATAACATCTCCGCTCAAATGGACGCCTGCTGTAATTCCTTCGTTTTGAAGATGATGTACTGCTGTTTCTGTCGGGCAAAATAACCATTTTGAAACATGATCTGTAAGTACTCGATTAATCTCTTCTGGCATACGGCGGTTAAAGCTTCTTAATCCTGCTTCTACATGAGCCACAGGAATATGTAACTTGGCTGCAGCTAATGCACCTGCTAAAGTGGAATTCGTATCCCCATAAACTAATAAACAATCCGGCTTTTCTTTAAGTAAAACTTCTTCAACCTTAGCCAACATAGCTCCTGTTTGTTCTCCATGCGATTTGGAGCCAACATGTAAGTGATAGTCAGGTCTTGGAATATTTAATTCTTCAAAAAAGACATCTGACATCACCTTATCATAATGTTGCCCTGTGTGAACCAAAATCTCTTGGCCTACTTTTCTCAATACACGAGATACTGGTGCTGCCTTAATAAATTGTGGTCTAGCCCCAACTACTGTCACAACTTTCATTCCAAAAACCCCTTAGCAAATTAAAATATTTCATCTATAATTCACTCATTTTGGATTCGGTATCTAAAATGTAAATATCTTATACCGATCCCGCAACACTCCTCCATTAAGCAGGAATGACATTTTCTAATTCATATAAACTACCATACGTAAGCCGATCCCCATACCTTGTTTATCATAACATAGGATCATTCATTTCACTAACTACTGAAGCTAGATTTTCATTACATAGTAAAACATTACATTTGAATTAAATTTATATGTATCTATCCTATTCAAGGATAAGTCCACTGTTAGACAAACTTTTCTATATAAAGAGGTGCCCCCTGAATTAGCTGCTCATCACTTCCCCACTCACTCCCACTAAAGGTTTGGTACAAAAGCTGATCCTACACAAAAACGATGAGTGACTTCCTCTAGGTATGATCTGGATTTTCAATCGAATTATGTATCATGCTGTATAAAAGATTAAAACAATGGACGCCTGTTAAATACAGGCGTCCATTGTTTTAATATCTAATATTTTAGGGTTTACCCCTTTGATCACTTATTCTGCTTCAATCAATCCATACTTTCCATCTTTACGTTTATAAATCACATTTACCTGATCTGTTTCTACATTGATATAGACAAAAAAGTTATGACCGAGTAAATCCATTTGTAAAATAGCTTCTTCAGTATCCATAGGCTTTAATTCAAATTGTTTGCGACGAACTATTTCAAAGTCTTCTTCCTCATCTTTGGTAGCTATTGCTACAGACTGTGTAGTAAAAGCATTCTCAAACTGTATAGAGCGGAGGCTTCCATCCTGACGAAACTTGCGATTCACTTTTGTTTTGTACTTACGAATCTGCCTTTCAAGCTTCTGAATAACCAGATCGACAGATGCATACATATCTTCACTTACTTCTTCAGCACGTACCAACAAGCCAGGATAAGGAATGGTTACTTCAACTTTATGTCGTTCTTTTTGTACGCTTAATGCAACATGGGCATCAGTTGGTGTGTCAAAATATTTCTCCAGTCTTGAGAGTTTCTTTTCGATAAACTCTCGTAATGCATCTGTGACTTGTAGATTATTTCCACGGATGACATAGTTCATAAGGTGAATCCTCCTTCCGCTTTATAATTTATCTATTCCCGCCCATCTTAAAAAATCCCTGCTAAATTATTAACAAATTCCAAAAGAAAAATTAACCAAAAAATAATATAATCCTCTCTTTTAAAGAGTTGTTCTATTTTTAACTAAATAAATTAAGAAACCCACTTCACTTTTTAGAGTGAAATGGGTATTTTGTCTTTGTTGGTTTTGACCCTTTTGAGTTAACTTTATACGTAATATGAATTTCAAAAATAAGCAGTATGATAAGCTCCAGTGTTTATCGAGGGTTTATTCTTCTCCAAAATACTTTTTATAAATTTTATCATAAGTACCGTTTGCTCTAATCTTTTGCAATCCATCATTTAATTTTTTTAGCAATTCAGCGTTTCCTTTTTTCACTACAATACCATAACTTTCTGGTGTAAAAAATGGATCTTCTAGTGCTTTGATTTTTGTACTTCCAACCTTGACAATAAATGTTTGTTCACCGTTTGAAGAAGAAATCTTCTCTTCTTTTTTTATCTCCGACTTTTCAAGTGTTTTAACATAGTACTTAACAACCCCACTATCGGCTACTACTGCACTTAAGCGACCTGCTGCTAATTCTTTGACTGCCGTCGGAATATCATCAAATTCCTTTAATTTGGAGTAATTTTCACCAAATTCTTTTTTTACTGTTTTAGATCCTGTTGAATTAACAAGGGTTCCAATCTTTTGCCCTTTTAAATCTTCCATAGAACTTGCATTTGATTCTACTGGAAGTAAAAGTAACTGCTTAGAAATAAAGTATGGATTTGTAAAGTCATATTTACTTTGTCGCTCAGGTGTAATCGAAATTGCTGCAATTGCTGCATCTGCTTTATCTTGTTCTACTTCTTTGAACATGGGTTCCCAGCCTACATGTTTTAAATCTGCTTCAATCCCTGCTTCTTTAGCTATCGCATTTAAAATATCAGCATCAAACCCCGTGATCATCCCATCTCCTCCAAGACTTTCAAAAGGAGGAAACTGGGCATCTGTTGCCACCAACAACCTTTTCTCATTTGCCGAACTTTCTTCCCCACCAAAGTCTACCTTAATATTACAGCTAGTGAGAACAAGAACAGTAGAAACAACAAAAATAATAACCAAACCTAATAACTTTTTCACTTTAACACCTCCAATTGGATTTTTAAAAAGAAGTTCCATCATGGATAACTTGCAATCGATCACCTAAATGATCCTATTATTTGTAAATAAACAAATAAAGTAAAGACTGACTCAAGAATATTTAATCTAAAAATTTATATAACAAATTTACATTGGTAAATGAAGGTAATATTAAATGATATTGGAAGTCGCAAAAATAGGTTTAATCATTCCTCTATTCGGTATAATCACGAAAAGGCAAATTTATTTTAATAAAAGTTTATGATTTTATTACACATACCTATCCGAGAACCTTTTAGCTTATTTATGAATTCATTCGTATCTCTGTTCTATGTAGTAAAATAACTTACCCAGATTTTCTTCCTTTGATCATCTTGGTTTTGATTTATAAATATATTAATACTAATTATAAATAAAATTTTATATGTATAAAGATACGAATGCAACTGGTTTTTATTTACATTTCTGCACTTTAATATTTATTATATAAATAACCATTCGGGTAATTTATTTATATTTAAACTATTATTCCCATTTTGATATACATTTTCAAAACAAAGGGAATGACATCAAAAAGATGTTTTCATCTTTTTCGGGCCATCCCCTTCATTATTATCATGTATAATTTCATTTTAAGAAGTCGTATGCTACAACACCTTACTTAAAAACACTTGAGTCCGTTCATGTTTTGGAGAAGTAAAAACTTGTTCTGGTGTACCTTCTTCCAGAATTAAACCCTCATCGATAAAAAATACTCGATCTGCTACTTCACGTGCAAATCCCATCTCGTGGGTTACAACCACCATCGTCATTCCCTCTTGTGCTAATTCTTTCATTACCGCTAAAACCTCACCGACCATCTCAGGATCTAAAGCCGAAGTAGGTTCATCAAATAACATTACTTTTGGTTCCATAGCCAAAGCTCTCGCAATAGCTACCCGTTGCTTTTGCCCACCAGATAATTCTTCAGGATAAGCTTGTGCTTTCTCTTCTAATCCAACCTTTTGAAGTAATTGAAGCGCTTTCTTTTCTGCTTGCTCTTGAGAAACCTTTCGTACATGGATCGGAGCAAGCGTAATATTTTCGATGACTCTTTTGTGTGGAAATAGCTCAAATTGTTGAAACACCATTCCTACATTTGTTCGAACTTGGTTTATATCTGTTTTCGGATCCGTCAGATCAAAGCCATTAATGATAACTTTACCTGAAGTAACCTCCTCCAATAGATTTAAACAACGCAAAAATGTACTTTTACCTGACCCACTTGGACCAATTACACAAACTACTTCACGCTCATGAATTTCTGTTGTGATACCTTTTAAAACTTGATGTTCTCCATAGCTTTTTTTTAAATCTTTTACTTGGATCATGGTCATCTCACTTCTTTCTCGTTTGCGGTGTAAAATGTTTTTCTAGATAGAAGACAACACGAGATAGTATTAATGTGATAATTAAATACATCACGGCTGCTGTAATATATGGACCCATACGCTCGAAAGTAGATTTAGCAGTCGTAAAGGCAGCATAGGTAATATCATTTACTGCTATGACTGTCACAAGGGAAGAATCCTTTAATAAAGCGATAAACTCATTACCTAAAGGAGGTAACATCCGTTTGAATGCTTGAGGTAAAATAACTAATCTCATTGCCTGTGCATAGTTCATTCCCAAAGAACGAGCCGCTTCCATTTGTCCTTTTTCGATCGACTCAATTCCTCCACGGAAAATCTCCGATATATAAGCTCCTGCATTTAAAGATAGAGCCACAAAACCGGAGAATAATGCAGACGGTGGAGTTATTTGCAAAATTTCTTCACAAATCGTTGGAATAACCGCAAAATGTATGGCTAAAACCTGTAGTAATAAAGGAGTTCCTCGAAATAAATCGACATAAATACGTGCAGGTATCTTTAAGTAAGCTTTACCTGAAATCTGCATTAGCCCTAAGATCAAACCGATCAAAAGACCAAACCCAATTCCAACAATGGTTAACTCAATAGTAGTAATAAACCCACGAATAAAAAAATCTTTGTATTCGATAACTACAGACCAATCAATACTCATAGTAATAGTTCCTCCGCCTTTATCCCTTCATCATTAACAAGTTAATCACAAAATTATACACATATCCACAGAATAGTCCCATCTGACATATAATATCCTTTATTCTAAAAAATAAATTACATCAAAAAGGGGACATCTCCCCGATACTAATGACAAAGTCATTTCCATGAAACACCTTTTAATAGGGTATTTCTGGGGAAAGCTACAAACTCGCTTTGTCAAAAGTACGAGGGATCTCCTCTTTTTCATTAAACTTAAAATTAACTAATCAACCTCGCATCGCTTCCCCACTTTCTCTGCTAATGCATAGTGTAAAAGCTAATCTAGTGAAAAGTGATTTGATACTTTCGTCGAGATGGTACATTTTTTCCTCAATCAAGCTACGATGTACATATTACTTTTTACCAAAATATTTTTCATAAATTTTGTCATATGTACCATCTTGGCGAATTTTCTTTAGACCTTCATTGATTTTATTAAGTAATTCTTTATTACCTTTTTTAACCAAAATTCCATATTTCTCAATTTTAATTGATGGATCTTCTACTGTTTCAAATTTGTCTTGTCCTAGCTTTTTCAAGTAATCAATGGCAACTGCTTTATCGACGACGACAGCATCCAAACGCTTCAATTGGAGATCATCTACAGCACCAGGTACATCATCATATCCCTTTAAGTTAGCATAAGTTTTTCCAAATGCGTTTTTTACAACTTCTTCACCCGTTGTTCCTGCCATCACACCGATTTTTTTACCATTTAACTCTTTTAATGTTTTCACATTTGAACCTTTGGGTAATAGAATCCATTGTTTTGCATCAAAATACGGTTCACTAAAGTCAAACTTTTGTTTACGCTCATCTGTCATTGTAATAGCAGCGATCGCAACATCTAACTTCCCTCTGCTAATACCATCAAACATAGCATCCCAGCCCATATGCTTTAAATCCGATTCCATACCAGCAGCTTTAGCTACAGCGGCTATTATATCTGCATCAAAGCCAGTGATTTTCCCATCGGATTCCATTTTTTCAAAAGGCGGAAATTGGGCTTCTGTCCCTACACGGATTTTCTTAGAACTAGAAGATGAAGTCTCATTGTTATTTGCTTTTGAACCACAACCTACAAGTACCAAGCTAATCGTCATAAAAACAGTGACTAATAATAAAAGGCCTCTTTTCACTATCATCGCTCCTTGCTATCAATTCAGTAACATAGATAAAATCATAAATATCCATTTGTAGTTATAATAACAAATAATAGAAAATTTGTATGCAATCAAATTATACAAATTAAACATATTGACATATTTTAATATTAGATTTTTATATAGTTTAGCCATGTATCTTGAGTAGTCGATCTATCAGTGAATGCTCTATTAAAATTAGCTACTCACTATTCTAAACGCATGAACTTGTTAGCCAAATAACGGAATATGCCCTAATGTATAATAATGTTATCTATTTTATATACAAAGAAATATTTATTCTTCTCCAAAGTACTTCTTATAAATTTGGTCATAAGTACCATTGGCTCTAATCTTTTGCAATCCTTCATTAAATTTTTTAATAACTTCTTTATTACCTTTTTTCACCATAATGCCATAGCTTTCCGGTGAAAAAAACGGATCTTCTACTGCTTTAATTTTTGTGCTTCCAATCTTGACAACAAATGTATGCTCACCTTTTTCAGATGAGATTTTTTCTTCTTTTTTGACCTCTGCTTTTTCAAGTGTCTTGACATAGTACTTGACAACACCACTATCTGCTACCACAGCATCTAAACGACCCGCAGCCAGTTCCTTTACTGCTGTTGGAGTATCATCGAATTCCTTCAATCTAGAGTAATTTTCTCCAAATTCTTCTTTAACTGTTGCAGCTCCTGTTGAGTTAACAAGTGCACCAATCTTAAATCCTTTTAAATCCCCTAAGGTTTTAGCATTAGATTCTACTGGAACTAAAAGTAATTGCTTAGAAACGAAATATGGATTTGTAAAATCATACTTACTTTGTCGCTCAGATGTGATCGATATGGCAGCAATGGCAGCATCTGCTTTCCCTTGATCTATTTCTTTAAACATGGGGTCCCAGCCTACATGTTTTAAATCCACCTCAATTCCAGCTGCTTTAGCTGATGCATCCAATATCTCTGCATCAAAGCCTGTAATAATTCCATCAGCCCCAAGACTTTCAAACGGGGGAAACTGAGCATCTGTGGCTACAACAAGCCTTTTTCCATTTGCTGAACTTTCTTTTCCTCCAAAATCCACCTTGATATTGCAACTTGTTAGAATCATAGCACTAGCGACAACTGCAACCATAACCAAGCCCAATAATTTTTTCACTTCAACACCTCCGATAGATTTTTAAAATAAAGAAGGTTGTATAGTTCAATCACAAATCATTCATAAATGCTTGATCAGCAAGCACTTCCTGAAGGTCCACTTTAAGGTGAATTGTTTTTAGAGTAGAACCTGTTTGGAATGATTCATAAATATAACTCAGATTTTTGATTGAGCTATACAACATAATTTTATATTTATAATAAATAATCACTTAATTTTATTCATATTGAATAGTCAATTTTATTTATAGTTACTGATCACATTATGTTGCATCATTTGATTGGATATCTAGATCATCCCAGGCCTTTACGCCATACCTTTTGCGGGAGTAAGTTAAGTACGAAGAGCGATTGATTAAGAGAGAAACCTCTAATCTACGTTTAGATCAATTAAAATAACTTGTTATGTGGGAAGAGATGACCGATTGGAGTCTTTTAAAGCGTTTGTGGATAGATCTATAATAATTACATATAAGAATAATTTTACATGTATAAAAATGCAAACTCAACTGGTTATTATTAACAACATACAGAAAATAACTTAATTTCATTCTCAAATAACCTATTAATATTTATTCTTATTATAATTTGTTCTTATTTTATAATACTGAAATCAACTGTACTATGAAATTATTTTTATATTATCTACTATTTTGCGAACACAAATCCTTCCTTTTAAACCTATTTTATCCATAAAAAGAAGTGATTCCAGACTGACTGGAACCACTTCTTTTTACCATTTTATCTTTATGTATTGACTGCTTCTTTAAGCTGCTTACCAGGCTTAAATGATGGAACTTTACTGGCCTCAATATGTATTTTTTCTCCAGTTTGAGGATTTCGACCAGATCTTGCCGCTCGTTCACGCACTTCAAAATTCCCAAAGCCAATCAACGTTACCTTTTCTCCATTTTTTAATGCATCAGCAATGGATTGAAAAACAGTATCCACTACCAGTGCTGCTTCTTTTTTAGTTTTCCCAGTACTTTCAGCAACTTTCTCTATTAAATCCGTTTTATTCATTCAATTCTTCTGCTACAAAACATGGTAGCAGAAATGCACCTCCTATTTAGACTAGTTTGTTAATTTAAAGTCTTGACTACTTTTTCTCTATCTATACATTTGTTTAGATAGAAATGACTTTACCTAGCAAAAGTAATTGTATAAACTTGCTTAACTCCAATCTCACTAAGTGGCTTTACACACTCACGTAATGTTGAGCCTGTAGTATATACATCATCGACAAGTAATACACACTGTCTACTTAACCAAGTTGAATCAAATTCTTCATTTAAGATAAAAGCATGTTGTAAAGCCTGGAGTCTTTCTTTGCGGCTTCGTTGACTTTGGGAAGAAGTTTCTCTTCTTCGAATCAATAATTTTTGAACAGGAAGTCTTAACTGCCTTCCCATCACTTGGGCCAGAAGCTCTGCTTGATTAAACCCTCTTTGTTTTAAGCGGTTTTCATGCAAAGGTACGTACGTAATTAGAGAAAAAGGGACAGAGCGATAATATTGAAAGCAGACTTCAGCCATCCAACGCCCTAAAGGAACTGCCAGACGCTCCTGTCCCCGATACTTAAAAATTTGAATAATTTTCTTAGCTTGGCCTTGATAAAGTACTACACTGCGATTGGGCGTAAATGTCGATGAATCTATTTGGCTACAATCTAAACAGGCTGGGTTTTCCTCTTCTACCATGGGTCTTCCACATTTCTGACAGACTGAGCCATTGATTCGCATAAAATGCTCTTGACAAGTAAAGCATATTTGCTTCCAAATGCACGCAAAAGGAAGTGAACGAATTGGCGTGGAACAAAACCAGCATGGCTTTGACAAAGGAAAGAGAGTCGACCACCACCTCCTCATTGGTAATACGCCTCTTTTCTAATAAATCCTTCTTTTTTTGCTAATCGATTTAGATAAGTAATCTGTTTCTTTGCTTGTAGCTGTCCTTCTGTGCGTTCAGTAGCTAAAAACCAAACTTCGCCATATGGATATGTTGATGATCGACCAACACGCCCTGCCATTTGTATTAGTGCGGCTTGATCAAATAGAAGGTTATCTGCACCTAGTACCATAACAAAACACTTAGGAACAGTTACACCTCTTTCTAAAATGGTGGTTGTAACCAAGCAATCAAGCTCAACATTTCGGAACCTTCGAATTACTTCCTCACGGTTAGACATCTGACTGTAAACTCCTGCCATCGCTAAATGCCCATGACCATTTTCCCGAATCCATTCCAATACTTGCTTTACTCTTCTAATCTCTGGAACAAAAATAAGAGCTTGTCCTTGATAAGTTATAACCTGTTTGATGAAATGATTAAAGGGGGTAATAGGCTTTCTATTTTCAATCTTATCCCAGAGCCTCCTTTCTTGGATCAGTTTTGGAACGGGTAATGGATGACCATGATAACGAGCTGAAAGAGTAGCAGATGGAAGTTTTCCTGAACGGCTCCACTCTAGCCATTGACGTGGAGGAGTCGCTGTTAGTAAAATCATTTTTCCACCCGTAGATAAAGCTCGTTCAATCCCTTTTTCTAAAGCTATATTTTGGTATAGTGGGAATGCATCCACCTCGTCAACTATTATCAAATCAAATGCTTGAAAATAACGCCAAAGCTGGTGTGCAGTCGCTATTACAATGTCACCTTCCATCCATAAGTCTGAACTTCCACCATACAACGCCAGTACTCTTTCTTGTGGAAATATTCGCTTTATACGTGGCTGTAATTCATGAACAACATCTTTGCGTGGTGTTACCCAACATATCTTTTTCCCCTCGCTCCGTATTTGAGCTATCACGGGTACCATCATTTCTGTTTTCCCAGCCCCTGTTACTGCCCATAAAAGAAATTGTTTTTCTTCGCTTTGGGTAAACGATAAAATTTGCTCACACACTTTTTGCTGAGCAGCAGTAAGTGAAAGTGGTTTAACACTGATTAGTTTTTCTTTTTTTATAGAAGATGGAGCAAAGAGGAAGAAAGGAGTACATGTACGTGATCGTCCTAACCATATACATTGCTCACACATCGAACATTGCTTACCACAAGTAGCACAGTCCGTCATTCGCAAATATTTTCGATCTGACATACAGCGATGGCATGTCCAACGATATATAACATCGTTACATGTGACACCTGGTTTTATTTCCATTCTGTTCTCTAGATATAACAGTTGCAAAATGGGTAATAATGTTAACTTTATATTGATTATATTCTTTTTATGTAGAAATGAGATTAATTCTGACCAGAGTAGAGCACGTCCTTGCAACAAGTTAAATAATTTTTCTGCTTCCTGCTCGAGACTTGACCAAGATAAAAAGAGTTGATGATACTTTGATAAAGCAACTGGCTTTTTACCATTCATGATATATTGGTCTTTTCTATTTTGAATCCATGAATAAGCTTCTCCGATTGATGATGTAGAAAACAAAATAGCAATATCAGCCCCTCTTTTTCTCCAATAAACTCGATCTACCTCAATACAGAGACTAAGATAAAGCTGATTACTTTCAATAACTTGGTAGACAAACATCTCCAAAACATCTCACTCCCTGTTCAAGAACATAAGATATAAATCATTAAAATACTAGATCAAAGCTTTATATGGTCAAAGTAAATGAACCCCATAGCCATAAGAACAACATATATCAGCACTAAAAAGGTCAGGCATCTATACTTGATGCCTGACCTTGTCGTCTTTTATGCAAGATATCTTTCTTCAGATTTATCCATATCTCTTAAATCTATCACTAAAATCTTACCTTTTCCTTTTTGTTGTGATTGAATCCAGTCTGAAATTGCATCTTCAGCGGTTGCATCGATTTTTACAATGCGAAGACCTGGATATTTTCGCTTTAATTTTTGCAAAATCACTAATGTATCATCAAGTGAACCCATATCTAAACAAGTAATTTGACCTGGTTTCCCACGAAAACGGTTCCAGAAATAATATGACCAGATAACACGTTCAATCGACTGTTGATTATTCCCAGTGATGATAACCAAGTGATCTGCTTTATTGCGATACGCTTTTCCAAATCTCTTTCCTAAGTATTTTAAAAGAAGATGGACGATGTATAGCAGTAAAATACCGCCTATCACAAATCCCAAAAAGAGTACCCACTGTTCCATTAGGGCCCCTCCTTTTATTTCCTTTAATCATATGCAAGTGAATAAAGAAGGTGAACATATATCAATTACATATCCTTTACCCTAAATCAGTGGTACCCAACCGTATTTAATCGCAAATAGAACTGCTTGGGTACGGTCTCGAACATTTAATTTATACAAAATCTTACTTACATGGTTTTTTACAGTCTTTTCGCTAATTTCTAATTGTTCGCTTATCAAACGATTATTTTTTCCTTGTGACATCAAACGAAGTACTTCCATTTCACGATAGGTTAAAATTTCTCGCCATGAAAACGGTGATACTCTTTCGTACTTTCCATTTTCTCTGCTTAGCCTTCTAAATTCGTTCACCAATCTTCCCATCATGATCGGATGAATATAAACTCCACCGTAAGCAAGTACTCGAATTGCTTCCATTACATGTTTGTCATCTATATTTTTTAATAAATATCCTGTAGCGCCAGATCGAATTGTTTCCAACACATATGGATCATCTTGTCGGGATAGGATAAGCACCTTAGTTTGAGGAGTCATTTGGCAAATTCGAAAAGTGACTTCTACACTATTCATGTTGGGTAAATGTAAATCCATCACCACGATGTGTGGCATATGCAGTTTACACAATCGCGGGACATCTAATCCTTCACTACACTCCCCAACCACCACCATATCTTTCTCTAATCCAATGGCTGCTCTAACCTTTGTACGATAATTCAAATCAGAATCAGCAATTAGTATACGGATCAATGTTTTTGTATAAACATGGTGTTGGCTTGGATGATCGTCGTTCACCTCTATATGACTCTCAACCAAGGCATCCACCTCTTTTCCTTAAAATTGCAAATAGACATACCTCTTATTATATTTTATCATGTCAATTCAGTGTTTAAAATAGGAAAAATGCCCTTTTGAACTACAATAGTCCTTAATTATTCCATAGAAAGTACCATTCTTGAGACACCCCTAGGGTCGAAAAGTTGATCCTATACTGAAACGATTTGTGTGTCTTCATATATTGATGATTGAGATAGGAACATACTTTTTATAAAAAAACGTCGGGCATTCGGAATATCTTCCGAGTACCCGACATCCATCTAAATTCCCCTAATCCTTAGGAATTATAACTCACCAGCTTCTTGCTTAAGTACTTCTGCTTTATCCGTTTTCTCCCAAGGCAAGTCAATATCTGTTCGGCCAAAGTGACCATATGCAGCCGTTTGACGATAGATAGGACGACGTAAATCTAACTCACGAATAATACCAGCTGGACGTAGGTCAAAAT
Source organism: Thermoflavimicrobium daqui (assembly GCF_003313465.1). Taxonomy (GTDB): domain Bacteria; phylum Bacillota; class Bacilli; order Thermoactinomycetales; family Thermoactinomycetaceae; genus Thermoflavimicrobium; species Thermoflavimicrobium daqui. The sequence goes on from NZ_KZ845666.1 coordinate 328,387, forward strand.
GCTTCTCAACCAGCTCAACTAATTTATCTTCGGATACCTTCCCTGTACCAAAAGTATCGACACGAATCGATACTGGACGCGCTACACCAATCGCATAAGCTAGCTGCACTTCACACTTTTCAGCAAGTCCAGCTGCGACAATATTTTTAGCTACATAACGTGCAGCATAAGCACCTGAGCGGTCTACTTTAGTCGGATCTTTTCCAGAGAATGCTCCACCACCATGTCGTGCATAACCACCATACGTATCGACAATGATTTTCCGACCTGTAAGCCCTGCATCACCTTGTGGTCCACCAATTACAAACCGGCCTGTTGGATTAATAAAGTACTTGGTATTTTCATCCAACATCTCTTCTGGAACAATGGGTAGAATGACATGTTGACGAATATCATTTTGAATTTGCTTTAGTTCAATATGATCAGCATGTTGTGTTGAAACGACGATAGCGTCAATTCGAATAGGACGATTTCCCTCATACTCGATAGTTACCTGTGTTTTACCATCGGGACGTAGATAATCAAGTGTACCATTTACACGTACTTCATGCAGACGACGTGCCAATCGATGTGCCAAGGAAATAGGGAGTGGCATTAATTCTTCCGTTTCATTGCAGGCGAAGCCAAACATGAGACCTTGATCCCCGGCACCAATCGTTTCGATCTCCTGATCATTCATTTTACCTTCTTTTTTTTCTAAGGCTTCATCGACACCCATCGCAATATCTGATGATTGTTCATCAATGGATGTTATCACAGCACATGTCTCTGAATCAAATCCGAATTTAGCACGGGTGTAACCAATATCCTTAATCGTGGAACGTACAATTTTTGGAATATCGACATAGCAGTTTGTAGATATTTCTCCGGCCACTAATACCAGTCCAGTGGTTACAGAAGTTTCACACGCTACACGTGCATTTGGATCTTTTGCTAAAATAGCATCTAAAATAGCATCCGAAATTTGGTCGCAAATTTTATCTGGATGACCAACGGTAACAGACTCTGATGTAAACAAAGAACGTTTATGATCTAACGCCATTTGTTTCTCCCCTTTCTTACCTACCATTAACAAAGAAAAAGCCTTTCCAAAAGAGGAAAGACCAAATTAAAATCCTCTGATACAAGCTAAAAGTTATTTAGTAAGCAATGTGCTCCCTATTCACCTTTTATATCAACAATAGAATACCCTAAAGCATTTAGAAAAACAACTATTTGCATGACTCACCACCAGATATCACCATTTCTATCTTCTTAGTAAATTAAACTATATATGATATAATATTTTTATATATATTGATGTGATATATGAAAAGTCTTTCATTCACTGCTCAAGTACTCCTAACCATCAATCTTAATTTACTCGTTTATGGCTAAAAAGGGTTGCTAACTTATCAAGTAAATATGTTTGGAAGTAAGTTCATTATCGTTGAGTGGATGAATATATCTATTGTATTAGGAAAAAATCGGCATTATATCAGTTTATTTCTGAATTGGTAAATCATTCAATCTAATTATCTGTTATTGTCATAAAATTTTCGAGCTAAATCAGTGGAACACTTCAACCAAAGATTAAAATAAGGTTAGTTGTAATATATATACACCTCCATATAAGATATTGATTTTTTAAGTTTATAAGTACAATATATAGTTATTTTGTTTAAGATGAAGGGAGGAAAAAAATGGGGAAAAAAAATAAAAAAAAGAAAAGAAAGCATCTATTAAAAAATTCCGCAATGAATAAGCCTAATATAGATTCTAAAGCAGATTCCAAGCCTTCTATCTCTACAACCGGAGAACTGAATGAACAAAAAGTCATTTCATCTGTAGAACACTTAACTCATACAGAATCTGAGATAGCCGTGGACGAATTAGAAGTTGACATAATCAATCATAAACAAATGGAGCCATCTCCAATTATCACAGATCTTTTAAACACAGATCAAGCAATAGACAAAAACACTGCTGAGCAAACTAAAGCAGCTAATGACGGGATGAAAAACAAAGAAGAAACAATTGTTGAAAAGGCGGTACCAATGAACGCAAAATCAGATGAAATATTGCAAGAAGAAGAAAAAGTAAGTACGGAAAGTTTAACATTAGTTAATGAAAGTGTAAAAGATAGTTATATACCAGATAAGAAAGATACGGTAGATTCTAGTTCTGAAGAGCAATCCCAGTCCGAAAATTCCATAGCTCCAAATCAAAATCTATCTATTGAAAAACTTAATGAAAACGCACAGGTCGAAGTCTCAGAGGAAATTCAACCGAAAGTAAAAAAAGAAGAAGAAGAGACGACTTCGCTCGATCAAACAACAAAGCCTACCAAGAAAAAGAGAAAACGAAAGTGGGTTATCCGGTCCGTTATCGCCGTTTTACTTGTTTTTCTTACTATAGGTATTTATGCTGGAAATCAAATTTTTGAAGCCATTGCTTTAGGTCATAACCTAATTGGCAAATCCAAGTTAAGGGAAAACGAAGTTGTCATTGATGAAACCCCATTCACAGTACTCTTACTCGGAACAGACCAACGTGGACATGAATCCAAAAATTGGCGCCCTGATGTGATTATGGTAGCAGCTGTCAATCCAAAAACAAAATCGATAAAGCTAATCAGCCTACCTCGTGACTTAAAAGTACGAATCTCAACCGGTGAAGTTAGTAAGTTAAATCACTCCTCACATATGGGCTATAAGCATAATTTAGACCCAGTACAAACCATTCGCGAAACCATCGAAAATTTCTTAAATGTCCCCATCGATTACTATGCTAAAATCAACTTTCAAGGATTTACCGATGTAGTAGATGCATTGGGCGGCGTAGATGTGGATGTAAAAAAACCTTTCTCTCAGGAGATGATCGGTGGTAAATGGGCTCATTTTAAACCAGGACCTACTCATCTAGACGGAGCACATGCCTTAGCATATGTACGAATGAGAAAACAAGATCCACTTGGTGATATGGCACGCAACGAACGACAACGTGAAGTGATTATGAAATTAATGGACAAGCTGGTTAGTGCCGATGCTCTGTTACAGTTTAATGATGTGGTAAAAGCAGTAGGAGCGAACTTTAGTCACAACTTTAGTACAGGGGATATTCCATCCTTAGCGAAAATCTATCAAATGTCGAAAGGAAATATTCAACGTTATCAATTTCGTTCCGAGGGAACTTGGATTAACGGCGGTTGGTATGAATTATGGTCCAATAGAGAAAGGGAAGAAGTTAGTTTTATCTTACAAAAACAATTAGACTATAAAGCTACTAAATCGCTAGAACCATCACCTCTCTCGGATTGGGAAGAAAAATTTGCTGCCATGCATGATAATGATCCAGAAAGCGTTTATCAAGATAATAAAGAGATCGAAAAAGACCTAAAACTCAACAAGGATCATATGACTCCTGATCAATCCAATTTAGATGGCAATGTAAAACAAAATGAAATATCTCAAACAGAAGAATAAGGAAAGGCTACCTAGCCTTTCCTTATTCTTTTATAATGACAATAGAAGAGGGTGGAAATTCTATGTCACAGTCATCTTATTTAACCATTGGTGATTATGGTGAAACTGAGATCATTATCCAAAAGTCCCGCTTTATCTGTCGGGCTAAGCATGTAAAATCGGAAGAAGAAGCAACCCACTTTGTTGGAGAAATCGCCAAAAAACATTGGGATGCCACACATAATTGCTATGCTTATATGATTACAGATACCAAACAAAAATCTTCAGATGATGGAGAGCCAGCCGGAACAGCTGGTAGACCCATTTTAGAAGTAATTCATGCGAAAGACTTATTATATACAGCCATTGTAGTCACTCGTTACTTTGGAGGAATTAAGCTAGGAGCCGGTGGGTTAGTTCGTGCTTATAGCCAAGGGGCTTCCGCTGCTATTTCTGCAGCCGGCATGGTAAAACGCCTACTCCATCAAGCTGTTACTTTATCTTTTGACTATCATTTTATGGGTAAAATGGAGTATGAACTACGCCAAACTGGATATATGTTAGACACACCACAATTTACTGATCATATTTGTTGGACTGTTTGGGTTCCGGCTGGCGAAGAAAATAAATTGACTGAACAAGTAACGAATTGGACGAATGGACAAGCACGTATTAAATATGAGGCAACTGAATACCGTGATGTACCGATCATAGCACCTTAATGGTGCTCTTTTTCTTTTAAAATAGGTAAAACACCCGTGAAGACAGCTCCTCCCTCTTCATCATTATAGGCTCTTAAATCGCCTCCATGAGACACAAAAACTCGCTTCGCAATCGTAAGTCCCAGTCCAGCTCCACCTGTTTTACGATTTCTCGATTTTTCTCCACGATAAAGTGGTGTAAATAGTTTAGGAATCTCCTTGGGATCAAGTCCTTTGCCAGTATTATGTATCCGAATAAAAGCAACATGTTTCTTGATATGAACACCGAGTTTAATTCGGCCACCTTTAGGAGTATGCTGCTGAGCATTATGTAGCAAATTATGCAACGCCCGAATGAGCCAAGTCGTATCTCCATTGATCCAGATCGTTTGCTTAGGATACTCTTCGATTAATTCGATTTCCTTCTGCTCGCTAGCAAAATGAAAGTCCTCTACACTTCGCTTAAGTATTGGCAATAATTCGATCCGATTCCATTCTGGCTTTTGCTCCAATAAGTCTAACTTCGTAAATAAGAACAGGTCAGAAATAAGCTGACCAAGTAGATCTGCTTTCTCTCGACAAATCGTTACATACTTTTCTAATCGCTCTGGGGTATGGGCAATTCCTGTTTGAATCCCTTCCAAATATCCGCGAATCGAAAAAAGTGGAGTACGTAAATCATGGATAATCGAAGAAATAAATAGTTTCCGCTCTTCTTCCATCTTCGCTTGCTGCTGAATCGAGTGAGTTAAGTCATTTCTCATCACATGAAAAGCTTGAATCACTTCGTTGATTTCTTTCACTCGTGTTCGTTTCAACTCAAAATCAAACTGTCGTTTCCCAATCCCTCTCGCTGCATCTCCAAGTTTTTGCAATGGGATAATTAGAGCACGATGGGTGAAGAAAGCAGCTATCGAAAAGCAGAAGATCATCAGGATTCCCCAAGAAAGAAGAGATAGTTCCTCTCGCTCATCAAAAAAAAGATCTTTTTCAGAAGAAACAAATTGATAATAGCCGTCTAATTGATACAGATGAAGAGTTCCTTTCACTTTTCCATCTTGCCAAATGTAATATTCTTCAGAAGTTCCTTTTGATACTCGATACTTCCCTGTTGTATAGGTATCTTTATAGTTAAGGGTAGAAAAAATGGTTCGTCCTTTTTCATCAAGCAGACGGACTGCCAATTGATGCTTTTGTAACTCGGGAATCAATTTTTTACGCCAATTTGGATCATTCCACGATGGATATTGCCTAATTAGTCGTTGATCAATCCAATCCTCCATATTGAAAAATTCCGTTGACTGAATGATCTGCTGATCAAATGCGTCCGATATTTGCCTCAAACTTACTATCGGAAATATGACACAAGCAACTAAAATTAAAATTAACCATTTCTTCGTTGATAAAGAAAACTCTATCCTCCTCGTGGTCCATTCCATTTATACCCCATCCCCCAAATTGTTTGAATATATTCCGGATCAGCCGGATTTTTCTCGATCTTATTACGAATCCGCGCAATATAAACACGTACGGTATGATGATCCGAATATACATCTCCCCATACTTGCTCTAGTAATTGATCATAGGTAAACACTTGCTGAGGATGTTGTAATAAGAAGGTTAACAAGGCGTATTCCTTCGCAGTAAACGGGACTTGTTCCCCCCGAATCCATACGTCATGAGCTTGTACATCTACTTCAATCTCTCCACTTGTTAGACGTGGTATCTTTTGTCGCTTTAGCTCCCCTTTGGTTCGCCGTAAGACTGCTTTAATCCGTGCCACTACCTCCCCAGGTGTGGCTGTTTTCACAATATAATCATCCGCTCCTAGACTTAATCCCCGAATCTTATCCGTGTCATGTTCACGTGCACTTAGAAAGAGGATGGGAAGATCACTTTCTTCACGAATTTGTCGACACAAAGAAAAGCCTGATTCACCCGGCATCATAATATCGAGAAGCATACAGTCAACCGAATGTCTATCTAAAAGCGATTTTGCCTGTATGGCATCCTCAGCCAGTAAAACAGTATAACCTTCTACTTCTAGGAAGTCTCGCATCAGTTCTACAATTTCTCTTTCATCATCCACAATTAGAATGGTTTCACTCATGGCAAACCCCTCAACTTTATGATTTTTCCCTATATATAACTCTAGCAAAAAGAAATAACCCAATAAAAATCATTACTACTATTTAATAAAGAATTGATACTTTATTGAGATTTTGCTCATAGGCTATTGAACTTTATCCTCTACCATTAAAAACAGTCAACGAAAGGGTGTGAGGAAATGAATGCGGTAATCCAAACCATTTCATTAAATAAAACCTATGGTAAAGGTATCAATCAGTTTCATGCACTAAAAGATATTCAACTATCCATCTATGAAGGTGAATTTGTAGCCATTATGGGAACCAGTGGTTCTGGAAAATCAACGTTACTTCATCTTTTGTCTGGACTGGATCAACCAACTACTGGTGAAGTTCTTTTTAATGGGAAGGCACTACATCGATTAAATGATAGTCAATTAACAGAGCTTCGTCGTGATCAAATCGGTTTTATCTTTCAATTTTTTCATCTCATTCCTGTTTTATCAGCTGAAGAAAATGTAACTTTACCTGCTATGCTAGCTGGGAAAACCAATCAACAACTCACCGTCAAAGCAAGACAACTACTCCAATTTATGGGGATTGGTCAGTTAGCGAAATCCCTACCATCACAAATGTCTGGAGGTCAACAACAACGTGTCGCTATCGCGCGATCCCTCATCAATGATCCGAAATTAATTCTCGCAGATGAACCAACAGGTAGCTTGGACTCTAAAACCAGCAAAGAGATTTTAACGATTTTACAGCGCTTTTGTGCAGAAAGAAATCATTCATTGGCCATGGTAACTCATGATCCACATGTAGCTGCGTATGCCGATCGAGTCATTTTTCTCCAAGATGGTCGAATCGTTTATGAACACACCTTTACTTCTGATCATCCACAAGCCAATGCTTCCTTTTTAATGAAGGTAGTTGAGGAGATCGGGGGTTCGATCTCATGAGGCAGTTAGTTTGGCGTTTTTTTTATGGATATAAAAAAAGAACGGGCTTTGCTATCCTTGGTGTTGCCTTAGCCATGATTATTTTAGTCATTTCACAAATTTTACTCGCTACCCTTGAACAGGCAAGTGAATTAGGAATCAAACAAAAGTATGGTAATTATGATCTAATGGTCGGGTACCAAAAGACGAAGCAATTCTTATCTGAGAGCGATATTGCAAAGATTAAGAGAATACCCCAAGTGAAAGAGATAGCTCCTTTCTACTATCCTTATATCGATGAGAATCCTATTTTTTTCGATGGCTCACCTATCCCTTTTATCTATATTGGAGTTAACAACAACCCATTAGCTAAAGAAATGGATTTAATAAAAAGAATCAAGCAGGGACAACTACCAAGAGCAGGCGAAGTAGTCTTATCCCTTCCTTATATGAAGAAGAAGGGATTACGTATAGGGGATTCAGTCAAGATACCCTTTGCAAGTCAGAAAAAGAAGAGACTAACTATCTCAGGTATTTTACATGTTACAGATGTCAATATTGCGCTATTTGATCTAGCATGGCTACAAGAAACCACCGCTAAACAAGGGCGTATAACCATGATGTTAGTTCAACTAACTGATTTAAAAAGTAAGGCTGCTGTTATTGAACAAATCCGTAACCAATTCCCTCGGATCCATATCGACAAACGAGATCTGATTGATAAAGAACGAGAAAACCTAGGCGGCTTAAAACCTGTCGTCTATGGGCTTAATGTTACCATTCTTATCGGCAGTGCACTTCTTATGATCACGATCTTACAAATGTCTCTTCACGAACGCAAAAAGGAATTAGCTACGATTCGCTTACTTGGCGGGAAGAAAAATCAATTGTTTCGCTTAGTCATTCATGAAGCGATTTTGGTGAGTACCTCAGGGAGTCTTCTTGGTCTAGGGGGTGGAGTCGGTCTTTCATTTTTACTTCAACAATCGCTAATGAAATGGATGGCTCTCCCTATAGTACCCATTGTAATCCCATGGACACTTATTCTTTTATCATTAATGGGGGGGATTCTCTTCATCACACTGGCATCACTGATCCCAGCTTACCGAAGTAGTCAAGTGCCACCTATGGTCGCTTTTCGGCAAGCTGCACCACAATCTCAAAAGCAGAAGCCAGTGATTAAGTGGGTCTCCCTGCTTTGTATCATTAGTTCAGTCACATTAACAATCTGGAACCTAATGCGTACGCCAAGTCAAACGATTTATTTAGTTAGTGGTCTTCTATTTACAATAGGGGTCTTTCTCGCAGTTTCTTGGATTCTTCCCTTATTGGTACGAGGAATTAGCTGGGTATTCCAATTAGTTCAATCCTCTGATCGCATTCTGTCCAGCCGAAATACGTTACGGCAGCTTCATCGTAGTACTCAACTTGCGAGTGTTCTGATGTTAGCCATCATTATCGGAAACGTTGGCTTAAGTATTCTTTATCTGTTAAAAGATGAACAAGAAAAGCAGCTCTCAGAAATATATCCGATGGAATATATTTTGGATGCCAATACTTCACATAGCGAAGCCGGATTTTCCGAACAGATTTATGACTCGATTGCTAAACTGCCTCATATGAAAGCATTCCCTTTATACAATCGTGGTCATTTTTCTACACAAAATCTAGACATCAAAAAAATCAAGAAAGAGAAACTATCCCTTTTTCCTGAGAATGGTAGCTATCAAACACTGGTTAGCTTAATCGGATCGGACCTAGAAACTATTTATAAACAGTTACCTTTTCGTATTATATCTGGACAGATTAATTCATCTGCTCTAAAACAAAATGGTGTCGTGATTACGAAAACATTTTCCGAACTGACAGGTTATAAGCTAGGGGATCCAATAGCTCTAAAAGAAGATACACAGCTCAAATGGGGAGACGGTCCTCCTAAACGAATCACTCTAAAAATAGTCGGGATTATCGATCCATATCCTTTTGCGCCCAAAGACGACCTTCTACTCATTACCCATACGGACATCACTAAGAAAATCTTCGGAATCTCTACGATTGACAAAATTTACTTTGATGTAACTAAATCATCGGCTAAAAAAGAGATCGAAAAACAAATCAATCAAAAACTTAAAGATCCTTCTTTATCCAAAGCAATTCTAACGAGCCGAACGGAGGAATTTGGCAAGTTTATTGAGCAATATAAGCAGCGGTTATGGCTTTTAGGGGCCGCTGTATCACTGATTGCGCTATTTTCTCTTTTAGGTCTACTTAATAATACAGCCAGTAGCTTACAAGAACGACGAGCTGAATTTGCAGTGTTGAGAGCCTTAGGGGGGAAACGTAGGCAGGTCTTGCGACTCATCCTGTGGGAAGGTATCTTAGTTACCACTGCCGGAGGATTCCTCGGAATGATTGTCAGTATCTTCTTAGGAGCTCATCTCATCGCTGCCTTAGACAAAACGTTATGGGATTTCCCAATAACAGGAAGCCTTTATTGCCTTGCTTTTAGCCCGATTATCGGTCTAATCGCAAATTTTATACCTGCTTTTTCAACAGTAAATGGAAAAATTAGCAGGAATCTGACAACTGATGCAGAATAATGTATTATACCAGCTCTTATCGTCAAGACCAATACCCCATGTACTTTATGTACTGGGGTATTGGTCTTTTATCATTATTCTTTAAATTCACTTGCCATCTCATCGTTAAAACCAAAGAAATAGGTAAAGACAAAACCAGCGAGATATGCAATAAGCACGCCTATTAAATAATAAACAATCTGTTCAGTATGAACTAGAAACGTGAGTGGTAGTCCAGATACACCGACAGAAATCGTAGCTACTTTAAAAAAGGCCTGAAATGCTCCTCCTACTCCTGCACCTAAACATGCTGTTAAAAAAGGTCTTCCTAAAGGTAATGTCACTCCAAATATTAGCGGTTCCCCAATTCCTAACATTCCAGCTGGTAAAGCTCCTCCCACTGCTCGTTTAAGTCGCTTCTTCTTCGTTTTCACATAAATTGCCAAGGCTGCACCAACTTGTCCTGCTCCGCTCATGGCTAGAATCGGCAATAGAGGATCATCTCCGATTTGATTAATGAGTTCCAAATGAACAGGGGTTAATCCTTGATGTAATCCAGTTACAACAAGAGGTAAAAAAGTAGCTCCTAAAATAAAACCTGCAATAATCCCGCCAATATCTAAAATTTGCAATAATAATTTGGTGATTCCATCAGAGATCCAACCTCCGAGTGGCATAAAAACAAGATAAGTAAATAATCCTGTAATCAACAAAGAAAGGGTTGGTGTAAACACAATATCAATGGAGGCAGGCATTCGCTTTCGAATTAGCCGTTCCATATAAGCTATAAAAATAGCTGCAATCATTACGCCAATCAGTCCACCCCGTCCAGGAACGAGTTTCTGGCCAAACAGAGTTACTTCTGCAATAGCTGGGTTTATGATCAAGGCTCCTGCTAACCCACCCAAAGCCGGAGAACCCCCAAACTCCTTGGCTGTATTGATCCCGACAAAGATCGCTAAGTAGACAAATAAACCTCCACCGATCAGGGTAAGTATTTGAGCTAGTTCCGTTTTTTCATTTAACCATCCTGCTTGGATTGCTGCTTTGGTCATTCCTGTTATAAGCCCTGATGCAACCAGTGCTGGAATAAGCGGAATGAAGATACTAGCGATTTTTTTTAATATCTGATGGAATGAAGTTTCGCTTTTTGCTCTCGCTTCTTTTTTTAACTCTTTGGCTCTTTCTTTTAGCTGGGTGCTCTCCTCTTCTTTTAATAACTTCCCAAATGCAGTAGCAACTTTATTTACCTTTCCTGGACCAATGACTATTTGAAGGGTGTCCGCTTCAATTACTCCTAATACTCCATCAATTTGCTTTAGTTTTTTTTGATCTATTTGTTTATCGTCTATGGTTTTGACGCGTAAACGAGTCATACAATGGGTATAAGATTCAATATTACTTGCTCCACCCAATACCTCTAATATCTCACTAGCTAACCTTTTTATATCATCGGACACGCCGGTCTCCTCCTTGTGAACGAATTATTTATATGTCCGATCCTTCAGATATTTCACAGCCTGTCTAGTGTGGTCAATATGCTTTATCATTGGTTCGTAATCTTGTGATATTAAACTAAAAAAGAGTACATCGATACAAAATAGCTGAGCCATTCGAGAAGCCGTCGCTGCACTTCGAAATACGGCTTCATATTCTCCAGATACTTTTAATGATACATCTACATGATTATCGATCGTTCGAAAACCAAACTTAGACAGACCGATCGTGTTTAATCCATATTTTTTAGCTAAAATTAATAAATCAATCACTTCTTTTGTTTCACCTGAGTAAGAAATTCCAAATAAAAGATCAGAAGAGTTGGCATTTGCGAGAAGCATAGCAATCATATGTGTATCTGTAAAAGCAGTAGCATGCTTATTTAAACGTAAAAATTTATGCTGAGCATCTTGGGCAACTATTCCCGAAGCACCCACACCAAAAACATGAATCGTTTCAGCTTGATTTAGCAAATAAAGAGCTTGCTTTAATTTAGCTAAATCCAACAAACTAGCAGTATCTTCAATGACTTGAATATGATTTTGAAGCGTTTTGTCGATGATGGATTCGATCTTATCTTCCGGTTCTATATCTCGATAGCCTAATGGGGTAGGGGTATTCTTGGCCAAATCCCCAGCCAAGCGGACTTTTAAATCGGGTAAGCCCTTTAAACCAAGAGATTTACATAGACGAACAACTGCAGCACCACTTGTGTTTGTCGATTGTCCCAATTGTTGAGCACTCTGATTTAGGACCTCATGTGGATACTCCAAAATATATTGGGCGATTTTCCTCTCAGAAATCGGAAGCGCTGTCAAAACAGAATGAATACGTTGAAAAACACCTGTTGTCATCTTTCATCTCCTATTTTAATAGCAGCTCGTACATCCCCTTGAGCTTGGTTAAGACGCTGTTTTGCTTCTACTATGGAAGTTCCTGTTTGTAACATCACGATTGCTATCTTTACTTCATTGTTGGCTTGCTCTAAAGCCTGTCTTGCTGTCTGTTCATCTACTTTTGTCAAAGTACGAATGATCCGAATAGCCCGTTCATATAATTTATGATTGGTTACTTTCACATCGACCATTAAATTTTCATATACCTTTCCTAAGCGAATCATCGCTGTTGTCGAAATCATATTTAAAATCATTTTATGAGCTGTAGCTGCTTTAAGACGTGTTGAGCCGGTCAATACTTCTGGTCCCACCACCACATCGATCACTTGATCTGCATAATGACCCAACTTAGAGTTGGGATTAGCAGTAAGAGCAACTGTTTTGGCTCCTATTTTTTTAGCATATTGAAGTGCTCCAATAACATAAGGCGTTCGTCCACTTGCTGCAATACCAATCACCAAATCTCTCTCATTTAGATCCAATTGAATTAAATCATTTTCTCCAAACGCTTCATGATCTTCTGCCCCTTCAACCGCCTTAGTAAATGCCTCTGTTCCACCTGCTATCAATCCAATCACTAAATCAGGTGGCACACTAAAAGTGGGAGGGCATTCAACTGCATCCATCACACCAAGCCGTCCACTTGTGCCAGCTCCTACGTAGATGATCCGTCCACCAGCTTGCAATGCTTCTAATGCCCTGTTGACAGCGATTTCAACATCGGATAATACTTCTTTTACTGCAAGAGCCACTTTTTGATCTTCCTCATTCATCACTTGTAAAATTTCCCTTGTAGAAAATGTATCGATCTTCATCGTTTGCGGATTTCGTGCTTCTGTCGTAAGTGTCGATAAGTCTTCTTTCATCATCCATCTCCTTTTCTCTACATAAAAGTTCTTAATTATATAGTATAACATCGAATATTCTAAAACTTGCCATTTTATTATAACCTATTTTAAAACCTTATTTCAATAATTTTAACTTCATATCAAAATATTATTTTATATAATCCTTATTGATAATAGTAAGCTTTTTATACTTATCATTAATAGACTCTCTTATTATTCCTTATATAAGAAGATCTGCATCAATCATTTGATGATTCAATATCCCCCTATTATATTTTATTTATAAATTATATGATAAATACTTGATTTAATTTTTTATACATAAAATATTATATATATGCAATCCAGTATCTAGTATTTATATAGATACGATTAGAAATCGCATGTATATAAATACAATACAACACATCACAATACTAGATTCATTTATTTATTAAGGGAGGGGAAGAAATGACTTTCAGAAAGAAAGGCAAACAAACATTACTAGTTTCAGCACTCACTTCCACATTTATATTCAGTGTATTCCCAACATTAACACCAAATTTAGTAAGTGCCACAGCTGTATCTAGTAGTGATACAACCTGCCAATATCCTGCATGGAACGCAACGACAGCTTATAGTGGTGGGAACCGTGTTTCTTATAACGGTAAAAATTATGAAGCCAAATGGTGGACACAAGGAGATCAACCTGATCAAAGCGGTGAATGGGGGCCTTGGAAATATATAAGTGATTGTAGTGTCCCAGATCCCGATAAGGAACCACCATCAGCTCCTACTGGCTTAACCGTAACCAAAACAACCAGTTCTAGTGTTACCCTTACCTGGAAAGCTTCAACTGATAATATTGGTGTAAAAGGTTATGATGTATATCGTGGTACGACTCTTGTCGCTAGTGTAAGCGGTACCACTGCAGAAATAACCGGATTAGCATCTGATACAACCTATACATTCACTGTAAAAGCAAAAGATGCAGCTGGAAATGTTTCCTCTGCAAGCAATGAGATCACGGCTAAAACGGAGCCTGGCAACTCAGTAGAAACTCCACGGAGATATGTTGCTTATGCAAGTACATGGAATACAAGCCTCTATGATTTAAAGACAGAAAATATCCCCAATTATATCACCAATGTAAAAGATTATGGTGATAAAATCGATTTTATCAATCTCATGTCCTATGACGCTGGTGATTACCACTTAAAGGAGATTGTAACCAAACAATCCCCAATCTTCCAAAGCTAATACCATAATCAATAGCAAGCTATGAACAAAGCTGCAGAACTAACTACTTCTGCAGCTTTGCTCTTAATTCAATGGATACTCTTTGCCCCATTGATTTTCGTAAACTAATGTTTGTAAAGAAAGACGTGACTTCCAACCAAGCTTTTCTAACATAGGTTTTTCAGGGAATTCGAGTGGGTAACCCATACATAGGTAGGCGACTAGTTGTACATGAGCGGGTAACCCTAAAATCTGTTCAACTTCTTTTTGATTCATTAAGCTCACCCAACCTATACCAATCCCTTCTGCCCTAGCTGCTAACCACATATTTTGTATCGCGAGACAGGTACTATATAGATCAGTTTCAGGCATAGGACTTCGACCCAGTACAAACGGTGCATCCCGATTCCGATCACAGGTTACAGCTAAATTCAAAGGTGCCTCCATAATTCCCTCTAACTTAAGCATACGATAAAGCTCTTTTCTTTCATCTTGAGAAAGTTTATCGAGTTGGTCTTGGTTTGTTTCTTCAAAAGATAATTTTACTTTTTGTTTAATTTCATTTTCGGTAATCAAAATAAAATTCCAAGGTTGCATAAACCCAACCGACGGAGCATAATGTGCTGCTTCCAATATCCTTTGTAGAACATCTTTAGGAATAGGAGAATCAGAAAAATGCCGAATATCCCGACGGGACTGAATTAATCGGTATATCACAGCGATATCCTGCTGTGAAAAATCCTCACTCATGAAATCACTCCATTTCTTAATATAGGGTAAAACAAACACTTCTGATTGTAGATATGGATAAGCCTTGGAGGATGTATATTATTTTATATATATTATAAATAATTTTATAATATATTGGGTATCCCAAATAAAAACATAATAAAAAAACAGACTCCCCAAATGTCCATAACGAGGAGTCTGTTCAGACTTAGTTCAATCTTAAAAAGCAGGTACAACAGCACCTTTATACTTATCTTCAATAAACTTCTTAGTATCTGGTGAATTTAAAGCTTTCACTAATTTTTGAATGGACTCATCTTTTTCTTTACCTTGTTTGGTTGCTAATACGTTTGCATAAGGAGAATCTTTGCCTTCAATAAATAAATTATCTTTAACAGGATTTAATTTCGCTTGAATAGCATAGTTAGTATTAATTACTGCTAAATCTATTTGATCTAAAATACGTGGCAAGAGAGCGGCTTCTACTAGTTTAAATTTAATTTTTTTTGGGTTTTCTTTAATATTTCGTTCTGTCTTATTTCCATCACGATTATCCAGTTTAATTAATTTTTGATCTTCGAGTAACAATAGGCTACGGGTTAAATTACTTGTATCGTTAGGTAGAGCAATCGTTGCTCCTTCTTTTAGTTCATCTACTTTCTTTATTTTTTTAGAGTATGCCGCCATAGGCTCGATGTGTACATTTGCTACTTTTACGATATGGTATTTTTTTTCTTTATTGGTTGCTTCCATGAAAGGAACATGTTGGAAAAAATTTGCATCCGCTTTACCTTCCTCAACCAATGTATTCGGTGTCACATAATCAGGACGTACTTCTATTTTTAAATCAATCCCCTCTTTCTTCAATTGAGGTTTAACATGCTCCAAAATTTCTGAATGAGGGATCTGTGAAGCAGCAACTGTTAATTTTTTTGCATCCGCATCACTTTTACCTCCACCTGCTCCACATGCTGTTCCAAGAGCAGCTACGATTACCGCTGTAAATAATACTCTTAACTTTTTCATATTTATTCCTCCTTTATCTCTTATCCAATTTTTTACTAACCCAATCACCAATTCCTTGCACAATTTGTACCAGTATAATAAGTAGTAAACTACAAACGACAAGCATTTGATCATTAAATGATTGAAAACCAAAACGAAATGCCGAATCTCCTAAACCACCGCCACCTACAATTCCAGCCATCGCTGAGTAAGAAATTAAGGATACACAAGTGACTGTTAATCCAGAAACGATGGCCGGGAGCGCTTCCGGTATGAATACCTTACGAATAATAGCTAACTTACTCGCTCCCATTGCTTGAGCTGCTTCAATCACACCTGAGTCAATCTCGCGGATCGCCGTTTCTACCATTCGGGCGTAAAAAGGAGCGGCCCCTGCAATTAGCGGCACTGTAGCTGCTGTCGGTCCCAATGAGGTGTTGAGAAGAAACTCTGAAACTGGAAATAACAATAAAACTAGTACAATAAACGGAACAGCACGTAAAAAATTCACAATCAGTCCTAAAACACGTTGTAAAGCTATATTTTCCCATAATTGATCTCGATCTGTAATGAATAACAATACACCAAGGGGAATCCCAAGTAATACAGTGAAAAGCGTCGAAATACCGACCATATAACATGTTTCTTGAGTGGCTATCCAAACTTGGCCCCAGTCAACCTGCTCAAGCATAATCAATCACCTCCTGTTCAGATATGTTTAGTATGATTTTATCCTTTACTTTAGCGACATTTTCAGGCTTACCTAGCAAGCGGAAGGATAGCGAATGATCATCGGATACAGAGTCAATCCCCCCACCTATAAATTGAATGGATACCTGATAAGTACGAGCGAGTTCAATCCACTCTGCAAAGTGCACTTGCTTCTTAAAAGGAATCGTAAAAATCTCATGACTATTCTCTTCTTTTTGTAAAAACCTTTTAGTAACAGGATGCTGAGGATTTTCAAATATATTCTTAGTTAGACCTTCCTCTACAATATCTCCATCCTCCATTACCGCCATCTTATTACAAATCGACTGAACTACGCTCATTTCATGTGTAATCAAGACCAAGGTAATGCCTGTTTCTTGGTTGATCTCCTTTAACAAATTTAAAATCGAAGCTGTTGTTTCTGGGTCTAAAGCAGAAGTCGCTTCATCACAGAGAAGAACTGCCGGATCATTAGCTAATGCTCTAGCAATGCCTACTCGTTGCTTTTGTCCACCTGATAGCTGTGAAGGATAAGAATCAGCGCGATCCATTAATCCAACCCTCTTCAATAAATGATCTACTTTTTCGGAAATTTCCTCTTTTGGAAGTCTGGCAACTTCTAATGGAAAAGCGACATTTTCTCTTACTGTTCGTGACCACAATAGATGAAAATGCTGAAAAATCATCCCGATTTTCTGTCTAGCAAGGCGCAATTCTTTATCACTCAGCTTAGAAATCTCTTGATCATTAATGGTTATGGATCCCTTAGTTGGTTTCTCTAATCCATTTAACATCCGTAGTAAAGTACTTTTCCCTGCTCCACTATGACCGACGATTCCAAAAATATCCCCTTGATTAATATTTAAAGAAACATTTTTTAATGCTGTTACTTCAGATCCTTTTCCACGTGCAGGGTATATTTTACTCACCTGATTGATTCGGATCATTTATTACTCACCACCTTATAAAAAATCCCTTTGCTAAGAGAGCAAAGGGATTACCATAATTTATGATAACACCTTCTCTCATCTCTCAGAACACTTTTTGTTCCGCAGGAATTGGCACCTTTTCCATCAATCATGGACGGTTGCCGAGGTATCATTGGGCCTGTCCCTACACCTCTCTCGATAAGAGAACGGAAATCGTATTCAATTTTAACCGCTGTAGGTAATACTAGCATAAAATAATTCATAAAGTCAATACTAATATTTCAATTAATAACATCGGTCTATAATGAGAAGCTATCTTCTAAATCAGCTGCTCTACGTTTTCTTTTGCTAAGCAAATACAATTCATGCTAAATTTAAGTATGATCTGGGTATATCATTGTATAATGTAAACATTTAACCCATATAACAGCAAAACGTGACGCCGTGTAACAAAGTATTTTCAACTATTACCCCTAGATTACATTTCGTTTACATTATGCTTAGAGTTCACTATATCGCCTAATTTTAGCATATAATAAATGACACCAAGAACTTTACTGGAGGTGCCCCATATGAACTACACGGTTGTTGGCAAATCTTTCTGGATTGGAATTATCAATGCCATTTTACTAAGTGTACCGCTGTGGTTTTTACTTTACATTTGCATTCGCAATCTATTTTAGGATATAATACGGGACACCTGGGATTAATTAGTAAAATATGTAACCTTTTTCATATAAAAAACGGGTTGCCATTTTATATTGACAACCCACTTATCTTGCACCACTACCTGTAAATACAACCCAAACCGTACGGAATATAATTCTTAAGTCTAAGGAAAATGACTGATTTTGAATATAATACATGTCAAGCTCAAACTTTTCGGCAGGAGTAGACTCATATCCACCGTTAACTTGAGCCCATCCAGTTAATCCTGGTTTAACCATCAGACGTTTTTTAAAGTCTGGAATCTCTTTCGTAAATTCTTCTGTAAATAACGGACGTTCTGGTCTTGGACCAATCAAACTCATATCTCCACGCAAGATATTAATAAGCTGTGGAATTTCGTCGATCCGAGTTTTACGAATAAATTTTCCTACACGTGTCACACGCGGATCATTTTTCGCCGCCCATTGAGGCCCATTCTTCTCAGCATCAGTGCGCATGGAGCGAAGTTTAATGATAGAGAAAGTTCTACCACCTAATCCAACACGTTCCTGCTTATAAAATACTGGACCAGGAGATTCCAACTTAATGGCGATCATTGTCAGCAGTAATACTGGTAAAGTAATGATCAGCAAAATGATGGAAAAAACAAGCTCTAATCCGCGCTTTACGTATGGATATAATGAAAACTCGTCTACTCCTGAATATGCGCTTGAACTGTTTCCATAGGCCAATTTCGAACGCATCCGTTATTCACTCCCGCTCTTTATATTATCAACTGCTTAAGCGCATTCGATTACGAATATGACGTTAATATTACATTTATATTTCATTAGGATTACTGGTTACAAGTATACTCTAGTTCTTTCAGATTGACAATAGACGATTTGTTACAAAATTAGTTTTGGGAAAAAGACTTGTCTTAAATTTCCTTTTTTCCCATTTTACGATACAAGTTGGCATAATATTCGTAAGTACGACGAAGTCCATCTTCTAAGGAGATCTTTGCATTCCATGAAAGTTCCAACTTTGCTTTATTAGGGTTAAAATAACTATGCTTAATATCTCCTGATCGATGATCCCCATATTCTTTTTTTACTTTTTTATTTATTACCATTTCAAAAAGGTTAATCAGATCATTAAGTGAAGTAGAGACTCCTGTACCGATGTTTAAGATAGAACCATTTCCTCCATGAATCGCGGCTAAATTCGCCTTGACTACATCTTCGACATAAATGTAATCCCGTGTTTGCTCGCCATCGCCAAATATGGTAAAGGTTCGATCTTCCAATATTTGATTAATTAGAATGGAAATAACCCCACCTTCTCCATGTGGCTCTTGTCGTATCCCATAAATATTAGCATAACGTAAAGCAGTAAATTCTAGTCCATATAAATCATGATAAGCTGCCAAATAATGCTCAGGTGTATGTTTAGAAATCCCATATCCCGATAATGGTTGAACTGGATGTTTTTCATCAATTGGCAGATACTGTGGATCGCCATATACAGCTGCAGAGGAGGCATAGACAATTTTCCGAACCCCATATTGTCGACTTGCTTCTAATAAATTTAGCGTTCCTAAAATATTTACTTTTGCATCAAAGATTGGATTTTCAACAGACTTAGGAACTAATACCTGCGCAGCTTGATGAATGACGACTTCAGGCTTCTCCTTCTTAAATACTTCAAACAGCTTGTCATCTGTAATATCTACACGATAAAATCTCGCAGAAGGATGAATATGCTCTTCTTTACCAGTAGATATATTGTCCACGATTACAACTTGATCTCCTTGGGCAATTAAGTGATCTGCAATATGCGATCCCACAAAACCAGCGCCACCTGTTACTAATATTTTCAATTGTAAACCCCCTTTGTTAGATCAAGCAATTGCTTATTTCTCTATTCGGCATATGTAGTATGCCTGATTTTTCATCATTCTAGATTATCTTACCCCAGTTCGAAACAGATGCAAAGTAAAAAAGAGGCAAGATTACTGGACGTTAGCTTACTCTACAAAGAGGTACCCAATCCTTATTGCTTCTCTTACATCCCCAATAATCAGTCAATCGAGTTTCTTAAGGATTTTCTCTTAAAAACTCTTCCCTAACGGGGAATCATTCGTTCCACAAGCGACTCACTGCTTTATTGAAGGATCATCTAGGTAGAGAGTTATCGCTTACTAATTGTTACCTCTGCATTTTTATACATACAATCATTCACTATACAAATAAATAATAGTAAAAGGTAAGATACAGCTATAAAGCGACAGTAAATAATGATAAGAGAATGGGGCAGCAGTATCATGTCAAATTCAAAACCAATTCGTAAAAAAATGTATCGGATACTTACTATTATTGGAGCCATCTTTTTAGTCATTATCATTTACTATGCTTATGTTTTATACACGACTGCTCATCGTGCATACGAACCTCCCAAGCAAACAAAGTCGGACAAACGTACCCAAATGGTTGATTTTTCGGAAGACCCAATTTCTTTATTATTACTAGGTGTTGATCAACGTCTTGGAGATATCGGCAGAGCAGACACCATTATTTACCTAGCATTAAACCCAAAACAAAAAAACATTTATCTCACAAATATCCCACGTGACACCCTTGTTTACATTCCTAAACACGGTCAAGATAAAATCAATCATAGCTATGCTTTTGGTGGAGTGGATTTGGCAAAACACACCGTCGAGCATTTCCTCGATTTACCTGTCGATGGTTATGTAAAAATCAATATGCAAGGGCTTGAAAGTATGGTAGATGCGTTAGGAGGCATTCAAGTCCATGTTCCATTTAATTTTTCGTATCATGGATCGAGCTTTTATAAAGGAAACATGCATTTGAATGGGAAACAAGCGCTTGCCTTTGTACAAATGCGGAAAGAAGATCCAGAAGGAGATATTGGACGGAACAAAAGACAGCAAGAAGTTATTCGTGCCATTATCCATAAAGGAACACAATTTCGCTCTTTAACAAAATTAGATGATATGATGGAACAGGTTGGAACACAGATTCGAACGGATCTATCCCCATGGAAATTGTTTACTTTACAACAGAATTACAAAAACATCTCTGATCAAAATATGACTTCCCTATCTTTCCATACTGTTCCAGTTACACGTCATGGGGTTTTTTATTGGATGATTAAAAAGCGAGAAGTAGAGAGAGTACGTACCATTTTGGCTAGACAATTAGAGTTAAGTATGTCTTCAACTATTTCTTCAGATATATCGCACAAAAAATCCCTTATAACAAAATAAACGTACATTATCCTCAAACAAAAAGAGACCTTAATGAGGCCTCTATCTTTCTTTTAGCAATTTCCCATATAATGCTAACAATTTCTTTTCTTCAACTTGCCAATTATAAATCTCTTCATGTGCACGACGACCACTTTCACTCAATTTTTGATGCAATTTTGGTTTACTAAGTAACTGTGTAACCTTCTCTGCTATCTCCTCGGGGTTTAGTGGATCAGCGGTAAAACCACACTCGCTTGTCTCAATAATCTCTTTCCACATCGGAAAATCAGAAGCAATTTGAGGCAAACCCGCTGCCATATATTCAAACATTTTAATAGGTAATGATTCGAGGTAGTTCTGACTTGGATGCAGACAAACTAGTCCTACTTTCCCCTTTGCTAACCATCTTTTGACATCATCGAATGGTATTCGCCCATGCAAATAAATATTCTTTTGCTTCAACTCTTGTTCATTTTGATCTTGAGGCGCAATATGTTGTAAGGGACCGATAAAATGTAGTTCAGCTCGTAATTCGGCTGGAATATAGTCCATCATTTGAATCATTTCCCGATAGCCACGTAAGTAGGAAACTCCTCCGACATATAGAATAAGGTTTCGCTCATTGTCCTCTCGTTCTACTTTTGGCATTGGTAAAGGATAATTTTTAACAACGGTCACATTTTTTGCCCCTCGAAATTGTTCAGCAATCGGTTCTGTAGCTGTAATTACGGCTGCTAATTGACGGGCAAATCCCTTTTCTACTCGATGGACAATACGGGATAAAGGTCCACGTAACATTTCGGGAATCCATGGTTTCGTATGAATTTGTTTAGGCAAGTCTTCATGCGAATCATAAATCACTGGCTTCTTAGTTTTTTTAGCAATGCGAGCACCCCAAGGCAGTAGCTCAGGATCATGAAAATGAAAAATATCAGCCCCACTGTTTAAAGCTCTCTCAAATAAGATACGACCATTTTCCAGCCTCTTCAGTTTTTTGGCATGCCGTTTGACACCGACTATCCGGACACCTTTCTCCATCTTTTCTTCAAAATCTGCTACCGCATGGAGCTCTACCTCATAACCTGCTTGCACTAATGATACTGCTTGCTTATGAAAAATTCGTGTATCATCATACGGATGAACTGAACTAAAAATCATTACTTTCTTTTGCCGCATCTTACACACTCCTCAGGAGCTAAATATTTATTGATTCTCTTTTCTTTTGCTGTGTCTCTCCTAAAATAATAACTGCAAGAGCTATACCGTAGACCACCCACATCGGTGTATAATGGATCGCTGTACTCGGTGCCACTCCTCCACCAACAAACCCAATCATAGCGATTAAGCTTGATATGGCTCCCCAGCGAATAAGTGGACTAATATAAGGCGAGGATTTTAACCAAGCCAACTTCCATAAACGCCAGCACAACCAGATATACAGAGAAATATATAGTATAAAAATGATGACCCCAAAGTTAACTAACACTTCTGCCCACCAATTATGCATGTTTACTTTATTTACTCTAGGGGCACCTTTCATCAGAGGTTCAATATTCCCCGCCCCTACTCCCATAAAATGACTCTTCTGAAGGAATTTCAGACCATTTAATAATAAATTCAAACGAACAGTTATACTTTCTCCCGTTTCCCCACGTACCACCTTTTTATCTTTATTTTTTGCTGCTTCCATAGCAGGCTTTATATCCTGAATTGCCTTCCATGAACTAAGAATTTTAGCACGTGGATCATGAACTGATTTCTGTACATGAATCAAAAGTGAACTCATACAAATAGCTAGGAGAACCGCAATGATCGCTGCTGTGATCGTTTTGAATACATTCTTCTTAGTTAATTTAGCCCGTTCGATAACAAATGGTATAAGTACAGCAAACAAAATAACCAAGATAGGGAGTACTAAAGCAGTATTCACCCGCGATCCTGTCGCAATTAAAGTAAATAAAGAAAACACGATCGTGATATAGAGAAACCATTTAACCTTTTTGGTAAGTGATAGTATCAGCAAAGCCGCTATAAGAAAGGGTAATGCTAAGGTAATACAAGTTGCTAAGTCGTTCTGATTCGTAAATACAGATGTGATCGTATTGGAAGGATAGCTTTTAGCAAAAACTCCTGAAGAAGGAAGGTGAACTCCAGTTATTCCTTCAAATACAGCAAAATATACAATAAACGCAAAAACGCCTAATAGAATACGACTTATTTTCCAGTATTTCTCTTCCGAAGTGACAAAATACGGAATCGATAAAGTTAAGGAGAGCATCATCACCAAAAAGATTAAATAATGTACGGCAGCCCCCATATTAACAGCCCAAGTGATAGAACAAAGCCCATACAAAAACCAAAACACAAAAAATGCCGTATACCATCGAATGGGATACATATAAAATGCTTTAAAATCCTTATGAATTGTTATTCGCCAGAGTAATCCACCTGATAACAAGATAAATGCAAAGCGAAAAAATGTAAGATTAAAATCCTCTGTAACAGGCACACCTAATGTTGGCCCGAGTAAAGCAAAAGCTACCATACAGTAAAAGATCGTTTCCAATCGTTCCTGTCTCAGGAACAATGACAAATTCACCATTTCTCACCTTTTCTCTCCTAGTTTAAACGAAAGAGTTTTTTTAGATTTAGGACTTGTTTTACAGAAAATAAGCCGCTTGCAAAAACAGCTATAATCGCTATAAACAAAGCCAGTAAATCATATAGCCACAAATGCTGCCATTGACTCATCTGAATCCACGTGATCCCCGTCATTAAGGCGAGATAAACTGTTATATAGATTAACATGGAACGAAATCGAAAATCCACTGGATAAACTTTTTGATTTTGCCAATACACTAACACTATAATCACTAAATAGGCAAGAATATTCATAACACATACAGCCCAAATCTTAAACATGGGTGTTAATAATAAGCAACCTAATAAATATACAATGGCTGCTACCATAAAAGCATGTGATATCGCTTTTGTTTTCTTATGAATTAGAAGACCAACCCCAATAATTAAATGTAGAACGTTTAATATGGTTCCAAATGATAACATCCACACATATTGATAAGCTTCAAAATACTCTGGTTTATTTTGACTAGCTACCCATTTAACTAAAGGTTCAATTACAAAGCTAAGACACATAATCGCAAGCGAGCCAATAACCAATCCACTTCTCGCCACAATGCCATACAACCTCGGAGCATCTTCTCGATCTTTGATAGAAATTGAAAAAGGTCTCCATGCTAACTGAAAGGGTGATGTTAATAATGCAATAACGGAGGCAAACCGTATAGACGCTTCGTAAATAGCGGCTTTTTCAGGTGATACCATATGATAAACAATCGGTCGCGAAACCATATTCATCACCCAAAATACCATAAGTGTGGGTAAAAGGGGAAATCCATATTGTAGCAAATTTTTGAAGTATTGAAGTGGAACACGAAAAATAAACTCTCTGCGATACAAAATCAATAATATAATAGAAATGATCCCTTGACCTAACAACTGACCATAAAAAACACCATAGAGCCCTTGCTTCAATACCACTACAAAATACATACTTAGTACAGATGAACCAATCACGTAAACCATACTAAAAAAAGTAAAAAACCATTTTCTTCGCTCATAGCGCGTATAAGCCAGTAAATGTTGAATAATAATCGCGCCGAGTGTAGCCAAAATAGCTATGGGAATTACCCACTGATTTTTCATTCCTGACTCATAAAGTATACGAGACAACGGGCCACTAATTCCTAACGAAACAAGAAAATATAAGGTGCAAACCATACAGCTAAATACCATCGTCGCTGTTAAATATCCTCTTTTCTCCTGCTTCGTTTTTACATCATGGTAATAAAAAGCGAGAGCGGCATCTGTCCCTAACATAGACAAATAAGTAATAATCAAAGTTAGAGTGTTAGTCATTCCCCAGTCCGCGTATTCAACCTGATTCATATTTCTTAAAAAAATAGGGAACAAGAGTAGTCCCACTAACTTGTTCCCTACATTTGCAATTGCAAAAGCAATAGAATCTGAGAATAATCGCTTAAATAAATATTTCATAGACACACCTCAAAAATAAGATCCACAGCTATAAAAGGCCGATTTATTGATTAGGCTGGCTCATTTCTACTGCTTTAGCCTTTTAGAAGCTCTCAAACACATGGTTTGTCGATTTAAGATTTGACTTCCTGATTAATCTTGATTTTCCAGCTTTTCTCGATCAGGCACATCACGTAGTACACGTGCTGGCAAACCTACATAAACCTTAGCCTTCTCTGTATCACGGTTTACCAGAGCACCTGCTGCAATAAAGCTTTCTTCTTCAACTGTGATGCCAGGTAATAAAATAGAGGCTCCACCAATTCGAGCGCCTTTTTTAATATGGGCACCTTTTACATATTTAAACCGTTCCTTCGTCCTCCCCATAAAGTTATCATTGGTTGTAGTGACTGTTGGAGCGATAAATACACGTTCTTCAATTGTTGTATAAGCAGTAATATAAGCGTTGGTTTGGATCTTAGTATAAGAGCCGATTTCGACTTGATTTTCTACAGCTACTCCGCGACCTATCACTACATGATTGCCGATTTGACATTTCTCCCGAACAGAAGCTTGATCTCCGATCATTACTTCTTTACCAAAAGTACTGCCGCGATAAAGCACTGCATTTGCACCAATCGTTGAACCATCCCCAATTTCCAGTGGTGACAGGTTGGGATCAACCTTTACAGTTGATGCTTTAGCCGGACGTGGCCAACGCCCAAGTACACTATTGTCGGATATATATACATCGGAACCGATTATCGTTCCAGCATGAATAGTAACATTATTACCAATCGTGACACGATCTCCGATGACAACTCCTTCTTCGATGACAGAAAAATAGCCGATTGAAACATTTTCACCTAATTTCGCAGTATCATGAACAAAATTTTTCATTTGCTTCCCGCCTTATAGTTTCTCGTAATCTGCTCGAATGTCTTTCATTCCTTTTAAGGCATTACGTGTATCAAAAATCACATTTGCATGATCTGCAATCATTTGATAATCAAAAGCACTATGATCTGTTGCAATTAATACCAAATCTGCTTCTTTTAATCGCTCTAAGGTTAAGTCAACAGTATGATACATTTTTCCATCCACTTTAAACTCGGAGATATGTGGATCACAAATGGTCATATTTGCTTGATATTTTTCTAGCATCTGAATAATAGGTAAAACAGGTGATTCACGATAGTCATCAATATCTTTTTTATAAGCTACGCCAAGTACTAAAACATTTGACCCATTTAAAGCTTTTCCATAGCGGTTTAAGATTTTCATGGAACGGTCAATGACAAACTCTGGCATTTCATTATTGATTTCACCAGCAACCTCGATCAAACGAGTATGATAATTGTATTCACGAGCTTTCCAAGTTAGATAAAAAGGATCAATCGGAATACAGTGTCCACCAAGGCCTGGGCCTGGATAAAAAGCCATAAACCCATATGGTTTCGTTTTTGCAGCATCAATGACTTCCCAAACATCAATTCCCATTTTATTACATAAAATAGCCATTTCATTAGCTAATCCAATATTAATGTTCCGGAAAGTGTTTTCTAGGATTTTTTCCATTTCCGCTACACGTGGGCTTGATACCTCGTGTACTTCTCCTTCTAAAACGGAACGGTATAAGGCAGCAGCGATTTTTGTACACTCAGATGTTACACCACCAACTACTTTAGGGGTATTTTTGGTATTGTAAATCTTATTACCCGGATCAACACGTTCAGGGGAATAAGCTAAATAAAAATCTTCGCCAACTTTTAAACCGGTTTCTTCTAAAATAGGTTGTACCACTTCTTCAGTGGTTCCAGGGTATGTCGTGCTTTCTAAAACGACAAGTGTACCTACCTTTAAATATTTAGCAATACTCTTGGTTGAAGCTTCTACATAAGAAATATTAGGCTGCTGATATTCGTCGAGAGGAGTAGGAACACAGATTGCACATGCATCTACTTCAGCAATGAGGGAGTAATCCGTAGTCGCTTTTAATTGCCCTTTTTGCACAAGATCTTTTAGATCTTCATCAACAACATCACCAATATAATTCGTTCCTTCATTGACCATTTCAACTCGATGAGGCAAAATATCAAAACCAATTACTTTATATCCTGCTTTCGCCTTTTCTACAGCCAACGGAAGTCCAACATATCCTAAACCAATTACACCGATAACAGCTGTCTTCTCTTCAATTTTTTGCAGCAATGCTTTACTTGTCACGCTACATCCATCCTTTAATTCAGAAATAGTATATTAGAGATTGCCTTGTAAAAATCAGCCGCTCATCGTTTTTAGCTAGAAGATAATCTATCGATTCGTAATTCGTTACTCTTTTATAGCTAAGCATGAGTGATATCTATTAAGAGTAACGAATTACTTGTCAAACTCGTAACAGCTTATCCTTGATAAAAACTTTTGACTGCATCTGCAATGTAGTGGATTGTTTCATCTTCTAATTCAGCATAAAGCGGTAAAGCAAAGGTTCGTTTTGCCATATATTCTGCATTCGGTAAACTACCTTCTTCATATCCGAGATAATTATATACATCTTGCTGATGTAATGGAACTGGATAATAAACCCCTGTAGAAATTCCTTTTTCTTTTAGATATTTCATTAGATCGTCACGCTCTGTCGCTTGAATAATATAAAGGTGATAAATATGACTGCGATTTTCTGCACAATAAGGGGTAACTACTGGAGTATCTTTTAATAATTCATCATAAAGGGAAGCTTTTTGGCGACGAGCCTCATTCCATTGGTTTAAATAGCGAAGTTTCACCCGTAAAATCGCTGCTTGTAATTCATCTAAACGACTGTTATAACCCACAACACTATGATAGTATTTAGGATTGCTACCATGTACACGCAAGATACGGATTTTTTTCGCTAGTTCTTCATCATTGGTTACGACCATTCCACCATCGCCATATCCCCCTAAGTTTTTAGTGGGAAAGAAGGAGAAAGTGGCAGCATGTCCCCAAGAGCCTATTTTTCTTCCTTTGTATTCAGATCCAATCGCTTGTGCAGCATCTTCAAGCACAAACAAATCATGTTCGTTGGCAATCGCTACGACCTCATCCATATTAGCAGGTTGTCCAAAAATATGCACAGGAATAATCGCTTTTGTTTTTTCATTGATTTTCGCTTTAATTTGAGAAACATCAATATTATAGGTTTTAGGATCAATATCAACGAAAACAGGAGTCGCACCAAGCTGAGAAACGACTTCCGCAGTAGCAAAGAATGTAAATGGAGTGGTAATCACCTCATCTCCAGGTCCAATCCCTTTTGCATCTAAAGCAAGTAAAAGAGCATCAGTACCATTTGCTACTCCTACAGCATATTTCACACCACAAAATGCAGCAATCTCTTCTTCTAATGCTTTTACATCTGGCCCCAAAATATAACGACCATTCTCTAGAACATCATCAATTGCACTACGTACTTCATCACGAATTGTTTCATATTGCGCTTTTAAGTCAATTAAAGGAATCTGTTTCATATAAAATTCGCTCCTTATATCATTCGCATTTAGTTATGAGCAGGATGGTAAAAATGAAATATGTAAGCACTAAATTCTTACTTACTCTCAAGAATAACTACAGGCTATTACCCTTTACTTCTTTCTTGCCAGATCTTCCATTTTTACTGCTCTTCCTGTTTCAGCAGACTGTTGACAAGCAATAACCAAGCTCAGTGCTTGTCTTCCCTCTAATCCAGAAACAATAGGCTGACGATTTTCTTTAACTGCTTCAGTCATATCCTGAATGATCCATTGATGACCAGGGATGCCAAACGGATCTGTTTCTACTTTTTTTATCGTCTCTTCTTTTTCTGGCTCCGATATATCTTCAAAGTTCCATGTTTTAATCCAATTTGCTGTTGGACCTCCTATAACTGCTGTTCCTGTTTCTCCAAAGATACTTAGGGATTCCTCAAGATTTTTGGGGTAAATGGTGACTGCTGCTTCTAGCACACCAAGTGCTCCACTTTTAAAGCGAATCACGGAAACAGAGGTATCTTCAGCTTCAATCTTACGGATTCTCGTAGCATGGTAAGAGGAAACTTCCTCTACATCCCCCATCATCCAAAGCAATAAATCCATATTATGGATTGCCTGATTCATCAAAACCCCGCCATCCATTTCTTTGGTTCCACGCCAAGGAGCTTGATCATAATAGGCTTGATTACGATTCCAACGAACGGTTGCATTTGCATGACCGATTTTTCCGAAACGACCACTCTCTAGCATATTTCTAAGTTCCCTAATCGCAGGACGGAATCGATTCGGATGAACAACGGCCATTTTTACATGATTTCTTTCACAAGCTTCAATCATCCGATCAGCAGCTTCAAGTGTTAAAGCCATCGGCTTCTCAACAACCACATGTTTTTTAGCCTCAGCAGCTTGAATGGTTAACTGCGGATGCAATCCGCTTGGTGTACAGATGCATATGACATCTACCTCTGTTTTTAATAAATCAGCTATATCAGTAAAACCTCGAACACCATCTACAGCAAACTCAGCTAACCGCTCTTCATTTGTATCACAAACTGCAAACAGTTCAGCACCCTCTACCGCCTGGATTGCTGCGACATGCTTTTTGGCTATATGACCACAACCAACGATTCCATACCGTATCACAAGTGTCCCCCATTTCTTCAGATGGTCATCCTTCATGTTAAAAATTTCACAGAGTGAGCTATTTTAGTTCATTCAGTTTATATTACAATAACATTACAATCTATCTACAAATGTAACATAACTGAAAAGTTTTGGGTACCCTGCTGCTAAAAAATCACAAAGTGTTCTGATTCACTAATCTTTGATACAAATCCTCCATTTTGCTCGCATGAGCTTGCCATGTTAAAGATTGTGAAGATTGATAAGCCTGTTGCCCCATCTGGTTCGCTAAATGACTGTCTTCAATCAATAGTTTATGCATTGCACTAGCTAATCCATCCACATCTTTAGGCTCAACTAAAATTCCTGTCTTTCCATTTTGTAGAATTTCCGGAATTCCTCCTACTGCTGTCGCTATCATCGGACGTGCTGATCCCATCGATTCTAATAAGATAGAAGGTAATCCTTCACTTAAGCTAGATAAAACGACGACATCTGAGCTACTGATCCATGTCGGAATTTCGTCATAAGCTCTTCTGCCTTTAAAAGACACAGAATGGGAGATATTTAGCTCTTTTACTTGCTGTTCTAATGTTGAACGTAATGGACCATCTCCAACTAAACATAAATGCAGCGATGAATCATGTGAACAAATCCGAGCAAACGCTTGGAGTAAAAACTCAATTCCTTTTACTGGATATAAATTTCCTACGAATAAAAGAATTTTCCCCTGTTCAGGTAGCTCTAACTTCCTTCTCGCTTCTATTTTATCTTGGACCGTAAACAGACAGGGATCAAATCCATTATAAATCGTTTCACCATGGATGCTTGGAACCATTTTTTTTGCCTCATGAAGCAATCTTTCACTTACCGTAACGATATAATCAGCCATTTGTAAAGCTTCCATCGTTTTTCGATAAACGCCTTGGCTCCGCTTCGGGTATAACATAATATCTGATCCATGAATGGTACAAACCACTGGGACTTGAAATCTTCCCTTCATTTTCCCACCAGCAAAGCCATCAGGATAAATGGTGTGACAATGAATCAGATCAAAAGAAAATTCGTTATATATTGCCTCTACATGTGAAATCAATGCACGCTCATATCGATCTCCATAAGTAGAAAAGAACAAACCACCTGGGAACATTCGTGTAGGGACATAGGTAACAGAAATATCATCTATTTTCGTTTTACCCTGTACTTGACGATATTCCTTCCATTTTGGATAAAATGGAAATTTCGGAATTGGAGAAAGCACTTCAACCTCTATCCCTTGTTCCTTTAATGCTTTTAGCTCATTGTGAACAAAAATACCTGACATTGGATTCACAGGATTCGGATACATATGAGAAATAACTAATACTCGCTGACTCATCAAAATAATCCCTTTCTCCCATTCTTTTTTAATAAGAAATGAATGGATAATCTTCTACAAACTGGTTAATACTATCCTTATCAAAATGGTGGGTGGGAGGTTTGCTATGAACAAAAAACAACGCGTAGCAGCCGAATCGGTAGATTGTATGCTTGGCTTACTAAACGGATTTATTCTTAGCTTACCAATTTGGGGGTTAATTTATCTTTGTATTCGCTTTTTTATCTATGGATGATGAAGGAATAACAAGGAAGGTCTATTCTGGAGACCTTCCTTGTTTATGTAATACGTTAATCTTAAGCTAATTACTTTTGAATAGTCCATAGAAATTCTTAAACCTTTGCTTTTTTCATGCTTAAACTTAAGTCCATGAGTGTCCTAAGTTTACACCACACCATACATCATGTTCTATGTTAATTTGCATCTACAATCGCGAACATTACTTCACCATCTGCGACCACTTTATCTCCTACTTTAGCAGTCCCTTTTCCTTTTCCAATATTTCTTCTTAATTTAATCAATTCTACTTCTAAAGTGAGTACATCACCTGGTTTTACTTGTTCTCGGAAGCGAAACTTATCAACTCCAGTTAAAAATCCTAGCTTTCCCTTATATTCGTCCATGGATAATACACACATGGCCCCTACTTGAGCTAGTGCTTCCACAATTAATACTCCAGGCATAACAGGGTATTCTGGAAAATGACCTTGAAAAAACGGCTCATTGATCGTTACATTTTTAACTCCAACGGCCTTTTCTCCTGGAACATGCTCAATAATCTTGTCCACTAATAAAAAAGGATAGCGATGTGGAATGGTTTGTTGAATCTCTCTGATATCAAATACCATTAAAAAGGAAACCCCTTTCCTAAATGAACTTGTTCCTATTATAGCGAATCTGAACAGCAGGTGCCATCATCGTACTGATTCCTCCCTTAAATAAAGAAGCACACAGCAATATGCTGAGCGCTCCTTTATTTAATTTGTATTTTTAATCTCTTTTTGTTCTAATAAAGCAACTTCTTCTACAGCCAGAGCAACAGCTTGGTGAACACTCATATCAAGTGGATGTGGGATTAATTCACCTTCTTTAGTTGTTTGAGCAATCGCTTCAGCAGCAGCAACCAACATCCGATGAGATATATTTTTAGCTTGAGCATTAAGAACACCTCGGAATATCCCTGGAAACCCTAATACATTATTGACAGATCTCCCATCCGAAGCAAAAACTGCTCCTGCTTTCATTGCATCTTCTGGATCAATTTCCGGTTTTGGATTTGAAAGGGCAAGGATCACTTGTCCTTGACGGATCATTTCCGGTTTAATCAGACCTGGTACCCCTGTTGTCGCTATAACAATATCACATGTTTGCATCAATTCTTCAAGTGAATTTAAGGTGGCTCCTCCATAGGATGCCAAACGATCTAGTGCCTCTTTCCGTCGATCTATTCCATAAACCTGCTTAATACCATAAGCTAAAAACATACGACATATTGCCAAACCAGCTGCCCCTAAGCCAATTTGTCCAACAACTGCATTTTTTAAGTCAACTCCTGCATTTCGACATGCAGATATCACTGCTGCCAATGTAACAACAGCAGTCCCATGTTGGTCATCATGCATCACTGGAATATCTAGCTCTTGCTTTAATCTTTCTTCAATCTCAAAACAGTGCGGTGAGCCAATATCTTCTAATAAGATCCCACCAAAACCTTGAGCAATATGTTTTATAGTACTTATCATTTCATCTGGGTCACTTGTATCCAGTAAAATAGGCACTCCACTAATTCCTGCAAAATGATCAAACAAAGCAGCTTTTCCTTCCATTACTGGCATCCCTGCCAATGATCCAATATTTCCTAAACCTAAAATTGCTGTTCCATCTGTGACAATAGCAACTGTGTTTCCTATACTTGTATAGTATCTCGCCTTTTCTGGGTCTTTTACTATCGCTTGGCAAACGCTTGCAACCCCGGGTGTATATACTTTTCTTAAGTCTGCAAGACTGCGAATATCCATTTTTTTGGTCATATGAATTTTCCCACCAATGTGAGCATGCAACACTTCATCCGAAACAGCACGTACAAAGATGCCGTTTTCCAAAGCCTCAATAGCTTTAATCACTTTTTCTAATTGTTCTTCCGATTCGCAGTGTACAGTAATCGCACGAACGGTTGATAAGGGACCGACTTGCTCTGTTGTTACATCACCAATATCTCCACCTACAGCCCCGATCGCTGTAGTTACTTTTCCTAAATTACCTGGCTTAGAAGGTGTTTCTACAATGAGGGTTCGTATTACATTTCGTGCTGCCACTATTTAAACCTCCCAACAATATTTACTTGCATATGATCTAAAAATTAAAGTCTTAATAAGGAACACCTATAGCTCCGATTTACCCTTCTGATATAGTTAGAAAATATACGTCATCCATTAAAAATCGGCATTATAATTATTACAATCGAGTCATTGAACGTCCCCTTCATGCAACAAGAAAAATCGGTACTCTTTTATACCGATTAAGATATATATCCCCTATTTTACATATTTGAGTTTTAAAATAAAATTCACCCTTATTCGTTACATCCAATGCTCATTAATCCCCTTGACTTGAAACATGTAAATCATTGAAGTGAAGTAGGATATTCCAATGACAATCCATAAAAATGATTGAGCTATCGCAAAGTCAAACATGAGGAGAAATAAAGCGATATAATATAGAACGGTTGTTATTTTACCAAAAATATTAGCTGGAACCGTTTTTAACCCTTGCATATGAAAAACAGCTGAACAAACAATCATTACTACATCTCTAAATACAATAGCTCCTGCTGCCCAAAGTCCTATTTTTCCAGAGATTAATAACGAAGCAAATACAGCCATTAACATTAACTTATCAGCAAGCGGGTCTAACAGAGTCCCGAGTTGGGTAACCTGCTTATTTCGTCTAGCTAGGTAGCCATCAGCCAAATCTGTCAATCCTGCGAAGAGGATAATTCCTAAGGCTAAGAGGATTCTTACTCGGTATGGTTGTATATCTGAAAAAAATACGAATAAATAAATAGGTACCATAGCAAATCGTATCAACGTTAGTAGATTGGGTAAATTCATATTTAGGAATCCCTCCTCACATATTGACAATTTTTTTCTTCTCTACTGGAAATAAACACGAAAGATCCCGTCATAAGGCTATAATTAAAGCCTTATAACGGGTTCACTTTGTAAAAATCAGCCTATACAGATGATCCCACATTTTCATATCAAATATATCACCTATGGGTTGTTTACCCAAAACAGTATGCCCTATTATTAAACCCACTATAAGGATAACAATAAGTATTACAGGTAACCATAGGATCTTGAATACTTTTTTGGAAGCACTTTTCTTTTCTTGCTGTTGTTCTTCATTAGGCTGGGACTTAGGCTTAGAATAGGGAGCAGACGGTTGTTGGATTTGCTGTTCGTACTCTTGGTTAAATAAATGAGTATCATCAATTGCTTTCACCTCAGGATCTGAGGGAACAGATGTTTGAACTTTATTTTGTTCAAAATGGATCTGCTTTGGATTCTCTTCTTTTTCTGTAGACTGAAATAGAGGGTCATCTTCAGTTGCAAATCCATCAAAACGAACAAATGTATTTTCTTCAAACCCATTTGTTTTTTTCTCTTTGCCTTGTTTCTTAGAGCCCAGTTCCTCTGGTTTATTTCCTGTATCTTTTGGAACCTCTTTTGCTTGTAAGAGTCTTTCTGTCGATTTATCATGTTTTTCATCATCTGGCTGCTCGTTTTGGCTATTGAATATAACTTCGTCTACTTCTTTATCTTGTATCTCTTCTACTTTTTTATTCTCTACAGGCTCTTTCTTTTTTTCAACCTCTTGGTCAGATAACTGTCCTTTTTTGTCTTCCTTTTCTTCCTCTTCACTCCACTTTAGTTCTCCAACGGACAACAAAGTATCTGTTTGCTTTTTCACTTTATCTTTTGCGCTTTCCATGGAACCACCCATTAACCTCTATTAATCAAACAGACTGACCTTGCCCAAAAAAGTCTTTTTGATTATCTAGAGAATTTCTCTTTCCTAATGGATTCAAAGCAAAATTTGCTTTAAAAAGAACATCCCTTCATTTTCATAAGGAATCCAAATCATTTAAATTCATACGAATCTAAGTTTAACCTCATAAAAAAGAAAAGCTTCTTATCTATTATAAATAGAATATATCGCAAGTAATGTTGTAAGTCTATAACTTATTCAACATCATTGTAAACAATCATCGGTTTATATTATGATTTTAACATAAGGGGAGAGTACCGGGGCTCTTTTTTTCCATACTTTTTACATTTCGACCCCGGGATTTTCAATTAAAATACTTCTAAATATTTAAACTCAAATCGATATAGTTATACCCGATTTATTTTTTTCTGATCCAGGTACTTTACGCTTATATTTAATTTTTGTCGCTTCTCCTCCTCTTAAGTGACGAATTGACTTATGATATTCTAGGATCTCCTTTACTTTACTTGCTAAGTCTGGATTGATCTCTGGAAGTCGTTCCGTTAAATCTTTATGAACCGTACTTTTAGAAACCCCAAATTTTTTAGCTATTGTTCTTACCGTATTTCTCGTTTCGACAAAGTAATGGCCAATCTTTATCGTTCTTTCTTTAATATAATCATGCATTCTTCCTCTCCTCCTTTCTATATGCTTGGTACATTATATGGAGGGCTTATCAGGGTTATTCTTGCTATTGTTCAAGCAGACAAGCTATATCTCTCCTTTTCTTCTCATAAAAAAAGTCACTCACTTGGAGTGACCTTAAGAAATGATCCATTTACCACAAATTTCATGGTTTGTAGTCAAAACAGTCCATCTTTTATTTAGTGAACACTTTTTAAATATGGCTCTGGATTCACAGATTGTTTTCCTTTTCGTAATTCAAAGTGTAGATGATTGCCTGCGCTAATCTCAAACTGATTTCGTCCCGCTTTGGCAATCACATCTCCTTTTTTTACTTTCTGTCCTTCTTTCACCTTGACATCTGCTAAGCTTTGGTAAACAGTGACCATTCCATGATTATGTTGGATTTCTATTTGTGTTCCTACAATAGGGTTTTTCTCTACACGAATTACTTTCCCATCCAAAGTAGCTAGCACATCAAAGGATTGACCATCTTTCCGTGCAAAATCAATACCAGCGTGAGGCCAATAACTATTCGCATACTTTACAATGGAAGCTTCTCTTTCTTTCGTTGAGCTCGCTTCATCATAAAAAGTAATGGTTTTTTCGGCTTGAGATTCTTTATTTACAGGTAAAATCATTTCATCGATAGGACTTTTTGTAGGGGTTTCCACCGGGAAGATCGTGTCTCCCTCTTTTATTGACTTATTTACCTTTTGTGTTTGTAAACCTTGATACCACCAAGCAAATGAAATAATCAAAGCTGCCGCAATCATATATACAGCTGGAAAAAACCATTTTTTCGCTAAAAATCTTTTCCATTTAAAACGACCCTTTGCTTCCTCTAATGAGGATACATTATTTGGTTTTTCTGTATTCATTTTTCTATCACCTCAGGAACCATTTTCGACAGCGAAAACTCTTTTTATACCCAAGGTGGACAATCTTTCGTATATTTCAAACCCACTTATATGTATCCCTCTTCAAAGCAAGTACAACAGTCAAAAGGTAACAAATGTAAGACTACAAGAGTAAGTTAAAATCGAACAAGTATTTGACTTATATTAACTTGTTTACGATTTATTACGAGCAAAGCTATTTTCCAGTTATCGGTATTACTAATATGTACACCTTGATAATAATGTAAAATAATTTCTTCCATTTTCTTCCCCCTTTGTGCCATAATATTAGCTCCCCATTGACTGAGCCCTACTCCATGTCCATAACCATAAACGGTAAAAATAATACGGTTTCTATCCATTTTCAAAGTAAAATCACTCGATGCCAGCTGAAAAGCTTCGCGAATCTCTCTACCTGTAAACGTTTGATTACCTATTTGTAATTTAGCAATACGCTTGCCACTCGTTTTACCCAAGACACGTATTTGTTCCTGAGAAAAAGTAGTAATAGCAATCGACTTATTTAACATTTTCCCTAGCTGTTTGATGAAATCTGACCGAGCTACCACTTTTTGACTCATATATTTTGGCGAAAAGCGATCCCAACTAGAATCAACACTACGGAGATAAGGGTAAGATTTGGAAAAGTATTCTTCCGAGTTCTCTGTTTTCCCATTACTCGTTGAAAAAAAGGCAGCATAAATCGGCTTTCCCTGAAAGGTGATAATTTGCCCAGCTGTCTCTTTTACAGCTTGGTTAATCTTATCGAGATTCTTCTTATAGTGTTCTCCCCACTTTACACGTAATTGCTCATCAGTCAAATATGCCTGATGATAAACCGTGTCTGTCACATCAGCATGTTTTGCAGCTTCCCCCCATTTATCCATATCTGGTAAATGATCTTGTATTAGTCGATTCACTATATATGTTCGTGCAATCAAGGACTGTGACTTTAATGCTTCCATATGAAAGTTTGCAGGCATTTCTGCAGCAACTACGCCTTGTACATACTTCTCTAAGGGAATTTTAATAACTTGTTTTTTATTATAAAGATAAACAAGGACGTTGGTTGAAAAACCGGTTTCCTTCGCATTCTCTTCATCTCTTTTCGTCTCTTCTACTCTGGCAAATGACAAAAGGGTAGGAATAAGCAAAATTCCTATAAGGAGGAAAAGTAGGTATAGCCCCATTTTCTTTTGCACTTGGTTCATCCTTTCTTCAATCTCCCATTTCTAGTCTATGGAAATTTGAGAGATTTAGAACCATAAGTATTCCTCCTTTTTCCTATGTAATTTAATAAACCAAAATACCCAAAATCGATAAAGTTACCATAGTGGATATAGGTTTAGAAATAGCTACTTTATTTTTAATATGTTTTTTAATAATACTAATATTAACTTGAACTTTATTAAGTGCTATGTTAAAGTTCAAGTTAAGGAGGTGAAAGAAATGGATTTAAAAGATGTCCCCAATTGGGTTTTATCTTTAGATAACGAAGATATTGAGTTCATTAAAAACTTTGTTTTGAATTCAGGTTCGTTAAAAGAAATAGCAAAAATATATGAGGTTTCTTACCCTACTGTGCGAATTAGATTAGATCGGTTAATTCAAAAAATAAAACTAAATGATAATCTAGAAAACGAAGAGTTTATTAGTTTTGTTAAGAAACTAGCCATAGATGATCGTATTAGTTTAGAAGATGCAAAATTGATTATTGATAAATATAAAAGTCAAAGAGGTGATGATTAATGTTTCGTATATATGCATTTTTAATTGCAATCGTAATACTTGGAGTTCAATATTTTTTATCGAGAAGAGACAATGCTTATTGGGGTGCGATCTTACCCATTTTGTATTTGATGACGATGGGGTATCTATGGTTTTTTGGAACACTTTCTGGTAGTACAATCGATTTAGTAATTGCCATTTTTGCTGGATTGATTGCTTTATTAGGAGCTTGGGCTAGTGGAAGAGAGTCCATGAAGAAGAAAAGAAAAAGAGAGTTAGAAAAGATGAAATCATATGATATTCAATAAGCGCTCTGACGATCATATTGTTTCAATAAATTATCAATTAATATAGATAACAGCACAAAAACATACTTTCAATCAAAAAATCCCTCAACCAATCAAAGTTGAGGGATCAAAAATATCATTATGCATATGAACGATGATCAACTGTTGACTCATCATGATCTTCAATGGTTACTCGCTCAATATCTGCTCCAAGTGCCTTTAACTTTTCAACGATGTTGACATATCCACGGTCAATATGATGAAGTTCTGTAACTTCGGTTACCCCTTCAGCCACCATTCCAACCAAGATGAGGGATGCACCAGCACGTAAATCCGTAGCTTTTACTTGTGCTCCAGATAAAGGATGACCTCCTTCAATTACGGCAGTACGTCCATCAATCTTAATTTTAGCACTCATTCTCTTCATTTCTTCTACATGCATAAAACGATTTTCAAAAACGGTTTCAGTGATTAAACTAGTCCCATTTGCCGTAAGTTGAAGAGCCATCATTTGGGATTGAAGATCAGTTGGGAATCCAGGATAAGGAAGAGTTTTGACATCAACTGGCTTTAGATCCCCTTCAGCACGAACATGAATTCCATTTTCTCCTTCAAGGACATGGACACCCATCTCTCTCATTTTAGCAATGAGTGGGTTAAGATGATCACTAATGGCTCCCTCTACAAATACTTCGCCACGTGTAATCGCTGCAGCTACCATATAAGTTCCAGCTTCAATTCGATCAGGAATCACAGTATAGTCCGTACCACGTAAAAAGTCCACTCCATCAATACGAATTTCGTCTGTTCCTGCACCACGGATTCTAGCACCCATTGCATTAAGGAAGTTCGCCAAGTCCACAATCTCTGGCTCACAAGCAGCATTTTCAATAACAGTTCTACCTTCTGCAAGTGTTGCAGCCATCAGAATATTCTGAGTCGCACCTACACTTGGAAAATCGAGATAAATGCGAGCACCTCTAAGTTTTTCAGGTACATACCCTTCAACATAGCCTTGCTGAATATCGAGTTTAACTCCTAACGCTTCAAAACCTTTTAAGTGTTGATCAATAGGGCGTGTACCAATCGCACATCCACCTGGTAGAGGAATACGTGCATGCTTTTTACGTGCTAATAAGGGTCCCATTACCAGAATTGATGCTCTCATCTTCCGCACCAAGTCATAAGGTGCTTCAGTTGAATGAATCTTTTCAGCATTGATTTTAACTTGGTCATCTCCTAACTGAGTATTAATACCAAGCTCATTGAGTAATTTGGTGATGGTTTTTACATCCTCTAACTGTGGGGTATCAAGAATCGTAATCGTCCCTCTCGATGCCAGAATTGAAGCAGCAATCAGTGGGAGCACAGCATTTTTTGCTCCATAAACCTTTACTCTTCCTTTTAACCTTTTTCCACCACGAACAATGATCTTCTCCAAATTTCTTCCCTCCACAACTAATATTCTATCGTAATTATGGGTGTTCCCAATGTTAACATAATCCGCTTCGTTTCCGAATTCACCCGGGTGGCAACTTGAATATTCATCCATCCACCTTTTGTTTGTAAACCTTCCGAAATAATCGGGGAATAAGCAGAAATACTAGCCGTTTTTGTAGTACGCATTGCTTCTACTTCTTTCGCTTTTAGCTTTATTAATATCTCATCAATCAACGCTTCGGGGTAAGAAGAATCCATCTCTCGACTACCTTGAATCGTATAATAAAAATGGGGAATAAGTCCATAGCTATTTAAAACATCTTCCAATTTTTTCCTTACCTGGATCCAGTTCAAAGTGGTTTTTCCATTTCCCATTAATTGAAGCGAAATGTAAGGATAAACCCATGTATGATCTAGCTCATCGTTGATAACGTTAAAACGTATCGTTAGGTTTCGCTTAAGCTTTTTGATCGCTGTATATCGTATTCCATCTTTGCGTGTTTCTTTTTTTATATGTGTAAACTTAAGCGATTGTCCCAGTTTACTGGCAAATTGGTCCATTTGACTACTTAGCACTGGTTTATCTAACTGAGAACTATACTGTAAACAAATATTCTCTAACTTTATACCAAGATCATCAAATACTTGTAGCAACCGTTTTTCCTGTGTGGGGCTTTCACCAGCGCCTACTAAGCAAAGCGTATATAAAAGAACTATGCTAACTTTCCACCAAGATTGCCAGCTCATCTTATTTCTCTCCCTATCAGTCTATTTACTATCATTTTTGACTGATAGGATGGGAAATATACTAGAGATCAAATGAATAGCTGGCTGATTAAGCGCGTCCAGTCTAAATAATCGATAAAAAAAGTCGCTAACTGATGACCAAGCACAATCGATAAGATTAACATCAATATTCTCATCTGAAACGGCTTTTTGGCTTGAATCCATTTTCCAATTGTTATGTTTGATAGAATCGACCAACAAAAGACAATACATGATAGAGATAAAATAATATTGATGAGTGCTGTCACACCGAGATGGGTTACTCCATCCATTATATGCACTCCTTTAATCTAAGGTTCCTTACCAAGAACCATGTTACATCAAAATAAACTTAGACGCAAAAGTTTTACACTCTCGTTCACAATAGTTTCAATGAATTTTCATAAAAATAGACTTTAGGACTATAAAATGTGTATTATAATACTCTCTTAAAAAAGTCATGCCGCGCATTTACTATCTTTTCATGGATTTTAGCCACTTTCATTCTAGCTTTGTTCCAATTGGAACCGCCTTTGGCCCGTCTAGGCATGATTCGTTGGGCTTTCGCTAGTTGTTTCTCGTACTTTCTGAAAAACTTAGATGCGTTTTCATTCGCGCCATTGGAAAGAATAGCAAAATCCTTTAGTCCCAAATCGATCTTACTGCTTTTTCCTTGTTTACTGGAACATAAGGACAAGTATTCATTTCACAAAGGATGGAAACAAAGTATTTTCCCGATGGTTTTCTACTAATGATAGTTGAAAGAACGCATCCTTCTACTTCTCTGGACTTTACAAAACGAACCCAACCTAGTTTAGATTTAAGTTTGTTCCTGAATACTAACTTTTAGAAGCTGATTTTGTTTCTCCATCAGGGTTTTGTAGGATTGTACTGGGTTCCGTTTGCTTTTGAAGCGGGGGCGATCATTTTATTTCTTGAAGAAAGTGGGCAAACGCATCCACTAAGTTTTCCAACGAGGATTGTAACCCAAAATGGACGACATTTTATAACCAAAACTAAATGATAAATAGAAAAAGACCGTACTAAAATGATTTAACCCAACGGCCTTTTTCTATTGATATCAATCATTGATTCTACTATTTGAATAATAGGGATTCCACGAGGTTTAATATCCACTCTGGAAAAACGCCAAATCCAATTGTGGCAATTGCACTCATACTAATTGCGATTCCTATCGGCCATGAAGTACGAATTCGTCGGGTTGTGTTCGCTTTCCGGAAGTACATCTGACGAATAATCGAAAAATAGTAGTAGTAAGAAACAATCGTTGTAATCACCATGATCACAATAAGCCATAGGTGCTCCATACCCAGAGCCCCCATAATGATTAACATTTTACCAAAAAAACCGGCTGTAAGCGGAATTCCCGCTAGAGAAATAAGGAAGATGGTCATGGCAAGTGCAAGCCAAGGTGAACGTTGATGTAAGCCTGCAAAAGCTTTCATGTCCTCATTTTTTTCCTGCCTCATCACAAGCATAATCACTGCAAAAGCCCCTATGGTCATAAAAAGGTATACAAACAAATAAAAAAAGGTGCTTGGAAAATACAATTTATTAAGAGTAGCGATTGGTATTAGAATATAGCCAGCTTGAGCAATACTGGAGTATGCCATTAAGCGCTTCATGTTTTTTTGTCTTAAAGCAGCTGTATTTCCTATAATCATCGATAAAGCCGCCATAATCATTAAAGTGGGTAGGAAAATACTTTCCCAACCTTCATCAATTCCATCAAATACTCCAATCATAATAAATAGAAGAGCAAAAGCTAATGACTTAGAAACTACAGACAAAAATGATGTAATCGGTGTAGCAGCTCCTTGATAAACATCTGGGACCCAAGTATGAAAAGGAGCCGAGGCCAGTTTAAATCCAAAACCTACGATCATTAAGAAAAAAGATAGATAAATGATCCAGTCATAGGTTCCTTGCGCTTTAACTATATACTGTTGAATGTTAGCAAGATTCGTACTGCCCGATAGCCCATAGAGGAATGACATACCATACAAAATAAAAGCGGATGACATACCTCCAAGCACTACATACTTCCATGCTGCTTCGTTCGAATCCCCACGTCTTTTACGAATCCCTACCAAAACATAGGAAGACAAGCTAAAAAGCTCAAGTCCTACATACAAAGTAATTAAGTCAGCAGAAGATACCATGAACATGCCACCCAGCACTGCTGCGAGTAATAAGTAATAATACTCGCCACTATTCGGAGCAAACTCTTCCTGATCTTCTCCTAACGAAATAAGTAGTACTAGAAAAGTACCGCTTAATAGAATTAACTTCCATATCAAGGTGACTGGTGTAAGTCTATATGTATTTTCCAATAAAGCAACAGGAGAGTGCCCAAATTGGGTTACAATCCAAACACCAGCCGTAACCACTGCTACTAGACTAAATAAGCCAATCCATCGTCTAGAAATCATGCTTGGCAATACTAAATCCAATATCACCAAGAGGGCGCAAGCAATCATAATAATTAATTCTGGCGCCAATATGTCCCAATCTATTTCTGTTACTTGTTGCATGACTTTACCCTCCGATCCTTAACACCATCTGGTAAAGTGTCAATTGAATAGAATCATCAACAATTTTCGGATAAACTCCAATCAGAGTAATTAAACCGACTAAAATAAGCATAGGAATTGACTCATTCAGACGGATATCTCTTAAACCTTGAAATGACTCACGCATCGGTCCAAAAGTCGTTTTAAGTACAGCTCGAAGTGTATAAGCTGCAGCAAGGATTAAGCCAATTGTACCCACCGCCGCAAAGATGGGTTGCACTTGAAAAAGACCAAGAAAAGCTAAAAATTCACTAATAAATCCTGATAGTCCTGGCAAACCAAGTAATGCGAGTCCTGCAACTAATAGAAGACCAGATAAAATAGGCATTCTTCTCGCTAGCCCTCCCAGCATTGCCAGTTCAGTTGTTTTGGTTCGTTCATATAAGCTGCCTACAATATAAAACAGTAGGGCTGAAATTAATCCATGTGAGATGGCTTGAAATAAAGCCCCTTTTAAACCTATTTGATTTAATGAAGCAATTCCAAGCAAAATAATTCCCATATGGCTGACACTTGAATAGGCTAGTACTCGCTTTAATTCTTTTTGTACAAAAGCTAGAATCGCTCCATATATGATATTGATCAAGCCAAGGGCGATCAGAATCCAAGTCATTTC
The DNA here is from genome assembly GCF_003313465.1 of Thermoflavimicrobium daqui. Classification (GTDB taxonomy): domain Bacteria; phylum Bacillota; class Bacilli; order Thermoactinomycetales; family Thermoactinomycetaceae; genus Thermoflavimicrobium; species Thermoflavimicrobium daqui. The sequence continues at coordinate 372,958 of NZ_KZ845666.1, forward strand.
TTTCATGTAATCAGGGAACATCCCCACTCCAAATCTCATCAAGCCGTAAGCACCCATTTTCAGTAAAATTCCCGAGTGAACCATAACAACTGGAGTTGGTGCTTCCACATGTGTACGTAACATCCAAGAGTGAAAAGGAAAAATAGGTAGCTTGATCGCAAAAGCGATAAATAAACAAATAAAAATCACCCAGAGAAGGACCGGTTGCTCTGCTAAATTCAACCACATGACTAAACGCTCTTGCATATCATGATATTCCCATGTTTTGGTACTTAGAAAAAGCCCAATCATCGCTATTAGCATAAAAGCAGAGCCGATTCCGTTATAAATTAAAAATAAGTTGGCTGCTCTCTCCTTCTCTAAGTAACCCCAAATTCCGATAAGGAAAAAAGCAGCTACCAATGTAATCTCAAAGAAAATAAAGAATAAGAAAAAGGTACTACTTAAGAACACTCCAAGCATTCCGGTTTGCAAGAGAAGAAATAACATATAATACTGTTTTGTACGCCTACGGATATATAAAGAAGCGATCACAGCTAACGTACTGATAACACATGTTAAAAGGGTTAAAGGCATCGAAATCCCATCGACTCCCATACTGTATGAAATTTTCGCATCATCAAATAATCGAATCCAATCAAAAGATTGTTTCATCTGAAATCCTACTAGTTTCTGATTAAAACTGTTATACATCCACACAGATAAAACAAGGGGTGGAAGTGTAGCTAGAATCCCTATACTTCGATGCACTCTCTCTTTTTCGCGTGGGATAAAGAGCAAAATAATAATACCTAAAAGAGGAGAAAAGGTGATAAGAGTAGGCAACCATTGGTTAAGCGCTGTCACTTTAGTATCCTCCCTGCTAACAAGCTAACAATTAGAATGACAAATCCAAACACACTAATAAGCGCATAGGTTTGTGCCTGGCCATTTTGTAAAGCCGTACCCATTCTTCCTAGAATCTGCATGATTCCTCCACCTAATCGAACCAAGCCGCCAATAATCACACGGTCAAAGATCTGTAGCAACCAGCCTATACCTTTTAATGGAATGATAACTAGATAGCGGTACAGTTCATCGATATAGTATTTACGTACCAGTAATTGATGCAACCAAGGTATAGTACCCGTTATACGTTTCGCAGAAATCCGCTTTGACCCATAAATCAGATAAGCAAGACCCATCCCAAGTAACGAAACAAGGACGGCGATGACCGGGATAAAAATTGACGATTCATGTGTAGTTATTGGCTTAGCCAATCCTTTCATCAACCAGCTGGATAAGCTATTCGTTGGAACTTCTACTAAGCCTGCTACAATTGACAAAAGAGCTAGCACTATCATCGGGAATGTCATTGCCCTAGGAACTTTACCAAGCTCTCCTTTTTGCTTTGTATTTCCTGTAAACACAGTAAAGAAAAGACGAAACATATAGAAGGCGGTAAAAAAGGCTGCGATAATAGCCACGATCAATAAACCAATACGCCCATCTTGATATACAGCTAGTAAAATCTCATCTTTGGAGAAAAAACCCGAGAATGGGGGAATTCCTGTAATAGCTAAACAACCAACTAAGAAAAGTCCAGTTAGAACACGGTTTTTCTTCCATAAACCACCCATTTTACGAATATCTTGTTCATGGTGAAAAATGATCATAACCGCACCTGCTGCTAGGAACAGTAGGGCTTTAAAGAAAGCATGAGTCATCAGATGGAAAACTCCTGCTATATACCCTACAGAGCCTAGTGCTAACATCATATAACCTAACTGGCTAACCGTTGAATAAGCGAGAATTCGTTTGATGTCCGTTTGCGCAATCCCTATTGTCGCCGCAAAAATGGCTGTAAACCCACCCACATAAGCGACTACATCAAGTGCAATCGGTGCTGCTTCAAACAGCCAGAATGTATTTGCAACTAAAAAGACGCCCGCTGCTACCATTGTCGCAGCATGGATGAGCGCACTAACGGGAGTCGGGCCTTCCATCGCATCTGGTAACCATGTATGTAACGGGAATTGCCCTGATTTTCCAATTGCTCCTACAAATAGAAGAATGGCAATCAGTGTAATCATTCCACTTGAGATACTTCCTTGTTCGATTGCAATCTGTAAGTCTTTTAGTTCAAAACTGCCGATCTCTTTAAACACTAAGGATATAGCAATAAAGAAACCAATATCTCCAATGCGGGTAACGATAAAAGCTTTTTTCGCTGCTCGTTTCGCTTCTGTTTTAAAATACCAAAAACCAACTAATAAGAATGAGCAAACACCGACTAGCTCCCAGAATATATATATTTGCAGTAAATTAGGGGAAATGACTAAACCCAGCATAGAGAAAGTAAACAATGCTAAGTAGCTATAGAAGACGGAAAAACGTTCATCCCCCTTCATATATCCGTAAGAATATAGATGAACCAAAAAACTGACTGTACTAACAATAATCAACATCAAAACATTTAAGGGTTGAAGTTCAAAACCAAATTGAATCGGCTTTTGATTTAACTCAATCCATGTGAAGTTCCATTTCGGTAAAACTTCAGACAATATAAAGCTTTTCCCAAACAAAATAAGTGAGCCAATTAGAGTAATACCAGTGGTAATTACTCCGATGAGACAGGTGGCTTTCTTGGACAATCCCTCTCTCCCTAACAATATGATTAGAAATCCGAGTAAAGTAGGGAGTAAAACCATTAGAACCAACGTAGTGATCTGCATGGTTCATCCATCCTTTTTTCAATTTATCCCTTCATCGAGTTATATTTATCCGCTTCAGCTGTTCCTTTGTTACGATACAATGCGAGTAGTATAGCAATTCCTACTGCTGCTTCTGCAGCGGCAATTGCAATAGTAAATAGCGTAAAAACTTGACCTGAAATATTGGGAACCATTCCATACTTAGCAAAAGCAACTAGATTGATATTTACCGCATTAAGCATTAATTCGATAGAAAAGAGTACCATCACGGCATTACGCTTTGTAATCACTCCATAAAGCCCAATGCAAAATAATATAGCAGCAAGGGCTAGGTAGGAGGTTAAATTCATTTACGTTTCTCCTCTCTTTTCGCCAAAACTGCAGCTCCAATCAGTGCTACCAACAGCAAAATCGAAGTAACTTCAAATGGAATCATGTACTGTTGAAAAATAGATTTTCCTAACATTTTCACTGAAAAATCAGTTACTGTTTCCTCCGAAGTGAAAAATGGGGACTGATAAATAATCCATAACACAACCGCAAAAAAGGCTCCCACACCAATTAAACTCCATAGCTTTTTGATATCAAAAGACGGAGGATTCTCTTCATCTTTATGTTTAGTCAACATAATGCCAAAAATCATCAAAATCGAAACCGCCCCTGTATAAATGAGAATCTGTGTTACTGCAAGAAAAGGGGCATCAAGCAAAATAAACACGCCCGCTATACTAAAAAAGGTAAAAGCCAAGGCCAGAGCCATGTGCATTACTCTTGTTAGATTCATCATAAAAACAGCTCCGCCAATAGCACTTACAGACAAGATAAAGAATGCAATAAGCTCTCCACTGATATTCATGCCTTACTCCCTCCGGGCTTCGGCTTCATCGACACATTATCTTGACGAATATTTTGGTCGTTTTCATGCAGCCAGTCGATGTTCTTAAATAGCTGATCCCGACTGTATGTCGCGAGTTCAAAGTTGTTAGTCATAATGATCGCTTCAGTTGGGCAAACTTCTGTGCACAAATCACATAAAATACAAATTTCGAAATTAATATCATAGGTATCGATAATCTTTCCTTTTTTACCTGGGTCTGGATGCTTCTTCCCAGTTAAGCTAATGCAATCAGTAGGGCAAATTCGCGCACATTGATTACAAACGATACATTTTTCAGGATCAAAATGCTGAATACCCCGAAAGCGATCCGGCATCTTCAAAGGTTCATGAGGATACTTATATGTGACTTTCGGTTTCGCCATATTTTTAAGAGTGATCCCCAATCCTTTTAGTAAGCCAAACATAGCTTTACACCTTCCAATCTTTAAAAGTAATGGCTAAGGAATGAAACTTCTTTCAATATTGCAGTAAGAAAAATATTAAAAATAGCCAAAGGTAAAAGTCCTTTCCAAGCAAATTCCATCAACTGATCCCCGCGAATTCGCGGCATTGTTGCACGAAGCCAAAACAGGAAAAACACAAATAGAGAAAATTTTAAGATGAACCAAATCAATGGTGGAATAAATGTTAAGCCAAAAGGGGCATCCCAGCCTCCTAAATACAAAATGGTAATTAAAGAAGCCATTCCAAAAATATAAGTGTATTCAGTTAGCATAAAAAAAGCGAATCGGAAACCAGTATATTCTGTGTGATATCCGGCAACCAGCTCTGACTCTGCTTCAGGTAAGTCAAAGGGGGTTCTATTTAGTTCAGCAATTGAAGCAATTAGAAACACTATAAAACCTAGAAATTGCGGGAATATAAACCACGCACCTGTTTGTTGTGCATGTACGATTTCTGTTAGATTTAGTGATCCTGCACTCATAATCACACCTACAACAGATAAAACCAACGGAATTTCATAACTAACCATTTGAGCAGCGGAACGCATACCTCCTAGTAAGGAATACTTGTTATTAGAGGCCCATCCGCCTAATAAAACTCCAATAATCGTAATACTAGAAATGGACATATAGTATAGTAGCCCTACAGCGATATCGGCAAACTTAATGCTTTCTGTAAAAGGGATCACTGCAATTACTGCAAAAGCTGGAATAAAAGCAAGGACGGGAGCGAGTTTAAATAAGCCAACATCCGCTTTTCTAGGAATGATATCTTCTTTAATTAGTAGTTTCAAAACATCAGCTACCGTTTGTAATAATCCCCATGGTCCTACTTGAGTTGGACCAACACGATTTTGAATCCAGCCAATCACTTTCCGTTCAAACAAAATTGCATAGGTAACAAATCCTAATACAAGAAAGAGCATAATCACTGGTCCTAAAATCACCCAGATATCCATCAACCATCCACCTCCCCTAACACAATATCAATCCCACCCAAAATCGCCACCAGGTTGGCAATATTTTGCCCCTTGAGCATCGTCGGTAAAATTTGCAAATTATAAAAAGAAGGTCGACGAAACTTTAGTCTCCAAGGTTTATCCTTACCTTTACTTACGATATGACAACCTAACTCCCCTCTTGGCGACTCGATCCCAACATATACTTCGCCTTCAGGGACACGTAAAACACGAGGCACTTTCGCCATGATTGCTCCACCTTCTGGAAATTGTTCAACTGCTTGATCCACAATCTGAAGTGCCTCATTTATCTCTTGCATTCGACATACGTACTTGTCATACAAATCCCCACGAGTTCCGACTGGCACTTCAAACTTAAAGCGGTCATAGATCGAGTAAGGTTGATGCTTACGTAGATCCCATTTCACTCCTGTACAGCGCAGATTTGCTCCTGATAAGCCATATGAAAGAGCAGTTTCATGTGAAACGATACCAATACCTTTGGTACGTTGTAAAAAAATTTCATTACCCATTATGAGCCCATGATACTCTTTCATTTTCTCACGCATGTACTCAACGAAGTTTTTAATTTTATCTAACCAACCTATAGGAGCATCCCACTTCACTCCACCTACACGCATATAGTTATAAGTAATTCTTGCCCCACACAATTCATTAAAGAGATCCAAAATCTTTTCACGATCACGAAAACAGTAAAGAAATGGGCTCATCGCTCCAATATCTAGTAAAGCTGTTCCTAACCAAACCAAATGACTTGCTACACGATTTAATTCCATAACAATGACACGTAAAAACTCCGCTCTCTCCGGAATCTCTATCCCCATTAACTTTTCGGTGGCATGACAAATAGCATAATTGTTCGTCATGGCAGACAAATAGTCCATCCGGTCTGTATAAGGAATAATCTGAGTGTAAGTAAGATCTTCCGCTAGCTTTTCTGTTCCTCGATGTAAATAGCCTATAACCGGTTCTGCCTCTTGAATAACTTCCCCATCAATTTTGACGACTAATCTTAATACTCCATGAGTACTCGGATGTTGGGGTCCTACATTTAAAATCATTTCTTCTGTTCTAAGCACCCCTTATACCTCCTTATCTAGTGGAACGTAATCTTTTCGCAAAGGATGACCGACCCAATGATCTGGCATAAGGATTCGTTCTAATTTGGGGTGATTTTCAAATTGAATTCCCAGTAAATCATAGATCTCACGTTCATTCCAATTTGCCGCTTCCCATATATGAGATAAAGATGGGACCTTCGCTCTATCCCGATCAGTCCGAACACGAAAACAAACTCGTTTTCTTCTACGCAAAGAGCATAGATGTATTACGACTTCCATATGCGTTTCATAATCAACCCCAGAGCAACTTTGCATATAGTTGAAGGAAAAGTCAGGGTGATCTCTCGCTAACTTAGCAACTTGTTCCCAAGCTTCTTTTTTGATGATCAATGTTGGTAAATGATCATTGGCTCGATTGATGAAAAACTCTTCAACTGCTTCGTTTCCAATTTTTTCACGAATGATTTTGACATATTGATTTAAAATAGGTTCTTCTGGCGAAGGAGGTAATGGTTCCTTTTCTTCCTTGGGCTTTGAGCGTGGTCTAGGAGTAGCAGCTGGCTTAGATTTCCCTGTAACAGAAGGTTGTGGCCCCTTGGGAGTTGGCTTTGGATCAACATTGGAAACCTGTTCTGAAGAAGGCTCTTTCTTATTTTCTTTAGGAGAATCATCTTGATCCTTATCTAGCTTCTTTTCTGCTTGTCTCTTATCTACTCCTTCATTGGCCACAGAGTTCTTACCTACTTGGTCCACTTCAGGGAGTCCAGTCTTCTCCTCCTGTGAAGCATTTTTCTCTTGCTCGCTCATTCATTAGTCACCTTCTTTCCTGTTCGAGCTTCATAACGAATCTTTTCTTGTAATTTATGAATCCCATAAATTAATGCAGCTGGGTTAGGTGGACAACCTGGAATATATACATCTACCGGAACAACTTGGTCTACTCCTTTAACCACAGCGTAAGACTTTACATAAGGGCCTCCTGCAGTCGCACAAGAACCCATCGCAATCACCCATTTAGGCTCGGGCATCTGATCATATAATCTTCTAAGTAATGGAGCCATTTTCTTCGTTACTGTTCCAGCTACAATCATGACATCAGATTGACGAGGTGAAGCGCGAAAAATCACACCAAACCGATCCAAATCATAATGAGCACCACCTGTACCCATCATTTCAATCGCACAACAAGCCAAACCAAAGGTCAAAGGCCACATCGAGTTACTACGTGCCCACGCTTTGATTTTTTCTAAATTCGTCGTCAAGATATTTCTCTTTATTTGCTCTTGTTCAAAGGGGGTGATGTTTTCGAAATTTATTTCCATTCTAGCACCTTCTTCTTCCAAGCGTAAATCAGACCTATTAGTAAGAAAACCACGAATATCGTCATCTCAACTAAGATAAAAAGGCCCATCTCTGAACGTAAAACATCATAAGTTACAGCCCATGGATATAAAAAAATGGTTTCTACATCAAAAATAACGAAAAGTAAAGCAAATAGATAATAGCGAACATTAAATTGAACCCAACTTTCTCCAATCGGATCTACTCCACTTTCATAGGTAATCTCCTTCTCTGGCAAAGGTCGATGGGGTCGAAGTAATCTTCCCAGTGTTAAAGCAACAACTGGCAAACCAATCCCCAAAATAATAAAAACCAGTATGAAGAGATAATCCTTTTCCACGTAAATCATCCTTCCCTTCATAGACCATGCTACAATTATCGCTTAAAAAGATAGGCGAAGCACTTATTGGACAACTTCTGCATACAGGTTGGTTGAAAGCGTTAACAAAAAGAGGAATCAACTTGTCACAAAATAAACTCATAACTTTCAACAGATTGTAATGATTATAACAAAAGGCCCTTATTGTGTCTAACGAAGAAAGTGATTATAAACATAAAGGTAAAGGGATATTCTCTTATTAAGAGACAGAAAGTACTTTTTACTTAATATTTTTATCAAATCTAAATCTAATTATCATTCAATATCTGAATATATTTTTATCAATAATAAATTAACATGGAGAAATATCAACAACTAGTGACTAAGGAATTACTATCTAATTTTTATTTTTACATTTTTCGTTATTATATATATTTTTGTAATATAATTTGAATTTTTGTTATATTTTTTAATTATACGACGAAAATCGAATCACAAGAGCACGATATAAATGGCATTAATTCCATTTATTAGAACAGAGGAGAGTTCTTAATGAAAAAAATGCTTACAGTCACTTTTAGTATATTCCTATTAGTAGGTTGTCAATCTATGGTAGATGAAACAGATGAAAAGAAAGAAATACCTGTCTACAAAGAAACAAATGACATCAATTATGTTAGAGATCTACCTACTATGATAGAAAAAACCACTAATATAGTAGAAGGAGAATTTATAAGGGAAGAAAAGCGAGATAAGGAGACAAAATTTTTTACCTTTAAGGTAAATGAAGTATATAAAGGATTTACCGAAAAATATATCAAAATAGGGATTCCTTATCAACGAGAGATAACTGAATTAAAAGATGAACATGGTGCTCCTTTAACCCTCTTTATACCATTATCACAATTTATTCAACCGGAATTGGGTAAAAAAACTATTCTCTTTTTATCACAAAAAGATAAGCATACCCATACGTATAGTTTAGAAATTCATCCTTATCACATTGTCTTTGATCAAAATGATATAGCGACTTTAAAAAAGCCTAAACATAAGTCAAAACGAATCGTTATGGCTTCTGATAACAAAACAAAATATTATATCGAATCAGAAGGTTATCCTGAAGATAATGACTTAATTACTGGAAAATCTTATAGTAGAATTGTAAAAATAATAAGGAAATACAACTAAGAAGTCGATGGACGAAATTCCCTTATATAGTCATTTACAATTAACTTCTAAGATAAAGAAAAGGCACTCTCTGAAAGAGTACCTTTTCTTTATCTTTTAGGGCTTTTTTTAACTACTTCTAACCGATTTATTGCACGCTTTAAAGCACGCTCGGCTCGTGCAATATCTCCTTCACTTCTTGCAATACGCTCTTCTGCTCTCTCTTTTGCTTTTTCCGCACGTTCGACATCGATTTCACCAGGTAATTCGGCACCTTGTGCTAAAATGGTAACTTTATCGGGTCGTACTTCGATAAAACCACCACTAATCGCTATTTGCTCTTCTTGTCCATCTTTTTGCACACGAACCGAAGTAATTTGTAATGGGCTAACAAGCGGAGCATGATGAGGTAAAATTCCGATATCCCCATTAGCAGCTCTTGTTATTACCATATCTACTTGCTCTGAATAGACAATTTTCTCTGGTGTCACAATGTCCAGTTGCATCTTACTCATATGGACATCACCCTTTTTTAGGTATATTTAGAATGAGATATTTTGAATTAGCATACTTAACCCAGCAGAGATAAACAAATTCCTATCCATCACGTAACTAAATTTCCTCCCTAGGTTAACCTATGAATATTTTAATGTCAATATACCTTTCATTTTTGGTGATTATTTTCCTATTCTTCTATCTGAGAAGGTAGGTAGTTCAACAGCTTCAAATAGTCGATATAATTCATGATTAGCTTTTTACTCATCGGTTCACATCGAACATGACCATTCATTGAGTCATATGCCTTTTGGTCTGAAAAGTGATTAATGGGGCTGACCGAATCCAAACTTCGAAACATTGGAATAAAAGCACCTAAAGAGGTTTGTAAAACCTTAGATGGTTCAGAAATGATTTTTTGTGCCCATTCTTCCAAGGGCATCATCTTAATCGGATAACCTATTTCTTGAATCCATGAAAATAATTGTTTCCAAGTGATCCTTGTTCTATTGACATAATGAAAAGCCTGATTGAAATGTTCAGGACACTGCGCCAAATGAACCATTCCACCTGCAACATAATCAATAGGTGCAAGATCTAGCATCTGGTCTGATTCAGGAGCACATCCCAACTGAATACATCCTACAATAAGGTTCCACATAAAGTCTTGTTGATTAAGTATTCCAGTTTGACTATCTCCACCAATCATTCCAGGTCGATGGATCGTTACAGGTAAACCTCTTTCAGATGCAGTAACAACAAGTTGTTCCGAAACCCACTTGCTTTGACCATATCCCAATTGTAGTCCTTCAGGGTGGGGAACAGAGAAAACCTCTAGTCCATTTTCTGTAGCTTTATAAGCTTCATTACTAAATACAGCAAGGGTAGACATGAGATGAAGTGGCTTAAGGCGTTTGGTACTTGCAAACCGGATCATTTGTTCCGTCCCCTTAACAGTCACTTCACGCATCCATTGATAAGGTAATGTATAGCTTACTTTCGCAGCAATATGAAATACAGTATCAATCCGTGTTAAAAGTTCATTGTAAACAGAATCCAACAACCCTAGATTAGGTTGCGTTAAATCACCTAATACACAGCGAATCCTTCCTTTTTCTATATACGGATGCAGCATCGAGCCCGCTTTCGATTGGTAAATTTTCTGCATGGCTTCCTTGGTTGTTGCAGCTCGTATAATACAGGTTACCTGTGCATTTGTTTGTTCCATGATTTCTTTTAATACAAAACTACCTACAAATCCTGTTGCACCTGTCAATAGGACTTCCTGAAAAGGAACTTGCCCTTCACCTTGAACAGGAATAATATCAGCTGGCAACAAAGAATCTTGTACAAAATCAACTGTTTTCGTATCTGGTTGTTGTTTCTCGTTCATTTTTCGTAACACTGCTGCTAGTTTACGTACTTTTGTATTTTCAAAAAACATACGTAGGGGAATCTGTTTCCCTAATCTTTGTTCGAGTCCAATTAATACTTCCGGCACTAGTAGCGAAGTACCACCTAACTCAAAAAAATCGTCAGTTGCTTTTACATCTTCTATCCCCAATACATGGGCAATTTGCTGTGCCACAAGCTTTTCGTATTCGTCCTCTTCTTCTAATGATTTTTTTTCATTCGTTGTTACTAAATGAGGTTGATCTTTTCCTTCAATGTGCGTACGGGTAGGATAAGGGGATGGAGATAACTTAGAATCTATCCAATAATGTTGTCTTTCAAAAGCATAAGTGGGTAGAGATATACGAACCCCATCCTCATAAGTAAACAGTTTCTGAAACCGAATCACTTCTCCCCGTTCCCATAACTTTCCGATAGAAGATAGCAATCCTTCTATCTCAGATACCTCCTGATTAGACCAGCCCATTGTTGTAACGATATTCATCTCAACGCGATGAACTGCTTTTTGTCGAAAGGCTAGTCTTCCTAATGTATCTCCTGGCCCTATTTCTAATAAAATTGCTTGTTTATTCATTAATTTATCCAGTCCTAGACGGACAGGTGACCTCACCTGTTTAGCCCAATATTCAGGATCTGTAGCCTGATCTGAAGTAATCCAGTCTCCTGTGACATTGGATATAAACGGAATTTTCGGCGAGTGAAAACGAATGTGTTGAATGGCTTCTTTGAATTGGTCAGCTGCTGGTTCCATCATCATGGAATGGAATGCATGAGACGTATTTAAACGGCGAAAACGGACTTTGCGAATCACTAACTTTTGTTCCAGCTGTTCAATGGCTGGGATAGGTCCACCGACAACAACTTGGTTAGATCCTAAAATACCGGTAAGGGATATTTCTTCAGACAACCATTCTTGTACATCATGAGAAGATAAATTTAGTGCAAGCATTGCTCCTTTGGGTTGGGTAGCCATTGCTTCAGCTCGTGCAACTATCACTTGAAGAGCTGTTTTAAGATCGACAACCCCAGCCAAACAAGCAGCAACCCATTCTCCCAAACTATGTCCCAACAATCCTGTAGGTTGGATTCCTAGTTCAAGGAAGACTTGTGCTAGAGAATATTCCACTACAAATAAACCAATCTGTGTCCACCTAGTATCGTTTAGTTTTGCAAATGCTTCTTTTTGGAACAAGACTTCGCGAATATCTGCGTCAATTAACGAGAGTAGATAATGTGCACACTCGTCAACTGCTTTTCGGAATGTGGGTACAGATTGATAGAGATTTTTTCCCATTGTTTCATATTGAGCTCCCTGACCTGGAAAAAGGAAATACACCTGAGGAGAACTCCATGATTTATCAAGGGAATCACCTTGTTTCTCGCGCAAGCAGTGAATAGCTTCGTCTACAGAATTAGCAGTCACAAAGGTACGATATTCAAATGCTTTACGACCAATCTGTAAAGTATGTGCTACATCAGCCAAATGTACTTGGGGATTTTTCTCCAGATAATCGACCAGACGCTCGATTTGTCTATGTACAACGGAAGCAGAACGCCCAGATAATAACAACAATTGGGACGGAGAAGGATTGATATTTCTTTTACGATTGGTGCTTGGTGCTTCTTCAACAATCACATGAGCATTGGTTCCCCCAATGCCAAATGAACTTACCCCAGCCCGATACACATCTCCGTTTGTTTTCCATGGCTCTAGCTTATTATTCACACGAAATGGACTAGTTTCTAAATGTAACTCTGGATTGGGACGTTTAAAATGCAATGTCGGTGGCAACTGTTTATGTTCCAAAGCCAATACAGTCTTAATCAAGCCTACAACTCCAGCAGCGGCATCTAAATGTCCAATATTCCCCTTTACTGAACCTAATGTGCAATACCCGACTTGCTCTGTACGTTCTCGAAATGCTTGAGTCAGAGCAGCAACTTCAATTGGATCACCCATCGGTGTGGCTGTTCCATGCGCTTCCACATAGGTAATGGTATCTGGTTCCACATTGGCTATTTCCTGAGCCATTGCAATCACTTCAGCCTGACCTGAGACACTGGGTGAAGTATATCCTACCTTCCTACTCCCATCATTATTAATGGCTGAACCTAGAATCACTGCCCGGATTGGATCTTGATCCAAAATCGCATCACGAAGCCGTTTTAGTACTACTATGCCTGCACCACTTCCGCCGACTGTCCCTTTCGCTTGAATATCAAAAGGGCGACAGTGTCCATCTGGTGACAAAATGCCTCCTTCTCGGTAATAATAACCAATGCCATGTGGTAAATTAATGGTTACTCCTCCAGCAAGTGCTACATCACATTCATATGATAAAAGACTTTGACACGCTGTGTGTACAGCAACAAGAGAAGTCGAACAAGCCGTTCCAATCAATACACTGGGACCATGAAGATTAAGACGATACGAAATTTGTGTTGTAAGGAAATCCTTATCATTCAGTAGACGTATAGACATTGGCCCTACAGCATGAGCTATCTCCGGATTTGAAGCTAAATTTAATAAAATATAATTATTCATGCCAACTCCACCAAAAACACCAATGGATTGATTGGTTGTATCTGGAACAATGGCTGCACTTTCTAGGGCTTCCCATGCACACTCAAAAAATAAACGTTGTTGTGGGTCGAGTACTTGGGCTTCACGCGGGGTGAAGCCAAAAAACCCCGCGTCAAAGCCAGTAATATTTGTCGGTGCCGCTAAAACTTTTACATAGTCTGGATGGTTTAGTTCATCTTCTTTGATACCTCTACGCAAAAGTTCTTCATCAGAAATCTGTCGAATACTTTCAATTCCATTTTTTAAATTACACCAAAATTGGTCAATATTTTCGGCTCCAGGAAAACGTCCACTCATGCCTATAATGGCGATCGCTGTTTCATTGATATCCTCCATGCGCGTGTCCATCCTTTTACCTCCTTCTTCCCCGAGCTCGTCTAGCAGCAGCAGCACGTTCTCTAGCTGACTTTAGTGTCTTCTCTTCTCTACCTTGCTCTAGATACTTTGCAAGACTATGGATCGTTGGATATTGGAAAAGATCTGCTAGAGCAATGGTATGCTCCAACCATTCTTCTATCCTAGTTCGAACACGCACTAAGCGTAGTGAACTACCACCTAATTCAAAGAAATTATCGTTTGCTCCTACTTCATCTAAATCGAGAATCTCACACCAAATCGCTGCAAGTTTTCGTTCCATTTCAGTTTCAGGTGCAATATATTCTGTACGGAGCATGGGTCTAGCCGTGGCAGGAATGGGAAGAGCTTGTCTGTTCACTTTTCCACTTGGTGTTAACGGTAGCTTGTCAATGGTCAAAATAGTTGAAGGCACCATGTATTGTGGCAATCGTGTGATAAGGTATTCTCGTATAGCATAAGTATCTAATGTCGCATGAGGCTGAGGTACAACATAACCAACCATAAACTTCTCACCACTTGTATCACGATGAACACCTATCACAGCTTGCGCTACCATCGGATATTCTGCTAACTGGGATTCGATCTCACCTAACTCAATCCGATAACCACTAATTTTGACTTGATCATCCCGTCGACCCATAAACTCGATCGTCCCATCATTTCTCCATCGACCTAGATCACCAGTCCGATATAATTTTCGAGTCGGATCAGATGGATCCGTAATAAAGCGCTCCGCTGTTAAGTCTGGATTGTCAAGGTAACGTAGGGCTAAACAATCTCCCCCAATCACAATTTCCCCAATGCTTCCTTTAGGTACCGATTGTAATGTCTGATCAACTAAATAAATATGAACATTAGCAATCGGACGTCCAATTACTGGAAAACGAGGCCATTTCTCTGGATCTTGATCCAATCGATAAGCTGTTACGACATGGCTTTCGGTAGGACCATATTGGTTTTCCAAAATACATTCTGGGCACTTCTTAAACATTTCTACAATGCTTGATGTTATTTCAAGTGCTTCTCCCGCTACATACACCTCACGTAACGCTGGGAAGCTTACTTGCCGTTGAATCGCTTCTTCTGCTAATTGTCGAAGAGCCACAGGTGGGGCATACATTTTGTTGATGTTTTCCTTTTGTAAGGTCTTAACCAATTCATATGGGTCCTGACGTACTTGTTGACTAGGTATAAACAATGTATCACCAGCTATAAAGGTTCCGAGTATCTCTTGTAATGAAACATCAAAGCCAAGTGATGAATATTGTAGAACAGTCATCGGCTCATGCGTTGTTCTTCGCTGATTTTGCCATGTTAATAAGTTCGTAAGCGTACGATGCGGAACTTCTACACCTTTGGGTTGACCTGTCGAACCGGACGTATAGATGATATAAGCAGGTGTATTCCCATCCACTTTTCGCTCGAGTGGAGTTTTAGGTTCATCCATATACTCCTCAAACGCAAGGTTATTTAGTGTAGTATGAACACTTGCATTCTCTTTAATAAATGCCAGTCGATTCTCTGGATAGTCTGGATCTAACGGAATATAAGCAGCACCTGTTTTCATAACCCCTAGCATCGATACGATGGATTCAATCGAACGATACATATAAACCGCAACACGATCTTGCGGGCGAATTCCTTTTTGAATCAGTGCATGAGCAATCTGATTAGAACGTTCTTCTAACTCTAAGTATGTCAAAGCACGAGATTCATCTTTTAACGCAATCGCCATCGGTTTTTTCTCTACTTGTTGTCGGATGAGCTCATGTACTCCACAAACTGGATATGATAAGTTCTCCCCTTTGGTAAATTGTTGTAGCTCTAATCGCTCCTCTTTGTCTAACATCGAGGCATCTTCTATCAGTTGATACGGATTTTGAAGTAATTCCTGTAACAATGTAAGGAAATGGTTAACAATCCGTTCCCCTGTTTCTTTAGTAAATAAATCTTCACTGATAATCAACATTCCCTCTAATTGCTGATCGGATCGAATAAAGTGTATCTCCATATCAAACCGTGTTGTTTGTACGCCTGCATCGAAAGGTTTTAATTCTTTATTATCCATCTTTAATACCTGTTGAGGCATATTTTGCACGGCAAATAAAATTTGGAACAACGGATTACGAGAAAGGTCACGTTTGGGCTGTAGCTCCTGGACTAGCAACTCAAAAGGAACATCTTGATGCGCATAAGCAGAAAGAGTCTGCTCTTTGACTGCATGAACTAAATCGACAAATGTGAAATTAGACTGAATATGTGTCCGCATCACTAAACTATTTACAAAAAAGCCGATTAAGTCTTCTACTTCACTTCGTGTGCGATTCGCTATGGGTGTCCCAACCACTACATCCTGACTACCACTATACTTAGACAGCAAAAGCTGGAATGCACTTAATAATGTCATAAATGATGTGGCATCTTGCCCTTTTCCAAAATCCTCAAGTTTTTGAGTTAGCTCCTTACCTAAAGCAAATTCAATCGCTCGACCACGGAAAGAACTACGTGCAGGTCTCGGATAGTCTGTAGGAAGATCCAGTTGAGTTAATCCATCAAGATGCTCTTTCCAATAAGCAAGCTGCCGCTCTCGTTCACCTTGATCCAACCATTTTCGTTGCCATTCAGCAAAATCGGTATATTGAATAGAAAGAGGGCGTAATTTACTCTCTTCATGAACCAAACTAGCATCATAAAATGTTTGTAGTTCTCGATAAAGTACACCAATCGACCAGCCATCTGAAATTACATGGTGCATGGTAATCAACAGGATATCTCCAAAGCTCTTAGTACGAACAACTCGAACCCGCATAAGTGGTCCTCTTGCTAAATCAAATAGCGCAACTGCTTCTTCACGAGCAAGCTGGCGTGCCTCTTCTAATTGCTTTTCTTCTGGTCTATGAGAGAGATCGATCAAATCAACTGATATCTTCATGGATGGATGAACTTGTTGAATAGGGATTCCCCCCTGATCCATGAAGGTAGTACGTAGAGTTTCGTGTCGGTGAACCAGACTGTCTATTGCTTGTTGAAGAGCATGGATATTTAATTGCCCGTCATAAATCATTGCACTCGGCACGTTATAGGCTGCTGATTTTGATTCCAACTGATCTAAGAACCACAGACGCTGTTGAGCAAAGGACATCCGTGCAGGTCCCAGTGATGTATCTCGTTTGGGAATACGATTTTGCTCCTGTTTTATTACTTGATTTTTAAATGTATTAATCTTTGCAGCAATGCCTTGTACTGTTGGGCTATCAAACACCTCACGAAGTGGTAGTTCTATACCAAATTGATCTCGAATACGTGAAACGAGCTGAGTAGCCATTAATGAATGACCACCAAGTTCAAAGAATCCCTCATCAATGCTTACGTTCTGAACCCCTAGAAGATCACTAAACATTGATGTAAGCTTCCGTTCTTCAGCAGTTCTGGGAGCAGTATATTTCTTACGATCCGTTTGTTTTTCCAAGTCAGGAGTTGGAAGCTTAGCACGATCCACTTTACCCGTAGGTGAAATGGGTAATTGATCAAGAACGACCACATCTGTCGGAACCATAAAGGATGGAACTTCTTCCCGCAAGTAAGAACGTAGTTCAGCCGTCAGCTGGTTATGATCGCTTTCTCTCATTGGATTGTTGGCAAATACTTCCGGCCATTTTTCTATAGGACGAATCGGTACTATCCAATTCGAATCAGATGCTATCATTCTTTGGCTCAGTAAAACTACATCAAAGGAACCATCTTGGTGATGATGTCGCCAATCCAGATAAGCTCGATATCCATAACGATCAGCTATCTCATAGAAGCTTTCTGGATGAACTCCCCATTTATCCATAGACTCCAACTTTGTACGTAATTCCCCAACAGTCTGAACACCTGTCAGAGCTTTCCCTGAAGCGACAAACCAGTCAGATAGCACACGCACATTGGGTACATTTGCTAAACATACTCTTTCTGGTTGAATTTCTTTAATCCATTTCTCAAAAGATTCGAGCGTCCAATCTTCTTCTTCCCAGTTGATAAATGTATCTGAATTACGTTTCACTTTTGAACCTATATATATTTCAACATCATAGCGATAACGAACCATTTCGTTTGCATAGTAAGATCGCTTTGGTAAAACGTTGATATAAGCAACTTCGGGACATTCTTGTTCAAGCTTAGAGAAGAAGGCTGGGTGAATGATTAATTCTTCTTCACGGATAAGCCTTGATTTTATATCACTTTGGAGCTGCTCTACGGACATATCGTCTGCAGAATTAGCTAATGTTACACCTGATACGAAGGAATGGTGTAATGGATAGCTTCGTAAGTCACCGATGAAAACTTTCCCACCTGGTTTAACCTGCTTTATCACTTCTTTAAGGACATTTTCAAGATAAGAAAGATCTGGGAAGTATTGAACGACTGAGTTTAAAATCACAGTGTCAAAGGTATGATCACGAATCGTTTGCAAGTCATGAGCAGGTGCATGTAGCAATGAAACATTTCCTTTTGGTAAATAGGTAGGCATCGTTTTCTTTAAATTTGTGATGGCAACCTTGGATATGTCTGTACCCACATAATTTTCTGTATCTGGAGCAAGGCGGAACATTAAAAGTCCTGTACCACATCCAATTTCCAGTACATGTTTTCCACTTTGAGAACCAATTCGAGAAATCGTATCATCAACCCATTGATTCATTTCCTTTGAATCGATCAGTTTTCCAGTATAGCTACTGACCCAACCTGTAATATCAAAGGTAGTATGGAGGTTTCCATCTGCTGTACGATATTCTTCGTCAAATACTCCTTGCCACGCCTCAACATGACTACTAAAGAATCCTTGTTCTTTTTCTTTAACCACATAGGCTACCAGACGATCATTTCCTTTTATTCCACCAAGTGAACGTTTTACATCAACCACCGCATGGGCAACCGCTTGATGCCGAGCTAAGGCTGCTTCAATTTCACCAAGCTCAATCCGGAATCCGCGTAATTTTACCTGATGATCAGACCGCCCTAAATATTCAATCGTTCCATCGTTTCTAAAACGGCAAATGTCCCCTGTTCGATATGCACGATCATTAGGCCCATCTTTTACAGGTTGCATGATAAACTTCTCATTAGTTAACTCCGAACGATTCCAATATCCGAGTGCTAAGCCATCGCCAGCAATATATAACTCACCAGGTACACCAATTGGAACCAGTTGCTTATGTTCATCAACGAGATATACACGTGTATTCCCTAACGGCTTGCCAATCGGAATCGAGCGAACTTTCTCTGGTAGTGTTCGTTTGATAGGATAACAACATGTAAATGTCGTTCCCTCAGTCGGACCATATCCGTTAATCAATTGTGTTTGTGGCAGAAGCTCTAGTGCTTGTCGAATATGAGGAACAGACAAAGCCTCTCCACCTACTAGCAAATAAGAGACCGTTTCTAATGTTTGTGGATGTTCATCGATAATCGTATTAAATAAAGTGGATGTTAGCCACATACACGAAATACGATACTCACGAATCACTTGTTTTAAACCATGAACATCTGGAGCTCGGTGAGGATAGACTATCAGCGTCCCTCCATGTAATAGAGCTCCCCATATCTCGAAAGTAGAAGCATCGAATGCTGTTGGAGCTAGCATGAGTATACGTTGCTTAGGGCCAAAAGGTACAAAATCATTACCATAGACCAGTCGTATAATCGCTCGATGTGGAACTGCTACCCCTTTAGGATGACCTGTAGACCCTGAAGTGTACATAATGTAAGCCGGATCTGTTGCTTTCACATCTGGAGCTTCAAAAAACCCATTTGGAATATCTGATAAATCATCGACCTGTACTTTTCGTACATCTGTTGAAATAAAATCCGCTTCCGCCTTTGTTCTTTGATCTATCATTAATACGCTAATATTCGCATCTTCAATCATGTATCTGATACGTGATTTTGGATAAGTCGGATCTAGTGGAACATAAACGGCTCCTACTGACAAAATCGCCAACTGGGCTGCGACAAGATCAGCTGAGCGTCGCATAAACAGCCCTACTCGTTCATATGGCTTCACTCCTGTAGATAGCAGTTGCTCTCTAATAGCAGCAACACGCCTATGAAGCTGCTGATAAGTCCATGTGCGATCGCCATCAATGATTGCAACATCATCTGCTCGAGTACGTACTTGCTCTTCAAATAAGCTGTGAACCGTTTTGTCTCTAGGATATAACCGATGGGTATCATTAAAATCATAAAGCAATTGATAACGTTCATCCGATGAAAGAATGGGACATTCTGATATTCGGGTTGTTGGATGGGTAATGATCCATTCTAATAGCTGTCGATAATGGCCAATAAAACGTTTGATTGTTTCATGTTCAAAGAGATCTCGACTATAAACAAGCATCCCTTCTAATCCTTGCTTTGTTGTTACGAAATGCATTTCCATATCAAATCGGGTTGTAAGTGTTTCTACTTCTAAAGGTTTTACTTGTAATCCTTGCATTTTCAGATCTTCATAAGGAGCATTTTGTACCGCAAACATGATCTGGAATAGTGGATTCCGACTAAGATCACGTTCAGGAAGAAGCATTTCTACCAATTTTTCAAATGGCAGATCTTGATGACCATAAGCTGCGATGGTATGTTCACGTACTTGCTCTAGTAAATCTTCAAAGCGCGGATCACCTTCCGTGTTTACTCTAATCACTAAGGTATTGACAAAGAAACCAATCAAATCTTCTAATTCCACTCTCGTTCGGTTAGCGATGGGAGTACCAACAGCTAAATCATCCTGTCCTGTATAACGCCGAAGGAGTGCAAAGAACGAGGATAAAAGTACCATATAAGGAGTAACTCCACGCTCATGACAGAATATATCTAGCTTTTCAGTAAAGTCTTTGCTAAATGTAAACGAAATGGCATTCCCTGTAAAGCTAGGTACAGCAGGACGTGCAAAGTCGGTAGGTATTTCTACCGGGTTAATTCCTTCCAAATAGTTCTGCCAATATTCCATTTGACGCTCTAATTCATCACCTGTTAGCCACTTTCTCTGCCAAGTAGCAAAATCGACATATTGAATCTCTAATGGCTTTAAATTGGGCTCTTTCCCTTCACATTGGGCAGAGTACAATTGACTCAGCTCACGATGGAATACCCCTACTGACCATCCATCCGAAATAATATGATGTGTGGTGGCTAACAGTACATGTTGCTCCTTTGTCAAGCGTAGTATGGATGCGCGAACTAGTGGTCCTTTCTGTAAGTCAAACGGGCGGAGCGCTTCTTCTCGTGCATATCGTTGTACTTCTCTTTCACGTTGAGAAGGTTGTAAATGACTAATATCTATGACATCTACTGAAATCGGCATTGATTCTGCAATCATTTGAACAGGCTGACCATTCACTTTACCAAAAGTAGTTCGAAGTGTTTCATGTCGATCTATCAAGTCTTGTAAGGCTTGCTTTAATGCCTTGATATTGAGAGATCCTGATAAAACAATAGCACTAGCGACATTGTAAAAAGGATTATCAGGGATTAACTGATCTAATACCCAAATCCGCTGTTGAGCGAATGACGCTGGCAGTATTTCATTTCGTTCGATTCGTTTTAGTTCAGGCGTTTCATCTACTGCTAAATCTTTCTGAGTTTCAACAATAATTTCCTTAAGAGTTGAAATTGTTCCCTTCTCAAATAAAGTTTGTAAGGATAGCTCAATGCCCCAAATTTCCCGAATTCGTGAAATAAGCCTTGTTGCCATTAGGGAGTGTCCACCTAATTCAAAGAAATTGTCTTCAATACCAATAGGAGATACTCCTAACAAATCACTCCATACAGTAACTAATTGCGCTTCAATACTATCGCGTGGAGCTACATAGTTCGCTCCGCTTCCATGATCATTCAATTTGGGTTCGGGTAGCGCTTTTCGATCTACCTTTCCATTTGGTGTGAGTGGTAATGCATCTAATATGACAAAGGCGGCTGGTATCATACTTTCAGGGACTCGATCTTGTAGATAGCGTCTAAGCTCTGTTACAGATAGTACTGGTTTGGAACGAACAGGGAGATTGGCTAGTGGCTCATTTCGCTCGATCTGAATGCCTGGCCAAGCAATATCAGGTAACTGGGCTCCTTGCTTCGTAAAGACCACATCAAAGCTTCCATCTGAATATCCACTCGCCCAGCTCAGTTCGACTTGGTATCCTAATTCATCAGCTAGCTCCCACAGCTTTTCAGGATCCATCCCTACTTTTCGTTCATCACGAAGTTGCTTTTCTAGCTCACTAACTGTTTCATCAGTAGCTTCTGCTAGCTTCTGTAAAAAGAGATGATCTTCGACGAGTCTGGCATTGGCTACTTGCTGTAGACAAAGGCGATCAGGTGCTGCTGTTGCTAACTGTTGGCGAATCGTCGCCAATGATAGATCAGAGCCTTGCATCCATTCGTTCACTTCTTGAGTAGTAGATGAACCGACTTGTAAGATCGCATCATAACGGAATCGGGTTAATTCATTCCAGTCTTTTCCCCGTTTAAGTAATACCGTACTCGATCCGAGTGCAGGAATTTCTTGGGTTAATTGATGGAAGAAACGTGGATCGATCAATAGTTCTTCTTCCCGACGTACATTCGCACGCACCACTTCGTATAAGTTTTTCGATGATTCGTTTCCTGTGCTTCGATAACGTTGAACGGATGCATGTTGTAAACCTAATAAACCATGGTGACGTACATCCCCGACAAAGATATGTCCTCCTGGGCAAAGCGCTTCTGTAGCGACACGCAATACCTTTTTCAAATAATCTGCATCAGGGAAATACTGAATGACTGAGTTAATAATGACTGTATCAAAGCTTCCTTGCGGAACCCAGTCTAGTTGATCCGCACGGCTAACATGTAGCTCAATACTTTGATCCAAACGCTCCTGCCATGTCGGGGTTTGGCATAGAACATTTCGGATGTGATCGATAGCCACTTTGGAAAAGTCTGTTCCAACATAATGCTCACAATCATCAATCAAACGGAAAAGTAACAGCCCTGTTCCCGAACCAATCTCCAAGATCCGCCGAGGTTTAAGCCCTTTAATCCGAGATACGGTTTCTTCTACCCATTCCCGCATTTGTGCTGGAGATAAGGATTCGCCTGTGTAACTACTATTCCACCCTACAATGTGGAAGGTAGGATCTAATGCAGGTGATTCATATGTTTCATCAAATAACTGTTGCCAATCCGACACATGGTGAGTCACTTCGGTTTGATTTTCTGCTTGTTCTTCAGGTACCACATAGGCGACCAACTGAGTTTCTCCTCGATGTTCACGTGCTACTACCGCCGTGGAGGAAACAGTAGGATGTTGTGCAAGGACTGCTTCAACTTCTCCGGGTTCAATCCGAATTCCCCGAACTTTGACCTGATCATCATTGCGTCCTCCAAACTCTAGACGTCCATCTGATAAGTAGCGAACTCGGTCTCCGGTACGGAATAATCGTCCTTCTCCCCATGGATTTGGAATAAATCGTTCCCGCTCTAATTCAGGACGATTCCAATAGCTTGCAAGCCCAGCTCCTCCTACATATAGCTCTCCCCATACACCGATTGGGGCTAACTGGTTATACGAATCCAATACATAGGCTTGGACATGATGAATCGGTCGACCAATACTTGGATTTCCAAGACCAAAAGTTTCACACTCTTCGCTTTCGACCTCTCCCGATGTGGAGACCACCGTATTCTC
>NZ_KZ845667.1 GCF_003313465.1 Thermoflavimicrobium daqui
AGTTGAACATCTTCGACATACAGATCAAAATAAACAAATTTATAGTAAACGAAAAGAAACGATTGAACGAGTTTTTGCAGATATGAAAGAAAAGCATGGTATGCGTTGGACGACGCTTCGTGGGAAGCGCCGAATTCAAATGCAGGCGATGCTACTTTTCGCTGCCATGAATTTAAAGAAACTCGCCAATTGGCGATGGAAAAACCATCGCCTTCATCGATTTTTTTATCAATTAATTAGTAAACCCCTTCTGAAAAACAAATTCAGAAGGGGTTTATCTACAGTCTGAAGCGCCTAATGGGCGCTTTTTAGAAAGAGATTTTTAGGAAGCAGCAGGTTCCGTATTATGAATTTTTTCTTGTTTAAACTCGCCCTCCCATTTCGACATGACGACTGCTGCTAAAGCATTTCCACACACATTGACTGCAGTTCTTGCCATATCTAGAATCCGATCAATACCAGCGATAAAGGCTAGTCCTTCCATAGGAATGCCGACAGAACCGAGTGTTGCTAATAGTACAACGAAGGAGACACCTGGAACACCCGCAATTCCTTTAGAAGTAACCATCAGCACAAGCATGAGTGTAATTTGTGAACTGATCGGCATATCAATCCCATACATTTGTGCAATAAATAATGCTGCTAGTGCTTGATATAAGGTAGAACCATCTAAGTTAAATGAATAACCAGTTGGTATAACAAACGATGTTACCGTTTTGGAGCATCCGAACTTCTCCATTTTTTCAATAATCTTAGGTAAGACCGTTTCAGAACTAGCTGTAGAGAAAGCAAGAATTAGTTCGTCCTTTAGTATTTTCATTAAGGTAAAAATACTAGTTCCTGCTATTTTAGCCACACTTCCAAGGATGACAATGACGAAGAAGATCATTGCACCATATACAGAGAGGACTAATTTTCCAAGTGGTACTAAAGAGCTAATACCAAATTTGGAAATGGTTACACCGATCAATGCAAAGACACCAAATGGAGCGAATTTCATCACTTGGTTTGTCACCCAGAACATGGCTTCAGAGACTCCTTTGAAGAAGGTCAGTACGGGTTTGCCTTTCTCCCCGATTGCTGCAATCCCCAAGCCAATCATAACAGAGAAGAAGATGATGGCTAACATATCCCCTTTGGCGATTGATTCAAAAACATTGGAAGGAACAATATTGACAAACGTATCTACAATACTATGACTATTCTGTTGTTCAGTCGTATCGACATATTTTTGTATATCTCCTTTTTGGAGCTGGCTCATATTTACGCCTGCACCTGGTTGGACAACATTGGCTACAAGTAAGCCGACAATAATGGCAATGGTTGTGATGATTTCAAAATAGAGAATGGTTTTTCCACCAAGCCGTCCTAACTTTTTGAAGTCGCCGGTTCCAGCAACACCTACGATTAAGGTAGAGATAACTATAGGAATAACAATCATTTTAATTAAACGAAGAAAAATATCACCAATAGGCTTTAAATAGGTTTCGACATTAGGATTACCATAAAAGATTGCACCAACAATAACACCTAAAACGAGCCCGATTAAGATTTGAAAAGCTAAACCGAATCGTTTCATAATATTCCCCCTATTATATAAAAAGTAAGCGCTTTTATCCCTGCGTTTAAAAAATAGTGGATAGAAAGATAATAAATGTCGACCTACAAAAATCTACATAAACATACATCAAGATACAAAAATATAGAGGATTATAATAGGGGGAGCAGTTGAGATGTCTATCCGATCAACTGCTTTGCTTCTAAATAGAGAACTTGTATAAATTTCTTTGGATTTAGACGAATAGAACTTACTGTTTCACCCTCAAGCTCTAGCATCTTTTTACGTATTTCAGCAAAGTCAAAAAAGGTAGGTGCATATTTTTCAAATTTGGGATTAGCGTAATCGGTTAAACCAAGAGAAGCCAGTTGATTCATCGACTGCATAATGGTCCTGCGAATACGCTGCTCCATCGCTTTCATTTCCTTATTAATTTGTTCTGTTGAAGCATATGGACCTGTTTTATTTTTAGCTAGCTGATAATATATATTTTTTAGTAATGGAAATTCATGATCAAATGGTTTTTCTTTTTCGTATTGATATAGATATTTCAAAATGTCCAATAAATCTTTACTTCCACTACTATCAATGATGCCTAATTCAGCCAATAAATATTTGCCTGAAGGTATAATGCTCCGTTCTGTAAAAGGATTGTCCTCTTTTGGCTTTCCGAAAACGAAGTCAAGGGATTTTTTGATGTGATAAATAGACTTTTCTAATGTCATTCGCTCACCTACTTTTTGAATGACACTACATACTTCAATACGATTAATGGGTTTGGTAATGTAATACTCTATCCCTAGTGAATATGCTTCAGCTACTAAACTTTTGGCTTCGACTTGAGAAATCATAATGATTTTTCCGGAAAATGAAGTCAGTTTTCTAACCGTTTCAAGGCCATCTTGAACGGGCATCATCAGATCGATCAGGAGAATATCTACGTTTTTAGATTCAAGGATCTGACTATGAATCAAAGAACCATCTTCAGCTTCTCCAACAATCTCTCCTAAATTCTCATCTTCGATAATTTGAGCTAGCATAGAGCGAATGACCACATCATCATCCACAACAAAAAAACGCATAACTCCTCACTCTTTCTTTTCTAAACTATGGATGGGTAATCGAATGGTAAAAACGGTTTCTTGATCATGACTATGACAGGTAACCTCTCCATGGAGAGATTCGACTACTTCTTTAACATATGAAAGACCAATCCCTGTCGATGGTTTCCCAAGGTGGTCATATTTAGTAGTAAAGCCCGGTTTAAAGATCAGCTGTTGTTGTTTTTCAGGAATACCCGGACCATTATCAGATACACGAAAAATGACAGATTCACGCTGCTTATAAATTAAAACTCTGATCGTTCCTTCCTTTTGAATTGACTCAACCGCATTAATTACTAGATTATTAATTAAAGATAAAGTGGTGTAAATGTGATAAAACGGATGGGAGCCTTTGATTTGTAGTAAAAATTGAATATCTTTTCCTAATAAGCGGGCAACTTTCTCATTGGTTTGTATAATTAATTTCCCTAAGCTCTCTATACTCATATAATTGTTGGGACTCTCATTGGATATCATTTTTGAGAGCCCAGCAAAAATCCGCTGATTATCTTTTTTAATTTCATGAACTTGCCCGGCAATGATCAATGCTTTTTTGGCATATTCATGATGACTTTCGGTTGATGTTTGTTTTTTCAAAAGTTGATATAAATCATAACAATCTCGAGTGATATCTTCAGCATTTTGTAAGGATTTTTTTAGATGAATGGTTTCTTCATATAAACTAGAAATAAGCATGAGCATATGTTCATTTTGTTTTTGCTGTTCTTCCTCTTTTAACTTTGCTTGTCTGAGCTGAATAATATGAAAGAATCCAATGACAAAGAAGCTACGGATGGTAGCAAAGATGATGATTTGATAGATAATGGATAAGGTAATGACTTTATGTGAGAGACTATAGCGAATAAATAGCTCGGTAAAGCTTGTTAAAATGTCGATGGCAACTCCTAATATACCAATCACTAGGGGCAAATGACGAAAGCGACGAATCTGACTTAGAGTAAACAGAACCGCAAATACAAAATAATAGAAAAAGGCTGGGGAATGGATCATAAAATCTGAAATAAATGGGATCGATTGATGGGTAAACCAGTCTAAGATAATTCGAAAGAGGACGATGAATCCCCCTACTATAATTCCAGAGAGAATCGGTGATATTTCGTCTTCCCATAATAAAAAGAAGAAAAAGACAGCTGTGCCTAAGCTAATACGATAAGCATCGTGAAATGGATAAAACTTAAGCTCACCAGCAAGAGCTACTGTAATAATCATCCAGCCGATTAAAAATATTTTATCTCTCAATAAACATCACACCTTCAACTTATTTTTATAAGAGCATGTTGCATCATCAAGCAAAAACGAGGAATGATTTCTAGATGTAAGATGAATCAATATTATATAGGATCGTCTTTTGATGGAAATGGGAACCTTTCCAGTTTACTAGACATTTTCTTGTTTCGGCAACTTATATTATCTTAAATTCTCTGTTACTGGAGATTACTAAATAGAAATAAAATAAAAGATTTGACAAATTTTTGTCCTCTATTTTATTATATTGTTAACTCATTAATTCTTCCTAAATGGAATACTTTTTTACTAGAAGAGATGAAATCAAATCAAATGAACTCTAGCTAAGTTGGTAGCGCTTTCGTTAATGATGCCTACTATATATGAGGCTAGATATTTTTAGTAGTAGTTTGTTAGTCATATTAACTAACTACTACAAGGGAGGTGAATTGGAAGATTGGATTAAATCGTGGAAAAATACGTAATACGCAGCTGGTTAAAATGCTAAATAAGCAAGCCATTCTGGATGCTTTAAAACAAAATGCTCCCATTTCTCGCGCTGATTTAGCAAAGAAAACGAAATTAAGTCGTCCATGTATATCCTCTTTAGTTGATGAAATGATCCAAGAAGACCTGATTCATGAAGTAGGAGTAGGTGACTCGAGTGGCGGTCGTAAACCGATTTTACTAGAGTATAACTACTTAGCTTATGCCGTGATGGGTGCAGTTTTTGATGGAACGTTATTGCATATGGCATTGACCGATTTAAAAGGAGATTTGCTATCTCATGAGCAACGAAAGCTAAGGAAACCGCTTTCTGGAGAGGAACTTATTCAAGAACTCAAACTGGGGTATATGTTTCTACTAGAGAAAAGCGGTTTTGTTAAGGAAAAGATATTGGGAATTGGTTTGGGATTACCTGGAATTACCAAGAAAAAAGATGGGACCATTAGTTATTCCCCGAGTACAGGTTGGATGGATCTCCCTTTGCAAAAAGAATTTGAAGAGCAGCTGGGATTACCAGTTATACTCGATAACGACGTAAATATGATGACGCTGGGCGAGTATTATAAAGGAATGGGTATCGGTGTCTCCAATCAAATTTATATGTATGTTGGAACAGGAATTGGTGCTGGAATTATCCTTCATGATCGACTTTACCGAGGTAGTAAAGAAGCAGCTGGTGAAGTGGGATATATGATGGTAGGACCGATTCAAACAATAAGTCGTGGAGAGTTCGGTGTCTTTGAACGCAACTATTCTGCACCTGCTATCTACTCACGAGCGATTAAGGATATTCCTAATTTGGAGAAAGAATCGAGTATTATTAAACAACTAAATGATCAGATTGATCAGGATAATAGCACTGCGATGACTTTATTAGAAGATGTCTATCAGCACTGGGTTTATGGCATGGTTAATATTATTAGTTTATTAGATCCTGATTTATTAATTTTAAGTGGTGAAATGGCTAATATCGGTGAGAGAGGTATACAGCGTATCCGGCGTTTTCTATCGGAGTGGGTGCCCATGCTTCCAGATATTCAGTTTGCCACATTAGGAGAACAAGCCGGGGTTATCGGAGCTGCTTTTAGCGTTTTGGAAGCGTTTCCTAATTTAATAGGAAAGATCAAAAGTTAGAGGAGGAAGTTATATGAAAAATTGGAAAAAATGGTTAGGTATTGTATTATCAGGTACCATGATGATATCTTTAGCTGCTTGTGGTGGAGGTAGTGATACAGCAAGTGAAAAGAAAAAACTCGTTATTTATACAGGTAGAGATAAAAATGTGGTAGATACAGTTGTACCCAAATTTAAAGAAAAATACCCCGATATCAAGGTAGAAGTACTTACGATGGGTGCACAGCAAATTTTGGAGCGTGTGCGAGGTGAAAAGGCGAATCCACAAGCAGATTTTTGGTGGGGTGCACCACAAACTACATTAATGACAGCAGCTGATGAGGGCTTGCTTGAATCTTATAAACCAAGTTTTGCTGATAAAATTCCTACGCAGTATAAAGACGCACAAAATCGTTGGATGGGAGAAATGTTACTTCCTGAAGTCATTATGTATAATTCCAAAGTACTAAAGAAAGAAGAAGCACCACAAGATTGGGATCAACTTCTGGATGCAAAGTATAAAGATAAAATTTTGATACGCGGGGTACTACCTTCAGGAACCATGCGAATGATCTACTCATCGATGATCTTCCGTCAAGGTGCAGATAATCCAGAAAAAGGTTATGACTGGCTAAAGAAGTTAGATGCTAATACGAAAGAATATACTCAAGACCCTACCAACCTCTATTTAAAATTGGCACGTCAAGAAGGATCACTTTCTGTATGGAATTTGCAAGATATCATGATCCAAAAAGAGCTGAAGAAAATGCCATTTGACTTTATTTATCCAAAAAGCGGTGCTCCGATTCTAGTCGATGGTGTTGGAATCGTAAAAGGGGCTAAAAATGCTGATGCAGCGAAAAAGTTTTATGATTTCCTTTTTGAAGAGAATACAGTCCAAGATCTATCAGATAAATTCTATCAAATTCCTGCACGATCAGATATGAAACAACCAAGCTGGTTAAAGGGGACTGAATTAAAACCATTAAATATTGATTGGTCTGTCATGGCTAAAAAAGAAAAAGAGTGGATGCAATACTGGGACACAAATATTAAAAATAAAGGAAAAAAATAAAAGATCATGAGCTTTATCCGTTCTCTGGAAGTGATATGTTGACTTCCAGAGAATCATGCATTCTTTATGATATGGATTTATTAAAAATAAATCGGTAAAGGATGATCAATACCACCGAATTGATATGAGGGGGCAGTCATCTTGATCAGTGTAAAATTAGATCATGTCAGTAAGATGTTTGGAACGGTGAAAGGTGTAGAAGATATTGATATCCATATTCGCTCTGGAGAATTTTTTACCTTCTTAGGTCCAAGTGGTTGTGGAAAAACAACGACACTTCGAATGATTGCAGGCTTTTATTATCCAACTGAAGGACGAATTATGTTTGGTGAGCAAGATGTGACCTATCTACCACCGAATAAACGGAATATCGGAATGGTTTTCCAGAATTATGCATTGTTCCCCCATTTAACCGTATTCGAAAATGTGGCCTTTGGCCTACAAGTTCGGAAACAGTCAAAGCAAGAGATCAAAGAAAAAGTAGACCGAGCTTTAAAGTTAGTACATTTAGACGGATATGGGAATCGGAGAATTGACCAATTGTCAGGTGGTCAGCAACAGCGTGTCGCCCTTGCCCGTGCATTGGTGATTGAGCCACAAATACTTTTACTCGATGAACCATTATCCAATTTGGATGCAAAGTTAAGGGAAGAAACGAGAGTAGAAATTAAGAGGCTTCAACTTGAACTCGGAGTTACAACGATTTATGTAACTCATGACCAAGCAGAAGCGATGGCGATGTCAGATCGTATTATGGTTATGAAAAATGGGGTTATTCAACAAGTTGGTACACCGCAGGAAATTTATAATCGGCCTAATAATGAGTTTGTGGCATCGTTTATTGGCGAGAGTAATTTGCTAGAAGGTATTGTTGAAGAAATCCATGATCAACAGATACGCGTACGTTTTTCATCCGACTGGGTACTTACGGGTCTTCAAGAAAATGTAGCACCAAAGACAACACTTACAAAAGGTGAAAAAGTTAAAATTTCGATTCGCCCTGAATCGATTAGGGAAGCCAAAACAGAGGAAAATGGTGAGAATATCGTGCGAGGCAAGGTAGCTCTCTCCGAATTTACAGGTGTTAGTGTCAACTATATTACTCAGATTGGAGAGCTTCAGTTAAAATCCATGTTTATTAATCTGGGTAACCGGGTTTACCAACGTGGAGAAGAGCTAGCATTATCCATTCCGAAAGAGAGTGTCTATTTCTTAGGCTAAGGAGGAATACGATGAAGTCAGGAAGTACTTTTACCCCTTCAACACTTAGAAGACGAACATCATTTACATCCTCGCCGTACTTTGTGTATGTTTTGGTTTCACCACTATTTCTAGTGTTATTGGCTTATGTTATATATCCATTGTTTCAGACTTTTATTGAAAGTGCACAAATTGATGGTAGTTTTTCATTGCAAAACTATAAGGATTTTTTTAGTCTAGGTAATTCAGCTAATCTCGAGGCTTTATGGACAAGTATCTATATTTCTGTATTTAGTGTGATTACTTGTGGGATTGTTGGTGTAGGTATGGCTTTCCTGCTGGAGAGATATGAGTTTCCAGGGCGGAAAATCTTATCTGTACTAGTGATGGTTCCTATGGCTCTACCCCCTTTGATTGGGGTTTTATCTTTTGATTTTCTTTATGGAAAAAGTGGAATTATTCCACGTGCTCTACAAGCTTTACTTGGCTTAGATCAAGTTCCTTTTTCATTATCTGGAATTGGTGGAGTTTTAGTTGTTCATACATTTACTATGTATACCTATTTTTACATGACTGCTTCAACAGCAATCAGAGGATTAGATCCTTCTCTTGAAGAAGCGGCTGCAAGTCTTGGAGCAAATCGTTTTTATATATGGAGGCGAATCATTTTACCAATGCTAACTCCTGCTATGGTAGCATCTGCACTTTTAGTGTTTATGATCGCGATGGCCTCCTATACAGCACCACTTGTTTTTGGTGTAGAACGGACCATGACTATGCAGATATATCTTTCACGTACCAATGGTGATTTGGATATGGCTGCTACACAATCCACCATTCTTTCAGTGGTATCCATCTTATTCTTAATCATTATGCGTTGGTACCAAAATGCCCGCAATTATCAAAATATGAGTAAAGGTGTCAGTGTCCATCGAACAGAGGTCAAAAGTAAAGTTGGTAAATATATATCGATGGCTCTTTCGATCTTGGGTGTGGTTATACTCCTCTTACCTATTTTAGTATTAATTATTCTTTCTTTCTCCGAAGATGGATCTTGGACTGTTGAGATTTTACCAACCAAATATACATTTGCTCATTATATAGAGTTATTTACCGATAGTGAAACTTGGAAACCGATCGCGAATAGCTTAGAAATGAGTTCACTTGCTACCATTGGTAATATTATTTTTGGTGTAGCGGCAGCTTATGCAGCAGTTCGTTTGAAATTTAAAGGCAAAACCTTATTGGATATTTTGATTATGGTTCCTTGGGCATTACCTGGTACGGTTGTAGGTATCAACTTAATTGCTGCATTTAGCCAACCCAATGTATTTAGCTTTAATCAGGTGTTAGTTGGCTCGTTCTGGATTATTCCACTTGCATACTTTGTACGGCATTTGCCCTTAGTATTCCGTTCGACATCAGCAACGTTTATGCAAATGGATGTCTCAACAGAGGAAGCAGCTCGTAGCTTAGGTGCTACTTGGTGGTATAGTTTTAGGCGAGTGGTGTTTCCCATGGCTTTTAGCGGAATTTTGGTCGGAGCTTTACTTGCATTTGTACAAGGAATCGGTGAGTTTGTGGCATCTATCTTAATTTACTCTGCTGATACGACACCGATGTCGGTCGCGATATTCCAACGGATGTATGCATTTGAATTCGGAACTGCTTGTGCATATGGATCATTACAAATGCTACTTATTCTTATCGTATTATTTATATCTCAAAAAATTCAAGGCAATAGCAATATAACGATTTAAAGTATATGGCAAATATAAAAGCAATGAGACTCACAAAAGATGAAAATGAATGTAGATAGTATTTTTTAACATGATCATACAAAAAGGGAGAGACCATTTTTCCTACTTTTTACTTGAAAGCTACTGAGTAGGAAAATGGTTTCCTTGTTATCCTGCTTAAAATAAAAAGAGGTGTAAAATAATGCACAGTCGTGAAGACATCTTTACAAAGGAAGGAAAATCATTTCCTGGAAAAACATATACAGAAGTAGTACTTGAGCCAGCTTATGATGAAGCGAAAGAGCACTTATTGGAACCGATGATGGCTATTAATAAGGCCCATCTTATTATGCTATATGAGCAAAACTTAATATCTAACGACGAAGTGAAAAAAATAGCTAAGGCTTTGTGTAGTATAAACTTAATGGAGCTTTATACATCAAACTATACAGGTGAATATGAAGATTTATTTTTCCATATAGAACAACTTTTAATGAAACAAGCCGGAGATATTGCAGGGAATTTACATTTGGCACGAAGTCGAAATGATATGTGTGTAACGATGTTCCGCATGGCTATGCGTCAAAAGTTATTACAAGCTATTTCATCGGCACTCGCTTTGAAAAAGCAAATTATGGCATTTGCTGAGGAGCACTTACATACACTGATGATTGCTCATACGCATACTCAGCAAGCCCAACCAACGACCTTAGCCCATTATATGATGGCTGTTGGAGACTCATTAACACGGGATATTCGCCGTTTACAACAAGCTTATCAAAATTGTAATCGAAGTAGTATGGGAGCAGCTGCTATTACAACTTCTGGATTTCCTATTAATCGAGATCGTGTTAAAGAACTCCTTGCTTTTGATGAGTTAGCAGAAAACTCATATGATGCTATTGCTGGAGCCGATTATTTAGGCGAAGCAGCAACAGCGATCCAGCTGGCTGCGATCAATCTAGGTCGGGTGATTCAAGACTTTTTAGCTTGGTGTACACAAGAATTTTCGATTCTCAAAGTAGCTGATCCATATGTACAAATCAGTTCAATTATGCCACAAAAGAGAAATCCTGTTTCGTTTGAACATATGCGTTCGATTTTGTCAAGTTGTGTTGGTAATACCCAGACAGTACTGTCGATGCTGCATAATACTCCTTATGGAGATATCGTGGATACAGAAGATGATATGCAGCCTTATGCATGGAGAAGTGCAGAAATTCTCGAGAAAATCTACCGCTTATTTGCTTGTGTAGTTGGAACGATGGAAGTAAACCAAGAAGTATTAAGACAGCGGGCTAGAACCAGTTTTGCAACGGTTACAGAATTAGCAGATACCTTAGTACGTACTGATTCTTTATCATTCCGTCAGGCTCATCATATTGTTAGTAAAGTAGTAAAAAAAGCAATTGCTTTAGGGATTTCCGCCAATGAGATTCGTTTATCTTTGTTAAATGAAGCGGCACTTGAGGTGCTAGGGCGTTCACTGAGTATTGATGAAAAAAAATTAGAACAGGCACTGGACCCTGTATATTTTGTTGAGATTCGTACTTTACCTGGGGGTCCAAGTCCTAGTGAAATACAGCGAATGATTGCGATTCGAAGAAAACAATATCTTTCCTTTTCAAAGTGGCTGGATGATCAGAAAAATCAAATTGAACAAGCAACCCTTCACATGGATCAGTTATTACAGGAATGGAGTGAAGCTAGATGAATCGTCTTCATCTCCCCCTCCTTGCAGTAGATGGAGGGGGGACCAAAAGCTTAGCTGTCCTTTTGGATCAACAACAACAAGCTTTAGGAGAAGGGCAAGCGGGAGGATGCAACTACCAGGGGATCGGTAAAGAAGCAGCAACTCAGTCACTAACTGCTTGTTTAGACAAAGCGATGAAAGACCTTGCAAAAAAAAAGAAACTGAGCCATTCGGAAATCCAGCTAGAGGTTGAGTGTGCAGTTTTTGGCATGGCAGGTTTAGATACAGAGCAAGATCGGCAAGTGATATTAGAGATGATTGATGAAGCTTTAAAATCTGTAAAAATCTATCCGAAGAATCTTCTGATTGAAAATGATGGTTTTGCAACTTTGTTAGGTGAAACGGAAGGGAAGCCAGGTATTTTAGTCATTGCGGGGACTGGATCCATCGTATACGGTGTAAATGAAGCAGGAATGTATGCTAGAACAGGTGGTTGGGGACACCGGGTGGGTGATGAAGGCAGTGGATATTGGATTGGTAAACAAGCTGTAATAGCTATTTTAAGAGCAGAAGATGGAAGAGGGCCAAATACAAGCTTAAGCGAGTCGATTTATAGTCAGATAGGTGCGGAAAATGGGGAGGACTTAGTTAATTGGGTCTATAGTCCATCTTATTCCGTAAAGAAAATGGCCGAACTATCTCAGTTTGTATATAAATCTTATTTAGATGGTGACGAAGTTGCCAAAACGATCTTATTAAAAGCAAGCGAAGAATTATTTATAGCAGCTCGTGCTGTTATTGAGCAGCTCGAACTTAAAGAGAAAGCATTTCAAATCATTTTACAAGGTGGTGTTTTAAAGCATCAAGACTTTGTACGTCAGACCTTAATGGATCAGCTCTACCAATATGTTCCTGAGGCAAAGATTGATATGGGTAAACAAGATCCGATTTTTGGGATTATAACCAAAGGGCTTTCCTTTTTACAAAGAGAATGCGAATAAACGGAGCAGGAAAATATGATACAAACTAGGGAATCGAGTACCTATCTGCAGGGACTATATCAGCATGACTGGTGTAGAACAGGTAGTTATCAACCTGCCCTCAATGTATCGTCAATTCAAGGCAGGAGTCTTTTAGACATTCGTACTGCTGGACGGACACAAGCTTACCATTTCAATGGTGAGTAGTTGATGTTAAATGGTCATATACAAAGAAAATACCTTCGATATAAAAAACAGAAAGTCTGTAATCCACATTGGTTTACAGACTTTCTGTTTTTTATATCTAGGCTAAGATCAATAGGATACAAAAATCTGAGTCCAGTAAGTACCCATGGCTCCGCCTTTCGTGTAGCCTACACCCATGTGTGTATAAGATGGGCTTAAAATATTTTTACGATGCCCATCACTATTCATCCAACTATCCATTACTGCTTTAGCAGTAGTTTGACCTGCTGCAATGTTTTCACCTGCGGTCTGATAGGAAACATCAAACTCTTTTAACATTTCAAACGGAGAGCCATAAGTAGGAGATTGATGGCTAAAGTATCCATTTTCTTTCATATCTACGGATTTGGTGCGAGCGATTTCTGATAGTTTACTGCTAGCTTGTAGTGGCTTGAGTCCATGTTTTTCTCGTTCAATATTGACAAGTTTAACTACCTCTTGTTCGAATTCTTTAATAGAAGGCGGTGTATGTTTTGAGTTAGGAGGTTTCACGACTTTTGGCTTAGCAGCTGGTTCCTTGTTGTCATGTTTCTTTGGCATGACTTTAGAAGGAGTAGATGGAATATTTGGAGATTCACTCTCCTTAATGGGTTTCGATTCCTTCTTGTTAGAACTCACTGGTTTTTCATCAGTAGTTGTAGGTTTGGCTTGTTTCTTATCAAGAGGTTCTTCTTGGGAAAACTCAATGGGTTCTGACTGTTCTGATGAGCCTGTTGCTTTAGGAATAGGTGATTGTGTTGGTTTAGTTTCACTTGCTTTCTGATCCTCCTCAGACGAGCAAGCGGTTATTCCAAAAACAATGACTAATAAAGAGAATAAATAGAATATGTTTCTTTTTTTCAAATACATCCCTCCTTGTATGATCTTGCAAAGAATTATAACTTATTATCTAGGTTTTATTAACTATTTTTCACTAATTTTACAAAACATGTAGTAAAAAACTGTGAACAAAATGAACAAAATACCATAAAAGGTTTTTTAAGAGATTTATGTTTGTTATAGTTACATATTTATATCAAATATTTATAGTACTAAATAAAATAGTATTCATTTCTAAAATGATAGCGCTTTCACCAAGTGAATCTTCTTTTTTTAAGTTATTTATCTGTGTACATGCTCAGGAGGGAAATTGATGTTAGCGATTCTAGGTTTTATGATGGTAGCAGTCTTTATGTTTCTAATTATTACTAATCGTCTATCTGCTCTAACTGCTCTGATTGTCATACCGATCGTATTTGCCATTATCGGTGGGTTTGGTCTCGAGCTAGGACCGATGATGTTAGACGGAATTAAGAGTGTTGCACCTACTGGTGTGATGTTGATGTTTGCGATTTTATATTTTGGCGTGATGATTGATGCCGGATTATTTGATCCTCTTGTTGGGAAGATTTTAAAGATCGTTAAGGGAGATCCTTTAAAGATTGTGATTGGAAGTACTGTTCTTGCATTACTCGTGGCATTGGATGGTGATGGAACAACGACATATATGATTACCATATCAGCGATGTTGCCATTATATAAACGACTGGGTATGAATCCACTTATTTTAACTTGTGTTGCCATGCTATCTTTTGGTGTAATGAACATGATGCCATGGGGAGGACCTACTGCAAGAGCGATCAGTGCGTTGCAGCTTGATTCAACTGAAGTGTTTACCCCATTAATTCCTGTTATGGCGGGTGGGATCATATGGACGTTATTTACTGCTTATATCTTAGGTAAAAAAGAATGTACTCGATTAGGGGTTATAGAAATCGAACTTTATAAAGAAGAATTGAAATCAACAGAAAAAATGGCGAGCACAGTGGAGATCATCGATTTGAAACGGCCTAAGTTATTATGGTTTAACTTTATATTAACAGTTACTCTTCTCGTTAGTTTAGTCATAGGATTATTACCTCTACCTGTCTTATTTATGATAGCTTTTGTAATCGCTATCATGGTGAACTATCCAAAATTAGATCTTCAGAAAGAGAGGATTCGGTATCATGCAGGGAATGTATTAGCTGTAGTATCACTTGTGTTTGCGTCAGGTATTTTTACTGGAATTCTCTCTGGCACAAAAATGGTTGATGCCATGGCAAATAGTTTAGTTTCCATTATTCCGAATAGCATGGGACCATATTTTTCTGTGATAACTGCTATTACAAGTATTCCGTTTACTTATTTTATGGCAAATGATCCTTATTACTTTGGGATTCTACCGATTCTCGCAAAAACAGCAGCAGCTTATGGAGTAGATCCGATTGAGATGGCCAGAGCTTCCGTCTTAGGACAACCCGTACATGCGATGAGCCCGCTGATGGCTTCTGCCTACTTACTCGTTGGAATGGGGGGAGTTGAATTTGGTGATCATCAGCGCTTTATCTTTAAATGGGCGTTAGGATCTTGCTTTGCAATGATTATTGTAGCCTTGTTAACAGGCGCTATTACTTTTTAGAGTGTAGAATGTGAGGAGGTACTTTTGGTATTTTTAAGAAATAGTTGGTTGATTATCTTAAGCTCAATTGGAGGTTATATTCTCGCCTTAACTGGAATGTCTTTGGGATGGTTGATTGGTTCGTTAGTTTTCGCTTGTATTCTCTCTTTATGGCATCCAAAATGGTGTGGAATCATAAAAGAAGATCATACAGGATTGCCTAGTTACTGGCGATGGATGGGACAGTTTATATTAGGGATTGAATTAGGACGTAAAATTACTGCATCTGTGGTAGATATTTTTCTAGATCATTGGGTTATTGTCTTGATTACGTTGATCTTATCTATTTTATTTTCTTTTTTATCAGGGCTTATCCTATGGCGATTTAGTCAAACAGACTTAATGACGAGTTTGTTTGGAACAGCTCCAGGTGGTTTATCTTCTATGCCGAGCATTGCAGATGAAATAGGAGCAAATACATTAGTTGTAAGTATTGTTCAAACATCCCGTATTTTATTGGTATTGCTGATAATTCCTTTTATGATCCATGTTTTACAATTGGATCATTTTATAACAACACCATCAGTATGGAATTACGCTCGGACTGTTCCTACAGATGTTTCCTCTCTTTTATGGACTGTTGTCATTGTGATAGGAGCTTGGCTAGGTTATCTGGTAGGGAAGTTGATCAAGATACCAGCACCTTGGTTAGTTGGAGCAATGTTAGGAGTTTGTCTGATTCAAAGCCTTACATCTGTTTATTTAGGACACGAGTTGATTATATTTTGGCCACACTGGTTGATTAATTTATCTCAAGTCTTTATTGGGGCCAGCATTGGCTCACGACTGAATAAACAGATGTTCACCGGAATTGGAAAAATAGCCGTTGTAGGTTTGGTTAGTTCGCTTTGTTTGATTTTATTGATGTTCCTTCTTGCTTGGATTGTATCTATCACAGCAGATATACCTCTTGTTACAACGGTGTTGGCATTTGCACCGGGAGGGATTGCTGAGATGGCGACCATTTCTGTGTTGATTCATGCAGATGTAGGTTTTGTAGTCACAGTACAGGTACTGAGGATTCTAGTGGTATTACTTATGCTACCTCCTATTTTTAAGTTGGTAGGGAAGAGAGTATTGCGAGAAAAATATAAATGAATTGGACCACTTTTTATCGGTTCAAAAAACGATAAAAAGTGGTTTACTTATTAAAATGAAAGTCAGGAAAAGGTAACGGAGCTAGTATTTGCATATTTTTACTTGAACATCATTTTAATTCTTGTACTTTCTGAAATAAGGTTCATATTGGCATTAATTTCTTAAAAAAAAGATGAATTTTCTTGCTTAAAAAAGGGAAATAGGTATATGTATCGTTTAATTTAATAAATGAATCAGAGAATTATTATCGGAAATTTTGCAATAAATAATATTTTATATAAATCATATATAGTTCGATAAAAAGTTTAAATGGCTAGCTTTATTATAAAACGTAAATATTATTAAATGACATAAGAGATTATGCATGAAAAAATAGATTCATAAGATTAAAAACTACTTTGTGCTTTAAACGATACCCTAACTTAATCATATGAGGTGATGGGAATGGCCCAAGCTAGTAACTACCTTGTGGCATTGGATGATGGTCATGGGCTAACCGATGCACAAGGAAATTTTAGTCCTACTCCTGGGAAGAGAACACCAAATATCCCAGGAGTAGGGGTGATCTATGAGAATGAATTTAATCGGAAAGTGGTTCAATATTTAGATGAAGCGTTAAAACGATGTGGATTTAAAACCATTCTGACAGCTCCAGGGGATTATGATCATTCATTAGCTTCTCGCTGCAAACGGGCGAATGATGCCAATGCTGATATTTTTATCTCTTGCCATTATAACCATTCTGGTCAATCGCATCCAGGAAATCCTGGTGCACAAGGTGTGGAAACCTACTATTATCCTGAAACGAGAAGTAAAAGATTAGCTGAAAGTGTTCATAAGTATGTTAGAACAGGAACTGACCAAGTTGATCGTGGGGTTAAAGAATGGGGAGAGCTTTATGTACTCAGAAATACACGTATGCCTGCTTGCCTAATTGAGTTTGGATTTATGGATGATGAGAAGTGGAATTATCGCGAAGCTAAGTTAATGAAAAATGAAGCCTTTCAAAGAGAGTCAGCTGAACAAACAGCGATGGGGGTTTGTGATTATTTTGGAGTAAAATATATCCCACCAAATAATGAACCACCCAAGGTATATACCTATCAAATTTTAAAAAAAGAGGGCTCCAACTATAAGGAAGTTGTATGGACAGCATATCGTTCTATTCAAATGCAAACCATTGAAAAACTATTAGACGCTGGAGAAGGAGAGATCCTTATCAAAAAAGTTAAATAATCAAAAAGAAGCTACTAACCAAGCTAGTTAGTAGCTTCTTTTTGATTATTTTAGCTAGAATATATAAAAAGAGCAAAAATAAATAAAACAATACCTGTACCAAATAACATCATGCCTAACTTAGCTTTTTTCTCTTTTTCTAGCTGAGAGCGTTTGTCTTCAATGATTTTGTCCTCATGGTTGCCATCCCTATTGCCTAATTCCACTTTTCCCATGACTAAACATGCGATACTAATACATAAAATAACGGTGGCCCATATTTTCATTGGATCACTTCCATTTCTTTTTAGTGAATACTGCTTGCATCCCCAGAATATGTGTAAAATGAAAGTGAATAGTAAGCATAGAAGAGGTGGATTTATGGGATGGCAGTATGGAATTATATTTGATACAGCTGAAGAGTTTATCGGCTATATTCGTGATAAACAACTGGCAAAACATCCTGAAGTACATGTGCATGGTACATGGCAGCCAGACTTTGCAGACTTTACTGGAACGAATCATTTGGAACTACAAGATGCAATGAAAAAATTTCATACCATCGATAGAGGATGGGATGATATTGCCCAACATATCACTATTTTTCCCGATGGGAAGATTGTAACAGGACGCGATATCAACAATCCTCCTGCAAGTGCGGTAGGTTATAACGATCCAGATGATGATCATGTACACCCTTTTATGTTTGAAATGGTTGGGAATTTTGACATTGGGCATGATAAATTAGATGGTGTACAGCTAGATACGGCGCTAAGAATTTGTCGCTTTTTCCATATTAAACAAGGAGCTGTGATTAAATTTCATAATGAAATGACAGACAAAAAAACGTGTCCAGGTTCAGGTGTAGACAAAGCATGGTTTGTTGATCTGGTTTATCAGGGATGGTCACCTGAGTCATATTTGCTCTATACTGTAGAAGAGATTTATGACAAAGATTCTTCATTTCATCGTTTTTTATATCTAAAACAGCCGATGTTCTATGGTGAAGATGTAAAAGTGTTGCAAAGCCGGTTGTTAATACCTGTCGATGGGATTTTTGGAATTCAGACTGCACGAGCTTTGCTCTGTTGGAAAAAATCCCATCAATGGAATGGTACCGAACCCAAGGAAATCGTTACACAAAAAGTATGGCATGCTATATGTGGTAATTTATAGTATAAATAGTATGTTATCTGTTGCTTTGCATAACTAGATTAAAGCCTTGATATTCCAATACTCAAAGTCATTGGACGAAAGTGAGTAAGGAAGCGATAAATAGGTAGATCATATTGCAACACGTTGAGCGCTGGTTAATACAACATCCTCTATAAACATCAATGATGATAAATGGTAATCAAATCATGCTTTCTTGGTTTTTTTATAATAAGGAAAAATCTAGCGACTTACAATACATTAGCAAAAAATTGATTTTTCATATTCATTTATCTCTTAACTATTGGATAATATGGGAACGTATATTCTCGTAATAAAATATTACTCTTAATTATACAAAAAAGAAGGGTCTTTTATGCAACCGAAATTAGTAGAAAAAGAAGATGTAATATCGAATAATCGATAGGATGCAGTTGAAAAAACCCCTACACTATGAGGGTGTTTTTATATCAAAATATAATAAAGAGGAATTAAGGCATAAAGCCATCTTTACTAATGAAAATACTTTCTTTTGCAAAAGCTTTGGTAAATTCATCCACAACCTTTAAATAAGTGGAGGAATCATACCACTGAGTCAGATTGTGTTTCTCAAATATTCTTTTAATCCCGAGCTGCTTGGTTCGCTTTCCACCTGCTCCATCTCCCATAAAAAAGTCATCAATGCAAACACGATTAACCATCTGTTTTAGGCGATAGGGAAACTCTTTGGAAAAGGGTAAAACAGGGGAAACAGTAGCTTGGATGGGTAGATTTGATTTTGCTAGTTTTTCTAGAGCTTTGAGACGTGCTGGAATAGGTGGAGCAATCGGTGAAAAGACTTTTCGAATGGGTTCTAAATCAGTTTCGATCGTGATGCTAATTCGTATACGATCCTTCATTTGTAAAAAAAGGTCAATATCTCTAGTTACTAGTGGACTTCTTGTTTGGATAAACAGGAAATCAGGTTTTTCTTCTACCATTACTTGTAGCAGGGTGCGTGTAATTTTTTCGGAATATTCGATAGGTTGATAGGGATCTGTACTTGAAGACATAAAAATGGTTGTATTTCCCTTGCGTTTGGCACGTAGCATCTCTTTTCTAAAATCGAGTGCTAGTTTTTGTTTGACATCTACCCATTTTCCCCAATCACTTTTTCTAAAAAGGGCGACAGGCATTCTACGAACATAACAATAAGAACAGGCAAATGTACAGCCTACATAAGGATTGAGTGTATAGCTGTATCCTTGTAAAAAGCCAGTTGCTGGGTTTAGTAACTTTTTGGGATTAGTATATTTGATTTCAATTCCCATATTGTCCTCCTATAAAAAAGCGTGCTGTATAATTTTATTCAAAACATAGACTTTAAGGGAATCATTTTTTAGGATCAACTCAATGAAAAGTCAACATTAATACTTAAATATGAAATCACACTCCTCTCGAGTGAGGAGTGTGATTTGTTTTATGGTCAACTACTCACCATAGAAATGGTAAGCTTGTATCTGTCCAGCAGTACAAACATCATGGAGACTCCTGCCTTGAATTGACGATACATCGTGGGCAGGCTGACAGCTACCCGTACTATATCAGTCATGCTGATGTAGTCCCTGTATTTAGAGTTAGGAGTGCCTTTAATACAAAAAGTACCCAACCGTTTTCTCAAAAAATATGATATCACTTTGAAAGGAGGCACGACAGGAAAAGTTGTTGTTCTAAGCATCCCCTATAGGGAATGACCGCAGATTTTCATGAAACTGTGCCCACTTTAGCTTCTTCACACTCTTTTGAGCAGAAGCCATGGTATTTTTCCTCGCACTCTTTACAACAAATGTGTTGTCGATGACACAAATCATAAGCACAGTTGATATAGCGATCATCTGGTTTACCACAATGGTAACATTTACCTACAACTACTTCTTCTACTTGATTAATTGGAACCGAAATTCTTTCATCAAAAACATACATTTTTCCATCAAAAAGTTCGCCTCGCACTTCAGGATCTTTTCCATAGGTTGCGATCCCACCTTCAAGCTGCCCTACATCTTGAAATCCTTCCTTAAGCATAAAAGCGGTTAATTTTTCACAACGAATTCCACCAGTGCAGTAGGTGATGATTTTACGATCTTTAAACTGGCTTAAATTTTTACGAATCCACTCAGGAAATTCGCGGAAAGACTTAACATCAGGGCGAATGGCATTGCGGAAATGACCGATATCATATTCATAGTCATTTCGCCCGTCAACTACGATTACATCCTCACGTTGTAAAAGTTCATAGAACTCTTTTGGAGATATAT
The DNA here is from genome assembly GCF_003313465.1 of Thermoflavimicrobium daqui. Classification (GTDB taxonomy): domain Bacteria; phylum Bacillota; class Bacilli; order Thermoactinomycetales; family Thermoactinomycetaceae; genus Thermoflavimicrobium; species Thermoflavimicrobium daqui. Next base: position 20,698 of record NZ_KZ845667.1, read on the forward strand.
ATTTTCCTGTTTCTTCATGTGGAGCGAGCTGATATTCGTCAACCCGGAAGGTAACAATTTCTTTTTTGGGACGGACAAATAACTTTTTAAAGGCATGTTTATGATATTCGTCCACTTTAAAGACCATGTCATAAAATAAGGGATGTTGCTGCATATATTCCATATACCTATTGGTTTGTTCAATCGTCCCTGAAAGAGTTCCATTGATACCTTCTTCAGCGACTAAAATTCGCCCTTTTACGCCAAGTTTCTCACAAAAAGCACGATGTTCATCGGCAAAAGCTTCAGGATCTGCTATATGAACAAATTTATAGTATAAGAGAATACGATACTCATTATTGGTAGTTTTCATTCATCCTCACATCCTATATAACAAAATTCTATTTTATACCTAAGCATGTTGCAATGTCTAATTCAAAAACGGTACTCTTCTTAAAAATATAGAGTAATTTTTAGATTGACTTATGGGAGAGTGTCCAAAAATGATTAGCACCTAATTTATACACAAATTCTAGTATACATCAAATCGATATATAACTCCAAGAAGATTAAGGATAGAAAAAAGGTAAGAATCGGCTTACCTCTGGGATTTCAAGAATTGTAGTAGATATTCAGCATCTTTTCCTACACCATAAATTAAAGCTGAAGATCGTCTGTATTGCCAAGAGAGACCTAGAAAATAAAATCCTTCTACGGGTGTTTTTCCACGATGATGAATAGGATGACCCTTTGAATCAAAAAGTTCAGGAATTTGGATCCAATCGTAATCAGAATGAAATCCTGTTGCCCAAATGAGATTATTCACCTCGCAAGATTGCTTATCTTGAAAATGAACCAAACGATTCTCAAGTCGTATGGCACGAGGGTAACATTTTATCTTTCCTTGCTTTATCAATGGTTTTGCTTCTGTACCAATGATAGGATCATTTTGTTTTAAATATTTTCCTAATTTGGAATCAATGGTGACTTCAGAGAGTCCAAGTAGATCCATCCACCAAAAACAGCTTTTTCCAAGTATTTTCTGTGGAACCATCCGAAGCGATTTTCCAATGGATAAAGACACGGGGTGTGTCTGAGATAACTCAGTAGCAATTTGTAACCCAGAGTTTCCCGCACCGACTACTAAAACGGGTCCTTCTTTTAATTGATTAGGATGGGTATATTGTGCTGAGTGAATTTGTAAGACTTCATCGGATAGATTCCCTGACAAAGAAGGTATATAGGGTTTTTGAAAAGGTCCTGTAGCTATAATCACATTTTGGGCTATATAGTTTCCTTTACTTGTTTGAATAAAAAAATCGTCTTTTATTTTTTCCAAGGAGATAGCCTGTGTATTTAATTGAATAGGTAATTGATAGTGATCTGCATAGCCTTCTAGATAATCTGCAATTTCATCTTTGCATGGATAACCATGTTGGTCCCCTCTTAATGGTAAACCAGGTAAAGAGCTATAGGCACGTGGAGTAAAGAGGGTCAAGGAGTTATAACGGTATCGCCATGAATCGCCAATTTCTTTTCCAGCGTCGATCAAAAGAAAAGAGTCGGGTCGTTGCTTTAAATAATAGCCCATTGCTAACCCAGCTTGTCCCGCACCAATTACTAATGTATGTATCTCATGTGATATCATGTTGGTTGTCTCCCTATAACATTAAAATATTAAAATGATTATTTGAATATATTGTAAACTTTTTTATTATTATAGTCAAATGAATATTATAATGAAATGATGCTTCTTTCCATTTTTAGAATCATATATGGATTTGCAAAAATGGAGATAAAAAACACCTGAAAACAGGTGTTATGAAGTAGGCATCGGGGTTGGAGTTGGTGGAGCATACCCCTTATTATATTTTTGGTCGATGATTTTACGTATTTCTAGCTTTGATTTTCCTTCACTTTTCATCATAGCGGATTCTAAAGCAATATCCATACAAGTACCACACATGGTTCCATGCGAATCCCAGACGACTTTTCCATGTTTGAATTCATGGATAAAGCAGTCCAGATTACTCTTATGGTTTGCACTTTTTCCACATCCACAGTAGCAAGGCATTTCATCAAGGATGTCAGCATGTTTCGCTGCAACTTTGTAGACATCTGTAACCCTTGGATCGAAATTCTTTAGAAAGTTAGGCATTTCATCAATATTCGCTGTGGTTTCTCGCAGATCTCCTGACATCGGGTTCGTCTCAGGTCCAGTATGTTTTTGTTCTTTCTGTATGTCAGTATGTTTCGCTGTTTCGTTTTGCGAACTACAGCCGATTAGCCCAGAAAAGATGAGGATAGCCATAGCTATTAACAGCCCACTTTTATGTTTCCACCATTGATTCATTGATAGGGCTCCCTTCTATATTGAGTATTCATGAGTCTCATGCTGTTTAAGATGACAAGTAGTGGTAGTTCTTGATCAATAATAACTAACTTGTTTCAAACCTAGAATCGTCTTCTTACTAGTAGAACGAGACATCAGTAATCGTGATGAGCTCAATCATTTCTTGACTTGTACCTACAAAAACGAGTTTATAACTAACCACTTGATATTGTTGTATATGATGACTAAATAGGTCAAGCGAAACATGTAAATCTTCGAATAATTTTCGATTTCCAGCATAGTAGGTTGTGTTTTAGATGACTGTTTGAGCGCATTGGATAGCTCTTTGTGATTGAGAACATGAAACTTTTGTTTTCTTGATCATTGTCATTTTTTAATGATCTCATTTTCTTTTTCATGGAAGTGAATCGTGGCGATTCGGACTATTTGTTTTACATGATCATCATCTAAGGAATAAAATACGAGTTTACCTTCTTTACGACTTTTTGCTAAACCCAGATTTTTTAATAAACGAAGATGGTGAGAGGCAGTTGCGATAGTAGAGCCGAGGATATGAGCGATGTCACAAACACATAGCTCTTTTTCTAAGGTAAGTGCATATACAATTTTAAGGCGTGTTTCATCACCAAGTGCCTTAAACATGACGCTAAGACCCGTTATTTCTGGAACCTGTTGACGTAGCTGCTGTACTTTTTCCTCGTCATAACAAAAAATTTCACATACATCCGTTTGTTGATTAAAAGTTGAATTTGTAGACATTTTCACTCTCCGCTCAAATAAAGATTTGATTAAAAGATAACATACTTATCACAATGATTCAATATTCAAATGAATATTTTACTATTGATAGTAGAAAAGCCAACTCTCGATTCGAAAGAATTGGCTTTGCGAAAAATAATAATGAAAAGAAATAGAGTATGATTATATAAATTTTAAATTAGCTGATGTTCTAACTTTTGTTTGTATGATACAACAAATATTTAGTAGAAGAAAACAGATTAAGGATAAGTGCAGTTGATACTTAGTAAGAGAATCAAAAAATCCTGTTTTTTTACACTCTATAGTTACTTTTTAAACATCGATTTTAATACGAAACCAACATTTGCAGGACGCTCTGCTAGGCGACGCATAAAGTATCCGTACCAGTCATTACCATAGGGAATATATACACGCATCGTATATCCTTCTTTTGCCAGCTCATGTTGCATTTGTACACGAATTCCATACAACATTTGAAATTCGAACTGAGTACGTGGAATTTGATGTTCTTGGACAAACTTTTTCACATGTTCGATAACCTTTTCATCATGGGTAGCAATGGCTGAATAATTTCCATATAGGAGATGTTTTTCAATAATCTTAATAAAATTATGATCCACATCTTCTTTATTAGGAAAAGCGACTTCAGGAGATTCTTTGTAAGCTCCTTTTACTAGGCGTAGATTGGGTTTAAATTGATTTAGGTCCTCAATATCTTCTTCTACTTTATAAAGATAAGCTTGAACAACTAAACCGATGGTTTCCCCATATTCACGGCGTAATTCTTTAAAAATATCCATGGTTACTTCATTATGAGCGTAATCTTCCATGTCAATTCGTACAAAGTTACCATATTCCTTAGCACGATTAAGAATTTGCCGCATGTTCTCCATACATAGATCCTTAGAAATGTCCAGTCCAAGTTGGGTTAGTTTCAATGAGAGATTGGAGTTTACTCCTGATTGATGAATCGCATCTAAGGTGCGAATACAATAATCAGCGGACTCTTTGGCTTCTGCTTCATTAAATACAAATTCCCCTAGATGGTCAAGAGTAGCTACAATACCATTCTTATTTAGATTGTGAACAACCTTAATGGCTTCATCGATGGTTTCACCAGCAACAAAACGACTAGCTCCAAAACGCAACCCCCATTTTTTGGCAGCTTGGTTGGCTAAGCGATTTTTTGACAAAAACAATAGTGTATTACGCATTAATTGTTCCATGACCATTCACCCTTCCATTTATAAAGAAATTTTATTTACTCAAGTAAATATGCAAGATCCATGCCAATTTTTTTAGCTGCAATCGTTTACATTTTAGAATTACTTTTATACAATTTTGTATAAAAAAATGAACAAAAATGTATAAATGAACAGATCTGTTTAAAAGAGGAGCTAGGGTTATGAATCATTATCAAGCTGAGACGATCTTACAGGTATTATTAGATATTGTTAATGAAGCCATTACGATTGTAGATATGGAAGGTACAGTGATTTATTGGAATCAAACAGCTGAAAAGCTTTATGATATCCCAGCTGCAGATATCGTTGGGCAAAATATTACTCAGTTTGATTGGAACTCATTAAAGATTGCACAGATTTTAAACGAGCGGCGCCCAATTTACCAAGCTTACCATGAACCAAAGCCAGGAAAGCATGTTTTAGTTACAGCAGTACCCATAAAAATGGGAGAAAGTGTAATTGGTGCTATCGCTTCAGAACAAGATGTAACGAAGCTGGTTCGTCTAGGGAACGAATTAATCACTCGAACCTCACAATTACATAACTTAGAAGAAAAAATAACCCAGTTAGCACCGAATGATGATCCTTTTCAGTCTATAAAAGGTCATGGTCCTGCTATTTCCCAAGTGATCGGAATTGCACGTCGTGTAGCTCCAACGAATGCAACGGTACTCATTTCAGGGGAGTCTGGAGTGGGAAAGGAATTATTTGCTCATGCGATCCATCGAGCGAGTAAACGTTCCAAAGAGCCTTTTATCGCAGTCAATTGTGGTGCGATTCCGGCTGCATTGTTTGAGAGTGAGTTATTTGGTTATCAAGGAGGAGCTTTTACAGGAGCGGATCAAAAGGGAAGACCTGGGAAACTCGAACTTGCTCATAAAGGGACCCTTTTTCTAGATGAAGTGGGTGAATTACCACTTGATATGCAAGTAAAGTTATTACGTGTTTTACAGGAGCGATTATTCTATCGAGTGGGTGGAACTAAACCTGTTCAAGTTGATGTTCGCATTATTGCTGCTACCAATCGAAAGTTAGAAGAACGAATTCGCCAAGGTGCATTTCGTGAGGATCTTTTTTATCGATTAAATGTTGTTTCGATCGAGATACCACCATTGCGAAGTCGTTTAGAAGACATTCCTGAACTCATTCAGTTGTTCGCACAAGATATTGCTGTGAACTATGAAAAGCCTGTTCCTATTTTTGATCCAGAGGTATTGGTTACCTTTATGAATTATTCATGGCCAGGAAATATTCGTGAGCTACGTAATGTCATTGAACGACTGGTGATCCTAATGGAGGGAGAAGTGATCAAACGGGAGCATCTTCCTTCAACCATTCAAGCTCCACGTATTGAAGTAGATCAAATGACTCATGGCTTAGCACCGACTGGGAGTGTCCAAAGCAAAGCAGATGAATTACAGCGTATTCAACATGCCATACAAACAACTTATGGGAATAAAACCGCTGCAGCTAAACTGTTGGGGATTTCTCGTGCGACTTTATATAATAAAATGCGCAAGTATGGATTGAAATTTAGATAACCATGATTATGTTAGGGTTTTACTCGTATTAGTGATTTTACTAAAACAACCGGATCAGAGATTAAATATATTGATACTGTTGAAAAAATATTAGATGGTACACAATTACAAGAAAAGATTAAACCATTCAATAAATCTTGGGGAGAAATTAATAAGTCAGCTAGAAATTCAGAGCAGGAACAATAGTCATTAATGTTGATAGTTTTATCATTCTAATGAAACATAAACATCCCAATCCAATGAAAATGGATTGGGATGTTTGTTTATAGAAGCTATATCTAGCAGCTTATGATTTCATAACAAAAGGAGTCTTATTTTTTTGGATCGAGTTGACAAATAATTTGGCGATTTCATCATAACCGGATTGATTGGGATGAACTTCGTCACAAAAATAGTCAAATCGATGATAAAAAGTATCAAACGGATTAATCATATAAATCTGGTATTTATTACATATGCGTTCGTAGCATTTATTCATCGTTTGTACAAACCAAGAAGCTTGTTTTTCACCCAATTTATAAGCGGGGATAGGAACATAAAAGCCAAGTAAATGAACGACAGCATTCGGAGCTTGTGTACGAATAATATTAAGAATTTGTTCGACTTGTGTTTGTACTTTACGAATGGTTTGAAATAAATTTTTTAGTGATAATGATCCGCTTTCATATAAATGAATAAAATCACAACCACCTGTTGTTATAGAAATATGGGTAGATTGGGGGATTAAACGAGATAGGCTAGGAATATTAAGTAAGGTAAAAAGCTCAGTCGATGTCATTCCCGATATACCAAAGTTCCGATAAGTACAATGATCTGAAATGCGTAGGTGATTAAAATATTGAGATACCCAGTGTTGATTTGGACTCGCAGCTCCGACTCCCTGAGTTAAGGAGTCCCCAAATGCTAAATAAGAAACAGATGCGGTGTGCTCCTTTGTCATGCTTCCTTTCCACTCCTGTTCCGCTAAATAATCAGTGGTTTTAGTTTGCCCTAAATGAGTAATCTATCTCCTCTATATAGGTTTTTTTTGTTACCAATATGATCCATGAATATAAAAAGCAGGATTAAAAAGTTAAAACGATTGAACACTTTATTGACAATACATTTTGCTTTCTTTATAGTAGTTATAAATATAACAACTATAAGGAGGTGGAAGGTTGGAAGAAGTTTATGCGGAATTACAAAAGCTTGGTTTTTCAAAATACGAATGTAAAGCCTATGTTGGGTTGCTCCAACATCACCCAGTAACAGGGTATGAAATCAGTAAACGGACAGGTGTCCCAAGATCTATGATCTATGAAGTGCTTGGGAAGCTTTTGGATAAAGGAGCTATTTATCTTGTTCCTTCAGATCCTGTTAAATACGTACCTATCCCTGCCAATGAGTTAATTCAACGCTTGCGAAAGCAGATTGAGCAATCTTTTTCATTCTTAGAAAGGAAGTTAAACGCTCTTGAAAGTGAAAGAGGAGTTGATGTAATCTGGCATATTCGTAATGATGAGATGATTATCAAAGAAATGATTGAGATGGTGGAAAAAGCGAAGAATGAATTATGGTTATCCATTTGGGAACCACAAATTCCAATGATTAAAGAGGCTGTAGAAAAACGTATCCATGAAGGAATTCCTGTTTTTTCCATTCTCTTTGGAGCTCCTGAAATACAGCTTGGTTTTACTTTCCATCATAACTATATGCCTCCTGATGTAGTTAAGGAAAGAATAGGTGGCAATCTTACCATTGTAACCTGCGATGGTCAAGAAGTGCTGATTGCTAACTTCTTGGAGAATGCTACTTCGTGGGCGGTTAAGACGCATGATCCTGCATTAGTATTAGTGGCTACTGAATATATTCGACATGATATTATGATCGGAGCTATCACCAGAGAGTTTGGCTCAGACAAGCTGGATTCGCTTTGGCGAAATGATCCAGACTTAGTTCATATCGTGACAGGAAGGCGGTTCAGTCCATGAGCCGTTTTTTTAGAAAGTATTTAGCGTAGTTAGTATGATAACTCCTATAGAAGAGAGAGGGGGAGTAATAAAATGTCTAAAGTTTATCTGCAAACGAATGCAATCGGAGCCAAAATCTCCTTTTTACAAGGGGTAAAGGATTGTATTCCCACTGTTTTAGGCTATTTTAGTATAGGAATTGCAGCAGGAGTGGTTCAAAAAACAGCAGGCTTTACAATCTTAGAAATTACACTTATTTCTCTACTGCTTTATGCTGGATCAGCCCAATTTATAGTAGCTGGAATGTATACAGCAGGAGCATCTATATCGGCGATTATTTTTACAATCTTTTTGGTAAATTTAAGACATCTTTTAATGAGTGCAGCCCTATCTTCATATTTCCGACATCTTCCTTTCTGGAAAAATGTATTGATCGGGTCACAATTGACTGATGAAAGTTTTGCTGTTGCTTCAAATGAATTATCGAATAAGTCGAAAGTAAATGAGTATTGGATGTTTGGTCTGAATTTTACTGCTTATATCAACTGGTGTTTAGCTAATGTAGTTGGTGGCATACTAGGAGATTGGATTCCACAACCAGAAAAGTTCGGTTTAGATTTTGCGTTACCCGCAATGTTTATCGGCTTGTTCGTTTTACAAATATTAAGCCGTCGTAAGTTTTCTCTTGATACTTTGGTTACGATAAGCTCTGTTGTGGTAGCGATAGGAGCTAGTTATTTTTTCTCGGATAGTACAAGCGTCATGATTGCTACGATTATTGCAGCAACAATAGGGATGTGGATTGAAAAATGGAGATAAGAGCAGATATTTTTATTATTATTATTGGCGGAATGATTGTTACCCTATTGCCTAGAGTATTACCTCTTCTCGTATTAAGTCGGATAACTTTACCTGAATGGGGGCAGCGTTGGCTCCAATTTATCCCCATTTCTATCATGGCAGCTTTAATAACTCAGTCGCTTTTTATGGCAAATTCGCTCGATCTTAAAGTGTGGATTGCTGCGTTGATTGCTCTTGGGGTAGCTGGTTTTACCCGTAGTTTGCTAGGGACAGTAGTAGTGGGGATGTTTGTGATTATGTGTTTACGTTATTTTTACTAAATATAAATAGTTCCATGGAATTAGAAGACACTGCCTGTGTGTATTATTCACAGTTTAAAGAAAAATAAGGAGTGATCAACGATGACCAAAGAACGATTTTTAGAGGAAACTTACTTAAGAGAGTGTGAAGCAGAAGTGATACAAATTGATGGTGAAAAGGTATATTTAGACCAAACTTTGCTTTATCCAACAGGCGGAGGACAAGAGCATGATCAAGGAAAATTCATACAAGATGACCAAAATTATGAAGTGATAAAAGTTAAAAGAGAGAAAGGGAAAATCGTACACTATGTTAAAAACGCTGATAATTTAAAGTTAGGAAAAATTAAGGTTCAAATTGATTGGGATCGTCGATATGGGCTAATGAGACATCACTCATTACTTCATGTGTTGGGAGCTGTGATGTATAAGAAGTTTGGTGCTCTTTGTACTGGAAATCAAATTTATCCAGATAAAGCTCGAATCGATTTTAATGAAATAAATAATCTAGACGAAGAACAAGTAAAGGAAGTCATCCAAGAAGTAAACCAAATCATTTCCGAGGATAAGTCGATTTTTATCAAGTCGATGAGTCGCCAAGAAGCTGAGCAATCTTCAGGAATGATAAAAACAGCGATTAATCTTTTACCTCCTTCTGTGCAAAGGGTTCGTATTGTCTGTATTGATTCGATCGATGAACAAGCTTGTGGAGGAACTCATGTTCAAAGAACTTCTGAAATTGGAACATTATGTATTGATCGGATTAAAAGTAAAGGTAAAAATAATAAGCGTTTTGAAGTGCGGGCTGTTTTATAAGAGTAAGTTACATCATTTAATTAAGAACATAGTTTTTAGATTGGGGAGAAGCGCTTTGGCGTAGGATCAACTTTTGATTAATAATTGGCTGGGATAAGGAAGCGATAAGTTGGTGATTTAATAGTAAAAAGAAGCGTAGGAAAGTGATTCGGGTAAACATTCGAATCACTTTTTATGTAGATTTAATCTTTTGGCTATTAGTTAGATATATACTAGATTGGCTTATACGAAATGATTGACATATGAAACATTTTGTATAATATGAAAATTGTATGATAGGAGGGATCAAAGTGAAAAAGTTTTTAACAATGAGTCTAGCAATAGCACTATGTTGGGGAATGTCAGCTTGTAGTAGTACTTCCGCAACAACAGCTTTGGCCGAATTAGTCAATACGCAAGGAAAGAAGGTTGGTACAATCGAGTTAAAGCAGGTAAGTGAAGGGGTTGAATTGAGAATAGCTGCCGAACAGCTTCCACCAGGATCACATGGATTTCATATACATGAGATTGGTAAATGTGAAGTACCTCATTTTAAATCAGCTGGTGGACACTTTAATCCTACGGATAAAAAGCATGGTAAACATAGTTCGCAAGGTGCACATGCTGGGGATTTAGAAAATCTTGTGGTCGATTCACAAGGTAAAGTGACAAAGTCACAAGTAATAACTGGTGTCACATTGGAAAAAGGGAAAGCTCAATCTTTATTAAAAGATCAAGGGACAGCTCTAGTTATTCATGAAAAAGCAGATGATTATAAAACAGACCCTGCTGGTGATTCTGGTAGTCGAATTGCATGTGGCGTGATTAAAGCAAAATAGGATATCAATACAATTAGTGGATTGTTAAAAAACGGCTATACAAGAATGTCATGTCAACAATGTAGTTTTAAGACATCTATTTCATAAATAAACCTTCCTTTTTTTATAAATAGGAAGGTTTATTTGCTTGAATGAAGAAAGAAACTATAGCTATATTTTTGAAGATCATAGTAAATCATGTTAAATAAATAGGAGCTTGTAGAAATTTAAGGTCGGTAGGTTTAGAGTTGATAGGATTTCGGGAAATGATTCAACAAACAAAAGGGACATTTATAATTGAATAGGGTGATAGCCAAGATTGTTATTAAAAATAGATGAAGTAAATAGGAGTAAAAAGGAAAAAGAAATCGCTACTTAAGTAGGCTTTACCAACTGATAAAAGTATTTTTTTCAACTATATAAATCAATTACTTTAATCACTATTAACACCTTCATGTACTTTGTGAATCTAGTGTGAAAAGATGTATAATAATAAGTCCAATAGTTAGTAACCATAGGCTAGAGAGAATAAAACTTTTTAAGTAAATTAGGACAGGATAGTCAGAGATTCTTCATTAATGTGAAGTGATGCAGTATCTATATGGTGTTAAAGAGATTATTTACCTAGTCCTTAGTCAAATATATGACTTACTTCATGAAAAAATGCACAAAGTGATAAAGACTTTTAGACTAAACACATCATATAAAAAAAGACCGTGGAATAAACCACACGGTCTTTTAATCTCTCCATTTAATGTTACATCCGATGCTGGGCTTTTGTTTCACAGTTACTGGGGCATTTTGTAGCAAACTATCGAGAGCTAAGCGAATGGTCTCACCTGTTACTGGCAAATCATTACCAGGTCGAGAGTCGTCAAGTTGACCACGATAAACGCATTTCATTTCTTTATCAAAAATATAAAAGTCAGGAGTACATGCTGCTTGATATGCTTTCGCCACTTCTTGAGTTTCATCAAATAGATAAGGGAATGGATAACCAAGCTGTTGTGCTATCTCTTTCATTTTTTCTGGTGAATCGTCTGGATACTTTTCTGCATCATTGGCATTAATAGCTATGAATGAAACTCCTTTAGGTAAATAGTCGTTGGCTAGTAGTACCAGTTGGTTCTGTACATGCTTGACATATGGACAGTGATTACATATAAACATCAGAACAGTTGCAATATTTGATCGAAGTTCTTGAAGTGAAACCGTTCTACCAGAGACTACATCAGGTAAGTTAAAAGAAGGAGCTGTTGTTCCGAGTGGAAACATATTGGATTCAGTCAATGCCATTATAACTAACCCCTTTCGTGGTTATAAGATGTTTATCTTTAAATTAAGTAATACTAAGCTGAAAATTTTGAAAAGAATTATTCAAACGATAAAAATCCCTTTTATATTATAACATATTAATTGGTTGAAACTGTATACTAAACTCACAAACTTCAAATAAATTCAGTTATAATAAAAAAACAACCATAATTTTTGGAGGGTTGATAAATGCTAGAAAATATAAGTGATGTTAATTGGGGAAATTTGACACATGCTTATGGCTCTGCGAAGGATATTCCACAACAAATATATAAATTAACATCAAAAGATGAAAAGATTTGGTGGGCCTTTTTTGGTAAACTATCAAATTATATTTTATATAGAGACAAATACATTTTTGAAGCGACGTCTTATACTGTTCCTTTCTTAATTGAACTATTAAAAGACAACAATACATTAAATCGAGAAAATATTTTAGAGCTACTTGCAGGTATTTCGAATGGAACTTCTTATAAAGCTGTTTATCAGTATCCTCCTATTAAGAATAAAATAGTTCTAACTGAAGAAGCTCATCAAGAACTAGAACAAGAGATAGAGTGGTCGAAAAAAGCAAAAGAGGCTGTTTATCAAGGAGTCCCCATATATTATCAGCTGCTTGATGATTCAGATTTCTCAGTTAGAGAAGCAGCTATTTATACACTTGCATCTGTAAAATGGCTGGATGCGGAGATACGAACCAAATTGCGCAATAGAATGTTACATGAGACTTGTTCTCTCATTCGTACTAATCTAATTATAGCACTTGGTATACAGCGGGATAAACATAAACAAACGGTTGAGTTCTTAAATCATTGTGTTAATCAAAATCATGAACCATTAATTCAATTAGCAGCAGCAATTGCATTAGTCCATATTCAGTCCGGAAATGTTTCTAATCAAACTATTCGTGTATTAATTGATGCGATTAAAGACCCGGATCGTGTTTGTGCGTATGATAATCTACTGTTTGCTTCAATTGATATTATCCATGATATTAGTTGGTTATTGTGTTGCTTAACCAAAGAGCTGGCCACTCAATCACTCCCCCTTCTTTTAGAAGCATTCCGTAAAACTCAAAATGCCTTAGCAGCAATCGAACTATCTCGAACCATATTAATGATAACTTTTCATAAGCAGTGTATTCCTACCGGAACTCATTTTCATATGTTAACAGAAGAGCAACAAGAGACGTTGCGATGTATTGCCGAAAATGAGGTAGCTTGGAAGTTTAGTGTCAATATGGCAGAAGTATTGAGAGACTTTCGACTACCTAGTGATTATCAAAATTTTTGTCGATTTATCAAAGGAAAATAGCGATTCTACAATTATTGTAATGATCAATCAGATCTCGATAAAAAAGAGGTCTGATTTTTTATGTCGCTTATGTGAGCAAAGGACGAATTTAATTTATCAAATAAGAAAGATTATATAGAGAGAAGAAATGAAGGTGTGAATGGTCATGAGTAAGAGGAAATTTTGGTTCATTTCCTTCCTAATAATCATTGTAAATTGCTGCTTTCCAGTTGATGAAGCGAAAGCGAATTCATCTCCTATATGGATTAAAGTAGATTTATGGAAGCGGCGTCTTAATGTCATGCAAAATAATTCTATATTGGACAGCTATTTGGTAGGGGTCGGAAAGGAACAAACACCAACACCTATTGGCAAATGGAAAATTATTGAGAAATCGAAAGGGTGGGGAGGAGGATTTGGTACACACTGGTTAGGTTTAAATGTACCTTGGGGAAAATATGGAATTCATGGAACCAATCGCCCCATGTCGGTTGGGAGAGATGTAAGCCATGGTTGTGTAAGGATGTTGAATACAGATATCAAGCAACTTTATAGTAAAGTTCCAGTAGGAACGATTGTTTATATTGAAGGACCTATCTTAGGACATGATGAATGGCAGTTGAAAAAACTAGTTCGTGGAGATCGTGGAACCTTAGTAATGTTAGTACAGAATAGACTTCAAGCAGCTGGACTTTATTCTGGAAATATTGATGGTATTTTTGGATTGAACTTAGAAGATGCCATTAAGAAATATCAAAAGGCTGAGCAGCTTTTGGTAACTGGGCAGCTTCAACAAGATGAGTACATCCATTTAGGAATTGTGGAGTGAAAAGATGACGATTAGAAGATATGTAAATTTAAAAAACGTGTGTATGGTTATAAGCCATTGCCTTTTGAATAAGGAGATGGCTTTTTTAGCATAAAAAAAGATGACCATTGTTTTATGTTGATAAATAGGAATATCAATTATTTAAATATTGTCCTAATTATATACATATGATATCATATAGATACTATATAAATATTATTTTATTACATTTTAAAATGAGAGGAAACGTTCAGATGATTAGCTCATTATCCATTGCCGGAATGGTCATTCAGTTTATTTTATCAGTCGGTTTTCCGATTTTTTTATTGCTTTATTTTCATAGAAAACAGGGAATTTCTTGGAAGTCCATAATGATAGGTGCTCTTACTTTTGTTGTGTTTGTGCTCTTTTTAGAAAAAATGATGCATTCCTATTTATTACAAGGGAACACCTCAACGGCAAACTTCTTTAAAAGCCATCCAATTATTTTAGCTTTATATGGTGCTTTGGCAGCAGGGATTTTTGAAGAAATCGGAAGATATATTAGCTTTACGATTCTTTTATCGAAATACCGTGAGCGTAAAGATGGTATTTCCTACGGAATCGGGCATGGGGGAATTGAGGCCGTTGTTCTTGGGGGAATATCAATTATCACAGCAATTAGTCTTGCATTAAGTATTAACGCAGGCACTTTTGACCAGATGGTAGGAAATCAACCAGATATGGGAGTATTAAAAAAGACTTTATTGGAAACACCTTTTTATATTTATTTTGTAGCAGCAGTAGAACGGATTGGGGCTGTTTTCATTCAAATCGCTTTATCCCTAATTGTTTTATATGGAGTAAAACAACAGAAATGGATTTACTTAGTTGGTGCTATATTGTTCCATGCCTTAATCGATTTACCTGTTGGTTTCTATCAAACAGGACTTATTCCACTATGGATAGCTGAAGGATTTATTTTAGTGTGGGCTGTTATATCAATCACTGTTATTCGTAAATCGAAAACATGGTTTATCAAATGATCTTTTTGAATCGGCAAGCCTCTATTCCATTATAAGGAGATAGTTTTTTCTCTAAAAATGGTTCACAAAACAATCAAAAATCCAATACTTATTTTTTTGATAGAAGGGTAAGTAGTTAGTATATCTATTTAATCCAAAAATGAAAGGACGGTCTGGGTGACTCGATTTTTCATTGGAATGGAAAAAGAGTTGTTGGTCGTTGATCAGGTTGGGTCCCAACTCAAGGTACAAAAAGAGCTACAAGGGATGCAAGTTACTTGTATTGCTGTTGATCCATTTTGTTCACAACGATTGTATTGTGGAACATTTAACAGGGGATTGTGGAAAAGCGATGATGCTGGGCAAACTTGGGAGGCGATCGGTGATCCCTGCCTCTATACCGATTCGTTGGACGAGTCAGGAATTCTCCATGCAAGTATAACAGCGATTGCTGTGAGTCCAACGAAACGGATTGGAAACTATGGTGTTGTTTATGTAGGAACGGAGCCAAGTGCTGTCTTTTACTCTGAAGATGGAGGAGAAACTTGGAAGGAGTTTAAGTCGGTTAGAGCTCTACCTTCAGCTTCAACTTGGAGCTTTCCACCTCGGCCTCATACCAGCCATGTTCGTTGGATTACACCTGATTTTCATCACGAAAATCGGTTGTCGGTCTCTATTGAATTTGGTGCGGTGATTCGGAGTTTTGATGGTGGCGAGAATTGGGAGGATAAGAAGTTCGGAGGACCATTAGATGTTCACACTCTATTAATGCATCCAACTATACCGGACCGTCTTTATGCAGCCTGTGGAGATGGATATTTTCAACCTGGAAGAGGATTTCTTGAGAGTAAGGATTTTGGGGAAACATGGCAACCTAATAGTGATGGGCTTGAGCACCACTATTTATATAGCTTAGCTGTTGATGTAAGAGATCCCAATATCATGATCGTGTCAGCAGCCAAAAGCCCTTATTATGCGCATCATGCTAAGTTGGGAATCTCGACGATCTATCGTAAAGAAGGCGACCAGCCGTGGCAAGAAGTTCGGACTGGTCTGCCAGCAAGTGAAGGGACTACCATTTCCATGCTGGCTGCTCATCCACAAAAAGCACATCAATTTTATGCTTTAAATAATCATGGGCTTTTTGTGTCAGATGACAAAGGTGTTACTTGGGAACGATTTGATTTTCCTTGGGATGAATTATATTTAGAGCAAAGGGCCCGCGCTCTACTTGTACTAGAATATTGATCGTTTAATAAAGTGACCTAAATGATTCAGGCTTTTTCAGTTGAACGACTTTGGTTTGCTTTGTTGTGAATCGAGGGTAAAATGAAAAAGAAAAAACGAATATGCCCATTTTGTTAACAAGCTGAGAGCCTATACCATGGCTCTCTTTTGAATTACAAAGATGAGAGAAGTCATTAGGAGGATATATGGGAGACATATACATACGCAAATTACAAATAGAAGATGCATTGCCTCTTTTAGAGCTACGGTTAAGAAATCGTCAGTTTTTAAAAGCCTATGAACCAATAACTCCCGATTCACATTATACTTTGGAAGAGCAGCAGAAAGTGATCCATTCTGTGGCTAGAAATTGGGATCAGGATTTAGGATATGGTTTCGGTGTGTTTTTACAACCCACTCATCAATTAATTGGACGCGTGAATTTAAGTAATGTAGTACGAGGAGCATGGCAAAATTGTACGATTGGATATTTTTTGGATCAACAGATGAATGGTAAAGGGTATATGACCAAAGCAGTCCAACAAGCCATTCATTTTGCTTTTTATGAAGTAAATCTACATCGTGTTCAAGCTGCGATAATGCCACATAATGTAGCATCTCTTCGTGTCATTGAAAAAGTAGGATTTCGAAAAGAAGGTTATTCTAAATATTATTTAAAAATCAATGGTAAGTGGGAGGATCATCTAATCTACGCCATAACACCTGAGATGTCAAATTAGACCATGAGTGAGAAGAGGTTAGTAGTCTACTGGTGAAAGCTGGATAACCGCCATAGGTTATCTTTTTTATTGATGGAAGAATTCATGTAAATAAATAAAATCTAATTGTAAATAAGTAATAGAAATTTCGTTAATAAACTTTTACAATAAACAAGTATGAAAAGTTTTTATATCGCTAGGTAGGAGGTGATTAGATCTCAGATAAAAACGGATGAAAAGAGGGATGATAAATATAATATGAGAAGGAAAGGTAGGGGTTATATTGTCTACACTAAACCAAGATGAGTTGATTAATAAGGAACAAGGAAGTAGTGTAGTTAAGACAGATAAGAAAAAAAACATTGACTTTTCTAAACCACTGTGGCAATCAATGATTATTTTCTTTATTCCTTTGGTATTTAGCAATTTATTACAATCCCTTGGTGGAACAGTTAGTTCTGTAATCATTGGAAAAAACTTAGGGGAAAATGCACTTGCAGCAGCCAGCGCGGTCTTTCCCATTACTTTTTTCTTAATTTCTTTTATCATTGGCTTAGGAAGTGCAAGTTCTGTTCTCATCGGTCAAGCATTTGGTAGTAAAAATATTGAGCGAATGAAATCTACAGTTGGAACTTCACTCACTTTTGCATTGATATTAGGGATTTTATCGGCGATTCTAGGAAATTTGTTTGCTGATCAACTTCTTACCTTAATTGGCATTCCAAGGGTGATTGCTGCGGAGTCTGCGCGGTTTATGCACATTTTGTTTACAGGTCTACCGATTATGTTTCTATATGTGATCTATACGACTTTTTTAAGAGGTACAGGTGATTCTAAAACTCCTTTTTACTTCCTGTTAATTAGTACTATTTTAACGATTATTCTTACCCCAGCTGTTTTATTTGGTTGGTTTGGTATCCCGGCGATGGGAGTAGAGGGCTCTGCTTTAGCAACCATTATAGCTAACCTTATTTCACTGATCATTCTTATTGTCTACTTGCGAAAAATCCGACATCCATTGGCGCTCGATAATGAGACGATCAAAAAGCTACGTTTAGATCCTGCTATTCTTCGTCTGATGGTAAAAATTGGACTCCCGACTAGTGTTCAGATGATTTTTATTTCATTTTCCGAAATAGCTATTGTTACATTTATTAATCGTTTTGGTGAGCAGGCAACGGCAGCATATGGTGCCATTAACCAAGTAATTAATTATATACATATTCCGGCCATGAGCTTAAGTATTGCTGTGGGTATTTTTGGCGCGCAACTAATTGGAGCTAACAAGCAGCAACGTCTTAACGAACTACTAAAGAACGCAATAGCTCTTAACTACATCATTGGACTTACATTGACGGGACTGGCCTATTTGTTTAGTAAGCCTATTTTATCTTTATTTTTGACTGATCCAACTACGTTAGCAACAGCCCAAACATCTTTATATATTACATTGTGGTCTTTTATTATTCTGGGACATAGCATTATTTTATCAGGACTCATGCGGTCGAGTGGGACCGTACTATGGCCAACCGCTTTAACAACTTTATCTGTAATTCTAGTTGAGATGCCTTCTGCATACATTCTTTCACATACCATTGGCTTGCATGGAGTTTGGCTTGCATATCCGCTGTCTTTTATTACTTCACTCATTGCATTATATGTGTACTATCATTTCTTCTGGAAAAATAAGAAACATACTCGCTTTTTTGAGAAGCCAGAGAAACAACCATCATAAAAATAGAGTTCAATGTTGAAAAAAGCAAGGGGAAATATGATATGTTTCTCCTTGCTTTTTTAAAATGAATGATTCAATATTGATCTGAAATATGCTATCATATTATTATGAAATATATGAATATTTCATAATAATATGATAAATAGGGGTGATGGAAGTGAAACTAAACCGAATGGTAGCATTTTTGTCCTTTTTTGTATTGCTATTTATATCAGGATTTCAGCCAGTAGCTAATGCAAAAGAATCAAAATCTCTTTACTATGTTTATGTAGGTTCTTTTAAAAGTAAAGAAAATGCATTAAATAGACAAGAAGCATTAGCTAAAAAAAATGTGAACTCATTTATCAAAACAGTCAAGATTAAAGGGGTTACCTGGTATCGAGTACAAGTGGGGGCATTTCAATACCATGCAAATGCCAAAGCGATGGTTAGTAGGATGAAAAAAGCTGGATTCCATGATGGTTTTATCATGCATCAAAAGATTGGGAAGATCTATAGTGTTTATGCTGGCTCTTATATATATAAATCTTATGCGATTCGCCAACAGAAGAAACTAGCAGCGAAAGGCTATTTATCCTCAATTGAAATTGCATTTGTCAAAGGGAAGAAGTGGTATCGAGTTCACCTCAAGGATTATACAGATCCCAAAGCAGCAGTAAGCTTTGTAAATAAACTAAAGAGAGCGAAAATCAATGGATCTTTTATTGTTGCCAAATAAATAATAGATTGGGGTTATTCAAAGAATGACCCCATATTTTATGTTTGTGTTAAAGTATCTTCTTTAAATAATAACGTTGATGACCGACTGGGCAATCCTCTAGTACTCCAAAGACCTGATATCCATTTTTGATATAAAAATCTTTTGCTTGAAAATCAAATGTGTCTGAGTGGACCAAATGTGTTCCCATTTTTTTGCAGTTTGCTCCATGTGATGGAGTAGCTTGGAACCTAATCCTTTTTTACGATAGGATTCATCAATCCGAAAAATTTGGATTTCTTTTAGCAGGAATTTGTTTTAATTTTCCGGCTAAAGCTTGCCCATGTAATGGTTCTTTAGCTAATTGATCAATTGATTATAATTGGAGACTAAATAAATTATTAAATTATTTTTTTATGAAATAATATATAATATAATAATACATGTTATTATTTTGTTAAATTGATATATTGGAGGTATTTAGGATGAGCTTTGAAGAAAAGGTTGTTTTAATCACTGGTGCCGCTGGAGAAATTGGTAGAGCAACTGCTCGGAAATTTATGAATAGTAAAGCTAAATTAGCTTTGGTTGATGTAAATAAATCGGCATTAGAAGAAGTGGTGAGGGAGCTTAAATTAGAGGAAGATCAAGTACTCACTATTGCTGCTGACTGTTCTAAAGAGGAAGATGTGGTTAACTATACACAAGAGGTAGTTCGTTACTTTGGGCAGATAGATGTGTTTTTTAACAATGCTGGCATTGAAGGAAAAGTGGGACCGATTACAGATTTGGATATTGAAGTATTGGACCAAGTTTATCAAGTCAATATTCGTGGTGTATTTTTAGGTCTAAAACATGTGTTGAGAGTGATGAAAGAGCAAGGATCAGGTGTAGTAATTAATACAGCATCAATAGCTGGAAAGTTTGGTAGTACTGGACTTGCAGCATATACTGCCTCTAAACATGCAGTAATCGGGTTAACAAAAACTGCAGCTTTGGAGAGTGCAGATTTTGGCATTCGTGTAAATGCGATCTGTCCATCTCCGATTCATACACGTATGATGAGATCGATTGAAGATGGAGTAGCACCAGGGAAGGGAGAATTTGTTAAAGAAAAATTGATACAATCAATCCCAATGAAACGATATGGAGAAGTAGATGAAGTAGCTAATTTGGTCTATTTCTTAGCATCAGATGAAGCAAGCTATATAACAGGGAATCATTATGCCATTGATGGGGGAATGTCTGCTACCTCTTTGTAATCGATCTTACCTCTAAGATACGTTCAGTATAATAAATCGAAGAGTTGCCTTCTAAATTAGCCGCTCATCGCTTCCCCACTTGCTCCCGTGGCCTTAATCGGTCCATCGAGTTCCTTAAAGCTATACTCTTGAGATAACTCTTGTCTCTTTGGGGAAAAGTTGATCCAACATATAAACGACTCGCAGCTTCGTCTAGGAATAATCTAAGTTTTGGATCGAATTATGCTACAAGTTGAAATAGAAATTAAAAATATAAACTTAAAAAATGAAAGGGGTTTAAAAATGGAATTTAGAAACCGGGTAGTTTTAATCACCGGAGCTGCTGGAGTTACAGGAAGGGTAATTACAGAAAAGTTTTTAAAAGAAGGAGCCCTACTTGCACTTGTAGATATTAATCGGGAAGGGCTAGAAGAATTAGTAAATGAGTTGAATTTAGATAAAACAAGCTCGATCTGGATTCATGCAGATGTTAGAAATGAGAAGCAGGTAGTTAAATATGTACAAGAAACCTTAGATCATTTTGGTAAAATAGATATATTTATTAATCATGCTGGGATCGAAGGGAAAGTAGCGAAGATTTCCAACCTTACTGTTGAAGATTTTGATGAGGTATATCGAGTGAATGTTCGAGGAGCTTTTCTCGGACTTAAGTATGTCATTCCTGTGATGCAGGAACAAAATTATGGTGTAATTATTAATACTTCTTCAATTATGGGAGTTCAAGGAGCCCCATGTCTTACCTCATATGTCATGTCAAAACATGCGATTATTGGAATGACAAGAGCTACATCATTAGAGTGTGCAGATTATAATATTCGTGTAAACAGTGTTTGTCCTGGTCCGATTGATTCGCGTATGATGCAATCCATTGAAGAAGGAATTGTCCCTGAAAATCCTCAAGTTGTCCGCGAATTATTTACACAAATGATTCCTTTTAAACATTATGGTAGTACCGAAGATTTAGCAGAACTAATGTTATTTCTTTCATCCAATCGTGCAAAATACATAACAGGTACCTATTTTCTACTAGATGGAGGGTTATCAGTCAGATGATCAAGGAGTGAGAAATAATTAAAAGCAAAATAAAGAGAGAAGGCTTCCCTCTAGAAAAGGAAGCCTTTTATTTTTTGAATCCAGATATGATGGGAAATTTAGTCTTCTTCCCCTGCTTCAAGACTATCGATTAGTTCGGTAAAATCTCTAATTAGATTGTTTAAAGTGTAGGATTTTTTATGTTGTATGGATTCTAAACGACTTGAGATATGGTTAAGCTGATGCTCTACTTGTCTAAGGTCTCGGATTGCAAGTGATAATTGATAAGTTTTATCCATTTTATTCCCTCCGCTATCTTATCTATGTTAGAGTATATCATTTATCTTTACCAATAAAGAAGAGGGGAATGAGTAGATAAAGCTTTAATGATCGTTTTTCTTAGCGATAGGCTTTTAGGTTCGTATATAATAGCTCGTGGCTGCTCAGTTTCCAAATGTGTTTCATTGTAAAAGTGACTCATTCTAAATCTAAAAACAGATAGGTTGGATTTTCAAGATGCTTTATGAATTTAATAGAGCACCATTGAGTAAGTTCCTTTTATTATAGCTTAACATTTATTGTAAACAATTAATAAAAACTGAGCTTCGTTACTACCCGGATTAAAAAACTGATGGGAATTAGAAGAGTCGAAAGAGATGGAGTCACCAACTTCTAAATAATAGGAAGTTTGTTCAAAGAGGACTTGAATACTCCCAGCAATAACGAAGCAGATTTCCTTGTTTTGATGACTGACTTTTGTCTCTGATGAATATTCTTTTGGTGGTAGAGTGATAGCCAACACTCTCACTTCTCCGTCGAATTGAGAGGGAGTAGCTAATTCATAGTCAACCTTATGATAAGGCAGGATTAATTTTCTCCGTTCGTTTTTCTTCACGACAATTTGGTGATTGGGAGAGTCTTCAAAAAAGGAGCCTACAGGACAGTTTAATACTTCCGCCATTTTAACCAGAGAAGCAATCGAAGGGCTAGCTATATTTCGTTCCACCTGACTAATCAAGCTGGGTGATAAGTGGCATAACTTAGCAAATTCTCGAATCGAATAGCCTTTTTGTTCACGAAAGTATTTGATTTTTGTACCAATGTCCATCGGGTTTGCCTCTCTTTGTATAGTTGATTTAAATTTATAATTTTATCAGTATTTCTGATAAATCTTTTTTGGTTATATTCGGAACATGACAATTTGGGGCGGGATATCCAACAGGTAATACAAGAATAGGCATTTCATTTTTAGGGCGATTGAAGTAATTGCGTAAAAATGTCATGGGGCTTGGGGTATACGTAAGGGTACATAAACCAGCATGGTGTAAGGCACCTAATAAAACTCCCACAGCCATTGCGGTCGATATCAATGAAAGGTCTTGGTTCGTTTGGAGAAGACTAGTGTCTACAACTTCTGCTTGAGTAGAATTAATATCTACTTTAAAAGCCACGATTAAATGAGATGCATCAGTCAAGTGAGGTTTGGATGCATTCGTTCCTAAAGGAGCAAGTGCTTTTCGCCACTCGTCAGAAATACGCTCCTCATAAAGTTTTGTTTCTTCAACTTCCGCTAATGCCCTGATTTTTTCTTTCTTTGCCTGATCATTAACGACAACAAAGCGGTAAGGCTGTAGGTTTCCACTGGATGGAGTAGTAATTGCGGCACGAAGAGCTTGATAAATCAGCTTTTCATCTACCTTTTCTTGAGAGTAATGCCTCACATTTCTTCGTTTACGGATGAATTGATAATAGGATTCCGTTTTTGCAAGTTGTTCTTGAATGGTTCGTATTTCTGATCGAGTATAGGGAGGTGCTTTGGTCTGAGAGTCAGGAATGAAGGATGTCTCTCCAATGACGAGTTCGGAAAAGGATTTTCGGGATAATAGGGGTGCTTCATAGTTGTCCTTAGCGTATCCTACAGCAAAGAGTAGGAGAGGAGATTCATTTTTAGGACGATTTAGGATTTTTTGTAGGGATGAAACAGGAGGACGAATGAGACAATCGATACCTGCATGTTGAAGAGCAGCAAGAAAAAAACCAGCAGAAATAGGAGCAGACTCTCGTACGTAGTAATGGCGAATTTTTTGCATTCGGCCATTTGTTTCTGTTAATCCATAATTGATCTGGAATAGTGCTACCAAATAAGGAGCATCTTCAAGATACTGGTGACTACCGAGAGTAGACAGCTTTTGTTCCCCGTTTGTTTTATAATTTTGTAACCGTTGGCTTTCTTCTTGCTCTGCTGCTAGACGAATCTGTCTTTTAATTAGAGGATCTTTAATCAGAATGTAGGTCCAAGGTTGCTGATTGGCTCCAGATGGCGCAGTACCTGCTATATGCACCACTTTTTCAAGTACCTTTTCAGAAAGAGGTCTTTTGGAAAAAGAGCGTACACTTCTTCTTTTTTCCATCATACGGACATACTGATTGAGTCGCATCCATTGTTCTTCTGGGGGAATACGTTGGAAGTGTAAAGGAATAAATCCTTTATGATGCCCCATTTTATATGCACCCTCTTTAATATGGAAATGGAAGTGATTGTTTAATTGTATTATACAGAATAATAATAATATTGTACATTGGGATGCTTTATGAAAGTAACAAAAACAATTATTTAGTTGTAACCCAATGAAGAATAAATAATGATAGAAAAGAAAAGCTGTTCACTTTAAAGAGTCAATGAAATCATAGACTTCTTTTTATTTTTTAGAAGTAAATATAGTGTTTAATGATAAGTTTGTTTCATATATAATAAGGGTAACACTTAATTTTGCTTAATTTCGCTTAAAAAAACTTAAGAACAAAAGTGAGCTGATTTAAGATGTTTCAAGACGAACGAGTTATCTCTATAATGCAATATCTAAAGGAGAACAAACGGATCACGGTGGATGAAATTTGCCAGCGATTTGATGTCTCTCGTGATACAGCTCGAAGAGATATCGTTAAATTAGAAGAGCAGGGAAAAATTATTCGTGTTCGAGGTGGAGCCATTTTGCCAACCCTATCGAAAGAAATGCCCAATTTTAAAGAACGTTTACAAATGGATACAGAAGTAAAAAAAGCGATTGGTAAGTTGGCATCTACGCTTATTCATGATGGTGATTATTTGTACATTAGCTCTTCAACAACAACACGCTACACAGTCGAATTTATGAATAGTAAACAGAATGTAGTTATTACGAATTCGATCGATTTAGCTAGTTTATTAGTAGAAAAGGAAGGGATCACTATCCACATGCTGGGGGGAAAGCTTTTTAATGAGCATGGCTTTGTATATGGGACGAAGGCAATCGAAATGTTATCGCAATATTATGTGGATAAACTATTCATTGGTACATGTGGAATAACCAAAGATGGATTATCGAGTTTGTTCGAGGAGGAAAGCTATCTCATACGGGAAGCTATTCAAAGAGCAGATCAGGTAATAGTGTTAGCAGATCATTCAAAGTTTGGAAAAAGAGAGTTTCATCAGATGGCAGGATTTGAAGATATTGACTTAATTATTACAGATAAAGAACCCAGCCCAGAAATCATCGAACAGTTACAAAAGTACAATGTAGAGATTTTATTGGCAAACGATACAGAGAAAAACTAAAGGATGATCATGAGATATCATATCTTAATGGAGGAGACCATTTATGTATCATTGTGTGATTTTTGATGTAGACGGCACCTTAATCGATAGTGAAAGAGCGATTATTCGCTCATTACAAAAGGCGCTTAGAGATGAATTAGGGCGTGACTATGGGGATGAAGAATTGTACTTTGCATTAGGTATACCAGGAGAGGTCACGCTTAGAAAACTAGGAATTCAAAATATAGATGGTATTCTACAAAAATGGGTTCAATATATGGCAGAATTCCGCGATGAAATGTGCATCTATCCAGAAATAAAAGATGTACTTATGTTATTACGAGTTTCTTTGGTTACAACAGGGATTGTGACTTCAAAAACGAAGCAGGAATTGGAGGATGATTTTGTTCCCTTTGGTTTAATGGAGTATCTACAATATTCGATCGTTGCGGATGATACACCAAAGCATAAACCATTTCCAGATCCGATTTTAAAGTTTCTAGAAATTTCTGGTGTTGATCCAGCTAAAACCTTATATGTTGGAGATACCCTTTATGACATGCAATGTGCTAACAGTGCAGGGGTCGATTTTGCTCTAGCTTTATGGGGAGCGAAGTCGCCTGATAAGATCCAAGCAAAATATAAATTAAAAAATCCACGAGAAATATTATATTTGCTCTAGAAATGCTTGCGCCTTTGGGGGAAAGTTAATCATACACATATTGATAAGGTAGTATTTCAATTTGAGTTAAGAGCCTATTTTCTATAAATCAATATCTAAAAAGAAAGATGTACGATTTATGTAGAGATTTACCAATTGATTCGGTTGACGATTCAATAAAAGTAGATTATATAAGTATACATGATAGATGACTTGCTACGAAGATATGAAGAAAGCTATAGTAGAATGGATATGGATGGGATCCGTAAGAATGATCGTGGTAAATATAGATAAAGAGTTACAATCCAAGGCATGATAAAAATGAAGATATAAATGAGGTTGAATGTGATGAAAACCGTTTTGGCTACCCTAAATGCAAAATATATCCACACATCACTCGCATTGCGCTATTTAAAAGCTTTTAGTGAGAAAGAGTTTGAGATGGAGATTGCGGAATATACCATTAAAGATCCTGCGATGAATATCGTCGCGGACATATACCAACGTCAACCAGATATTGTGGGCTTTTCTTGTTATATCTGGAATATTGAAGAGACGATTACCGTTATTGATATGCTAAAAAAAGTAAATCCAGCATTAAAAATTGTTCTGGGAGGACCTGAAGTCTCTTATGATACGAAATATTGGATGGAACGCTTACCGCAAGTAGACTTTATCGTTATGGGGGAAGGAGAAGAGACATTTCACCATTTACTAACTGAACTTAGAGGGGAACAGAAATTTCATTTTGTGTTTGGACTTGCCTATCGAAATGGTGAAGAGATTGTATTGAATCCCCCTCGTCCAAAGCTTAATTTAAACGATATTCCCTCTCCACATCGTTTTCCCGAAGACCTCGCCCATTTGTCCAATCGTGTGGTTTATTTTGAAACGAGTCGAGGTTGTCCATTTAGTTGCCAATTTTGTCTATCTAGTATTGAGATAGGGGTACGTTATTTTGATATAGAGCGGACCAAACAAGATATTCTTTATTTGATTGAGCATGGGGCGAAACTGATTAAATTTGTAGACCGGACGTTTAATATTAAGCGCGATTATGCGATGGAGATTTTTCAATTTTTGATTGATCATCACCAAGGTTGTGTATTTCAATTTGAAATCACAGCCGATATTATGCGACCTGAAGTACTGGATTTTCTAGCAGAAAACGCACCACCTGGCATTTTTCGCTTTGAAATCGGGGTTCAATCTACCCATGATCCAACCAATGAAGCTGTAAAACGCCGCCAAAACTTTACGAAGCTTTCTCGTACGGTAACTAAAATCAGAGAAAGCGGAAAGATCGCTCAACATCTCGACTTGATTGCGGGGCTTCCTCATGAGGATTACAACCGATTTCGACAAACATTTAATGATGTCTTTGCTTTAGAGCCCGAAGAATTACAGCTGGGCTTTCTGAAAATGCTACGAGGAACAGGATTGCGTCTGGATGCCAAGCGATATCAGTATGTCTTTATGGAAAGAGCACCATATGAAATGTTAGGAAATGACTTGCTTTCGTTCGCCGATATTGTACGGATTAAAAGAGTAGAGGATGTACTTGAAAAATACTGGAATGCACATCGTATGGATCATACGCTGAAATATTTAATTCATCAAGAGTTTCCTTCTCCTTTTGACTTTTTCCAAGAGTTTGGGGACTACTGGGAAGAACAGGGATGGCAGAAGATTGGTCACCAACTGGAAGACTTGTTTACTCGTTTACGCTCTTTTTTAGAACAACGCAAGACCAAAAATATGGAGATTATTTTAGGACTTATGAAATACGAGTATCTTTTAAATCACAAACAGAAACCACGCAAAGGTTGGTGGGAGTATACACTTAGTAAGCAAGATCAATCGAACTTGATTCAACGAGCGCTTGGGCATCCTCAGGAAGTATCCGATGATTTTGCCAAGCTACATCTGACAGAGCGTGATCTTTTTAAACATGCTGTGATTGATGTGCTTCCCTTTGATATAAAAGCTTATTTGGACAGCGGAAAAATCATCAAGCAGCCTACTGCTTTGATTGCATTATATCGTCCGAAAGAGTCGATTGCTGTCCAATGTTATACTATGAAGGCAGATGCAACAGTAACAGCGGAATCTATAGGTTAAGAACAGATTGTTGTAGGTGAGAAAGATAAAAAATGGCTCCGATGGGTATTCAGGAGCCATTTTTTAATGCGCTTGGCATGGACACATTTATAGATTGAAAGTCCCAAACGATGAAGGTCGCAGTTGCTTTAACTTATTCAAAAACGATGAGTCAACAATCTCAGTTATTTCATGGGCATGTATCTTGTGAATTTTGAAGGAGGTATTCGTTTTGTAAAATGGAAAACATATATAGATCGATATATCGTTCTTTAGCATATTCGTAACCTCTGAGTAAGCCTTCCCTATGAAAGCCTAGCTTTTCTAATAGAAGCATGGAAGGGGTGTTTTCTGGCTCAACAGTTGCTTCGATGCGATTGAAATGACATTGCTGAAATCCATAGCCAAGTAATGCGTGAATGACTTCAGACATATATCCTTTTCTCCAATAGGCAACTTCCAATTCATAGCCGATCGACGCTCTAGCATTGGCGTGATTTATACTGTTAAATCCGCAAGTTCCGATCAGCTCACCTGTTTTCTTCAATTCGATTCCCCAACGAATGGCTTCATTTCTTTCGGCTAACGAATTTAATAAATCGATCATTTCTAGAGCTTGACTTTTTGTAGAAAGTGGAGAGATATTCATATATTGAGTTACTTGTTTATCAGACCAGATTTCAAAAAGTTTTTTGGTATCTTTAGAAGAAAGCTGTCTAAGCTTTAGTCTTTCTGTATCTAAAATGGGAAAAGTAGTTTCACCGAAGAAGGGCATTTTTATTCCTCCGTTTAATCTCGTAATCGTTTAAAAAAATTCATCCAATAGTTGATAAAATTCTATTTTACTTTGATTGATGTTTTCTAGTTCATATGCTTGAAAGAATAAGGGGACATATTCTTTTTTGCCTAGATTATAAGTAATACTTCTGACCGCTAAAGCTAGATCGAAATATCGGTCAGTCACTCCACCACGACTCCAATCGATAAATCCACGAATCCCTTCTTCTGATATAAGAATGTTTGGTAAGCAATAATCCCCATGTCCCCAAACAGGGTCATAGGTGGTGGGTTTTGTTTGGATTAGTAAATCAAATAGTTCGGTCGCAGTTTTTCCTAATCGAGCTGTGTCAAAATCGTTTTCATCTACATAACCTTGAATCATCCGTAGATATGCTTCTTGAATAAGCTTGTCCGGATCACTTTGAAAAGGGCAATTAGCAATTGGGATGGAGTGGATCATTTTTAATCCTTTTGCTAACCAGATGACAACATGTTCAGCTTGATTTCTCCACTTTTCATCACAAGCCATCCAACCAGGAACTTCAGAAAGAAGAAGAAACTCATTTGTAGCAAACTGCTTATAGTAAATCGCACGAGGAACAGGCAATTTATTTTGTAACCAATCAAGTATTTCTTTTTCTTTTTTTAAAGAGGATTCAAAAGGAGCGTACGGTTGAATTTTTAAATACCATCTTTGTTGATCTGAAATGATTTGGTATACACAGGCGTTTGATCTACCAATCTTATTTGGTAGCCATGTCATTTTTCCAATTATTTTTTTTAGATCATTTGGAAGATTCAATTCCATACTTTTCATCCCTTCGATCGTACCATATACTAAATCCAATTTCTACGATGTTATTCGCATCTGGTTTTCCCCTTAGGTAAACTACAGGATTTTATCATCTAATGCTCAAATCTCTTACGATACAGTAGATCATAAGAGATTTGAGCATTTCCTATACTTGAGTTTTCTTTTTTAGGTGAACGACTTATTTTGCGACTGCTTCAATGATGGATACTGGAGATGATGTATGAATAACCCGTGTCATTTGGAATCCAGCTTGTTCAAGTAACTGTTGATACTCGGCTTCAGTTCTTTCTTTTCCACCAGACATCACGATCATTTGAAGATCCATAAAAGCAGAGAATGAATGATTATTTTTGTTAGAGAGAACATTTTCAATAATAAGTAATGTTCCATCGCCAATGACATCTCGACAATTTTGCAAAATTTGTCTAGCTTTTTCATCGTGAAAACCGTGAATGATATGTTTGAAAATATAAACATCACCATTCTTCGGTAAGGATTCAAAGAAATTGCCAGCCACTGCATTGATCCGATCATGAAAGGGATTATTCTTTAGATGCTCCTTTTCGACAGCTTCAATGACAAATGGTTGATCAAAAAGAACACCACGGGATGCCGGATATTTTTGTAAAATAGAGGAAAGTAAATATCCATGATTTCCTCCTACATCCACGATGGTTTGAAATGGAGAAAAATCATAGACTTCTAAGACATGTTGGGTAAGGAGACTAGTATGATTAAACATCGTTTGGTTAAAATATTTGGCGAATTCCGGGTTTTCTGTATGATAATCATAAAAAGACATTTTAAACTTGTGATCAAAGACCACTTCACCCTGTTTAATTCCTTCAATGAGGTCACCCCAAGCTGACCAAGCTTTGGTATCACCGACCATCAGAGCTAAGCTATGCACGGAACCTTCTACATCGGAACGTAGATAGTGGGATAAAGGAGTCAAAGAGAAAACAGTGTGATCTTCTTCTTTAAAAATACCAATGGAGGCAAGTGCTCGTAATAGACGATACAGTGTCTCAGGATGAGCATGGCACAGCTGAGCTAATTCATCAACGCTTTTGGGACCATCCTTTAATAAATCGGCAATTCCTAATTTGGCTGCAGTAATAATCGCTTGAGACTCTTGGAATGAAAGAATAATTTGCGTTAAATGGTGTTGGTGTAGAGCTTGTTCAGGCTGTTTTTCTTGATTATTCACCAGAGTAGCTCCTTCCTTTTTATAGGGTTCTATATTTATATACCCTAAATGGATAAGTATATATTGAAATCGTTTATCTAGAAATATAAGCGGGAATCAAGTGATTTACAAAGAACAGCAGAGAAAGAAGGTAATGGTATGGGGATCGGACAACTTTTTTAAATGCTTGCTTTGAAGGAATTTTTACAGATGAAGAGATTGGGAGAGTTAACCATTGAACGACGAGGTGAATGACTTGAAGAGTATTGTTGTCATTGGAAGTTTAAATATGGATTTAGTGACACATGTTCCTTATCTTCCGAAAGCGGGTGAAACCATCACAAGCAGTTCATTTCATATCAATCCCGGGGGAAAAGGTGCAAATCAAGCTGTTGCTGCTGCCAAATTGGGTGCAGATGTAACAATGATTGGCAAAGTGGGTCATGATGAATACGGTCAAGCTTTACTCCATAGTTTACGGCAGGCAGGAGTAAATACAGAAGGGATTCAAAAAGCACGAACCACAGGGATGGCCTTTATTCAAGTAAGTAGTCAAGGAGAGAACCATATTGTATTAGTCCCAGGTGCTAATAGTCATATGCGTAAATCAGATATTGATCAAATGAAGCATTTGATTCAAACAAGTGATTTAATCATCATGCAATTCGAGATTCCAATCGATGTGGTAGAGTATGTTTTGTATTTGGCTTACCAATTAAATAAAGAGGTTATTTTAAATCCAGCCCCGGCACAAAGGCTATCTAAGCAAATGTTATCCAAAGTGGATACGTTAATTTTAAATGAAACGGAATTAGAGATCTTAGGGGAAACATCAACCAACACCCAAGCAGAAATCTTAAATGCGGCTCAGAAATTGAAATCGTTTGGTGTAAAGCGGATCATTGTTACTGTAGGTGCACAAGGCTCCTATTTACTTAATCAAGATGGAGAATATCATATTCCTGCAGTATCTGTAGAAGCTATTGATACAACCGCAGCAGGAGATGCTTATATTGCGGCGTTTGCTGTTGGGCTTTCCAAAGGATTAAGTGATCAGGAAGCTGCAAAGTTTGCAAGTAAAGTATCTGCTATTGTAGTTACACGAAAAGGAGCACAATCTTCCCTTCCGACCATTGAAGAAATACAGTAGTCTAAAATTAGAGACGAAGTACATTCTTTTCATGAATGTACTTCGTCTCTAATTTTTATGGATATGCTCCTTTTTGAATGGGAAAATAAAGAAATTTTTCTTTTGAAAATGACAGTGTTTTATGATGTAAGCCTGCAAAAAATAGATTTAACAATAGGAAGTTCAAAATGGTGTAATGAGGTGATTGGCTTGGGGCTTACACAAGCTAAAATGGATGATATAGATACAATTATTGATCTATATCATACAATAGTTCATGTGCTACAAAAAGAAGGGAATGACCAGTGGGATAAAGATTATCTAAATGATGATCTAATAAAAAATGATATTAAAAATGGTAAGTTATATGGGATTAAAGAGGCAGGACGATTTATTGCTGTTTTAGTCTTAACGGAAGAAAAGAAACCACAATATGATCAAGTCAATTGGCAGTTTACGGAAGGTAAAAATCTCTACATTCATCGTGTAGCAGTTCATCCCGATTTTCAAGGAAGGGGACTTTCGAAGAAGTTATTGAATTTCGCTCAGGAATTTGCGAACGAAAATGGTTATGCAAATCTCCGGCTTGATGCATACAATAGAAACCCTGTGGCCTTAAATTTATATCGAAGCTTTGGATTTGAGGAAAGAGAGGAAATTAGTATGCCCGGCAGGGAAGAAAAGTTTGTGTGTTTTGAAAAAAAAGTTCTATGAAAAAGAAATCATATTCCTCCAGATTAAAGCTGAACATCCTAATTATTATCGATTAGATTAGATTAGATTAGATGTATCAGCTTTTTATATTGAATTTAATTGATTAGTCTGTTTTGGAAATATGTTAATTACTTATTTTAATGTAATAAACTATATAGTAAATGTATTTTAGATAGTCTATAATAGAAAAATGTTAAACAATCGATCATTTTGAAAGGGATAAGGAGATCGTCCAATGATGGAAGAGTTACAGTCTTTTATTCAACAATACGAAGACGCAACGAATACTCATGATTTTAGTGAAGTAGCTAAACTAATTAAAACGGATGCCATTTACTTTTTCTCAGATGGTACTTTTCGTGGTCTAGCAGAAATTAAAAAGGCTTTTGAGAGGAATTGGAATACCATTCAAGATGAAGTTTACCAAATTAAAGATATTGAGTGGATATCATTTACGGAAAGATCGGCAACCTGCGTTTATCATTTTTATTGGTCAGGGTATTTTCAAGGAGAAAAAAGAACAGGAATGGGTCGAGGAACCAATGTTTTAGAAAAAATAAATGGACAGTGGTTCATCATACATGAACATTTAAGTAGTGTGAAATAAGTAAAAACCATCAATGGTATTATCATCATGACTCGGATGAAATGTTTATGGAACTTAAAGGGGATTATGGATCGATTTTGAAGATGGAAAAACTATCTCTTTAAAATCGAATGATATTTTTACGATTCCGACAGGAGCGATCCATCGTACCTACTCTAATGTAAGAACAGTAAATTTGTGCTTTGAGCATTTAGTTGTGGAGATGAAAGAATAAGTGATTCAAATGAGTTGGGGTATGGGACTATTTGATATATTCATTATAAAAAGGGGCTTGATGAGTGGATTCATCAAGCCGACAAATGGTTCGGAATAGTTAGATGGTACGCTGATTGATTTCATAAGCAGCGCGTATGCCCGATTCAATAGCTCCTTGTATCCAGCCATGTGTCAAAGATGTATGTTCACCTGCAAAGTGAAGACGTCCTTCGGGTTTGAGAATGTGCGGATATAGAACGGTTTCTTGTGTGGGCTTGAACATAGCGATAGCACCAGCAGTATATGGATATTTCAGCCAACTATGCATCGTTCCAGTAACAAATTCCTTAAAAATCTGCTTACCATGAATCTTGGCCAATTGAGCTAGATTCTTAAGCACTGCCTCTTTTTTAGAAAATCTCTCCCAGATTAAGGCATCATCTTCTAACGTATAGCTTCCTAATACCACACCATTTGCTTTTCCAAAGCCATGACTTGGATAATAAGCAAATCGCATAGGTAAATCCGTGACTGATTTTCCTCCAAACATGCCTTCTTTTTCCCAAAATCGATTTTTAAATTGAATGCCTATCTTCGTACCAGCTAAATAGTGAAGCTCACGAATCGCTTTTCTCTTCTGATGAGAAATGGAATGAAAGGGCTCTAATTTAATAAACCGAAGGACAGAAAAAGGAAGGGTCATGATTGCTAAATCTCCCTTTATCTGTAGCGGCTTAGATGTTTTAGTATGAGTGGCATGGACTGTTATACTATTTGGATGTTGTACGACTCTTACTACTTTCTGATTAAATAAGATCTCATTTTTTAACTGTGGAAGAAAGGATTTCGGTAGTCGGTCTAATCCACCCGTAATTTCATAAAATCGTATAAACGGATTTATGGAGATTAGGAATCCCCTTAAAATTTCTGTAAAAGCTAACTCAGGATAGCCTTCTATATCTGTTAGCACTTTGATCATTTCGATGGCACCTGAGGATAAGGATGGACCAATAGGGTTAAACCGTAAAAATATATCCATCGAGTATTTATCAAATGCTCGTATGATCTGGTTTAAGTCATTTCGAGGATGTTGACGGATTTGCTTAAAAATGGGTTGTAAAGCTAAACGAACGAGTTCTTCCGCTGTTTTCCCTTTTTCTCTTCGAGTAACGGGATATCTTAAAATATCTGGATTTTTTTCGTAAACCTTCTGACGTGTATTGATTCCATTGACATAAATCAAGTCATTTGGTGTTGTATTAATAAATCGATTGAGAGGTAAATTAAATTTTTTTATATATTCTAATGTTAAAAAATGAATATTGGGAATACGCATAGCACCTGCTTCTAGATATTCTCCTTGAGTAAATGGAGATCGCAAGGTAAAGATACGCCCTCCAACTCTCTCAGATGCCTCTAATATCCTTACATGATGTCCGGTTTTTTTTAATAAGGAAGCTGCTACCAATCCTGACATACCAGCTCCTATAATCATAATTTTTTTAGGTGTCTTCGTTTTTTTGAGCCCACTTCGAATGATCGAAATCATCTGACTTGGAGTTAAACGGGATCGACTTTGAATAGACATGGTGATTCTCCTTTATAAAATAGAATATTGGTAATATGTTATTCATTTCAAAATCTATCGGTATGTGATCAATAGCCTTGTTTTAGTAGGTGTTTTTATAGTATTTTCATCTAATGAAACATTAGGGGTGGTCAAAATGATGATCGATTTTCATACAAAGAATCGCTTTTCTTACTCTTCTAGAAATGTGGATATGAATTGGATTCAGTTTATGCAAAACTTAATGACCTTTACTGGAAAAAAGATTGTAGATATCGGTTGTGGAGAAGGAATTTATAGTAAAGCTTTTATCGAACTGGGAGCCGAAAAAGTAGTAGGTGTGGACTTTTCGAAGGAGATGATAGCTGCAGCTAAAACTCAAAATGGAGATTCCAAAATTACATATTTTTTAAGAGATGCTTCAGCTACGGGATTAAACGATTCATGCTATGATGTTGTCTTCTCGAGAGCCGTAATTCACCATTTAGAAGATATGACTCCTTTTCTTAGAGAATCTTCTCGAATATTAGAGACTCGAGGAACGATTATTATTCAAGATCGGACTCCTGAAGACTGTCTCCTTGATGCAAGTGCAGAACATTTATTTGGTTATTTATTCGAAATATTCCCTCGTTTGAGGGAATTAGAAATCAAACGGAGACCTAATCGGGATCAAGTAGTTAAAAGTTTGCAGGAACAAGGGTTTCATTTAGTTCGAATTTTTCCACTATGGGAGGTGAGAAAGAGATATTCAAACTTCCAAGAGTTATCAATAGATATTTTCAGTCGATCAGGACATTCGATTTTGCATGCGTTGACTGATCAAGATTTAGAAGACTTTGTCCATTATTTGAAAGGAAAAGTATTACTTCATGATCCTATTATCGAAAAGGATCGCTGGACAATTTGGGTAGGGTATAAGGGGGATCTCCCAAGATCCTAGCTTAACCTAGTCTCATCTTATTAAAAATACAAAATTACCGTACCAAAAGTCATGATTAAATGGAATAAGGAAGCTTTGATATTGGGACACTTTTAGAGACTGTTTCATGCAGATAAATTCGTTTTGAAGTGAGATATTTTAAATCGTTCTAAAAACACTCGTTTTCGGTACTATTAATGGATACTACATTGGATATATATGTTAATTATAGAGGAGCGATTGTGAAGAAATGTAACAGGGCAAGTTAGTTGAACAATAAAGATAAAAAGCATTCAATATTGAATGCTTTTTATCTTTATCATAATTTGGGATTTTACTAGAGTGTGTTAATATGTGGTCTAATACTTTTTTAGTAAATGGGCATAAAGTAATTTAAGTATTAGCCCCCCTAAACAAACGGTTAATGGGGCCATTTAAAATCATTGTCATTATCAAAAATACGAGGTAATTGAATGTTTTCAAAAAAATATATTTCACTTTACTCAAGTTCTTTATCATTATTTTCTTGTTGCATTTGCAACAAAAATGGTATACATTAAATTTAACTTAACTTTAGTGCATTTACAATAAAAATTTGCAATAAGGAGTTAATTTTGAAGGAAATTCTTCGTGGAACTGGAATGATAGCAAGGGCTTTAAATTCTATTATCACAAAAGGGAAGTATTTATACCTTGTGCTATATAAAGGAGTGACATATTTAAATGACTATAAATATAAAAAAGTGTACCCTTAAAGATTTACGAAAACTTCAAGAAATTAGTTATGAAACATTTAATGAGACATTTAAGCATCAGAATTCACCTGAAAATATGAATGCCTATTTGGAAAGGGCATTTAACCTAAAACAATTAGAAAAAGAATTATCCAATGTTTCTTCGCAATTCTTTTTTGTTTATTTGAATAATGAAGTCGCTGGATATTTAAAGGTCAATATTAATGATGCTCAGTCTGAAGAAATGGGTGATGAATCACTTGAAATCGAGAGAATCTATATAAAGAAAAAATTTCAAAAACATGGGCTTGGCAAGTATCTGCTAAATAAAGCTATGGAAATTGCGATGGAACGTAATAAAAAGAAAATCTGGCTAGGCGTATGGGAAAAAAATGAAAATGCGATTGCTTTTTATAAAAAAATGGGGTTTGTTCAAACTGGAGCCCACTCTTTTTATATGGGTGATGAAGAACAAATGGACTATATAATGACCAAAACGCTCAGATAATTTTTTTTGAAAGGTGGATTATTATGTATATTCCAAAGTATTTTAAGGTCACAGATGTTGATGAAATTTGGGATTTTGTTCAAAAAAACTCTTTTGGCACGATTGTCACAACAGAACAAGGAAAACCAATTGCCACTCATTTGCCTTTGGGGTTAAATAAAAAAGGTGATGATTACTATATTACTGGGCATATAGCTTATGGAAATCCTCAGTGGAGAACATTTGAAACCTGTGAAGATGTGCTTGTTATGTTTCAGGGACCGAACGCTTACATTTCTTCTTCTTGGTATGGGCATGAAGAAGTTCCAACATGGAATTATCAAGCCGTCCATGTATATGGTAAAGCAAGCATTTTAGAGAAAGATGAATTAATAGAAGAATTAACAATAATGCTGGAAAAGTATGAAGAAAATCGTGAAAATCCTGTTTTATGGGATAAACTTTCTCCTCATCTCTTAGAAAGTGAACTGAAAGGTATAGTTGGATTTAAAATTAAGGTGAGAGAAATTCAGGCTGCATATAAATTAAGTCAGAATCGAAATGAAACGGATTATATTAATATCATTGATAAATTACAAAATGAAGGAAATATAAATTCGAAACAAATGGCAGAAACGATGGAAAAGAGATTAAAAAATCACAAATAAGCTCTCTGTTATTCAACCCTCAGATACAAATTAAAGAATGAAAAAAAATCGAATCCTTTACGGGAATGATTTCGCTGGTGATAGCATGAGTTTATATGGTTTAATTTAAAAAACAAGTTTGTTATACAAACTAATTATGAGACAAGCTTTTTATATCCCATCCATTCCCTATTTGACCACTCCACACAGCTGAAGGCGCAGGATCGCAATCTGTACAACGATTGTCTTTCATCCCACTACCCTACCGTGCGCTTTCAGCGAACAATGACTGTAAAACCTTCTGACATAATCGATCAAAAATGAATGGTATATCCAATAGATACAAAATAGTGCTTATTTAATCTAAAATAGGTTGAATAATTTAGCTCAAAGCTTAAAATCCTCAAGAAAGATGAAATTATAATCAAGGAAGGAATGATGATCGAAGAATAAATAACGAATAATTATAATGTTTTTATTAAACGTACTCTATTTTTATTTGGATGAAAATATATTGACAGCTGGTAATAAAGTGCTATAATTCCAGTTAGAACAGTTAATTGATAATGAATATCATTATTGTTTTTTAGATGCTGCTTAAATAATGATCCTCTATATAATAGAAGCGGAAGGAAGGGTTATGAAAAAAAGATATCTATTTACTGCACTTATTATCTTATCATTTGCTTCTATTTTTATTGGTGTTAAGGATATTACACCTTTAGATCTATTAGCATTAAATAATGATCAAACGCAAATTTTATTAACTAGTAGGATTCCTCGGCTCATTAGTATTATTATTGCAGGTTTTAGTATCAGTATATGTGGCCTAATTATGCAGCAGTTAAGTAGAAACAAGTTTGTATCACCAACTACAGCTGGAACAATGGATTCTGCTAGGTTAGGAGTTTTATTCTCCATCATGATTTTTTCATCAGCAACTCCTTTGCAAAAGATGATGATTGCATTTATTTGCGCATTGCTTGGAACATTTATCTTTATGAATATTCTCGAGAAAATCAAATTTAAAGATACAATCTTTATACCACTGGTAGGATTGATGTTCGGGAACATAATCAGTTCGATAGCCACTTTTTTTGCATATAAGTATGATTTGATTCAAAATATGTCCTCTTGGTTACAAGGTGACTTTTCCATGATTATGAAAGGCCGATATGAGCTGATGTACATAAGCATTCCAGCAGTGATCATCGCTTATCTATTTGCCAGTAAATTTACGATTGCTGGCATGGGAGAGGAATTTTCAAAGAGCTTAGGGCTTAATTACAAACAAGTGGTTAATATTGGGCTGGTCATTGTTGCTCTAGTAACATCATCAGTCGTACTTACAGTAGGAATGATCCCTTTCTTAGGTCTGATTATCCCTAATATTGTCAGTATTTATCAAGGAGATCATCTTAAAAAGAACCTTCCTCATACCGCATTATTAGGAGCAGTATTTGTATTAGCTTGTGATATCCTAGGGCGCCTGATCATTTATCCGTATGAGCTTTCCATCAGTCTTACAGTTGGAGTTATCGGAAGTGGTATCTTTGTTTATTTACTTATGAGGAGAAAGTCTTATGGGTTATAAAGCCAAGACAAGTGTTCTTGCAATGATTGCAATAATTGTCAGTGCGATCTTTCTATTTATTCATCTCGGTCATAATTGGGATTATGCTCTTCCAAAAAGGAGTATGAAGCTACTTGCCATCCTCCTAACAGGAACTTCTATCGCATTATCGACC
The DNA here is from genome assembly GCF_003313465.1 of Thermoflavimicrobium daqui. GTDB lineage: Bacteria > Bacillota > Bacilli > Thermoactinomycetales > Thermoactinomycetaceae > Thermoflavimicrobium > Thermoflavimicrobium daqui. The sequence continues at coordinate 60,195 of NZ_KZ845667.1, forward strand.
ATTGTGTTCCAAACGATTACGAATAACCGAATATTAACTCCAAGTATATTGGGTTTAGATTCGTTGTATATGTTTATACAAACTTTTGTTATTTTTATTTTTGGCTCAGCGACTATATCGATCACAAATAGCAATATAAATTTTGGGATTTCAGTCGGTTTAATGATCCTGTTTTCTGGTGTGTTATATCGTGTACTTTTTAAAAGAGAAGAACAAAATATTTATTTTCTACTTTTAATCGGACTGATTTTTGGAACTTTATTCCAAAGTTTATCTTCTTTCATGCAAGTATTGATTGATCCAAACGAATTTCAGATCGTACAAGATAAGATGTTTGCTAGTTTTAATAATATAAAAACCGACCTGCTTGTTATAGCAAGTATTTCTATCATCTTTGTTTTGATTTATTTTGCAAGGTTTGCTAAATACTTGGATGTATTATCACTAGGAAGAGATCAAGCGATCAATTTAGGAGTCGATTATGATTATGTGGTAAAAAGGTTATTAATCATTGTCTCAATCCTTATTTCTATATCGACTGCTTTAGTTGGTCCAATCACTTTCTTAGGTCTACTTGTTGCGAATGTTGCCTATGAGTTTTTTAAGACATATCAGCATAAGTATTTGATTTTCGGCTCTATTTTGATTAGCATCGTGGCATTAGTCGGAGGACAGTTGATTGTTGAAAGAGTGTTTACCTTCTCTACGACACTGAGTGTAATTATCAATTTCATCGGTGGAATTTACTTTATCTATCTACTATTAAGGGAGAATAAATCATGGTAGATGTGAGAAATGTATCTAAGAAATATGGACAGCGCAATGTAGTTGAAGATGTTTCGATCCAGATAGTCAAGGGTAAGATCACCTCTTTTATTGGCGCGAATGGGGCTGGTAAGAGTACTTTGTTATCTATGATTAGCCGCCTAATTGCCAAAGATACAGGGGATATTCTGATAGATGGCAAGGAAATCTCTCAGTATAAAAGTAATGATCTAGCAAAGAAAATATCGATTCTAAAACAAACCAATCATATCAACCTTCGCTTAACGATTAGAGAATTAGTTTCTTTTGGACGTTTTCCTTATTCTCAGGGAAGACTTTCCGAAGAGGATTGGAAACATGTTGATGAGGCGATTCGATATATGGCATTAGAGGATATTCAATATAAATATCTTGATCAATTAAGTGGTGGTCAAAGACAAAGAGCTTATATCGCTATGGTGATTGCCCAAGATACGGAATATATTCTCTTAGATGAGCCGTTGAATAATCTAGATATGAAACATTCGGTTCAGATTATGAAAATATTGAGAAGGTTAGTAGACGAGCTAGGTAAAACGATTATTATCGTCATCCATGATATTAATTTTGCCTCTCGCTATTCTGATTATATCGTTGCCCTTAAGGATGGTAAGGTAGTCAGAAAAGGTATGACAGATGAAATTATCGAGCAGCAAGCTTTAAAAGAAATCTTTGATATGGAGATTGCAATAAAAAATATCGATGATTGCCCAATTTGTGACTATTTCTCTTAAATTAATTACCTAGATGTTTTTCGTACTACTTTTTATTCATAATATAAAAATTGATTAGAGGTGGAAAAAGATGAAGAAGGCACTTATGCTATTTATCGTTGCTGTTTTATCAGTTTTTGCTGTTGCATGTGGATCAACGGGTTCCAGTCAAAGTTCATCAGCAGAAACAAAGAAAGGTGAAGAAATTACCATTAAGCACAAGCTAGGAGAAACAAAAGTAAAGAAAAATCCTCAAAAGGTAGTCGTATTTGATTTTGGTGCATTGGATTCTCTCGATAAACTGGGTGTCAATGTTACAGGAGTACCACAACAAGGAATTCCTTCTTATCTTTCAAAGTATAAAAGCTCAAAGTATACCAATGTAGGTGGGTTAAAAGAACCTGACTTTGAAAAAATTAATGAAATTGGTGCTGATTTAATTATTATCTCTGGTAGACAAGCTGAGCAGTATAAAGAGTTTTCTAAAATTGCTCCAACCATTCATCTCGCAGTAGATACAGCAAATTATATGGATTCTTTTAAAGAAAATATGAAAACATTAGGAAAGATTTTTGATAAAGAAGCTGTTGTAGACCAAGAGCTTGCAAAAATTGAAGAAAGCATTAAGAATCTAAAACTAAAAGCGACTGCAAGTAAAAAGAACGCCTTAATTATTTTAGCAAATGACAATAAAGTTAGTGCTTATGGAGCTAATTCTAGATTTGGAATTATTCATGATGTATTTGGTTTAACACCTGTTGATAAGAATATTAAAGTATCTACACATGGACAAAGCATTTCTTTCGAATATATTGCAGAGAAAAATCCAGACTATCTCTATGTCATTGACCGAGGTACTGTTGTAAAAGGAAACAAACTGCAATCTTCAGCAAAACAAGTTGTAGAAAATGAATTAGTTAAGAACACCAAAGCATATAAAGAGAAACATATCGTATATCTCGATGCAAACTATTGGTACCTTTCCGGTGGAGGACTAGTTTCCGTCGCCGAGATGGCAAAAGAAATCGAAAAAAGTATTCAGTAGAAATACTTGATTGTGATTAAAAGGATACCATCGTTGAATTTCCAACGGCGGTATCTTTTTTTCTGCTAGTTCGATAAATAACGCTTTATATCTTTGCGAGCGGGAAACCTCTAGCAAGGCGAACCATGATCGAGACATCAACGCTGCTAAAAACATTTTGTAAGAAGGTATGAGAGTAATTGCCATGGGACTCATGATCTAAGCTTGGTACACGAAGAGATTACCCAAGAATCCCCTGCGTTTACGCATGGGGGGGTAAGATAGCAGCAGTAGGTTTTGGATGGGAAAAAATCTTTCAACTCTTTTTTTTCGCCCAATTAATAGGGTTCATTGGAGAGAGTGTAGTATCAGGTTTATCCGGTTAAGTCAAAATTCTCTTTCTATTAAACAAAAGGTTTCATACAGGGGATTTTGGTGGTTTATCATGTCTTAAAAATTGAATACAAACAGGCTCAGAAACGTGTAAAGAGTCCCGAGGTTCGGATAATTTGCCTGTTTCTTGATCGATTTCAAAGGAGATAATCGAATCGGAACTTTGATTAGCCACCACTAAAAAGCGTCCATCTGGTGACAAGGAAAAATTGCGAGGGTTATTCCCTCTGGTTGATACCTTATCCACAAAAGTTAAATGACCATTTTCTTGATTAATTTGATATATGAAAATACTGTTATCCCCCCGAATGGATCCATACAAAAATCTTCCTGAAGGCAGAATGTGTATATCTGCACCAGTGTTCTTAGGATTAATTGGTTGAGGTAAGGTAGGGATATTTTGTAACTGTGTAAGTGAGCCATCATTTGTATAGGAATATACGGTAATTGTACAATCTAGTTCATTGATAAGATAGGCGTAAGGATTGAGCGGATGAAATACAAGGTGCCGAGGACCTGCACCTGGTTGAAGTTGGATGTCTTTTATATTGTTTAGTTTATTGTCTTTAGTTAATTGGTAGATTTTAATTCTATCTAAACCCAGATCCGGAACATAAGCAAATTGCATAGAGGGATCGATAATAATCGAATGAGGGTGTGCGTTTGATTGTCTGTCCACGCGAATACTACTTCCTTCATGTTGTACCAGATCGGTGATCTCACCAATCTCTCCATTTGCTCGGATGGGAAAACTACAAATATTCCCCCCAGAATAATTAACTGCAAACAACTGCCTCTTTTGACTATTCAAACTTACATAACATGGATGTGCGCCGAGAGTAAGCTGTTCATTTAGATAAGTAAGTTCCCCTGTTTTTGGATGAATTCGATAAGAAACTACTTTGCCACTCTGTCTACCATCTACTTCCTTCGTTTCACTAACTGCATAAAGAATTTTTTGATCCTGATCAATCGTTAAGAAAGAAGGATGCTCTATATCATTGATACGATCGATGAGTTTCATCGTTCCTGTACTAGGATTAAATGAACATTGATAGATTCCAGTGGTATTTTTATTCGTATATGATCCGATGTACATAAAGATGGATTCTTTTACTTGCTGATTCATGTTATCGTCCCTCTTCTCTCTATAATGTTAAATCCAGATCTCGAATTTAGAAGATAATATAAATAATATTCTATCAGATATCAAACCATTTCATATAGAAATATAATAAAATAAATTTTGTAAAATGATTTTGATTTTATAACTAAGAAAAGAATTTAAACGCCCTCAATTTATAATTGGAGGAAAATTATGTCTGAAACAAAGAAGAAACTGGTTGTGATTACAGGCGTAACGAAGGGACTTGGGCGAGCAATGATCGATCGATTTGCAGAATATGGTTGGGTAATTGCCGGCTGCGGGCGATCGGTCAGTCAAATTGAAGAAATACGCTCACAATTTAAGCAGGAACATGACTTTCAATCTGTTGATATTTCTGACTTTGAAGCGGTTGCTAAGTGGGGAAAGGAGATTCTTAAGGATTATGGGGCACCCGATTTGCTTATTAATAATGCCTCAATTGTCAATAAAAACGCCCCACTTTGGGAGATTTCTGCCGAAGAGTTTACCCGTGTAATGAATATAAATGTGAATGGTGTACAGAATGTAATCCAAACTTTTGTTCCAGCAATGATTAAGAAGAAACAAGGGGTTATTATCAATATCAGCTCAAGTTGGGGACGATCCGGCGAGGCAGATCTTGCTCCTTATTGTGCTTCTAAGTTTGCGATCGAAGGGTTAACACAGTCAATGGCTATGGAGTTACCACAAGGGATTGTAGTCGTTGCATTAGATCCAGGTGGAAGTATTGATACACCAATGCTTCATGCATGCGCTCCAAAATATGTGAATACATCACCCTCTCCAGACGCTTGGTCGCGTGTAGCAGTCCCTTATATATGAAGTATAGATTCAAACGATAATGGAAAGTCCTTAACTTGTCCCGTCGTAGTTAGTAAATAAGGTTATTAAAACCAGACTAGGATTAAGATAGAATTGAAAATTATGCACTTTACATATATACCCTTTGTTACATGGGCATAAAGGTAATTTTAGGCTAAATATGTCATGAATCTGGGGCAGGTGGCTTTTTAGTTTATTTAAGATTTGTTATAGCATGAACAGGAGGAATACAGAGTGAGAAAATTCTCTCTAGGATTATTAAAACAAGCAGATTTTCGCAATTTTTGGCTTGGTCACACTATTTCTATGTTTGGTGTACAAATAACATTGGTGGCTTTGCCGTTAGTTGCTGCCATTAATCTTGGTGCGACTCCGCTTCAAATGGGAATCTTACAAGCGGTTGAATTTTTACCTTATATTATCATTAGTTTGTTTGCTGGAGTATGGGTGGACAGAAAGCCCAAACGTCCTATTTTAATTATTACTGATATCCTTAGGGCGCTTCTATTATTAGGTATCCCATTGGGTATATATTTGGATTTGCTGTCGATGCCGCTGCTTTTCCTAATAGCTGGATTAGTCGGAATTAATACCGTTTTCTTCGACATTAGCCATACTTCATATCTTCCGTTTATGGTTCGGCGTGAGGACTTGGTAGAAGGAAATAGTAAGTTAGAATTTAGTAGCTCCAGTGCTACGACAGTAGGACAAAGTATTGGAGGAGCTTTGATTCAGATATTCTCAGCCCCTTTTGCAATCTTTTTTAATGTAGGAACTTATTTGCTCTCAGCTATCTTTTTAAGTTTAATCAAAACAAAAGAGCTACCCATTGAAAAACGTCCAGAAGAACAAAATGTGTGGGCTGAAATTCGTGAAGGAACCTCATTTGTTTTTGGTAATCAAGTGATTCGGACCCTGTTAATGGCAACAATGATTTTTAATTTATTTACCTATGTGATTGAGCCTATTTTCATATTGTATATTACACGAACGTTGAAACTAGAGCCGATCTATATCGGATTTATTTTCTCGATGTCAGGAGTTGGGGCGCTTTTAGGAGCGATGATTGCTAGCTCTTTTGCCAAAAAACTGGGAATCGGAAGAGCTCTTGTCGCATCTTTACTGATAGCAGGGGTTGTCTCTTTTTTAATCCCATTTGCTACGTTTTTACCATTGTTACCTGCCGTGATCCTGATTATGACCATGTATATGATCGATGCTGCGATGGTTATTGTGTTCAATATTATTCAACGGAGTCTGCGAACTTCCATAACACCCGATTATTTACAAGGAAGGATGAATGCATCTATTCGCCTATTTGTGATGGGAGTGGTTCCAGTAGGCTCCTTGCTCGGCGGGTGGTTGGGCGGCATGATTGGTACTACTTCTACCTTAATTGTGGGTGCAATAGGTATTATGTGTTCATCGGTCTTTATTCTTCTCTCTACTGTTCGTACATTAAGACAACCTGAAGAAATAGTGCCTAAGGTAGAAGAATAGAAGGGGAATATGTCATCAGTAAAAATTATTGGAATAGTGTAGATTGGTAGAATAAGTGGAACTTGTCGAGGTATAGTATATGGATGGAAGAAAATCTAACTTTATTTCTACTAAACTATATATCTATAAAGCTGCCTAACAAAAAAACTAGTAAAAAAAAATAGAGAGCTTATTAGTGGTAGATCGCCGCAAAAAAATAATATAGAAATATCTTCAGGCAGTGTAATCAAGGATTAAGGTGATATTTAAACTTTAAAGAAATTTATAGAAATCTGATAATATAGAAGATAAGACCTTCCCGTCGAGTTTGGAAGGTCTTATCCAAACTCGATGGGTATATAGGATTGGATTAGTTCCAACTCATTCGTTCTCTAAGCGTTGTGATATGAGCAAGATGATGCTTTCCATGCCATGCATATAAACCTACACACTGATCTAAGCAAATTTCGTTAGAATCAGGGTGGTAAAAAGTTTTTTGAAAATCGTTAGAGGATAAGGATTGTAATAACGTTACCCATCTTTGGTGTAAGTGGTCAAGTAAGCCAAGTGATAACTCTACAGGACTGTATTTGGCATCAAGAAGTTCAGCCCATCTTTGTTCTTCATAAGGTTTTATTGTAGGCGTTTCTTCAGTTAAGGCAAGTCGGAAACGGGTATAGGCATTGATATGGCTATCAGCAACATGGTGAACCACTTGACGGACTGTCCAACCGTCTGGACGATACACGGTATCTAATTGTGCTTCATCTAATCCCTGAATAGCTTGTTTTAATTGTAATGGTAAATTCTTAATATCTTCAATCCAGCTTTCTAACTTTTCAGGAGAAACCTTTTCTTTGAGGGAGAACTGTCCTATCGGATATTTTAAATGATTCATTAAGTTAACCTCATTTCTTATGTAGTAATGAAGATATGTATATTTCTGATCATCGTATCCTAAAAAGGAGAATAAATAAAGTTACAAAAAAATAAAAATTTGACTAAATAAAAGCAATAATATATAATAAAGTTCTAATTCATCAGATAAGAGCATAAATTATACCTTCCCACACTGAACACTATTTTAAAAAGTCGACAAACTGAGGGCGAAAGATAGAATGAGATCAATAGTAGTTGATCTTAATAGGCTGATGGTTTGAGGCCTTTTGAAATAGCTGATTGAAGAATGTAGATAAACGATTTTCAATATTTAGTGACAGCTTCGAATCGTGAGCAAACAGCTTTTGTATAGCTGGAAGCTACTGATAAGTTATCCACGACTCGACTCCGGCTAATCTAAAAGATGAAAATGGTTTTCTGTCTCTTCTATATTCGGTCAGGGTGCGGTTACCATCATGTAAACACATTTTTTCTTAAAAATAGGAAAAGTGTCCTTTGCTTATGCTTTTTTCTGAAAGATAAGGGGAAAATGGAATATGGCAAACACTATTCAAGTAAAGTTCAAAGATGGATCAATACGGTTATTTTCTGCTGGAGTAACATGTAAGGATCTCGCTTTTACGATTTCAAAAAGCTTAGGAAAAAAAGCAGTCGCAGTAAAAGTGAATGGGCAATCTTTTGATCTCTCGTATGTTCTGGAAAGTGATGCAGAGGTTGAAATCTTAACTCTTGAAGACTCGATGGGAATCGAAGTGATGCGATTAACAACAGCACATGTAATGGCGCAAGCGATTAAAAGACTCTACCCAGAAGTGAAACTAGCGATTGGTCCTGTTATTCCGGGTGGGTTTTATTATGATTTTGCAGATCGAACATTTAATTTGGAAGACTTATCGAAGATTGAAGCAGAAATGAAGCGTATTATCCAAGAAAATCTACCGATCGAACGTCGAGTAGTATCTCGAGAGGAGGCATTAGCTTATTTTCAAGAGAAAGATGAGCGTTTCAAAGTAGAAATGATCCAAGACACCCCGATCGGTGAAGAAATTACCTTATATCAACAAGGTGAGTATACAGATCTCTGTCGTGGACCACATCTTCCTTCCACAGGACTAGTAAAAGCCTTTAAGTTAATGTCCATAGCTGGATCATATTGGCGTGGAGACGCAAATCGTGAGATGCTAACTCGGATTTATGGAGTCGCATTTCGTACGCATCAAGAGCTAAATAATCATTTGCGTGAAATAGAAGAAGCGAAACAAAGAGATCATCGGAAAGTGGGAAAAGAACAAGAGATTTTTATGTTATGCAAAGAAGTAGGGCAAGGTCTTCCGATTTGGCTTCCAAAGGGTGCGAAGATACGCCGACTTATCGAGAGTTATATGATCGATTTAGAAGAAAAAATGGGATATGAGCATGTATACTCCCCCCATCTAGCAAACATCAATTTATATAAAATCGCTGATTACTTACAGCAATATTCGGATGAGTTGTATCCATCTCTGAAGTTGGATAAGCAAGAGGAGCTTATTTTACGTCCGATCAATTGTCCACATCATATGATGGTATTTAAATCAAAGGTTCGGAGTTATCGTGATTTACCTGTAAGGATTGCCGAATTGGGAATGATGCATCGTAATGAAATACCAGAAACACTTACAGGACTAGAGCGAGTTCGAGTCATGACAATGAATGATGCTCATATTTTCTGCCGTCAGGATCAAATCAAAGAAGAGTTTAAACAGGTGGTACGATTGATCAAACAGGTATATGACGATTTTGGGATTATCAACTATTTCTATCGACTATCCTATCCTAACCTCCATGGTCAGGACGATACAAAATGGGAACTTTCCCAGCAACAACTAAAAGAAACCCTTGATGAACTAGGTCTTGATTATGTAGAAGAAATAAATGATGCAGCCCCTTATGGTGGACCTAAATTAGATGTACAAGTGAAGACAGCTTCAGGAAAAACAGAAACTTTATCAACGATTCAGCTCGACTTCCAACTTCCTGAGCACTTTGAACTCAACTATATTAATGAGACTAGCCAAAAGGAGTGCCCTATGGTCATTCATCATAGTATCTTGGGAACGTTGGAACGTTTTATCGCTTTCCTTATTGAACAATATCAAGGGGCTTTTCCGATTTGGCTAGCACCCATTCAAGTAAGGGTGGTTACCGTGGGGCAAGATTATGAAGACTATGCACAAGAAGTAGCAAAGAAACTCCAGCATTCAGGGATTCGAGTCGAACTGGATGCGAATGCAGAAACCTTAAATTATAAAATTCGCCGTGCACAAATCGATAGAATTCCATATACGCTGGTGATTGGTGAGCGGGAACTTGGGATGCAGGTTGTACGACCTCGTCACTATGGAAGAGGGGATCTAGGAGTCATGTCGCTAGATATTTTCCTAGCTCGAGTACAAGAAGAGGTATACCACAAAGAATTGTTGATCTAAGGATAATAAATGAAAGAGAGCCCCGTCGATCTGCGAAAGGCTCTCTTTTTATGCTATTAAAGGACAAAATAATTAAATGATTGCCACATCGAGTATGATTCAATCATTTAAAAGAAAAAGAAAAGCTAATTCTCCCTAAATAAAAAAGGGAAATTAGCTTTTTTAGTACTCAGAAATTTCAAATGATAGAAAATCAAAACCTTCACCCGAAGATCGTTTATTGAAAAGAGCATGGTGGTATGTAGAAACGGTTAAAAGACTCTTTTGTCTCTGCTTGAATGAATATACATAGCGCGCCCTGCACCAAGGCCGAAAAAAATCATCAATACACAAACACATATGGTTATAGTTAATGGTATAACCCAAGAGTGTGTAAAATCGTGTATATATCCACACAAGAATGGCCCCATAGCAGCTAGGAGATAGCCGATCGATTGTGCCATACCTGATAACTGTTCGGCTTGTTGCGCATTTTTTGCGCGAAGTCCAATCAGGGTGTAGGAGAGACTAATACAAGCTCCTTGACTTAGTCCGATTATGATCACACATAAAATGAACCATGAAAGTGAATGATTAAATAGTAGTCCAGCTAAGCCTAAAACATAAAGAGTACTAATGATTATGACCCATAATTGTTGATTAGACCGTCTTTCTGCAAGAATGGGAATGAGAAAGTTCGATGGAACACCCATTAATCCCATTAAAGAGACTAACCACCCTGCAGTAGATATATCTAGTCCATAATCATGAAGAATTTCTGGGAGCCAAGTGATGGTAACATAGAAAGCGAATGATTGGAAACCCATAAAAAAAGAGACTTGCCAAGCAAGCAAAGAACGCCATACTCCCGTCGAATTTGTTTTTCTTTTAGCTGTGCTTCTTTTTATACGTTTAGAAATTTGAGGTAGCCATGCCAATATAGCAATGATAGCTAATATAGCCCAGAAAGCGAGTGCACCTTTCCATCCAAAAGGCAATACTTGTGCAAGTGGAATACTCAAACCTGAGCCAATAGATGCAAAAATCCCCATCGATGTGGAGTAAGTGGCTGTCATTAATCCCACTTGGTTTGGAAATCTTTGCTTAATGATTCCAGGTAGTAAGACATTACATATAGCAATCGCCATTCCTACGATCGCTGTACCTAGAAATAATGTAGTTACTGAAGGGACTGAACGTACTAAAATACCTGTAGTTAGTATAATTAAGCCTATAAATAATAACCATTCACTACCATATCGATTACTAATTTTTGGGGCTAGTGGTGAAAAAATCGCAAATGAAAGAAGGGGAAGAGTGGTAATTAAACCAGCTATTCCATGAGATAAGTTCATTTCTTCTTGAATGAATCCCAATAAAGGACCGACAGAAGTTAGAGAAGGTCTTAAATTGGCTGCAATCAATAGAATTCCTAGTATAAGAAGGATAGATGAAGTGCTTAGAAATGAGTTCATTTTGTCTTTGGTCTTAATCATGGATTAGTGATACCACCTTTGATCTGGAGGTTTTCGTGTAAGTGAAGTAAATCCGCTAAAGTGTATTTATGATAATCAAAAATGATAATTAATTTTTAGTATATCATCATGTGTATTTTGAACCATTTAATATGATTAGTATCCATTAGAGAGAAGATAATTAAAGTCGAATTTTATTATTACAGTATGTTGCAGAATTCAATTGAAAATCTAGATCATACCTAGAGGAAGTTGTGAATCGACTTTTGAGCCCAACCTTTAGCAGAAGTGGTGAGGAAGCGATGAGTGGCTGATTGATGCAACAACCTCTATTGAAAAACGGACGAATAATCAATTATAGAAAAAGGATGGTTATCGTGAATAAAGCTGTGTTTCTTGATAGAGATGGAGTTATCAATGAAGTTCAGACGAAACGAGTCAAATTCGTCAATCATCCGTCTGATTTATATATCATAAATGGTGTCCCAGAAGCCATTGCTAAAATTCGTGAACTCGGATATATGACATTTATTGTCACCAACCAAGGAGGTGTTGGTCTTGGGTATATATCTGAGAAAATGCTCGATAAAATTCATAAAAGATTGAAAAGGGAATTACTAAAGTTAAATGCTAGTGCTGTGATCAATGATATTGCTGTTTGTATTCATAGACCCAATGAAGGTTGCAACTGTCGTAAGCCGAATTCGGGTATGATTCTAAATTTGGCCGAGAAATTTGCCATTAACTTATCTGAATCATACATGATTGGTGATATGGAAACAGATGTCATGGCAGGAAAGAAAGTAGGATGTAAAACAGTTTTCATCGGTGAAACGAACAATACACAAGCAGATTATATATGCCCTGACTTACGAACATTTGCTAGGTTATTATAAGAATAAGGGATAGATATAACCCAAAATTCCAAACAACCTTTAATCTTTTAAGACTAAGGGTTGTTTGGAATTTTGGGTTATATCATAGGGTTAAAAGGGTTTAATCAGTCTATAGAGAGGTTTCTTAGAGAACTTACTATGGAGATGCTCTTGTCCTTCTCAGGAATAGTCGAGCATTACACCAAAACGATTCGCTCTCGTTCTAGAAGTAAGCTAAATTTTGAACCGTGTATTTTTTTGATTTGATTTCCCAATTAATGGTGATTTATAGATTTTTATAGGTAAATGAATATATAATATAATTTATTCTCTATATGAAAAAATCTTATAAGAATAGAGTAGGGTTCGGTGATAGAAACCTTAATAAGCAGAAAGAGAGGATAGACGTGAAAGGATTGACAAAAAAAGAACTCATCTTGGTAAGTATGATGTTATTTTCCATGTTTTTTGGTGCTGGAAATCTTATTTTCCCTCCATTTTTAGGACTTCAAGCAGGGGAGAATGTTTGGATTTCAATCATTGGACTCTTAATTTCAGCAGTGTGTCTTCCGATCTTAGGGGTTGTAGCGATTGCCCAATTAGGAAGCTTTACGGCGCTTGCTAGTCGAGTTCATCGAAGTTTTGCGCTGATTTTTCCATTAATTATTTATATTTCTATCGGACCAGCACTGGCGATTCCTCGAGCTAGTAGTCTGGCTTTTGAATCAGGGATGCAGCCTTTCTTACCTAAAGAAATAGCAATGAACCCTATGGTCTTATTTGTTTATACTCTTGTATTTTTTAGTATAGTGACATGGTTATGTATGTCGCCTTCAAAGCTAGTGGATCGAATGGGGAAATTATTGACCCCAACTCTTTTGATAATTATAGGTATGATTTTTATAAGTAGTTTTGTGACTCCGATGGATACATTTGCTAAACCAGAAGGACTATATCAAACGCAACCTGTGTTTAAAGGATTTTTAGAAGGGTATCTAACCATGGATTGTTTAGCAGCCTTAGTTTATGGAATTGTTGTGGCGAATGCTATCCGTGCTAAAGGAATTAATGATCGACAGGTATTATCCCGATCGATTATTAATGCAGGTGTAGGTACGGGTGTTTTACTTTCATCCATTTATATGATTTTAGCCTATTTGGGGGCAGCTAGTTCTTCGATAGATAAAGCGGAAAATGGAGCACAAGTCCTTGCCTATATCATGAATCACTTATTTGGTTCCTATGGAATTATGATTCTAGGAGTCGTTTTTACCATTGCTTGTTTATGTGTATCGATTGGTCTTATCACTTCTTGTAGCCAGTATTTTTTTACTATTTTCAAGAAAATTTCATATCGAGCATGGGTAGTCATTCTTAGTATTCTTAGCATGGCGATTGCGAATTTAGGACTAACCCAAATTATTAAAATATCTGGGCCTATTCTGGGATTAATATATCCAGTAGCGATCGTTTTAATTTTCCTTGGACTATTAGATCGCTGGTTTAAAGGATCACAAGTCGTTTATTTGACGACTATTACGATGGTAGCTTTATACAGTATCTTAGAAATGATCAATCAAACTTTGCTATCCAAACAGTGGGAATCTATTTTTATTAAGCTACCTCTTTATACCGAAGGGATTGGATGGGTTCTACCTTCAATCGCTGCTTTTTTGATTGGTTTGGTCATCAGCAAATTTAAGAAAAATCAACAACAGAGTCATATTTCATTGAAAGAAAGTGCATAAAGCTTGGGGCAAAGGGGATTGGAATGCTACCAATCCCTTTTGTTGTGGACTCATCATTTTTTAGTGAATTGAAACCAGTAGTAGCTTTTCTTTATCTTTTGGGTAAAACTAACCATTTCTCTTCTAGTTGCACCAAACACCCCGAAACAGACTCTATATCTTGGTCTGTCTTAGCTTGCTGACGGAGGTCTATGACTCTTTTCGTATATGCTTCGTGTGATTGTTTATCTTTCCACAGGCTTAATACCAAATACCGGTTTGGGATTTTGATGGTTTCTCCGATTACTCCAGCAATCATCCCTTTTGTTTGACCCATAGCGGGATTCCAAATTGTTTTTTGTGCTTGTAAAAAGGAATTGATTCGTTTAGGTTTAACCATGCAATCAGCCATACGTAAATATGAATGAGATAGTGCTTGATAGAAGAATTCCTTTTCACCTGGGATGGATAGGACCAGTTTGGATAAGTCTACTGAAATGCTTTGATAGGTTTGAGATTGGTCGCTCGTAAGAAAAAGAGTATCATGGATGCTTGACATGAAAGATTCATAGGCTGAGAGGCTTTGCCAAATCGAAAAAATACAAGCTTTAGTTGGTTGATAGATATTCCAGCCACCCCATTGCCCATAAAAACCCTCTGCATCAGAAAGTGAACTCCAAATCATTTGTGCTTCAGTAAAAGCTGTTTTTTTTTCTTCTGGAACTTGGCAAACTATCCATTTAATAATCATGAAGGTATCACCTACACATTGATTTGCTATAATTTCTACTTTAAAGTCGTAACCATTTTCTTAATCTAAAAGTGCTGTCTTAATACCAGCGAATATACGCATACAATGAGATCCCCAATTTGGTATACATAAGGTAGTCAAGTATCTCAAGGGATATACCTCACGAATGTTAAGGCGGGAGTTTTCACATTTAAAATCACGGATTCTTTGTTTTATTCGAATGATAAGTAAATGAATTGAAAGTGGATTCCAAAGAAGATGTGAAAAAGTATAGGATGATTTGCTACAGTGGGGCCAAAGTTTAATACTAACTCTCGTCGTAAACATGGATCAATCGGATCGAGCTCTCGGTGGTGTTTAATGATATTTTTGATCTCCCATTTTTTGCTTAAAACAAGATGAACTCGTGTAAAAGGAACCCAAATACTCTGTTTTTTTGTTTTTAATATGAGAAAGTCTTGACCGACATCTGTCAAACATCCCATTACGGATTCTTGTTTTTTCTGTCTTTTACATGAAAGGATGATTTGCATCGTTACACCGAGTAATGATCTCAATTGAAGCCGAAAAACAGGGAAGTCTTTGGGATGGATATGATGATGAAGTGTTGTTAGTAGCTGGTTTACTGTTTGAATACTGCTTTTTAATTTTGCAAGTTTTAAGGGAGAGAAAAGACTAGTTGGTGAAGAATAGCGTTGAGTTGGAATTTTATCTGGACAAGGAAATGGAGAGCAAAAGTGATCGTCAGGTATGGATGCCGGTAGCTCTTCTGGACAATGGAAGCCTGAATAACAGGGATAGTCATGGCAGGAATATTCATCGCTTTTTGAATTATAGTATCCATTGTCATTAGCGTGTAAACTCAATCATCATCACCTTCTTCTATATTGGATTGTTTTAGAAGTGGAGCAAGATGATCATGTTTTTCTCCAAGGACTCGAATAATCCCCCACAAACCTAATTCAACATCCCAGCGTATATTACCTGATCGATATAAATAGTCACCTGGAACTTGTAATAAATCCAACATATGCCCGTAGTATAGGTGTTGCTGGGTCACCAAAGACCCAAGAGTCATGGTGCACTTCTTCACCTTCACAATTAGGGCAGACGACTCCCTCACGAATAAGCCTTATTCGGTTTCGCATGGGTTCAGATCGGTAGTTGACCGAATGAGTTTCCTCTGGATGTAATGTATCAGGATTGATCGGCTTTTGTCCACTTAAATCATTAATTTCCATTTCATCATGAAAAAACCAAGCAAATTCACGGAATGAAGGGAGAAGCGGGTGATGGACGTCGGCAAAAACACCACTATTGATGGGAAGTCCTGTAATTGGATCTGTCCACCATGATCCTTTGGGTTCGACAATGACTGCACCAAACAAGCCATGACCATTACTTCCCTGTTCACTAGATAAGGGATTGCCTAAATCGGAAAAAACATGAGCTCCCTCACGGACTGCCTGCCAAGTATAAATCTGTTTTTTACTTGGTGGACAAGGGGGGGCTGTAGAATTTGCATTAAAGCCGACAAAGGTTCCATCTGAGGTTTGTACATTATATTCGGCACGTTGAATGTGTATGGATGTATGAAAGGGAAGTTGATTTTCGAATAGTATTTCGATTTCATCTCCTATATTGGCCCTTAAGGTTAATGGTTGGACAAGATCTACAGGAGTATATGGATGGGCTGCAACTTGTTTCCTCACTTTTGCTTCATTTTCTTTGAGTACATACATCATTCCATTGGGATCATGATCACCAAAATGATTAATCACAATACGAATAGGAATTGCTACAATATGAAAACGTCTTCGCATCAGTCCTTCCTCCGTTTTTTCTTTTCAGTGGTTTCTTGAATGGATGGGATATGAAACTTACCATCCTCAATAAAGAATACTTCAATTTGGTTGATGTGTAATCGTAATGTTTTCTGTTCAAGTTCAGATATGTGTGTGGTTTCAACATGAATCTTAAGATAATCACCTATCACCATTTTGATTTCACCAATGACCATAAAGGGAAACTGCGGGATGATTAGAATTGTTCGCCTTCCTATATTTTTTGCAAACTCATGACATAGCGCAGCATATCGCAAATCATTGATTTCGTATTCTCCTAAGTTAGCCTTTGTTTCTGACAAATTGATTCACCCTCCATTTTAGGGAATAGGAAAGCGGGTCTCTGGATTAAATGGGACAAACATCGAAATTTTTTCGATTGGGAAGTGAAGTGGAGTAGGAAATCGATGAAATGGAGCATTATTCATTTTAATAATAACTGGATAAAGTGTAATAAAGCCATCAGTTACTTTAATCAACTTACCTGTAAAAATAGGACGAAAGGTTTGCCCAAGAATATTTAGTTGATTTGATTCCATTGTTAATAGAACATCTTTTCCTAATAGTTCTATAAGCATTTGATTTCTTGGTAGAATTGTGTTTCGACAATTTCGCATAGACTTCGCTCTATATTGTTCATAAATCAACCTCCTATAACTCATTGGAAAGAGATAGGGCTAAATAGAAAGAAATTCATAAACTAACATCATTTTTTATTATTTCAATATATTACTATTATATATAATATTATAGTTTTAAAACAATGAATAGTCTGTAATATTTGTATAAATACTCTTATTCGTATCTAGATGAAAAAATGATATAAACAAAATGCCATAGAGCATACTAATCAATAGAATACCCTAGTATTATTTTTCCTACGGAGGGTCAAATGGATAAAGAGCAAACGTTTTCGATACAAATCAATCATCATTTAGTATCAGTTAAAGCTGGGCAAACCATTTTAGAAGTAGCGAAGTTACAAGATATATATATCCCACGTATTTGTTACCATCCCAACTTACGTCCGCTGGAGACTTGTGATACTTGTCTCGTCGAAGTAAACGGTCAATTGAAGCGGGCTTGTACTACTAAATGCCAACCTGAAATGATGATCCAAACTAAATCGGAGCCAGTAAAAATTGCACAACAGGAAGCGATGTCGCGGATTTTGAAGAACCATGAATTGTATTGCACAGTTTGTGACAATAATAATGGGAATTGCGAGGTGCATAATACAGCGGAATATTTGCAAATCGAACATCAAAAATACGAATTTACGCCAAAACCGTATCCTCCCGACAATTCCCATCCGTTTTACCGCTATGAGCCAGATCAATGTATTTTATGCGGTCGTTGTGTTGAAGCTTGTCAAGATCTTCAAGTGAATGAAACACTAACGATTGATTGGAACCGAGAGCATCCTCGTGTTATTTGGGATGATGATGTACCCATTGATCAGTCATCTTGTGTCTCTTGTGGGCATTGTGTATCCGTTTGCCCGTGTAATGCTCTAATGGAAAAATCTATGCTTGGTAAAGCGGGTTATTTAACAGGAATTCCATCGAATATTTTAGAGCCAATGATTGATATTACCAAAGAGGTAGAACCTGGATACAAAGAAATATTTGCTATTTCTGAAATGGAAGCAGCAATGCGACAAAGTCGGATCAAACGAACGAAGACAGTTTGTACTTATTGTGGTGTAGGATGTAGCTTTGAAATTTGGAGTAAAGATAGAGAGATTCTAAAAGTAGAACCACAAGTAGAAGCACCTGTAAATGGAATTTCTACCTGTGTAAAAGGGAAGTGGGGTTGGGATTTTGTTAATAGCTCAGACCGATTAAGCAAGCCGCTCATACGTAAAGGAGAGAAATTCGTTGAAGCGACTTGGGAGGAAGCACTAGAGGTGATTTCCCGAAAATTAAAAGAGATTAGCCAAACATTTGGTCCTGATTCCATTGGGTATGTAGCTTCTTCTAAGTGTAGTAACGAAGAAAACTATTTATTTCAGAAATTTGCCCGGGCGGTAATGAACACCAACAATGTTGACAATTGCTCTCGTTACTGCCAAACACCTGCTTCGACTGGTTTGATGCGAACAGTCGGAATTGGAGCGGATTCGGGAACGATTCGCGATATAGCTCGTGCTGACTTGGTGCTGGTTGTTGGAGCTAATCCGGCCGAGTCTCATCCGGTATTAGCCACTCGGATTAAGAGAGCTCATAAGCTTCATGGGCAAAAACTAGTTGTAGTTGATCTTCGTCTTAATGAACTAGCAGAACGAGCCGATTTATATCTTCACCCTAAACCAGGTACAGATCTAATTTGGTTGAATGCGATTAGCAAATACCTATTCGACCAAGGCTTAGAAGATAAAAAGTTTCTAAAAGACCGCGTGAATGGTGTAGAAGAATACAAACAATCATTAGAAAAGTACACCTTAGAATATGCGGCAGAAAAAACCGGAATCACTCAGGAAGAGCTTGTAAAATTAGCTACGATGATTCATGAAGCCCAACGAGTATGTATCCTATGGGCAATGGGAGTAACACAACATCTTGGAGGAACCGATACAAGTACGGCTATTTCAAATCTACTATTGGTTACAGGAAATTATGGGCGACCCGGTACAGGTGCTTATCCGCTACGAGGACACAACAATGTACAAGGAGCAAGTGATTTCGGAACGATGCCTGCATGGTTTCCAGGATATGAGCCTGTCCAAGATGCTAAGGTACGAGCACGCTATGAGCAAGCCTGGGGAGTCACTTTACCAGAAAAACCAGGATTAAATAATCATCAAATGGTCGAAGCGATCTTTAATGGAAAGCTAAAAGCGATGTATTTGTTTGGAGAAGATATGGCCATTGTCGATTCGAACTCGAATTATGTCCAAGCAGCTTTTGAAAAGTTGGATTTCTTTGTAGTGCAGGATATCTTTTTTACTAAAACAGCTCAATTTGCCGATGTTGTGTTACCTGCTGCACCGAGTCTTGAAAAAGAAGGAACATTTACCAATACAGAAAAACGGATTCAACGATTTTATCAAGTATTTGAGCCATTTGGGGAGTCTAAGCCTGACTGGGTGATCATTCAAGAGCTAGCCAATCGCATGGGAGCAGATTGGAGCTACTCTCACCCCAGTGAGATTATGGCTGAAGCGGCAAGCTTAGCGCCGATATTTGCCGGGATTAGTTATGAACGGCTTGAAGGTTGGAATAGTCAGATTTGGCCTGTATCCAAGGATGGGCAAGAAACCCCTATTTTGTACACCGAAAGATTTGCATTTCCAGATGGGAAAGCGAGATTGGTTCCTGTAGAGTGGACAGCGCCATTTGAGTCTGGAGAAGAATTTGATCTTCATTTAAATAATGGGAGGCTTCTTGAACATTTTCATGAGGGAAATATGACTTATCGATCTGCGGGAATTACCCACAAAGTTCCTAATCCGTGGCTGGAAGTGTCCCCGCAACTGGCTCAAGAGAGAGGCATTAAAGACGGTGCATTAGTTCGCCTAACGTCCCCCTATGGTAAGGTGAAAGTAAGAGTACTTGTAACGGACAATGTGAAAGGGAAAGAATTATATTTGACTATGAACTCCTTTAAAGATATGGAGGCAGTGAATCGTTTAACCAGTAGCTACCATGATCGTATCACTCATACACCAAACTACAAAGAAATAGGAGTTAAGATGGAAGTGCTAGAACCTGAAGGAGAGTCGCCTCTTCCACGTGCTAACTATCGTTTTGGAAATCGTCAGCCTCAACTCGGTGTTCAAGTAGAAGAAAAATGGAAACGCCCTGATTGGATTCCTATTCCAGAGATGATCAATAAGGAGAATAGTAGAAATGGCCAGAGCGATTACACAGATTGAAAAGGAAAAGACGAATCCAGTAGAAGAACAGTCTCAAGCACTCACGCAAGTACTCCAAGCGGTGGGAAATAGCAGCCAAGCTTTGATCATTTTACTAGATATTTTAAACGAGTTACATCAAGCTGGGATACTTGAAATATTACAAGGGATGTTAAAGAACCGACAACAAGTTGGAGCAATTGCGATGTCGCAACTGAATCAGCCAACAGTGCATCATCTCTTAAAAAACGGGATGTCCATTCTTCAATTTTTAGGAAATCTAGAGCCGGAAAAGGTAGAAAAAATAATCCATGTCATTACACATGGAATTGAACGCTCATCACAACTCGAAAATGAAAAGCCCCTAAGCTTCTGGGATCTAACAAAGATGTTACGTAGTCCAGAAGTATCTTTATCCATCCATATGATTTTTAATTTTTTACGAGGAATGGGAGAGGAATTAAATAGAGATCATCCTGTTCACGATGAAGGTAAATAAAGGGGGAAGATAGTTGATTACCAGTAAAGTTTTCATCAAAGGGATGTCAGATCAAAAGGATGTAGAAAAAGTAAGTCAGGCTTTACTAAAGGTTTGGGGGGTACGCCAAGTCGAAGTTAATCTAGATCAAGAGGAAGCGATATTTGTTTATGATGAATCTGCAGCTTCCTTAGCCGATTTTCAACAAGCTATTGTAGATAGCGGCTTTACAGTTATGACCAGCGAAATAAATAATCTGGATAGAAAGTAGTGGAGATCATGTCACTCGTATGTGAGATTTGTGGAAAAGAAGAAGAGCTTGAAGATGTTGTGATGGTTGCTTCACATTTACATGTTTGCAAGGATTGTATTAAAGATCGTCGTGAATCTTTATCATTAGATATGAAAACTGAAAAAAAGTAGAGATTGCCCTCTTAATCAGCTCATCGCTTCGCCACTCACTCTCACTAAAGAATTGGCGCAAAAGTTGATCCTATACAAAACGATTCGCGACTTCCTCAAGATATGATCTGGAGAAGTAGTTTAAGATCCCATTTTACTTTATGAAGGGAATAGAGACTTTTATAAGAAGTGAGTATTGGGCTTTAAGATCGCTATCGTTGAAGTTACAAAAAGTATTTCAAGATAATACAGGGAAAGAGCCTTCATTGTAAGGTACCCGCCAGAGTTAGGCGGGTTTTTTTTTGCCTAATTACAGCTTATGATCCTGTTAAGCGTTCTTCTAACTCTCTAAAATCTGAATCACTTTTACCACCATCAGATAGAAAATATTGTTCCAAGCTTATGGTATCAAGATAGAGACTTGGATTAAGCATCATTTCCATTAATATTTTTTGCAAGGTAAGCATGAGCTGTGTTTGATCTTGGAGGATTTTATTTTCTAACCAAACTTCTTTAAGCAGCCTATGACCTGATGAGGATGGTTCTAATTCTATCCAAAGTTGTATACCTAATGGTTTATATAGAAAAGTAAATGTTAATATTTTTATTTGATGCATATAGTTTTCAGCAGGAAAAAAAGTAAATGTTTGTATTTCTCCCTGAATAGAACGAGAATCATGCTTCTCTTGAAAGCCTAATTGATAAAAAGAGTTTAAAATAAGTTGAAGTGGTTTCGGAGGATGGATTACAAATGGGTTTTCATCAACTTGATATGTTGTACCAGCTATATCAAAATGAGTAACAAAATAAAATGCTATATTATAACCTGTAATAAAAAAGTGTCGAGGTATATCAAAAGCGAATGGCAGCTCTTTTTTCTCTGTAGGTTGTATATAGAAAGTTTCATTAATAGAAAGAGTATATAATTTTTTTGAATATAACTTATAATTAACTTCTAAATCCACCATGAAATCGACAATCACTTGATTAATTTGTTGCTTGATTGATCCTCCTTGGATGATTAGTTTTCCGTTGACTGTATCACCCAAAGTGTAGTTTTTCTGATTAAAAACAAGATCCACTTTCGCTTCATCTGGGTTAAACTTAGCCATCAATGCTTGGAAAATCAATGCTTACACCTCCTTAAGTCACCTATTTCCTTTTTATTTTTCAAATACAAATAAGTATTTATTATACAAATTTATAGTCTACTAAATTAGTATGATGTGATAGAATTCATTTGTCTAGATGGAGTTCGGGTTATTTTACTTATACTTTTGAAAAAGGGGAGAAGTTCTTGCTTAAGAAAATCATCATTATTATAATGGCAGTATTCGTTGGTATCATCATGCTTTCGGTGATTGGAATGTTTACCTTTGCTTTCTTCAGTGCATCCCTGAATTGACCAAAACGTGTTTTTTGAAATGCAAAGTAAAATAATAGCAGACATATGGTAAAATTAATATGTAAATAACCATGTTGTATTTTTCGATCATTGCAACACCCTTGTAATGTCTAATTCAGCCATATACATTTTCTTTTGACTAATGAAAAGGGGAATAAAGGCTTATGTTAAAAGAGTTACCACCAAAGACATGTTCGATTGATAGGTTAATTACCCGTTTAGAAGATGTTCAGCTTGTGATTCAAGGTAAGAAAATAGCTTCACGTAGAAATGGACGTTATGCAGATCCAGGTGAAATTATGGAGCTTGACGGGAAAAAGTTTGAAGTGGTTAAAGTATATCAGCAATCTTTAGGTGAGTTAACAGATCAAGATGCTCAAGCGGAAGGATTTTCAACGGTTGACTCCTATAAAGAGTATATTTTGACTTTACATCCAAAGATGCCATGGCTCCCTCAGATGAAGGTTTGGGTACACGAATTTCGTCCCATTACATAGGAGCAGGCAATAGCTTTTCAACATTAAAAGGGATAGCTATAACTAGCTATCCCTTTTAATGTTCTACTAACCAACAGGTTGCTCTTTTTTGTTTCTTGGGTAGAGCGTTCTGCTGGGAGTATTCGATTAAGTATCACCGATAAAATAGCTCCACCAGCTGTCTCGGATCTAAAATGGCTCTTCCTGTTAAGAAAAAGCAACAGTTTAAGTATGTTTTGTTGGAGGAATTCAAACATAATTATAAAAATAAGGAAATAATAGATCGCTGTCTAGCGTATGTATATGCTAAAAGTGTCCTTCATTTATATCGATCAGGTGGTGATAAAATGAAAAAATTTGTCATGTTACTAACTTCCATGTTATGTACCTTTGTTTTTTCATTGTTAGCTTATGCTGAAAGCTCTAGTATACAGATGAAAAAGGGGCAAGATCAGCTAGTGAGTGGCAAAGTGCATATCAAAAACGGAAAAACACTCCGATTGTTGGTCGACTATCAAAATGGCTCAAACTTTAGGTGGGAAATTCGTGGAGATAGTGGCTTCGTATTAGCGGGTAACAAAGCGGATGCGAATCTGTTTTTGGGAGTTCCTTCAGGAAATTATCAGTTACATTTTTACTGTAAGTCTAAAAATTGTACGGCTACTGGTGAAATAAGCAATCAGTAATAAAAATTAGCCAGAGATGCTAAACTAAATATCCATTTTAAGACCAAATCCATATGTGATTTGGTCTTTCATTTTTGATGAATCAGTATTTTTATGGAGCGAAATAAAGCTTACAACCAAAAACGCTTGGATTCCCAAGCGTTCTTGATTGAAGGAGATATGAATATTTACAAATTTACTTAACTCCCAGTGGAATAATATATAAAACCATCATAAAAAAGTGAACCGTACTTCCAGCCATGACAAATAGATGGAATATCTCATGAAAACCAAAACGATTAGGGAAGAAATTAAAACACTTCGTAGCATAAATAATGGCTCCGATGGTATAAAAGATCCCACCTACAAACATTAAAATAATAGCTCCAACGGGTAGGTTCTGAAATAGCTTGGCAAAGGGGATGACAGCGATCCAGCCAAGCGATACATAAAATGAAGCAGTAACTGCACGTGGTGCATGGATATACCAAATTTTAAGAAAGATACCGATTAAAGCTAAGACCCATACAGCAGGTAACATAATCCATTTCCAAATTCCATCAAGGCCATGATAAAAGACGGGAGTATATGAACCAGCGATAAATAGATAGATGGCACAATGGTCTATCTTCCTTAAAATAAGCTCTTTTCTTGGACTGGTTCGTACCCAGTGATAAAGAGAGCTTGCGCCATATAGTAAAATGATACTTACACCATAGATCGTCATGGTAATCAACGTTGAAACATTTTTATAGCTAAGTAGAATGAGGAAAACAAGCCCCACAATCGCTGCTAAAAAAGTGATAAAATGTGTCCAGGTATTGACAGGCTCTTTCATTTTAAGCCATTTCATTATAGGACCTCCAATGTGAGAAGATAAGATCTTAACTGTTAGTTTAAACTAATTTTATCAAATAAATTTAATGGACTATAGTTATTTACATAAGATTAATCAATTACTTTTGTATAGTTATAACGAGAGTCTCTTTAACGAAGCACTATGGAGGATCAAATTATTCTCTTTTTCTGGTTGTCTTTTTTGGAGCGGGCAAGTTGAATGGAATTTCTTATTGGTTTATTTTGGATCGTTATTATTGGATCAGTTGGTCATCCATAATGAGGTATATTATGCTCCAAAAAGGGAATTTACACAATGTGACTAGTTTGCTTTATGGTGTAACTCCTGTAACAACTCTGTTAGATTATTTTGTTTTACAAAACTAACTTACTCTGAGGGCTTGTTTTAAGTATAATTATTGGCTTTATCTTAATTTATAGAAGAGGAAAAGTTATTTAATAAAATTTTAAACTAGTTTGTATTTCAAACAAAAAAGAAATACCTAATACACTTTGAACAACAATCCTTTAATAAACGATGGAAGTTATAAAAAAAAGAAAGGAAAGCTAAAACATATCAAATGAGGGAGTGGAAAAATGAGTAAACCTGAGCTAAATGTTGCTTTAGTAACAGGACCCAATTGTGACATGGAAGCATATGCAATCCGGTCTACTCTTGAATATTTTGGAGCTAGAGTATTTACATATTGGATTGGAAGGCCGAATGATTTCATCGATGTGTTATCAGGTAAAGATTTATATCCTATGACAGATTATATTATTCTTAACTTTCATGGAGATGAAGGAAAATTTATTATGCCGGAGTTAGAAGAATCTATATATGAAGAAAATGAGCCCAAGGAGGATTTTGGAGATCTGGAAATTAGACGTTATACAGATTTAAAAGAAAAAATAGTGATTGGAAATGGTTGTACATTAGGTGATACAAGGCTTGCTCAAGCTTTTCTTGATCAAGGGTGTAAAATATATATTGGACCTGATGATTATCCATTTGGCAATGTAGCTCTTATGTTTGTATTACGTTTTTTTTATGAGATTATACAGAATAAAAAATGTGTGAAAGAGTCATTCGAGATAGCTCAATCTATGGATCAAGAGCTTCGAATGTATCAAATATATGAAAGAAAGTGACTTGAATGCTTCGCAAGTCACTTTCTTTATCAATTACATTTCAGGTATGTATGGATTGGGATTTTCTTGATTAAGTTTATGAACAAGACGTCTTACTTTCATTTCTGTATTTGAGTCTGATGGTGTAAACACGCTGAAGCGTAAATCCGCATCTCTTTTAACTTCTAACGAAGTTAAGTCAAATAACATTTTACCAGCCTTGGCGTGTCGAAATTCGATAAAAACCTCTGGAGCTGAACTAACATCATTGTGACTCCAAAAGGATTGGAATTCTGGATTCTCGTTATTTAACTTCTCGATAAAATTTTTATACCAAGTATCCCCCATATATTTTCCATAATAGGATCGAAACAAAGCTAGAAACCCTCGAACAAAATCCCTCCAATTGACCGCTAATGCTTTGAACTCTCTTCTGGTGAATAAAAGCCAAATCATATTGCGTTCATTTGCTGGTATCTGTGCAAAATCTATAAATATAGCCGCTGCTGCTTGATTCCAACCTACTATATTACACCGTCGATCAGAGATAAGCATGGGAAAATTACGGAGTTCATTGAGAATAAGCTTTATAGCAGGAGTTATTACAGGAGAATGATTCACTTCGGTTAAAGGTGCAGGTGAATTAAGAGCTAACATAAACAAATATTTTCGTTCCTCTTCGTTAAGTTTAAGAGCGAGAGCAATGCGTTCTAATACCTGTGTGGTAACTGAAATATTCCTACCTTGTTCAAGCCATGTGTACCACGTTGTACTGATCCCAGCAAGTTGTGCAACCTCTTCCCTCCTCAACCCAGGGGTACGTCTACGGCCGACGGAGGGTAATCCAACTTCATTAGGCTGTAATTTGGCACGATGTGTTTTTAAAAATTCGGATAAAGATTGTAAACGAACGTCGTCATGCATATTACTCACCTCATCAAGCTGTTTTGTTCGAAGTTATTATTAATTATACTAGGATAAATAACAACTTGTAATAGGATATAGGTTATGCAAAGATAAGAGTAAATAATTATTCAGCTTGTTGACAAAGCGTTTGCCATATAATGCTTTCCATTTACATTATCACTTCAGCTTAAAAATATTTTTATAGGAAAACGAATTTAGATTTGGCATTAACCTCTAATTTTAAATAAGGGAGCGATAAATCAATGCAACGTGTCGTTATCACAGGAATGGGGGTAATAACACCTATCGGTAATGATGTACCAACATTCTGGAAAAATCTCATTGCCGGTCAATCAGGGATTTCGACTATTGATACATTTGATGTTTCTAAATTTAAAACAAAAATTGCTGGAGTGGTTCGAGAATTTGATCCTAAAGCTGTCATTGAACATCGAAATGTTCGGAGGCTGGATCGATTTAGTCAATTTGCCATCTGTACAGCTAAGCAGGCTCTAGATGATGCATCACTAAACTTAGAAGAGGAAAATGTAGAACGCATTGGGGTATATATTGGATCTGGTATCGGCGGTATTCAAACTTTATTGGATAGTTATCAAACCCTGATTAATCGGGGACCAAGCCGTGTTAGTCCTACCGCCGTCCCCATGATGATTGCAAACATGGCAGCAGCAAATGTAAGTATGCATTTTGGGTTAAAGGGGCCAAGTTTAGCTCCAGTTACTGCCTGTGCCAGTAGTAATAATGCGATTGGTGAAGCTTATAAACTAATCCAAAGAGGTGGAGCAGACATTATTATTGCAGGTGGTTCGGAAGCAGCAATCACTGATATGACCCTTGCAGCATTTGGGAATGCAAAAGCACTATCCACCCGAAACGATGAACCTAAACGAGCCAGCCGTCCATTTGATGCTGAACGAGATGGATTTGTAGCATCAGAAGGTGCAGGTATATTAATTTTGGAGTCATTGGAACATGCACATAAACGAGGAGCACATATTTATGCAGAGGTTATTGGGTACGGGGCTACTTCTGATGCGTATCACATGGTTGCCTCTGATCCGGAAGGTTTAGGAGCGTATAGAGCGATGAGAGAAGCGATTGAAGATGCAGGAATGGCAATTAGAGATATTGACCACATTAATGCCCATGCTACTAGTACCCCCTCTGGTGATCGATCAGAAACACTCGCCATAAAAAAAATCTTTGGTAATGATGCTTATCGTATACCTATTACAGCTAATAAATCGATATTTGGTCATATGTTAGGAGCTGCTGGAGCAGTCGAAGCGGTTGCTCTAGTAAAAACACTTCAGGAGAATATGATTCCACCAACCATTAACTTAGAAAATCCTGATTCAGAATGTGATCTCGATTATGTTCCAAATGAAGCAAGAGCTACTCAAGTTAAGGTGGGTCTTTCAAACTCCTTCGGATTTGGTGGGCATAACGCTGTACTTATATTTAAAAAATATAATCCTTCTGATATATAAATATATCAATGAAAGGGAGAAGTATTTTTATTATTATTGGCTAAGTCCGAAATCAGATTATTACTATATTCCTCAATTTGAATAGGTTCAAAAAAGAGGGTGTCACCATTTCGATCAGGTAGCCTTTCATATTTTGCAGAAATAGGATGATGATACTAATATAAAAATGGAACTAGAACGATTTTGCCCATGCGGGTACATGCAACAGAAGTATTAGAACTATATAGGATGGGTTGATGAGAGTCTCAAATATCTAAATGAAATACTCAACCCCTTCAGGTAAAGTCTCGACTTTTCTCTAAGAGTGAAAAGTCGAGACTTTGTCTTTATTTATATAAAATCAACCAGCTGGTGAATAATGCCACGTACAGGGATATTATGCGGAAACTGACGATCCTGAGGGAAAATTCTTATAGGCATACCATGTATAGGGCGCATAGATATGTTTGGCTCAATCTTAGCATGAGATACAACCGAGAAACGATAGTGTTGTAGAAGAATGGATAAAACGATTTTCATTTCATGTGTAGCAAAACCTGCACCAATACACATGTGTTGTCCAGCACTAAACGGAAGGTATTCATAGGGAGATCGGTTAAGGGTAAACCAACGATCGGGTTTGAAGCGATTGGGTTCATCATATAATTCAGGGAGTCGATGTGTGATAAATTGGCTATAGATCATGTTCGTTCTTTCAGTTCACATGACGTAGCAGTAATCCTTGTACCAATACTGGCTGGAGGTAACAAACGTAAGCTTTCTTTAATCACACCATCAAGAAGGGGCAATTGACGAAGCTGTTCAATGGTTGGAGCGTTACCGTGTAAGATATAATCTAGTTCATCGAGTAGATTAGCCAAGATATGGGGATGTTGGGCAAGTAGAAAGATGGTCCATGTTAAAGCATTTGCGGTAGTCTCATGACCAGCGACAAATAAAGTAAATGTGTGGCCGATTAGTTCTTCATCACTTAAGCTTTTTCCATCCTCGTCATTTGCATGAATTAAAGACGCTAGTACATCCGTTGTTTCTGTCTGTGCTCTCTTTTGTGTAATCATTGAACGAATATAGCTATCTAACTTCTCTGCGGTACGTAAAGCTTGATAATAAGGAGAACCTGGGAATTTAATGGGCACTATAGTTACTAAGGGCATCATACGAGTTATACGTTGTATAAGTATTTCCATCATTGTATAGTCCGAAAAGAGTTTTAACGGCAATTCGTTGGGTTAAACTTTTCATTTCAATATTTAAATCAATTTCTGATCGATTGTGCCACCGCTTAAGCATTTGTTGGGTAAGTGTAATCATGTCATTACTATATTTTATAACTCGTTGTTTGTGAAATGCAGGTTGCATAAGACGACGATGTAGTTTATGCTTATTTCCTTCCATTAGTAATAGGTTATTAAATTTGATCTGGCCTAAGGTTGGTTGAATTTAATCATCAGCAGTGCCTCGGGGATACAAAAACAAAAATACTTGATGCTGCACGGAGAGTTTTTGCCAGATATGGATATGAAGGAGCTACTTTAGATCAAGTAGCGAATGATGCAGGATTAACCAAGGGAGCAGTATATTGGCACTTTGCAAGTAAGAGTGACCTTTTCCTAACTTTATGTGATCGGAGTTTAACACAGTTACGAGAAGGATTACCTAAGCAGATTCAATATATATTTACTTCAGAGAATCCCGTTGAAGCAGTAAGAAAGTTATTAGAAGCACAATTTCTATCTTGTGAACAGGGAAATGACGAACAACCTATGCTTTTCTTTGAATTTATATCAAGTAGTCGAGATCCTTCAGTAAGAAAAAAACTATGCGAATCTTTCTCGAAATTATTTGCAGAAACCTCTGAGATTTTACGAGAAATGCAACGAAAAAATTTACTAACTTCAAATGTGGATGTGGATAATTTATCAGTCACTCTTCATGCACTGGTCAATGGAATTGTACTAATGTGGCTAGTAGCTCCAGATCAAGTTTCTTTTCAATCTATTTCAGCAGAGGTATCAAAAGTCCTATGGTCTGGAATACAACCTAATCAATCAGCAACTCAAAAGAACCCGTAAAATACGGGTTTTAAAGTAAGATTAACATACTGAAAAGAATGTAATATAGCAATGATTAAAAAGGGGATGGATGAATTGACAGTTGCTATAGTCATTATCATTTTTCTAATCATCACATTATTATGGTATAACCACAATCAAATAAAACAGGCAGAAGCTAAGTTTCCGCCAACTGGCAAGTTTGTAACAATAGAAGGGATAAAATTACATTATATAAGTGAAGGATCAGGAAAGCCGATTGTTTTTTTACATGGAGGAGTTTTAACAGGAGATGATTTTCGAAAAGTTATAAAATTAGCAGTTAAACAAGGATATCATACGATAGCTTTTGACCGTCCCGGATATGGATATAGTGAGAGACCTAAAAGTGAAGATGCTACGCCAATGGTTCAGGCTAGATTGTTACATCATGCGCTCAAAAAGTTAGGTGTAGAAAGACCCATGTTAGTAGGGCACTCATGGAGTGGGATTTTGGTTCTCTCATATGCGCTTTCTTATCCCGACAATTTATCAGGTATGATCATCTTAGGCGGTGCGATGTACAAGGAAGGATATCCGGCAGAACATGGTGATCCTATCTCGAAGATTGTAACAACTCCCATTCTTGGAGATGCCTTACTTCATATGTTAATAACAACACCCATAATCAAAGGATTAGCACGAAATATATTAAAAGAAACTTTTACTCCCGAACCCGTACCTGCTGATTACTATGAAACTGCTGTGGCGCTCTGGCTTCGTCCCAACCACTTTAAAGCAAATCGAGAAGATGTTTTATTTTTTGCTCCCACTGCCGTTGTAGTAGGAGAGAATGATCCATTTGGAGTGCAAGCACAGGCAAAACGACTAAAAAGAGATATGCCTCATGCTAAGTTAATCACTTTACCAAATGTTGCTCATATGATTCCGCAAAATCATCCTCAATTAGTTATGGATGTGGTTCATACATTTATTTCAGAACAAGAACTAACAAAGACAGCTACTTTCTGATATCCATGTAAATAGAAAAGGAAAGCCACCGTGTAACATGTAACATTGTCATAAAATGAAATGACTTGAGTTTGTTCTCAAGTCATTTTGTGATCCGTTTGAACTCACATTACCAACGTGCAGCCCAAGCTTCTACTTCAACTTTTAAATTAGGTTGAACTAATGCTGATACAAAGGCCATCGTGGTAGAAGGTGGAGTGCCACCATGAAATTGACTCCAAATTTCTGTGAATTGATCACGAGAAACTGGCTCAGTTAACCAAATATTGACCTTTATAATACCATCTGAAGTTACCCCTTCGCTCTTCAAAATTTGACGTATATTATGAAGTGCATTTCGTAACTGTTCTTCCACTTCTAAGGGTAAATTTCCATCGGAGTCAGTACCAACTTGACCTGAGAGAACGAGGAGATCAGCATCTTTTGGTACAACAGAGAGATGTGAATAAGCACCAATGGGTGGTGCTACGTTATCTGGGTTCTTCCTTGTTACTGACAATCTTGATCTACTCCTTCTAATTATTAAAGAGATCGATATATTTTCCTATCTATTATGTAATTACCTAATTTTATGGAAATAATTCAATTTAATATATAATTATAGCATAAAATAACGCAGATCCATAGTCAAATCGATGTTAATGATGGAGTAGGGCATGTTGCATTGATCTGTTAACCTGCCGTATAAAATGGCATAGAAGTGATGTTTAGGGTAAATTGAAAAGGTGACTTTAAAATACAGAGGTGTTTCATTTTTTAGATAACGCATAAAAGAGGGCAGGGGGTATTATGAAATCTCGTGTTATTCGCTGTTATCAATATGGCGAACCAAAGGAAGTATTAAAAATCGAAAGTAGAAGCCTATCGGCTCCAGAGCCTGGTGAGATTCTAGTTCGTATGAAGGCTCGACCTATCAATCCATCCGATTTGATACCGATTCGTGGTATGTATGCACATCGTACACACCTACCACTGGTTCCTGGTTATGAGGGAGTCGGGATTGTTGAGAAGATCGGCCCTTCAGTATCTCCATCGCTTCTTGGAAAGCGTGTGTTACCATTACGCGGTGAAGGAACTTGGCAAGAGATCGTGAAATCTTCAGCAATATGGGCTATACCGATTCCGAATACCCTTGATGATGAAAGTGCAAGTCAATTGTATATTAATCCAGTAACTGCATGGATCATCTGTTCCGATGTATTACAGCTTAAACAAGGTGACATCATTGTGATGAATGCTTGTGGATCATCGATTGGACGTATTTTTGCTCAGCTTTCGATGATTTTTGGTTTTCGATTAATTGCTGTAACGCGAAATAATATTCATACGGATGACTTACTTAAACTAGGTGCGTGGAAAGTAATTGATTCATCAAAATTACCATTATATGAGGCTGTTATGGAATTAACGAATGGAAGAGGAGCTAAAACAGTTATCGATTCTGTTGGTGGAGTTTATGGTACAGAGCTAATAAAATGTGTTCAAAAAGGGGGGGTATTCCTAAGTATTGGGCTCTTATCAGGTATTCAGATCGATTGGGCCAAGGCCAAAGAAACGGGCGTAACAGGAAAATTATTTTTGTTACGACACTGGATTCAAAACATATCATACCTACAGTGGCAAAAAACATTTGAGCATATTATTGAGCTGGTTGTACAAGGAAAGCTTAAGATGCAATCTGTAGCTGAGCGATTTGAGCTCTATGATTTTAAAAGTGCAATTCGAGCTACAGAAGCTCCTAAGCGAAGAGGGAAAGTTCTTTTGACAAGTATAGATTCATATATTTAAGGAAGGGATAGAGATACGACATTTTGATAGGATTAGTCGAAGAATGATTCCTAGCTATAGACATTTGAGTTTAATCCCATGATTAATATTTATTGATCCAATCAAAATAATTCAGTAAAATGAAATGATAATATATATAAAGGAGCTGTGCCCTATGATTTGGTTTGGGATATCGTTAGAAGTAAAAGAGGTGAATAGTTTTTAAAAAAAGGGGAATGAAGAATGACTTTAAAATATACTCAACTTTTTCGTGGCGATTTGGTACGTCTGACATCTTTTCAAATAGATGATGCTCATGAAATGGTTCATTGGTATGAAGATGCTGATTTTTTGAGAAAATTGGACACTGATTTAGCATTTCCACGAACTCTACAGGAACTGCAAGAAAAGGATCAACTACAATGTCGAAGCCCTCATGGTATTCAATTTGGTATTCGGACCTTAGAAAGTAATGAGCTAATCGGATTTGTTGCGTTACACGGAATCGAATGGAATAACCAGACAGGAATGTTGGCAATCGGAATCGGTGATCCTCAATATCGTCATAAAGGATATGGAACAGACGCTCTTCGCTTAATTTTACGATATGCTTTCCATGAGTTAAATCTTAATCGAGTAGGGCTTGATGTGATCCAGTATAATGAAAGTGCTATAAGAGCCTACGAAAAAGTTGGGTTTATCATAGAAGGAAGAATTCGTTCAGCTGTTCTTAGAGATGGAAATAGCTATGATCGTATCTTCATGGGTATTCTACGTGATGAATGGGAAGGAACTACAGCTTAGATAATAAAATACCTGACTAGAATGAAACAACTCCCTATTTGATAGGGAGTTGTTTCATTCTTACATAAACTTTAGAGCTATTTAGGAAGGGGCATGATTTCGGGTTTAGGTTAAAGCATGATGGTATTATCTTATAATACATGTATATCTAGGACTATTTAAAAGATGCATAACCTTCATCTGCCATCACAACGCTACCATTGATTGCACTGGCTTCTTCTAATGATATTAAATAGACAGTGTCTGCAATTTGTTCAGGTTTTGTTAGTTTATTCCCCATTACTTTTGCTTTCATTGATTCTATCATACCCATATCCTTATAACCTTGAATAATAGGTGTATCCACGACTCCTGGTGCTACAGCTACAACACGAATTCCAAAGTCAGCAAGTTCAAGAGCAGCCGATTTAGTCATCATAATTACTGCACCTTTTGAAGCATGATAAGCAAAAGTGCCAGGTGATGCTAAGAAACCAAAGACCGAAGCTGTATTAATAATGACACCTTTAATACCTAACTCTCTCATCTTACGACCTGCAGCAATAATTCCGTGTGCTACACCATGTTGGTTCACATTGATTACACGATGATAGTCATCAAGATTTTGGTCTAAAACAGGAGTAAGGCGTCCTAATCCAGCATTATTAAACATGACATCAATTCTGCCATATACTTCTACTGTTTTTTCCACTAATGCTTCTACATCTTCATATTTTGACACGTCTGTTTTTACAAAAATAGCTTCCTTACCATCCGATTTAATTAATTCAACAGTTTCTTTGCCAAGCTCTTCGTTAAAATCTGCTACAACGACTTGGTCACCTTTTCTAGCAAATTTCAAGGCAGTTTGTCTTCCAATGCCACTTGCGCCACCAGTAATGACGGCAACTCTTTGATCGGACATTTGATGTTCCTCCTTATAGTAGCCACTAATTAAGGTGAATAATAACAAGTTAGTTCTCATGCTGCTAATAGATTAGAGAAAGGGACTTTCCCTGAATATTTAATGATATTATTTACTTTTAAAAGGTTATCATATACAATTATCTAATACAAATTTAGTTATATTTAATCAAGAAAAACTAAAGCAATGAAAATATATGAATTATATTAAGACTATTCGGTAAAAATGTTAGAGAGAGAATTACTAAATAATCAACTTTTTATAATCTTTAGTTTATACTTAATCTGGTATTTAAATGAGTAGATAGAAGCTAAATGAAATAAAAAGGAGAAAATTAATGATTTCACTTAAAAATAAACTGTTAAAACGTAAAAGGTTCTGGATACCTCTTGCTATTATAATATTTATATATTTAAATAATAGTTCTATGTTAACGAAACAACGTGCAGGAGAGCCATTATTACTTGCTCATCGGGGACTTTCTCAAACCTTTCATACAGAAGGATTGAAAGATGATACTTGTACAGCCGAACGTATATATCCACCTGAACATCCTTATCTAGAAAATACGATCCCTTCTATGAAAACAGCTTTTCAAATGGGTGCTGATATAGTAGAGCTAGATATTCATCCAACCAAAGATGGAAAGTTTGCAGTCTTTCATGACTGGACACTTGATTGTCGAACGAATGGGAAAGGTGTAACCCGAGATTATACAATGGAACAACTTAAAAAGTTGGATATTGGATACGGCTATACTGCTGATGGTGGAAAAACCTTTCCTTTTCGTGGTAAAGGAATTGGTTTAATGCCCTCACTTGATGAAGTATTAAAAAGTTTTCCTAAAGAGTCACTTTTAATTCATGTGAAAAGTAATGATCCAGAAGAGGGAGTACAGCTTGCCAAATATCTCTCAACACTATCAGCATTTCGCCAAAGTAAATTGGCGGTATATGGTGGCGATAAGCCTATCGAAACGTTGCATCAACAGCTCCCTAATATACGAGTCATGTCAAAATCTACAATGAAAAGTTGCCTGATTCCGTATATAGCAGTAGGATGGACAGGATATATACCAGATGCTTGTACTCATACTGAACTACATATCCCTGAAGGAATCGCCCCTTGGCTATGGGGATGGCCTGATCGTTTTCTAAACCGAATGGATGAAAAAGATACACGTGTAATATTGGTAGCAGGTGATGGAAGCTTCTCGGAAGGATTTGATACAGTAGAGGATACAAAACGTTTACCCATTCATTATACAGGTGTGATTTGGACTAATCGTATTGATAGAATCGCCCCTATATACCATAAAAATCTAAAAAAATAATATAATAAAAAGCAGATGTCATCCGATTTCTGCTTTTTCGACTTTTAATTGAGTGAATTTATGCAAATTAGGTTTATATATTAAAAAAGTGGATTTTATATAGTTTAAAAACCATGATTGATCAATGATAATCTTTATCAATATAATTATAAAATAATCCAGTTTTTAAAATAAAAGGAGTGCAATTTCTTTGTTTATAGAAACAAAAACAATTATCGTAAAAGAAGGAACTTCAGATAAAGTGGTAAGTCGGTTTAGTCAAGCAGGAGCTATTGAGAAGTCTGAAGGATTTATCGATTTAAGTGTCTTAGTAAAAAAAGTCCGAAGAGGGGATGAAGAAGTAATTGTATTGATTCGTTGGGAATCGGAAGAGGCATGGAAAAAATGGGAAAAGAGCGATGCGCATTTGGAAGGCCATCGGAAAAATCGAGGAAAGCCGAAGCCGGATCATATTATTAGCTCTAGTCAAAGTGTGTATGAAGTTAAAGCTACCAAAAGTGCCATGAGTCACTCATAGAAGTAGAGTAAACGTTTAGATATAGTATTTTTATGAATAGATGGAAGATGATATGATACTATTCATAATTTTTGGAATAGTCTTTATTATTGATCCTAACAGTCATATAATTATTTATCTTTATTATAAGAGAGATTTGCCACTAATCATTTTCAAATGAAGAATTAAAAATAATATAAGTTTATAATTTGGTTTACTGTAAAAAATGATATACTTTTTTAGTAAAGAAATATTCTTATCTTTTGCTTTTGAAGATAGAAAAGAAACGAGAAAGTAGAGGAGAGAAAATGGAACTATCTGGTGTACGTCAGCATTTACTAATTTGTAATGGAGGTACATGTTTAAAAAAAGGTGGTGAAGAGGTTGCTAAAAGTATTAGGGCAGAAATTAAAAAGCAAGAAATGAACCGCACTATTCATACAACGATAACTCGCTGTAATGGACGTTGTGAAGACGGCTGTACAGTGATCCTTTATCCAGAAGGTGTATGGTATAAGGAAATGACTCCAGAATCTGGGGTCGAATTGGTAAAAAGCTTGGCTAAAGGAGAAATTCTTTCATCACAAACTTCTTATCATCATAATGGGAAAGAGTTTATTAGAAGTAATGGATAGTTCTACGAATTTTAGCTTAAAGTACGCTTGTTTAAAATTGATTTATTGATATTTTTATTATCTATCATTCTATAACTTTGGATATTGACTCATAAATAAGCATAAATTAGTATTGTTTTAAATTTAAAATAATTGAGGGCAAAGGAGATTGTATTGATGAAAATCCTCGTCATTAATGGAAGCGCTAGAAAAGATTCGAATACACGAAAATTAGCTCAACGTGCAGTTGATTATTTACAAGAACAGATCAAAGAAGTCCAGCTATTTGATTTAGAACATGAATCACTTCCAATTTTGGATGGAAAACCAGAATCTTTTGCTCATCCCAATGTCAAGCTTTTAAAAACGTACG
Source organism: Thermoflavimicrobium daqui (assembly GCF_003313465.1). Taxonomy (GTDB): domain Bacteria; phylum Bacillota; class Bacilli; order Thermoactinomycetales; family Thermoactinomycetaceae; genus Thermoflavimicrobium; species Thermoflavimicrobium daqui. The sequence continues at coordinate 97,616 of NZ_KZ845667.1, forward strand.
CAGAAGATGCTAATGGATTCTTTATTTGTACACCTGAGTATCATAACGCTGTGAGTGGCGCTCTTAAAAATGCACTTGACTTTTTAAATAGAGATTATTTTACAGGAAAGCCAGTAAGTATTGGTGCTATAGCTGGTGGAGGTAAAGGAGGAATTAATGCTTTAAATAATCTACGTCTGATTATTCGCGGGGTTAATGGACTTGTCTTACCACAACAAATTGTTGTTGATTACAAGGAATTTGATGAAAAAGCTCAATTAAACAAAGAGGCCCATTCCCGCCTAGTCAGTGTTTTAGATGAGTTAATCTATTATGTTGGGGCAGTAGCCAAAAAATAATCGTATCATAAGGAGTAACATGTATGAAAAATCCCAGCTCCCAAAAAGGGGCTGGGATTTTTTAGTTTAATTAGATTAATACGACATAAATGTATAAGGGTTTTAAAGAAGCTATTCTTAATTCATGTACCATTTTTAGTTGAACGACTCTTGCTCGTTTTTTGACACTCCCACGGCTGAAGCCTATGGGATTCTTGGGTAGTTAGCGTTCGCAGTCCGTTTCCGTTTTGAACAACTCCCAAGTTCAGGGGTGTGTCATCACCCAGTCCCATGCAGTTAGAAATGTACCCATATAGGCGGAACGCCTATCACCAGCGTTCTAGTTCCTTTTCACTCACTCTCATGATTTTACCTAGTGGGAAAGACTTGTTCGCCACTAGAACCCCATACCATGACGTACATAGGAACAAAACCTACTATAAGTAGGATAAGCACCGCTCATGTATTCGATTATACAGAAAATTGTTGCTCTAAGCAATCCCAAAAAGGGATTACCGAGTAACGCAGTCTTTCATCCCACGATTGAAACCGTGGGCTTTCAGCCCGCAATACCTGTAAAACAGAAAAAGACTTTGTCAACAAGCTATAGCAGCAACTCTTATCAAATGAGTTGCTGTTTATTTTTTAACCAGATCTTTGCTTGTAGACAATAGGTATTAGATAGGAAGTTTAACAATGAAGGTTGTGCCCTTACCTAAAGAGCTTTTAACGTCAATGGTTCCTTTATGAGCCAACACGAATTCTTTTGCAATTGCGAGTCCTAATCCCATTCCTCCACTATTGCGTGTACGCGCTTCATCGGTTCGATAAAATCTATTAAAGAGGAAAGGAAGATGTTCGGGTTCGATGCCAGCTCCTGTGTCAGTAATGGTTATTCGTAGAAAGTCTTTATTTTGAGTCTGTACTATTTCTTCCTCTACAGTTAGGGTTATAGAACCGCCTGAAGGAGTATAGCGTACTGCATTGATAAGCAAATTGAGAAAAACCTGTGTCATTCGATTAGGGTCCACATTGATCACGGTCGTATTTGTAAAGTAGTGAAGTGTGATTTTAATTTCTTTACTATCAGCATCAGGTGTAACTCGATCAATGATCCGTTGTAATAAAGAAGGAAATTGAGTGGTTTTGCGATCAAGTGGCAGCTTTTTCGTCTCAGCTAATGACAATTGGTGTAGGTCTTCAACAAGGCGGGTTAAGCGGATTAGTTCATCTTGCATTGGCAGTAAGTTTTCCGGTTCGATTGAACGACCTTCTTGCTGAATTAGATCTAGTTTTCCCTGAATAATCGTTAATGGTGTTCTAAGCTCATGGGCAACATCAGCAACCAGATTTTTCCTTGCATCCTCGGCATGTTGTAGTTGTTTAGACATCTTATTAAATGCTTGTGCTACTTTTCCATATTCATCATTAGTTACAATTGGGGACTGAACTCCCAATTGTCCTTCACCTAAGCGATCGATAATAGGTATTAGCAGTCTAAGTGGTGTCGTTAATCGCTTGGATAACCAGTAGGCGACAACAAGTGAGATTAAAACAAAAACAGTTGCACCTGCGAAAGGTAGGATTTTCACTGAATCTTGTATACCAATTCGTAGCTTAGAAATATAAGCAATTTCTGGATCGTAATAATATAAGAAAGCGATTGTCTGCCCGTCTATCCGAACTACTTCTCTAATGCCATATTTGGTAGCTTTTTCACTATTTGCATCTTCTGTAGCATAGAGTAACTTAAGTTTCTTGGAAAATAGTAGGATACTCGTATCCTGTTTACCTTTCCTATACTCTTTACTAATATTGATTTGCCGTACGCCATTCCATGAATCTTTGTTTTTTTTGTAGTAGTCAATAAACCGTTTGGACAACTCTGAAACCTCTTTTTTTCTAGAAGATTGCACCATGAGCGTGAGTGCATCTCGCAGAACAATCTCTGTTACAAAGGTAAATACTAAACTCATTGCCACAATAAATGATGCGATGGTAAGAAACAGTTTACGGCTGACACTCATATTCGGTCACCAAATCGGTAGCCAAATCCATAGACAGTCTGTATATAGATAGGATTAGAAGGATCGTCTTCTATTTTTTTACGGATACGGCTAATATGAGCGTCTACCGTCCGTTCATCATTTAGAAGATCATCCTCTAAAGCTGCTTGTAAAAGCTGCAGTCGGCTATATACAATACCTGGTCTAGTAGCTAGTGTAAGTAGGATTTTGAATTCCGTTGGGGTAAGCGAAATTTCTTTGTCTTGTTTCCAAACACGACATTGTGACTCGGAAATTAAAAGTCCACCACGCTGTAATTCATGTTCAACTTGGTCTTGTCCATCTATGCGACGAAGTACAGATCGAATGCGAGCAGCCAGTTCCCGTAAAGAAAATGGTTTAGTGATGTAGTCATCTGCTCCCACTTCGAGCCCAATGATTTTGTCAGTTTCTTCGGTTCGTGCTGTTACCATAATAATGCCTATCCGGCTTATTTTACGAATTTCCCGGCATACATCAATGCCGCTCATCTCTGGTAGCATCCAGTCAAGCACCACAAGGGAAGGTTTCTTCTCTTTAGCTTTTCGCAGAGCCTCTTTTCCTGTTTTTGCTGTTATGATCTGGAATCCTTCCTGACGTAAAAATGGTTCCATAAATTCTAGCACTTTTTCTTCGTCATCTACTAATAGCAATGTATGTGACATTCTAGTTCACTTCCTTTCACACAGCCCTTCTTTTATTATAACCCTGTCTTTTTTTGTTTCTGTAAACTTTCATTGAAACCGTAATAGATTGTCATAAGTTCACAATATGTTGTTGTTAGTATGGTAGTATCAATCATTACCATATAGGACAAACCAAATCATATAGAAATCTAATGTTCATTTTATGAAGTAGTCTTTAAGAGGAGGAGAAAAATGAAAAAAAAAATATGGGTATGTATTTATCTAATTTTACTAACTCTTTTGACGGCTTGTGGGATGGAAATGCCAGAAGAGATGGATATGTCAGGTCATGTTCTGGGTCATAAAACTTCTCATTCAAGTGGTACTACTTCTTGTGCTGATATCAAAGAAGGAAAGACGAATGCACCAGTGAAAAAATTTCATCTCACAGCAAAAGCAGGGGACTTGAAACTTGAAAGTGGGGAAACGATCAAGAATGCTTGGACTTTTAATGGGAGTTCTCCAGGTCCGGAGATTCGAGTACAAGAGGGGAATCGTATAATAGTTACCTTAGAAAATAAAGATATTCGAGATGGTGTTACCATTCATTGGCATGGAGTCATTGTTCCTTGCTCACAGGATGGTGTTGCAGGAGTGACACAAAATGCAGTAAAACCTGGTGAAACATTTACGTATGAATTTATTGCTAAACATGCAGGAAGCTTTTGGTATCACTCTCATCAACAAAGTTCAATACAGGCTAGAAAAGGATTGATAGGTCGCTTTATTGTCGAACCAAAGAAAAAAGAATTGGATTACAACAAAGATTATGCGATTACTCTTCATAGTTTGGGAGATTATGAATTAATTAATCAAACAAAACAGCTTTATCTATCAGCAAAGTCCAAAGAATTAGTACGTTTACGGATTGTTAACGCTAAAAATACGACACAAAAACTGGCGGTGGTAGGGACCTCGTATCAAGTCATATCTATCGATGGCAACAATATTCATGGATCAACACTCATTCGAAATCAACTAATCCCGATTGGTGCAGGACAACGATATGATATTTTGTTTCAAATCCCAGAAAATAGGCAAGTGAAGATTGTGAATGTAGAAACTAATAACACAATCACAATAGGAGATGGGAGTGAAGGGGAGAAAATAAAAGATCTAAATAAACAGCCTAAGTTTGATTTTACTCAATATGGAACCCCAATAAAAGATAAGATTTCGCTGCAATCCAAATTTGATAAAGTACATTCTTTAACATTGGATTGGAGTTGGCCCAATAAGTTCACCATTAATGGTGAAGTGATGCATCATATCCCACCGATTATGGTGAAAAAAGGCCATTTAATAAAGTTGCGTTTAATCAATAAAGGAGGGGGTACACATCCTATGCATTTACATGGTCATATGTTTAAAGTACTAACTAGGAATGGAAAGCCATTAAAAAGTTCGATCTATTTGGATACCCTTCCAGTAAGCGAAAATGAAATTTATGAAATCGCCTTTATAGCTGACAATCCTGGTCTTTGGATGAAACATTGTCATAATCTAATACATGCACAGTTAGGAATGTCGATGATGGTAAATTATGAAGGGATTACGACACCATATCGTGTTGGGACAAAATCGGGTAATCTTCCAGACTAAGGTCTGCCCTAATAAAAAGAGCCGGAATAATATAACGCAATATTTTGAATAAATAAAAAGGGGAGCTCAAGAGGCTCTCCTTTAAATAGGATATAGATAGGTTATCAAGCTTTTCATTTGATCTTCCCAAAAGGTTTAAAATAGGTAACACCTGTCATGATAGCCATAGCTAGTATATTAAATAGAGAGGTTAAAATAAGTAACGAACTGGTTCTTTGAAAATCAGACTTTTGTAACGCATTGAACCGATATCGGTCTGCTGTTTCTATGAGAAATGACAACCAATCGCTCAAATAAATGATGCCAATGATAATAATCAAGATGGTTAAAATTAACTTTATAATAACCCAGTAGTATTTGACCAGTCCCCAATGAGTCCAGATCGATAACAAAACACCAGAAATCAATACCACAAGCGCTGGATATCTAATTAATGTGATGTCGATTAAATGCATATCCGATAAAATGTAAAAAAGTTGCTCACCATTTTTCGCGTTCTTCATATAGAGACCGAGTATTAACATACACATGGCTCCACCGAACCATGCAATAATAGAAAGAACATGAATCGTTACTAACCCATTCTTTTTCATCAGATTAAGACGATATGCCATTTTATAAATTCCTCCATTCGCTATTTTCGTGTGTATAATTGCTGCTATCCAATCTCTCTATACTTGGAATTAGCATGCAACCATTAACTTCATACTAACAAGATGATGTTGCGAACCTATGACAAACTTTTACGGGTTCGATGAATTTCTAGAAGCAAATACATGTAATATTCGGTTAGCATATTATGTGAATATTAATAATGGAATTTTTATAAGGAATATCCACTATAATGCTGGTAATTATCTGACCTTATTGAATGAATACGAAAAAACTCCTTGGAATCAGGAAGTGATTCCAAGGAGTTTGGTTAATTTGATAAATGCGCCCATTTTTTGGATTCCAATGTTTTTTTTCCAATTCTATGGGTCCAAGTAATTGTTACTCCAGAGACAATGACAGCAATCATTGTATAAAATACTTTCAACAAAGGAAGATACCAAAGGGAACATATTAAAACCACTAGATCAGAGATGATAAAAAAAGTACCTATTTCTAGTCCAAATCGTTTATGCAAAAGAAGTGCCATAACTTCTTCTCCGCCTGATGCAGTCCCATAACGGAGAACAAGTCCTATGGAAAAGCCTGTAGATAATCCTGAGAGGATGGAACCTAAAATCATTGAATCACTAAAGTCAAATACGAACGGAGAGAACCTCTCACATAGATCATAAAAGATAGAAAAAGCAGTTGCAGCAAAAAGAGAATAAATAAAGAATTTATGCCCTTTCACTTTTAATCCCAAAATAAAGAGGGGAAAGTCTAGTAGTAGGGTAGTTAGTGCTGGAGAAATATCAAAGATATATTTCCCTAGTAAAGCAATCCCCATAAATCCGCCTTCAGCAAGTGAATTCTGATAGTTAAAGTGATAGTAACTAAATGCTTCTAAAAACAATCCGAATAAAACAATCAAGAACCTTTTGATCCTGTCTGTATCCACAATAGGAATCCTCTTTTCGTAGCTTAGTTGTGTTCCAACTAACTACGAAGCAGATCCTATTCAGCTTCGAATTCATAGATATCCTCTTTCGTAGTTAGTTGATTGTCATCCATTCTCTTTACAACTAACTACGAAGCTAAGTATAAGAAAGATCGTACCGTTTCCATATGAGGTCTGGAAACATATTATCCTTACCTTTCCTTCAAAATAAATTCGAGTACGTACTAGACTATTTTGAAGCTAGGTATAGGTTGAATTACAGCGTTTCCATATAATATCTGGAAACATAAATTATCCTGATCCCTTCTGGAATGATCTGTTTTTTATATTATATCATATATAATACTTTTAAATTAGTTTTAGTATCAACAAGAAAAAGAGTAGAGAAAAGAAATAAAGCTTCCATTAAAGGAGTTGAAGTATGTAATAACCTAAGCCTCCTAAAATGACGAGTAGAATGAACCAGAAAAAAAGCCCGGAGCTTTTTCCTTCACCTTCTTCTTCTTCCATTTCTTCACTTTGTAAGCGCTTAATTTTTTGCTCTTGATCTTTCTGTAATGCAGATAAATTACTTTGATAGTCATTGGGTGAAGTTTCAGTCTGTATGGGGATTCTATCAGTATCATCCCGCCTAGTATTCATCGAATATTGTACTCCTTTAGGAAAACGAGTAAGCGCTTTCTGCAAAGCTTGCTTCATATAGAGTGCAGATGAAAAGCGACGATTGGGTTGTTTTTGTAGGGCGGTATAGATAATATCTATAAGATCAGATGGAAGATAGGGATTAATTTTTCTTGGATCAGGTACAGGTTGTTGAATATGCTTTTGGGCAATTTCAGCAATACTATCCCCATCAAATGGGAGGGTACCTGTAGCTAGTTCGTATAAAACAATTCCTAAAGAATAAATATCAGAAGCGGGACTTACTGGCAATTCTTGAGTTTGTTCAGGTGAAATATAGTATGGTAAATTGATGATGACGTTTTGCCCAGATGCAGTAGGTTCAGTGATTCTTCGTGGAATACCAAAATCACCTAGTTTACATTTCTCATCAGCAGTATACAAAATATTGTGAGTCTTGATATCTTGGTGTACAATATTACATTGGTGAGCATAATTTAATGCATCACAAATCTGTATACCAATAGAAGCACATTCGTAAGGTGTTAAATTCCTCTGTTGGCTTACTTGTCTTAAAGGAACTCCTTCAATATATTCCATGACTAAATAATAAGAGCCGTTTTCGATCCCTACCTGATGTACTTTCACAATATGAGGGTGAGCGAGTTTGGCAGCAATCGAGGATTCAACCACGAATCTCTCTTTAAAGGCCATTTCTTGGCTAATAAATGGATGAAATATTTTGATAGCAACGGGTTGCTTTAATATGATATTGTTAGCTAAATAAACTTCAGCAATTCCTCCCACACCAATTAATTCAATAATTTGATACCTTCCACCTATGATTTTACCTATCATTGCTATCTCTCCTTTCATAGAAACGATAAGATAATACTAATATTACATTATGAATAAGAAGTAATAAAATAAATAGTCATATTCTTTAAATGATTCCTATTCCGTTGGTTTCGAAACGTATTATAGCATATAATTGAAGTTATAAATTAGATAAAATGGATTTTTATTGAAATAATTTCATTCATTGATGGAGGTTCCTTATAGTCTCTATTGATTAATGATTATAGAAATTGGGTATTACCTTTTATATGTTTAACTTAATGATTCTGGATCTCAATTTGTGCTCGCATCTCGCTACTAGGACATCCCAATGAACTTCTGTAACAAACAGTACAGCTTGGGCGCTTCTAAATATATATTTTATTCCTTAAATAAAAAACAGCTATTCTATTATTTTTTCTAAAATAATGCGATGCTTAAACCCACCACGGTCCTTTAACTTATCAGCCTTTACCTCTAGAACTTTATCCATATCAAGGTTAAATGCATGTGCAATTCCATCAATTACTTCTAAGATGTCGGCAAGTTCTTCTTCATTAGGTGTCACTTTAAATTCCTCGAGTTCTTCAATTAGTTTTTTTAGTAGCATTGGTTTAATTTCTTCTTCCGTCGCAATATAAGTACAGGGCTTCTTATTAGCCTGCTTGACGATTTGCGGAATTTTATCCCGGACTAATTTGTTATAAACTTTTACTTTCATGACCAACACTCCTATCCTTATATATTATTTCAATTATAGCTAACTTCCATATTTAGGAGTATATAAAAAATGTTAATAGTTTAATCTCATAAGGAGAAGGCATTATAGAGAGAGGAAGATAGAACATGATTCGAGTTATTCAGGTAACACTCAATGATCTGATATGATAAGAATCGATTGTGAAACTATCAGTAACCAAAATCGAAGCAATCACCTAAGACTGGCTTTTACAGAAGAGAGATATGATATTGCTTAACCAATGAATTCAATAAATTAAGTGCAGAAAATTTCCAATAGACTTGGATATGTAAAAAGTGGATTTATGGATTACTTAGACGAAGGAGCTCCAGAAATTATTTACTTTAAAAAAATACTAAAAATGGGATGAACTAATCTTAGTATCATTCTCTATGATGCATAAATTCATATTTGGGTTATATCCCATCACTTTTATAATGTAGAATTAGTCTAGATTGCATTTAAAATAACGTTACAAAAAATAAAGATGATTCAGCTAGATAGGATTATTTGGAAGGTGGACAGAGAATTCTTACTATTAATCCGACTAAATCTATTGAATATAATAATATTATAATATATATTTAGTATATATATTATATTAAATTATCTATCAAATGGAAGGGGATGTGAAGGTAAAATTAACTTTTATTTATGAATTATCTAGTTGGAGAGGAGATGGTTTATAAATGTTTAATAATGTATCAAAAAGAAATCTCGCCATTTCAATAATTTTCCTACTATTGGTTATGATACTTCCATTGCAAGCGTTTGCTGCAACTGAATGGCAACCCAATGTGGCATATAAAGTGGGGGATCTTGTCACCTATAAAGGTAGCACTTATAAGTGCTTACAAAATCATACTTCATTAACAGGCTGGGAACCACCAAATACTACTGCTTTATGGCAATGGGTATCATCTAATCCTGATGATACAGAAGTACCAACTGCTCCTAGTGATTTAACCGTTGTTGGAAAGACAGATACAACTGTTACCCTTTCTTGGAAAGCTGCGATGGATAATGTAGGAGTCGACAAATATCAGGTCTTTAATGGCTCATCTCAAGTTGGGTTTACCCAAAGTACTACCTATACTGTAAGCGGTCTCAAAGCAAATACTTCTTATACCTTTACTGTAAAAGCGCAGGATGCTGCTGGTAATCTATCCCCAGCAAGTCAGGAATTAACTGTAACCACGAATCCCACTGATGGCGGAGGTACAAATCCCGGCACAGGGAAAAAGTTACTGATAGGGTATTGGCATAACTTTGATAATGGCTCTACAAATATTCGATTGCGTGATGTTTCCAAAAGCTTCGATGTAATTCAAGTAGCTTTTGGAGAACCATCTGGAAAAGCTCCTGGCGAAATAGGATTTACTCCATACAATGCAACTCCTGAAGAGTTTAAGGCAGATATTGCTTATCTACAAGCACAAGGTAAAAAAGTACAACTTTCTTTAGGGGGAGCCAATGGACATATTCAGCTTAATGATGAAACATCCAAACAAAACTTTATAAACTCTCTGATCAAAATAATCGAAACATATAATTTTGACGGAATTGATATTGATTTGGAAGGGAGCTCTTTATCATTAAATGCTGGAGATACCGATTTTAAAAATCCGACAACCCCAGCAATCAAAAATATGATTGCAGCGATCCGGACAATTTGTGATAAGTTTGGATCCAACTTCCAACTCACAATGGCTCCTGAGACAGCTTATGTACAAGGAGGACAAATAGCATATGGTGGTCCTTGGGGTGCATACCTGCCTGTGATTCATGCTCTTCGTGATAAACTGACCTTTATTCATGTTCAGCATTATAATACAGGTTCGATGCAGGCGATCGATGGGAAAACCTATAACCAAGGTACAGCGGACTTCCAAGTAGCAATGGCAGAAGTACTTTTACAAGGTTTCCCAATCGCAGGAAATCAAAATAATCAATTTCCTGCTCTACGTGAAGATCAAGTAGCCATTGGTTTACCTGCGACGAAATCCGCAGCACCTTCTGGGGGATATACGACACCGCAAGATATTGATAAAGCGTTGAACTACTTGGTTAAAGGCAAATCGTTTGGAGGTTCGTATCAACTACGAAAACCAGAAGGTTATACAGGTTTTAAAGGGATTATGACTTGGTCGATTAACTGGGATGCCACATCTAACTTCGGATTTTCTAGTCCAGTTCGTCAAACATTGGATCAATTAAAGTAATTGACCATTTCAAAGAATACAATAAAACGACTGTAGTGATGCTTTCTACAGTCGTTTTTTGTACCCTATTTATTTCTGATTAAGCTGCTTTAAGAACTCTTTCATAAATCCGGGTAAGTCTGGCCAAGCGTGTCCAGAAACGAGATTTCCTTCGACATGTAATGGTTCGCTTATATAAGTTGCGCCAGATTGTTCAACTTCTGGACGACACGTTGTAAATGCTGTAAGTTGTCTTCCTTTGACTACTTCAGGGATAACAGTAAATACCAAAGAGGCATGACAAATCGCTCCAACTGGCTTGTTATTGTCGAAAAAGTGTTTGACAATACTAGGAATCTCTTTTTCCATCCGAATATACTCTGGCGCGCGACCCCCAGGAATGATTAAACCATCATACTCTTCAGGACGAACATCTGCAAAAGCAATATGTGCATCTAAACCATATGCCCATTTTTCAGTAAAAGTATCCATTGCTGGTTCAAAATCATGAACAACTGTTTGTAGTTTTTTCTTTTTAGGTGCAGCGATAACTGCCTCATGACCTTCTTCTAATAGCCGGTAATAAGGGTAGAAGATTTCTAAGGCTTCAACCGCATCACCAGTTAGAATCAACACTTTAGCCATTGGGTTCACCTCGATATGTATATGTGATTCTATGTTGTATTTTACCCAGATGGAGAGGATGTAAAACGGAGGGTTTTGTCCGAGACTTTATGGTCTTTTCAATAGGAGTATCATGAAAGCACTTCAAACGTTTAACGATATGTATTTTGAGCATCCCCTACTCCGACAATGTCTTGAGCTACGTCGGAGTAGGGGATGCGTATGGTTTGACCTCCTTTTACTTCACACGTAAAACAATTTTCCCTTTTGTATGTCCAGTTTCGCTCAAACGATGTGCTTCCTTAATTTCCTCAAGTCTTAATATAGTACCAATAACTGGATGGATCTGACCTTTTTCAATCAGGTTAGCGATTTTTGCAAGTTGTTCCCCATTCGGTTCAAGAAAGACATAACCTGTTTTGATATTTTTCTCCTTAGCCAATTCTTCATTGGGTCGAGTGGTTATTGAAACTAGACGCCCTCCTTCTTTTAACACTTGATAACTTTGTTTTTGGATATCGCCGCCGAGTGTATCAAATACCACATCTATATCTTTGAGAGAAACTGTAAAATCTTCTTTTTTGTAATCAATGACCTTATCGGCACCAAGTGATTGAACAAATTCTACGTTTTTCGTACTGCAAGTGGTTGCGACCCAACAACCCTGTGCTTTTGCCAATTGAATGGCAAAGCTTCCCACACCGCCTGCTCCAGCATGAATGAGTACTCTTTCTCCATTTTTGATATCAGCAAAGTCAATGAGACATTGCCACGCTGTAAGTCCTACAAGTGGAATGGATGCAGCTTCTTCAAATGATATATTTTTCGGCTTTTTAGCAACAAGCTGCTCATCAACAGCAACAAACTCTGCATAAGTTCCATTGCGGCTTATATCTGGACGGGTAAAAACTTCATCCCCAATCTTAAACTTTGTAACATTTTTTCCTATTTCGATAATCGTCCCTGCTGCATCCCAACCAAGTATAAGAGGGAAATGATACTGTAACATTCCTTTTAGATAGCCTTCACGTATTTTCCAATCTACAGGATTAACAGAAGTTGCAACTACTTCGATCAAAACGTCATTTTCTTTTAATATGGGTTTATCCATATCCGTATATTTTAATTGTTCGACTCCACCGTAATTTTCGATAATAACCGCTTTCAAATGGTATCCTCCTTTATATCCGAGATATAGGGTTATCATTTCTAAATAACAAAAAAATATGTGTGATTTCTTCTTGCCAGAGATCCAAAGAACTTTTTACTGTAGCTTGCAGTATTTTATAATTGAAGAATGATGAAGAGGTTCTAGAAAATACTTTTATATGAAGGGAGTTAATATTACATGATTATCTTAGATTCTCTTTAATCAAGAAGTTCTTTATATCCAATTGATGTTATATTTCTTTGATCAGTCTTTGAACACGCTGTAGAGCTTCTCTTAGAACAAAAGCTTCGTCCACAGTTTGCAATTTTCTATCTCTCATTACAATATTGCCATGAATAATCGATGTATGGACGTCAGATCCTGTTGCTGAATAGGCTAGTAACGCATAAATATCGTTATGAGGAACCAGATGAGGTTGCATGATATCAATAAGAATAATGTCTGCAAGTTTGCCGACTTCTAAAGTGCCTACATATCGATCGATATGTAGTAGTTTTGCACCTTCGATTGTAGCCATCTTTAATAATGTTTTAGCATCAATAACAGTGGGATCGAAGTAGTTAACTTTTTGTAGACCTCCAGTAAACTTCATCTCCTTAAATAAGTCTAAAGATGAGGCGCTACCTGCACCATCTGTACCGATGCCAACAGTTATTCCTGCATCTAAGTACTTCTTAATTGGAGCAATCCCGCAACCTAGTTTTAAGTTACTAAATGGGTTATGAGCAATCCCACCTTTATTCGCTTTTAAAAAGGAAATATCCTGATCATCTACATGAACTCCGTGAGCAAGTAAGACATGATAGTCCCCAGAAAATAGTCCTAAATCATATAAATATTGCGTCGGTGTTTTCCCGTACTTTTGTTTCATTTTACTAACTTCTTCGTGCGTTTCGGCCAGATGGATATGGATAGGAACCTGCATTTCCTTTGCAAGAGTAGCTATTTTTTCGATAAAACTGGGCGGACAAGTATAGGGAGCATGAGGACCTAACATTGTTGTAATTCTTCCATCAGCTTTACCCGACCACTTTTGCATCAATTCTAGTCCTTCTTCTAATCTTTTACCTCCATCATCTTTAAGTTGGATGAGTCCACGTGTTAAAGAAGCCCGTATTCCCGAGTCCTTAACAGCCTCAGCTATATAGTCCATGTGAATATACATATCGGCATATGAAGTTGTACCTGACTTGATCATTTCAATAATAGCTAACATAGAACCCCAATAAATATCTTCCTTAGTCATTCTAGCCTCAGCTGGAAGCATTTTTTTCTCTAGCCACTCCATTAAACGAAGATCATCACTAAAGGCTCTAAGTAAGGACATAGGGCTATGATTGTGTGTATTAATTAAGCCAGGCATAGCGACCATTCCATCAGCTTGGATAACCTCATCGGCAATTTCTTCAGAAACAGTCCCTATGTATTGTATGGTATGGTCTTTAATCAAGATATCTCCAGTAACAGGTTGATCATCGGTTTCGTTCATCGTAAGAATCAGTGCATTTTTGATTAATGTTTTCATGATTTATCTAACCCCTTATTTATATATTTAGCTTATTGTAAAGCTTAACGTAGGGGAAAGGTAAAGGGCAAAATTGATTCGTTTACTATGATGCTTGGTTTATTAAAAAGAAATATTTATTCATGTAGATCATTATTGGCATCTTTTTAATTTACCAGAGCGTTCTGCAAAAAGTGGCGATACTTATGTAAGATAAAAGTTTTATCACTCTGACAAGCATTTTTCGAATTTATCGTAGAGTATATATTCTTTATAATAAATGTCTTCTTTCTGTATAGAAAAAGCAGGTGGAGGAAATACTTTCTATTGAAATGAAACAGAAAGGTTTCCTATAATCACAAAGAGAAACCTTTCTGTTTCATATTAACTAGGATGGAGGGAACAACATGGAGAAACATATACAGAACATGTTACCAGATATTCGGCACACCGTTTTGTTTAATGCACCTATACAGAAGGTATGGGATGCTGTTGCAACTTCAGAAGGAATTGCTGCATGGTGGATGAAAAATGACTTTCAGCCCAAAATAGGACATGAATTCACTTTGGAGTCACCTTACGGACCTTCACCTTGCAAAGTGCTGGAGCTTGATCCTCCTTACCAACTTACCTTTGCATGGGATAAAGCCGGTTGGCGTGTTACTTTTAAACTTGAGGAGGTAGAAGGAAAGACGAAATTCACTCTTATTCATTCTGGTTGGGAAGAACCAGATAAGATTGTTCCGAAAGCATCAGAAAAACAGTCCATCATACGTGATAGAATGGACAAAGGTTGGGAGATGCTTGTTAACAATTATCTCCGTAATTTGGTTGAGTGATGTCCAATGACCTCTGCACCCAATTATGACATTTTTCAAGCAATTGCTGATCCTACACGCCGTAAAATATTAAGATTACTTTCTAATCATGAGGAGATGAACCTTACCCGTATATGTAAACATTTTCCGATTAGTCGTCCAGCTGTGTCGAAACATTTACGTATTTTAATAGATGTGGGACTTGTCAAAGAGAAGAAAGTAGGTCGTGAGACGAGATATTGGTTTGAACCAGAGCCATTACTCGAACTAAAACAATGGCTTTCTTTTTACGAACAATTTTGGGAAAACAAGATTACTATGCTCAAACGTTATGTAGAAGATGAAGAAATAAATGAGATGAACATCTCTATTTCGAAACATAACGACAAAGATAAAGAATGGCTATCCTAATTGGGCTCTTAATTATTTCAAATCGTAATTATCCGGGTCAAGATTACGAATCTCTGTGGTTTTAAAACAAGAGTTTGATTCCCATTACCCAAGTATAATAGGAAATCAAACTCTTTCTTCTTTTTATCGTGAGTCTGAGTTTTTCTGTCTGAATTCTATTTTTAAATTTTTCGATGTACCTTCCTTTTAATGTTGGGATGTAAGGGAAGCTTTCTTATCCATGTTTGATTAAGTACTTGTGTTGTAATTTGAAATGTGATTGTAGGGAATTCAAAAGTTTAGTCGCATACTGTACAGATGGATTATCGTTTGTATTTTTATTTTTTAAACTAGTTTGTTGTACAAACAAAATAAAAAAAATAGTATATAAATCTAACATATCCAGAATTAGAGGTGAAAAATACTATGACTTATACATCGCGACGACACCAGAAAAGCTTAACTAATAGTGATCTTACAAAAAATATTGGTTTGGGCATGAAGTACAATCTAATTGGGAAGAAGGTTCAATTATTAATTATTTAGACAAGAATGGGAATGTAGTTGATCAAGGCAATGTATTAGCATATGAGCCTTATCGACTTCTCTCATATACTTTTATCTGGCTGAAAGATAAAACGAAACGCAAACGCTTGCCGAGGGTAATATTTGAACTTCATTCACTGAAGTCGACTGTAAAATTAAAGCTTAGACATGAGGACTTATTACCTACAGACTTTGCAGATGAAAACGAAGGATTTTACGGATATAATAACGGCTGGCCAGCCATTTTAAGTAACTTGAAAAGTTTGCTTGAAACCGGAAAAACTTTAGCTCCGATTACTGGATAAAAGGGATAGAATGCTGACCAATCCACACGGCTGAAGCCCTAGGATTCTTGGTTAGTTAGGGTTCGCAGTCCGTTTTGAACAATTCCCAAGTTCAGGGATGAGTCCTCCATCCCATGACGTACACAGGAACATCACACCTACTATAAGTAGGATAAGCACCGTTCACATGCTTGATTACATAAAGAATTGTTGTTATTGACAATCCTACTCGGGTGTATAAGCTTTTGCCACTATTTAGGATCACGAGCATTCTAGGCATCCTCAACAGCTTTTACCTTGGCTAAAGCCGTTTCATAAGTGAACGGGGGTTTAATTACTTTTTGCAATTTAGTATCTCCTTTCTAAACTAACCTGTATTTTTTTATTTATATAGTTAATCGAAACAGATGTTCAAAAAGATCGAAGAGTTGGCATTCTAATGTATACTTAATTCATATTAGGGGTTGGCGATTTTGGTATCATGGATACAAAAAAAAGAGCCTTGTGTTTTTGAAATTGGATAACGCAAGACTCTTTTTATTTACTCTAGTTGTTAGCCCCAAAACCGCTCGTCGTTCTTTCCTAAAATCCTTATCTAATCTCTGTTTTTAGATAATAAATAAAAACAAATAATTTATTGAATTGAGAATGTGTGTTATAAGATTTCCAATAAATTCTGGATTCATATAAAGAAATACGACCTATAGCCACCAAGGGGAGCGGTACGGTTACACTGGTTCGCTGGAGCCGAGCAAAAACGGTGACGGCGAACCGACATACGTCACGACCAGACGGTGCATCGCCCGGGTGCACGCGACATACAGCAGGTGTCGGTCCAGTTCCGATTGGTACGCGTTCGCAAACGGCACGATGACGCCGTCGAACTCGAGACCCTTGGCCAGATGTGCCGTTGTGACCGCAATTCCCGCCGGGAACGTTTCGCTTTGGAAGTCGAGCAGGCAAACATGTTCTGACAAGTCTTCAAGATTCCGGTATACACGTTCCGCCATGTCTGCCGTTTTGCAGACGATGCCGAGAGTTTGGTCACCCGACCCGAGCCATTCAGCCACGACGCGCCGAATCATTTCCAGCTGGTCCCGTTCATCCCGACATTCGACAACGCTTGGAGTATCCCCATGTCGCTCGAGCGGCTCGATACGCGCATTTGGGACGATCGTTTGGGCGAATTGCAAAATTTCAAAGGTGGAACGGTAGCTTTTCGTCAATTCCACGATGTGCGCTTTAGGAAATATACGGCGGAAGTCCTCCAGTGTGCAAGAAGCATAAGGATTGACGGTTTGGAAGCCGTCTCCGAGAATCGTTTTTTTGCACGGGAACCATCGGGATAATACGGCGAACTGCACTGGCGTGTAGTCCTGCATCTCGTCAACCAACACATGTTTAACGTCTTCTTGTGTCTTGACACCTTCCAGATGCATCTTAATGTAAATCAATGGAAAAACGTCCGAGTATTCTAGTGTACGGTTGGGTTTTAGCTCGAATAGATTTTGCCGTCCCTTTTGCTGGTAGAAAGCCTTGTACATCGAGAGTGCATCCTTGTACTTGTACATGCTTCGGACGGCGGTTTTGATTTTAGCCGCAGCGGACGAATTCCATTTGTTTCCGTTTACGTCCCGAGTATTGCTGATCAGAAACGAGGCCAGTTTTTCCAATCTTCGTTTGACTGGCAGGAGACGGGACACCTTTTCGTACCCTTCCGCCACTGCCGCTTCGGGAACGGCATCGCGACCGATCGTGATTGTGCGGGGAAAAAACCATTCGTCGTCCCCTTGGCGCAAAAACGAATCGAGTTCTTCCACAAATGTCGCAGTAGATTTATAGCGAATGCGTTCGATCAGGCTTGGATCCTCGTATGCAGTTAGTTCCGCAACCTGTTCGTGGAACGTCTGAAACTGGAACTTGTCGCCAAGCTCTGCGGCAGCGAGTTCCTCCATACTCGTTTCGGGGATGTGCTCTTCGCCGAGCTCTGGCAAGACGTTTGCGATGTAGTCGGCGAACACGCGGTTGGGGGAAAGAATCCGGATATGCTTGGACTCAAGGGTGCCCCGATATTTATAAAGCAGGTAGGCGACCCTGTGCAGGGCGACTGATGTTTTTCCAGATCCAGCGACCCCCTGAATGATGAGTACGGGGGCAGACTCGTTTCGGATGATGGCGTTTTGTTCCTTCTGGATGGTGGACACGATCGATTTCATTTTGTCGTTTGATTTGACGCTCAGCTCTTTTTGCAGCACTTCGTCGCGAATGGCAACCCCACTTTCGATCATGTATTCCATGGCGCCGTTGTGGATTTTGAATTGCCTTTTCCTTACCACTTCGCCTTCCACATCACCCGCCGGAGCGCTGTAAACAGCCTTGCCGATGTCATAATCGTAGAACAGGCCGGCTACGGGCGACCGCCAGTCGCAGATGAGTTCGTTTCCGTCGGGGCCTTCAAATCCGTACAGTCCGATGTACCAGACGTCCGCTTCAGTCGCGCCCGCATCCCGAAAATCAACTCTCCCGAAATAAGGTGACGCGATCATCTTGGCTAGCCTGTTGCGTTTGATCACCACACGTTCGCCGAGATCAATCGCGAACGAGATGTCGTACTGGTTCGCTGCAAATTCCATGCCGTCCATTTCGGACGACTGCTCCACAACGTATTGTTTCGCGGTCATGACCGACTGATATGCCTTTTTGACTCTTTCGTCAGTTTCTTCCCAGGCACGACGCAGTTCAGCCAGCACAAATGCAAGATGTGCTTTTTCTGCGGCTTCGTTTTTGTTGAACATTTCTAAAACCTCCACGACGTTTATTAGATTAGATTCGCTTGCCGTCCTGAAGGAGCGGCAATACTTACTATAAAACAATTGCAAAAAAAGGAATAGACTTTTTCTTTTCTTTGTGTTAACCTAAAGATAATCTATAATCCAGGTATTTACAAGATTTTCCAATCGAATAGGACGTTTTGGAAGGTTTGTGGGATTCGGACAAGACGGGTTCGCGACAAATCTTTTTTTGATTGACAGTTGTTGTGCGTTTTAAACAAAAACCTGTTGCCTACTGGAGACGGTAGGTTTTTTTGGCGTCTTCGGACAAATTACATAAACTCGTGTATTTGTTTGAATACCCAAAATGAGCCTTTTGGGAAGCGCTAGGAAAATGCGGATTTACAACAGGTAATAATATCAATGAAGAATCTTTCGGAGTGGCACCTTTAGTTAAAAAAGCAACTCCTAGTGAGTTGACAGACTCAGAAATTATCGGGATCATTCAGGTATTTGGCGAAGCTACACGACGTGCCATCGAAGCTGGATTTGATGGGATTGAAATTCATGGAGCGAATGATGGGATTCATTTAGCTGTTTTTTCCCCTCATGCCAACCGAAGAAATGATCGCTGGGGATGAACCCTTGAGAATGAAGGGGAACCTTAATGTATATTTAATTCGGAATACTCTCTAAAATTACCATTAAGTCTATATTATTCAAAACTAGTTTGCAAAACAAACATCCTACCATATATTTAACAAATTAAATACACAAAAATTGGAGTGTAAGATATTTTTGAACGAGAAGGTGGATATCCTTGGAATAAACCGAGTTTCTATATATTAGGCTCGGAAGGTGCTGGTTCTATTGTTGATCTTGGCGAAAAAGTAAGCAGTTTAAATATCGGCGATTTTAAAACAACATTATAAGTTATAAGATCCGAAGGTTCCAGTATTCTCGAAATACAATCTTTTAAAACCTTAATGGTGTAATCTTATACCAATGGTTCGTTGAAATAAAAAATGGATGGGTTGTATTTTAGTCAATAATCTAACTATTCAAAAAATTATATAAAATAGAACAACCCGAAAACTATTTGACAATGACAAGTAAGAAGAATAAACTTAAATACATAAAATTATTTATATATACCCATCTTTAACATAACATAAAAACAAACAAATGTCAACAGTTATTATTTTGCTTAATAGGAGGGGTACTTCATGTTTTTACCTCGTATATTGGAGTCTATAGATACTTCCATATCAGAAAAGTATCTAAACGAACTGCTTGAAATGAATCAAATAACAAAAGAACATGGTTTAGTTTTAACACCTGAAGAAGTAAAAAATATGATGATTGTCAGAAGTCAAGCACTTTGTAGTTATGGACGAGTAGAACTAGATATTGCAATGACTAAAGAATTAGTTGCTGTTTTTTGTACATCTTCTTATATCAATAATGATAATTTTGCAACAATATTGAATGAACTACATGAAATATTTTACTACTTAAAAAATGAAACTGAAGATCAGATTGGTGATTATAAATTAATCCATATGATGAAGGATTATTTTGATTATGATTGCGGAGGTTCTTTAGAACTTCTAAAAAGTAAAATTGAAGGGTTTATTGAAGATTTTAGAAAAGGCGTCGGATTAAAAGAGTCATTATTTGAAAGGGATGAATTTTAATGGAGCTGGCGAACCCAAGCAGCATTCAGACACTGGTTGTACAAGGAAAAATAAAAAAGTCCTATCTATCAAAATATCAATATACTATATCCCTTATCAATGAGGGACTACGTACAAGGATATTAGACATCCAAGAAGTTTATGATATACAAAGTCAATTGATACTGATTCTAAAAAACTTGATTAGACGGTATACCCAAGGAGAAAGTTCTTCGGTTTCCTTTGAAACTGCGGAAGGTATCCTAGCTTCTATGATGTATGCGCTGGACGCTTATCTGCTTCAATTAGACGATCCTGAGAAAGCGATCTTCTACTTAAAATCCTATCATATACAAGAAATATACGACAAAGGCATTGAAGTAGTTAGACAATGCTTTGAAGAAACCAAGGAACTATATCGAGAAATTAGAGTTCATCCATTAGATGTTGCAGTGGAGGCCTATAATATGACGATTGAGGAATCGTTGCCTATATTTCTAAAAAAATATAACATTTTATTTGACGCTCATAATACCATGGCAAGTATAGATTATCCTTTGGCGATTGATGACATGCGGATTCAAGGGGTATTTTATATCAAACAATATTTAGAACGGTTAAAAATGGAGATGGAGTTTTGCCGCTTATTTAAGATACAAGACCTTCAAGAGACATTAATTAACTTTGGCAGAATATGCGGATTTGATTATCGTATTGAATTATTTAATATATTCGAATTAGTGTTGAATAACGCGATCTTTTCAGTCTTATCTGGGGGAGATGCTAGTGATCTTAAGATATCAGTCAATCAATATAACCAATTAGCAAGCCTATTTACTCTTTTAGATGAATCTCAGATTCGTTTTGCTATTTATACAGCAAAGGATCGATTACAAGTCGATTTAAATATAAGCAATCCCAACATGATCAATTACATGACCCAATGCACAGATGAGCTTGTACAAAGGGTTATCCATGCTGCAAAATATAACAGTCTGAATTCAGTGATTATCACAAAGAAAGAAGATAAGCCAAAGTCAATGATGGTTTTATTCAAAGAAGCAGATGGTATGAGTGATTACCACTTTCGGATTTTGGTTGAAGCGATTACGGAGTGTCATCAAACAGAAGATAAAATCCAACTCATTAAGTCAAATATTCATTCAGTACAAGATTTTGTAGATATGTTGAATTCCAATTGTTTGTTTAGTGAGGAATATCGTGTACTTTTTGAGACACTTGGTGAAATAGAACTGGCTATTTTGGCAAAAATGGTGTTTTATGAAGAATTACGGAATGGTCCTATGGATTTTTCTTTGATTGTAACAGAGAAAGAGCCTGATATTGAATGGCAGCTCCATTATGTCGAATTGATAAAAGGATTAAGTAAAGATCGAATTGCTTCTATTGAAGAATATATTTATGATATAGACTATGAAGAAATTAAATTTTATTAAACGGAAGCTATTAAATAAAACTTAAGCCAAATTCATTTCCCATACTTAAGAATGGATTTGGCTTTATTGTTCTTTTTATGTTAACTACTAAAAGTCAGTAAAATCACTCGTTTCTTAATTAAGTGTTTTTATCATAATATAGTCTGAAAGCTCCTCATCTCCCATATAAAATGGATGGGTACCCCTTTCTTTAAAGCCCATTTTTTTATAAAATGCTATTGCTTCTAAATTTTTCTCCCAAACACCTAACCAAACCAATGTCTTACCTGTATTTTTCGCAATCTTGATGGCTTTATTTATAAGAATTTTGCCTAGACCCATACCTTGATATTCTTTTCTTATATATATTCTTTCAATTTCAAGCGAATTAGAATCAACTACATCCGTTTGTGCATCATTCACATTCATTTTTATGTATCCAGCTAATTGGTTATTCACATACAAAAAAAAGAAAGTAGAAGAAGGATTTAATAATTCCTTTTTTACTTGTTCCTTATTAAAAGCTTTTTTTAAATAAGCATTCATATTGGAAGGTGAAGTCAAATCCCTAAAAGTAGCTTCGAATGTCTGATAGGCTAACTCTTGTAGAGCAGATAAATCTTCAATGTTACATTTTCTAATATGAATATTCATAGATAAGCTCCCATTCTATTTATAGATCATCTGGCTGAATTGAAGACCTCGATATATACACTATTGGGTCAAATATTCATATAGATGATCTCCATTTATACGAAATCACTTTATGATCTCTAAGTTAATAAAATCTATTTGAGGTTGCTTTTAAAAAGCCACTCATCGCTTCCCCACTCAGTAACCTTAATCAGTCCATAGCGTTTCTAGTAGATTTGTTCTTGTAACTCTTGTCTCACTTCGTCTAGAAATGATCTAGGTTTGGATTAAATGATGCAACATGCTTTATGGATCAATTTATCTGTATTGTACAACATCTAAATAAGGAATTAAATATCACTCCAGTTTGATATGGATCTTTAGATTTGTAAATTAAAATAGATATACTATTCCTGTAATTATCTTAGCAAACATCGAAAGTTAATTAGAGATTATACAAAGTCTAATTGCAAAGTAGTTGTTTATAATTATTCACAATAATATAAATATAATATATAATGGAAATTGATGATTATACAATATTAAAAGTAGGATAAAAGGTGGGATTATATGAAAACTAGAGGCATTTCGATAGTGATTATATTTTTGATTATCATATCTAGCTTTTTAGATTGGGGAGCCATGAATCAGACAAGCTATGCAAGAGAGTCTTTGTCTAATACAAATGTTAGTACTTCTAGTATACTTGAAGATACGTTTATAAGTAGTCAAAATCCATCAACCAGTTATGCACAAAGTCAGTATTTAGTAACAGGGAATCATAGTAATTTTGGTACTACTCGAAGTTTCCTCAAATTTCAACTACCATCACTTCCTAAAAATGCTGTCATTACCTCTGCCAAACTCGATCTATATCAATATTACGACACTACAAACCTAGTAACCATTGACATTAGACCTGTAAACAGCACATGGAGCGCTTCAACTCTATCATGGAATAATAAACCAACAGTGGGGAATAGCATTTCAAATCAAGCAGTTCAAAAACCAGGCTGGTATAGTTTTTACATTACGGAGCTTGTAAAAAGTTGGTATAACGGTTCATCAAATCATGGGGTTGCTGTCCAGTTTCGAGATGAAACGCAAGCAACAAAGATATTTTATTCTAAGGATCATCTGAAATATGAAGAGTTAAAACCCAAATTAACCATTACATACTCTGTTCCAGATGAAACGAAAAAAGAGTATCGAGCGCTATGGGTGGATATGTTTCATGATGGTGCAAAGACTCCCTCTCAAGTAGATAAATTGATTAAAGATGCACAAATGAGTAATATTAATACTATTTTTATACAGGTTCGTCGTCGTGGTGATTCCTATTATTCTAATTCCATAGAACCCAGAACGGAGGACCCTAATTTACAAAGTGGATATGATCCACTTGCTGATATCATAAGTAAAGCACATGCAGCAAATCCCAAAATTCAAGTTCATGCTATGTTTTCAATGATACCTATTTGGAATAAATCGAGTGCCCCTAAAGATCCGAATCACATTTTTAATGCACATGGTTTTAATCAACCAAGTGCTAACAATTGGTTAAGTAAAAACTATTCAGGAAGTTATCTCAGTGGATCAGACTATGTCGTAGACCCTGGTCATCCAGATGCAGTAAATTATACTAGAGATGTTCTCTTGCATGTTGTTCGCAATTACGATGTAGATGGTATTCAAATGGATCTTATTCGTTATATGGGGGAAGATTGGGGATATAACGATAGAAGTGTACAACGTTATAACCAAGCCTTTGGCAAAACCGGGTTACCACAGCCTTCGGACCCCACTTGGAAACAATGGAGAAGGGATCAAGTAAGTAATATGGTTCGGAAAATTTATACATCTATACAAAAAGTAAAACCATCGATTACGGTTTCCACTGCAACTATTACTTGGGGAGATGGTCCAAAAACAAGAGATGATTGGAATCGATCTTCCGCTATGAATAGTGCCTTACAAGATTGGCAGAGTTGGTTAGAAGAGGGTTCAATCGATTTAGCCGTTCCCATGAATTATTTTAGAGAATATGACCCAAAGCAAAAAAGCTATTTTGAAAACTGGCTTGCATGGCAGAAAAATAATCAAGGGAAAAGAATGACACTTTCTGGTGTTGGTGTCTATTTAAATTCCATTCCAGATAGTCTATCTCAAATCAAAAAGGCTCAGACCCCATTAGCAACAGGAAAGCGACTGGGGGGCGTTAGTCTTTATAGCTATGCACAGACCAATAAAGATGGAGTGGCCAATAGTGAATTCTATCAGGCATTAAGTACACCAAATACAAATTATCCAGAGCCCGTATTCCCTACAAAGGTACCTACACCTGATTTGCCATGGAAAACATCGCCATCGAAGGGACATCTTTCAGGTACCACCGATGGTCGCGATCATCAACTTGTCATGATTACGGGACCAGAAGTTCGTCAAACATATACAGATGGAAGTGGAGATTTCCAAGTAGTTGATTTGTCTCCAGGAAATTATGTCATTAAAGTAAACAATAAATCCGCTCAAGTTACGATCGGTGCTGGAAAAGTTAGTTCCATTAGTTTGAAGTAGATAAAGACATCCCAGCAAGAAATCTGTATAAAAAAGCTGGATTTGTTGACCAAGGACTCAGATTTGAAGGTGAATATGGCGAAGAATTCATATTCCATTTAAGTTTGGATACTTGAACGAGTTAAATTTTGGTTGTAAAAGTTAGATCAAGGTGCTATAATGAATTTCAACATGAAAAGAACGGAGGGTTTCACTAATGGTATACATCAAATCTCGATGGAATGCTTTGTGCCGCTAATTGAATAGTGCTCAAAGGCTCTGCCTGTGTGCAGGGTAATCGGGATTGGTCTACCTATTTTAGGGAAACCCTATTTAGTCATATACTAAAAGAGGGAATGACAAATCTACCCTCTTTTTTGTATGTCTTAAATAATGAATTGCATATATGACATATGGACCACTACTTCTCAAACGAAAAATGGACTTGTTAGCTGATTCTTGGGTCTGTTTCTATTGATGCGATAGCCAAAGGATCAATCATTTATTGAGAAGCGGAGTTCGTTCATATTTATTATATGGAAGACCATAAATCCGTATATATAAAGAAGCTCTTGTTTTTGCTTTACCGTGAAAACAAATAACTTCTTTCGGTTTTTTATGATATCTTTCTCCGATTACTAACCACAGGCAGCCAGCCTGTGTTTTTTTATTTACGATTGCTAAGGAGGAAAACAAATGGAACGAAGTCAAAAAGCAATATTAGTGGGCGTTAATCTTAATAATCAACATGATTTTCAATATTCCATGGAGGAATTAGCTAATTTAGCTGCTGCATGTAATGTGGATACTGTTGGTGTCATGACACAAAAGCTACATCGTGTAAATACATCACATTATATTGGTACGGGTAAGATTCAAGAATTGTCAGCACTGATTGAACAGCATGAGGCGAATCTCGTTATTTTTAATGATGAGTTATCGCCTTCACAAATTCGAAACCTTGAGGCAGCTTTAGAGTGTAAGGTGATTGATCGAACCATCTTAATTTTGGACATTTTTGCTGAACGTGCTAAAACCAAAGAAGCGCAACTTCAAGTGGATGTGGCTCAATTACAGTACATGCTTCCGAGATTAATCGGTCTTCGTAAATCTTTAGGTAGACAAAGTGGGGGAGTTGGTATAAGAAACAGAGGTTCAGGTGAAAAAAAGCTAGAATTGGATCGTAGGAAGATTGAAGAAAGAATAACTGCCTTAAATAAAGAACTAGAAATTCTTGTATCCCGACGTCAAATCCAACGGAAACAGCGCAAAAAAAATGAAGTTCCCGTTGTCTGCTTAGTGGGTTATACCAATGCAGGTAAATCAACACTAATGAATGCAATGGTGGAGAAGTTTAATCAGTCGATAAATAAACGGGTTTTTGAAAAAGATATGTTGTTTGCAACCCTTGAAACATCAGTCAGAAACATTAAATTGCCTGACAATAAATCGTTCTTGCTAACAGATACAGTAGGCTTTATAAACAAATTACCTCACCATCTGATTAAAGCATTTCGTTCAACCTTGGAAGAAGTTGCAGAAGCGGATTTACTCATTCATGTAGTTGACTACTCAATTCCTGAATATCACCAACACATTTCGGTTACAAATGAAACCTTAAAAGAATTAGGTGCTGATCATATTCCTACTATATATGCTTACAATAAAGCTGATTTGGTAGATGGAGAATTTCCCAAGATACAAAGCGATAGTGTATACCTTTCTGCCAAACAAAAAATGGGAATGGATGAGCTGATCCACCTAATTCGCAATCATATTTTCCAAGATTTTACCCAATGTGAAATGTTAATCCCATTTGATCAAGGACAGTTGGTTACCTATTTCAATGAAAATGCCCATATTTTATCCACGGATTATGAAGATCGAGGCACAAAGTTAACATTGGAATGTAAAATTGCTGACTTTGAAAAATATCAACAATATGTCATTCAATCATAATGAAAAGGACGTGCATCAATG
This sequence comes from Thermoflavimicrobium daqui, assembly GCF_003313465.1. GTDB lineage: Bacteria > Bacillota > Bacilli > Thermoactinomycetales > Thermoactinomycetaceae > Thermoflavimicrobium > Thermoflavimicrobium daqui. Next base: position 124,605 of record NZ_KZ845667.1, read on the forward strand.
ACTTTATCCAATGAACAAATAATAGAGAAAGCCAAGCGACATGGCCTTATCGTAAAAGCTGTGGCACCGCTGGCAGAAGAGGTGATAAAAACAAATGGAGATTCGTGCTTTGCGTAGTGATGAGAAACCACCGTTAGATTTACTCTTACTTGCTGATCCTTCTTTAGAAGTGATTCATAGCTATATGAATCGAGGATATTGTTACGTTATGGAAAGCGACGGACAAATCATCGGAGTATATGTGTTAATTGATACCCGACCTCAAACTGTAGAACTTGTTAACGTTGCTGTATTAGAGCAAGAACAAGGAAAAGGGATTGGAAAAAAGCTAGTTCTTCATGCGATTGAAACAGCACGATTCATGGGATACAAAACGATAGAGATTGGAACTGGTAATTCGAGTATCGCTCAACTAGCTCTATATCAAAAATGTGGTTTTCGTATCGTTGGTGTTGATAGGGATTTTTTCATTATTCATTACCCGCATGCGATTTACGAAAATGGAATTAGGTGTCAAGATATGATCCGGCTGTCACAGAATCTTTCTGACTAAGGGCAAAAAGTGATCAATCATTTTACTTCCTATACCTACCTGACGACTTTTTCTATGTGTAGCAATATGTTTCATTTCAAATACATTTGTAGTGATCTCTTTAACTCCCATTACACCAACCACTTTATTTACCTCTACCCAAACGGTGGTAGAGGTTTTTCTTCATATATAACAACTATTTGTAGAGAAAGTGACTAACATTTAAGTTCCTCCGATGCCATATGCAAATTCCCAAAATTCACTATTTAACATATTATAATAGAGATACGATTCGAAAGGATGGAGATCATATTGAAATTATCAAAAGAACATCTTTGGAAACAGGTAGAGGAAATTTATCTTTGGCTGGTTGAGATGCGAAGAAATTTTCATGCTGAGCCAGAGTTTGGCATGGAAGAGTTCTTAACGAGACAAAAAATTATTTCTAAGTTGGAAGAGATGGATATTCCTTACGAATGCGTGGCAAACACAGGTGTGGTAGGGATCATTCGTGGTGCCAAAGAGGGGAAAACAGTGGCTCTTCGTGCTGATATGGATGCTTTACCCATCCATGAAGAGAATGATCTTTCCTATCAGTCCAAATTTCCTGGTAAAATGCACGCTTGTGGACATGATGCCCATATGACCATCTTGTTAGGAGCAGCTAAGCTCTTACAAGAATATAGACATTTTTTCTCCGGTAATGTCAAGCTCTTTTTTCAACCGGCAGAAGAAACAGTTGGGGGGGCAAAACCGATGATAGAAGAAGGTGTTTTAGAAAATCCAAAAGTAGATGCCATCTTTGGAGTCCATGTAGCCCCTCATATTCCTGTAGGGCAAATTGCTGTGAAATACGGACAAATGTATGCTTCTTCAGATACGATCCATATCCAAATCGTTGGAGAAAATGGCCATGGTGCCTATCCACATACAGGAAAAGATGCGATTGTGATTGCAGCACAGGTGATTCAATCTTTACAAACCATCGTTAGTCGTAATGTGGACCCCAGGCAATCTGCTGTTCTGTCGATCGGTGTTATCCAAGGAGGGACACAAGCAAATATTATTGCGAATAAAGTAGAATTAACAGGAACTGTACGTACTCTGAATCAACAGATTCGAAAAACAGTGCTTCAACGTATTGAAGAAATGGTATCTTTGGTAGCACGTAGCATGGGAGGGGAATCTAATCTCCGAGTCGTGGAAGGATACTGCTCTTTACATAATGATAAGGATATGGTTGACTTGGTAAAACAAACAGGTCAATTTCTACTTGGAGAGCATCAAGTGCAAGTGGAAGAGTTGCCTAGTTTAGGAGTCGAAGATTTTGCTTTCTTTCTAAAAGATGTCCCTGGTGCTTTTTATCGCATAGGTTGCAGAAATGAAGAGATGGGATGTGTCTATGACTTACATCATCCACGATTTAATCTGGATGAAAAATGTCTTAAAATTGGCACAGCGATGCAGGTAGCTAATGCTCTTCGATTTTTAGGTGTGTCGATTCAATAGTTATAGATATTTCATTTATTTTGTGTACGGAAACGATTCGTGCTTTTTTGGGATATTAAGTTGATTGGAGTGAGGTAGTTTGTCTGACCCCGTCATTGTTGTTCCGTATGACCCTCAGTGGATTAAATTATTTCATGAAACTGCACATCAGCTTCGAACGATTTTAGGAGATAGAGCAGTAAGGATTGATCATATTGGCTCGACATCGATACCCGGTTTAGATGCTAAGCCAATCATTGACATTCAAATCTCCGTGCCTTCTTTAGATCATCCTCATGAATTGATAGATCCTCTTGAAAAAGAGGGCTTTAGATTCCGCCAGCATAATCCAGATCGTTCCAAATGTTTTTTTAGAGAGCCATTAGGAAACAGAAGAACTCATATTCATGTTAGGCAAGAAGGCAGTTGGTCTCAACAGCTAACATTATTGTTCCGAGACTATTTGCGCAACCATCCTAAAGATTGCAAAGCATACGCAGAATTAAAATATCAGCTAGCCAAACTTTATATGTATGATCGTCCAAAATATACAGAATCCAAGGCACCATTTATTTGGACTATATTGCAAAAAGCTGACTTATGGAGCCGTGAAATTGGATGGAAACCAAAGGATACGGATGCTTAGTCTATTAACCCGTATTCTACGGATATGGGTTATATTCTATTTATTACGACTAGAGAAAAGCAAGCATAAAGTAGAAGAGACAATCCCATTGATAATGCCAAACCAATGTGAGAAGAAATTAAAAACGAATGGAAGTGGTACTCCTCAGATTGAATTAGTTGGTGCTAGTAGTATAATGACTTGTATTAACTAAGGATTTAATAGTTGAAAGGAAGATACCCATGCATTTGTTATTATTAGGGGCAACAGGGCGAGTTGGTAACCTAGTATTACGAAAAGCTTTACAAGATGGACATCAAGTAACTGTTTTGGTTCGCAACCCAGATCGTTTAAATATCAATGATTCAAATCTTACGGTATATCAAGGGAATGTCAGAAACAAAAACGACCTAAAAGCCGTAATGAAGGGAAAAGATGTCGTGTTAAGTGCACTTAGTACAGATGGAACGACAACATTATCTGATAGTATCCCTTTCATTATCGAAGCGATGGAGGAAGAAAAAGTAAAACGGATTATTACAATAGGGACAGCTGGCATTTTGCAAAGTCGGAGCGAACCCAATCTACTCCGTTATCAATCAAGTGAATCGAAGCGAAAATTAACACGGGCAGCTGGGGAACATCATCAAGTTTTTATTAAGTTAGCTCAGTCGAATCTAGACTGGACGATCATATGTCCTACCTATCTACCCGATGGAGAAGAGATGGGTCATTATCGAGTTGAGCGAAACTTTCTACCTGAAGGAGGAGCAAGTATATCCGTCTCAGATACGGCCTCATTTATGTATCAACAAATAACCAGCGATCAATATGTTGGCGTAAGAGTAGGGATTGCATACTGATGGTTAGAAGTTTTTACTATGGGTAAAGAGCTAGTACAGGTATGTGTATACTCTTTAAATAAAAAGGATAGAGAGGGTAACTGTCTATATGACCCAGCTAAGAGAAAATAAACCATTTGAACAATTGGTTCAACGGATTAACCCACAATACAAGTTACGCCGTGCATGGAAGTTAAATGGAGGGGTCTCAGCGCAAGTAACAGCACTAGAGGTTGAATATCCGAATGGTCAAATGAAGAAGTTGATTGTACGTCAGCATGGTACTGTAGATCTTAAACAAAATCCGTACGTGGCAGCAGATGAGTTCAAACTCTTGCAAATACTGCAGCATGAGGGTCTTCCTATACCAACTCCTTATTATCTTGACCAATCGAAAGACATTTTCTCTACACCATACATCGTGATTGAATTTATTGAAGGTCGGACAGAGCTTACACCTTCTAATTTGACTTATTTTATCTCCCAGCTAGCGTCAAATTTAGCTCAAATTCATCATTTAGATAGCTCAAGTCTTGATTTATCCTTTCTACCAAAACAAGAAAAAATATACGCCAAAAAACTAAGCGAACGTCCTAGTATTCTTGATGAATCGTTAAATGAAGGGCTCATCCGAGATGCATTGGAATCGGTTTGGCCACCACCTCAACTAAATCAATCTGTACTGCTTCACGGAGATTTTTGGCCTGGCAATATCTTATGGAAAGATGGTCAAATTGTCGGGATCATCGACTGGGAGGACGCAGCATTCGGAGATCCATTAGCCGATGTTGCTAATAGTAGACTGGAAATCTTATGGGCATTTGGTGTTGATGCTATGAATGACTTTACATATAAGTATAAATCGATAATGAAAACAATAGACTTTACCAATCTCCCTTACTGGGACCTATGTGCTGCTTTACGTCCGGCTTCTAAAATTTCTGAATGGGGATTGGACGAAAAAACGGAAAGAACCATGCGAGAAAAACATAAATTTTTCGTAAATCAGGCATTTGAAAAGTTATCTAGTTAGGCTATTATGATATTTCAAAGCTACTTGCCTTCATGGAAGTGGCTTTTTACTTATGATAAAAACGTAAAACAAAACTTAACATCTAAGGAAATCTACATGGAGAGTTCTCATGAATATACTTAGATGAGAACCATTTATTAATATAGATACGGGGTGTATATATTGAAGATCATAAAGCCGAGAGGATTGAAACTAGGAGATACGGTAGGAATAATAGCACCCGCAAGTCCAACACCACATGAAGCAATCAACCAGTCTATTGCCATTTTTCAGCGATTTGGTTATGAAGTCAGGCTTGGCAAAACTGTAGGGCAAGAATTTGGTTACTTATCAGGAAGTGATTGGTGTCGTGTACAAGATATTCACGATATGTTTTCTGATCCTGAAATTACAGCCATTTTTTGTTTGAGAGGTGGATATGGAACTCCACGAATTCTCGATTTAATCGATTATGACTTAATCCGGGAAAATCCCAAAATTTTTGTTGGGTATAGTGATATTACGGGATTACTTACAGCTATTCATCAATGTACGGGTCTTGTCACATTTCACGGACCGATGATTGCAGAGCTAGCAAATAAGAAAGATCCACCATCATGGTCAACACTTTTTCGACATCTTACCAATCCCATTACAGTAGAACCTTATTTTTCTGATACAAAAGATGCTTATACGATCGTTCCAGGTATAGCTGAAGGAGAAATAGTAGGAGGAAATCTTTCACTTTTGGTTTCTACATTAGGTACGCCTTATGAAATCGATACAGAGGATAAGATCTTATTTATCGAAGATGTGGGAGAAGAGACTTATTCGGTAGATCGGATGCTCACTCAATTAAGACTGGCGGGAAAATTAGAATCAGCCAACGGGATTGTAGTAACTAATATGAGTGAAATGATTAAAAATACCAATAAGCCTAACTTTACTATCAAGCAAGTTTTAACAGATATTTTACACCCCCTCGGCATTCCTTGCTTTTATGGTCTCCAGATAGGACATTGTCAGCCTAATCTTACCGTACCCATAGGAGTTCAAGTTCAACTGGATGCGACCAAAAGGATACTAGCATTTTTAGAGAGGGGGATTATATAAATTTCCTCCTGTCCAGTAGCTTCCCTCTCAACCATACCTCACAATTAAATAACCTGAATATCAGATCTCACAGTCTAGGTATAGCTTAGGATTAATTTCCTGCTATGCTTAGGTTGTTTATACATAAAAGGATTTTAAAAGGAGAAGATTTCATGGGATTACAGTGTTTGAGTTACTCAGAAGATGGATAACCAGATATAAAGCCCAATTAAAGTGATCAAAAAGGTAGGAACCGTTTAATTCCCATTCTAAAATAAGCTCCTTGACTTACTTAAACCGTCTTCATCTTATGAAAATAGATAGTATCCTTTATCAAACTATATTGACCACTAGGTCAATGAGGTTTATAATATGACAAAAGAACAGGAAAAATCTAAATTCATTATTTGCCATTACAGAACATACGTTTATGCATCCAACCTCATACTTGATAAAAAAGGGAAGTGAAAGGTTATGAAATATGTTGTTCATTTTAGTGAGATCGATAGGCAAAGTTTACCCATAGTAGGTGGAAAGGGAGCTAACCTAGGAGAGATGACTCGCGCAGGATTTCCTGTTCCTAGTGGTTTTTGTGTTACAACTTCAGCTTACCGTCATTTCATCGAATCAAGTAATGAGATGGATAAATGGCTAGACTTACTTCATCAGTTAAAATCGGAGCAACTTGATGAAATCCGTAAGTTAGGACAAAGAATACGGGATCATCTGCTTACACTTAGGCTTTCCGAACAAATTCAATCAGCTATTATCAATGAATGGACTCAGTTAGGACAATCACATGCCTATGCTGTTCGTTCAAGTGCAACAGCTGAGGATTTACCAACAGCTTCATTTGCTGGTCAACAAGAAACATATCTAAATGTAAAAGGAGCCGATCAGCTGATTGCAGCAGTTAAAAAATGCTGGGCTTCTTTATTTACAGATCGAGCGATTGTTTATCGAATCAAAAATGGATTTGATCATCGTTCGGTATTCTTATCCGTAGTAGTTCAAAAGATGGTATTTCCTGATGTATCTGGAATTATGTTCACAGCAGACCCCATAAACGGAAATAGACGTATTGTTTCGATTGATGCTGGATTTGGATTAGGCGAGGCACTTGTATCTGGAATGGTGACAGCAGATTTATATCAAGTACGCGATAATCAGATCATTCTAAAGCAAATTGCCAAGAAAGAAAAAGGAGTATTTGCACTTCCTCAAGGAGGAACAGAAGTCAAAGAGCTACCACCAGAAATCCAAAGTAAACAAACATTATCTGATCAGAAGATCATAGAGCTTGCTGCACTCGGTCGCAAAATCGAAAAACATTATGGTTCGGAGCAGGATATTGAATGGTGTATAGCAGAAGATCAGATTTATATTGTACAAAGTCGCCCTATCACTTCATTATATCCAGTTCCAAAGGCAATCGATAATAATTATCGGATATATCTTTCTTTTGGTCATAAACAAATGATGACAGATTATATTAAGCCTCTTGGGATATCAATACTAAGAACTCTTTTTCCATATGATAAGGATTCGATACGAGATGAAAGTCGAAGCTTTGTGGAAGCAGGAGGCAGACTGTTCGTAGATTGTTCGGATTTGATGTATCCCCCATTTGTACAGCGTAAATTAAAAGAGATATTTGAAATGGAGGATCAATCTCGTAAGATTAGTAAATTATCTGAGACTGAAGATGATCTACTGGCTCTTAAAAAAGCCGTATTACGAGATGAATTCAAACAACGTGCTCCTAAGCGTGGAATTAATAGAAAAATTATTCGTTTAATTAAACCACTATTTGGGTTCGTGAGTAAAATATGTCTAAAAATATTAAAGATTATCTTCTGGGAGGATCCATTTCAAGCTATACAGCGAACCAATGCTTCTTATGAGAAAAATATATGCGAATGTAAACAAGCTGTTATTCAGAGCTCTGGAGTAGAAAGAATCAAATCAATACAAGAGTTTGCAGGAGGTAAATTGTTTTTCTCATTATTTGATTCCTTATCTTATTCTATGGCTGGATTTATCGCATTATCTATGATTGAGAACAACGTAAAAAAATGGTTAGGTGAAGAATTAAGCGGATCGATACACAAGTCCCCACCAGGTAATGTAACCAGTGAAATGGGACTTATGATTGGTGACCTAGCCGATATTTTAAGAGATTACCCTCGTGTAGTAGAATATTTGCAACATGCTAAGGATAATACATTTTATGAAGGATTAAAGGGTATTGAAGGTGGAAATGTATTTAAAGCGGAATTAGATCGATTTATGGAAAAATACGGAATGCGAGCTCAGGGAGAGATTGATATAACGAGGACGAGGTGGAAGGAAGCGCCGACTATGCTTATTCCATCCATTCTTAGTCATATGAGAAGCAATGCTCCGAAAGAGCATCGGGAAAAATTTGAACAAGGACAACAAGAAGCAAATAAAGAGATTCAATCCTTATTAGAGCGAGTTAAAGCAACACATTATGGCTCAAAGAAAGCCAAAAAATTATCCCGACTTTTTACTATCTACCGGAATACAATAGGAATTCGTGAATTCCCTAAATATATTATCATTCAATATTTTGGTATTTTCAGAGAAGGAATTTTAGAAGAAGCCAAGATTCTTTATGGAAAAGGAGTGATTGATCATCCAGAAGATGTTTTTTATTTAACATTAGATGAGCTCGTTGCCTTATTGGAAAATCGCTTAAAAAAAGTTAGAAGTTTGATTAATTCCCGGAAGAAGTTAGAAACGCAGTATCAAAAACTTAACCCCCCACGTGTAATTACAAGTGATGGAGAAATATTCTCAGCTGACAGAAAGAATGAACAAGCTCCTCCAGGTTCTTTAATCGGTATTCCTGTATCAGCTGGTGTTGTAGAAGGATATGTCAAAGTAGTACGTCGTTTAGAAGATGGACTATTAACTAAAGGTGATATTTTAGTTGCGCCATATACTGATCCTGGTTGGACCCCTTTATTTCATTCAGCTAAAGCGCTTGTAACAGAAATTGGTGGAATGATGACGCATGGTTCTGTCGTAGCAAGGGAATATGGAATTCCTGCCGTTGTTGGTGTTGAGAATGCGACGAAATTATTAAAAGATGGACAATATATCCGTGTTGATGGAAGCAAAGGCTATGTACAGATCTTGGATTTAGAGCAGGAATGATTAGTTTTATTTTCTAAAAGGATATAGGTGAATTTGTAAGTTTTGATAGAATACTTACTAAAAAATAGATGAAGGGGATAGAAACTTATATCCCTTCTCATCTATTTTAACGTTACAAAAATATAAGCGAAACAAGATTTGTTTTGGGATTTATGAAAAAAATGCGAACTATTATTTGATATAAAAAGATCCTCTAAACTCATCTGTGAAAACCGGACAATTAGCTTAGAGGATATACTTAAAAATCACAGACTAGTATTTCTTAGTGTTAGCATAGGTATCAGGGATATTTAAAATTTCTACTTCATTCTCAATTTCATAGCGCAGTTTCTCTATACGATGTTTTTGAGCTTTTGTTAATTTTTCCATATCTAAGGATTGATAACAAATCACATATTGAATCACATGATTTAAGCGGAGAAAGTCTGGTAGATATTTAAACCATATCGGATCAAGTTGGTTCTCTCTACAGTAACCTATAAGGAATGGGTCCAAGAAACAGCGTGGGAACTCTTTTACCCAAGGCTTAAGCGGGTGCATATTGACAAAGTAGAGAATCGTAGCAATATCATTGATATACCAATTATAAGTCACATCGTCAAAGTCAAACACAGTGATAATCCCATTTTCTACAAAAAAGTTTTTATGATGAAAATCACCATGAATTAATCCATATGAATTACGATCTTTTGGTAATGAAGCAATACGATCCATCAACTTTTCTACCTGTTCAAACACCTTGGTCTGGGAGTTTGGGACATATTTTGCAATATCAAGCTGGTCTTCTTCATTCCATTCCTGGCGCTTGAATGCGGAGTTAGGTAATTTATACTCTTTGGATATAGCGTGGATTTTACCTAATGTTTGTCCCCAAGTTTCGAATAAGTGATGATTCCATTCAGCTTCTGTCGGAAGTTTTCCTTTGGCTTTCTCATAAACGATTACAAGAAAATAGGAGTCAGTTTGACCAGTTGGGATGATCTCGACCCAATTACCGTAACTGGAAGGAAGTGCCCTCGCTACGTTAGCACCTCGATCAATTAAGAAGTTCAGAAAATCTAATTCGCCCATAATATAGTCTTTCGTTCTACGTAAGCTATGAGTAATCTTCATTATGCAAGGTTTTTGTTGGTAGACAAATTCATAGACATGACTTTCGAAGCCACCTAAGCTTATCAAATCCTTAGGTTGAACTCCATAACATTGAGCAGCCATTTGTAAAATGTTCTCATTAAACTGCTTTTGTATTTCTAATATCATGATATCCTCCAAGTAGGAAATAACTATTCATTTTTTTCTAAAAAATTTAAGACGTGTTTAATTGCAATATGTTGATCACCTGCTAATTGGGATACAGTATGAAGCTCTTCCCAATAATAATTGAATTTAAGATCACTGTCTTTTCCAGATGATTTAACGGTATATAACCATTCATCTTCTTTTGTGCTAGTTGTAACAATAAAAAAATGTCTCTCTTGAAATTCTTTTTTTATATCATGATAATATATTTCGGATAAGATTTCTGTTAATACGGTTACATCTTCTAAACCTGTTTCTTCCTTGATTTCACGTAATAAAGCAGCAGATAAATCATAATCATAATCCTCGACTGTTCCACCAGGTATTTGGATACCTGCATCAGGAATATCCTGGTGTTCGAATACTAATAATTCCCATTTTCGAATGTTTTTTCTCACTATATAACCTAAAACCTTTTTTGAAAAATGGTTATCTATATTCTATTCCTCCTAAATGTGAATGTATCATATATCCATTAAGATTAATCCATTTTATCATACCAGCTTTTTAAATTGCTATTCCATACAAAACGGAGATCATGTAATAAAACATCAAAATCAAGGACGATATTATAAAATGATATCAAAGGGTCTATTTCTTTAATAAAAAATAGTAAGAACTCTTTGATATAATTATTGATAGAGGTTGCCTTCTTAATCAGCCCCTCATTGTTTTTGAACTCACTCTCGTTGTAGTTTGGCGCAAAAGCCGTTCGCTTCAAAAACGATTTGCTCTCGTTCTAAAAATGATCTAAGTTTTGGCTCGGGTTATGCAACATGTTGTAATAAATATAAAACTTATATAACAACAAACAAAAGGAGAAACGTATGGAAAGCATTCTTTCGATGAGTGCAACAATTTTAGCTCAAAAAATCGCCTCGCAAGAAGTTACCTCGTTACAGGCAACGGAAACCTATATTGCACATATTCAGCGCTTTAATCCTAAATTAAACTTAATGGTAGAAGAACGTTTTCATAGTGCAAGAGAAGAAGCAAAAGAGAAAGATCAGATGATCCAAAACGGTCGAGCAAAGGGGAAGTTATTTGGTGTTCCCGTTAGTGTAAAAGAATCATTTTTTGTTAAAGGAATGAAGACGACAAGCGGATTACCTTCTCGGAAAAACTGTATTGATTCAGAAGATGCTCAGGTGATTAAGTATTTAAAAGAAGAGGGAGCCATAATTTTAGGCAAGACAAATACACCTACTTTCTGTTTTTGCCAAGAGACAGATAATACAGTTTATGGTCGAAGTAACAATCCTTGGGATATAACGAGAACGGTAGGAGGTTCTAGCGGTGGGGAGGCAGCATTAATCGCTGTTGGTGGAGCAGCTGTGGGGATAGGTCAGGATATTGGCGGTTCCATTCGTTTTCCGGCGCATTTTAATGGGGTCATTGGTTTTAAGTCTGGAGATAAACAAGTTTCAGATCACGGGTGCTATCCTCCCTTTACTCATCCGTTTCAAATAAGAATGCTTGGTATTGGTGCATTCGCCAAAAGTGTAGCGGATGCTCAGCTCATCCATGAAATTATCAGTGAACTACCGATGAATGCACAAGACTTATCTCGATTTACCTATATTATTCCAAAGCCTCATTCAGCTTTACCCATTCAACATAAAACAGCTGAAACGATTGAAAATATTTTTCAATTTTTTTCCAAACAGGGAACTGTTATTAGAGAACAACCTCCATTCTTACTAGAGTCTGCGCTCTGGTGGCAGCTAATTATGTCCGTAGATGGCGCACAAGGCTTAATCGACATTGCTGCTAATAGCAAAATAAGCGTGATTATTAAGGAATTTTTACGAGCTCAATTGGGAATGAACCATACACTCCATCCATTTCTCACTTGGGCTATTTTAGGAGCACGAATGTTCCAGCCAAGTCCTAAGCAGTGGAAGGAACTAGAGAAAGAATTAGCCCAAGCGAGTGCAGAAGTAGATGTATTTCTTAGGAAGCGTATTTTAATATTACCTGTATACCATAGCCCAGCTGGGCACCACGGAAAAGTATATCAGGAAATTTTCTCTATCCGTAAAACATTTCGTAGATATATGCCATATATTTCTTATGCTAACACTTTTGGTCTTCCTTCGCTGTCTATACCCGTTAGCGAAGATCCCAATGGGATGCCGATTGGTGTTCAACTTATTACATCCGCTGGTCAAGAGCACGCTTTATTTATAGCAGGAGAACAGCTTGAAAAGAGTTTCCGGGGATATCAACGATGTACGTATTATGACCATGAATAATTTGTAGCTACAAACCATACCCCTGCAAAAGGATGATCTAACATGAGAAAGCCTCGTATTGGCATGATAGGCTTAGGAAACATAGCGCAAAAAGCATATTTACCAATCCTAACCAAAGAAACAGATTGGACATTGGTAGGAGCTTTTTCACCAAGTAAAGAAAAGCGAAAAATAATATGCAATCAATATCGCATCCAAGACTTTCATAGTTTAGAAAACCTATCTCAAGCATGTGATGCTATTTTTGTACATAGTTCTACAAGTTCACACTATGAAGTTGTTTCTTCGCTTCTAACCAAAGGATTAGATGTTTATGTAGATAAACCACTTGCAGCAACTATACACGAAGCTGAGAAATTAGTTGAGTTAAGTGAAAAAGCTGGAAGAAAACTGATGGTTGGATTTAATCGGCGTTTTGCACCGTTGTATGTACGTGTAAAAGAACAGGCTCATAACATTGCATCTGTTCGTTTTGAAAAACATAGAACTGATAGTTTAGGACCATATTCCTATGAATTTAGAATGTTAGATGATTATTTGCATCTAGTTGATACAATCAGATGGTTGGCAGATGGTGATTTAAATGTATTACATGGAACAATCCATAAAAGTTTAGAAGAATACCTTGTATATGCTGGGCATATTTATCAGTCCAATCAAGGAACTCTTTTCTTTACTGAAATGCATCGAAAAGCAGGTACGAACCTTGAAAAGCTTGAATTGCTAACAGAGGGAGCTATTTTAAGGGTTAAGAATATGAATACGTTAGAAATCGAATCGAATAATACGACCGTTACCTCTGTTTCTCCTTCCTGGGATACAACACTAAAACAACGAGGCTTTGAAGACGCGATACAACATTTTATAGGCTGTATTCAAAATGACCAAAAACCACTTGTTGATGGACTAGAAGGTTTAAAATCTCAACGATTAGTTGAACAGTTAATAAAAAAACAACTAGATAAGTAAAAAATAAGGATTTGATTTTTAGAGTATAAAAATCAAATCCTTATTTTTCGCCTGTAAACAAATATGACTCTTCAGTTACAAACGATACTGATTAAGCCGATAGAAGAAGTCTGTAATAAAACTATAAAACAGTTGCTCTGATGGTGGAAGTTTTCGTTTTTTTGGGATAATGATACCGACGGTACGTGTTATTTCTGGTTCAGCAATGGGCATTTTTACAGCTCCGCGCGGGATGCTATCGGTTAGTGTGACTTCGGGTAGGAGAGTGACAGCGAGCCCTGAAGCAACTAATCCTTTAATGGCATCGATATCTTCCCCTTCGAAAGCAATTTTGGGTTTAAAACCCATCTGTTTACAAGCATTGGTAACTAATTCTTCGAGTACGAATCCTTTTGGGAAGACAACAAAGGGTTCATCTTTTAGTTGATTTAAAGTGATTTGTGGTTGTTTTACCAGATCATGATTGGCTGGTAATAAGGAAACAATCTTGTCTAAGAAAAAAATATGTCCTTGAACTTCTTCATTTTTTAAAGGAACAGGTGCAATAAAAGCCAAGTCAATTTCACCATTAATTACTGCATCAATCAGAAAAAGATAAGAACCTTGTCGGAGTTGAAAGCGAACAGCCGGATATTTTGTTCGAAATTCGGAAATGACAGAAGGTAACACATGAGAGGCTAAGCTACTAGGAAATCCAAGTCGGATAATACCTCTTTGAGGATCTAAAAATTCTTCGATTTTTTGTTTAGCTTTTTCAATTTCTCGTAGTGCTAGTTCTGAATGATCTAAAAAAACTTTCCCCATGGATGTCAAACGAACATTACGTCCTTCACGTGCAAATAACTGAACACCCAGTTCCGCTTCTAGATTAGCAATTTGTCGACTGACAGCTGATTGGGCAACATGGAGTGAATGGGCAGCTTCTGTTACATGCTCACGTTTAGCTACCTCAATAAAATATTGAATTTGTCTAAGTTCCATTTTATTTCTCCTCTAATCTATCTATATTAAAATGAGATTATTTTAATCAATTATATATATTGTTTGTATTAATGATTAACTATAAAATAACAATAAATGTAAGGTCAAGACAAATCGAAAAATAATTAGATAAGGAAGATTCATACTAAATGATTGATCTTCACAAAGGGGTGAAGTATATTGACAGCGATAAAACAGCCAATGAAACAAGGGTTATATAATCCAACATATGAACACGATGCTTGTGGCGTTGGCTTTGTAGCAAATAAAAAAGGTAAAGCAAAACATGAGATAGTAGAGATGGGACTTCATATATTATGCCAATTAGTGCATCGTGGTGGAGAGAATGATGGAACTGGTGATGGTTCAGGAATTATGATTCAAATACCACATCGCTTCTTCCATAAAATTTGTCAAACAGAAGGGATGAATCTACCTTCACCAGGAAAATACGGAGTTGGTATGCTTTTTTTACCCCAAGATCCCATCAAGCGTAACGAATATGAAAGGAAATTAGAGCATTTTATTCAGATAGAGGGACAAAAATTATTAGGTTGGCGAACAGCTCCTATTAATAGTGGGAATATTAGTAATATTTCAAGAGAATCTCAACCAGTAATTCGGCAGGTGTTTATTGGAGCTAATCCTAATATAGAAAATCAACAAGCTTTTGAGCGGAAATTATATATCATTCGTAAACAGTTAGAAAAAGAGATTGATGATGACTTATATGTTGTCTCCTTATCAAGTCGTACACTTGTTTATAAGGGATTATTAACCCCAAGCCAGCTAAGAGATTTCTATATAGATTTCCAAGATCCTACATTTGCTTCTGCTTTCGCGATGGTTCACAACCGCTTTAGTACAAATACGTTTCCCAGTTGGAAACGAGCTCATCCCAATCGATATATACTCCATAATGGTGAAATAAACACCTTACGAGGTAATGTTAATTGGATGTTAGCTCGCGAGAAAATGTTTCAATCCGATGTATTTCAAGATGAATTAGAAAAAGTATTTCCTATATTGGATGTAGATGGAAGTGACTCCGCTATTTTGGACAATTGTTTTGAATTTTTAGCCTTATCTGGACGATCCCTTCCTCATGTAGCTATGATGATGATTCCGGAACCATGGGAGCATGATCAGCAAATGTCAGCGGGTAAAAAAGCTTTCTATGAATATCATAGTTGTTTGATGGAACCATGGGATGGTCCAACTGCAATTGCCTTTTCGGATGGCAAACAAATAGGGGCTATTCTTGATAGAAATGGTCTTCGTCCTGCTCGTTATTATATAACTTCCAATGATCTTATTATCTTTTCTTCAGAAGTAGGTGTGATCGATGTCCCAGAAGAAATGGTAATTAAAAAAGAAAGGCTTCAACCTGGACAGATGCTACTGGTCGATTTAGAAAAAGGAAGAATCATTGCAGATGATGAACTAAAAGAGCAAATCGCTCAAGAATCTCCTTACCGCTCTTGGATTGATCAAAATTTAATTGATTTGGAATCAATATCTCTCCCTCAGCCAGCACCAAAGTCTGACTTAAATAACCTTGTGCAGTTGCAAAAAGCGTTTGGCTACACCTACGAGGAAATTCATAAGCAACTGCTTCCTATGGTAACTGAAGGAAAAGATCCCATCGGATCAATGGGAAGTGATACTCCACTAGCTGTTTTATCCGATCGACCACAGCTATTATACAATTACTTTAAACAATCATTTGCTCAAGTAACAAATCCACCTATTGATGCATTACGAGAGAAATGTGTAACTTCAACCATGACGTTGTTGGGATCTGAAGGCAACTTATTAAAGCCAGCAGCTACACATTGCCGAAGAATCCGATTATCAACACCTATCATTTCGGATTTAGATTTGGTAACGCTAAGAAAAATAAATCAGCCATCCTTTAAGGCTAAAACATTTCCTATTTTATTTTCTGCTTCACAAGAAACAGAGCTTGAAACTGCTTTGGAGAAACTGTTCTCTGATGTAGATCAGGCTATTTCCGAAGAATATAATTTACTGATCTTATCGGATCGTGGGATAAGTAGAGATCAAGCTGCTATTCCGGCTCTTTTGGCGGTGAGTGGTCTTCATCACTATTTAGTTCGTCAAGGTACTCGTACAAAGGTAAGCATTCTAGTTGAATCGGGTGAGCCACGAGATGTCCATCATCTTTCACTACTAATAGGATATGGGGCGGATGCCATTAACCCATATTTAGCTTTTGCTACCATACAGGAATTGATCGAGACAAATATCTTGAACTCCTTCTCATATACCGAAGCCATCGAACGATATATCCAGACAGCCACAGAAGGAATTGTAAAAGTCATGTCGAAAATGGGGATTTCGACTATCCAAAGTTATCGTGGTGCGCAGATCTTCGAAGCTATTGGAATCGATGAAAATGTGATAGAAAAATATTTTACAAGGACATCATCACCAATCGGTGGAATTCCATTAGAAATGATCGCCAAAGAAGTACAATTACGTCATCAACTAGCTTTTGATGTGCGTAGTCATGTAGCAAAAGGATTAGAATCGGGTAGCGAACTTCAATGGCGGAGAAATGGTGAACATCATGCTTTTAATCCACATACAATCCATACATTACAACAAGCTTGTCGTCGAAATAATTATTCTTTATTTAAAAAGTTTTCTGGGATGGTAAACAATGAACAAACTATTTTTATTCGTAACTTATTTGACTTTAAGTCCGATCGACAGCCTATCCCTCTTGAAGAGGTTGAACCAGTTGAATCGATTGTTCGCCGTTTTAAAAGCGGAGCTATGTCTTATGGTTCATTAAGTAAGGAAGCACACGAAACCCTCGCAATTGCAATGAATCGATTGGGAGGTAAAAGTAACAGCGGTGAAGGCGGTGAAGACCCTATCCGCTTTGCGCCAGATGAAAATGGCGATCTCCGCCGTAGTGCCATTAAACAAGTGGCTTCGGGGAGATTTGGTGTTAATAGTCATTACTTACTTCATGCAGATGAGATTCAAATTAAAATGGCCCAAGGAGCAAAACCTGGTGAAGGAGGACAATTACCTGGAAATAAGGTGTATCCATGGATTGCTGAAGTACGTGGTTCAACAGCAGGGGTTGGCTTGATTTCTCCACCTCCTCATCATGATATCTATTCAATTGAAGATTTAGCACAACTTATTCATGATTTAAAGAATGCCAATCCGAGTGCACGGATTAGTGTAAAGCTTGTTTCTAAATTAGGAGTAGGAACCATTGCAGCAGGAGTTGCAAAAGGCTTGGCTGATGTCATTGTGATTAGTGGTCATGATGGAGGAACAGGTGCCTCACCAAGGACTAGTATTAAACATGCAGGAATGCCTTGGGAATTAGGATTAGCCGAAACACATCAGACCTTACTTCTCAATAACTTACGTGATCGAGTTGTCTTAGAAGCAGACGGAAAGATGATGACGGGGCGAGATGTTGTATTTGCTACTCTCTTTGGTGCAGAGGAATATGGATTTGCAACAGCACCATTGATTGTTCTAGGTTGTATTATGATGCGTGCGTGTCATTTAGATACTTGTCCAGTAGGAGTTGCGACACAAAATCCGGTACTTCGGAAAAAATTTATGGGTAAACCTGAGCATGTCATCAACTATATGCGGTTTATCGCTCAAGAAGTACGTGAAATAATGGCTCATCTAGGATTTAAAAGTATAGATGAAATGATCGGAAGGACAGATATATTAAAGGTTAGTGAACGTACTAAGACGCATTGGAAGACGAGATATTTGGATCTATCTTCTCTCCTTTATCAGCCTGATCTACCTAAAGAGATAGGAAAATATCATCAAAAAAAGCAAGACCATCAGTTGGAAAAATCATTCGATTACCAAAAACTCTTACCACTTTCTCAACCTGCTTTGGATAAAGGGGATAAGGTAGAAGCTACTTTAACTATTCGCAATACGGATCGTGTTGTCGGTACAATCTTGGGTAGTCAGGTCACTAAACAATATGGTACACAGGGACTACCAGAAGATACGATTCATATAAAATTCAAAGGATCTGCTGGTCAAAGCTTTGGTGCTTTTATACCCAAAGGGATGACATTAGATCTCGAAGGGGACGCCAATGATTACATTGGAAAAGGTTTATCTGGTGGAAAGATTATTGTCTCACCTTCTCACTCCTCTCCAATTGTCCCCGAGAAAAATGTGGTTATCGGCAATGTTGCCTTCTATGGAGCGACTGCAGGAGAAGCATTTATCCACGGACTAGCGGGAGAACGATTTGCTGTTCGTAATAGCGGAGTGCAGGCAGTCGTTGAGGGTGTTGGAGATCATGGTTGTGAATATATGACAGGAGGACGTGTTGTCATCCTAGGATCTGTTGGCAAAAACTTTGCTGCAGGAATGTCTGGAGGAATCGCTTATGTATTAGTAGAAGACGAAATTCAGTTTATCAAGCGGTGTAACCAAGAAATGGTTTCATTGGAAAGACTAGTAGAGAAAGATGAGATTGAGCAAGTAAGACAGTTAATTGAAAAACATGTGAAATACACATCAAGTCGGACGGGACAAACTGTATTGGAGCAATGGTCTGAGAAAGTAAAACAATTTGTCAAAGTAATTCCAAAAGACTTTAAAATAATGTGGGAATTACTTAATGACTTACGGGAAGCGGGCTATTCCAGTGAAGAAGCTGCTACTATCGCTTTTGAACAATATCAAAAGAGACAACAAAAAGCAAATGAGAAAGTAAAAGAAGCTATTTTTGCCTAAGGAGGGAGAGAGGAAATTGGGCAAACCAACTGGTTTTTTGGAATATCAACGAGAGAAAGCGAAAGAGCGAAAACCGCTTTTCCGCCTTCAGGACTGGAAGGAATATCAGCTGCCTTTAACAGAGACTAAATTAAAACAACAAGGGGCACGCTGTATGGATTGCGGAACTCCTTTCTGCCATACGGGAATCAAATTAAACGGGACGGATTCCGGATGTCCGCTATACAACCTGATCCCTGAATGGAATGATTGGGTATACCGGGGGCAGTGGAAAGAAGCATTGAAACGACTATTAAAAACAAACAACTTTCCAGAGTTTACTGGAAGAGTATGTCCTGCACCTTGTGAAGGGGCATGTACGGTAGCGATTCATGATGAAGCTGTGGCAATTAAAAGTATTGAACAAGCTATTATTGAAAAAGGATTTCTAGAAGGTTGGATTGTTCCAGAACCCCCCTATAAACGGACAGGAAAAAAAGTAGCTATTGTCGGTTCAGGACCAGCCGGTCTGGCTTGTGCAGATCAACTTAATAAAGCTGGCCACCTTGTTACCGTATATGAACGCGCAGATCGCATCGGTGGATTATTAATGTACGGAATTCCCAATATGAAGCTAGATAAAAAATTAGTAGAGAGGCGTATTCAATTACTACAGCAAGAAGGAATTATATTTATTACGAATACAGAAATAGGTCGAGATATTTCTTTAGAGCAACTAAAAAAAGAACATCATGCAGTAATCTTATGTGCAGGTGCTCAAAAACAGCGTGAGCTTCAAATTCATGGAAGAGAACTTTCGGGAATAGAGCTGGCGATGGACTACTTGACCGATTCGACGAAAGCCTTACTCGATTCCCGACAACCCAAGATTTCTGCCGAAGGCAAAAATGTCATTGTGATTGGTGGTGGAGATACAGGTGCGGACTGTGTAGCTACTGCATTACGGCAAAAATGTAAAAGTGTGGTTCAATTTGGTAAACATCCACGATTACCAGATACACGAACAAAGGATAATCCTTGGCCGGAATACCCATATGTATTTACCCTCGATTATGCTTATGAAGAAGCTGCTGCAAAGTTTGGTAAAGACCCTCGCCAATTCTGTATTGCTACCAAAAAAATGGTAGGAGATAAAAATGGTCAGGTTAAAGAGTTGCATACGATACAAATGGAAAAAATCAGCGATGTAAATGGTCATTATACATTTAAAGAAATACTTGGTACGGAAAAAGTATGGCCAGCTCAACTGGTATTAATCGCGATTGGATTTGAGGGGACAGATGAAACATTACTTAAACATTCCGGATTAGAACACACCAATCTAAAAGTAAAGGCGGAATATGGGAAGTATCAAACGAACCTAGAAGGTGTCTTTGTAGCAGGAGATATGCGAAGAGGCCAAAGTTTAATAGTCTGGGCTATCCATGAAGGAAGAGAAGCAGCGCGTGAATGTGATCGATATTTAATGGGATATACTAATTTACCTTAAGTAAATATAAACGCCAGCTTCATATATTGGATGCCGGCGTTTATATGTTTTAGATAGATAGTGCCTGCTTTTTTATTTTTTTCGGAAGAGATAAGTGATAATGAAAGAAAATATAGTACTAATCATAAGAAGGATTAACAAAAACATTAGAGACCAAAATAGTTAAAGACTTTAATTCTCTCAAATAGCAAGTATATTTATATTACTTGTGCCCTCTCTTTGTTATTATAAACTTTATAGACTAAAGTTCAGGAAAATAATCCCAGCCTTTAGTCTATAAGTTATTCTGTTAACCGTAAAAATTCATCTACATCTGCTAATGATAAGCGAACGGCACTTTGCCAGAAATCTGGCTGTGTTAAATCGACTCCTAAGTGTCGAGCTGCCAGATCTTCTACTGTCATACGTCCCGTATCACAAAGCAATTCGACATATTTGGACGCAAATGAAGCTCCTTCTTCTAATGCTCTTGCATAGATTCCCATACTAAATAAATAGCCAAAAGTATACGGGAAGTTGTAGAAAGGTACATCTGTACCGTAAAAATGCAGCTTTGAAGCCCAAAAGTAAGGATGATATTGTGAAAGTGAATGGGCAAAACCTTCTTTTTGTGCTCCTTCCATCAACTCACATAACTGTGAGATTCCAAGAGATCCTTGTTTTCTTTGTTCATAAAAGCGCTTTTCAAATAAAAAGCGAGAGTGTATATCCATAAAATAAGCGGTCGTTGCTTGGAGTTTATCATCCAGAAGGGCGATTTTTTCTTCTTTTGTTTTAGCTTGCTTAATTGATGCATCAATTACGATTAATTCAGCAAAGGTAGACGCTGTTTCAGCGACATTCATCGCATAATTTTGGACCAATGGTGGTAGGTCTTTCATGACGTAAGAGTGATAAGCATGTCCTAATTCATGTGCGAGTGTAAATAAGTTTTGGGTCGTTCCTGAGTAGGTCATAAAGATACGAGACTCTTTACTAATTGGAAAGCTTGTACAAAATCCACCTGGGTTTTTTCCTGAACGATTTTCAGCTTCGATCCAACGTTGCTCAAATGCATGTTGAGCAAATTCCGCCAAATCTGTACTAAATAGCCCAAATTGTTTCACGATAAAATCCGCTGCTTCATCATATGTAATTTGTTTAGCATTCTCAGATAAAGGAGCAGAAACATCGTACCAACTTAATTGATTAAGACCTAACAACTTTGCTTTTCGCTTAAGATATTGGGATAGATGACCTTTTCCACTTTCGACTGCGTTCCACATCGCATCTAATGTCTTTTCCTGCATCCGATTATAGGCAAGTGGTTCTTTTAATATATGATCCCATTTTCGATGCTTATATAGTTGAAGTCGATAGCCTGCTAAATGATTGATTGTTTCTACAAAAAGATGAGCTTGACTTTCCCAAGCTTCTTCCCATTTGGCAAAGACTTTCTGACGTACAGATCGATTAGGATTTACTAGTTTATTGGCAGCTTGTCCGACTGACAAATATGTAGTCTTTCCGTTTTCGTCGTAAGGAATTTTCATTCCACTTACAATAGCGTAGTACATTTGCTCCCAAGCATGATACCCATCAACACTTAAATCGCTGACCAGCTCTTCCTGACTAGGCGATAGCTTTTCAAAAGCTTGTTGTCTTTTTTCGATGAGATAAAAGGAAATCGGTTTAATTTGAGGATCCGCTAGCAACTGTTCCCAATACTTATTAGACACTTTGGTTACTTGGCTTTCTAGTGCAGTAATTACAGATTGAAAAGATGCTGATAATTGATTGGCATGGTTTCTTAACGCTTTAGCCTTTTCATCATTCATATTTTGTGCTTCTAAACAATAGATAAATGAATTAGCTTCAAACAATTGAATGTCTAATTGTTGCAATTGTTCTAAAACCCGATTCCAATCCTTTAGTGGAGGAACATCTGTGGTCGTATCCAATGCTAAGATCTGTTTTTTAAGAAGCGGAAGTTGTTTCTCTAGATTTACTAAAGTCTCTTTTAAAGTGGTTGATTCACTTTCACCTCTAAAAATTGGATCGAGATCCCATGTCTGAGCATATTTTGTCGTCATAAATTTTACTCCTTTTCTAATGAAGTCGCTCCTTTCTCTATTTTACCTTTTATTCCTCTATATTGACTAGAAAAAGAAATAGTGGAGTATAATTTGGTTAAATAGTCAACCTATTAACTAAAGATGATTATATGAATAACAAATCTCCACCATTATCTATGCATCTTTTTCTTAGTCTAATACAAGCTTCTTGGATCACTTATGAACTTACAGAAACTGAGTTCAGAAAAGGAGGGAGCACCAGAAACTCGATTAGGCTGCTAATGAAGAAGTTCTTAAAAGGTACATGCGATTCAAGTTACTTTTCTTGTGGATTGTATTTATAAGTGTAAGATGCATTTAGAAAATCATTTCGGCTCCTGGCAAAGTTCCAACTTGGCAGGAACATGATCGTTAGGCATCCAGATGGGATAGTTACTGAATAGATAGGAGGACTTTGACCTTATGAACAACATAAAAACCATTTTGAAAGATCATTATGATATAGATATTATAAACGCTTTATCACAACAAGGCGGCTGGTCTGCACTCGCATATAAAGTATTTAACAACCAACATACTTACTTCTTGAAGGCTTATGAAAAAAGTAGAGCGTCCACTCCAAAATGGACGGCTCTTATAGATAAATATGTACCTATCATGATTTGGCTTCTGCATCATAGCGATTTGAAAGGTAAAATTCCTTTACCTTTATTAACCAAGAATGGTGATTACAAATGTGAAGATGATGATAGAATTTATCTGCTTTATGAATATATTGATGGAGAGACCATTGGTGATAAAGATTTAACGAAGGAGCAAGCTTGCCAACTTTCAGAAATAATAACCGAGCTTCATTTATATGGAGAAGAAATACCGATTGAAACCGATGCTATAAAGGAAGATTTTACTGTGCCTTTTTTGCAACAACTGAGAAACTTTTTGGATGAAGAGATTACTCATTTTTCAAGTGATGTACGAGAAGTGATAAATCCTCACATAGAGCAATTGAATAATCTGATTGATACTACTGAAAAGCTGTCTAAAAGCTTAAAATATAGCAATTTAAGAATGTCCCTGTGCCATACAGATATTCATCATTGGAATCTAATGCAATGCGAACAACAACTCATGTTGATCGATTGGGAAGGATTGAAACTAGCACCTGTTGAGGCTGATATTATGTTTTTAATCGACAAGCCGTACTATGATGAATTTATGAGAATCTATCAGAAATTCCACAAAAACTTTACAATCAATACCGATGCTCTACAGTTTTATCAAGGCAGACGTAAATTAGAGGATATCTGGGAACTGATTGAACAGCTTTTATTTGATGATCAAGATGTGCAAGAAAGAGTTAAAACCATAAACTATCTAACAGGGTCACTCAAAGATATAAGGAAATGATTTTTTAGTCTGAACATTTTATTATCTATCATTTAGAGCGGAATATTTTACAATATAAATATAATAAAATATAATTGTATTAATGATGACTAATTCGGAATATTCCTTATGATCTAGGGTCGCTATGTACATTTTAGGTCGATAGGACGAATCACGGAATTACTTGAAACCCTCTGGGGGTGGATTCTTATGTATTTCAATTTAACCGATTTTATAACTAAACAGGCACTTCAAATTCCGGAACATATTGCAGTGTGTGATCAGAAAGAGCAATTTACTTATTACTCTTTTAACTATCGTGTCAATCAGACGGTTACTTGGCTACAAAGCAGAGAGGTTCAATACGGTGATCGAGTTGCATTTTTATGTGAGAATCATGTACAAGCATTGGTATTATTCATCGCGATTATTCGTCTTGGAGCCATCGCTATCCCCTTACGTACCTTTTTAAAAAGCGATGAAATAGACTATATGCTAAGTGACAGTGGTGCAAAAATTTTGTTATATGATCCCCATTTTACTAATCAAGTTAAACCACTTTATTTCCATTATGATTCCAATGTATTGGTACCTCTTGATGCACATTTTCAATCTTCAGTATCCGACCTACATGCCTTTGAGCCATCTGACTTAACTACAAAAATCACGGATCCTTTAATGATCAGTTATACATCAGGAACCACTGGCAAGCCAAAAGGAGCCATTATTACCCATCAAAATCTATGGGCAGCACTTACTTATCAAAATCTATTTTCAACCTTTTCTGACTCTCCACAACAACAAATCCGTTTACTAACATTAAAACCTCTTTCGCATATGACAGGTGTTCTTTTATGTTTATCTAGTCTTTACACAGGCTCTATGAACATTATCCGCTCCAAACTATCGCCATCCGAAGTATGGGAACTAGTAGATAAGGAATCCATTCACTTTTTTATTGCTGTCCCTTCTGAGCTACGTATACTACTACAAGATCCCACACTACCAAGTCGAAATCTTACCTCACTCCGTACCATTACAACAGGAGGAGCACCTATTCCATCTGACTTATTTACTTTGTGCCAAGAAAAAGGGATTTTATTAACACATGGATATGCCTCGACAGAGACTGGTCAGCTTAGTATTTGGCATCCTAAAATGGGCCTCGATAAAAGGCAGACTGATGGACTTATATTTTCACATGTCCGCGTAAAAATCATTGATCCAGTAACAAAACAAACACTTTCTACTGGGGAAATAGGTGAAATCATAATCAAAAGCCCCACCGTATTTGCAGGTTACTGGAATAGCCCAAGCCTTACAGAAAGTAGTTTCCTCCAAGGTTGGTATCGAACCGGTGACTTTGGCAAGCTGGACTCTGAAGGCTTCGTGACTATCATGGGTAGACTTAAGGATATGATCATTCGTGATGGGGTTAATATCTATCCAGCCGAAGTGGAAAGTGTAGTCCAAGAGTTAGATGAGGTACAAGATGTTGCTGTCGTCGGATGCACAGATTTAATAGAAGGTGAAATTCCTTGGATTATAGTAGTAAAAAAAGAAAATTCAAAACTAACTGAGGAGCAAATCCTCAACTATGCTCGTTCCAAACTTGCTGATCATAAATGTGGAAATCACGTTCGCTTTGTTAATACCTTGCCATATAACGAAATAGGTAAGGTAATGAAACATAAGCTTAAACAGCAATTAGGATTAAATTAAAAAACATACTAATTTACGGATGATAAAATTTAAAAAGCTGACACCTCTTTAGTGTAAGAGATGTCAGCTTTTTATTATTTAAGTTTTTCTGAGTGAAAAAGAAAAGGTTTGCTAAGAAAACTATTTATGAATCTCTTCCTAAAATAATATCTAAATAGTACTGAAATCTTTGCGCAAGGCGGCGTATCAACTTTAATCCAATAATCCATAAAACAAAGACATACCAAGCACTATGACCTAATAAGAAAGCCAAAGCTACCATGAGAGGCTGTTCTGATATAAATATACTCAGCATAGATACCTCCTACATGACTAAAAGCTACATAATAAGTAAAGTACAGGGAGTAGACTTATGCATGATTGTCTTGTAGTGCATTCTTCATTCTATTTAGTCCTTCTTCTAATAAAGCTCGTGGACAAGCAATGTTCATTCTCGTAAATCCTTCTCCTTCTTGACCAAATATATATCCCTCATGAAATGCAACTTTAGCTTTCTCTAGCATCAATTTTTCAAAGCTTTTTGCATCTATTCCTAACTCACGGAAATCCAACCAAACAAGGTAAGTAGCTTCTGGCTTCACTACTTTGATTTTCGGGATATGCTGATTCAAATAGGATGTTAGAAAGTAGCAGTTTTCCTCTATATATTTCATACATTGGTCTAGCCATGCTTCACCAAACTGATAGGCTTTTTCTGTTGCTATTACACCAAACGTATTGGTAAAATCTAAAAAATGATCTTCCAGTATTTTCTTAAACTGTTCCCGTAACTCAGGATTTGGAATAATCATATTAGCAGTTTGTAGTCCGGCTAAATTAAAACTTTTGCTAGGGCTTGTGCATACAATCGTATGCTGTGCAATTTCATGAGATAGAGATGCATAAGGAGTATGATTAAAGTCTTTATAAATAAGATCATGATGAATCTCATCTGCAATGACTAATACATTTCGTTCTAAACACATTTCACCTAATTTTGTAAGCTCTTCTTTTGTCCAAACACGACCAACTGGATTATGTGGATTACAAAGAATAAAAATTTTTACTCCACTATCTAATTTTTCTCGTAGATCATCAAAATCAATCGAATACTTCCCATTCTCATATCGGAGTGGGTTATTTATTACTTTTCTTCCACTTTTCGTGATAGCCTGTGCAAATGGATAATAAACAGGTGGCTGAATTAATATTTTATCATCTAAATTTGAGAAAGAACGAATTATAAAACTAATTGCAGGCATAACCCCAGGACTATAGCAGATCCACTCCTTTTTTATATGCCAATGATGTCTTCTAGACATCCAATTAATAATAGCATCATAATAGGAATCGGATCTGATGGTATACCCAAATACTCCATGTTCAGCTCTCTCTTTAAAGGCATTTATTACAGGTAGCGGAGATCTAAAATCCATATCTGCCACCCACATGGGAAGAATCTCTGGATTGCCAAAAAGATTTTCCACCGCGTCCCATTTTTCTGAAGCACTATGATATCTTTCGATTTTTTCATCAAAGTTGTATTGCATGATATCCTCCTTTTAAGCGTACCACTCAGTAATTACATAGAGATTTTTTGTTCTATAGAATTCTTTTGATTTATAGTATTATTCGAACTAGAGAAAATCAAGAATTTTCTCACTAAGGGTAAAGGTATCTTCAACGAAAATCAAAACGATGTAAAATGGTACAATTTGTTTTTAAATAGATAATTTTAGACAGTTCTCTATAATGGTGATCAATGCTTATTTAAGATCTTTCGTATTTACATTGTGAAATAAATAGATTTTAAGGTAGTCTTGAAGATCATTATTTTAAGTTCCAAAAACGATTGAATAAAGATTATTTCTTGAAATGGTAATAGTCATTTAGAAATATTAAACATAAGAGACATAAATAAAGAATCATAATATTCCTTGTATGGTATATTTGTATGGAAAGGAGAAAGATATATGGGTGTAAAGAGTGCACTTGATGAGCACAACTGGCTTACGCATGGTTGAACTCTTACGAGATGGACCGCACAGTGTCGGAAATCACAAATCACTTGGTATACGCCAACCACAAGCTTCCCAAACACCTCCGAGTGCTTAGTGATAAGGGACTCGTCGAGGTGCGTGCGATCACCAATCGGAGAATCTACAAGCTACGGACCGAACCATAAGAAGTAACCTTGTCAAAGACAAGATACCAAAGAAATAAAAAAACACAGAGGAGAGATTTTTATGAATAAAGTAATTTCGAAAGACGGAACTACCATTGCGTTCGACCAATCAGGAGAAGGGCAAGTAGTCATTATGGTAGCTGGTGCACTAGGTACCCGATCCCATCCACAATGGGTCAAGCTGGCAGCGCTCTTAGCTAAACACTTTACCGTCATTAGCTATGACCGCAGAGGACGGGGTGATAGTGGAGATACCCAGCCCTATACGGTGCAGCGCGAGATTGAAGATATCGAAGCTCTAATCGATAGAGTGGGCGGAACTGCATATGTATACGGTATATCCTCTGGTGCTATCCTTGCTCTTGAGGCTGCCGACAAGCTTTCAAATAAAATCAAAAAACTAGCGTTGTATGAGCCACCGCTTATTCTGGATAGCAGCCGTCCTCCTCTGCCTAAAAATTATGTAGAACAAATCAATGACGCGATCGCTTCAGGTGACCGCAGAAAAGCAGTCGAGATCTTCATGACGCAAGCACTTCTCCTTCCTGTAGAGTACCTTGCTCCAATGCAGGCCGAGCCAATGTGGAAAGATTTAGAAGAGGTGGCACACACACTAGCTTATGACGGCACTATCTCAAAAGAAGTGATGGCAGGCAAGCCGTTACCGTCTAATAAGTGGACATCGATAACCTCCACAACGCTCGTAATAAGCGGTGAGAACAGCGAGCCTTTTTTCCACAACGCTGCAAAAGCGATCACGGGTAACCTTCTCAATGCAGAATATTGTGTCCTAGACGGCCAGCACCACGACGTCTCTCCCGAATCTATCACCCCTGTATTAGTCGAGTTCTTCAAGGGATAAGGCTGTATAGAAACTATGTAGCAACGACAACAAAAAAGGTTAATGGAGAAAAACAGCCTACTTCTGGAGCTCGATAAGTTTAAAAAATAATACAATGAGTTTTACATAACCTATCTTTTTTGAATATTACAACGGAAATGGACTGCGAACGCTAACTACCCAAGAATACCATCGGCTTCAGCCGTGGGAGTGTCAATTAAGTAGATAAGACTCTTAAAAAATGGATTTCTAATGTACAGGAAATCGATTTTTTAATAAAAATGACTTGGGCTGTGTTGGAGAACCCAAATTCCATACTTTCTTTCATGTAAAATAGAGGTTTAATAAATAAGAAAAAGAATCCCATAACAAGTATTTCTTTGGGATTCTTTTTTATCGTAATTACTGTCTTTTATCCCACGGTTTTTGTGTGGAGTGGTCAATTAATAGCTATTTACTGTTTTTATCGTAGTGTTGCTAAATCCACTTTGGGTACTAATCCTTCTTCTGCGGCTCTACTTAGCAAAGCATCGATCGCTGCATAACCTTCTACACCTAAACTCGCCGTAAACTGGTTTACATATAGATCAATATGAGCTTGTGCTACTTGGGGGTCCATCTCTTGGGCGTGTTGTAAGACATACTTTCGTGATGCTTCGGGATGTGCCCAAGCGTATTCAACCGAGGCTCGAGTCCAACTGGCAATGCGATCTATATCGAGGGAACGACGGGCAATGATAGCTCCTAGTGGAATGGGTAAAGCAGTTTCATTCTCCCACCATTCTCCTAAATCAGCTAATAGAGTTAATCCATAGGTAGGATAGGTAAACCGGGCTTCATGGATCACTAATCCAGCATCAATGTGTCCATCACGTACTGCTGGCATGATTTCATGGAAAGGCAAGATGAGGATCTTGCCAACCCCTCCGGGTACATTTTGTGCCATCCATAACCGGAACAATAGGTAAGCTGTTGATCTCTCACTAGGTACTGCGACTCGCTTACCAGATAGAACGGAAGGGTCGTTAGATGAATTTTTTGTTAGTACTAAAGGACCACACCCCCTACCTAGTGCACCTCCACAAGGTAGTAATGCATACTCAGATAGCACCCAAGGTAAAGCCGCAAATGAAACTTTAAGTATTTCCGGACCATTGGATTGAGTTGCTAAATAGTTTGTAATATCAATATCAGCGTAAGTAACATCTAGCTTAGGTGCATCTGATATTAAACCATGTACCCAAGCATGAAACACAAAAGTATCATTAGGACAAGGAGAAAAAGCAATTCTCATTTAAATACCTCCCTTAGTACAGAGCTGGCTGCTTCTAATGCTTCAAGTGCTTTATCGATACGCCATGCTGCCCGATTTCGTGGACCAACAGGGTTAGAGATTGTACGAATTTCTAAGAAAGGAATTTGATAGTGTTGAGCGGCTGATGCGATACCAAATCCTTCCATAGCTTCTGCTACTGCTCCTTGTACTCGTGAAGCTAAGGCTGTAGCGGTAGCAGCTGTACCTGTCACAGTCGATAAGGTAAGAATTGAACCCGTTGCAACAGGGAGACCAGCAGCCTGCAATGCTTCCGCTACTTGACGTACCTTGTTTTGGTCAAGGTGAATAGTGCTAGAACCAAAACCTAACTCGTCTAAACTAAGAAATCCTTCAGGGGTCTGTGCCCCTAAATCAGCAGCAACGACCTTATCTGCTACTACAACGGATCCCACTTCCGCCTGATCCATAAAACCTCCAGCAATACCTGCGTTAATTACTAAATCATACTGACTTGTATGTAAGACAGATACCGTACTAATTGCTGCTGCAACTGAGCCAACACCCGCCACCATGACATCAAATTGATCCTCATTACAAAGCCCACGTAATACAGCTTCCTTCTCAGCTTGAACGGATGTCATCACGAGTATACGCATTCCCTTATATGTATCTAGGTCAGAACCCATAATATAATCTCCCTTTATGTTTTTAAACTAATATTTTTATATAAACTGGCATAATATTAGTGTATCGAAATACATTCTTCCTGTCTATTTAGGATAGTGGATTGTTAAAGAAGGAAGGGGGGATTAATTTAAAAATTTCTTAAGCTACCCCTTTATAGGTGTACCATCACAGTAAATACGCGAAAGGCTTAACAGAGTACTAGATCTAAATTTTGTTATATGATAATTTATTTTTATACAGCAAATTTAGATTGACAAAATATATTCTCAATAGATTGGATGATAGCATGAATTCAAGGATTGAAAAGCTATATACATATATGGAAGAGAATGCACTTGATGCCCTATTAATTACGCTTCCAAAACATATTTATTACCTTACTGGCTTCCTAACAGAGCCACATGAACGGTTTATGGGCTTAATTTTGACTAGAGGAGAAGAGCCATTCCTTTTGGTTCCCATGCTAGATGCAGAAAAAGCACAACAGGTCTCGACTGTTCAGAAAATTTACACCCATACTGATACTGAAAATGCTTATGAAGTATTAAAAGGACATCTTCCATCAACAATTTCACGTCTTGGTTTAGAAAAGAGTCATCTTACAGTAAAAATATATGAAGCAATACTTACGACCATTAAAACAGAAGAAGTTGTTGATATTGAGGAGCCTTTACAGAAAATGCGCCTAATTAAAAGCTCTGAGGAAATAACAACGATCAAACGTGCTATTGCTATTATGGAAGACTCTCTCCGTCTAACTTTGACAAAAATAATCCCAGGGATCACTGAGTTAGATATTGTTGCTGAACTGGAATTTCAAATGAAAAAGCTTGGTGCCGAAGGGCCTTCGTTTTCCACGATGGTTTTAGCAGGTCAAAATGCTGCTTTACCTCATGGTGTGCCAGGAAAAAGAAAGGTTCAAATCGGTGAAGTATTATTAATCGATGCTGGGGTTTTCGTCGATGGCTATGTTTCTGATCTGACCAGAACTTTTGCGATAGGCGAATTGAATGATACCTTACTCGATATATATGATACTGTATTGAAAGCCAATCTAAGTGGTATTGAAGCAGTACGTCCTGGTGCTGCCATTCGAAGTGTAGATCAAGCAGCCCGTACAGTGATTGAAAACAAAGGATATGGTGAGTTTTTTATGACTCGTGTAGGCCATGGTATCGGTTTAGAAATTCATGAATTCCCGTCTCTTCATGGCCAAGCAATAGGAGAGCTTCAAGAAGGAATGACTTTTACCATTGAACCCGGGATCTACAACTCAAGCGTCGGTGGAGTTCGTATCGAGGATAATGTTTTGGTCACAAAAGATGGTGCTGAGGTCTTAACATCTTTCCCTAAAGAATTAATGACCATTGGAGTATAAAAAAATACAGTTTAACTAGTAGTTTATCCGTTCATTTCGGAAACATTAGGCTAATCTATTTTTCTGAGATGAACGTCGTGAATAAATTGCGGAATATTGGGTACAATAATAATATTAGATTATATTTTTATTAGGTATTTTTGTCATATTTTTGTATTATTTATCCTCTGATTCATAAACAGAATATAAGTTTTCTTCCTCTTTATTTATTTCTCTTATCAAGTATATTCATTTCTCCCATTTGCCGCTTTTTTTTACTCCATTTTATTAAATGTTTGATTTTATTTCTCTATTTTCTGTATAGTGTAATGAGGGAAATATCACGACACTTATATTATACTTTTATTTAATAATATTTCTGAATGGGTAATTATTTAAAAGATAGATTGTTAGTATGACTCCAAATATATGGAGAAAAAAGATCGGGCTAGATTGAGCAGAAAGGTAGGTTTTCATGAAACTTGGAAGAAAGAAAGGTCCCTTATATTTACAAATCAAAGAGATTTTAAAAGAACGGATTTTAAATGGTATCTATCCAAAACATACAAATATCCCACCAGAACAAGAGTTAGAAGTAGAGTTTGGTGTAAGTAAAATTACGATTCGTAATGCAGTTGAACAATTAGTGAATGAAGGATATGTGGAGAAACGAAGTGGTGTAGGAACCACTGTACTAGACAATAGCCCAGTATCCAAATTATCTAAAGGACAAAACTTCTCCGAGTTCCTCGTATCACAAGGACATCAGATTACTAAGAAACAAGCAATGATTACCATAGAAGATGTGACTTCGCACCCCGTTTTAGCATCTCATTATGGTGAAAAATGTTTTCGAATCTCACGACTCTATTACTTAGATAACCAACCTTATATTTATTATCTACACTATATACCACTTACATTGTCATTGCCACTAGAGGCAGAAGTATATCAATCATCACTCTATGATTTGCTCTATCAAAAAGGAGTTACATTTCAACGCTTTAAGGATGAATTTTCAGTCGTTATTCCTAGTCAAGATGTTTGGGAACAATTACAAATTGAGCAACAGCCACTGTTACAGCGTACACGATTTGCTTATGATAATGATGATCAATTAATTGAGTATTCCGTTGGCTATTACAATACAAACATTCATAAGTATGTTGTAAACTTCGAAGTATAATTGAAAGGATAAGAGGTATTTTGGTACATCAGAATGCCTCTTATTTTATAGGATTAAGAGTAAATAGTATCTCTGGTATCATTATTCACTCTATTATGTATTTTCTTTTTATATTATAACATTATAATGTTATATTGATTTAGATAAATGTCCATGCTATGATGAATCTAAATACAACAGATTATTAAAAGGAGGAGAAAAAATATGAATAATTTTATGAACACTTTAGAGAGTAAAATTCTTCCTGTTGCAAACAAAATTGGTTCTCAACGACACTTACTCGCAATTCGTCATGGAATTTTGGCAACGCTTCCACTTACAATTATTGGTTCCTTTTTCGTCATTTTGCTTAATTTCCCTGTTGAAGGATATGATCAGTGGATTGCCCCATATCGTCAAGCTTTAGACATCCCTTTCCGATTTACTGTAGGTGCAATGGCCTTATATGCTTCATTTGGAGTTGGTTATGCACTGGCAGGACATTATAAGCTAGATCAACTTAGTGCTGGTTTCTTATCTGTACTCTCTTTCTTCATTACTTGCGTTATCCCCGTACAAGTAGCAGAGCCTGTCAAAGGGGTTATAGATGCGGGACGTTGGTTATCTATTAGTAGTTTAAGTGCACAGTCACTATTTGGTGCTATTGTGACCGCTTTAATTTCAGTAGAAATCTTCCGCTTTTTTATCAAAAGGGATATTCGTATTAAATTGCCAGAAAGTGTTCCACCTATGGTGGCTAACTCTTTTACTGCTTTAGTACCAACCCTTGTTGTCATTCTATTATTCTGGGGAATTCGTCATGGATTAGGATTTGACATTAACTCGGTAATTACTAATTTAGTTTCACCACTAAAAGATTTATTGGTCGGTAATAGTTTAATCGGCGGGATGCTAACGGTCTTCTTAATTGTATTTTTTTGGACACTCGGTATTCATGGCCCTGCTATTCTAGGCCCTATTATTCGACCTATGTGGGATTCAGCTATTCTTGAAAATATGGAGGTATTTGCTGAAACTGGAAAGGCAGCTCAATTACCAAATCTATTTACCGAACAGTTTATTCAATGGTTTGTATGGATCGGAGGTGCAGGCTCTACCCTTGCGCTTGTTGTACTATTCTTATTCTCAAAGGCAAAATACTTAAAAGAGTTAGGAAAGCTTTCGATTGTGCCAGGTATCTTTAACATTAATGAACCCATTATCTTCGGTGCACCTATTGTCATGAATCCTATTCTTATGATTCCGTTTATCTTGGCTCCACTTTGTAATGTCATTGTGGCATATACCTTTTTCAAACTAGGATTCATTCCGATGATTATGGCTAAACTACCTTTCACAGTACCAGCACCACTTGCAGCAGTGATAAGCACCGATTGGACGATCATGGCAGGGGTACTAGTTATCTTAAACTTTATCATATCTCTTTGCATCTACTTCCCATTTTTCAAGATGTTTGAAAGACAACATTTACGTGATGAGAGTGTGGAATCTAATTCATAGAGGGGGATAAATATGTTTGAGTTGATTTGTACATGTCTCTCTTTTATCATTGCCAATGTTCTTTTCAATCGCACCCACTTTTGTAGGAAGTTAACCACATGGAAGTCATTATTGGTATCCATCTTAGTTATTAGTGCTTCTATCTTTTTATTTCAATGGGTAGGATCAACTCACTACTTAATCATTATCATTCCGACTGTCTTTTGTTCTGTACTTGTGTTTACACGCTACCACGAGTATCTAGTTGCAGTACAAGAAAAATTTCAAGCAAAATACCAGAAAGAAGGATAATTTATGCGTAAATTGGGTGTATCTATCTATCCAGAGCATTCTACAATTAATCGAGATAAAGAATACTTAGATCTTGCTCACCGTTACGGATTTGAACGTGTTTTTACATGTTTGTTATCAGTACAGAGACCAAAAGAAGAATTGATGCAAGAATTTAAAGAGATCATCGGTCATGCCAAGTCTCTCCAGATGGAATTTATTTTAGATGTGGCTCCAGCTATCTTTCAACAACTGAACATTAGTTATGATGACCTTAGTTTCTTTGCCGAATTAGGAGCAGATGGAGTTCGCTTAGATCTTGGATTTGATGGTTTAAAAGAATCAAAGATGACTTATAACCCTTACGGATTAAAAATTGAGTTAAATATGAGTAATGATGTTGACTATCTTCCCAATATTTTAACTCATCAAGCAAACAAGGATTTATTATTAGGTTGCCACAATTTTTACCCTCAAAAATTTACGGGATTACCTTATCATTTCTTTATTTCTTGTAGTAAACGTTTCAAGGAGCAAGGAATTCGTACAGCTGCTTTTGTCACCTCCCAGCATGGAAAGATAGGACCATGGGATATTAATGATGGTTTATGCACATTAGAACAACATCGTTATCTACCCATTGATGTACAAGCAAAGCATCTATGGGCAACCCATGTCATTGATGATGTGATTATCGGAAATGCATACGCAAGTGCTGAGGAGTTAGCTCGATTAGGCTCCCTTCGGAGAAATGCTCTTGAATTAAAAGTTGAGTTTTTACCAAATACCACTTTACTAGAAAAAACAGTTGCTTTGCAGGAAGCTCATCTACGGCGTGGCGATATCAGTGAATATATGATTCGTTCGGTTGAAGTGCGAAAAAAGTATGCGCAACACTCTTTCCCTAGAAGGAAAAGTACTTCACAGGCAAGGGGAGATATATTTATTGGAAATGATACCTTTGGAAAATATAAAGGAGAGTTACAAGTTATTCTACAGGAGATGCCACCTGATGAGCGGAAAAATCTAATCGCCCGTGTAGTAGAAGAAGAACACTTTTTATTAGATTATATTCAACCATGGGGGACATTCTTTTTGGTCGCTGTGGAAGGGAAGGTAACACAGTGTTAGTTATAAAAAATGCACGTTTTGTTGACGAATCGATCAAAGATATCTTGATTGAAGATAATCGTATCCATGCGGTAGTCGAACAGTACCAAGGTGATGGAGAAATTATCGATTTAGAAGGTAAATCTTATATTTCAAGTGGGTGGATCGATCTTCACACACATGCTTTTCCAAAATATGCCCCATACTGTTCCCATCCTGACCTAATTGGATATTCAACGGGTGTGACTACCGTTGTTGATGCTGGAAGTACTGGCGCTAATGACATTGCTGAATTTTATGAACTATCCCGGAATTGCAAAACACGTGTCTTTGCTTTCTGTAATGTTTCAAAGATTGGTCTCAAACGTATTGATGAGTTAGCGGATTTAACAAATCTGGAATTGGAGCCCATTCGTAAATTATATGAAAAGCATCCCGACTTTATTGTTGGATTAAAAGCTCGGATGAGTGCAAGTGTAATCGGTGAGAATGGTATCACTCCCTTAAAAATAGCGAAGTCGTTTACAAAGCAACTCAAGCTTCCTCTCATGGTTCATATTGGGAGTGAACCTCCCAAAATTGAAGAAATCTTAGCAGAGTTAGAGTCTGGGGATATCTTAACTCACTGTTTTAATGGGAAAGACAATAATATTTTTCGCGATCAGGATTTTCCTCTTTCTGAATTGATAAGAGCTATAGAACGAGGAATCATTCTAGATATTGGTCATGGTACAGCTAGTTTTTCATTTCATATAGCTAAAAAAGCCATTACGGCAGGTGTTTTATTTGATACGATAAGTACAGATATTTATATGCGTAATAAAGAAAATGGTCCAGTCTATGATATGGCAACCACTTTAACTAAATTCTTAGCACTAGGTTATAGACTTGATAAAGTGATTCATGCAGTCACAGAGAAACCAGCACAGATACTTAAACAACCCCTACTGGGAAGAATTAGGCCTGGAAACTACGCTGATTTGACCATTTTTCAATTACAGGAAAAACCAATTAAATTGGTTGATTCGCACGGAGTCACGATGGAAGCAACACAAAGGGTTGTACCAACAGCTGTTGTACTAGGGGGTAAACATATTGAACTCACAAATAATCGGCCTTCGTAAAGTAATCAACGCAAGCGGACGAATGAGTATTTTAGGAGTATCTACCCTACATGATTCAGTTGTGGATGCAATTAGAGTAGGGGGACAGAGTTATGTAGAAATGGATGACCTGATTGAGAAATCAGGTCAAATCGTATCTAGCTATATCCAATCTGAAAGTGCGCTTGTTGTTAATTCAGCCTCAGCAGGGATTGCTTTAAGCGTTGCTGGATTGATCACGAAAAATAACCACTATTTGATACCCAAATTACATCAAGTTGCCCCTTTACTTAGTAATGAAGTTTTGATCTTAAAAGGTCACCATGTTGACTACGGAGCTCCTATTGAAACTATGGTGAATTTGGGAGGTGGACAGCTTAAAGAGGTGGGATATGCTAATGGTTGTTCGATACAGCAGCTAGAAGCCGCTATCCATAAACAAACCGTTGCCTTTTTATTTGTTCAATCTCATCATTGTGTACAGAAAAATATGCCTTCATTAGTAGAAGTTAGCGAGATTTGTCAGAAGAAATCGATCCCACTAATTGTTGATGCAGCAGCAGAAGAAGATTTTACCAGCTTTTCACATCTTGCAGATCTTGTGATTTTTAGTGGCTCCAAAGCATTAGAAGGTCCTACTTCTGGTATTATTGCAGGCAAGAATGAATACATCCAGTACATCAAATATCACTTAAAAGGCATTGGACGAGCGATGAAAGTAGGGAAAGAGTCGATTTTCGGCTTGATTCAAGCAATCGCAAATTATCAAACAAATAGGAATAATATAGATTCCCAACTTGCCCAACTCAAACAACTCGAAGTACTATCACAATTTGATGGGATTCAGGTAAGTATTCAATCCGATGAAGCTGGCAGAGAAATCTACCGTGCTCGCATTCATATTGATCCGAAAAAATCTCGTCTATCTGCTTTGCAAGTGGTTAAAAAGTTACGAGAGGGAGAGCCAGCAATCTATACTCGTGACTATCATGCCAATACAGGGCATTTTGACATTGATCCCCGCCCTTTGTTAAGTGGAGATATGGAAATGATTGTGGAAAAACTACAACAAATTTTAGGAGGGAAATAGAATGTCATTACATCCTAATTTTTATCGAGGGCGTGTTTGCCTTAATGTTTTGGCTAAGGATATTGAAAATGCTAAAGAGATCGTAGAGGTAACAGAGGGACATGTTGTTATTGGAGTATTATCCAAAAATTATGCAACTGTCGAAGAAGCAATTGAAGGAATGAACGCTTATGCAGTAGAGATTGATAATGCCGTTTCTATTGGCTTGGGGTCAGGAGATCCAAATCAATGGAAAATGGTTGCTGAAATTTGTAAAAAATTTAAACCTCAACACGTCAATCAGGTATTCACTGGAGTCGGATATACCAGAGCCCTTGTCAGTAATGATGAAACCTTTATCAATGGCCTCGTCTCACCAACAGGTCAAATCGGCTGTGTGAACATTGCTACAGGTCCAATTAGTTCGCAACAAGAGTCTGCAACAGTTCCAATTGAAACAGCAATTGCCATGCTCAAAGATATGGGTGGAAACTCCATTAAGTATTTTCCAATGAGAGGGTTAGAAACAAAAGAGGAGTATCAAGCAGTTGCAAAAGTCTGTGCAGCGGAGGATTTTTATTTGGAACCCACTGGTGGACTAGACCTAGCCAACTTTGCAGAAATTCTTGAAATTCCCCTGCGAGCTGGAGTCAAAAAAGTGATTCCACATGTCTATTCATCGATTATCAATAAAGCTACAGGTAAAACAAAAATCGAAGATGTACAAAAGCTATATAAAACCATCAAAAGATTGGTCGATCAATATGCGTAATCAAATCTTAGCACTTGGCGAAGTAATGATGAGATTAGAAGTCCCCCATTTTCAAAAGCTAAAGCAAAGTCGAACCTTAGCATATTCTTTTTCTGGAACAGGCGTCAATGTATTAAGTGGATTAAGCCATTTGGGTCATGAGGTCGCACTTGTCTCATCACTACCAAATAATCCCTTAGGTGATGCAGCTATTTCGTATATACAATCTCTCGGGATTTCAACCTCCTATGTCATCCAACAAGGGAATTACATAGGTATGTATTTTTTAGAGAAAGGATATGGACTTCGCCCTTCAACAGTCACTTATACGAATCGACTGGAGAGTTCTTTTTGTCAGTCCGTTATCACAGACTATGATTTGGATGACATTTTCACCCATGCTAAAGCAATCCACATTTGTGGCATTAGTTTAGCAATCTCATCATCTGTACGAAATCTAGTCTTTTCATTTGCCGAGGAAGCAAAGCGTAGAGGAGTACAGATTGTATTTGATTGTAATTATCGACCGAAGTTATGGAAAAATGGTGAGTTAGCAAAACCTTGGTATGAACGGATGTTATCACTGGCAGATATTTGTTTTATGACAGAAAAAGATGCCATCGGAATTTTAGAAATGCAGACAACAGGTACAACACGCCAAGAACAAATTGAAGACTTAATCCCACGTGTGATACAACAATATCAAATCCAAACTATTGCTGGTACCATACGTACAGTCATGTCCATTGAAGAGCATCAGCTTCAAGGGTTTTTGTGGCAAAATAACTCGATCACTTATTCAAAGCCTTATTATTTCAAAGTATTGGAACGGATTGGTGGAGGAGATGGTTTTGCCAGTGGTCTCCTACATGGAATTCTTAGTCAATATCCTCCTCATAAAATGATTGAATTCGCAACAGCAGCAGGAGTCTACGCACATACTACGTGTGGTGATTCTCCGATTGCTACCATCGATGATATTTATATGTTAATGAATAATGAATCGGTAGAGTTAGATCGGTAGTTTTAGATCAAG
Source organism: Thermoflavimicrobium daqui (assembly GCF_003313465.1). Lineage (GTDB taxonomy): Bacteria > Bacillota > Bacilli > Thermoactinomycetales > Thermoactinomycetaceae > Thermoflavimicrobium > Thermoflavimicrobium daqui. The sequence continues at coordinate 164,654 of NZ_KZ845667.1, forward strand.
AAGGGGGTTGTCTTAGAAGGCAAACCCCCTTCTTGTTTTCTCATTAAAACTGACGAAAATTTAATATAAATTGAGACCATTTGGTTGCTTGTCATTTCCTTTTAAGGTTACAAAAAAATACTGGATTACCTCAGTCCTTAGAAAAAAAGTCAATAAAGCATTTTTATTTATTCATCTTGCAGTCATTGCAAGAGTTGCCTCACAGGTCATCCATATGCATGTGAGAATTTTTTTGAATTGAATTTCATTGGAGATAGTCCCAATCCACCTCAACGAATCCGGAAGAATGGGAAATACCTTACCACTTTTTTTGGGCAATCTTCCTTTGGAACATATGCACTGACTGGTGAACGTAACGTGGTAAAAGTGGACAAAGATGTAGATCTAAGCATCCTTGGTCCTTTGGGGTGTGGTATTCAGACTACTTGATATCCGCGATAAGAATGGGGAGATGGTCACGGATCATCTTTAGTTTATACAAAAGGCTTTCAGGCGTTACATTTACAAAAAGGAGCTATGGGCTGGAGAGTCAATGTGTTTAAACCAATAGAAAAAGACTATAAACTAAGCCATCCAACTAAACTTAGGAAAATACAATTATCTGACTTGGTCGACTAGTATGTATCCACTGATTGCTTTTGATTGATTTCTCAAAACTATAGTTAACTTCTCTTATAGAGACACAAAAACAAAAGGATAAAATGACATTTTTAGGTAAAAACACACCTAAAAACCGCTTCAAACCCCTCGAAAAGGGTTACAAAACAAATATTTTGTAACCTAATATGATAAACAGACATTTATGGCATAAAAAAACAACCGTTCAATCAATTTTAGAAAGTATGTTCGTAAGATATTGAATGATGATTACGAAAATTAAATGCAAAAAACTACTAAGATACATTCGAAAATTCGGTTGGACAAAAAAGTGTTGTTTACTCTTCATCTTAATAAATTACAAATATTGAATAAATTATTTTTTTGTAACGTTATTTTTTGATTGACTGAATAAAATGATATACTCTTTATTCTTGAATATTGAAGAGAATTATTCAAACAAATACCCTGTTGCCGAAGTAATCATAAAATAGCCAATTATTAATAGGATCATAATCATAAGTTGCATTTATAAATGCAATCCATAATCCCTATCAAGAAGTACCTTCGGGACCATTATCAATCGGGGCAACAGATATCACAACTGCAGTCCGGTTGCCCTCTGTACTTTCTTATTTTCATAGCTTATATCCTAAAGTTAACCTATCCTTAATGACTGGATCAACCGAAGAGCTTGTAAACGATGTATTAAAATATAATTTAGATGGTGCATTTATCACTGATCCTATTGACCATCCTAAAATTATTCAAGAGCCCTTAATAGAGGAGGAATTAGTTTTAATTATTGGAGCTTCGCATCCTCCAATTCAAACATTAAAGGATTTGAAGAGGCGTACCATTCTTATATTTCGATCAGGATGTACATATCGCACTAAGTTAGAACAATGGCTACGTGAAGAAGGAATCTTTCCATTGAAGAAAGTGGAATTTGGTACCATTGAAGGGATGTTAGGATGTGTTAAAGCAGGATTAGGAGTGGCTCTTGTTTCAAAAAGTATTGCAACACAACTAGAGAAAAGCGAATTTATAACCTGTTACTCTGTACCTGAAAAGTATAAACATGTTACAACTATCTTTATTAGACGGGATGATATTCCAGTATCGAATGCTCTGAATAAGTTTTTGAAAGCTACAAAAGAGTGCTTTAAAGACTTAGATATGACCAACAGCCTTTAAATATAAAAAGTGGAGTGAAAACGTTAGGAGTTCACTCCACTTTTTTAGCATATCTATGAATATTTCGTATTTAAACCCATCTGGTATCTAATCAAAAATTAGATAAAAAATAAGACGCCATTCAGCGTCTTAAATATAAGTCCTACATATCACGGAGCCCAGAGCTTTAACAGCTTTACCTAATTTCACATAATATTTCTTAATTGCTCTGTTTAACCCCTTTTTTCACCTTTGCAGAAGATTTAGGATGATACATAAATAACCAAACTCCGAGAATTGATAAAATGCCACCTATTAGATGAAAGGGTGTAATTGCTTCATTGAGTAGGAAGTACGCCAAAATTGTAGATCCAACTGGTTCTCCTAATATACTCACAGAAATTGTGGTTGCATTTACATACTGCATTAACCAATTAAATAAACCATGCCCGAAAATTGTAGGAACTAGTGCAAGTAAGAGAAAAATTCCCCATTCTCTTTCTGGATAGTCAGTCATATCGGTTCCAGTACATAAGTTGTAGCTCATTAATACTATACCTGCAATAGAAAAGACAATCACATTGTATATAAGTGGTGATATCTTTTTATTTAGGTCTTGTCCAGCCAAAACATAAACAGAGACGGCGAGAGTTCCAAGTATTGATAAAACATCTCCATATAAAGCTGTTGAGGAAAGCTCAATATCTCCTAACCCAATACAGAAAGTACCGAGAATTGCGACTCCCATACTAACTAACCCTTTGAAACCGGTACGCTCTTTATAAATAAAATACGCACCAATCATCACAAAAATAGGTTGTAATACTAATAAAATAGTAGAACTAGCCACGGATGTATATTTAAGTGAACTAATCCAAAACAAAAAATGTAAGCCAAGAAAAATCCCAGCCCAAAGGATCGCCCAACCCTCACGCCTCGTAATCAAGCGAAGCTGTATCCAATGTTTTTTACGCAAAAATGGAAGCATAACCAATGTAGAGAAAAATAAGCGATACATCCCCATCACTGCTGCAGGAGCCTTAGACCATTTAATAAAAATAGCAGAAAATGAAACTGCAAGAATCCCTATCCATAATATCAAACTAGGTGGTACTGGACATTGTTTTTCTGTGTTCATGTTTTATTCCGCCATTACCTATTTTTGAAATTAGACTATGATGTTTATTAGATTTTTACTGTATTCATTTTGCCACCTAATACAATGAAGTGTCAATTAATTCTATATTCTAACTCATATAGAGAGTGCTCCTTGCAATTTTTAAATAAATATTTCAGAAGCAACAAATTATATTTAAAGTCGAAAAAATGGAGCAAACCTACCAGAGTTTACTCCATTTTTGAGCTAAGAGGATAAATATTTTTCTCTAAGTATTTTTTTATCTACTTTTCCAATTGTGTTTCTAGGCATTTGATCGATGAATTGAACTTCTTCTCCACACTTAAAGAGTGCTAATCGGCCATAGCAATATTTGAGAATATCTTCTTTCCGTAGATCAGAGTTTGGCTCTTTTACAATAAAAACACGTGGTGCTTCACCTAGCTTATCATCTGGAACACCAACAACAGCAACCTCTTTAACTCCTTTTAGTGCTAGTAAAATAGCTTCTACTTCTGCAGGATAAACGTTTTCCCCACCACATACAAACATATCTTTCAGTCGATCAACAACAGTCAAATAACCATCTTTGTCTATTTTCCCAAGGTCACCTGTGTATAACCATCCATCTTTTAGAGCCTTAGCTGTTTCCTCTGGATTATCCCAATAACCTATAATACTATGTGATCCCTTTAGCGCGATTTCCCCTACTTTTCCAGGTGGTAAGACTTCCCCAGTGATTGGACTTACAATTTTAGCTTTTGTGAAGTGGATTTCTCTGCCCATGGTATGACATTTATCCATTCCCATTCGGTCTGATCGATAGGCTGTAGCAATTCCATGTTCTGTGCAACCATAAACTTGAAGAATTGAAATTCCAAACTCATGATATGCACGAATCAGCTCCTCAGGAACAAACGTTCCTCCACTACTAATAAAACGAAGCGAACTAATATCCCGTTCTATCCACCCAGGCACTTGATACATGACTTTTAACATAATCGGAACAGCTGTCATCATTGTTATTCGCTCTTTTTCAATAATCTCCCAAGTATAGACTGGATTAAATTCCGACATTGTAAGCATAGTCATTCCATGAAGCACGCTCATTAATGTAATTATTAAACCACTTATATGAAACAATGGGAGCGGAACTAAATATCGATCACCCTCACGATATGATCCACTTAATAATGACCCTAATGCATTTTCAAATAAACTAACATGACTATGCACGACTCCTTTTGGTCTACCTGTTGTTCCAGATGTATAAATAATAACAGCTGGGTCAATCGGTTGTATATCACAGAAGGGCTCTTCGGAACTTCCTTGATCTATAATTGTATGTAAATGAAAATCGTCTAAATTATTTTCGTTTCCCATATTGATCATAAAATGAATAGAAGAAATTTCTCTTAGTCTATCACAACACTCTTTATAATCTTCATCATAAATCACTACCTTTGCTTGACAGTTTTCAAGCATATAACATAGCTCTTCTACATTTAAGCGAGTGTTTAAAGGCACTAAAATAGCTCCTATTTTCCATAATGCATAATAAACTATCAGCATATCCTGGCAATTTTTACTTAAGATGGCTACACGATCTCCAGATTGAACTCCTAGGTTAATTAGTCCATTGGCTAACTGATTAACACGAGTATTCAGCTCTTCATAAGTACTACGATTCTGTGGATCTACAATTGCTTCTAAATTAGGAGTTACCCTTACACGGTCTACTAATAAGTTTCCTAACAACATACAAAAAACCCCCTATTTTATATTATCAAATAATAATTATCCATATATAAAATCTGTTTATAGGGCATATAAATAAAAAACCATTAAATATAAAAATTCGTTAATCTAAATGAACTTAGGAATTAAGCTGATTTTCCTCAAGCATTTGATCTGAATAAATTGGTTATTAATGTACATTGACTATTACCAAATATAAACCCATAATATTATTTATAAATTAACTATTATGAATATATTGGAAATATTATTATTTTATTAGAAAATAATGTAGTATAATGATTAAATAATTCTAAATACTCCTACCGCCAGGGGATATTTTGTAACTTTAATTTTTAGAGTTTATAAGGTTTTTATATGGATTCCTTTTTCTTAATAGTCGATCCCCATTCGATCGAATAGGGATCAGCTCTAATTGAAATATGGTATTGTTCTAAATATTCAATGGATACCAACAGCTGCAAATGCATTGGTTACTGTTTGTACTTCTTGTGATCCTGCTCCATATAATGCTGTAGCTGCTTGAATACATGCACTACGGGCTGCTGAAAAATCGGAATTCGAGTATAAATAATCTAGATTTGCTTTATGGAAAATTTTCGCCATTTTTGCCCGCCCTATACCTTGTACAGTTACATTATAATGACTACCGCCATCAGCCATTAAATATGCTGCTTTATTGATAATCCCACTATTGATATGGACACCGCCATTGTCTTGTGTAGTATTAACATACTTGCTCATATGATCTGGTTGGTTATAGCGTGTTGGATTAGCTAAATCACGGATTACATAGTTGATATCTTCCCCCATTAACCAATCATTTGAATCTACATCAGATGCAATAATATCAGATATAGCCTCGTTGAGTGCACCTGACTGATTCCGGTAGATTAGTTGTGAGGCATCAGAACTTGATGTTACACCATGTGTCATTTCATGAGCGATTACATCCAAGCCAGCAGAAAATGGTGTATATCCATTTTGTGATCCTCCATCTCCATATACCATCTGTCTACCATTCCAAAAAGCATTCATATAGTTTCGTCCATAATGGACAGTAGAGACGAGTGAAGTGCCACGACCATCATAACTATTTCGATTGTGTACATTTTTATAGTAATCATATACTTTCGCTGCATAGTAGTGAGCATCTACTGCTGCCGGATCATTAAAAGTCGTCGTACGACTTGCAACTAAATAACCGGGGATCGAAGAACCATTATTTGCCGTATAGGTTTGGATACCTCCTCCACGTGTTTGATCCCATAACACATATTGTCCTTGATATGAGGAGACCTCAAAAGTTTTGGTATCACCATGGACCCCTCTCCCCGTACCAGTTACATGATGAGCGGAGTTAAATTTATCCACAACTTGACCTGTAGTTGCATCTACAAAGTAATGCCAGAATCCTGGCTCTGGATATAAGGTAGATGCTTTAACAATATAGACTAAATGGTATTTATTATCGGAAAAGTATATATAAAGATTGGCTTCTGGAGTTCCATCAAATTTATCCACTTTTAAGTCCTTTTTAACTACTTCAATTGCCTTATCTTTTTTAATAGAAGCTTTGGTCGGGATATTTTGCGTGGAGAGATCACTAATAACTTGTCCAAAATAAGAAGTAACTTGATTATCTTTATCTACATGAACGGTTTGATCAGCACCATAAACAGGGATACCTTGGTATGTTTGCTGAACACGATAGTGCGTAATACCTTTCTCATCTTTTTTCTTTGTTTTAATTTTAAATTGGTTTTTAGCATCACCTTTTAACTTGAAAAGATCTTTCTTCGTATTAAAGTAAGACCATACCACTTCTTCATTTTTTACATTCTTTGGGGCTCTCCATACTTCACCAATGTACTTTGGTGTCTTATATTTTGCATTATATTGGATCTTCTCATCCTTTGGGGCAGCTGATACCGAAGTAGTGAAAGCGGTAGCTCCAAGTAACACAAATGATAGAGTTGCATGAACTATTAAACGCTTTTTCAACTTAACTCCTCCTAATAATTAATTTATTATTAAATTTAATTATATTTTCATTTAATAATAAATTAATGTCAATGTATATTTATAGGATTAATAGGATTATATGTTAATCTTATTAATAAGAATGTATTTTAATTAATTGAATAATTCAATAATTAAATAGAATAATAAAATATATGAGATAATTTCGAATCACTTTATAAATTAATCTCCTAATTTTTAATAATTCGCATAAAGGGCGGGCATAAAAATAAATATATTATGAAAATTATGAAGTAAATTTGATTTTAAGCGTTTATGCGTTAAATCAGAAAAATATAAATAGAATAAAGAAAAGACGAGAATCAATAGAATTAAGAATCTCGTCTTTTCTTTAAGGCTTCATTGATCTCCATTAGTTAAAACAGAGCTTATCTTATCAGGCAAGGTTCATGAAATTGTTTCCCAAAAGAAACAACTTGCACAGTTAGCAAATGATATTTATTCAGAGTATTTTCCTCTTAAAGAGCCTGTTGGCCATCCTCTGAGTTATTATCGTTGGCTTTCTATCAAGAGAATCATGATGCCTTACAGTTGGAAACGGATTTGAAAATGCACGGGATTCGAGCTTTTCATTCTGATCGTTTTCTTAGCGGGCAGACTACACCTAATCAGTATTTGCGTATTGCGCTATCTTCTACACACTCATTAGATGAGTTGAAAATAGGGTTAGAAATACTAAAACAGTATCTTGGCTAATTCAAGAAGTACAAGGGTATGTGATCTACGGTGATAAAATTTTCGATTCAAAAGTGATCCAGTAGCGATGATGTTTCTTTTCCACTTCTATAGGTAAATCAAAAAAAGCACTTAATGTTTTTGAGTCCATTACATGTTCAGTCTTTTCTTGTAGAAAAGTTTTACCTTCTTTTAGTAAAAATGTGTGTGAAAAACAAGGTAGCAGCTCTTCAATATGGTGAGTAACATAAATAAGAGTTGGCATATCTTTCTGAGAAGCAATTTGTTCAATGGTATATAATACTTGTTCGCGTGCAATGATATCAAGCCCTGTGCAAGGCTCGTCTAATATAAGCAGTTTTGGTTTGGCCATTAAAGCGCGCGCAATCACAACACGTTGTTTTTCACCTTGAGATAATGTTTGAAAAGCTCGATTAACTAAATGTCTACATCCTAAAAATGACATCAAGTCTTTCGCCTCTTCCATATCTTCAAACGTAAAAGGTTCATATATCCCGATTGATGCAAACTTTCCACTTAATACTACCTTCTCTGCTACTTCAGATTTAGGTATTCTTTCTTGAAAAGACGAACTAACCCAACCAATTTGCTTTCGTAATTCTCGTAAATCAACGGTACCATAGCGATGTCCTAACACAGAGATAGTCCCTTTACTTGGCCATAAATAGCCGCAAATCAAATTTAGAAGGGTTGTTTTTCCTGAGCCATTTAATCCTAGAAGACACCAATGTTCCCCAGACCGGACTGACCAATGAATATTAGATAGAATCTTCAATCCACTTCGTATATAGGACGCATTTGAAACAGAGATGACCATCATGTTCAGCCCCCTTAGCTACTTTTGAAAGTGATTGATATGAGTTTATCAAGAAAGGGAATATTTTACTAGATCTCATAATTACGACTTATTGCTAAAAAACAAAAGCATATATGTTCCCTAGAACTTTTTTATAATTCCCCACGGCTTATGCCGTGGGATTTTTGGTACTTAGTACCCATATTTTTTTCGCTGTTCATCTCTTATTTTCTTAATTTTTGCATGTTTAATCAGATAAGGAATGGCTGTTTCAATCAGGCTTTCAGTACTATCAAAAAACCTTCCTTCTCCTAGTCGAAAGGGACATATAAACCTTCCATCTTCTGTTTTCTCAATGGTAGCAAATGATTCATTATCCTTAAATAATGTAGAGAATAAAAGAGCTTTAGAGATTTCTAATATATCGTCATCTTCTTCAATTTCCTTGAGGATTTGCTGCCAAAGAGCAGAAACTTGTGTTCTTGTTAGTCTATCTTGATCTAGATGTTCCTGAATGATTTTTTCTTTTAGTTCACCTATATGTTCTTCGTTTTTATTATTGATCAATTCTTCTACTTCCGATACAGTCTCAATGGTTGAAACTGCACCTTCAATATTCACTTCTGAGGAAGGAGTCGATTCAATATCCGTCTTACTTGGCTGTTCTATTCTAACAATCTCTACTTCTTCTGAGTTTAATTGTTCTATTTTAGTTATAAGACGTTGTTTTTCTACGAGAAGTAGCTGATTTTTTTCGTGTAGTTGTTGATTTTCAGTTAATACAGATTCATATTCCATTTTTAACGCTTCATGATTTTTCTTTAACACTTCATATGCTTCACGTATTGTCTTAATGGCTTTCGTAAGTTCCATTGCTATATCCAATTGTATTTGTTTTTCTTCAACCAAAGATTTAGAATTAATTCGTTCATCATTTTTTATCCGTTGAATTACTTCTTTACTGCGTATTATTCCTTTATCTTTTATTCTTTCCAGTGCTTTTACTATTTCGGTCCACGTCATAAGGATACCCCCACTATTTAAATGCTTTTACATATTTACTTGATTAGCTATTAATAAAAAAGATAAACAAGTATTAAATAATTAAATCAAATAAATAATAATAAAGCCAGATCCATAGATAGACCATTCCCTCAATTCCAACCTATTTATAAATCCTAAATATGCTGTTTCTATGTGGAAATGGTATATGAAAAAAACCTAATAATCAATGGTACTAAACAGTCGGGACAGACGAGACATTAATTGACAGCTATACTTACTAGACGGTATAGTTGATTGAAAAGATGAAAGGAGAGTCAAATGAATTCTAAAGAGTCTCATTCGACACGTTCACTGATCCTTAAATCAGCAAATCGCCTTGTTTTAGAGGAAGGGGTTTCAAAATTAACTCTTGATAATGTAGCGCGTTTAGCAGGAGTTAGTAAAGGAGGCCTACTTTATCATTTTCCCAGTAAAAAGGCATTAATATTGGGAATGATAGAAAATCTAATTAGTAAATTTAATGATAACGTGAAAGTAAATATAGATGATCAGGATAATAAATCGGGCCAGTTTCTCCGTTCATATCTTAAATCTACTTTTACTGATAGCAACCTCTCTAAAGAAATGAACACAAGTCTACTGGCAGCTGTAGCTAATAATCCGGCGTTACTTGAACCTATTCGTCAGCACTATTATCAATGGCAACAGCAAATCGAAAAGGACGGGATTGATCCTATTTTAGCAACGATTATTCGATTAGCTGCTGATGGATTATGGTATGCAGAGTTTTTTGATCTTGCACCTCCAAATAATCAATTACGTTCTCATATTTTAGAACGACTGCTGCAAATGACCAAGAAAGAGACAATGTAATAAGAACAGTTGTTTATTTTTTTCTGTAATTTACTAGAAAGTATATACAATTAGCATTTTAAACCTCAAGCTAAAAAACTAAAAACAGCCTTTTTATAGGCTGTTACTGATTTATTTCTAATTATACTTAGCACACTATCAGAATTAGGGTCAGTATACTGTATATAGATAACAGGTATATTTGATTGACGTGCTTTTGTGAACAGAGAAGAAATGTTGTGGAGTATTTCTTGCTCGTTCTATAAAGATCCACCTTCATAAGAAAACATGATGTTTTGGACATCTATAAGTAATAATGCAATTTTCTTATTCATCTTGTTATATTCCCTTATTTCATTATGATATTTTATAAAATATATAAAATTATTATATGAATGAACTCACGAGATTGAAAGAAGATTCGGATTAAAATACTAACACTTACCTTAAAATAATCTATTAATGTCTTTGCAAGATAAAAAAATCCGCACTTCTTTAGATACATCATCAGAAGCGCGGATTATATCTCTCTTAGTTATTCTTCCGATTTACTTAAGAACTCGCTAGGATATGGTTCTCCTTCAAATGAATGATTTTTAAATTGGCTTAATCTACCATTCCGATGTTCTCCACCATGAACCTTTTCCTTACTTTGTTTAGGATGATTCTTTTTTTGGTGCTTTTGAGTCATATTTTATTTTCCTCCCCAATGATCTTTATGGCTTTATTTTTCCCAAAGAATCTTTTATCAACCATTATTCATTTAGATATGAGAAGGAAGTAGTTAAACAAGATAGATGATGTTAAAATAATTCCATAAAAAAACTCATCAATAATTTGGATTACTTAATTGTCATTCGAACTTTTTAATTCACGATACTTTTCGCCTAAAATACTCATTATAACTGAATTACGATAGCGCTGGCTATTGTGTACTTCTTCTTTTTGAAAACCAATTTTCTTGAATACATGTAACACCTTTTCATTATAAGAAAACACATTTAATTCCATACGATGTAATTTTAAAATGCCAAATCCGTATTCCAGAACAAGATTTAATACTTCATATTCATAGCCTTTTTCTTGATTTTGTTCATCACTAATAAAAACACGAATGTTTGCACTGCGATTTACAGTGTCAATATTATGTAAGGCAATATCTCCAATAACCGTATTCGATCCTTTTTGGGCTATTAATAAAAGTAGGCTAGTCGTATCCTTCGTTTTAGATCGGATATATTGACGAACTTGTTCTCTGGTAAATGTATTAGGAATTCCAGTAAGTTTCCTTACTTCGGGATCAAATAAAAACTGAAAATATAGGTCAGTGTCTTCTATACTAACCTGATGTAAATAGATTTTTTTTCCTTCTAAAAAACTAACTGGAGCTTGTATTTTCATAGATCAGCCTCCTTTCATTGTAATCATATTCTATTGAAATTCACAAAAACCAGTATAATTTATAACAAAAAATGATAATATATATAAAACTTTCAGTTTATATTATATACTGTAAACTTCTTCTAAGTCTATATCTGTGATCTTTATTTAATGATTAAAATGATTGATAATGGTTATTCATTTTAAAGAGAAAATATTTCTATAAAATGAATTTAGAATGGGAGTTAAAAATTTAATAAAAAAATAATACTTTAATTCCAAAGAATATATCCTTATTGAATCGTTCAAAATTATAAAAAGTAATAGATTGTTAACCTTGTATATTTTTTATGAAACATATATAGTATATCATGTTCGTATGAATAAAAACACATATAGGTGATTAGGATGAAGCGAATTATTTTATTGATTGTTTCTATTTTATTACTACTAGGAACTTTAGAATATACAGGGGTTATATGGCATAATGGTTTGTTTGCTTTCAGGTATGAAGTCAAAGGATTAGATGTATCTCATCATCAGGGCAAAATTAATTGGAACCAAATCCAAGAAAATAATAATTATCGATTTGTATTCATAAAAGCAACAGAAGGTCATGATTTTATCGATAAAAAATTCTCTTATAATTGGCAACAAGCTCAAAAGTATGGATTCTTAACTGGAGCTTATCATTTCTTTTCTATGCGGAGCTCTGGTGAAGACCAAGCCAAAAAGTTTATTAGTATAGTCCCAAAAGAGAAAAATAGTTTACCGCCTGTGATTGATGTTGAGATTCATCTACAACATGATAAAAATAAAGTAAGAAAAGAGCTAAGGAATCTTGCAGGTAAACTCCAACAACAATATGAAAAAAAGCCGATTCTATATGTAACATATGATACTTACAATCAGTATATCAAAGGTGACTTTCATGAGTTTGATATATGGATAAGAGATATTCTAAAATTTCCTACCCTTGATAACCGCAAGTGGTTATTTTGGCAATACAGTAACCGTGGTAGGGTTGATGGTATTGATACCTATGTAGATATCAATGTTTTTAATGGAGATTATAATGAGTTTAAGAAAAAATTTAGTTTAAAGTAAGAGATTATGTTAATAAGTATAAGTTGCTAAGAAAGGCTCCCCTAAATAAACTTGGGATCCCTTTAGCGCATTAGCCTTTGCTATGAAATCCAGTTAATGTGTTATAGAGCACCAACCATGATAGTGATGATTCTATTTTACGTGTAAAAGGGGAGATCGTTGACATTATAAATTAAATACACTACAATACCCTTTTAGTTAGCCGACTAATCAAGGAGGTTCGGTGATGGAGTTTGATTATTCTAATGCTTTAACTCATCTTATGAGTCATGTACTAAAATTGTATCGACACAATGTGGATATGCTGATCGGGGAGTATGATGTTTCTCCAGGACAACCTCCTCTTCTTATGAGACTTGCAGAAAAAGATGGACAAATTCAAAAGGAACTGGCTCGACAAATCCATGTAAAACCTGCTACACTCACCGTTATGATTAATCGAATGCAAAAGGCAGGTCTCGTAGAAAGAAAGCCTGATCAAATTGATCAAAGAGTGTCTAGGGTTTATCTTACAGAGAAAGGTCGTTTGGCCACAGAGGCAGTGAAAAATGCCCTATACACCATTGAGCAAAAATGTTTTGAACATTTTAGTTCAGAGGAGAAGATCTTGTTTCGTCGATTATTACAGCAGATGCATGACGACCTTGAAGTTTTACGAATGACAAATAGTTAGTCGGCTAATTACTAATCCCCTGCTTTATCCGGTTGGGGTTCATATTCAGTTTATTTATATCCAGAGAGGTTTGACATTTTCCATGAAAAACATAGTACAGGATGCTAATGTAAATTCTCAATCATTAGCTCGATCACGCCGTTTATGGACAGCTTTCATCTTAGGGTCTTTAGCCGCTTTTGGCCCACTATCTATCGATATGTATCTTCCTGCTTTACCGATGATTACCAAAGACCTTCATACTAGTACGTCATTAACTCAACTTAGTTTAACTTTTTTCCTTTTAGGACTTTCCTTAGGACAGTTACTAGTTGGCCCTCTTAGTGACATCCGAGGTAGACGCACTCCACTTCTTGTTGGCGTTATGATTTATGGAATTTCTTCATTATTATGTGCACTAAGCCCTTCCATCTGGGTATTGATTATTTTGCGGTTTATCCAAGGATTATCAGGGGCAGCAGGTATTGTTATTTCTCGGGCTATTGCTAGAGATTTATACTCAGGTACTGAACTGACGAAGTTTTTTGCTTTGCTAATGTTGATTAATGGGGCTGCTCCTATACTCTCTCCAATTGTTGGGGCCCAATTATTAAAAATGACCTCTTGGGTTGGTGTATTTATAATCTTAAGTGCGATAGGTGTATTCTTATTTCTGGCTGTCTTTTTTGGCTTACCTGAAACATTGCCTATACAAAACCGTTCAAAGGGTGGTATCAAAAATACGTTATTAACATTTCGTAAATTAATTAATGATCGCCTATTCATTGGATATGCATTATCTCAAGGACTAGTCATGGCAGGCATGTTTGCATATATTTCAGGATCCCCATTCGTTATTCAAAATGTCTTCAAAGCTTCGCCACAAATGTTTAGCTTATTTTTTGCAATTAATGGCATCGGAATTGTGATTGCTAGTCAAGTAACAGGTAAATTGGCTGGGCGTATTAAAGAAAGCAGGCTTCTAATTATTGGCCTTACCCTAGCAGCGATTGGAAGTATAACATTACTAGCTATGATTCTAGTTGGAGCAGGCTTATATGCCATTTTACTTCCTTTATTCATTGTTGTTTCAAGCGTGGGAATTGTAAGTACAACGACAGCCTCATTAGCTATGCAAAACCAAGGTCAATCGGCTGGGAGTGCCTCAGCGTTACTTGGCGTCTTGTCTTTTATCTTTGGTGGCCTTGTGGCTCCTTTAGTTGGTCTTGGTGGCAGTGACAAAGCTGTACCGATGGGAATGGTTATTGCAGCGGCTGACATAGCTGCCTTGCTTTGTTATTTTATTTTTATTCATAGAAAAGCCAAAGCCTAATGTATTTTTTAGTAATATCATATATTAGAGAAATAATCTTACCTGTTACCTATAGAGTTTAGGTAACAGGTAAGTTCGTCTTTCGAACAAAATGTCTAATTAGAAGTAATAATTACCTTTGACATATCTATAAATATCGATATAATAATCCCTATGGATACCTTACTTATTTTTAAAGCTTTATCGAATGAAAAAAGACTATTAATATTACAATGGCTAAAAAATCCTAAAGAAAATTTCATTCAGCCCCAGCATCTAACTCAACATGAGCATTTTGATGGAGGAGTTTGCGTAGGAAATATACAGAAAAAAGCTGGTCTAGCACAATCCGTCATTTCTGGTTATCTGGATATGATGCAAAAGGCTGGTCTTTTAGAATCGAAACGAATTGGCAAATGGACTTACTACCGTCGAAATGAAAAAGTTATTCAGGAATTTGCTAATTTTATCAAAAAGGAGCTATAGGTAGATCGATGAAAGACATCTACCTATTTTTTGTTCTATATATATCCATATATATAGATATAAAGAAATAAATGCGAAGCGAAAGGATAAATAACACATGACAAACAATAAATATACGAAGCAAAATCTCCAAGATACTCCCTTGTCAGTATTAGATTTAGTGACTGTTTCCCAAGGAAAATCGCCTGCTAACTCCTTTCATAACAGCCTCGATTTAGCAAGGCATGTAGAGAACTTCGGCTACAAGCGATATTGGTTGGCCGAACATCATAATAGTCCTAGTGTAGCCAGTTCGGCTACTTCTATATTAATTGGTTATATTGCAGAAGGCACTTCAACAATTCGAGTTGGTTCTGGTGGGATCATGTTACCTAATCATGTCCCATTGGTTGTCGCTGAGCAATTTGGGACATTAGAATCATTGTATCCTGGTAGAATTGATTTGGGATTGGGGCGAGCACCAGGTACTGATCCAATAACGGCTAGAGCATTAAGACGAAATGTGTTAGGAACTGAAGAGGATTTTGAAGAAAATATTATGGAACTACAAAATTATTTGGGTTCACCAAATGAAGATGCATCCGTTCGAGCAATCCCCGGAGAAGGTACAAATGTTCCTATATGGATTCTTGGCTCTAGTCTTTATAGTGCAAGGCTTGCAGGCAAACTAGGCTTGCCATATGCATTTGCTAGTCACTTTGCTCCAAACTATCTTCAAAAAGCATTGAAACTCTATAAAGAATCATTCCAGCCTTCAAAAACATTACAAGAACCTTATTCCATGGCTTGTGTCAATGTGATTGCAGCAGATACAAATGAGGAAGCTCAACTCTTAGCCTCATCTTTATATTTATTTTTCCTGAACATCATTCGTAGACAAAAAGATTTATTAAAACCACCTGTTGAAAATATGAATAGTTACTGGAATGCTTTTGAAAGACAAACTGTACTTCAACAGCTTTATTATACTTTTATTGGCGATTCCTCTACAATCCAAAAAGAATTACAAGCATTTCTGAATGACACCCCAGTAGATGAAATCATGGTATGTTCCCATATTTATGATCATACAGCTCGAGTCCGTTCATATGAGATATTGTCAAACTTGGTTAAAGGAAATAAAAGCTGACCAATAGTAAAAAGGGGATGAGCCAAAAAATTTTTGCTTCCTTGAGTTTCATCCCCTTTTTATAAATAAGACCCAATTTAATGATCATAAGTATTATCCCAGACTAATACCAAATTGTTGTAATTATGGATCAGGTGAAATTCTTCTCGTCCTGTTCCAATCACTTTACGACTCAATCCGGGCGAACAGCAAAAAAACGCTAGACTTTTAAAAGTCTAGCGTACAGTTTATCAGATAATGCTAGAAGCATTATCGTCTTAATAGATTTGAGGGAGTCTCTATTAAAGTTAAGCTAGCTTGTTGCTTCTTCCCTTCACGATAAAAAGTCAGATTTATTTTTGAACCAATCTTGGTTTGATTATATAAATAACTTCGTAAATCGACCATCGTTTTTACGGGCTTCCCATTAATCTCTACAATTACATCGAGTCTTTTTAAATTAGCTTTTGCGGCTGGAGAGTTCGTTTCTACTGTATCAATAACAACTCCATCTGTTACATTCTTAGGTAATTTAAGTAGTGCTCGTTCTACATTGGAAAACTGATTTAAATCATCTAGAAACGATACGCCTATATAAGGACGAGGTACTTGTCCTTTAGAAATTAAATTTTCAATAATCGGACGGGCATGGTTGATCGGTATGGCAAATCCAAGCCCTTCGACACCTTTTTCTGCAATCTTAAGGGTATTGATCCCAATTACTTGTCCTGCAGTATTAACAAGTGCTCCCCCACTATTTCCGGGATTAATCGCAGCATCAGTTTGAATAACATCCATAGAGATATAATCATTTACTTGGAAAGTCCGTTTCGGTGAACTTACTACACCAACCGTAACCGATTGTGAAAAGGTCTGTCCAAGTGGATTTCCTATAGCAATAGCCGGTTCTCCTGCTTTTAGATTGTTAGAATTACCTAACTCAGCAACATGAGTTACATATTTATCATCAATCTCTAACACTGCAAGATCAGATATGGGATCTTTACCTAAAACTTTTGCAGAGATGGTTTTTGGCTGGTCAATAGCTGTAAATACAACTTTGACTTCATCACTGTTATCAATAACATGATTGTTTGTCACGATAATGGCTTTACCATTGCTTTTTTGAATCACAATTCCGGAACCAGATCCAGTTGCTTCGGACTTCTCAGAGAATGGATTATTTGTTTTTTGTATACTTTCAATTCCAACTACAGCTGAACGGATCTTTTCTACTGTTTTTGTGATTTCAGAATTAACTTGAACGCTGGTACTTACCTGTTGTGAGATATTCGACGACTGGGGCGGGACCTTAATCACTCCACTTTGAATCATGAGTGGAGCCGCCATCAAAACCAATAAACCTCCTGTAATTCCAGATATAATTGGGATTACAAACTTCTTATAACTTTTCTTATGCGTTGGTGGCTCAGGTTGAATCTCCTGAATGTTATTCATTTGATTTTCAGACGACATATTATTTTGCACATCCATTATAGCGCATCCCCCTTTCTCCGGGAGATCAAGGACACTGTTTTAAGACCATGATTGGATAGTCAGAATCAGATGTCCTTGCCTTTCCTTTCTTCAATCGTAGTTTGTCAATGTGTAGTTTATGTGAAGAAAAGTTGAGATTTATATGGATAATAAAACTTTATTGTTTAGGCTTCTTTATTAAACTTCATGGTAAATTGTACCCCATCTTCCGTATTAGTTAAGGCATAATCTACACCGTGAATCTCCATCACCCGTTTCACAATAAACAATCCTAAACCACTTCCACCTGTACTTCGACTACGCGATTTTTCGATTCGATAAAATGGTTGAAAAATCTTTGTCAACTCTGCTTCACCGATATGGGCACCTGTATTTAGAACTTTTAGAATGATTATGTGATTATCATGTGATAGCTTGGTAATCACTTGCTCTTTATCTTTTGAATATTTAATTGCATTATTAACAATATTGGATAAGGCTTTTTGTAACAAATCTTTATCTGCACGAATGTATAGATCTGGTTCAATCTCTTTTTTCATCTCTAACTGTTTTTCCCTACTAAAATATTCATGATTGTTAAGGATGCTCTGTAACAGTTGAGAAAGATTAATTCGTTGTAGCTGCGGTAAGAAATCATAGGTTTCTAATTTGGATATCTCTAGTATTTCATTTACCAATCTTTGCATATTTTGCATGATTGAAAAGGAACGTTTTAAGTATTTATCGCGATCCTTATATACGCCGATACGATAAATCATCGCTTCTAATTGTCCCATAACAGCTGTAATTGGTGATTTCAATTCATGTGAAATGGTAGCGAGAAATTCCCTACGCTTTACTTCCAGTTCGCGCTCTTTTTGGATATCATCTTTTAGTTGTTCGTTTGCTTTCTGAAGATCAAACATCGTCTTCTCTAGATTAGAAGATAATTCGTTTAGGCTATTGGAGAGCTCACCAATTTCATCTTTTGAATCTGTTTTACATCGGTGTGTGAAATCTAGTTCTGCCATTCGTTTCGCAACATGATTTATCTTTAACAATGGATTGGTAATTAGTTTGGCATATAGAAAGGCTCCAACCAATGAAATTAGCAAAACAATCAAAGCGATATAGGGCATTAACTTAAATATAACATCAGATGCTTCATCGATTGGTTGTAAAGTAGCATAAACGGTTGCAATATAAGATCCATCAAGAAAGTTAATGTTTTTTTCGAGAGTATAAACCGACGTATTCTGTTTTATACTCAATTGATCATCAGTCATTGTAATTTTCTGTACAATTCGTGCTGGGACAGGGGGGATATAAATAATATTCCCATGCGAATCGTGGATAACAATACTTGCGTTGTTATTATAGTTAAATTCATCCAATATCTCTTTTGCTTGATAAAATGGTAAGGAATCAACAGTTTGAACCAGCTCATTAATCTCCTCATTTAACGTATCAGTTTTATATTTGTAATAGTAAGAAGGGAGAAGGAAGTAAAAAATGAGATAAATTAATAGGGCAGAAATACACAACAACGCAGTCGTAATGAGGAAAATTTTATAGGTGATACTCTTTTTAAAATTACGTATCAAGTTTATACCCCATCCCCTTCACAGTTTTAATATATGGGACTTTTAACTTTTTTCTAAGGTTCTTAATATGTGTATCAACCACGCGTGAATCCCCATAAAAGTCAAAGCCCCATACTTTATCCAATAGTATTTCTCGCGTTACTACTTTACCTTGGTTTTCAATTAAAGTACTTAATATCTCAAATTCCTTTGCTGTTAAGTCGATCTTTTCTTCGTTAACATGAACGGTATATGCTTCAATATCAATATGAATTTCCTTGAATTTAAGTATATGAGCTGGGGAAGAACAAGTTCTCCTCAATACTGCTTCAACCCTTTTGATAAGGATATGAAAAGAGAATGGTTTTGTAATATAATCATCCACGCCAAGATCAAAACCTTTAATTTGATCCTTTTCTTCTCCAAGCGCTGTTAACATGATGATAGGAACAGAAGATTTATTTCTGATTATCTGACAAACATGATATCCATCCATATTCGGTAGCATTACGTCTAAAATAACTAGATCGTAAGAAGAGCGTTGGAAAAGTTGTATTCCCTCTATTCCATCACTGGCCACATCGACACTCATATTCTGTGTAGTTAAGAATTCTTGAATTAGTTCTTGAATATCCAAATCATCTTCTATCACCAGAATCTTATAACACATACATATATTCACCTCTTCATCTTAATTATTATATCAATGCGATATGTTATTTGTGTGAAGAGATACCTTATCCATCAAAAGAAGTCTTTTCCAGCTATATTTAAAGAGAGTCTTTTTGTATAATTCAATCAAAAATTATACTTATAAAAAATAATATAATAATAATGAAAAGGAAAATCATCAAAGAAAAAGCCTAAACTACTTATTTCTTAAATAGTTTAGGCTTTTTCTAGGATTAATTGATTAATTTTACTCCATTTTCGATTAAAAAAGATAAAGATGAATTCTTCTGTTTTAGCTTGGTTAAATCCGCTTTCAGTTTCTCTGCTAAACTAACAAACTCTTCCTGTTCAATACACAATTCTAAGATTTCTAATCGAAGTAGCCAATCATTAGGATATAAATCATCTAAAGAACGAATGATAGATGGGAGATCTTTAGATGATTGTCGTTTTTCTCGAATATCCCTTACTTTTTGATAAAGATGATCTAAGGAGGAAAAGGTAACTGTGTTTACATATTCACTTTCCAATTCTACATTCTCATCCGCGAAAAATTTCTCTGGATCCGCAGCTCCAGCAAAAACAGAGACGACTTTTTCACCGATAATTAAATCATATTCTCCCCAGTCGGGATGGAAAAGAACTTGATCTTGATAGGTTACAGTACAATTGATCAATGTTAACAAGACCGGTTGAAAGTTAACATTGACCCACTCTTTTAGGATCCCTTTTAGACGAATCCCACTATCATATTCCAAATCGATAAGTGCCCCTTTTTGTATACTAGATAACCCATCTATTCCCCTAATACTCCCGATTGGAGCACCAAAACCGTGGGTATGTCTTAAAATTCCATGTCCCTGCAATTCTTTATATGAGTAAGCCAATGCTGTCGGTCCTGCTGTTCTCATATAAATGGCTTTTCCGTTCTGATCCTTAACCAACTGAGTAAAAACCCCACTTATTTGTACACCAGTATCATACTCGGCCGTTGCGACATCCCCCGATTGGACCGCTTTTTCTAAACCTTCGTTACCACCAATACGGAAGGCCATTCTCTCTGAAAACTGTTCAACTGCTGTAATTAGTTCAGAAAAGTCATGACAGACAAACAATTGAGGTTGTGGTTTGGTCACATCATAATCAGTCGTAATGCAAGCTTCTAAATCAAAAGGAAGTTTTTTAACCTCATCGCTTAAACAATGCTGTCCCTCACCAATAGAAGAAAGAAGACCTGCACCATAGATTTTGGGGTGATCTAAGTCTCCAATCAATCCATACTCTACAGTCCACCAATAAAGCCTAGAGATTTGAGTGGCTTCAGAAACTTCAGTAGCCTTAGCAACTTTTTCTTCTAGCTCTTTTTCTGCTTGCTTAATCTCATCTAAAGTAGAATGAGGATCCTCCATTACTAGTGTAAGTCGGCGAGTAGCCTGAAAAACTTCATTTTCTTGTTTACTAGCTAATGCTTTGGCACCAATTTTACCAAATATTTTTACATATTCTGCATATTGGTGATCACAGAGAATAGGAGCATGCCCTGCAGCTTCATGAATAATATCAGGAGCTGGAGTATATGCGATATGCTCTAAAGTACGAATATCTGTAGCGATTGGAAGTAATCCACGAGCCTGAAAATCAAAAAAGGCAACACCTGGGATTAAACCATCAATCGGGACAGCTCCCCAGCCAAATGGTTGAAGACACTGGTCCATTTCCTCAATTCGAGGAATACGTTCAATAGAAATACCTGATTGGGTAAGTCCATCCCGATAAGCAATATGAGCTCTCTCTTTAAAGAAATGAAAGTTTTGTCTCATTACATAACGCCATACTGCCTGATTTATTGGGGTATATTGTTCATACCTCTGTTTAGAAATATAGCGTTTTAAATGTGCCGGAATTTGGACTTGATTAAGCATGGTTCTTGTTACACTCCTTTACAAAAATAAAAGAGCCTCCTTCCCTTATATAGGGACGAAAGCTCCGCGGTACCACCCTACTTGACAAATTGCATATCTTACAAAATTTGTCCACTTTATTGATCTCATCCTTTTAAGCCAGTTGTAATTCATTGTACGATGTACCCAGATTTGCACCAACCATCTGGTCTTTGTTTGCTGTACAGTTCGCCAACTACTTCTTCTAGCGGATGAAGTCATATGCTTTTTTTACGAAAAAACTTTATCGCATTTTTGCTTATATGCTTTTAAGTGATAAAGCAATTGTAATGAAAGCTTCTCTAGCTGTCAACCAAAAAATATTCCTAAATTAATATAAAAATTTTTCAAGTTTCATTACGGTAAATCAATTAACATAAAAAATGCCCCACTATCTGTTTGTATTTCTAAATTGGATAATTCTGTGATTCTAGCTGAATCTCGTTGTTTTAACTTATGAGCTTGGTTAAGAGTGAGATCCCCTTCGATTACAAAAAGAAAGATTCTTCGATTCACTTCTTGTATAAACGAGATCTTTTGATTCTCTTCAAGTTTAGAGAGATAGATCGTCATATCCTGATGGATAAAGGCTATTTCCTCTGATTGATGAACATTTGAAACCACTGGCAATAAATGATTTCTTAGTGCTTTTGGATTATATGCTTTTTGTTCATAGGAAGGAGTTAATCCTCTTACGCTTGGCATAAACCAAAGTTGCAAAAGATTTACTTCCTCTGTAGAAGAAGGATTTATTTCGGAATGCAATATTCCCGTTCCAGCTGTCATTCGTTGAACTTCTCCAGGATAGATAATTTCGGAGTTTCCAGCACTATCCTCGTGTTTCAACTGCCCTTTTAGAACGATTGATACGATCTCCATTTCTTGATGTGGATGCATGCCAAACCCTGTTTGAGGTTTAATAAAATCGTCATTAAGCACACGCATAGGTCCGAAACTTAAATTGTTGGGATCATAGTATTCGGCAAATGAAAAACTAAAATTACTTTTTAACCATCCATGGTCTGTTGTATAGCGGGATTCCGCTGGATATATTTTAATCATGTTATCTCTCCTAATTATAATAAACTCCTCTTTTTACTTTTATATATTTATCTACTTATTTTATTAAAGTATAATAACTAAGCAGCTTACTTTTGTCAAGCAGCTATGATAAAATAATTTATAGGAGTTAAGAATAGTAGATGAAATGAAGATAAAAGGAGGAAAACTGCTATAGATTAAGCATTTCAGAGTACAAGAACGCTCAATATCACGCTTTTGTTTATGTATCTAATAGCAGTTTATGATGTAAATGAGTGATCTACATTTGTGCCCTAAATTTGAAGCTGCCTTTTCTTTACTTGGTAAACGTTGGACTGGGTTAATTATTCGCGTCTTAATGGATGGAACTAAAAGATTTAAAGAAATCAAAGATCTAATTCCTGAAATGAGTGATCGGATGTTGACAGAACGTCTGAAAGAATTAGAAAATGTCGGAATCCTTACTCGTCATGTTTATCCTGAAATTCCCGTTCGAATTGAATATGAGCTAACTGAAAAAGGACGAGCCTTAGAGGCATCGATGAACGAAATTCAAAATTGGGCCGAAAAATGGATGGATTCATAGAAAAGGTTTCGAAAAATAAGGTTCTAGAATAACCAAAAACCCGATTTTCAACCATATTAGATTGATTATCGGGTTTTTGGTTGAGTGAACCAGCGTTGTATCAAAAACGCTGGTTCTTAAAATAAAATCTGTTTAATGACTATTTCTATTTTTTAGGAAACCCTGTCTCATATTGCTTAGGTATTGTTATTTCTTTATTGAGTTTAGCTGCGGCTTCCAATGTCCAATATGGATTTCTAAGCATTCCTCTTCCTACAGCCACAAGATCTGCATCTTCGTTCCCTATTATAGCGTTTGCCAGTGCTGGTTCATCTAACCTTCCAACCGCAATAACCGGAATATTAAGGGCTTTCTTAATTTCTCTAGCTAATGGCACTTGATAGGCAACATGTGTACCCGGTTTTCCTGCAGCAGCGATAGGGCCCTCCCCACCAGCACTAACATGAAAAGCATTTACACCCGCTTTTTGATATTCCCTAGAAAACTCTATACTTTCTTCAATTCCATATCCACCTTCTACATATTCTTTAGCCGATATACGCATAATTAACGGCATATCTGAAGGCATTTCACTTTTTGCAGCCTGAATGACTTCTTTACCAAACTTAGTTAACTCTTTCCCATACTCATCCGTTCTTTTATTCGTTAGTGGTGAGTGGAATTGATGAATTAAGTATCCATGTGCCCCATGAATTTCAATAGCATCCATTCCGGCTTTTACAGCGCGCCGTACAGCAAAGCGGAATTTTTCCACCATTTCTTGCACTTCTTCTGTAGATAATGCTCTTGGTGTTTTTGATTTATTGTCAAAAGGGATAGCTGATGGCGCTACAGGAACAGCAGCATCTTCAGCTTTACGCCCTGCGTGAGCTATTTGAATACCAACTTTAGCTCCATATTGATGACAAGCGTCTACAATACGTGTTAATGCAGGAATTTGGTCATCAGACCATAATCCTAAATCATAATCGGTAATGCGACCATCAGGCTCCACGTCCGTCATTTCAATAATAATGAAACCCGCCCCTCCAATTGCTCTACTTACATAGTGCAAATAATGCCAATCTGTTGCTATTCCATCTTTGTTGGTAACAGAGTATTGGCACATAGGGGGCATAACAACACGGTTTTTTAATTTCAATCCTTTTAATTGGTATGAGCTAAATAGATGATCCATTATAATCTCCTTCTTCTTAGTATTTGTATCAACTTCATGACGGCGAAAATAGATTTCCCATTTTTCCACATAACAATTCGATACTTTCTTGATAAGATAAGTTATAAAATCAATCTTAATTAAAGTCGAGGTTTCCCTCCTAATCAGTCGCTCATCGTTTCCCCACTCACACCTGTAGCCTTACACAAAAACGATTCGCGGCTTCATCTAGGAATAATCTAGGTCTTGACTCGAGCTATGTAACATACTGAAAGTCTAAAATTAAATGCATGCACATGCATTTAATTTTACATAAAATAAATCGTGCCGTCAAATACTAATTTTCTAACTTATTCATAACAGGTTTTGACGGAATCGACTGACCTTTTCGGCTTTATTATAAAAAGATCCCTTCAAAAGAAGGAATAAATGTGAAAATATAGCTTTTAATAGGAGCATTATCTATTTAGCTGAACCATTAAGTTTTGCAACTCATCTTGGAGATCTACTTTCGAAAATGCTTGTAAAAGTGTTTCATTAAAAGTAATTAAAGCTTTTTCAACTTTTTCTTCACCGATTTGGGTCAAAGAAGTATAGATATTTCTACGATCATCCTCGCAAATCGTTCTTTGTAATGCACCACAACCTTTGGCTTCAAATCTACTTACAAGCCTTGACATCGCACTTTGACTCAAACCAACCATGTTCTGTAATTGTTGTAATTTTAATTTTTTAAGAGGGGCTTCGGATAAGAATAATAACACGTAGAATTCTTTTAAAGTTAATTGATGTTCTCTTTGTAGAGTGGCTTCCAATTCATTGGTAATGATTGTGTGGAAATGAGTTAGAGTTAGCCAACTCTTTATAGGATTTTTTTGATTTGTTTTCATATGCTCTTCACCTATTCTAGGATTATATAGCTTTTTTAATTCAGATATTATCTTTTATACTTAGGTGTCATTTCATTAACTGTTTGAAATTAATAGTAACAAGGCAGTGTTTCAATAGTCAAACTGTACCTTTTTTAGTTCTATTGACCACTCCACACTACAGCCCGTGGGATTCTTGAATAGTTAACATTTGCAGTCCGTTTCCGTTTTGAGCAATCAAGCTCAGGTTAAGTTAAAATTTGCTTAACGTTAAATGCGTCGACAGATTTATAAGCTGCTTTTCGTTACTAGCTTTGGCAATCGGAAATTGATATGCTCTTCCAATAATATTGTTTTACTATTCAAAAACAAATAAAGTTATTGTCATTTTAATCTCCTCCAATTATAAGTAATAGTGAAAACTAATCTATCACTAGATGTCTTTTCTCTTTGATCTACCAAACTTGAAATAGTAAAACAACAGAATACCTATATGCAAAGCAGCAAGAACCAAATATATATTGCTATAAATAGTACCTTTAGGAAAAACATTCACTGGATTCCAATGAAAATTAGAGCCAAGATCAACCACCTTACCATAAACTCCTGAAGCCATCCCCCCTGCTATGAAATTCACCATGGATAATAGCCCCATTCCCACTCCTTGTTGATCCTTGTGCAATGTTATAGAGACTGAATTTGACAAAGCAATCATTATAAAGGTTTGACCCACATTACCTAAGATTATAAAGATGGCAATGAATATTGGAGATATTCCAGTAAAGGTTGATAGTAAAATAAAACATGTCAATAGCAGGACAGATGCAACATAAAATAGATACGTATTTCCTCTCAAGTCTGCCAGTTTCCCACCTACTCTTCCTAGAACTGCTGAAGCTACTGCAGCAGGAACCATTGCAAAACCGATTAAACTAGGCTGCAACTGTTGTACATGAGCCAAAAGCAATGGACTTAAAAACTGAAGAGAAAAACCAATTCCACTTATGAGAAAAGCAATCAATATTCTCAAAGTGTAGTTCTTATTTATAAAGATTCTAGGTTGAACAAATGGTTCGGAAACAGAACGAATTCGTACGATAAACAGCACTAAAGCAAGTAATCCGAAAATAGGAAACAACCATGATCCATTCGTAACACCTAGAAGCAAAAAGGCTATTACCATAGCTAGTAAACAACCGCCAACCCAGTCAAATTTTCCAGACTGCTCTTCATCTTCATTCTTTAAATATTGACGGTAAAAAGGTACCGTAAGTAAGCTAAAGAGAGGAATACAGAATAACCAACGCCAATGCGCAACACTTACAATTAATGCAGAAATAATCGGACCAAGGGCACTGCCAATAGCCAAACCGACAAACACCGTACTCATAGCTGAACCTCTCTGGTCAGGGGGAAAATAACGTAATGGGATAAGCATAGCTGTTGCTGGAATAGCAGCAGCTCCTGCAGACTGTAAGCATCTTGCAACAAGTACCACCCAGAATGCCTGAGATGCTAAACCGATTAGTGAACCAAAAGCAAAAAATAACAATCCAATAGTTAACAAATTTTTGAGCCTAAAACGATCTGCAAGTTTCCCATAAATAACCGTCCCTATCCCATAAATCAAAGCATAAGATGAAGTGACCCAGCTTACTTGAGCAGTGGTAAGCTTAAACTCTTTACTGATCTCTGGCAGTACAAAGTTAAACATCAATACACTCATCGCCGAAATGACAAGTGTGAACATTAAAACGCGTATCAATTTCTTGCCTACGTGTTTCCGATTATAATTTTCCATTAAATTTCACTCCTTTGTACCATGTTGGTACAGCGCATTTTTTAGAAGGTTGATATGGGTGTCACCTCTGACTGACAAATACTTCATTTAAAAAGCTAGGGGAGTTTAAAGACCTAGCTCAAATCTAGCTTAATGTAATTCATCAAGGGGTGTTAGTACTGACTGACTCATCCCCTTATAAAATACTAGGGAGTTAATGCCCTAGTGAATGTTTGCACTGTCTCTATTATAAATGTGTCTAGAGATACGTTTATAATATCATCGGAATCTAAGTTGTTCATAAAGGCACCGAAATTCAGCATCATAAACGATAACGCCTGAACCTTAAAGTCTGTTCGAATCAGTTTTCCCTTTTCGTACATAGTTACAAAATAATTAGTCAAAATATCCAGTAATTGTTGAGGGTGTTTTTGTGTTCTTTCTCTAAGGCCGGGTAAGTTACCTTCCTCCTTAATGCTGATCATAATCATTTTTCGATTACGATTCATAATTTCATGATATGTCCGACTGATTAGGAGCAAATCGGTCTGCAAATCCCATACGAGCTTCTCGTTAAAAAGTTTTGTTATCTCTTCGGCATAATGAAAACGGTCAAATGCCTTTTCGAGAAGGTTTCGTTTGCTTCCGAATCGGCGAAACAGCGTTTTTTCACTTAAGCCTGCTGCGGTAGCGATCTCCTGTGTGGATACACCATTATATCCTTTCGCTGCCATTAGATCAATGGTCGCTAACAGTAGCTTATCATCGTTGCTTAAATTATTACCGTTGCTCATACTTTCATCCTTCCCAGCTGATTGTCAGCACTGACTGTCATTTGATTACATCATATTTTTTTGTTTTAAATTTGTCAAGGAAAATTTTAGTTGTGTGAATACCTGAACCCTGCTCTTTAACACCACCATAGGGTACACCTATAATAACGGCAGTGTGTTTCTTTTACTTATCAAAATCTTTCAGCAGTAAAAATCTGCCACAATTTTGATTCCTAACCTGTTATTATATGAAACTAATTTCTTTGTACCTTATGGACCATGCCCGCCTGATTAGAATATTTATGGAGGATTTTTCGAATACCTCGATCAGTATATTTCTTCTTCCAAGACGATTCAAAAAAGTAAATAGCCCCTTTCCTTTTGTTTGGTATTTTCATATTATTACGAATGAACACTACTGTTGAAATAAACAACTATTAATGAAACTCCAATTATATTATACTTAAATAGTAAAAGAAAAAAATGGAGGAACACCAATGGCAAACAATCTAGAACAATCAAAAAACATTGGAGAAGAGGAATACTTACTTGTAGAACAGTATAAAGATATTACGGCGTCCCGCCAACATTATAGCAGCC
Source organism: Thermoflavimicrobium daqui (assembly GCF_003313465.1). Classification (GTDB taxonomy): domain Bacteria; phylum Bacillota; class Bacilli; order Thermoactinomycetales; family Thermoactinomycetaceae; genus Thermoflavimicrobium; species Thermoflavimicrobium daqui. The sequence goes on from NZ_KZ845667.1 coordinate 193,215, forward strand.
TTCGATTTGCGCTTTTACCAGTTTTTCTTGCCATACAAGGAGCGATTCTAAATTCTGCAATTAATATTAAAGCGGACCAAGCGATTCAAATCCCCATTTATTTATTTGCTCTTGCTGCCTGTTTAATTACATATGTCTTTTGGACGATTGAGGAACGTATTAATCTATATTATCAACAGCTGGAGAGCATTGGTGCTGAATTAGAGGACCTTTTAGGCTATCAGGTGAAAATGATAAAAAAATGGTCAAAAACCTCGTTTAGTAATAATACAAAACTATCTATTCGCATTATTCACTTTTCTTTCCCTGTAGTATGGTTGTATATCGTTATATTTCTTTCATAATTGAATTTCATGTTAACCCAATTGACATAGTCAGAGAATTCAAGTGTCAGATGCTTAAGACTGGTATCAGTCAGTGGACGAACAAATTCGGTTTTGAATTATTACATTGCTATAGCCATCTTAAAGCACAGATTCAAATAGAAAGTTGGGAAGAACAAGTCCATTCATTAATGGTGTTTTTAAAATATATACATATTAGATCCCGAACGTATATTCCCTTCATCGGCTTCTTCTGGTATAATGAAACCAGAAGAAGCCGATTTAGTTTATGAATGAATCATATTAAAGAAGGTGAGGATTTAAACTGAATAAGTTTGATGTATTTCTTAATAAACTGGAGGATGAAAATGATTAAGCCGTTTAACAACTGGGAAAGATGCTGGATGAAACGTGTTGAATATAAAATCTATCATGAAAAAGGAATTTCAGATAATACGGTTGGATCAAAACCGAAACTATATACAACCGATGAAATTTCTCAGAAATCATGGCTAGTGATCCTTGGGGAACCAGGAATCGGTAAAACAACCGTCTTACGAAGTGAATATGAAAAATGTAAACAAAAATATAAAGGTAGTAAAGATGAGGTTCACTTTATTGATTTGCGTCATGTAAACACATGGGAACATTTTAAGAAGACCCTCTTTCAGCAAGACTTTATTCAAAGGTGGATCAAACAGGATCATCATTTATATCTCTTCATTGATCATGTTGATGACATCATCGGAGAAGATCAAGAATTTAAAAGGGATGCATATGAATATTGGTATGATTCCTCATTTATGGAGGAAGTGTACGGCCTGGATGAAAAAAAGGACCGTCATCGTCTTACAATTCGCATGGCTTGCAGAACGGGAGTTTGGGCATCTGGCTTAACGAATTTCATCGAAGGTTTCTGGTGGGAGGAAGAAGAATGTTTTGGTGTTTATCAGTTGTTACCTTTAAATCAGCAAAATGTGATTCAAACCCTGACATCCTATGGAGTGGATCAAGCTGCAATTGAATCTTGCCTACAACATCTACAAAACAAAAAGATAGCTTCCTTTGTGTTTCAACCAGAAGCATGCAATATGTTTCTACAGCTATTTTTAAATGGAACAAAATCACTCCCTCATTCCAAAGTAGATCTTTATGAGCAAACTTGTCGAGTGTACTGTAAAAAAGTGGATAATAAAACCGCTGTATCACTCCTAGAAAAAGCTTCAGAGATGGCGGCAATGATAATTTTCTCCGGCTGAGATACCGCTAATCTTGACAAAATACTTCAAACATTAAGTGAATCATTTGACGAACAGACCATACAGAAAATCTTGGAGACGGGTTTATTTACGGTACAAAAGCAAGATGGAACAGTCGGTTTCCATCAAACTTATGTTGAATATTTAGCTGCTCGTTATATTTCTCAAATCGATAGCACTGACAAAATCATGAAGCTTTTGATGCATCCTCAAGACAACGGGAAGGTTGTTCCGCAATTGCAACATACGGCTGCTTGGGTAGCCACTATGAATACGAAGGTTTTTGACCGAATATTTCTAACTGACCATAACACATTATTTTTGATTCATTCTTCTGATTTAAGTGAACAACAAAAAGCCAAGCTAACTCGGAAGTTCTTGGAAACGGTACAATCGAAGGATCGAGTTAATTGGAATGCTAATTATTTGAATTATAAACAGTTTAATTGTAAAGACCTCCCTGATATACTGCGTGAATTTTTCATGTCTCCTGATTACAATGAATTTAAACGTCTGATCGCTTTAGAAATTGCTTTACAAAACCAACTCACTGTTTTAAAAGAAGATTTGCTTCATTTGGTGTTTCACGAACAACCTTCGGAAAAAATTCAATGGAAAGCAATCTATGTTTGGATGCATTTATCTAATAAACAGGAATGGATTCAGCTAAAGCCGCTACTCTTTGCTGAAAACCGATTAAATATATCTATGCGTAAGTTTTTGTTTAAACACCTTCTAAAAAATCAGTTATTGTCAATGCAGGAATTTACTTTTGTAAGTGAAATTATGCATCAAAAAAAGGAAGGTACTGAAGAGGTCATCTCCACATTGGACGATAAAGTACTTATACAGATCTTTCAGTGGTATCTTGCCGATCCAAATCCATCTGAAATAATGGAAATAATGATGGATCAGTTATTGGTTTATGCTGTTCCCTTTATTCATGTACCACAAGTAGCAGAAGTATGGTATCAAGTGGTCTCCTTTCGGTATCAACAGAACCGAGAAATTGCCACTTTTTTACGTTTCTCTTCATGTGATCATGTTGTCGCTAAGATTGCCAATAGCTATCAGAATGAAACACTACGTCAACAGTTTATCCTTCTATTGATCAATCCGGAACAAAAATTCGACTTAGATAATTCTAAACCCTTACAAGTACAGGACTTCCATCAAATCCTATTCCGTGAGAAACAAAATTTATTAAACTCAGCGGATGCAACTTGGGCAAGTAAGCATAGAGAGGCTAGTAATGACACAAAAAAACCACTTTGGGATTGGATATTGAAACATTTGCAAGCAGAAAAGGAAGAACTCAGAGCTTTTTTTGGCATACCTGAGTTTCAGAAGTCAGTCGATCAAGCAAAAGAAGAAGTGGAAGAGTTAGAAATTTCGGATGAGAAAATAGTATCCTCTTGGTCTTCTATCAGCGACTTTGATCCATTAATCGGTGAACCACCTATTGTTAGAGAAGCAACTGAAAAATTATACCAAGATCCAAAAATACAGGAAAAGCTAATTACAGCATCCATTAAATTTATCTACCAGTGTCAATTGGAAGAAGCAGAATATATGAATGAATCTTCAAAGATAGCGGAGGCTGCGCGTATGGCCTTTCGGATTCTTTGTAAAATCAACTTAGATTTATTACAAAAGCTTCCAAATGAAGTATGGCGAAAATGGAGTCCTTTCCTTATTTTCCCTGATCCAAAACAGGATTCGTTAACCGCTAACTTTAGTAGAGAAAAGTATAAACTCGACCAACAAATTTTATCAATCGCTTTAACAAAAATTCCGGAAACAGTGGAAACGGTATTTTTCCAGCTAGTAGAAAAGATGGATCATCCCCATTATTTAATTAAGAACTTTTTTCAAATTCATTGGAGCTCTTCAATGGAAAATCACTTCTTTCAAAAACTACAAAGCAAAGATTTTCCTTTACATAAGCTTGGAGTAGTCCTTGGAGAGTTGCTTACAAAAAACTGTAAACAAACAGTAAAATGGGTTCAGTCTATCTTAATAAATCCATCTTTCGAGTCTGTTATAGAGAGAGAAAAAATTGTTATTGCAACTTATTGTTATCTCATTACACATCCTAACGATGAAGGATGGAAAATCGTTTTAACATTGTTTTCCAAAGATCCTGCATTGGGGTTGGAAATCGTTTCCACACTGGTAGATGGCATCGTCGGATTTCGAAGAGGGTTTATTACTTACGAATTAGCTTGGCAATTTCGTACTTTGCATGAAAAAACACTGGAGGCTTTTTATTTATGGCTATGCGAAAACCAAGATCGGTTAGATCAAGAAAGCTATGTTTATAGTATAGTCCAGCAGTGGACGACCGTAATTCTTAACGAACTGCGTTATCGAAAAGCCGTTCCAGCTTATGAAACCTTAAAACGATTGTTAACTATCTATCCCGATAACCCTGAGATAAAGCACTACTGGGACTGGTGTGAAACAGACTATCTACGAGCTATATGGGAACCGAAGCCGATTTAATCCCATATTTGATCAAAGAACTACTTGAATTTGTTTCGCAGAGCTCTATTTATAATACTTTATTTCGCCTGCAAACTATGAAAACTCCCCCTCCTGTTATTGGATTCTTCTCTAATACGGGCTCTAGCAGCTTTAGACCGAGTATTACAATAAACCTACTTTATATACGAAACATCGGTTTTTCGCTACTCATAACGAAAAATCGATGTTTTTTCACTTCTGCCTCCATTCCTTTTTATATTTATAATCCTTCAAATTTCACTGGAGACTATTCCTTCGCAAGAATTATTTGGACTGAAGAATGCCCTAGATATGCTCTCCAAGGACCTACCTCTTCATGATAATTCTTTGCCATCACTCTGACGATTTGCCCGATGTGATTGCGGATGGTTTCAAATTCATCGAGCAGTATTTCAATAGCATTATGTTTTTTCTTATGAAGATGGGCGAATCGATCAACAGGGTCAAATATCTTTGTGTCCCCATGATTCATAATAATTTGAATGCGATTAACCCAATCTGTTTTTTCTCCATGAATCAAATGCCCTAACACGTCAAAAGGTGACCAAGTATTCTCTCCTTCATTAGAGTGGAGCCAATCATTTGGTAAGCCTTCTAGCATCAAACGCAATACCTTTGGTGTTCTTGAAAGAATGTCCAGCACATCATCTATACGAAATCTCGAATTATTAGACATTTTGCAAAACCCTCTCTCTTTTATATTTACATCAAATTATTGCTCACTCCTGTTCTGTTCAGATACACTTAAAATAACTAGATTTGTATAATGTTTCTATTAGGAGTGATTATATGAAATCTTCATCAAATAGATTTCGTTCTGTTTGTCCTCTTGATTGTCCAGATACATGTAGCTTATCTGTTGAAGTACAAGATCATCGAGTTATTTCTGTTACTGGAAACTCAGAACATCCGATTACTAAAGGTGTAATATGTCATAAAGTACGCAAGTTTCCCACTCGTGTCCATCATCCCGAGCGAATTCTGTATCCACTGAAACGAACTGGAAAAAAGGGTGACTTTGCTTTTCAGCGTATTTCTTGGGAAGAAGCTTATGAAGAAATAATCACTAAGTTCCAAGAGATTATTCAAATTCATGGAGCAGAAGCTATTCTTCCCTATAGCTTTTATGGAAATATGGGCATTTTGAATAGCGAAGGAATGGACCGGAGATTTTTTCATCGTTTGGGAGCTAGTCATTTAGAACGAGCCATTTGTAATAGTGCGGGTAAACAAGGGGTTCAGTATACCATGGGGATGTCTGCTGGTATTGATCCTGAAGATTCGATCCATGCAAAGCTGTTTATTATCTGGGGTAGTAATCTGATTAGCACAAACATGCATCAAGCTGTTTATATCAATGAAGCTAAAAAAAGAGGAGCAAAAGTGATCGTCATTGATGTTCACCGAAATAGAACAGCTAGATTAGCTGATCAATTTATCCAATTACGCCCAGGAACGGATACAGCCTTAGCTTTAGGATTAATACATATACTTATCCATGAAAATTATATTAATCAAGATTTTATCAATAAGTATACACATGGCTATCCCGAACTAGAAAAAGCAGCACAACCATATACACCTGAATATGTCTCGGCGATTACAGGAGTTTCTAAAGAAGATATTATTCAATTAGCTAGAATGTACGGTAAAATCTCCCCTTCCCTCATTCGTGTCGGAAATGGTCTACAACATCACGATAATGGCGGAATGATGATCCGTACGATTTTCTGTTTACCTGCTTTAACAGGACAATGGGGACAAAAAGGCGGTGGTGCCCTAAAAGAAAATAGCGGATTTTTTGATTTTAACCGTGACTTGATCCAACGCCCTGATCTTCATCCCAATCCTAAAGCTCGTTCGATCAATATGAATCAGCTTGGAGATGCCCTTTTATTTTCTCAACCTCCAGTCTATGCTCTTTTTGTCTACAATAGCAATCCTGCTCAAGTCGCACCAGATCAGACTGCTGTTCGTAAAGGACTCATGCGTGAAGATTTATTTACAATCGTACATGATTTATTTTTAACGGATACTTGCCGCTATGCCGACTTGGTTTTACCAGCTACTAGCCATTTTGAAAACCTTGATCTCTATCGTTCCTATTGGCATTTATATCTTCAACTTCATGAGCCTGTCATCCAACCGATTGGCGAATGTAAATCGAACTTTACTCTCTTTAAGGAACTAGCACATCGAATGGGATTTACTGAAGAAGCTTTTCAAGTTACAGAAGCTGAAATGATTCAAGAGATCTTAGAGGGTTCAGATAGTCCTTATCTCAAGGAAATTACCTATGATAAATTAAAGGAACAAGGATTTATCAAACTAGCTGTTCCTAAAGAGCTTACTTTTCCAGCAACCATCCCAACTCCATCTGGAAAAATCGAATTTTATTCAGAACAAATGAGACAAGTTGCTCTTCCACCTGTGCCTACTTATATACCGATCCAAGATGATCCCAACTATCCACTCATCTTTGTTTCAGGTCCAAATCATCAATACCTTAACTCTACATTTGCGAATATCCCCTCACTGCAACATTTAGAGGGTAAACCGATTTTACATATTCACCCAGAGGATGCACAAGAGCGTTTGATTCAAACGGGGGATAAGATCGAGGTATATAATAAACGGGGGTATTGTAAATTGTATGCCAATGTTACTACGGATGTTTTACCTAAAACAGTTGTTAGTCAGGGGCTTTGGTGGGATGACCAAGAGAAACATCTTGAGTCGGTCAACCATCTTACTTCCCAAAAACTAGCCGATATGGGTGGTGGAGCTACCTTTTTTTCTACAAATGTCGAAGTTCGTGTAGATACACGGGCAAATCGTTAGAGAATGAATAAGTCACTGTTTTTCTAATCGGCCCATAGAAAAACAGTGACTTTATTTCTAATAGAAAATCTGTTGATCCAACCTTTCTTTTTGCCGTAAATGATGCTTAACATGCATAGGTATCAATTGAAACCATTCCTCTGCAGTTAAATGCCCAAACACTAGATGTTTTCGGGTACGATCTTTAGGAATACTCGAGATAGTCGGTTCTAGCTCTTTCATTTTCTCTATTACAAGAAATAGTTGCTGTTTTATTGCATTCTTATCCGTAGGATTATCAGGGACAAATCGCGAATCATTAGGCAATTTAACGCGAATATTCGGAAACTCACCTTTTGCAAAAACTTCTTTGCCTACATCGGTTTTTTCTCCCCAATCAGCCTTTTCCCCACGAGCACAATGTTCAATTTGCAGAAAAAAATATCGCGTACTATCGATTAAATGCTGGTAGACTTGAGCAATCGACCATTCTATTGGTGTTGGCTTCCAAGTTAGCTGTTCTGTAGAATATTTTTCTAGCTCATTTGCATAATATCCCGTGAGACTTGAAAATGTCTCTAGTACTTCTTGGGTGTTCATTTGCTTATCCCCTTTCTATCATTTATATTCCCTTTATACAAATTTCCTAGCTTTTAACATTCTTAGGTAGATACCTTAAAATCATATAACCAGCCTGCATCTTTCTATTTTAGATTTCCCGAAATGTCAAAAGAGATATAAAAAACAAAATGCCTTGACTCTAACCTTTGAGGAGCCTTTAAGCTAAAAAAGAAAGGTGGTGAAACAAGTACTCTACACGGTCAAAGAGATTTCATTATTAGCGAATGTAACCATAAAGACTTTGCATCACTATCATAAAATCGGTCTTTTACTACCATGTAAGATTAGTGAAGCTGGCTACCGTTTGTATGGAATAAAAGAACTTGAACGTTTGCAACAAATTCTTTTTTATCGGGAACTTGATTTTCCTTTAGAGAAAATCAAGCAACTTCTTAAAAATGAACCTGAGAGATTATCGATTTTGATGAACCAAAAAGAGTTACTTCTTGCCCGGAAAAAAAGATTGGAGCACGTAATTCACACTCTGGAAAAATCAATAGATTGTACAATGAAAGGAGAAATTATGGATAAAACAGAAATGTTCAAAGGATTTAAGTGTGAAGCAGAATGGCAGGAAGCACTAGTAGAGCAAAATCAATATTTGCAAGAGACTTATGACTATAATTTGTTGGATAAAAACACGATTGATGTTGAAAAGATGAATGAAACAGCTATCGAAGCAAAGCATTTTACAGATGGGATGGCTAGTGCTCTTAAAGCTGGACTAAAATTTGATCACCAGATCGTACGAAAACTAATTAGTAAGCATATTGATTTCTTAAATAATCATGGACATACAATAAGCCCTAAGGATTTTATGGAACAAGCACGTTTCTTTTTGGATGATGACTTTCACCGCAATATGTTAGAATCACAACAGATTGGTCTTGCTTACTATCTTTTTACTGCTGCGGAATCATTTGCAGCAAACCAATAGGAATAATCGAGTAGGAGTAGGTGAATAACTCCCTCCTACTCGATTATTGGTAATGCATATTTTGCGATGATCTACTCAAGAAATCACATCGGTCCTAATTATGTGACTCATTTTACTTTTAAAACAATTTTACCTGTAGCTTGACCAGATTCAATTAATTCATGGGCTATAACAGCTTGTTTTAAAGGTAATGTTTTAGTGATATGTGCGGGTTTGATTTTCCCTTCTTCAATCAATGCAGCAATCCTTTCTAGATCTTTACCACTCAAATCCTGCCAAACTAATTTACCTTGTACTCTTTTCTGTTTAGAGATTACTGGGTCTGGCATAGAAATAGTAGATACTAAAACGCCATTCTCTTTTAAAACTTCAAAACTTTTCAATTGAATGTCACCGCCAATGACGTCAAGTACAATATCAACATCAGCTACAATTTTAGAAAAATCCTCTTTCAGAAAGTCTACTACTTCGTTTGCCCCAAGGGATTTTACGTATTCGATCTGTTTACCTGTAACAGTGGTAACCGTAAAGCAATTAAATATTTTAGCAATCTGAATAGCATATCCTCCAATTCCACCAGCACCACCATGAATCAAAACTCTATCTCCTTGTTTTATACCTGCTACATTAACTAATGCATCCCAAGCAGTAAGTGCTGCCATCGGAATAATCGAAGCTTCTTCAAACGTAATGTTTTTTGGCTTTAGAGCGACTTCACTTTCATTAACGGCAACATACTCGGCATATGAACCATTCCGATGGTTTTCGGTATTGCTAAAAACCTCATCACCGATTTTAAAACCTGTTACATCTTTCCCAACCTCTGCAATTACACCCGAAACGTCCCAACCGAGAATTAAAGGAAACTCATGAATCTTCATATAACCTTCTCGGAATTTCCAATCTGCAGGATTCACTCCAGCTGCATGTACCTCAATCAAGACATCTCTATCACCAATAGTCGGCATAGGAATGTCTGTATATTTCATTTGATCACGTCCGCCATATTGGTTAATAATGACTGCCTTCATCGTATGTCCTCCTTGGTTGTTCTTAATCTTTTTTATCAGAGGGTTCACTTGTTATACTAAAGAGTTTACTTTAAACTGTGAAGTACAGATATTTTTATACTTTGTTTCATAAAATAAACTTACTATCATTTTGTAAGGGTGATTAAATGGTTGAAACTCCAACTACAAGATGCTTATCGTTTATTGGAACAGCCACCAATATTATTAGTGGAAAATGGTCATTTCTCGTTTTAAGTCAACTTTATACTGGATCTAAACGATTCAATCAGCTACAAAGAGCTCTAAATAACATTAGTTCAAAGGCACTCACAAACTCATTGCGTCAATTGGAGTCTGCTGGAATGGTACAGCGTCAGGTTTATCCAACGGTTCCCGTAACTGTGGTGTATTCATTAACGGATAAGGGTATTGATTTCCAATATGTATTAAGGGAAATGAATAATTGGGGAGAAAGATGGTTGAGTGAAGAAGAGTGAGTCGAAACATCATTTATTTAAAGTGCAAAGTTTACCTATCCATTGACACTCCCACGGCTGAAGCCGATGGGATTCTTGGGTAGTTAGCGTTCGCAGTCCGTTTCCGTTTTGAACAACTCCCAAGTTCAGGGGTGTGTCATCACCCCGTCCCATGCAGTTAGAAATGTACCCACATAGGCGGAACGCCTATCACCAGCGTTCTAGTTCCTTTTCACTCACTCTCATGATTTTACCTAGTGGGAGAGAATTGGATACTATTTCAATTATGCTAGTCGATGATCAGGAGTTAATTCGTGAAAGTTTATCCATTGTCTTAGGTATGGATAAAGAACTGTATATTCTTCATTTAGCAGAAAACGGAGAAATTGCTATCTAGTGTTGTGAAAAAGAAACACCAGATATTATTTTAATGGATATCCATATGCCGAAAATGAACGGAGTTGAAGCAACAGCCAAGATTAAAGAGAAATGGCCTCAAATTTCTGTCATTATGCTAACCACCTTTCAAGAAGTACATTATGTTGTAGATGCTTTAGAGGCTGGTGCAGAAGGATATTTGTTAAAAGCAATTCATCCCAAAGAGCTGATTGCGGGAATTAAGTAGGTTTACCAAGGAGGCAATCTTATTCCAGCAGATATAGCGAATCTACTTATCTCCGAAATAAAAAGCTCTTCTGCTAGCAAAAATTTATCTAACTCCACTAAAAACACTCAAAATCAAAACAAATATGGTTTAAGCAAAAGAGAAGTTGAAGTACTACAAGCGATTGCGCATGGCTTAAGTAATCGAGAAATTGCAGAAAAGCTTTTCTTAACAGAAGGACCTGTAAAAAACTATGTATCGAATATCTATTCGAAATTGGATGTGAAAGATCGGTTTCAAGCTAGATTAAAAGCCCAAAAAGAAGGATTAACATAATCTTTACCTCTACTAAATAACTTTGATATGACAAGAGAAGGGATTGAATTGATCTCCCTTCTCTTGTCAGTAGAGCTCTCCCTCCTATTAAGGAGTTGAAAGCTTGCTTCCTTTATCTAAATTATTGATCATCCTTGTTAATACTTTAATTACTATTTGATACTCTTCTTTCGTAACACCATAAAATACTCTTTGATCAAATTCATATAGAATTGCATCAAGACTGGGAAACTCCTTTTTACCTTTTGAGGTAAGTTCAAGCTTGGTTATCTGTTGGCCAGAAGATTCATTACGTATCATCCATCCTCTTTCTACCAAAGAATGAATAACCTCATCCAATTTCTTCTTATCAACATAATCTTGTACTAATTCATGTAAGCTTTCTTTTGTCTTCGTGCCTTCATGATAAGTGTTGTTTAATGCTTGCCAGTGGAAACGGGTTAACTCTTTATCTTTGAATAGCTCATTGACATGAGACGTAATCAATTTATCCAAACGTTTTAAATACCAACCAAATGGCTTTTCCGAATAATGCGAGAAATGTTTTCTCCTCTTTACTTTTTTATAAGATTCTTGATTTATATCCATTGGGAATCCTCCCTATTTATTACTACTCTTATGATGATAGTTGGTGCTAACTATCATCATAAGAGTAAAAAACTAGGGGGTTAATGCCCTAGCAAATAGCTGTACACTTGTTCTTATAAATTCTTCCATTGATATACTTGTAAGTGGTACATCGCTAACCAAATTACTTATAAATGCACCATAGTTCATCCACATAAAGGACATCGCTTGAGCTTCTGTATTGGTTGAGATCATCTTGCCTCTCTCTTGCATAGTGGTGAAATATTTTACCAATAACTCTTTGAGCTGCCGGGGATGCTTATTCATTTTTTCATAGGAATTGGATAAATGATTCCCTTCCTTTAAGGCGATCAGAAACATCTTCCGATTCCGATTCATAATTGCATGATATGATTTACTAATAAGAAGCAAATCTTCCTCTAGATCCCATACTAGATTTTGACTAAACAGTTTTTTCATCTCTACAGAATAATGAAAACGATCAACTGCTGTTTCTAAAAGGTTTTTCTTGCTACCAAAATGGCGAAATAGCGTCATCTCACTGACACCAGCCACAGCAGCAATTTCCTTTGTTGATACTCCCTTATATCCTTTTTCCGCCATTAAATCAATGGCTGCCAACATAATTTTATCACTGGTACTTAAATGAATATCGTTTATTTCCATGTATTTTATTCCTTCCTTGATGTTAGTAAATACTAACAACACCCTACATTCATTATATTTTGACCACTAATTGTTGTCAAGAATTATTTTCTAACTCTTCATTTTATTATTTAGCAGTTGTTTTTCAACATCCAAATTGGTATAATTTTGGATATAAAACAGTGAAAGGAGAGTATCCATATGAAAAAGAAGTCACTTCAGTTTCTAGCAAAGGGAATCGGATACTCAACTGCTGTTTTTTTTAATTATTCTAACCACGGGATTAGTCTGTCTAAAATGAGCATTGAAGCGACTTGATATCCTTGTTGGTTAGAAGGAATATGTGGAATAAAACACCACAGGTCGCTTCCCTGTGGTTGGATATATATCGTAAAAACACCACAGGTATGCTCTGTGGTGTTTTTTATTGTTACTAAAAAGGAGGAAAAGCGAAATGAAAATGACAGGGAATAATATTTTCGTCAAAATATTAGAAAACTCGGATGCAGAAGCTTTGGCACGTTTAGAATCAAATAATCGAGACTTTATCCAACAATATACCCCTTTACGAGATGAAAGCTTTTACACAGTTGAAGGACAACTGGAGAAGATTAGAAAAGCCAATGAAATGAAAGATCAAGACCTGAAATACTTTTTTGGTATATATTTGATTGAAACCAACGAACTAATCGGAACGATAACACTTTCAGAAGTAGTACGAGATGCTTTGCAGTATTGTTTTATCGGTTATTATTTAGATCAAAATCACAATGGCAAAGGTTACATGACAGAGGCTGTTCGTTTGGTGGTATCTTATGCATTTGATAACCTCAAGCTCCATCGAATTGAAGCAGGGGTTATGCCACACAATATAGGATCAATGAGAGTCTTAGAAAAAGCAGGATTCCATAAAGAAGGAATCGCAAAGAAAAATGTAAAAATCAACGGACGATGGGAAGACCATCAAGTGCTCGCCATTATTAATGATCAAGAGGAAAATTAGAAGCAAAATTTATCCGACCCACTTCATCTATAAATGAAGTGGGTCGGTATTCTTATTCACTTTATATCCATCAATACCATTGTCAATCGTACGAGTTATACCGATGACATTCACTCCAAGTAATTGAGTGGATCAAATCATACCATGATATGTAGGCCTGTACCTGTACAGAGCAAAAATATAAATCTTTTATCAATGATTTGTATCCATTATACTTAAAAAAATCGAAATTATAAACTTTCGGAGGGGTACAGATGGAATGGGAACATGAACATTTGCCATATAAAATGAGTGATTGCAAAGAACTATTGGACCTAGATACAGTTTATACTCTACTACAAACAACTTATTGGGCTAATGATCGTACAAAAGAAAAGATTAGAGAGAGCATTGAAAATTCGTTATGCTTTGGTGTTTATCATGAATCAGGACAAGTCGGGTTTATGCGAGTAGTTACCGACTACGCTACATTTTCATGGATTTGTGATGTGATTATTCATCAAGACCATAGAGGGCAAGGCTTGGGTAAATGGTTAATGCAAATTCTAGTAGAGTACGAAGCGATACGGCATACTCATATGTTATTGGGAACCCGTGATGCACATGGTCTTTATGAACAGTACGGTTTTCAACGAAAAGAGATGATGAGGAGAAAAGCTCGCATTGAATAAGAGACTTATGCTTAATAACGACTCATACATATGGATCGTGATTAACAAAAGAGGAAAGATACACGTTTAAATACAAATCAACCGACTACCTATACGTTAGCCAAAAGTAGCCGGTTGATTTGTTATTTATCGACTTCGAACATAATAATTGACTAATATTCCATCATCTGCTCATCGAGGCGAACAAGCACGATCGGCCACGCGTCTTCATGTTGGTCTCTTGACTTCTCGTCTGGAAACCCTGCATGTGTGAGTCGCAAGTGTGTTCCAGTGCCATTAGGAGTAAATTCAACAGTGACCACTGTTTCAGCTCCCTTGGTTCCCTCAAGTCCAGTAACCCATGTCAATTCAACAAGAGTATCACGTTCAAGTCTTAGAAAACGGCCATAATGCGGATGACGTTGTACCTCGCTATGCGTCTCAAATTGATGGATTGTCTCAAAAAAGAATACAGAGTTAACTTCCGCTTTCATCAACACCGTTCCGGATGCCGCAAACCAGCGATCAATCTGCTCAGTCCATGCTCGGTACAGCACTTCAGGAGATGCAACCATCAGACGTTCCACGGTCAGACGATATGGTCTTGATGAAAGATCAGGCAAAGTAATAGGATTTGACATTTAACCTTTATTCCCTTCATGTAAAAAATACTCGTTAGTTTTCAAATCAAAAATAGATCATCGTATTTGAGAGTTCGTTATTTTATTGTTTCTCTCCATCGTGGATTCAGATAGTGTAGCTTCTCATTAAATATTTAGTTTGGAAGATTAAGCTGCCATGAAACACCAAACTTATCGACAATCCAACCAAACTTTCTACTAAAGGAATAATCGCCTAACGGCATAAGAGTACTCCCACCCTCAGTCAAAGCTTTATAAAGTCTATTAATTTCCTCTTCTGTATCACATGTAACAAACAAGGAAAATGAAGGTGTAAACGTAAATGAATGCTCAACATTACTATCAATGCACATCATTTCTTGTCCCTTTAATGAAAAGGTAGCTTGCTTCACACTTCCCTCTTCACCTGCTTCATTTGCTCCATAACGAGTCATACTGATTATTTTTGACTCCTCAATCAGTGTAGTGTAATAATTCATAGCTTCTTCTGCATTTCCTTGAAACATTAAGAAGGGCGTAACCTTTTCCATTACGAACATCTCCTATAACAATCAATTAAGTTGATTACATGATTTTTTACAAATGTGTAATATCCACACACATGAACCCCCATAAGGGATATTGTTTCCAATGAAAAACTTATTATAGAGATATAAGAAGTTTCTTTTTATAATACGGCGATACAATTTTTCTCCTAACAAAAACAAGAGGGGTACAGTCACTCTCGCTGAGTCTCTCTTGTTTTTCCTCATTTTGTTTTAAAGTTGAGGATCTATCTTATCTCTCCATCATAATGTCAATCCTCTTAGTAAACTATATACGAAATGACTTGAGTTGCTTGTATAGCCTCAAGTCATTGATTGGAGTGAAACCGTTCATATAAATAAAATTGAACCGTTTTACAGTGAAAAATATTTTAAAAACCAATCCGTCGCCAATTTCTCCACAAGAGGTAGATGATTTGTAAAGCTATGAGTCGCCCCTTGAATTACTTCTAACCTTGACTCTTTAGATAACCATTTCATTCCTTGCTTAGTTAGTTGACATAATTCTCTTTCCTCTTCATCTGCATCCCCATGAATAATTAAGACTGGACATTTTATGCTGGAAAGTAATTTTTTTTGATCTACTAACTCAAAATCTAATAACATTTGTTGGTCGATGAGGATCTTTCTCTTTTCACTATACTCTGTAATATATCCCTTTTCTTCCAACTCTTGCAGTTGCTCTTTTGTAAAATGGTCTTCCCAATTGTATTTCATTGGACCTGTACACGCTCCTGTTAAGACCATTGCAGAGACTTGAGGAGTATAGCATTCTAGACAAACCCGGGTACCTAGGCTATGACCATGGAGGGCGATATTCACATAATCCAAAGATTTGACAAAAGAAATAGCAGACTGTAGGTCATCGATCTCTTTCGCAATGGTGATTCGATCATTATCACTTTCTCCACAACCACTAAAATCAAAGGCTAACACACTATATCCAAGCTGTTGATAAGCAGTTGCGAATCGGTCGAACCTTCCTCTAGAAGACTTATCTGATCGAAAACCGTGACACATCATGATGATCGATTGGGGAGATGAGATATATAGATTGCCTACTAATGTTAGATTCTGGGAATTTTTAAAGGCGACTCTTTTCATTTACTCTACTCCTCTGTTATTACCCAGTTGAAGTCCTTATTTTATAATTCTATATATTCCCAATATCACTTAGGATATGAAATTATTTGAATAGGAAGCCTTTAAATTAGTCTTTTGGGTACTATTCATCTCAAGTAACCTACCATCTTTAATTGTCAAAACCCGATCACATAGGTCGAGTACTCGTTCATCATGGGTCACCATAATAGCAGCTTTTCCTCTTGACTTTACCCCTTCCGCTAACATTTCTACCACATCTCTACCCCGTTTGGAATCAAGACTAGCTGTTGGTTCGTCAGCGAGAATGATTTCTGGATCATTCATCCACGCACGAGCAATGGCTACTCTTTGTCTTTCTCCTCCGGATAAATTCTCAGGATAATGATTACGACGATGGGACAATCCAAGGCGCTCCAATAGTGTATCCGCTTTATAATCGGCTACTTTACTTCGTTTCTGAGCCAATTCAGCCACTAGCAATAACTGGTCACGTACGGTTAAAAAAGGAACTAGATTAGATGATTGAAATACGAATCCGATTTTTTCTAGCCGGAGATTGGTCATTTCTTTCGATGAAAGAGTGGTGATATCCTTATTGTCAAGAAGAAGTCGTCCTTTGGAAGGAGACAATAAAACCCCAGCGATCGATAATAATGTACTTTTCCCTGAACCAGATGGTCCAACAATCGCCACAAATTCCCCCTCATTAATGTGAAAAGAAACGCGATCTAATGCCTTTACTTCTGTGTCTCCTTCCCCGTAAATTTTACTAACTTCTTCAAATATCAATTTTTCTCTCATTACTCCGCCCTCCCAATCGCTTCCACAGCATCTACTTTTGCGATGCGATATAATGATAACAATGAGCCCAAGACTGAAACGACCAACAATAAACCAGAGAACAGTATAAAGGTTTCGGTTTCTATTTTAAAAGGAACACTTGCTGGTAAGATCTGTTGGGTTCCATACGTGAATCCGATACTCAAAAGAATAGCCACAATGGTGAGTAGTATCACTTGACCAATCAGACTGCGAGCCAGATAAGAAGTTTTAGCACCAATTGCTTTCAAAACACCAAATTGATTGGTTTTTTGTAGAGTTATTACATAGAAAAAGACAGCTTGTACAAAGGAAGCAATCACAAAAAGGAACGCGATCATCATATTAAGAGAACCTTGCTCTTCTTTATATCCAGGAATATTTTGTAGTGCTTCATCTTTTGTAATGACATCCATATCTTTTACTTCATTTTTTAGATTAGCGACTTGATTGTTTTCAATTTGCAAAGCAATCGCACTATAGTAAATTTTCTTCTGCTGAGGGTTGGTATGAATCAGGGACTCCCAATCTTTTAAATTCATAAAGATAACTGGAGAATGACTAAATGTTTGTCCTTCTGTAAATCCGACTACTTTCCATTTTTGTTCTGTCTCAGGGTCTTGAATCCAATCTCCCAATTGAATCCCCTCTTGCTTTAGAGATTGATCTACAACAATTTCTTGTTTTGTGGTGTTATTAAATTGATTTCCCTCTACAACAATTGGAGCGAGAATGCCACTTGCATCTGTAGCAAAAATGGTAATGTCCATCTTATCTTTTGTTCCCATTTTCGTAACAGAAAGTATCTTTAGCCCTAATGGAGCGGATGCATGAATCGATGTTTGTTTTTGAATTTCTTTCCACTGTTCATCTGTAATCTGGGAACGATTTAATTTATTTTCTGCATCGGGTTGGATTACAAAATGGTCTGCTTTCATATTTTGCAAAGCTGAAGCATTATCTGATGAAAGGCCATTGGCCAGTCCAGAAATTATAAATACCAGCCAAGCAATGAGAATCATGATAAAACCAATTAGGAAATAGCGTAATTTAGAAAACTTTAATTCTCTGAGGGCCAGAAACATCTTCATTCACTCCTTCAATGCTGTTTTCTGACCCCATTATAGGAATGGAATATGAACAATAGATGAATAGAAATTTACATATAAGGTAGATGAATGATAAATGTAGTTCCTTTTCCTTCTGCGCTTATCACTTCAATAGATCCAAAATGCAATTCAATGATTTTTTTGGCGATCGATAATCCGAGCCCACTACCAGGATGATTCCGTTTTCGAGCTTTGTCTACTTTGTAAAATCGATCAAAAATATATGGTAGATCCTGTTTAGGGATTCCAATACCCGAGTCCTCAATTCGTACAACAACCTCCTTTTTGCTTGTGTTAACAATTTGAAGAGAAATCATCCCCCCCTTTTCTGTAAATTTGATACTATTTGTAATCAAATTAATCCATACTTGATATAACAATTTTGAATCTCCTTGAATAATGGTGCTTGGTAGATCCATATCAATCGCTAATTCTTTTTCACGCCATCCCCATTCTGTCATAAGTACCGCTTGTTTCATTTGGTCAGCTAAATCAAACGACGTTATATCAAGTTCGCCCTTATCCCTATCTAAAGACGCCAGCGTTAATAGCTGTTTACTTAATAAAGATAGTCGACTACTTTCTTCTTCAATAATCGATAAATAGTGTTGATGTTGTTCAGGAGGTAAATCATTCGCTTGCAGCGTTTTGGAGAAGCCTTGGATCGAAGCAAGAGGGGACTGAATTTCATGTGACACATTAGAGACAAACTCTTGTCTCATCTCTTCCAGACGTTCTAAGCTTCGAGCCATTTGGGTAAAGTGCTGTGCCAATTGACCAATCTCATCTCTTCGATTCACATGTAATTGGATATTGTAATCTCCATGAGCGATTTTTTGGGTGGCTCTGCTCAACACTCTTATTGGCTTAACAATGTAGTAGGCACCGATAAAAACCAATAAAACACTAAGTCCGATCATCAGTGCGACTAGAACAGCAAAAAAGATCCGCATTTCCCCAAACTGATACTCGATATCAGGGCGGATAAAAAGAGCATAGTTTTTACCATTCGCATCTATTGGGACACCAATGGTATTTCTCAATTCGTCATCAAAAAAACCAGTAACAAAAGCTTGTTTTGGAAATTGAACAATCCCATGATAAGTTTCTCCACGTAAAACTTGATTAATGGTGCTTTGGGTTAAATTGTGCTGGCTAAAAGGTTTTCCATAGTACACTTTCTGTTTATCTTCTTTAATTAAAAGCATTTGAAATCCTAAATGAGAAATGCCCTTCAAATAGTGATCAAGATTAACCGTAGGATGTGTTTCATAAAATGAAGCAATATTACTAGCCATTTGAGTAATTTTACGATCGTTATATGGTTTTAATTTTATTTGGTAATACACATTACTTAATAAAAAAGCGATAAGCCCACTGAGAAACATAATAAAAATCGTAGTAAGAGCAAATCGAAAATAGAGTGTTTTCACTTAGCTTGAACCTCCAATTTGTATCCAATCCCACGAACCGTTTTAATACTAAAATCATCGGTTCGCTTAGCAAAGCGTTCACGTAAACGTTTGATATGAACATCAACCGTTCTTATATCCCCTTCAAAATCGGGACCCCAAATTAACTGTATCAATTCCTCGCGTGTGAAGACACGGTTCGGATAGCTAGCAAGTTGGGATAATAACTCAAATTCTTTGAGTGGTAAGATAATGATATGACCATTACAACGGACTTCGTAGCTTTTTCGATCAATGATAGTTTGATTAAACTGAATGTAGTTTGCATTAATCATCTGATAACGGCGCAGTAAAGCTTTCACACGAAATATTAATTCTCTCGGTTCAAATGGCTTAACGATATAATCATCTGTTCCATGCTGGAAGCCCTTTTCTTTGTCTACTAGCTGATCTTTTGCTGTAAGTAGGATAATTGGAATATCATAATAACTCCGAATCTCCTTACATAGTTCATATCCATCTTTAAAAGGCATCATAATATCCACAATCGCTAAATGTATCTGTTCCTTTTCGAGAACATGTAGAGCATCTTCTCCATCCACTGCTTCAAAAACGACATATCCTTCTTTTTGTAAATGAAAGCGGACTAGCTCTCTAATATTTGAATCGTCGTCTGCAATTAAAATATGTAGCATATTTAAACCTCCAAATAAACACTTCTGGAATACTAGGTTAAATTTTTAATATTTATTATATCATTTATATACTGGAGGAAAATGTTACTGTAAGTTTAGGTATGAGGGTGAGTTGATATGCTGGTAGAGTCAAATAAATTAGGAGGCTTTGCTATATGATATTAGCAAGCCTTCTTATCATTTTTAACAGATTTAATATCGAAAGCTTAATCTTAAAGGTTGTTGCATAAAACAGTCACTCATCGCTTTTGGTCGAATTATTAGGAATGATCTCTTATTATATAGTCTTTTATCTTAAATATTTCTCTTTTAGGAATTGACCTGTAAAAGACTCTTTAACCTGAGCTACTTCCTCAGGTGTTCCTTCGGCTACGATAGCCCCTCCTATTTCTCCTCCTTCAGGTCCGATATCGATAACCCAGTCGGAATGCCAAATCAGATCTAAATTATGTTCTACAAGAGTAATGGTATTTCCAGCATCAACTAGTTTATTCAACAGAATAAGCAACTGCTTGATATCATCTGGATGAAGTCCAGTTGATGGTTCATCTAGCAAATATAATATATGATTTTTCGTTTTTTTGATTAACTCCTTAGCTAGTTTGATCCGTTGTCCTTCCCCACCCGAGAGTGTTCGAAGAGATTGCCCCCATTTTAAGTAGCCAAGTCCCACTTCACATAGTAACTTTGTCATTTCAGTTATTTTTGGTTGATCATCGAGAATGGACAAGCTTTCTTGAACAGTCATATCGAGAAGGTCTGAAATGGTATAACCTTTATAAGTAACACATAAAATCTCCTTTTTAAAACGCTTACCACGGCAAGCTGGGCAACATACTTCTATCTCTGGGAGAAAATGCATGTGAACGGGTACAACACCAAGTCCTTGACAAGTTTCACATCTACCACCTGGTGTATTAAAAGAGAAATGCTTTGCTGTAAGTTGATGATGTTTTGCTTCTGGTAAACTAGCAAACACCTTTCTTAAATGTGTATAGACTTCGGTATATGTAGCAATGTTGGAACGCTGCATACGCGACAGGGGTGACTGGTCAACAGTAATCATCTTTTCAATCTCTTCCCAACCAGTAATGTTCTTGCACCCCATGGATTGCCCTTTTTTCTCGTTACTCGCGGCCAATACGTCAAACAAAAGTGTAGATTTTCCTGAACCCGAAACACCAGTAACGGATATAAGACAACCTAGAGGAATGGAAACCGTGATATTTTTCAAATTTCGCAAATGTGCATCATTGACTGTCAGAAAATTGCCGTTTCCCATTCTCCTTTTGTGTACCTGTTTATGAGAGTTTTTCTCTTTCAAATATGAGCCAGTAACAGAATCAGGAATACTCATCAAATCCTCTAATTGCCCCTGACCAACCACTTGTCCTCCAAAACTGCCTGCACCAGGTCCCATGTCAATAATATGATCAGCCTGCCTCATCACCTCTTCATTATGCTCAATAACCAGAACGGTATTTCCTAAATCACGTAATTGTTTTAATACCTGAATTAACCCCCTTATATCCCTTGGATGTAGTCCTGCCGTCGGCTCATCTAAAATATAAAGTACACCTGTTAATCCTGAGCCTAGTATCGACGCTAACCTTAACCTCTGCGCCTCTCCTCCAGACAGTGTGACTACTTGCCTGTGAAGTGACATATATCCCAATCCTACATCCATGATGCGTTTTATTCGTACTTGCATATCATGCAGGACAGACTCTAACATTATCCTGCTCTTTGATGATAATTTGTCCTGAAGCTTATTCAACCAAGCCAATAAATCATTGAATGACCATGAGGACACTTCAGCAATAGAAGCTCCGCTAATTGAAACTAGACGGCTCTCCTTCTTTAACTTCGCTCCTTGACAGTCAGAACACAACTGCTCATGAAATAACTCTGACCAGTTAGATTCACCTCCCTTCTCCCTGTATCTTCTCCATATCCCTGTGATCACACCTTCGAATTTTCCCTGTCCTACTGTTTTAGGTTGTTTTATATTTGGAAAATGCCTAGTAAACTCTTCACTCTCTACTCCATAAAAAAGTAAATCTCGTTGAATAGCATTGTAATCCTTGATAGGTAAATCTACATCAAAATGAAATCCATAATGCTTGGCGGCTGCTTTTAGAATACTTACATTGTATTTGATTAAAGAATTATACCAAATCAACACACCTCCACCAAGTAAACCTTTTTCCTGATCAAATACTAAGCTCATGTCTAGAGTTGCAACGTGACCTAGCCCACTACAGGTTTCACAAGCTCCTTCTGGCTTATTAAATGAAAAATGAGACATCGTTAGTTTCTCAAGGGAATGACCGCAATTTAGACAATGGATCATCTTATGTGGCTCATGGATCTCATCCTCCGACAACCCGTTATGAAGAACTTCATCTTCTATGGAAGGTATGACCAATATCCCGCAAGATGGGCATGATCGTTCTCCAAGTTTGGCAAATAGAATTCGCAGTAATGTATATATATCTGTGACAGTACCGATGGTAGATCTCGGGTTACGGTTGGTAATATGTTGCCCTACACTTATGGATGGAGAAAGACCTTCAATGGAGTCAACCTTTGGTTTGCTAATTGAATCTGTAATCATGCCCATTGATTCCATGTACTGGCGCTGGCATTCCCGTTGCAACGTATCCATTGCCAAGGTAGATTTTCCGGAGCCAGAAGGCCCAGTGATGACAATAAACTTGTATTTAGGTATTTCCAGTGAAATATTTTTCAAATTATTCTCTCGTGCCCCTTGGATTTTTATCTTATCTTGCAAACTGATTCCCCCTCGTAAAATATTTATTTTTGTTAACATGACAAATCCATCTTACTACATTCGTGCAAGTGCTAAAGTTTAAGCTATTTTCCCTTGTTATTTATTAAATTTACTTGCAAAAATCCGTCATGGAACTTTAAGCTTTATTTATAATGTTAAATGGGGTGGATCCATGAAAATAAGACCCATTGATATTGCCAGAAAGCTAAGAGTCAGTACTAGTGCGCTAAGGCATTATGAAAGTTGGGGAATTGTTCCTCCAGCACCGCGTGAACCAAACGGTTATCGCATATATACTAAAGAGCATATGGCTTATTTTGAATGTATACGGGCTATGATCCCCGGATTTGGCATGGACATCACTAAGAAAGTTATGCTGAAAATAAAAGAGAAAGCGATGGACGACGCACTCTGGTTGGTAAATGAGCAGCAAGCTCGCCTTCATCAAGATAAGAGGATGGCAGAAAAAACCATTCGGGTGCTAGAAACGGAAGAGCTGGACAAGTGGGATTCGAGAAGGAAAAGAAAGTGGATGACCATTGGGGAAGTTTCTTTTGAAACGGGTGTACCAAGATCTGCTATTCGACACTGGGAAAAAGAGGGGCTAATCACACTTCCTCGAGACCAGGAAAACGGTTATCGGAAATTTAATCGTGCTCAAGTTAGACAAATTCTGATGATCCGTACTCTTCGATCAGCTGGACATCCACTTGAAGTAATAAGACATGTTATGAAAGAGTTAGATCATAACCATATTGAAAACGCTAGACGTATCGCCCGCGAATCTCTGGCCTATCTGAATCATCTCAACCGTAGTCAAATACGAGGTGTTCACTATTTATACCAGTTATGCCAAGTGGTAGGTTTATTTCAAAATGGAAAATAAGACTACTCAAATAAGTATTATTGAACTTTCGATGACACCAATAGATGTATGTTGCCGGGTTTGAAAAATGTCATCTTATAAGAATATAAATCCAAAAGGTGATTTCTAGTCGAAATTACCTTTTGGATTTTAATGAGCAACTGCTTTATTTAATTACTAAAGATGTAATTTTTTATAGACTTAAAAGCGATCTAATTACCTTTTGTTTACTCTCGGCCATTGATAGCGTGGTACGTACTGAACCATTGTTTTAAAAACAATTCCCCATTGGCTTTCATTGAGTGTTCCAATAGGCTGTTCATGATTAATTTTTAGATTTCTTCTCAAATGCTTCATTTGAGGAGGAGTAAAGATCCCTTGTAAAGCAAAATCAATCGGGGCTTGTGGTTTCTTTAGTGCATATTCAGCAAGCCCTCGAAAAGCCATGTAATCTTTATGGGGTATTACCGTTTCTTTTTTTCGAGTTATCATCACCATTGCTGAGTCCACCCTTGGAGGAGGGGAGAAATGTTCCCTAGAAATTTCTTTAACAATGCTTATATCAAACCACATTTTCCAAACTAATACATAAGAACTTTTAATTCGTTTTGAAGTAAATCGTTTGGCTGCTCCTTTTTCCATGATGATAATACCTCTTTGAAAGCTACTCGATGGATTGTTCAGAAGCATCTTCATAATGGGTGTTGTTATAGCATACGGATTATTGGAGACGACAACAAACTTTTCTTTTGGCAAATGAATGTTCATAATGTCTTGATGAATAATAGTGGTATTTACATACTGTCTTGTTTTCCATTTGAGTATCTTAACAAATTTGGCATCATATTCTACCGCTAATACCTTTCCAGCTCTTTGATTGAGTACAGTTGTCAAAGCGCCTTTTCCGGCTCCTAACTCTAAAACCGTATCTTCTATGCTTACATTTGCTTGATCCACAATTTCATTAAGCAACTTTTTATTATGCATTAAATGCTGCCCTGAAAAATTGGGAGGTTCACCACGGCTTAACTTTTTCCCACTGTACTTATGAATTTGTTTGGTCATTTTTCTCCACCTTTCGAAAGTAAAAAAAATCACAGACGATCTGCCTGTGATTC
Organism: Thermoflavimicrobium daqui; assembly: GCF_003313465.1. Lineage (GTDB taxonomy): Bacteria > Bacillota > Bacilli > Thermoactinomycetales > Thermoactinomycetaceae > Thermoflavimicrobium > Thermoflavimicrobium daqui. The sequence goes on from NZ_KZ845667.1 coordinate 218,115, forward strand.
AGAGTAAAGGGAAGAAGACCTATCCTTATTCGATTAGGGTGGGTTATGCCCAAGGTAACCATCACCAAATAAACCTTCCTTTTGCCTTGTAAAAGAAGGTTTACAAATAAAAAAAGAAAGGCAGAACGATCCGCCTTTCTACATAGTACATTATTTTCACGAAAATGAAGATTATTAAAAAAGGACAGACTGATCCCATTTACTCTGCATACACAGACAGAGCCTTTTGAACGTATTTAATTACCGGTTCAAAGTTGGGAAACGAAGTCTCATATAGTGTGTCACTTTTTAATAATCCTCCTTAAAATTAAAAATACTATGCCTAGTTTAGAGTGTATTTTAAGAAAAGTCAATTCCCCTGCCTCTTTAGGAACATACTTTTTTTCACATACAATCTTTGTGCATTTCCATAATCTTTATAAAGAACGACTCCAATGCTGATTTGTTGATACTTTTTTTAAGTGCGAGCTTCATTGATCAATAAATTTTGGTAGCATCTGGTGGCAAACTTTGAACATGCTTTAAATAATTTGTTACATGCTGATCTTCTTCATGAGGATACTCATAATGGAAATGATCTGCAACATATTTTGCAGTTCTACGAAAAAGACTTCCCATAGCAAATAGCGCTTTCCATGTTCCTTCATAACTTCCATTGGCATAAGTAGAGAGAAGGTCATTCCAGTTTTGTTTCGATAGATACCTCTCCAAGTATTTTCCGTTTTTGCCAATACTGACAGAAAAATCTGTTTGAATCCCTACTTGCCATTCCAGCATTTTTATTAGCATGGGCCTAACGTATTGGTTTAGATGATCTTGGGCAAAGAGTATCTCTTTCCTCCATAGTCCTTTTGCCACATACGTAGAGACCCACCAAAATTCATTGCAGCAGTCTGCAAAATACTCGGCCGAAGGACATTTCACCCAATAATCTTGGTCAGTAGGAGCCGGAACTCTGGGAAAATCACCATCTTTATCTAATAAAACCATCATTAACTTATCTTCTTTGCAATACTCTTCTTTCTCCTCTAGCGGGATTAAAGTCAAATCTACACGATTCCCATCAGTAAATAGCATAAGATAAGAAAAACGTCTGCCTAGTTCTGGAGGAAACATGGACATAGCTTCAGGAGTCTGCATGATAATCCGCTCTCCAAAAATATCAATCCACTCCGGATGCTGGATAAAGGATTCCATGTCTGTAACATGAAAGCTGACATCATAATCTTGAAACATATCCTTAGGGACATTTGGATTGGTTCTTGAACCTTCTAGCGTTACGGCGCGAACTCTTTCATCATTTTTGGCAAACCCGAGAATTAAATCAAACATTTCTTTTTCATTTCTCATATTTGTACACAACCTCTATCCTTCATAGTCCTTGAGTGTAATAAAGTGACAACTTACCTTACGTTATCTTTTTGATAAAATATCCTTCTATGGAAGACAGATCAAAATCCAGATACCAAGTTTTCTATTGGAAGCAATAATTGCTATACGATTTAACAGATAAAGATTCAATTTTTATTCCTATAATAACTCCATAGAATTTAATGGTTCTATAAAATCACAATATTGTCAATGATATCCCGTAAATTAAATGAAAATTGATCTTTGTATATGTATGTGATATATTTCTGATAAAACTGAAAAGGGGAATCTTATACTTATGCCTATACCAATAGATTTTTTACCACCCGCACGAATATCTGCTAAGGAAAAAGCTTTTAATCAATTACAACGATGGATCATCGATGGAACTCTGATGCCAGGTGAAAAATTATACGATGCAGAAATTGCTGAGGCCTTATCTATTAGTCGTACTCCGGTCAGAGAAGCATTTCAGCTATTACAAATACAGGGATTTATCGAAACATTTCCTGGTAGAGAAACGAGAGTGACAACTATTTCCAAAAAAGATGTACTGAAAATATATCCTCCTCTTGCTTCTCTACAAGCTCTAGCTGCTGAAGAAGCTACAAAGGTAATTTCAATAGAGCAAATTGAGCAATTAAAGGAAATAAATCAAAAGTATGAGCTAAGTATAAATAACCAGCAATTCTTTAGGAGTATGGAAATCGATGAAGAATTTCATAATCTTATACTCGATATTGCCGATAATCCGTATATTTCTGATTTTTCATCTACATTACAACTACACATCCGTCGTCTCAAATACATCTTTTTAAAACAACAGTTGACATCAAAAAATGATTCGTTAAAGGAGCATGGATTAATCATTAAGTCTTTCACTGAACGTGATGGAAAAACTGCATCAATCATTATGAAGCAAAACTGGTTAAGACCGATGGAAGAGCTTTATAAAGTACTCGACTAGTAGACTTAAATTAAAAAAGGAAGTGTAAGAATGGAAACCCAGTCTGCACAAAAAAATATATCAATCTATTTTTGGTTATTGTTCGTTCCACTGTTTTGGGGAGGTGCTTTTGGGGCAGCTAAACATGTAATTACCGAAATATCACCGATAAAAGCTGCAACTCTTCGGTTTGGATTTGCTGGATTGATTTTACTCACTATTGTTCTAATTCGCTCAAACTGGAATTCAGACATGTTAAAAAGACAGTGGTTCGGACTCCTCCTTATGTCTATTACAGGGATATTTAGTTATAATGCTTTTTTCTTTATCGCTTTAAAATATACTTCGGCTATTAATGGATCTTTAATTATGGCAACCTCCCCTGTATTCATTATCTTGGGAGCTATTCTTTTTTTGCATGAGTCTTGGAGCAAACGTATCATATATGGACTCCTACTATCATTAACCGGTGTATTTCTTGTAATTACTAAGGGATCATTCCAGATATTCCTTTCTCTTTCTTTTAACAAGGGAGATTTGTTGTTTATAGCTGCATTAGTTAGTTGGGTCATTCATGGACTAATTGGAAAGGTTGTCATGCAAGGGGTTTCTCCCTTATTTACAACAACAATCACTACTTTAGTTGGCTCTATATTTCTTGCTATTTGGTCTTTTTTTGAAGATGACTGGTCAAGTATTTTATCTTTATCCAAGCAATCATGGATTGAGATGATCTATATGATTGTATTTGCAACCGTCATCGCATTTTTTCTATGGAATAAGGGGATTCATGAGATTGGCGCTAGTAAGTCAAGTATTTATATGAATTTTGTACCCATTAATGCTGCCTGGATTGCTGTTTTATTTTATGATTCGACTATTACATGGCAACAAGTTGTTGGCATGATGTTAGTTGTTATTGGTGTCTGTATATCGACCTTTAGTAAAAGATCCAAAAATATAAAATCAAAGCGTCCATTATCTCAACAATTCCCTTAAATACGGAGAGTTATGCATTCAATATAGAAAACTATATTATGAGTTGCCCTCCTAATTAGCCGCTCATCGCTTCCCCATTCACTCCCGCTAATGGTTTGGCGCAAAAACGATCCTATACTAAAACAATTCGCTCTAGTTCTAGAAATGATCTAGATTTTGTCCCGAATTATGAAATATGTTGTTATTTATATTGTAATTAAGAGGAATTTTTTTAAAGCCACTTCCATCATAAGTAGTGGCTTTTCCCTATTCTATACTAACTTTACAGTATGCTTTCATAGTCATGATTTTGGAGATAGGTAATCATTTATAAATAAATAACACAAAATAAATTATAAAAAACTGTTACAAGAGCAATAATTTATTCGATAAAGCATTTTTCTTCCCACTGGATTGTGTCTTCGTATATTGATCAAGTAAGTCAACTTCATAACCCTATTACACCTTGTCATGAAAAATAAATTTTAAAGTGGTATGTTAATTTACTCCTACTACTTTACATAGAAAATAATTAAAAAGGAGACTTCATAATGAATACACTTGGAAATCTATTACAAAACCGAGCGAACGAATCTCCTACCTTAGAAGCCTTTCGATCCAATCTTTTTTGTTATACTTTTAAAACCTATAATGAAAGAGTTAATCAACTTGCTCATTTTTTATTAGACCATCACGTTCAAAAAGGAGATCGAATTGCGATTCTCTGTAAAAATAACCATCCTTTTCCTACCATCCTAATGGCAACCTTAAAGATTGGGGCTATTGCCGTTCCACTCAGTTGGCAACTTACCTCTTATGAATTAAAGGACATACTAGAGAACTTTCAGCCTAAAATCATTTTCTATGATCGTGAATTTTCGGATTCGTTAACCTCTTATCACCCATCTTCGTATTTTACTGTGGAAGTGGGAGTAGAAGACAATACAACTGAAGAATATGACCGTATCTTTGTTCAGTATCCGTCTTCTGAACCCAATGTGAATGTAAACGAACAAGATATCGCGATGATTCTTTTTACCTCGGGTACAACCGGAAATGTAAAGGGGTGTATTTTTAAACACGGTCCCCTCTTCTCCTACATATCAAAAACAAAAACTCAAACAACTCAGTCAAATGGGAAGCGTTTTTTGGCTAGCCATCCGTTTTATCATATGAGCTCTATTACAACGATTTTAATAACGATATACAATGGAATTACCTTAATTCCTCTAACAAACCCGACACCAGCTAAGATTTGGGATGCGATTGAAGAACATCAAGTGACCATGATGCTAGCGTTTCCTTCTACATACATCTACATGTTAGAAGAATGGAAAGCTCGAGAAAAACAAGGCAAGAACACCTCTCTCCTTCAAATAGCATTTTCAGGAGGAACGAAAGTTCCTGCAAATTTAATTTTAGAATATAAAAAGATGGGTATCCCTATGTTACAAGGATATGGAAGTACAGAGTCCTGGGTAGTAACCAGATGGCACCCAGGCATGGGATATGATAAGGTTGAATCTGTAGGGAAACCGTTTGACGATGTACAAGTAAAAATTGTCAGCCCGGATTCAGGTAAGGAAGTCGGGACTGGCGAAATTGGAGAAATACTTGTAAAAAGCCCTTATATGTTCGAAGGATATTGGAATAATCCAACAGCAACAGAAAAAATATTAAAAAACGGTTGGTTACATATGGGTGATTCTGGAAAGATAGATGAAGAAGGCTTCCTTTATGTACTAGGTCGTTATAAAGACGTGATCGTTTATGGCGGAGACAACATTTATCCAGATCAAGTGGAAGAAGTTATAGAGCAAATCGAAGGAATATTAGAGGCAGCCGTGATTGGTGTTCCAGATCCGATCTTTGGCGAAAAACCGAGAGCGTATGTTGTTAAAGATAAAACTTCCACAGTGACGGAAGAAGAAATTAAAAAGTACTGTAGAGAGAGACTTGCTAGCTATAAAGTTCCTGAGATTTGCTTGGTTGATACCCTTCCTAAAAATTATCTAGGAAAAGTATTGAAAAGGGTCTTAAAAGATGAAGCAGAGAAAGATGTTCAAAAGTAACCTTTGATATAGAGGGACTATGCGTCCTTTTTTATTTATCATCTTCTCTTTTAAGATAATAAAAATAAAAACTTGACAGTTTACACTTAACTACAGCAAAATTGATTAGTTTGTTATAATAATAGTGGTTAGATTGATGTACATAACTAAAATGAAATGGAGAGTATAAAACTATGACAAAAGATTATGCATTAGGCCACATTCAACTTGTTCGTGGTTTGCTTTTTAAAGCATTAGAAAATGTGACAGAAGAGCAAGCAAAGGTAATACCTACAAACTTTAACAACAACATTTTATGGAATGTGGGCCATATTTATGTTTCTTTCGAACATATCGTACTTGGATCAGTGGGTAAAGCACAAAAAATAGATTGGGCAGACCTATTTGTACCTGGTTCTAAACCAGCTGAATGGACAAAAGAAGCCCCTACCTTAGAAGAACTTAAAGGTCTTTTACAAGAACAGACTAGTCGGGTCGCTGAGGTATTGGAAGGACACTTAGATGATCAAGCAGAAAATCCGTTTAAATTAGGAGAATTAGCAACGTTTACCACTGCTCGTGAATGCATCAGCTTTTCTCTTTTCCATGAGGGACTTCATGTTGGAACGATCAATAATCTGAAAAAACTAGTTTAATATTCCATTTGGGCTAATCCAAAAGTATAAAACAGAATTCAACCTAGCCACCAAAAAGTAAACCCGTATCACACCGAAAGTGATATGGGTTTATTATATAATTTTTGTAATTTCTACTCATTTTCTTTCACTTGAAGAACATCTTTTAAATAGGTTCGTATCAACTCTATTTACCCAGCTACACCTATTTTTTCTAAATGTCTGGTGATTCCGTTTATTATTGCAAATTAACCATTCTATACATTTAAATTTACTATATTTTTATTAAATAGACAGTGCATCTATCATCAAATCCTTATTTAAGATTTAATAATCAGCTTATTACCTTTAAATATAAACTTTTTCCCTTCATCTTCATAGACTATGATTTCCATATTATTTAACCTATTTAACATCTCTCTAATCTGCATAGATATATGATTCTTTTCGTTATAGAGTAGCTGTTTTCCAAAATCGTCCCTCTCAAATTGGTTTAGTTCATTTTTTATGATTTGAAGCTCACTTGTATTGATTCCCCTATCCAACATTAACCTAGCCAATTCTATCTTAAAGACGATATCTCTACTAAACTTGCTACATTCTTGTAATCGATCCATGATCTGATTAGCCATTTCTTCCTTATTTTCGATATTATTTAATTCATCGATTATCTTTTGATAATACCAAGCATGATCATATTCATCTAATGCTTCATCTGAAAGATCTACTTCAGAGCGATCTGTAGAAACAAACCTTAATGTACGAGGAAATCCATATCTTCCACATATCAATTCATGATGATGCAAGCTGATTCTTCCACCCCTTTCGTACAATTGAATGATAGGATGATACAAATTTTTAAATTGAATCGCCTCTTTTATTTCTTGATCCACTAAATAAGCCCATTCTAAATAAAATGTACACAGATATCTTGCTATCCACCCTTTTGTTATTTGGTTTAGTTCCGAGCAAGTTTTTTCAATATCTTTGGGTAGTTTAGCATGAATAACATTTGCAGCACTAAAAATAACAGGTCTTTTTTTCGAGTTTCTAAGATGATAATCCAAGAATAATTTACCTCTTCTTAGAAATTCAGATACTAACTTAGCGTGTGAAGGTTTATATTCATCTTTATACTCCCAATCTATATTTTGAACACGGATTTAGGCTACTTCAAAGTATTCACCCAGTTTCATTCACCTCACTATCTAATGTTCTTACAAACACTTGGGTTTACTAAAAAACCAGTATATAATATTAGAAGCAAATAATAGGAAGGGATTAAGCAATGTCTTTAGATTATCAAGTACTCTTATATTATAAATATGTACCGATCGAAGAACCTCAAAAAATTGTAGAAAAACAAAAAGAGCTTTGTCAGAGATTAAATCTCAAAGGGAGAATTCTTGTCGCAGAAGAAGGACTAAATGGTACAGTTTCAGGTACGATCGAAGAAACAAACAGCTATATGGAAGCAATGAAAAAAGATCCTCTCTTTCATGATATGCCCTTTAAAGTAGATTTGCATGATGGACACGCTTTTCGAAAACTGTCTGTGAAACTGCGCCCAGAAATTGTTGCATGGCATATGGAAGAAAAGGTCGATCCCAATGAGATTACTGGCATACACCTTTCTCCAAAAGAGTGGTACCAAACCATGCAAGAAGAGGATGTTATTATTATTGATGGCCGAAATGATTTCGAGTATGACCTTGGGCATTTTCGTGGTGCAATTCGCCCAGATGTTCAAACAACCCGTGAGTTTCCAGAGTGGATTCAAAAGCATAAAGAGGAATGGAAAGGTAAAAAAATACTTACCTATTGTACGGGTGGAATTCGGTGTGAAAAGTTAAGTGGGGTCTTACTCAAAGAAGGTTTATCGGATGTCTATCAGTTAGACGGTGGGATTGTCACATATGGAAAAGATCCAGAAGTACAAGGGGCGCTCTTTGATGGACAATGCTACGTTTTTGACGATCGAATCTCTGTTCCGATCAATCAAAAGGAACATGTGATTGTAGGAAAGTGCTATCACTGTAAAGCTCCAGCAGAAAAATATCTAAACTGCAACTATGATCCATGTGATCGTCGTCATCTCGTCTGTCCGGAATGTGAGGAAAAATACACCGGATATTGTTCTATAGAATGTAAAGAGAAAGATAAAACAAAAGAACAAGTGTAAAGACAAAACCATTGATGGATCATTCCAGCGAAATAAATAACAAGTAACGGATTTTAAAAATCCTCATAGCTAAAATAGCAAAAGGATTGAGATTTCTTCATTTTACGATAGGAATCTCAATCCTTTTGCTATTTATTCTACATCTACTAAGAACCAGTGAGCCTCTTACTGTTATCTCCAATAAAATACCATCTCCACTAAGCTCTCTACGAATTGAACTTCTTCTACTTGTCCTTTTAAAAAGTGGTAGGGGTAAATTGAAATTGCTGATGGTAACCATTAAGTTTGCGAGATATACATTTTTCTTCTAATCCTAATTGCTTAAATATATCAATCAATTGCATTATGGGAAGATACAGGCAAATCTTCACGATGTTAAAAAGTAAACCTATAACACTTCCGTTCTAATACATCTAGATCTGATTCAACCCTAATAGGGTGCGAGAATATTAACGCTGTCTGTTCACAGTTATCTACAAAATAATTAGCAGTATATAAATAAATATTCCCTCTAAATTACCTTGACACCTAATATTTAATCCTATAATGTTATTCATGAGTAATGTTACTTTTAAGTAATGTTACTTTTAAGTAATGTTACTTTAAAGTATTTTTTAGGAGATTGATAATTATGATACAAAAGAAGGAATCAAAAGGTGAAAAAACTAGAGCTCGTTTGCTAGAAGTGGCTGCTGAGGAATTTGCCAAGCGGGGATTTCATGAGACCAAAGTAAGTACCATTGTTACTCGGGCTGGATTGACTCAGCCATCTTTCTATCTCTACTTTGCAAGTAAAGAGGCGATATTTGATGAGTTAATGGCTAGCTTTCGTTCCCAACTTCATGAACTAGTGACAAAGATCCGCTTATCCTCTATCGAGGAAAAAAATGAGGTTCCAAATCAAGTGTTAAAGGCCTCAGAAACTGTTTTTCAGTTTTTAGCTCAAAATCCCAACTTAACACGAATTGGTTTTGTTTTATCTCCAGAAGCTGATCAATTACGAGCAGAACTAGTCTCATTAGTTACCCAGAACTTACTAGCAGAACAACAGAGTGGGTACTTTCGTGATGATCTATCGATGGATTTTGTAGCAGAGTGTATGGTTGCTATTATCGAGCGCCTCACCATTTCAAGACTGCTACCTGGTATTGATAATGCCAAAAGCTTAGCTAAGCAACTCGTAAACTTTATTATGTATGGTATGGTTTCAAACACTAGTGCTAAGTCCCATTCGTAATTACTAAGCTTTATACTATTCTTATGAAAGAGTGGGTTAGATGAAAACCTTTACCCTTGTCATTCAAATTTTATTGGCAATTAATTTTTTATCAGGTGGTTTCGTAAAACTTTTTCGTGTACCATTTCAAGTTGAACATTGGCAAGCTTATCAATATCCTTTATGGTTTATGTCTGTCATCGGTTTTATCGAAATAATAGGAGCCCTTGGATTAGTAGCTGGAATTTGGAATCGATATATAGCCATTAGCACATGTATCATACTTGTATTTATACTAATAGGAGCTATTTATACTCATATTTTTCGAGCAAATCAAGCATTCGTAACGATCATACCGGCAATGGTTTGTTTAATCCTATGTATCATCGTAATTATTCAAAAATGGAGAGTAGAAATATAATAAAAAATAACCGGCAGCCCAATGGATGCCGGTTTAAATAGCCTTTTTCTATAAATTCTTGAACCCTAATCTAGCTGGATAATAACTGCGTAAGTAGAGATTCTACCATTTCCTTACCACGTAACTGATTAATCCATTTTTCTGGAATTCCAGCTAGTCCATCCCGTATACCTGCTAATCCACCTGCAACAGCAGCATTGGTGTCTGTGTCGTTCCCAAAAGAGATGGCTGTTTTCACGACTTTTTCATAGCTCTCCTCTTGGATCACAATTCTAGCGCAATTAAAAGTATCGACAACATAGCCACTTCCATCGGTAGTTGGTTTAAGATCAGGACGAAGAGTAAATTCTAATTCGGCTTGATAAGTCGAATTGTCCGGATAGATTTGACGTAATGTACTTAAGGCTTCTTGATAAGCCTCGTGTGGATGTAATCCTTCTAACATGCGTCTTGCCCATAGAATATAGAGTGCGCAACAAACTTGGTTTGTCTCATGTCCATGCGTAACCATTGATTGAATATGTGCATCATGAACTAAATCCTCATCTGATCCCTGATGCCACAATGCTAATGGTAATACTCGCATGAGTGAACCATTTCCTTTCCCATTTGGGCGAACAAGCCCTGCTTTGAGTGGAGGCATTCCTTTTTCGTATGCGAGTATGGCTTCTTCTGTTTGAATTCCACAATCGAAAACAACAGCATCAATAGCCCATTTTCCCTTTCTCAGCCATTGTTGTATCTGGTTAGCGAAATGCCCTGAATCAAGTCTCCCGCACGTAAGTAGAGAATCTAATAAACACAATGCTTGCGCCCCATCATCCGACCACGTTCCAACAGGTATATGTGGATAGGTACGATTAAATCCAAGCGGTGGATTCATTTCTATCTCAGATAGTGGCGGGATTTGTGTAGCTAAATGAAACTCATATGGAACCCCAAGGGCATCGCCTACCAAAAGCCCAAACAGCCCCCCACGAATTCGTTCAGCTTTTGTAAGCATGGATATATCCTCTTTTCTATGATGGATGAATATTCATGCTACATTGTATCATGAATAATTATTCTTCTGTCTATTTCTTGATAATGTAAAAACAAGCCATTCAACTTAGATAATTAAACTTTTTTTAGCATTCACAATAACTTCTTACTTGCCAGTTTGTATAATCAAAGAGTCATCTTTGTTTTGCAAAGTATTAGCATTTAATCCTTCTCCAGTGTAGGAAAGAAGCGGAGAAATTTCAATCACTTAATTTTTTTATTTTGGTTGGTATACCCGCTCTCACTATTCATTTTTTTCCGTTCTTCTGTGAAGAGCTTTATATTAATCTTTCGGACTAGCTTAATTAAACGATCACCATTTATCAATAAGACTTATCATTAAAATTCAGCATAGGATTTTACAGTTGTGGAATCCTATGCTTCTAACTATGTTACTTTTCGTTAATCGACTTCGTTTGATCATAAACGACTTTACCATCAACAATGGTTAACTGTACCTTTGTATCTGATATTTCTTCTACAGGTATTTCAAAGAGATTGCGTTCCAAAACAACAATATCGGCAAGTTTTCCTACTTCAAGTGTACCTAGCTCATGTTCTCTGAACGTACCGTAAGCTGAACCCAAAGTGTATGCTTTCAACACTTCAGCAAGTGTGATCCGTTCATGGGGATGCCATACAGTTTTTCCGCTGCTGTCAATTCTTGTTACTGCACGATAGATTTGTAGAAGTGGATTAAAAATATCTATAGGGAAGTCGGTTCCGAATGCTAATTTTGCCCCTGATTTCTTCAATGTATGAATGGCAAATACATATTTTTCCCGTTCATTCCCTATTCGTTCGGTGTAAACACCTCGCTCGGACATCGCCAGGTGATCTGGCTGTATCGAAGCGGTAACACCAAGCTCTTTGAAACGATGGATATCATCAGGGTGGATCACTTCTACATGTTCTATGGAATGACGTGAATCTCGCTTACCGTTGGTCTTCTGTGCTTCCTCATAAGCATCTAAAGCAAGGCGAATCGCCCCATCTCCTATCGCATGGAAACGAATACTAAACCCCTCTCTATCCGCATCAACTACCCATTTCTTAATCATCTCAGACGGGAAAGTAGTCTCTCCACGGGTTTCGGGTTGATCCGCATAAGGTTCGAGTAAATAAGCGGTTCGAGCAGTAATAACGCCATCGATAAATTGTTTCAGTCCCGAAACACGGGGTTTATCCGATTGATACTTATCCCGCAATTGTTTGGCAGATTCAAGATTACCATTTAAAGCAGGCCATAGATGAATCCGTGTAGTTAATTCCCCTTTATCTTCGAATTCCTTGAAAATATCCAATGCTTCTATTGATTTTAAAGCATGCAAGTCATGGACAGCAGTTACTCCTAGACTTGCTGCATATCTCAAGAAATTGGCGAAAATCCCATGCTTTTGTGTATTTGGAAAATTGAATGCATGGAGTACAACAGCATCCATTGCTTTTTCATATGATGGATTGTAAGATGAAGTGCGACAAAAAAAATAATAGAAAAGCTCATGAAATGATTCGTGTAAAATGGAGTCACCACAACACCTTTACACAAGGAGAATCATTTATGAGCTATACGCATCTTACCACAGAAGAACGCATACAGCTAGAGTTACTAAACAAACTAGGCTGGTCTACACGGAAGATCGGTAAGCAATTAGGGCGCCATCATTCGACCATAGCACGGGAACTAGGGCGAAACCAAGAAGAAAAGTATTCTGCTGAGAGAGATCAAAAAGCTTATCAAGTAAGAAGGCGAAATCAGCCATCCAAAAGAAAAGAAGAACAGACCTTTACGACTGTGCCATAATGGGAACTTAGTACAGTAGATTGGATTTTCATTTTTATCTACTACCTATCATTAAATTGAACTTAGCCTTTAACTAGTTGATTATTTATTTCTGAAAGTACTTTAGCAAACACCTCACATACACGATCACATTGCGCTTTCTCGATTGTAAGTGGTGGCTCAATCCGAATCGTTTTTGCATTAATAAGTGTTCCAGCTACAAGTACCCCATTATCGAAAAATCCTTTCGATACTTCGTATCCAACTTCATCACTGACAAATTCAATTCCAATTAAAAGCCCTTTTCCTCTTATTTCAAGAACGATATTCTCATGCCCTTTCATCGCTTCTCTTAAACCTTGAATTAAATAATCTCCTACCTCAGCCGCACGCTCAGGGAGTTTTTCTTCAATCAAAATATTAATATTAGCTATAGCTGCTGTACAAGCTAATGGATTTCCACCAAAGGTTGTAGTATGGAGAAATGGATTTTCAAACCAATGTGAGAAGACCTCTTCTGTTGCCACAGTTGCACTTGCTGGCATAATTCCTCCACCGAATGCTTTACCCAAACATAAAATATCTGGTACTACATCATAATGCTCAGCACAGAACATTTTTCCAGTTCGAATGACGAAAGCCATGAACCAAAGGTAAGAACGGCTTTCGAAAAGCACCTTTAGCTGTACCAGATAAAGAACCTAGACTTTTTCCGTGAAAAGCACGAGTGGTTGCGATAAAGGTATTTCTATTATTTTTACTATGATAGATTTTCGCTAACTAACATCAATTTAACCGTAAAAAACCGTCATCGATAAAAGATAACGGTTTTATATCATGAATTTATTTTTAGTCCTATAAAAATGTTCCTATTGGGAATCAATCTAACATAAACATTTGTGAAAATATATCATTATCCATTTGATTATCTTGTATAAGGAGTGTTAATAAAATAGATATAATACCATCTAACATTGAGAGTGAGTCACTCTCTGTCATTTCTCCTGACTCTATATCTAGATCATATTTCTTAAAGAGGAATGGATTACTAACATCTTTCAATGAGATGATCTTTTCTAATAACTCTTCTGCATAATCTTTATAAATAGAAATTCCTGTATCTCTATAAAACAAATTAAAGATATGAAAAGCACCCGCATAGCCATGACAAAACGTAGGACAATCAAAGCTTAGATCTTCTAATTTTCTTTGCGAAACTTTCATCATAACCTCTTTAGAAAGCTGTTCTAATTCTGCATCATGTATTATCTTGGATGAAAGATATAAGGCTCGAGCGATACCTGTTTCTCCGTAACACCAACTGGGTCTCATGGGTCTACCTTTCATATGCGGTTGTGGTTCCATATTCTTATTCGCCTTTAATATTTTGGGCCAATATATTCTTTCTTTTTCTATAATCACATGATTTCTATATATTTCTATCAATTTTTGAATCGCTTGTTCTTGTCCACTTACAACCATTCCTTCCCTCATTGCAAGTGATAAAAATACAAGAGGAGAAGCGATCCCATGTGACAAACCTAAATCCAGATAGCCATACGGAAAATTTGCTTTATGTTCTGCATGGATAATATTATCATATAAGATAAAATACTTATTGTATATCATCTGATTCGTACCAGGGTTACCTGTCAGCTCAATTAGATATTGAACCAACTGAATTAAAATTTCCCTATTTTTTTCATCTTCTTTATACTTTAATAGATATCTTCCTATGCCACTCGCTCCAAAAAATAAATCATAGTCTCTAATGGTTGTACCATTTTTTCTCCAATATTGAGTCAAGGATAAATTTGTTTGTTTTACTATTAAATTATTCAATTGAGTGATAAATCGTTGATAATACTTCCCTTTATTAGATAGAAAATCGGCCAGATAACCAATACCTATCAGTCCATTACATATCAACTTTGTGGAAAGTACTGGTTCCATCAACTCATTCAGCTCTTTAAATAAACGATGTGCCTTATTGACATAGATTTCTTTTAAATTTGGATCGTTTAAAAAGTAGCCTATATAGGTGCATAATACCGTATAGTCATATAAGAATGATACATGTTGTAGAGCTCCTTCTTGCTTACAATTTTGATAATACTTTTCAATCCGATTTTCCACTTCAATACACAACGAAATAATCCTTTGATCACTCATAAGATTCCCCCCATTTTTCTTGCAAATATCAGATTGAGTCTAACATTTCTATTACTAAATCTAATCTCTCTTCCGTTTTACTTTGATACAATTCTACCGCATACTCCTTGATTGCTTGTTTATATTTCGAATCAAATAATAACTGTAAGATCATTTCACCCGTTGTCATATAATGCTCTCGTTTTTTGTAGGTTGTTAGTCCTAAGCCTAATTCCTCAATCAATAGCCCATTCATTACTTGTTCCGCTGAAATTGGTTTTACCAACATGGGCACTTGATTATAAATTGATTCTAAGATACTATTCATTCCTCCCGAAGTAATAAATAATGAAACATATTTTAAGATAGCTTTTTGTGGCAAATATTTGCGAATGAATAGTTTATCTGGATTGTAATAATCTTTTAATAGCTCTTTTACTAGCTTTTCATCCTTATTCCATGAGATCAGAAGTTTATAATTCGTACTATGAAATGCCTCTATCAAACTTAGGTAGTAATTATCCTGTTCAGTGACAAATGAACCAGTCGCAATGTAAATCAGTTTCTCTTCCCCTTGTATGAAATGGTAAAGCTCGGGATCTTCATTGAACGAAAGTTCTTCCGAAAAACTTTCGATCTGTGGTGGGACAATAATATATTCATTATTTTCATTTAATTCAGCAGGCTGGAGAAAGTCTGTAGAAAAAATGATATTATGCTTCTCATTTGGATCAAAATGACAATATGTAGGTATTTGGAACGTATTTAATTTAGTAGCAACTTCAGCATATATATCTGTAGCTATCGAATGAAAATTTTTATATTCCTCCTCTGAAAGAAGATCATCCACTTCTGTGATTCTAAGAAAATGGGAATAGTAATATTTTGGATCTTTTGCAAAGTACAGGTCTGAATATAAATTACAAGTAATATAGCCTATTCTCTTCATGTTTAATCGACGGGCAATCTGTTTTCCTGCTATATCAACAGCATCTCTAAACACCACATCAGGTTGGATTTTTCTTACTATATTGGTAATACTTAGCATATCTTGTTCTCTGAAATCATAGTGATTCATGATATCTTTTTTTATAGTAAACCAAAATAGCTCTTTTAATTGATGAGCCTCCGTACAATTATTAATCTTGCGATCTATCTCATCTAACATAACATCTAACTTTTCATTGCATTTAAAATCATAAAATCCCTTAGGATACTCCATGAACTCAGCCCCATTCATTTCTAAGACATCTTTATTGTTCATGGTGGAAAAACAATATACATCATAACCTTCCTCTTTTAATCTTTTAATTAACGGAATAATAGGGTTAATATGGCTGAATGATTTGCCTGTGAAAAATAGAATTTTTTTCAACTATATTCGCTACCTTCCTTTAAAAATTTGACTACATTTTAGAAAAGAGCAGGCGCATGAATGACTCATGCGCCTAAGATTAGAGGTAGACAAAACGCTAGATTTACTTTGTTGTTTATTTTTTATTATAAATTTTTGATTTAAAATAAAACCTTTCTTCACTAATTCTAGTAATTTATCACTTGGTCCTTATTTGAAAACGAGCCCGTTTTAATTGTTTTCTATAACAGTTGTTGATTTCTTGTTGTTAAAATAAACAGAAGCAAAGGGAAAGAAACTGAATAGTTAAACTATCATCGAATTATTAACCGCAAGGAACTCCGGTACAATCTCGCACTTCAGTTGCTGTAGGTGCTGTCGATGGTGTCAGAGTCCAACATGTATAAGTAAAAAAGAATTGGGCATCAGCGTTCCCACTAGTTTGTGCTGTTTCTTTTACTTTTACATTTAAATCGAAATCTTTTAGGTTATTTGACATAAAAACCTCTCCTTTTTTGTTCCTTTCCCTTTGCTCGTAACAGCCATTTCTAACCATTTATTAATATTGCATATTTATGGTAAAATCCATCTAGTCAGAAAATACTGCTAAGTAAATTATAATTATAATAGATAAAAAATCAATAGTTATTTAAATATTTATTTAATACCTAGTAAACTTATAATTATATTCAAATAAAAACTTGTTCTGATTAAATACATTAGATTTAATTGAGAGGTGAATTTTGAAAAATATTTAAGACAATAAAAAAACAAGAGATACTGGCTAAAAGAAAGATCGCTCCAAAGAGCAACTCGTTTTTATTCTAGAGTCGAATATAACTTGATTTTTCATTCCTCCCTGTCTATTTTCTGATAATGTAAAAAACGAGCCATTCACCCTAGCGAGAATAGCTCATTAATTACTTTTTTGGCATTCAAAATATCGTTTAATTCTCTTATTTGTATAATCAAAGAATCATCTTTGTTTTGTAGTGAATTAGCTTTTAATCCTCCTTATGAAGTATGAATCAAAATAAAAGATGTTTGGGGATAGTTAAAATTCCTTTATACCAGATAAAGTCATCTGAACAACTTATGTCTGACACCAATCTTGTATTTTCCAAATTTGTGTCACCCATTTTTTATAAAATGCCGGCTCATGCGAAACAAGAAGTACCGTACCTGTATATTTTTTGAGAGCTTCCTTAAATGCTTCTTTAGCATAGATATCTAAATGATTCGTCGGTTCATCTAAAACAAGAACATTGCTATTTGTTAAGATTAGTTCACATAAACGTACTTTAGCTTGTTCTCCTCCACTCAATGAACAAAGTGGTTGCCGAATATGTTGTTCCGTTAGCCCAGACCTTGCTAATTCTTGTCGAATTTCTCTTTGTGTTAGATCTGGTCGAATTGACCATAGTCGTTCAAGAGGCGTTTCTTTAGAATCCAATTCTTCTTGTGCAAAAAAAGCAGCTTTGACTCGATCATTTAATTGAACTGTGCCACCTAAAGGTTTCAGGTATCCGAGTAATGTTTTTAACATCGTTGACTTTCCAATACCGTTATGACCGATGATAGCGATTTTTTCACCACGCTTTATCTGCAGATCAAGAGGTGCAAATAACGGTTCAGCATACCCGATTAACAGATCTTTGGTCTCCAAAATATAGCTCCCAGGATCACAATGAACATGAAATAGAAAACGTGGCTGTGCCACCCAAGTCGGTTTCTCAATGCGGTTCATTTTTTCTAATACTTTTTCACGGCTTTTTGCTTGCTTTGCCTTTCGAACTTTATTCTTTTGAATAAAACTCTCTAACCTGCTTATTTCTCTTTGCTGTCTTTCATACGCTAATTGGATTTGTTTTTTATTTTGTTCATAGCTTTTAACAAATGTCGTATACTTACCTGCATAGCGTTTAATCGTTTGATGCTCTAAGTGAAAAATAGTCGTTGCAATTTCATTTAAGAACCGTTCATCATGGGATACTACCATATATGCATGTTCATAATTCTTTAAATAGCTTATCAGCCATTCGATATGCATATCATCAAGGTAGTTCGTTGGTTCATCTAATAATAAGATTTGGGGCTCTTCTAGTAATAGTTTTCCTAATAGTAGTTTCGTACGTTGTCCTCCACTTAATCTGCTGACATCGCGATCCATACCCATTTCTAAAATACCTAATCCACCAGCAACCTCTTCAATCTTGGCATCCAAAGTATAAAAATCAGAGTGATCTAGCTTACTCTGTAACTTACCATATTGTAGTAACAATGTCTCCAAGCTATCCCCTGCTGTAGCCATTTTTTCTGTTATTTGCAATATATTTCTTTCTATCTCATACAAGTGTGCAAAAGCACTTTGTAAATGCTGTTTAATGGTTGTTCCTGGCTGTAAATCGATATGTTGCTGTAAAAAACCTACTTTTACTTGAGGCATCCATTCCACTTTTCCGGTATCAGGAATTAAATCCCCTGCTAATATACGAAGTAATGTTGATTTTCCCGCCCCATTTCTTCCTACAAGACCGACATGCTCTCCACGTAGCAATCGAAAACATACATTTTGAAAGATGATTTTATCCCCAACCATATGGGTTAAATTTTCAACAGATAACATACTCATTTTTATTCTCTCCTTTACGCTTCATATGAAGCCAACCGAGAGAACAGCAAAATAAAGGGAATATTCTGTTTAGTGAAATAGATAACTTAAATAACCATAAAAAATGGGCAAGATGAACATACACCTTACCCATTACAAGTATCATTTGAAAGAAAGGAGTATCGTTCTTTATCTACTGTTCTCTGATTGGCTTATATCCAAAAATGGGCACACTTCTCCCGTCATAAGCCTAATCTCTAATAAGAACAGTCGATAAAGTTTGCATTTCCTTTCCACCTCATTGTTATGAATGATAATCTTACAATACTAAGTATATGCAGCTATAAGACTTAATGTCAAGAAACCGAACGGCTTTTATATCCATCAATAGTCTACCACCGGCTTGCATCTCTGACTCACTAATTCCATAAAGACCGGCATTTTTCTACCTCACCCTACTTCAGCCAAAAAATCCTTTAACTCTTCCCGATTATTAAAATACGGTAAACCATATCTTTCTAAAGACAATGTAGTATCTGCATATTCCCAAATCGGTTCAACTTCAGTCATAGCCTGTAATACAAGTATTTGCTCCTTAGTTAAATCACTAAATGTAAGCTTTGTCTCTTGTTTTCTAAATACGATAAATAATAATACTCGCATAAACGTTAAACATCCCACATCACTTTTTTGAAAAACACCAACTAAATCAGGAATAAATGGGATGATCTGATTTTCGGGTAATCGTCCAAGACATAAAAAGATTTCTGCACTTAACCCATATTCTCTCCAAGGAAGTTGATCGAATAAAGAGGTGATTGTATCATCTGGGTTTTTCAAGGTATCTACCAATAGCTGAATGGCCTTCAGGTGACCAGGGTCTAAACGTAAAATGGCCAATGCTGATGTGATACCTAACAGCGAATAGTTTGTTTGAATAAATTGATTCATCAAAGTGATCGTTTGTGGATGCTTATCTCTTAAGTCTCCCAAACTGAGTAGGATGCTTGCTTTAACAACTTCATCTTTTTCAGTCTGTAATAAGGAACGTAACTGGCTTCGAACCTCTTCTGTTTGCTCTCCAATCTCTCCCAACACATAAGCAGCGGCGTTACGTATTTTAGCATTTGGATGGTTTAAAAGCTGGGTATAAACAGGTATTCCCTTTCGGACCGCAAGATGAGTTTCTTTTACCCAATCGTTATCTCGATTGAACTTGACTCCTTCATAAAACTCTTCATCCAGATCAAATTCTTCAAAATAAGAGGTTCCATTCGCTAAATGAACGAGATAGATTAAGATTTGATGTCGATCAGGAACTGACTCATACTCCAAGAGTTCAAGCAAAAAAGGAACTGCACGGGCTGCTGCTTCACAAATGGTCCCTTGGTGATAAATATTACTATATAGTGAACTCCAAGCGGTACGACGAACCTTTTCATCTAATGAAGTTAAATCTCGTATTAAATCAGGAACATCTTCGGCCGGTCCATAAGCATGTCCTAAACTTTTCCATTCAATCTGATCTAATGTTTCAAGCATACTCTACCCTCTTTCATGATTTAATCATTATTGATCTATTTTTCAGTTGCGGATATTTCCTCTGAATTTGTACAATGATCCACAACATTTTCTCAAAATGTTGCTTTCCACTCGTTCGTATTACGTCAGATAACATCGATAGAATCTGCTCACCTAATTCAGATGAAATCATCCCCAATACTTGGAAAAGCTCGAAAACCCTCTTTTTTAGTTGCCTACTTCCCCCTACATAGAATAATACTTTACGGAAGAAGTATGTCATTTGTTTAAATGTTTGGATATTCCATCTTGCACGGTTAGCCAGTTCTAAAGCATATGCTTGTACTTCCAAAGATGGACTTTCACTCGCATGAATCATCAACTCTGTTACATCAATTCTAGTTGGATAGATTTGAACCATCTCTTTGGCAAATTGTTGTACTTCAGGATAAGAGCTGTCAAGTAACCCATAGATTAACCTAGATGTTACCTGCTCATCGGAGAGGGTCTTTAAATAGCCAAACATCCAATGTCGTGTATCCTCCCATTCGGTTTCAACAAGGGCAATTAGTTTATCTTCGTCAAGCTGATTGATTACCTGAACCAACCAATTTCGTGCGATTCTCCTAACCTCAGCTTGCCGAACGTGTGTAAAATGTACTATTTTTTCTAAATCGATTTTATTTATATCGGGTTGCATCGTTTCAATTAGCCTTTGAGCAAAAGCAAAGGCTTGTAACTCTATCTGCTCGTGCGAGAGCAAAGAAAATACCTTTTCAATTGAAATCATCTGACATACCTCGGGCCAGAGCAACGTTCCTAATACCTGTTCACGCACAAAATCTTGTGCTTTTTTTACTTTTTGAGCATCCCAACGATAATTTAATAGATTAGGCTTGTCATTCCGACTGATCCGATTCCATAGTTTATTAATAAGCTCTGGTAAAATAGGAATGAACTTTTTTTTATTCTCTTGGACAAAGTTCACAAAAAATTCTTGCTTAACCTCTTCAAAGGTAAAGGCTATGTCCACCAAAAATGATGGAGAAATCTTAATATGTTTAATATCTTGTATCAATCTCTCACGAGCAACTGAAGCAATTCCATAATATTCTTCATCTAGTAACAGTGGTAATAGGTCTTCACCTTTATATGGATATCGAGAGACATCTACATGATTTAATACTTGAATAATAAATTTCTCACACTTCCATGTAGACCATTTTAAAAAGCCCTTCAAACTCTGTACCGATGCCCATTGTTTCCACTTCTTATTTAGCGGTCCCTCAATCAGTGGAAGCCAATCGTCTAGATCATCGATTCGCTCTTCACTTACTCGCTGTAACATCATTTGAATCAAACAGTTGATTTGTGCATCTGTCCATTTACTACTATTTTTAGTGATGAAGCAAATTGCTTTTTGGCGGAGGATGGATAAATCATAGGATAAGATATCTACGAGCAAGTTGATATCTGGCTCATTTTGATCTAAACGTTTTATAAGCTCGTCAATCGCAAACTCCCTTCGATCTGGTAGCCAGCCATAGTCACGATTACGCTCTAATAAATCAAACAGATCCTGAGTAGTTAACTTGGAAATCATTATACCAAACTTATATTCGATTCATCAGATAAAATCAGTATATATGTTCGTTTTTTTTGTGTCAACAAAGTCATTTTTATATTGGTTAATGATTTATTAATCAATATTATCTGGACTCATATCGTTGCATGTGACTAATGGCATAGAGAATATAAATATTATGCTTATAATCATCATTTTTTTACCTTCCAGTCGATGTGGGTATCTCCTTTCATTTGCTAATCTTGATACACACAACGTTAGGGTGTGATAGCAGTGTCGATCCTATTGGAAACCTATCGAAAAGAGAAAGGGAAAATGGACAAAAGCGATTCGTGACTTCCTAGATTTTCAATCGAAATATGCAACATGCTGAATTAGGCTTAAAAGTATTCCCACTAAGATTTTTAACATACATATAACTTTCCTGCTGAATATTGTCAGACAAACAAAAAGCAGAACATATAAATGTTCTGCTTTTTAAAGATTCTACGATCTAAGTGTATGAATCGTGAATTTAGGAAAGCGTGCATGTTGGAATATGATATGAAATAGCTGTTTTTTTCCGATCAAAGCAATATTTAAAAGTTCATTTCCTTCCAAAGTACAAAAGGATTCTTTTGTTTAGGATTCTTATCCAGCTTAATTAATTTAACATCTCGTTTTTCCATTGGAAGAGCTACTTGATGATAAACATATTTTGTACCTAACCCAATTTCTTCTGACTCTTCTGCAGTATAAGCATAATAAACATTTTTAAAATTCGCCAAGTAAATGGCACTTAAACACATGGAACAAGGCTCCCCACTTGCGTATAGTTCACAGTCAGAAAGATCCGATGTGCCAAGGCTACGAGATGCTTCACGAATAGCTTGAAGTTCAGCATGGGCAGTCGGATCATGTGTTTGGAGAACCTCATTGACTCCTTTAGCAACAATCTGCCCATCCTTAACGATAATTGCGCCATACGGCTTTCCCTTTTTGTTTTTGGCATTTTCATAAGCTAACTCAATTGCCAATTGCATAAATTCTGTGTGACTCATCAATAAGCACTCTCCTTTTGAATAGTTGAATTTTATAAAATGTGATATTTATTGTTTCAACAATCTACTATCTTTTCTCTTTTTTTCCATAGTTGTTCCAGTAGGATTACTATTATTGTACCCACAAGCAAACCATTATTTAAAATATATTGCAGAATGGTTGGAAGACCTTGAAAAATACCTTTAGGAAGAATCATTAAACCAATAGAGATTATTAGTGTGACTCCTAAAATGGTTAATTGACGCTGGTCTAAATCTTCTTTCCGAAGAGTTTGAAAAGCGATCCCTATCACTTGGACAAAGGACGCCAAAAGTGCAGCGCTTGCAATAGGACCTGGAAGCAAAGCTAAGAAGTTGACAATGGGTGGAATGACTGCTATACATGATAAAGCCAAACTTGCTATCAAGAAAGGTCCTATTCTTTTCTGACCCGTTAATTGGATAAAACCCACAGATACCGGTAAAGGAACTATTCCGATCGTAGAAAAAAGAGAAGATATAACATGTGAAATACCACCTGTCCAGATGCTACGATTCATTGTTTGCTTATCCTCTTTTTCGGATTTTGGATATACTTGTTTAGCAGCCGAAACTGCTGCAATCTTATTAGAAACTAAAATAAATGTAAACAAGATGGATGTTATAATCATTCCGGTATTTAACCGTGGAGTCCCCCAAGCAAAAATTTCTGGTAATTTAACCAAGGAAACCGGTTCGGAAATGGTCGTGGAGTTTTTTCCTAATAAGAAATAGAGTAACCAACCCAATAAAATCCCCATCAATACAGCGTAACTTTTAATCCATCCTTTTCCTTTATTCGATAATATAATAACAAGTATAAATACACCAAATGAAATCGCCACTGTTTCATAATCCATGATGGATTGTCCTTGTATTCCTATCATTCCTTCTAAAAAAATACCACTAAGTTGAAGTGATAAAATCAAAAGAAAGGACCCCGTGACCAAAGGAGTAAACAAAAATAACAGTCGAGTAACTAAACCAGCTGCTCCCAGAATGAAGAGCAGAAGACCTGCAACAATCAATCCTCCTTCTAAAAGTTGCAAGGTTTCCTCAGTACTTTGTCCCTGTGGAATAGCTATGCTTGCGAAAATCACAAATACACTAACCCATGAGCCCCCTGGACCGTCTGCAATTGGATAGCGATGTCCCAGCCATCCTTGTAAAAAAGAGCTAATTCCAACCACGAAAAATGTTCGTTGCATTAATTCAGAAATTTCTTCAATCGATAAATGAAATACTCCCCCAATTACAATGGGTAATGCAATAGAATTGGCCAGTAGGAAAATGAACCATTGAAATATACTTAAACCGTTATAAAAATGTTGTTTCTCCATAGTGTTTCACCTAAATTGGTTTATTCATAAAAATGCGGTGAGTAATGAACCTCATCTTTATAAATAGTGCTCTCCATATCTTTTAAATAAGCTCATCTCACAAAAAGAGCTTTTTCCATATGCGAATTAACAGCTTAAAAAATAGGATTTCTAGCTATTTTATACAAGCTCATTTCAAAACGAGATACAATTTCAATCTATACTTATGATATCTTAAGAAGTAGTATATGAAAAATATAAAAAAAATTAATTTCACTTAGGTTTTTCATATATAAAAAGGAGTGTTTTTCTACCGATGGATATAAGACAACTGCGATATTTTATAGCAATTGTAGAAGAAAAAAAAATTTCTGCTGCTGCTAAGAGGCTTCATATTTCTCAGCCTCCTCTAAGTCAACACTTGAAAGCCATGGAAGATGAACTAGGAACAAAATTAGTAGAGAGAAATGGAAAATTTTTAGAGCTAACGGAAGCAGGAAAATCTTTATATCAATATGCCTTACAAATGACTCAATTAATGGACGAAGCAATGATGGAAATCAAGGAGATCAGTAACGGAGTAAATGGAAGACTTACGATAGGTATCAATACTATTTCGGTAGTCGAATTATCTAAAATGCTTCACCAATTCCACCAAAAATATCCTAAGGTTACCTATAAAATTCAACAAAATGAATCATCTCATCTTTGTAAATTAGTGAAGGATCGGATTGTAGAGTTAGCAATTATACAATTACCGCTCGAGTTAGATGATTTTTCAGTGATCCACCTTAATACCGAACATTTCTACTTTTTAACTTCAAATAAACAACAAACTTTTAATCATGAGGTCACACTTGCTGAAATTCAAGACTATCCACTGATTATACCAAGTACAGAAGGACTAGGCGTGCATTATATGATTTTGGAAGCATTTTCGAAATCCCATTTACATCCGCACATTGTTGCCGAATGTTCTGATATCTCCCTTTTATTGGACTTAGTCGCATCTGACTTTGGCACAGCTATTGTTCCAGAAACCGTAATTAAACAATACAAATACCACCATATCCAAGCTTCCAAAATTATAGATACAGAGCTAATTGCATCTACGGGGTTAATTTGGTTAAAAAATCATTATCTATCAAAAGCCGCTCAAAACTTTATTAATCTCATAAACCGATACAAAAACATTGCACTCTAATTTTAGAAATGACCTGGGTTTTTGATCAAATTATACAAGGCTCTAGTATCTTTCAGCAAATAATCCCCTTTGATTGACTGTGTTTGGTAATACGGACGACCACAGTCAATCAAAGGGGATCACATCACTATAACTAGGACTTTACTTAATTGAATGAATAAAAACAGTGTATATCATCAGCTAGCAATGTTTAAATGTTGAGCATACTCCCTATTCTAACTTAAGATATTTTACAAATAAAACTCGCTCTTGTCCCTGACCGTCATAATCCTTATGAATGGATATTCCATTTACTTCGTAATCCCCTTTTTCTATCTGAAATCCCATTTTCGTATGGAATGCAATCGATGTATGATTTGCTGGTGAAGTTAAACATCGAACAATTTCGCAACCTCTTTTTTGTACCGCCTCAAAAAATAGTTCATATAAGCGCTTTGCAATCCCCTTTTTTCTATATTTCGGATGAACTCCAACAAAATGAACATAGGCTTCATTAAGATAAGTTTGTGAAATAAATCCAATTAAAAAACCAATGATTCTTCCATCCTTTTCAATTATAAAGCTTGTATTTTGAAAATGTACAAAAAATAGTTTAGGCAGCATATCTGTCATCTGTCTGCCACCCCACCATTCATTCAGGACAGAAATCACTTCTTTATAATCAGCAGCACAAACTGAACGTGTCAACATGATAATCACCTTTTCTTTTATACGTTTTATCTAGCAAACGAAAGTAAGGAAGAAACATTGCGGTCAATGCTGATAACTTAATCATACCAATCACAAAAGATTTCTTACACCTAGATTCGACCATGAAATGTCAGTAATGGATTTTGACATGATTCGTTGCCAATGTGCAAGCTGTTTCTTGAAGAAGCGGGCAAACGTATCTGCTAAGGTTTCCAACAAGGATTGCAAGCAACGGGCATCCACTTCTTTTAGCCATTCAAGCTCAAATTAAATACTGAATGATTATTACTATCTAATTTTATATGTATATCAACCTTTTATCTATTCGAAACCGATTATATCATATGCAACAAGTAGATTTAATATTCAAAAAATAAATACTATTAGGCTGTATCCTAGCTGGATTTCATCTCCTATTTAGCTAGTTTGAAATGGGAGTACTCTCTCAGAAAGACTAAGATATTGAAAGATGGGAATAAACGATTGTTTAATTAATTGTTGGATTGTATATGTTTAAGGTTTGAAATACAAACTGGTTTTTATTTAAAAGAAACACAAATTGACTTAGGGTTCCTTAAGGGATGTCCTAAGTCTTTGTTTTATTATGAAGTAAATCAATTGGAATCCATTTAATTTGATGAATTTGCCCCCTTTCCCGTTCTATTAGAAAAATTCAACAAGAATACACCACCAATAATTAGTATTAGACCTGCAAATGTCATAAAATTAAATGGATCTTCCCATAAGAGAATGCCGATTAATGCAGTTAAAGCGGTACCTACACCCGACCATATTGCATAAGCTAAACTTAATGGAACTGTTTGAAGACATAAGGATAAGCAATAAAATGATAATCCAAAGCCAATTATCACTCCAATAGAAGGAAATGGTTTTGTAAGTCCTTCTGACATTTTAAGCATGGTCGTACCAAACACTTCACTCATAATAGAAATTCCCAAAGCAATATATCCTTTCACTATACCACCTCACATTCTCTATCTATTAATTAAGAGACTCCACTTGAAAGCTTCAAAACAATAACTCCCCCAATGATTAAAACTAAACCTAATAATTTTTTCAGATTGAATGATTCTTTCCAAATAACGATTCCGATCAATGCAGTTAAAGCTGTACCTACACCTGACCATATTGCATAAACCAATCCTAATGGTAACTCTTTAAGCGATAAAGATAAAAAATAGAAAGCCAAGCCCATTCCTATTACTACACCTATGGAAGGTAGCCACTTTGTAAATCCTTTTGAAACTTTAAGCATGGAACTACCAAATACCTCACTAATAATAGCTATTACTAATAAAACATATGGGCTCATGATGAATCACCTATTCTGTCATATGAATGAATTCTTATGGAAGCCATTAATAAACCTGCTTAACCTAACATTTGATATTCCTCTCTCTATTACCATACCGGCTGGACGGTTATCTTGTCAACTTTACTGCTTCTATGTACAGCAAGGATTTTACTGGATCTTATTACTAGATACAGTAAATAATCCTGATAGGATCAAAATTTTATGATTATTATTTTGTATGTAATACAAACTAGTATTTAGTTATAATAGGTTTGTATAAAGCATCTTCTTTGATAATTTATACAAGATCATATTCTATCATTTTTATATTAGAGCAGAGTAAACCGTTACGAAAAGCAAGGCGCCTTCTATATGAATCAAACAAGACAACGGGGATTTTATATGAAAACGATAAGTAGCTGATAAAGGCAATATCCTCTCTTAGAAAGATGGGATAAGAATGAAAGAATTAATCAAAAAAATCAAACCCAGACTGATTGAGATCTTTGAATATCTACATCGTCATCCAGAGATTAGCTGGCAGGAAGTAAATACCACCCATTATATCGCCAACATCCTTCATGAAAATAATAGTAAGGTAACTACATTTGATGACTGTACTGGAGTAATCGGTGAGCTCGGTTCAGGTCCGATTACAGTCGCTGTTCGTGCCGATATCGATGCACTTTGGCAACAAGTGAATGGCTCTTTTCAAGCAAATCATTCTTGTGGACATGATGCACATATGACCATGGTTATTGGTACTTTTCTACTATTAAAGGAAATTGGACTTCCTCAAACAGCAAAATGCAAATTTATTTTTCAGCCTGCTGAAGAAAAAGGGACTGGCGCTTTAAAAATGATTGAGAAAAAAGTTGTCGATGATGTTGATTATTTATATGGTGTTCATCTCCGTCCAGCCGAAGAACTACCTGATGGAAAAGCAGCACCAGCAATTCTCCACGGAGGGGCGCAATTTATCAATGGAGAGATTCAAGGGCAAGATACACACGGGGCAAGACCTCATCTAGGAACCAATGCGATTGAAATTGGTGCTTCTCTGGTTCATGAGTTAAATAAAATTCGTTTAAATCCGATGATACCTTATTCTGTCAAGATGACACGCTTTGTATCGGGTAGTGAAAGTAGTAATATTATTCCTGGACATGCCCAATTTAGCCTCGATTTACGTGCGCAAACCAATTCATCCTTACGTGATTTGGTAGAGAAAGTAAGAAAAGTGGTACAGAAAATTTCTGAACTATATGAAATACCTATCCCCCTCTCACTTGGTGGGAGAACTGCTGCAGCTGAAGTAGATGAAGAGGCACAAACCATCATGTCCCAAGCAATTCAACAACGGTTAGGTGAAAATAATTTAGCGCATCCGATTATGACTTCAGGAGGAGAAGATTTTCACTTTTATACCCTCAAACGCTCCCATTTGAAAGCAACTATGTTGGGATTAGGCTGCGATTTAAAACCCGGGCTCCATCATCCTTATATGACATTTAATCGAGAAGCTATCTTTTCAGGTATTGAAATTTTAACAACGGCTGTACTTTTAACATTTGAAAAGAAGAAAGGAAACTAAAAAGATGTATCATCAAATCAAAATTCTACAAACCGTTGATGAATTAACGGAAGTGCAAAAACTAGAACAACACATTTGGCAAATGGATCCCATTCCGGTTCATCAAACATTAACTTGTATCAAAAACGGAGGAATGATGTTAGGAATTTTTCATAAGGAGCAGCTAATCGGCTTTTGTTATGGATTTCCTGGTTTCGTCAACGGAAAAGGTTATCTCTGTTCACATATGCTAGGCATTCATCCTAACTATCAAAACCAAGGTTTAGGCGAAAAGTTAAAACAGGCACAACGAGAATGGGCCATCCATATGGGCTATCAATTAATCACTTGGACTTATGATCCTCTTGAAAGTATCAATGGTTATCTTAATTTAGAAAAATTGCATGGAATTTGTCAAACATATATCGAAAACTGTTATGGAGAAATGGAAGATGCCCTAAATCAAGGCTTACCTTCGGATCGCCTCATGGTCGAATGGTGGATCCATACTCCTCATGTGATAGAAAAACAAAAACCTCCTTTTATAAAATACAAGCAACCATTACTACTACCTTGGAATCTAAATAAACGTGATTTCCCTTTTCTTGATGATCATGTGATTGATCTTCCAACCATATGGAGGGAACATTTATCAGAGCGAAAAGCAATATTCATACCCATACCTACTCAATTCCAAAAAATCAAACAAACTGATTTCTCGCTAGCTCTGGATTGGCGACTAAAAATCCGTTATCTTCTACAAGTCCTATTTGCAGAAGGGTATGCCCTCACTGGTGTCAAGCGCCAAACAGATGAGCCCATTCAATACTATGTAGCGATCGATGTCAAGCAGTTATCCATCCATGATTCGTGAAATATCACGGCAGAAAGGAATACTAAATTATGAATATACACTCAATTACACTTAGAAAAATGAATATGCCATTAAAAGCACCGTTTACTACAAGCTTTGGTACTTTCAAACAAAAAGACTTTATTCTTGTTGAGATCCGCGATCAAGAAGGGCTAAGTGGTTGGGCTGAGTCCGTAGCCTTTACTTCTCCGTGGTATAATGAAGAGACGATCGAAACCAATTGGCATATGATAAAAGATTTTCTAATTCCTTTGCTATTGGAGAAGGATATCCAACATCCTCATGAAGTATCGCAGAGATTTGCCCATATTCGAAGGAATTATATGGCGAAGTCCGCTTTAGAAGGGGCGATCTGGGATCTATTTGCCAAACGCCAACAACTACCACTCGCCAAAGCTTTAGGTGGGAAAAAAAAGCAAATTGAGGTAGGAGTAAGTATTGGGATACAAAATTCCGTCCAAGAACTTCTTACAATCATTGAACGACATGTCTCGGCTGGATATCACCGCATTAAAGTAAAAATCAAGCCAGGTTGGGATATAGAGATCATCCGTGAAATCCGAAATCACTTTCCAAATATTCTACTTATGGCTGATGCTAATTCAGCCTATCGACTAACAGATACACAACGACTCAAAGAGTTAGACGAATTTAACCTAATGATGATAGAGCAACCACTGGCCCCCGATGATATCATTGACCATGCTTATCTTCAACGTCAGCTAACCACTCCAATCTGTTTAGATGAGAGCATTCATTCTGTAGAAGATGCACGTAAAGCACTTGCCTTAGGAAGCTGTCAAATTATTAATATTAAAATTGGACGGGTTGGTGGTCTAACCGAAGCAATGAAAATCCATGATTTATGTGAAACACAAAAGATCCCCGTTTGGTGTGGTGGAATGTTAGAGTCCGGGATCGGTAGAGCTCACAATATCGCATTAACCACACTCTCTAACTTTACCTTGCCGGGAGATACAGCTGCTTCTTCTAACTATTGGTATCAAGACCTTATAGAGCCAGAAGTAACTGTAAACCGTGGTATCATTCATGTTCCTGAAGAATGGGGCATCGGTTATGAACCCAATCGTTTAGCCATTGATCAATTCACACAATATAGCGAAACATTACGCCCTTGATCATGAGAGTGTATAGAAAAGGATTCTTCTTTATTTCCTTCATACCAAGAACAAACACTTAATTACAAATGAATAAATACAAAAGGACTTGAGATTCCAGAAGGGATCTCAAGTCCTTTTGTACTATACAGTTGACTTTGATTATAAAGATATCGATTTATTTACTACGTAGCATTAAATTCATGGCTTCTTTTAGAAGTTTTTTGGTATCTGCGTTTTCGCCTTTTTCTATCTCTTCTCTTAAACAATGCTCCAAATTATGAGTTACGATATACGTAATAGACCGATCTACAGCTGAACGAATTGCAGATAATTGTGATACGACATCTTTACAATCTTGATCTTCATCCATCATACGAAGAACGCCACGAACCTGCCCTTCAATACGCCGTAAACGTTTTTTTACATTATCATCATATATCATTGTATATCCTCCGTACTTATTACCTTTTTCTAATTAGACCTTTTAGATCTTTCCAATGCATAAGTTTACTCATTGATGGAGCAAGTGTATAAGGAAATGATAACAAAAATCACCTAATCATACGATATTTACAACGAAAAAACGAATCAATAGATATCTTTCTCTTTTTTGAAAAAAATCCCCCAACAATTTTTTGGAGATTAGGAAAGAACATCAAGCCAAATTTTCGCTGATGTAGCAATAATAAGGATAGATAAAATTACTTGTAATATTTTTGGATTTACTTTTTTCCCAAAGGATGCCCCCAGAGGTGAAGCAATCATACTGGCAATGACCAGAATAATGGCAGGAAACAGAAGGACTTGACCGGTAATAACTTTTGCAGTGGTTGACCCAATAGAAGAAATGAAGGTGATAGCGAGCGATGTAGCGATTGTTATTCGGGTAGGTATTTTCAGAACTACCAACATAACAGGAACCAAAAGAAAAGCCCCAGCTGCACCAATAACTCCTGAAGCAATTCCAACAATTAATGCCGATATGATCGCTAAAGGAACATGGAATGTTACCTTGTCCACAGGGATATCATTCAATCCTTTTTTCGGAACAAACATCATGATTGCCGCAATTGTTGCCAAAATAGCATAAACTAAATGAATTTGTCCTTCATTTAGCAGCTTGGATCCATAGCCACCGATAAAACTCCCGATCAAAATACTAATCCCCATGGAAAGAATGAGAGATTGATTAAGATATCCTCCCTTCCGATATGCAAGTACTGCTGTGATGGTAGAAAAAAATACTTGAACCGTATTAATCCCCGTTACTTCATGAGCAGTGAAAGAAGTAATCCCCAACAAAGTTGGAACATAGAGTAGCAACGGATAGTTAATAATTGATCCTCCAATACCCAACATCCCAGAAGTAAAAGAACTTATCAATCCGATGAAAAAAATAAGTGCAATAAATTCGATGTCCATATCTAAACACTTCTTCCCTAGATAAACAAGTTAACTTTTGCCTCGTTTGCTTCTGCAAGATAAGATGCCACTCCAGCATACTCAAGTCCATCAATTAGCTCTTCTTTTTTAATTCCTAATACATCCATAGACATGGTGCATGCGACCATTTTGATATCCAATTCTTGTGCCGTTTCGATAAGTTCTTTTAAAGTGGTAATGTTTTTCTTTTTCATGGTGTATTTCATCATCTTGGCACCTAATCCACCAAAGTTCATCTTTGAAATTCCTAATTTTTCAGGTCCTCTCGGCAGCAACTTAGCAAACATTTTATCCATAAACGATTTTTGTACAGGTACATACTGCTCTTTACGAAGAATGTTAAGCCCCCAAAAAGTAAAAAACATGGTTACTTGGTTTCCCATCGCAGCAGACCCTGTCCCAATAATAAAGCTTGCAATAGCTTTATCCAAATCACCACTGAATACGATCAAGGTTGATTTATTGTTTTCCATTATGATCTTCCTCTTCTATTTTTGTGTGATGAATGATCCCTTTATTATAAAGGGATCATTCTATTCTTTAACCTTTTTGAATCCAAAACTTATACACTCCGTTCTCTTCTCTCTGTTCGATAACTTGATGCCCTGCAGTTTTTGCCCATGCAGGAATATCACTGAAAGCTCCAGAATCGGTTGTATGAAGTTCTAAAATTTCTCCTGATTTTAATTCATCGATCGCTTTTTTCGTACGTACCACAGGCATAGGACAAGAAAGTCCTTTTGCATCCAACACTTTATCTACATTCATTTTTCATCGTCCTCCCAAGTAAAGTAAATTAATCATGAACAGCACAACGATTAGGGCCGATTTCCATTTCCCGTTGTTCATCTTCTGTCGGGGTAAGTTTCCCCATATTGGTTTTCCGAATTTCTTGATAAGCATAAGGTTGCGGTGGCAGATTCTCTGTCACCATTTTACGGAATATGGTTTCATTCCCTACTTGAAGTCCAGCATTTTTCATATATAGTTCTCCCAATTTAGCAAACACCCGTCCTTGATCATCCATTTCACTAATCTTTCCAAAGTGCGCTGGCAGAACGAGTAGTTCTGGTGAAAGCTCTTTATATCGTTGATATAGAGTATGGTGCAAATCGTAAGCCCAGTCTTCGGCTTTTCCTGCTAAGTCAGGTCTACCGATGGAATCTACAAATAGGATATCACCAGAGAGAAGATATTGATCATCCACCATCAAGGATGTGCTTCCAATGGTATGACCTGGAGAGTATAGAGGTTGAATACGAATCCGCGTATTGCCAACTAGAATGTCTTTTCCTTCTTCTAATGGTTCATATGAGAAGGTCACCTCTGTCGCATCTTTAGACGGGAGATAATAAGTTCCTCCTAGTTTTCCAGCCAGT
Source organism: Thermoflavimicrobium daqui (assembly GCF_003313465.1). Taxonomy (GTDB): domain Bacteria; phylum Bacillota; class Bacilli; order Thermoactinomycetales; family Thermoactinomycetaceae; genus Thermoflavimicrobium; species Thermoflavimicrobium daqui. Next base: position 251,937 of record NZ_KZ845667.1, read on the forward strand.
TTACAACCACCAGAAATATGATCAGCATGAAGATGGGTATCGATTAAATATTTAATGGAAAGCCCCTTATCTTGAGCAAAACTCTCATACGTATCCATCATCCGTACTGGATCAATAATGGCTGCTTCTCCATGTGACTCAATTAAATAGGAAAGGCATCCTTTTCCAATTCGATTAAACTGATAGATGCTTCCCCCATCTTTTAAGTTTCCTATTTTGACTGGATAGAGATATTCACTCCAAGCTTTCATACCCCCTTGGAGATAATACATCTCATCCACGCCCGCTTCATCCAATTGCTCTGCCACAAATTTAGAGGAGCCTTCTTTTGCACAGACGACCAAGATATCTCGCTCATCTTTCGGTAATTTTTCTAATGCGTGTTCTACACCGTCAATCAAATCAAAGTATGGAATGTTAATAGATACCACTTTTTTCCCTTCGATTTTCCAATTGGTGTAGTCTTCTTCATTACGTACATCCAAGATAAAAAGCTCTCCATGAATGACTTTTTCGGCTGCTTCTTTTGACGTCATCATTTTCACCATAGAATAAACACCTCCTAAGCTAAAATGTGATAGTAACATCAGCGTTTCAGAAAGCCATATCGTTCTCCTTATTTATTGAGTCTTTCCTTTCCAAGCGAGCATCCCGCCAACCATGTTTTTTACTTTAAAACCATGTTCTAGTAGAAATTCACAGGCTCGTTCACTTCTAACACCTGATCGGCAGACCATAATGTATTCATTGTGTGAGTCTAGCTCATGCAGTTGATCAGGCAAAGTCCCTAAAGCAACATGTTTCGCTTCCGGAATTTTTCCTTCTGTAACTTCGCTATCTTCTCGAACATCAATAATGTTTAATTTCTCTCCTTTTTGGAGCTGACGTTCCACTTCCTGAGGTGAAATAGTTGGAATACTCTTTTTCATGAAACCCCTCCTTTTTTATCGAAATGAATGTTTTCAAAGACATAGATTTATATACATATACCCATATATGTATATTATTAAGGATAAAAAATACAAACCAAAGTATCAGCGGTTTGTTATTTTATACATATACCCCTATATGTATAAAATAAGCCAAGTAATTCTTTTTGTCAATACCAAATGAATTAGCCATTTTCATTCACCAAACGATGATTATTCCTCTTAAAAGGAGCTAACAATAAAAACCGATTCCTATATTAGAACTCAGGAATCGGTTTTTATATATCAAATAGATATGTTAAGTATACTCTTATTATTTTTAATGATTTAATGCATCAACTACATTAATCAATCCAGAACCGGATTGCTCATCTTTCCCCTTCTTATAAATATCCTCAGCCGATTGCTCAATGATTGATTTCACTTGAGCAGGCTTTAGTTTATTCTTTCCATGTTTAGCGATAATAACCCCTGCCAAACCAGCTACTTTGGGTGCTGCCATGGAAGTTCCTGCTTTATATCCATAACCATGTCCAATAATATTTTTTTGCGCATCGAAGATAGGTACTGTGCTCATGCATAAATAAGAATTATCTCTTCCTTGTCCAGTATCTGGATTATAGTTCGGTCCAAGATCACCACCTGGTGCCATCACATCAATTTTTCCTACACCATAGTTCGAATAATAAGCTAACTTTTTATCCTTATTCCCAGCAGAGACACGGATTAATAAGTTACTCGCAGGGTCACGATGAGTTGCTCCATTAGCATCTTCCCCATAAAGAAACTTCGTTAGCTTAGCTGGATTATGAATATCCGCTCCTGCATTTCCAGCAGAACCTACCACAGTTACTCCTTTTTTTGTTGCATAAGAAATGGCTTTTTTAAAGAGATTTATTTCTGCACGAATATCATTGGTATCCCGTTCTGGGTCTTGGAGATACATATAAGAACCCAAACTCATATTTACTACATCATAATCCTTATCAGCAGCATATTTGAGTGCTTCAGCAATCGTATCGGTGCTCGCCTCTCCATCTTTTGGAAATACTTTCAAAGCTCCGATTCCAAGCTCAGGACCTACTCCTAATGCCATTCCATTTGCCGCAATACTTCCAGCAACATGGGTACCATGACCATTGTTATCATTTGCATCTTCACCTGCTACAAATGACTTCGCATCCACAATATTCGCTTTGATATCAGGATGATTCAAATCCACTCCAGTATCGATGACTCCTACCACAACATCCTTACTTCCTTTTCCTTTTGGGAGAGTAAAGCTTTTACCATTTTGTGTCACTTGTTTAATATCCCATTGATATTGATCATAGATAGAATGATCCTTAACATTTACTAATTCTGCATCTACAACTTTCTCTTGGATTATTTTTAAAGAACGTCCAGCACTCTCAACTGAATCTAATTTACGAACTCTATCAAGAAACAATGGATCCTTTGAAGACGCTTTCACATAAGCTAGCTCCGAATTCTCTTTAACAACTGATCCGCCTGCTTTTTCAATCAAATCCTTTACATTGCCGGGAACCGAAGAGCCTTTAAAGTTAATCGTATAGGTTGTTAATTTTGATTCTTCAGCACTCACTTTCCCCACTGAAGAAAGAAATAAAGACACGGATAAAACAGTAGCAATTCCTGTTGCGAAAAGTTTTTTCATATCAATCATCCTTTTCTTAGATAAAAATAGATGTGAATAAATCTAATAATATATTTCTTTTATTATATATGAAAATCCTTTATATTAGTATAAAAATTTTCCATTAACATAAATATAAAAATTATTTATATTCATTTCGATCAATTACTATATAATTAAAAAATACGAAAGAAAATTATAGCGTTCTATATAGTTAGAACGCTAAAGATTTCTGGCAAACTCGATTTTCTTTTTCCCCTAACGATAATCAAACAGAAATGAAAAAATGCTAAATCTACAGGTTTCTTTCTAAGACGTAAGTATCTGAAGAAACCTCGGAAATAAATGGAGTGATCTCCCCAAGCGAATAGATATAAAGCTCATGCATAGCTCTTGTACATGAAGTATAAAATAGTTTCCGTTCGCTCTCTCGACCATACTGACTTTTTGAACCGTTATAAATAATGACCGCATCAAATTCGACCCCTTTTGCCAAATAAGTCGGGATCACTACAACCCCCTTCTTCAGTGTTGTAGTTTCTTTATGAATGAAAGAGAGAGGAACTTTACCCTGTAATGCTGTATACACCTCTTTACTTTCCTTAGCCGTTTTACAAATTATCGCAATGGTCTGATGCCCTGCCAACTGAAGGTGATGAATACGATCAGCTACTTTCCTTTCGAGCTCCTGTTTATCTGATACTTGAGTAACCATTGGCTTACTTCCTTCACGTTGAAATGGTTCAATATCTTGCCCACCCGGAATCATCCCTCGGGTAAACTGAGTAATAGGCCAAGTTGAGCGATAGCTCCGGTTTAACTTAAATACCCGAGTCTCTTCAGGATCGTACAAAGATAGCAAGGAAGTAAAACCATCATCCGTCATATTATGAGCATATAGCCCTTGGTTAAGATCACCTAGTACAGTTAGCTTACTTAAAGGAAATATTTGTTTCATAAAAGCAAAATGAAATGGAGAAAAATCTTGAGCTTCATCAATAAAAACATGCCGAACAGAAGTATTAATGCGAAAGCCTTCTATACAATCTTTGAGATAAAGGTATGGTGTAGCATCTTCATAAGCTAGTTCAAAATGCTTTAACTTCTCAACGGTCTGTACACAAATCTCCTCCCAAAGTGAAGGAACTTCCCATTCTGGTCTTAGCTCAAAAATGAATTGGGGATTCGTATATAACTGCCGATAAATAGCTGGAATATCAATAAAATAAAATTGGTTGACTTTTGTAAGAAGAGGCTTAAATTCTTTCCGTACAACCATTGAAGAAAGCATTTCTTTTTCTCGATCAAAATCATCAAATGATTGATCAGTGAAACGTTTTTGCCGCCTTAGCTTTTTATATACTTTGAGATAATCTTCTTTGCTGAGTAGTTCTATTTCATCTTCTACCCATGACTTAGACCGTTCTTGAATCTCTCGCTCTTTTAATTCTTCAATTAACCATTCAGCAACTAATCGCATACGATTTGGTATACGTAATGCTGGATCAAAGGAATAAAATTTTTCTCTAATCGCCTCAGCTGAAATGAGTACTTCATCTCGGAAACGGATATCTTTGAAAATCAATCCTTGTTGCCCAAGAAAGGCGACATAACTCTGAATAACATCCATAAACTCAAGTGAAGATTTAATAGTAATTCCTGCAATTCGCGCTGCATAGCTACGATTATCTTCATGAGTAAGAATATATTCTAACTGCGTAAATGGGTCTTCAACCTCAAAAGTCTTACTCAATTGACTCTCCAAATATTCCTGAAAGGTTGTCTGTCGCATATTTTCTTCTCCAAGTTCTGGCAGAACCGTAGCGACATAACTATTAAACAATGGATTCGGTGAAAAAAGTACAATATTTTCAGGTCGTAATGTATCTCGATAACGATATAGCAAATAGGCAACTCGCTGCATGGCAACAGACGTTTTCCCACTCCCTGCAGCTCCTTGTACAATTAGAAGTCGATTACGCTCATCTCGAATAATTTGATTTTGCTCTTTTTGGATGGTAGCAACGATACTCTTCATTTGCATATCGGACCGTCTACCTAAAGCTTCACGCAACATTTCGTCTCCGATAGTAATTCCTGTATCAAACATGCTATCAATATGACCATTCCGAATTAAATACTGGCGTTTTAGTTCCATTACCCCCTTTACCAATCCTTCAGGGGTACGATATTCCACCTCACCTGGGGAAAAATCATAATAAAGGCTGGATATGGGTGCTCGCCAGTCATAGATTAGAAAGGTTTCACTCTCCTCATCAAAAAATGACCCTACTCCCATATAAATGGGTTCAGCTTCTTCTTCGTCTTCTACCTTTAAGTCAATTCGAGCAAAATATGGGGAATGCTGCAACTTACTTAATGTTTTAAGCTGATTCCGTACATGACGATGGCTCCGCTCTCTTTCGGATAAAACCTCCGCTTGTTGTTTGATGCTTGCATAGGTCTCTGCTGCTTCTATCGGGTCATCCACATTAACCGTGATATCTTCCCAAAATTGGTTTCGAATTTCAACAATATCTGCCCGCATGGTACTTGTCTGTTGCACAAGAGAAGACAAACGCTTGGAGATTTTCTGAACCACATGATCTACTCTTTGTTGTTCTTCCTTCCATTCGCGTTCCCATTTATTCATACGACCACTCCACTTTTATAATTTCTTTCAAAAAAAGGTTGACAAAGGACTTTCTTTTTTTATATAATATAATAGGGTATATATTTAAATATAATAACTGGTGACCATTTTTCATTTTACTATGGATATGGATTAAGTTCAATATGCCAGTAAAAAATAGTGAAGAAAACACCTTGCCATTGGTTAAGGTGTTATTATGTGTGTAAAAATCTTTTCATATCCCCCCCACTAACCTGATAGAATTTCTCCTTTCGCTATGGAAGTATTCATATCGTAGAGAAATCGAGTTCATAGGTAGGGATCAGGAGGATTCTATGGAAAAGTTTCAAATCGAGTATCACCATCCAGATGTCATTCATCTTCTATCTAATCATCTCTCGCAACTTTTAACACAAAAAGGAGTGCCTGATTCTGAACTCGTTTGTCTATGTATTGGGACAGATCGAAGCACGGGTGATTCTTTGGGACCACTAGTTGGAACCTTCTTATCGGAAATCATTCAAAATCAGTTATACATTTATGGTACCTTAGATAATCCGATTCATGCTATCAATCTGGATCGCACGATCACTAAAATCCAGCAAACCCATCCTTCTGCATGCATCCTGACTATTGATGCAACCCTTGGTAAACAAAAAAACATTGGTTTTATTAATCTTGGACTTGGCCCTCTAGAACCGGGCAAAGGGCTAAATAAAAATTTGCCTTCAATTGGGGATATCTATCTAAAAGGAATTGTAAATATCGTGGGTGCACATAAAATTTATATTTTGCAAAATACTCGTCTTCATCGCGTATATCAAATGGCTAAAGTCATTTCTTTAGCCATCCTGCAAGCCACTGAACGACTAAACTTGCATACCAGCAACCCTCCACTACAGAGCAATATGCTTATAACCGGAAAATGACTTAGGGATTAGCACCTAAGTCATTTTCCGGTTATTAACATCCTACATTACTTGTACCAGCTTTTTTCTAAGGGTAAATATGCTAAGGGTTATATGATCCTTCTCGAATTCTCAAAAAGAGACACTCTATCCTTAATGGTGTGTTTTGTTGAGTATAGGCAATCGAACATGGCTTGGATACTTTTCGTCATGATAGATCGTTTGTGTAGCAACTACCATCTCTGTATCCGTCATCGGATTATTCCCTGTATTATGGTTGGGGAAAATGGAATTCTTCGCTCCAGAAGTTACAGAGATTCGAATCCGGTGTCCCTTTTTAAATACATTGGCGATCTTGGTCATTCGGATCTCATATTTTTCGACTTTCCCCGGTTTTAGTAGCTCTGGTTTCTCCACCGAATTCCGATATCTGGCACGAACGAGTCCATCGGAAAGACAAATCGAATTTCCTTCCTCATCTACATCGGTTAATCGCACAAGCCAATCCGTATCTTTGGCTGAGCTAGCAGCATATAAAACCGCATAAATATCTCCAGCAATGGTGATATCTTCTTGCAATGGTTCGGATGTATATACCAAAACATCTTGACGTAATTCAACATCACGATAATTTTCTGGAACCCTACATTCATTCTCCGACATATCGATTAAGAATGGTGTTGGGTCTTCTGGATCAAACCGATACGTATCGGATTTTTCTTGCTGTGGGAAAATAGAGTCTACACTCCCATCTCCTTGGCTCGTATTCGCATTCCCTTTACTATGCAAATAAAAAGGAGTATATACAACATCTGGAGGTGGCCAATCTTCGGATGTTTTCCATTCATTTTCTCCAACCATATAATATTCCACACGGGCCTCTTTTTCTACATCATTCGGAATATCCTTTAAAAAGTGGTCAAACCAACGTAGCTCTAACTGATTTAAGTCATAACGGATCGCCTGATTTCCAAAGGGAATTTGATGAATTTGTCGTGTTGTATTGAAACTGTGATACCACGGCCCTAGAATCATACGAGTATGCTCTCGATTGTTCTCTCTGTTCATCTCCCACGCTTCGGAAGTTCCCATACCATCATCATCGTACCAACCAGATATTAATAAGGAAGGGACATTAATTTGATTACCACGCTTTGCCCAGTTCGCCTTTTCCCAAAATGCATCATAATCAGAATGATTCATCCACTCATTCCAAAATTTCAATTCTTTCCCCAGTGCTTTTAGGGGAATGTCTTTCAGTGGCCGTGTTTTTAACACCTCATCCCAATCATCACGTTTCATCGCATCATCATTTTTTTTTCGCTCTGCCATCATAAATGACCAAGCTAGCATTCCTGATGAAATTGCGCCTTCTGGTCTTGGAAAATCGACGAATGGAGTACCTGCCGTCACCTGGCTTACGATCGCTTTTAAATGTGGATTGCCACTCGCAGCCGCCGCCCATTGAACGAAGCCGAGATACGATCCACCGATCATCCCTACTTTGCCATTCGACCACGGCTGCGTAGCAATCCAGTTGAGTGTATCATCTCCATCTTCCATTTCATAAATCAGTGGAATCCACTCACCTTCCGAGTCTTCACGTCCACGTGTATCTTGAATCACTAATGCATAACCTCTTTGTACAAAGGAAAGTCTTTTTGGTGCATCTGCTTGCCTTCCGTAAGGAGTTCGAACCAGAATCGTTGGAACCTTCTCTCCATCTGGTAAACCACTTGGTAAATAGACATCTGTGGCTAATTTGATCCCATCTCTAGTGATGACATCCTGTCTACCTAGATACTTAATACCATACAAAGGCTTCGATAAGTGTGGATCATTCCATTGTTTCAAAATGGTTAAATCCTCATATCCTTTTTTGACCAGTACACTGTTGGGATTTCCATTATAGATCCATCCGATCACTTCATTATCCGAAATAATGAGGTCAGTAGGAAATTTCACTTCCTGTAAAGCCCAGATCCAGGCAACCTGTTCTTCCCCTTCTACCTTTCCATCCATTCTAAGATAACGCTGGTATCGGTCTCCCCAGCTTACTTTTACTTCCTCTTCATTAGTCCAATTCATTTGATTGAGTTCAGCTAGACGAAATCGAAAATCAGAGGTTACCATATCATAACCGTGATCTGATGGTAAACTTTCATAAGATGACCATTCATTGGTTTCGATTGATTTTTTTCGATGGTAGATCTCCTGAGAAGTGATACGAATATCCGCTAAATGAATGCCATTCTTATAATAGGAGAATTCTTTATAGATATGTTTATCCATTAAGTTACGCCCTTCCTATTCATTTTTCGACACTTTTTATTACAGTTCCATCCTAAAAAATTTATTTTTTTAAACGAAATATCATAAATCAACTTAACTATTTTAATAATAACATACTTCCATCATACATTTTTCATGCTATTTATCGTCCAAAAGTATAAGGAACTTAGATAGATTATATCTTTATAAATAACCCTACCCATATAGGAATCAAAAGCATCCCTAGCACTGCAGAAAGAATCATCGCTAAGCTAGAAAAAGTCCCTTCAGATTCCCCTAATTCAAACGCTTTTGACGTTCCAATTCCATGCGATCCAACTCCAAACATCACCCCTTTGGCTAAAGGGCTTTGAATCCTAATGAGACGAATGATCCAAGTACCGCCAACCATACCCACAACACCTGTCAGAATGACAAAAGCTGCTGATAAACTTTGATTACCTCCGATTTGACTCGCAATCGTAACCGCAAAAGGAGTCGTAATGGATCGCGGAGCTAAACTATTCGAAATAATAGGATCGAAATGAAATATAGTGGATAGACCTAACGTCAAAAATAGAGCGAAAGTAGAGCCGAATATAACACCAGATAGAAGTTCTATGGTATATCTCTTTAATAATTGCCAGTGCTTTACCATGGGAATTGCGAAAGCAACGGTAGCAGGTTGTAATAAGTAAGTAAATAGTTGCGTTCCTTTTTCATATGCTTGATAAGAAATAGGTACATAATCAACGAGGAATATAAGTAAAATTGGGCAAATAAGTACAGGTGAGAAAAATAGTATCTTCTTTTTATGATATAAGCTTTTAAAGAACATATAACAAATAAGGGTAATCAGAAAGCTAAATATTTCTTCATTCCCCATGATGCCCCCTCCTTCTATATCGATAAAGCTGCTCGACAAACCAAGCAGTAACCATCATAACCATCAGGGTGCCTACTCCCATGACAAATAAAAGACCTAAACTATTTTCAGCTAATAGTGCTTTAAATTGAATCACGCCAACTACTGAAGGAATAAAAAATAGGAGCAATTCTCCTAATAACCATTCTGCTCCCTCTTCCAACCATTCCATTCTTAGCCATTCTTGCTTTAAAACCAACAGCAAAAGAACAAGACCTATTACATGACCTGGTATAGGAAGATGAAAAAGTTGACTCAATCCCTTTCCAATCTCATTAAACAAGATACAAATACAGACTTGTAATACAACTCGAATCACTGTCATCTTTCATTCTCCCATCTGTTATATAACAATTTTTTATTATTATAAATAATTTAATTATGGATTTGTATATAAAAATAGATGAATTCGCTTAACTCTACAAATAAAACCATCTAGTTTTCTACTCTTAAAAACTAGATGGTTTTTAAATAAAGAGTATTCTTTTATCTAAAAAGATACCGAGATTACTTCAATTTACTTCCTGAAGTCTTATCTATTTACCTATTTCTTCTTCAAAAATAGCAACAACACGGCTCCATCCTGCACTAGCTCGCTCTATATTTATCGGAAATGCTGATACTTTGAACCCAAACGGCTTGGGAATCTGATCTAAGTTGCAAAGCTTTTCAATTTGGCAATATTCTTTTTCACGCCCCACCAAGTGAGCTTCCCAAAATTGTACTTTCCCTTCTTTTGCTTCCTTTGCTAGAACATCAAATGGGCGGTCTAGCCCCCAAGCATCGATTCCAATCAAACGAACCCCTTGATCTACGAGCCACTCAGTCGCTGCTTTTCCCAGTCCAGGATGCTTTAATTCATACCCAGGGCTTTTGAAATATTTAGAGGTTCCTGTATGTATCATAATAATATCAAAAGGTTTAATCTCGTATCCAATACGATCTAATTCCTTTTGAATATCTTCAATCGTAATTTCTTCACCCGCTTGTTTATGAGTCATATCTAAGAGAACACCGTCTCCATAGCACCAGTGTAAGGGTACTTGATCTATCGTTTTAGCAGGCTTACCAGCAGATTTCGATCCATAATGATAGGGTGCATCTACATGAGTACCCGCATGTGACGAAAGAGTTACTTCCTCCACAGCCCATCCTTCTCCATCCGGCCAATAGGAAGCATCGAGTCCTAATATTTTCTCTGTCATCACAGCTGCCTCTTCATGCTTTGAATAACGAATCTGATGTGGATTTAACTCAAAAGAGCTCGTTTCATTTTTTAATTGATCACTTAAATCAATAAGAGTAACTCTTTTACCATTTTTCTCAAATATTTCCTTCATACAGGCCCTCCTACGTTTAGAAGCTAAATATCGCTTTATATAAAATAGTAACACTAAAGTAATTATCTTGACTATCATTACAAGTTTTAAAATTGCAAAGGCTAGCTTTAGCTTTAAAACGATAAATAAGAACTTATATGCAGTTTTGATATGGACTCTGAGACGAAAAAGTAAGCTATCGGTTATACAACCGAATCTCGATGAATCGATGATTGATGATAAGACCGATGTGAATAGAACAAATCAACTAATTTTCTTCTTCCTTCTGCACCATGATGTCGAATATAGTCTAGCTCAGATAAAGTAATTAGCTTCACACTTACCATTTGAATCTCACCACCTGGTAGCGAGATCTTTGAAGGGATATTAGGTGCATCCATACCAATCAGAATCCCGACTCGACCTTCTTCATCGATAAAAGCATCTGGCAGATCAATATCGAATAATTCCATAGAGAGAACACCATAGTGTTCTAATAATTCTCTTACTCTACCATGATTAGCTATATTTTGAGATACTTGATATAATATTTGAAATTGCCATGTTTTGTTGATTTCACTCATGTCTGTTTGGGCTTCTAGCTCTTCCGACTCCATAAAACACTCCATTCCCAAACCTTGATTTAATTCATTCAATTCCTCAAAGGGATCAGACAATCCATCACTTGTCAGAATAACTGAACTTGGAGTATCTATTTTCAAAAAGGCTTGCCGTAATGCCGGCCAAGTCGGTCCATTCATAAAGGCTGGATTGATAAGATGTGTTAATACATAAGGATCTACATTTCCAATCGATTTCCAAAATTGTGCTCTAATTTCAATCGATCGATCAACTTGTGCTTGGTATAACGTCTCATTCATAGTATTTCCTCCTAGATAATCGCATTTGAATCAAAGAGTTTATTTCCTATCCTGTTGTATTCACATTATTAGAATGTATGTTCTTATTATAGCATTATCTTGCTCTTTTGTGTGAGATTCGATATAATTATTGTAGTAAATTTAATTGTGCACAATCTAATTTACTACAATTTATTAAGGGAGAATGGATCTAGAATATTATTGAAGATTTCTTTTAACTTCCTATGAATAAAAATAAATGGACTGTTAAAAGATATTTTCTAACCATCTCACTTAATAGCTTACCAGAATGGGTGTTCAGATGAATGACTTACTAAAATTAGATAACCAGCTTTGCTTTGCTATCTATGCATGCTATCGAGAAATTTCTAAAATGTATCGCCCATTCCTAGATGAATTAGGCATTACGTACCCTCAATATCTTGCCTTACTTGTACTCTGGGAACAAAAAAAGTGCTCAGTCAAAGAGTTGGGAGAACGCCTGTATTTAGATTCAGGCACCTTAACTCCTATGTTAAAGCGAATGGAAGCAGCTCAATTAATCAAAAGAAATCGCTGTATGGATGATGAACGAAAAGTAATTGTCCATCTAACTAAGCAGGGAGAATTGCTTAAAGAAAAAGCAAAATGTATCCCTGAAGCGCTTCTTAGAAACAGTGGTATCCATCAAGAAGATTTTTTACATCTTTTAAAACAACTTAAACGGTTACTTCGTCATGTGCATGATCTAAATAAATAATGATTGAAAAGGTGGAGTGTTTATGGAACCGTTATACACGGCTACTGTAACTGCAACAGGTGGAAGAAATGGTAGAGTTGTTTCTTCTGATGGCCTAATTAATTTAGATGTTAGAATGCCTAAAGGCTTAGGTGGCTCTGGGGAAAAGGCGACAAACCCTGAACAACTCTTTGCTGCTGGATATGCTGCTTGCTTTGATGGGGCATTAAATTTGGTCGCAAGAACGAAGCGAATTAAAATACAAGACACAGAAGTGACCGCACATGTTTCTATTGGGAAAGATCAAAATGGTGGGCTACAACTCGCTGTGAAGTTGGATGTGAAAGTGCCTGGAGTAGATGAAAAAGTAGCTCATGAACTCGTAGAAGCCGCACATCAAGTTTGCCCCTATTCAAAAGCAGTTAAAGGAAACATCGAAGTAACTCTAAATGTAGTTCGTTAATCTTAGAAAACAAAAACATCCCTTTTCACAAAACATAGTGATTAGGGATATTTTTGTTTTCTAAGATATAAATAGTCATGAGAAGAAATCCTTCCCTTTTGATTGTTCATGCTACTCAATTAAGTCACGATGAGCAGTAAAAGTATATTCTTTACCTAAAAAAACCCCAAGATGTCCTTTATTTTTACTAGTTAGGAGGCGAGCTATTTCCTTACCTTCTGGAGTTGACAATGCTTGTTGAATTGCTTCTTCTGATTCATAATAGGTTTCAATAATAAGCTGTACATCTTTCAAACCTTCAGGTTGCTTCTCAGGATTTTGATTGAGCAGTCGGTTACATTCATCTTGATGACTCCAGGAAGCTTTAACATTTTTGGCATAACTTCACTAACATAAAATCTCTCAAATTCCCCAATATCCTTGAGGTTCTTATAAATACCTATCGTTTTATACATAATTCTATCACCTCTTCGGAGTATACGTTACTAAAACCTACCTTCTATCTTTTAATTACAAATGATTGATTAATTTCTATTATACATTTATATTAGAATAGTCCATTTTATTATACTCGAATTTTTTTCGATTGAAATATTTATTGATTAGTTATATTTTATTTTTGATTGAGTTCAAAAACGAACTCGATTTTTAAGGAATCAGATTCCGAGAGAATTGACCACTCTAAGGAGGATTATTATGGAGCTTTCCGGAGAAAAAATATTACTGTCAAAGATTTCAATCAATGATTTGGATTTTATTTGCAGGATCGAATGTAATAAAAATTTATGGTACTTTGAAGAATATGTAGAATCGGATAAAAATGTTGTACGTGAAGAGTACATACAAAAAATTGAAGAAAAAGAAAAACCAACAAGCTACGATTTTATTGTTACTATAGCTACGGATAAAAGTAAAACCCCGATTGGTTTAGCCCAAATTTGGAACAATAGTGAATATAGAAAGAGCTGGGAAATTGGTTTTGCAATACTTCCTGAATATTGGGGAAAAGGTTATGGAAGCGAAGCAGCTAGACTGTTATTACAATTTGCTTTTGAAGAGTTAGATGCACACAAGGTAGTTGGAATGTGTAATGCAAATAACACACGATCAGCAGCTCTAATGGAACATATTGGTATGAGAAGAGAAGCTATTTTTAAGGAAGAACTTTTTTGGCAAAATAAATGGGTTGACCAATACTATTTTTCTATTCTGGAAAGAGAGTATTTTGATAGAAACTAAACCCTAGTACGGAACAACATTTCGTCCAGAGACAAGTTATGCATGCGAGAATATATAGGCTCCTCAGCAGTAGTAAAAGTAAAGTATAAAGAAGAGAGCTACATAATTATGCCCAGTAGCATACGGTTTCTACACAGATTCCTGTATAATTTTCGTTACGCTTTGTTTTCTTATTCATAAATCACATAAACCCCTGCTTTTAATCCCGATTTTCGCTATTAACTAGTTAAAAATCGGGACTTTACATTCTCTCTATTATGCTGCTTTTGTGCGTATCTCAAATATATATCCTACCTAGGACATCCTCCGAAATGGCGTATTGCTTCCTTCTAAAATTGAACATATTTCTTGAATTGTTCCCATACTCCTATAGTGGATCAGTGGTCAACACTATAACAGTTACATACTGTCCAACTGCATAAGAAAACCGTTTATCCATCATTGGTAGTTATTAAGAACTTAGAAATGTATCCAAGTCATCAACTTAATTCTTCTTTAAGAATTTTGTAAAATCTATCTTTGGCAGATCGTTCTTTCCAAGGGATATGTCCGCAGTCTTTTAAAAGAATCAACCTAAATTCCTTTATAATTTTAGATAAAGGTTTTTCTACTCCCTCATACGGATGAGGATCATAATCACCATGAATAGCAATCACTGGACATTGTACTTGTTTTCCTAATTTTAAAAGCTCTTCACTTCGCCTTAATTCGCTCGCTTCTTTCCAGACACTTTGATAAATATCGATTTGTACTTCTATTTCTTCATTTGTTGTAGGGAAAGGATCACATGAATCTGCTTTAGACATTAGCTTTCCAAATTGGGCCAAGATTAAACTTTTATCTTCGATACTAGGACTTAGTAAAGCTTCCTGCAAAGAATAAACTTTTTGCTTATCTTTTTCATTCAATCGACTTAATCGTGTCTCCATGATCTTTGAAGTATATTTCTCTTCAAAAGGACCACTTCCAACTAAAATCAATTTGCAGACAATAGAAGGATAATTTGCAGCTAAAATAAAGCTTAACCATGCACCCCATGAATAACCGATCAATGTAATCGGAGGTTTTCCATACTTCACCAAGATAGACATTAATTCTTCCATTTGTCCTTGTATGGATTCAGATGTTTGTAATGGTTCTAAAATACCACAAACTCTAGATAATTCCTTCTCTACAGGGGCCATTTCTCCTGGAGCTCCTGGGCCTCCATGAATCACTGCTACTGAAAAAGGGGGATCCCCATATTTTCTATGCTTAGTCATGCTTCGCACTCCATATCATTTGATTTTTAAGAACTAGACCATTTTAATATAACTTTTCTCGGTGGGAAATTTCCAAATAAGATAGTTTTTACGAAAGTACAAAATAGCCGATTTCTGATAAGGAAATCGGCTGAGTCTGTTGTAAACCCCATTCTATTCTAACAATTCACACGTTCGAGATAAGCTAAGTCAAGCAATCCATTGCCTTCTGCCCATTTGCTATTACCGAGTGGGATGGTATGTTTACAAATTTGCGAGTAGATTTCTGCTTCATTAAATTTCCGACGAAACTCTTTTTCACCTTGGCTTAATATCAATGCTGCAGCTCCTGCTACATGTGGAGTAGCCATGGAAGTTCCCGAAAACCGAGCGTACTTATTATCGGGAATTGTGGAAATAATTTGAACCCCAGGAGCTACTAAGTCAATTTGATCGTTGGTATTGCTAAAATAAGCTATTTTTTGATTTAAGTCAACAGCCCCTACTTGTATAACTTCAGGTAGTGCACCAGGATATGCTATTTCAATGGTTTCATCCCAATTATCTTCTTGTTTCCCTTCATTCCCTGCTGCACAAATAACTACAATCCCACTTTCAGTAGCTCGACGAATAGCCATGTGCATTTGATAATCATATACAGGTCCGCCCAATGACATACTAATTACTCGAACTCTTTCATCATTCTTTCCACGCCAGTCAATCGCATAATGGATAGCATTTGTAATACTTTGATATGTTCCTTGTCCTTGACTATTTAATACTTTTAAGATTAACAATTTTGCTTTTGGTGCAACTCCGATAACACCCTTCCCATTTTCGACTGCTGCAATTGTACCAGCGACATGTGTCCCATGACCATTCCCATCACTTATATTATGAGGGTCTCCTTGATCATCATCAGTAAAATTTACTCCTTCAATGATTTGTCCCTTTAGATCCGGATGATCAGCTTGACAGCCTGTATCTAAAACAGCAATTACAACTCCATCACCTTTATTCCCTGTCTTGTCCCAAAATTTTGGTGCATGAATCATCTGAACACCTGGTGGAATTTCATTGGCTGAAGAATAAACTTCATCGATTTGGTAAGGGATCAGTTTTACTTTATACATCGAAAATCTCTCCTCTCTTCCATCTATATTTATGAGTATGATTCAAACAGCTAAATAATGAACATTTCCTATCATTTCAATAGTCAATATTCTAACAAGAATGTAACATCGTAGATCTTCTTATTTTTTTGTAACGTTATTTTTTGATAAAAAAGATATAATGGGATACTTCCTTTTCATCTTCATTTTCTATTATTCCGTATATTACAATAATATATTGTGCGGATTATATATAATAATCAAATATTGGATAGGATATGGATTTATCAAAATAATATCTCTAGTAAATAGACTTACTATTATAAATAACATTTATTATAATTAGAATAAAATCATCCTTACGAGGTGTTATTATGAAAAAACACTATGATGTTATTATTGTAGGTTCAAGATGCGCAGGCTCTACCTTAGCTATAGAGCTAGGAAAAGCTAATTACAATGTATTAATGTTAGATCAAGCCACTTTTCCAAGTGATACCAATTCAACCCATACCTTCTTTAACAATACGGTACATATGTTGAAAGAGCTCGATGTAATGTCGGAATTAGAAAATACTTCAGCGCCAGCCATTCAGCGGGTCCTTTTTCAATTCGATGATATAAAAATCGAAGGTGATTTACCTCCTATCTATAATGAAGAGAGAAGTTATTGTATTCCTCGAAAGTTTTTTGATCAAGTGATGCTTAATAAGGCCACCTCTTTTACTACAGTTACCCATATTGAGGGATTTCGAGTCAAATCACTTCTGAAAGAATCAGATACAGTTGTTGGAGTTGAGGGAACAAATCAAGCAGGACAAATCTTACAATTTACAGCTAAGTTAGTTGTTGGAGCAGATGGGCGTAACTCTACCATACGAGATCTACTTAAGTTGACACCAAAACAAAAAGTTCCTACGGACTTTGCTTTCTTTTATAGCTACATCACTGATCTAGAACAATCATCCCCTCCAAAATTTGAGGTATATCGTATCCATGATCGAACATTGGTTATTTTCCCAACTACTGAAGGTCAATATGTTGTATTTATTGCATTCCCACTTACATACAAAACATGGTTAAAAACATTTCGCGAAAAGCCTCAAGAAGCTTATTTAGAATTTTTAAAAACCAACTTCCCTGAGATCCACCTTGAAAGTCGGCTAACCAATGCAACTGTAGTCGAACGTGTCAAAGGCTTGATCGGATTTAATAACCATTGGTATCCAGCAATGGGCAAAGGATGGGCATTAGTAGGTGATGCTGCTGTCTTTAAAGATCCTGGTGTTGCCCAAGGAATGCATGATGCGATTTATGGTGGACGTGCCTTAGCTGATGTTTTAAAGCATCATGATTGGGAGTTACAGTTAGAGGAAATGAGAGAGCTTTATGAAAAGAAATTGGAAGAAAAGTTTTCAGAGTTGTTTGGGCTTGCTCTTACACTTACCAAAAATCAACTTATATCAGTAGAACAAAAGATGATACAACGCATAGTCAGTGCCAATCCTGAAGCCACGAAGCAATTTTTAGGTATGTACAACCATGCAAATACAATTGATGAATTTAATCAAACTATTGTAAAAATTATTCAAGCATCAGGTGGTTCTCCCAAAAGTTAGATAGAATATAATAATTGTTTATAGTACTTCCTTGGAAGACTATGGATAATATGACCAAAAAACTAAATCATTCTTAAAACCAATGCAAGTCTTTCAACTATGTATCATCTCTTGAAATTCTGGTATTCTGGGTGTTCATATCTTCGTTCTCAACTCTTACTTCCTGACTCACCCATGTTAAAAGCACTATATCCCAATTATCAAGGATATAGTGCTTTAGTCTAGTGATCAAGGTCCTTTTGATGGTGGATTGAGGATATGAACAGCAAATTCACCAGCATGAGGCATTCCTGAACATTCTATTTGCTTCACTGCTTGATTTATGTCATAAAATGTTTTCTTCAGTTCAACCTTGTTACTAAACAGAGCCCAGCAAGCAGCTTGGGTACCAAATGGCAGACCGACGCTTCCAGGATTGACTATCCGCTTGCCACAAGCCTTTCGATCGAATTGTATATGTGTATGTCCGCAAACGATTACGAAAGGTTCGATCCCTTCAAACATTGGCTTTAATTCTTCTTCTGGTGTGTTCACGCTAATTGCTTCTTCATCGCTACGAGGTGATCCATGAACAAACAACACGGTACCAAGCCCTTCTATCTCGATCTTCTGCCACTCTGGAAGATTTGCCAAAAACTTCTGTTCCTCATTAGACAGCTGATCCGTGCACCATTGATTGATTTCAGCAGTTAACACATCAAGCCCCTGTTCTACCCCGTACCGTTCTCCCACTTCGCGGTCCGCATTGCCCCGTACAAAACGCACTTCACAATCCAATTGATGTAACCGTTTTAGAACAGCTGCTGGCTCTGGCCCCCACGCCACATCACCGCCCACGACGATTAGATCCACTTCTTGAGCTAAAATTTCCTTTATCACTGCTTCTAAAGCCGAATCATTGCCATGTATATCGTATATAGCTGCTACTTTTTTATACATAGGTAACTGCTACTAAAAACATAGAAAAATATCCTGTTGTCTAGAAACTTCCTGTTTCATTGTGTCTAGTCTCACTACTCTCCCACTATTAAGGTTGGATCATCACACTCCACAGGCGTTTAAATTCTAGTGTAGTCCCCAGTACATACACATGATTTCAATAGGTCTTCATCGTGTATTAATTTAAACTTGGTTATCGGCTATGGATATCCATTTCTATGCTTTAAAGTAGTTTTCCCCCCTCTTCAATCATAAAATAATTAGGAATGTTCCTTCATATTATTCCACATTTATTATATTTCTAAAGACTGCTATCTAATTCCTTCCCACTACATAGATGAACCAGTAAGTGATTAATTTACATGAATACACCTATCATTTTAAATAATATATCTATTCAGTTGATATGTCTATGAAAAATCCTTTCTAACTTCCACTAGTTCTCCTTTACTTGTTTTCACCATAGATGATCTGCTCCATCTCTTTCATCTTTGCTACATTCTGTAGATTAAAGATCTCTTCTACCGAACAAATTTCCTGCTCGATCACCTGAGTCGTTCCTGATTGCCGAATTCGCTTTAGTGCCTCATCCATAGCTCGAACAGATGCACGTAAAGCTTGATTCGCATAGATCGTCATCCGAATCCCTAGATTTTTCAGCTCTTTTACTGTGATATCAGGGTATTTGGTCGGCACAACAATAAGCGGCACTGGTAAAGTCCAATTTTTCGCAAACTCAATAATTTCATGCGGTGTTTTTTGCTTGGAATGAATCAAAATCGCATCCGCTCCTGCTTCGACATAGGCACGGGCTCGATATTGTGCCTCTTCTTGTCCTAAGCCTGCAATCAATGCTTCCACACGGGCAATAACGGTGAAATCCGGATCTTTTTGTACATATTTAGCTGTACGAATCTTCGCGCAAAATTCATCAACTGAGACTAACACTTGTTGACGGTCATCAAAAGAGTTTAACTTTGGAAATACCTTATCTTCGATACAAATTCCCGCGATCTTGGCCGCTTCATATTTCTCCACCATCTGCCTTACATTATGGATGTTACCATAACCGGAGTCACAATCTGCAATGACAGGAAGCGAGCAAGATTCGTTCATCATCACCGCCCATTGCAAAAATTCTGTCATACTGAGAATACTCGCATCCGGAACAGTATGAAGTGCGGAGATGCCAAGCCCGCTCGCCCAAATCGCGTCAAATCCATGCTTTTCGGCCAACTTCGCACTTAATCCGTCATGTGCTCCAGCTACTAATACCATACGGTCTTCACCAAGCATTTTTCGCAAGATCTCCGCTTTGGTCTGTTGCCTCTTCATATAAACTAACTCCTTTCTCGCATTGAAAGCTGAATATTTAGGTCTTGCTAGCCGTTTCAGCTCTGTCACTTAACGTCGTCTCCTTCATCCCCAGACTACGCACAGATGAGGAGAGTAAACCCAAAATGGCACTAACCAAGACAATAAGTCCACCGCAGATAAAGGTCACTTCTACTCCAAAAGCTGTTACTGCCACCCCGGTTACCGCCAGACCAACTGGCATCATACAATACGAACCAAGACTGTCCACACTCCCAACACGACCGAGCAAATGCTGCGGTACTGTTTCTTGTAAAGTTGTTACCCAAATCACGCCGAACACTTGGAAACTTATACCATATAAGACAGCCATTGTAGCCACTAACACTAGGCTAGGGAATAGTCCCATCAACAATAGGCTAACTCCCATTAACGCAATGGCAATGAATGTGATGACTCCACGCCTACGTAAGCGGTTTAAATCGATATGACCTACCATTAACCCGCCGAGCAACGCGCCAACCCCGGTCAGTGTAAAGATCAATCCAAGTACGCCCGCCCCTGATTTCATGGGGCCGAGAACCAGAAATGACAATCCAACATCGATTACCCCACTCACAATCGCATTAGCGACGGCAGCAATAGCGATAATAATCCACAACCACTGTATAGAAAAAACATAACGAAGTCCTTCCTTTATCTCAGCTAACAGACCCACTTTTTCTTCTTCTCCATTAGTAGACTTCTCTGTTGGTGACTGAGCAACATAAGAGTAACGAATGAAAAGCAGTGTGAGAGCTGAGATGACAAAAGACAATCCATTAACCATAAAAGCAGCAGCCATGCCGAAAAACTCGACGACTAACGCTCCTAGAATCGGGCCACCTATTACGGCACTCTGCCGCCCAATACTATTTAGTGAGTTGGCTTGCAACAGCATTTCCTCTGGAATTAGCTCCTTAACGATTACCATATAGGCTGGTTGAAAAAAAGCATCAGCTAAACCAAAAATGATGTAGATAGTAATCACTAGCACAAAACTCGGTTGATTTGACAGTGCCAATATTGCAAGAGCAAAGGCCATTACTGCCCGTATAAGATCCGAATATAAAAGAATCGTTCGCCGAGACATACGGTCAACAATTGCCCCAGCAAATAGCATCATCAGAAGATTCGGTATCAAAAAGGCAATAAACGCAATTGCTGTTGCATTCGCTGATCCAGTAGTGGTCACTACATACCATACGAAAGCGACCCGAAACACATTGTCACCTAGGTGAGAAAGAGTTTGCCCACTCCAAAGCAACGCAAAATCTCGGTGTCTTAAGGCTGTGAAAGCTCCCCAATTCATAATTGTTCCTCCTCTTCGCTACTCGTGCTCAGACGAACAGGAACGAACTATCAATCTGCCATCTTCCCTGTCCATACTGTCGTAAAAACTCCGCAACTGAAACCAATACCGGATCCTTTTTTACATAGGAAAACAAACTGGCTAACTGATTTAGGATAGAGTGAAAATAAGTAATGCCCAACTCTTCCTTTTGCGGAAAAAGCAATGTCTCCACCTGTAGTAACGGCTCAGGTAATGTCTCCTCTTTTTGTTTTAAACGTTTAATATATTTTAGCGCTAACTTAATGTCATGCGGTGTAACACCTTTGGCTGCCAACGCTGCCAGTACCACTCCTTCTGCTGCGATTCGCGCCATGACTCCGCTCGTCAACTGATCCTCTCTACTATTTAGTCGGCTAGCACTGTCTTCGAGATAATCCATGGCCCCGATGAAATTAAGAAGTAGTTGCGATTCTGGCAAAAGATCAGTACGAGACTCTCGCTTCCAACGCTGATGACGCTCAGCTCCGGCTAACGGGATACCCATCCGAAGTCGATTTAAGAACCGAACCTCCAAGATTTGCAGAACAGGCAGACAAATTGGCTGTGTGTTATCATCAAAAAATACCGCAAACTTCCTCATTGCTTGTATCAGACGTTCGATCGACTCCATTCTCACAAACTCAATATTGACCTCTACTCCATTGACCATCACGAGATAATCATCGGAGAGGCTAGTCGGATGGGGTATAGATTTCGCTTCGTCCTTTATAGTTGGAGTTTCTCCTGCTTCGAGTAACACGAGTAAATCAATATCGGAAGAAACATGTGATAATCCCTCAGCATAAGAACCCACTAATAGTACAGCTGAGTCATTAGGCAGTCCGTAAAATAGTTTATTAAACGATTCAGGATTCACGCCACGCTCTTCCACCGCCGCTTGTACTGATGGCGGCAATTGTACCCACATCGAATCTTTCATCAATACTCCTCCTTCAGTTGCTTCAGTGTCATCTGAACGAAAGAATGAATCCCAAGTAACCAACCATCAACGGCCGTCACATCGCACCCTCTTCTTTTCTTTCCTTGCCAATGACCAATCCCATAACCGATTTTGATGATCCCTAATCGATAAGCCTTAGGAATCACAGAATAAAACGCCGTGTCGAAATGAACAAAGCTTGATTTGGGATGCTCGTAGTCAGTTCCAGTCCAAAAAGCATAGAGAAAATCCTTATGTTGTAAGAATAGGGTAAAGCCGATTAAATCACCGTCAGCCATCGCTCGTGCTACTAGAAGATCTTCTGATGAGAATGCGTCTTTCAGCCGTTCCAATCGACGATATTCCTCATCTAACGAGGAGTAGTTGCCATACTTTCGAACCAATTTTATCCGTAATCGAAGCAAATCTTCTCCACTTTCATTTAACGGACACACCTCTGTTTTAACCCCTGCTTCGTATAGAAATTGAATCTCTCTCTTTATTCCTGATCGTTGCTTCTTTTTTAGTCCATTGATGTAATCATCAAAAGAGTTGCCTAATAAACGTAATTCCGATTTATATGTTAAGGGAAACTTTTGATATCCCTGTTCTGCTAATACATTTGTGAAGTCATTTTTATCCTCTGGCACATACAAATACCCGATCAATTTCAACCCTTTGGACTGAGCCCAACTGGCAATCTCTCTGATTAGAATCCGCATCATCTGTACATTACTGTACTCCTGTCCAGCCATAGTACATTCATAACCTGGCCACATTAGGATCAAACAGGGAAACCAATCCTCACGACGTGTTACCTGTCTAAGTACAGATCGACGGGCAGCTATCTTCTCATTAATAGGAAAAACTGGTTCTTCCGCTAACATTAAGTCGTAAGGATTGTAGGCATTATAACTGGTCGGAGAATCAAGAATGGAGCCATGTACCATCATCACTGGACAGGAAGCTTTCTCAAGAAGGAACATGAAATTCTTTCCTTCAATCCTTCCATTCATTACTTTCAGCCAACGTGGAGAAGAGAATAGAGAACTTTCATCCAAATGCTTCCCAAGCAGCGACTGTCCTTCTAAGACACGGAACCGTAATAACTTCTCCATGTCTGTAACTCCTTCCGTTTTCCGGTTCATCCGTTCATATACCGAGAACGCTCACGCTTCTCCCACTCGCAACGCACAATCGCAATTTGCCTTATAACAGGTATTAAAGTGGGACACAACGCTTTTATCCAACCACCGACTGGGGTCAAACGGCAGCCTCTTCGTCTTTTGGCATCAGTAGCTGCATGACCGTAGGAAATACAGGTAACCCCATACACCGCTGCTTGTTCAACCGGTTGATAAAACGTATTTTCAAAATACGTGAACTTAGCTCTTGGGTCGTCATATTCGCTTCCGGTAAAAAAAGCATGCCAAATATCCCTATCTCTTATAAATAAAGTAAATGAAAGAAGTTGATCCCCATCCTTACAACCAAATACGGTTATTTGTTCTCCAAACATATCCTTCAATCGTTCAAAACGCCTGCGTTCCACAACTTGATCTACTTCATGCCCATATTTTCGTTTATTTGCACAACGAAGGTGTACCATTTCTTCTATCCATGGTTCTAGAGGGATCACTTCCGTCCGTAAGCCTAGTTCTCTCATTTGTTTACGTTCGCGACGAATTTTCTTGCGCATCGGATGAGTAAGGGACTGTAAATATATCTCGAAATTGCCTTCGGATAGATACAAATTACTGCAATGGGTCAGTGGCACCCAGCTAAAACCATTTCGTGTTAAAACCTCTGACCAGACTCCATCTTCTTCTGCATATAAAAGAGTGATCAATTTCAACTCTTGCTTCTGTCCCCAATCCACTACCTTTGAGATTAAAGCTTCAAGGTCTGCTTTTTCTCGATATCCTGGACCGATGGGAAAACATTCATAACCAGGGTAGGTAAAGATCAAATTAGGAAACCACTCCTCAGCTGATCCTATCTGCTCCTGAAGTTGTATCAGCATTTCATGTGCTATTTTATCCGCCTTAAACACACTATTTGTCGAAGTCAACAGAGTATGGACATTTTGCAGTTCGTATGCATTTGGGTTATCGACGACACTTCCAAAAAGTCCGAGACGACTCTTTTCTGCCCGACTAATCGTCCACCATAGTTTTTTCCCTTCTATTCGCTCACCCATCGTATCGATCCACATTTTTTGGGCAAACAAAGAAGCTTGTTCCGAGAGTTGAGACCATTCATCCGGCGCGGCGGAATTCACTTTAAGCGTATAATTCCCAGCTGTCATCCAGCTTTTTCTCCTTCCTTTTCTTTCAATTGCTATCATGTTTACTACACATGGCGTATACAAGCGTAGAGATGAATTGGTTGCATGCCATAGCGAAGCTTAAAGTCCGCATTGCGTCGTCCAGCCTCCATGATTTTTTTTCCAGATGAGATCGCTGCTTCCACTTCACGATAAAATAAGACATAGTTAGCGGCAAATGATGTTTTGGCTGAATAATCCGCTCCACCAGCCCAAGTGTGAAAGCATGTCTGATCCTGCAAACAGATCGAAGTAGCGATTAAGCGATCTTTCAAATTCACCCCAAGGATACGTAGACTGTCTCCAGCCGTTCGCAAAAAATGTTCTAACTCAACATATGGGTAATAGCCATCATTTTTATGTTTTCGAGCGATACCATGGCAAAGTGCTGCGACCTCTGTAGTCATTGCAAAAGGTGGCACATGATCTGTAAAAGTCACGCCTTCTTCTCTCGCTTTCCGAACGTAGCGAAGCAGGTTTTTACGTGGTCGGCTACGTAAGGAACTGAGATACTCATCCATCGTGGTAAACTGAGATAGGTCAAGAATATAACGAGTTTCCGTCTGAACTGCTACATGTCCCGCCGCTTCCAACATCGGGATTAATTGCTCTGAATCTGCCACATTGACAAATCCACTCCATTTTGCGCCATACTCCCGCGCTGTCTCCGCCATTACATCTGTGATAAGCTGAACCAAAGGTTTACTTAAATAAGAAGCTGGTAATCTAGTATCATAGCAATACCAAAAATGAGTTAACAGGATGGGCGCTTCTTCCCCTTCTGGTACTCGAACCGCTTGTGATAGTACTCCTAACGGATCGCTCCATCGAACTAAGTAACTCGGCAAAACCGCTACACATTTACCGCTTTCCACCTCCCTCACCACGACATAGACAAACCGCTCCACCGGTTGTAATGGTTTCTTTTCATAGGCATATAATAACTCGTGCCGATAGAAGACAGAGGCATTTGCCTCATCGATCACTGTGTTCCACTCCTCTGATTTAACACTGGATAATGATTCCAGTACCTCGACCTCCCACATCATTAGAATAGCTCCCGTAAAATCTCATGGCGCTCTCTCCGCCGCGTGGGTTGGAAATACATGGACGTATTAAGCACCAATAGTTCCCATCGATCCATTTCGATACCATACCCTCGAAGCATCGTTTCCACACTAACCATGTCAAGACGGGGTGCATCCGGCAAAAATTCACATTCTAGGATTCCAGCCAGCGGATGTTTAAGACCATATAACAATTCCTCCGCCAATCGCTTTCCTGTTCCTGGTGCCACCCAAGCTTCTATTCCCTGCTTCTGCAAGGATCGAACCATCTCCCGACCCGTTGGAGTCAATTCCGACCAGAGCGCGACAACGATTTTAGCACGCAATCCGGCCAAGACCGCATCATAATCACGCATTTCTTTTGGATAGGACATTTCGAATGACTCCAACAAATCCCAAATCGTACTGTCGGTTTCCATCTTGGACGTCTGTAGAAATTTCCGACCACTGCGAAAAAATATACGGCTCTCACGTTCCGATTCTTCTGGTGTATCCGATGAATGCATCAATCCAAGGATACTGTTCAATCCATAAAAGTCATGGCGAATTGTTCCTGATAGTGCTTTGTAAGGATGACTATTTCCTTTCATTTGCTTCATTCGTTGATGACTGTCTTCTCCATTCAAATGGTTATGAGTCAATAGTACGACTAAACAAGGTCCGAAATTGAACAATTGATCAACCAAGCGGTAACGATAGGTATCCCACACATGTTCAATGTTAATCTGATATAATGCGTCGAGGTCTTCAGAAGTAACATAAACTAGTTGATACTTTTGTGGCACAAAGCCGTTTGCATGAAACCGTTCTAGGATAGGTCGAGCCAAGTGACGTACCAATGCATCGGGTGTCAGCAACACGAACAAGGAGTTCTTCCAATTGACCATTGTCACTACAATTTCTCCTCTCTCTAAATCATTCTATTGATGAGAAAAAGGACAACTCCCCAACACTTCAGACTGATCATCTGGCAAAAAATATTGCTTCCATTTATAAATTGACGATTGTTGCGCCAAGCCAAGACTTTCATGAACTCCCACCGTATCATAAGCTTTCAAACGGGCACGGATCAGCGTCTTAGCAGACTGGCCAACTTCCGTGTCACCTCCTATTCCTTGGAATACGTTTTTTGATTGTAGGATCATTACCATGCAATCACCCAAATTACGACTGCGTCTAGCATGATAAGCTGGGCACCCTGCGAATACAAACAACGGTTCTCCATGGTAGCAGAACTCCCATTTCGGATGTTCGGTATTTATAGGAACATGCTCAGGCCAAGGCTTTTGATCAATCTGATGCAACCGGCGCAATATATCCCAGAAACGGTCCCTATATTCATCTAAGGAAAGTCCCTCTTCTGAAGGACCGATAAAAACAATTAGAGACATCCTATGATGGGTTTGTTCCTTTACTTCCCGCAAAAACCTCCGTATTGCTTCTCCTAAACAAGGCAATTCTTCCGTCACCTTTGCCCATTTCAGATAATAATATCGGTTATTTCCCTTGACTTCTCCTTCTACTCCAAACGTACAGGGATAGTGGCGTCCTCCGTCACCTAATAATCTCTCTCGGTATTGACGATATGCGATTTGCACCCAGGTAGGCACCTGTTGATTCGATTGTTCTAAATCTTCTGATCCAAGGAGCTTTATGTTTTGATAGATATTCATCATCTCCCTCCTATCTACTCTCTGGATGCTTCAACAGCCAAATCTGCATGCGACTTTCCTCTGTTAGCGGCGTTTCGTCAAAGTCCCCCCATACTGATTCAATCTGCCAACCTGTCCGTTCCACCAATGATCGGATTTGTTCGGGAAACATATAGAAAAATGACAACTCGGGAAAATAGCGCTTTCCAGTTACTTCTCCGTTGGGCGCTATGGATTCGATAATCCCATGTAGTACAAATTCCTGTCGCTCATAACTCTTGACTTCACTAACTTCATAGATTGCAAACGAATTCGTACGTCCACGGTAGATCTGTGCCCGATCCCTCATTTTAATCTTGTCAAGATCTGGTACAATCGTATCAAAAGCGAAATACCCTCCAGGCTTCGTGTTCTGCAAAATCGTTCGGAACACAGTTTCCCGGTCATTCGGTTCAATATGGCTGATCGTATTAAGTGGCGCGTATGAAAATCCCGCTCGCTCAGGTAGGTGGTACAATTTCAAATCAGCTTCAATCAAGTAGGGGCATGAAGTTCCCAGCCGCTTACGACATTTTTCTAACATTACGGGAGAGAAATCTACCCCATAATCAGGGGCAACAGTAGCTGCTACACGACCATCTCCGATCCCCAATTCAACGGTCGGGCGGTTGAACCGTTTAGCCAACAATTGATAGAAGCGCTTGTCCTCAACATCAACCAAACCATGCCATAATTCCAGCAATTCAGACCATTGGTCAAATGGATTCGCGCTCTTTGATTGCTTCATCTTTTATTCCTCCCTATATGTTTCAAACAAAAAAGATGAATCTAATTGAGATGGTGTTGTTACACCAAGGACAGATAGTCCAAGGAACAGTTCCTGACGCAATAGTTCGAACGCCAATGTTGCTCCCTCTTCGCCTCCAACTGCCAATCCCCATAGCATTGCTCGTCCAACCAAGACAGCACGCGCTCCGAGCGCTAATGCAGTGATTACATCCGTTCCCCGGCGAATACCAGAATCGAGATACACTTCCACCTCATCCCCAACTGCCTTTACTACATGATCTAGAACGTCAATCGTTGCTGGAAAGCGATCTGACTGACGACCACCGTGATTTGACACCACAATTCCAGATGCACCGTAAGCTATCGCCTTCAGTGCATCCTCTGGACACATGATCCCTTTGATTACAATTGGCAAATGGGTTACCGTGCGCAACCATTCGATATCTGACCATACAGCTCCTGGGTTTGGAAAGATCTGATCAAGCTTAGTAAGAGCTGCTACAGAGCTCTCCTTATCTCCATGATCCAACAGTGAACGAAATACAGGATCACGTAGAATAGCTGCCTTCCCCGTTTCAAACCGCCGAAACCGATTGCGTACATCTCTCTCCCTTCGTCCAACACGGGGAACATCCACTGTTACGACAATCGCTCGAAATCCCGCTGCTTCCGCTCTCCGTACCAAACTCAAGGTCACAGAACGATCCGCCATCAAATACAATTGAAACCAACGAACTCCGTTTCCATTAGCTAGAGCTACTTCTTCAATACTTTTCGAAGCAAATGTAGACAAGCAAAATCCGAATCCCATCCGATTAGCTGCCTTTGCAGTGGCAACTTCCGCATCTGGATGAGCCATATGCTGCATACCAACTGGTGCTGCCAAAATCGGGGATGCAACCTCAGATCCTAATACTTGCGTGGTTAAATCGATCTTCTTTACCCCAGACAAAACTTTTGGTATCAATTGCTTTCGTTCAAATGCTTGCCGATTCTTACGCAATCCTGACTCATCCCCAGCACCACCAGCACAATAATCATAATAAGTTGGTAACATTCGCTTCTTAGCTAGTTTTTCTAGATCATCAATATTGACAACTCCCTGTAGGTCATCCAACATCGATTCACCTCCTTATTAATACAACCGTTGGCGAACTGTCTCTTGGAAGCGATCACGAATTTCCACCGGTTGATATTTGACACGGGGATGGACGACGCGCTCCTTTTCAACGGTACGTACCACGATATAACTCTTCTGTTCGGAGTTTAGTGCTGTCATCAATGCTGCTTCCAATGCCTCTAAACTTTCCGGACTATACACCCGGTCATAGCCAGCCCCAAGCGCGACCAATCCAAAGTCTACTACTGAAGACAAAGTTTTTTGCCCGCCCGTCGTATAATAGAGCCCATTATCGAGCACGATGTGAACAAACATTCCTTTGGCCGCATTCACAACAACAGGATAACCGCTCATACCCATCAAAGCATTGCCATCCCCTTCGACCGTGACGACTGGTTGACCTGTACTATGCGAAAAGCCGGCTGCAAGTGTTGGACAAAGTCCCATTGAACCGACCATATAGAAAAAACCATCATAATCATGCAGCGCGCACATTGTCCGTGCATTATACCCATTGCCAATGAATAAAAATGCTTCTTTTTTCTTCGTACAACGTGCAATTAAATCCAACACTTCTTCTCGAGTCATTTAAAAGTCCCCCTCCGCAAACTTCTTCGGAATACCAAGTACAGCAACAGGACTGGATTGTGCATTGGCCAGTTCTAGAGCCTTTTCGATGATATCCAGTAAGGAGTTGGGGTCATGCTCATCCAACACCACATCGATCGATTCGATACCTAAGACATCAAGTAGGGGTTTCAAAGGTTCACCGATAGCGTTATGATGGACTACATCACGACCTTTATATCCCGCCCATGCGATAAATAAAACCATTGGAATCTCATAGGTTATTGCCAAACTGGTCAACACATCTACAGCATTACCGATCCCGGAACTCTCCATGAACACAAGTGGACGCTCCCCAGCTAAGTAAGCACCAACAGCTAACGAAACTGCGTTGTCCTCCCGCGTAGCCAAAACATAACGCTTACCTAGTTCATTTGCTTCCAATTCGGTAATAAGTGTTTTAAACTCAGAATCTGGGACACCAGTCACAAAAGTGAAACCCCTTTCAAAAATTCCCTTGGCCAAAGTGGTTTGTTGATGGAAGTTTGCATGTTGCACTTTGCTTTTCCCCTCCTTTTACTAACAGCTTGTCTTATGGGCGACCAACCAAACCATTTGATAGCGGAATGTCCACTCTCCATCCGCTTTTTCTTGAAAATGTTGCAAATAGAATGGGTCGCCAGATTGCTGACCGCTTTTTATTTCTTTCAAAATTTGCTCTTCCATCTTAGGATCGGTTCCAGCATCAGCAAACCAAGCGGTTAGAGAACGCAACACTTCATCATGTAACACTGATGACACTGTAAATCCTACACCTTGTAACCGCTCTACCAATTCGGAGATCGGAAGTGTACGATGATGACTAGAATCACGCATCGTTTCCAAGCGGTTATGTTTTTCCGCAAACTCATCATTTTCGTATGTCGTGTTATCTAAGATCATCAACCGACCACCCGACTTCAACACACGGAACATCTCCGAAATGGCAAGCTCGGGCTGTTCCATATGATGCAAGGCTCGTGAACAAGTAACTAAGTCAAACATTTCATTGGCCACTGGGATTTGTTCGGCATTTCCCGTGATAAACAATGGACGAGCCTCTGATGATTTGAAACTATCTACTGCACGCTCTAGCATTGTAGAAGTTACATCTAAGCCAACCAATACCTTTACTTTTGTCGCTAAGGTCAGTAGTACAGCTCCCGTACCCGTTGCTACATCTAGAACATAGTCATTGGGTTTCGGATCAGCCAGACGCAAAATCATATCTTCCTTAAGGCGACGTGCTTGCCCCTGTTGATACTCTGTAGCAATTGCATCAAACTTCTTAACGATTTTATCAAGATGGTTATTTGACAAAGAAATACCTCCCTTAATTTGTTTAGCAAATACGTCGAATTACATTAAAAATCAGCGATGGACTCTAATTCTTCATTTTGGAAAATACGGTGCGTAGGATAAACAATAGCTAGAAGAAAAGCAATAAGGAATTGGAGCATTTGGAAGTGTAAAATAATAGAGTAGTTTTATTAAAGATCAACCGATTCATTATGATTCTAATTCGATAGGTTCTCTCTGTAGAAGATCGTTATCTTTAACTGCTATATACCTAGTTCTTCATAACGATCTAAAATCACAAGCGTTATATCAAACTTCATATTCTTATTTTTATCCACAACACATCCTTTCCGTTAATTCAAAATAAAACAAATTTATAATATATAATTAGACATCACATTAAAAAAATCCTTCTGAAAATAAATTAAAATATATTTTTTCTGAATATATATTATGAAAAATTTAGAAAATTAAAAATATAAATGTATTATCACCATTGTTTTAATATCCATTATCTACATAGTACTTAAATAAAAAAACATCTAAATCACTTTAGATGCCTTTTATTAGTCCGAATATTCATAATTTAATTTTAACATTCACCTACCTGTTTTGAGATTTCTAAAAACAGTGATACCAAAGAGTGGTTCAACTAGGCTTGGTAAAGCCATAAGTCCATTCATCGTATCTTAAGCATCCCTCATGAGGTTAATTTACTGGAATGATCTCCTTCTTAATCTGGCTTACTTACTACCTATTATCGAAATAATTACAAGACAAAGCCGTTGTTTAGATCACAACGGCTTTGTTTACTGAAGAAGGTATTATGGTATCGTTCCTTTTCCCTCCTAATTAATAGCATAGCCATTCAACAGGTGAAGGGAATTAAGTATATTAGCACTCTTGTGTATATCAGGATCACTCATTCATACGTTCAGGATAAAGTCCCTTAACTAATAACTTTAATGTTTGAGGAGCTCGAATTCCTTCGGCAGCTGCAGAAAGAGGAAGTACAATAAAACGCTTATTTTTAATCGCAGGGACAGCAGCAAGCTCTTTTTTAGCAAGAAGTATATCTTTTTTTTGCTGGACAGTTTTATCTCCATAGTCAACGATGACAATCACTTCTGGCTCACGCTCAACTACTTCTTCCCAACTAACATGGGCCCAGCCTTTTTTAATATCAGCAAATATATTTTTACCACCAGCTAGCTTAATTAGGTGAGTCATATAATTATTCGCTGCTGTCATCGCTTTATCTTCCCCACTATCATAAACAAAAACTTTTTGTGTTCTTCCGATTTTCTCGATTTTCTTAGTTGTTTGTTGAACCTCTTGTTTCATTTGATGAATGACTTCATTTGCCTTCTTATCTACATGAAAAATCCGCCCGATATTTCGAATATCTTGATATACATCCTCTAAGGTAGGAGAGGTTTTGTTCGAAGATTCCTGAATATATGTTTTAATGCCTGCTTGTTCCAATTCTTGAACAGTACCTAATGATTTTTCTGTAAATGCACTTGACCATCCTGCATAAGCAAAATCAGGCTCTGCAGCCAAAAAGGCTTCTTTGGAAGGATACTTTTTGGCTAACACTGGAATTTTAGAGTAAATCTCCTGAAATTCTGGTAAGATTTGATCATCTAGATAAGCCGTACCGACCATCGATTTCTCCAGTCCTAACGCCAACATAATCTCAGTAACATGCTGATTTAAGCTTACTGCTCTCTTAGGTACATCTGTATATGTAGTGGTCTTTCCCATATTGGTAATCACCACTTTTTGCGGTGATTGATCAGAAGGTACATCCCCTGCATGAGACTTTTTAGCACTACTACAAGCTGATATGATGCTCAAAATACACAAGAGTACAGTTAGACGAAAAATCATTTTTTTTATGCTCATATGTTAATCTCCTTTTTAGCTTACCTGATCCGAAATAAAGGTTATGTGCGGTTTTCCAGTTTTAGCATGAATTACAATTTCTGTTTCTACTCCAAATACTTCTCTTAGTAAGTCAACAGTTAATACTTCCTTAGGGGTTCCTGATCTCACAATCTGTCCACTCTGCATGACATATAGATAATCTGTATAGATAGAAGCAAGATTTAAATCATGTAATGCGGCAATGACAGAGACATCCAAATTTTTAACAAGGTTAAGTAATTGAAATTGATAACGAATATCTAAATGATTAGTTGGCTCATCTAAGATAATTAATTCGGCTTGCTGGGCAAGAGCTCTTGCGATTAATACACGCTGCTTCTCTCCCCCTGATAAGCTCATAAAACTCCGTTTGGCGAATGCTTCCATATTGACACGAGCCAAAGCTTGTTGCACGATAACATAGTCATCAATCGTATCTGATTCGAATAAACGTTTATGTGGTGTTCGACCCATCAAAACCATTTCTTGCACCGAAAAATCAAATGCCTCAGTAGCTTCTTGACTAACGATAGCCATATGTTGAAAAACGTAGCGTGAAGATAATGCTTCTATATCTTGATCAGCTAATTGAATAGACCCCGAATTTGGCTTAAGAACTCGGTAGATCGTTTTTAACAAGGTTGATTTTCCACTCCCATTGGGGCCAATAATTCCTACAAACTGGCCAGCCGAAACATGAAGGGAAATATCTTGAATGATCGGTGTTTGCATGAAACTAAATGAGACATTTTCTAATTTGAGATTCATCGATTTGCTCCTCCAAAAGAATAGGTCTGGCGCCGTAAAAGCCAAATAAAGAAAGGTCCTCCACACATTGCTGTTACTACTCCAATAGGCAGTTCTTGCGGAGCGAAAATTAACCGTGCTAAGACATCGGCCCAAATAGTGATGATCGCTCCCAGAAAAGCGCTAATTGGCAAGACTCTACGATGATCGGATCCGATTAAAAAGCGTGTAATATGAGGAACCATTAGGCCAATAAATCCGATAGCACCACTTACTGCCACAATGACCCCTGTAACTAAAGATGAGATTAAAATCAGTACTTTACGAAAAGTATCTGTATTAATCCCCAGTGTCGTTGCAGTTTCTTCTCCCATCAACAAAGCGTTCAAAGAACGATATTGAAAAAGCAGAAAAAACAATCCAAATAGTACAACAAAGCTAGGAATAGTCAAATATTCCCATTTCGCACCTGCTAAGCTTCCCATCATCCAAAACATCGCATCTCGAATTCCTTGTTCATTGGGTGCCATCGTCACAATAAGGTTAGTAATAGCTGATAGAACCATCGATACGGCTATACCTGATAAAAGTAGGCGTGTGTTGTTCACCCTCCCACTTGTTTGAGCCAAAATATAAACCATGATCATTGATAGTAAGGCACCGAGAAAAGATCCAATTGATAACGCATATTGCCCGAATAATGGTAAGGCTCCAAAAATAATAACCAACGTAGCTGCTACAGATGCACCAGATGAAACACCAAGAATATAAGGATCAGCTAAAGAATTTCGCACTAATGCCTGAATGACTGTCCCCACGATTGCGAGTCCACTTCCGATCACTACTCCTAACAATACGCGTGGTAACCGGATATTCCAAACAATATAGTCCTGTGCTTGGCTCCAATCCTGCTCCACCATCCCACCTATCATAGGGAAATGTGATAATATGATTTTCCATACGGTTAAAGGGGTAATTTTAACAGGACCAAGCATGACTGCCAAAGTTACTGATACGAAGGTGATTCCTGCAAATAGAAAGAGAGCCATTTTAAACCATCGTTTTTGTTTTTGATACGGTTGTTTACTTGGATGGCCAGTTGCTATTTTTCGATTTTGTACTTGCTCTTGAACACTTTTTATAACTGGACTGCTCATGAAGTAACTCCTTATTATGTTTTCAATGAAAAAACCTCGTCTTCGCAGACGAGGCCAGGGTACCAATTTATATACGACTTCCATTTTGTAAGCGACAACATTACACAAATAGACAGTAAGCCGTTTTATTGTACACCTCTCCTCTCCGCGAAGGCATCTGGGTGTGGCAAACTAGGTAGGTCTCCTGACTTCCAGTTCATCACGCTCTTTTGCCTTCCCCGATGATATCCATCGAGTGGCATATATAAAAGAGAACTCCCTGGTTACAGTGGCGGGACCGTTCGGGATTTGCACCCGATTCCCTGTTACCCTTTGCTTAAACAAAGGCACCTAGTCGCTTCATATAAAATTATCATTATATCTAATCATTTCATATAATAACATTAAAAATAGATTGTTGATAGATGGTATCCATGTTTTCCGCCTATAAATAGTCTTTTTTATTCAGTTATAATCTAGATTCTACTCCGGGTTTTAGATAAATCATTACCTCAAAGTTTCATGGCTGAACTTTTTCATATACGACATACTTGGCAGTGGTTTGGAATGGATAGGACTCTAGAATTTCTCCAACTGACCATACCTTCACTCTAAATCCTTTTTGCAAGTCTGATTGTTTTCCTTTTTTATACTCTTTTCCATCGAAGACTAAATACTCTGTGTTCTTATTTAATGAAATATGACCTTTACTTTTGCTTGTACCCATTTTTCCTTCAACAACAATGATGTGCTGATCTATATCAGTGATAACTCCATCGATAGTTGGAGGATTTTTTTTCGTATAAGAAACTCTCTTATCCTCTAAGGAAACCTGTTTAGATGGGTCTTTTGGCTTCTCTTCTATGTTGGTACAACTAACTAAGATCATCAAA
Source organism: Thermoflavimicrobium daqui (assembly GCF_003313465.1). GTDB lineage: Bacteria > Bacillota > Bacilli > Thermoactinomycetales > Thermoactinomycetaceae > Thermoflavimicrobium > Thermoflavimicrobium daqui. Next base: position 287,980 of record NZ_KZ845667.1, read on the forward strand.
CAAATTACTTGCACTATGATTATACAAACAGCTGACTTCTGACTTATCCTTCTCATGAAAATCCTCCCTTATTTGAGGATAAATCCTCTTTAGCAAACCGGATATTAGATAGAGGTTGCCCTCTTCGCTTTCCCACTCACTCCCGTTTGGTGCAAAAGTCGATCCTACACAAAAACGATTCGCGGCTTCATCTAGGAATGATCTAGGTTTTGGTTCCAATTATGCAACATGCTTTAGATATTTTATTACTTCTTAGATAAGTCAAAAATATCATGTCCATCATGGTTAGTCAAAAGAAGGAATGAAAAAATAAAATGTTTAGAGATGTCTTCTTAATCAGCTGTTTGCTTTCTTATCTGATCACTTTACTCTGAGATTCCTTTAGGAGATGCCGTTTATTATCTCATCGATTTAAGAATATTCCTATTTATAAAATAAAAATATAAAGCTAATCTTGGTCAAACCATCCTTTATATTTAAACCACAAAAAAAGACCCGATCCGATTATAGCCATTACACCCAAAATAATAAAGTAACCATATCTCCATTTTAACTCTGGCATGTAATCAAAATTCATTCCATAAATTCCTGCAATAAAAGTAAGTGGCATAAAAATAGTTGTAATAACTGTCAATGTCATCATGATTTTATTCATACGATAAGAATTTAGCGACAAGTAGCTATCTCGAATATCTGCTGTAATTTCACGACTCGAGTCGATCATATGAGAAAGTTTGATCAGATGATCATAAATATCACTAAAATAAACACGTTCTGTTTGCAGAATCACTCTTTCCGAATTAATAATCCGATATAATAATTCACTCATAGGGACTACACTACGTCGTAATTTTGATAAATTACTACGAATATGATAGATTTGATCAATAGTTATTTTTGTTGAGACTTTCTGGGCTGAGCTTTCTATTTTTGCTAATTGATCTTCTATATTTTGCACAAGTGGAAAGTAAGCATCAACAAGCTTATCAATAATTTTATAAGCAATTATACCCGGCCCTTTTTGTTTTAAATCCTGCTGTTGACTCACCCGCTCACGAACTTCATCAATTTCTACTAATTTAGCTTTATGAAAAGAAACCAAATAACGTTCAGAAACAAATAAATCAACTTCTTCTACTCTCAAATCAGCTGCTTTAATCGCATGTAGAACAAAAAATCGATAATCCTCGTAATAGTCTAGTTTAGGACGTTGTAAAAAATGCAAACAGTCTTCAATCGCTAATGGGTGAAATCCAAAAAAGTCTTTTAAGTATGATGTTTCATCAAAGGTCGGAACATCAAAGTCCACCCAATACCAATCAATTTCCGGGTGGTTTAGTTGTTGAATGGGTAAATCTATAACCATCGTACCATCTTTTTTTACAGCCATGGTATGTATCACATCAGCCCCTCCTTTTTTATTCATAGTATTTGTACCGCAGTATAGATAATTCTATCTTTTACCATCGTAATCAATAAAATGAACAAAAAACCATCATAAAAAGAAAAGAAAATGAAGTAATTTTCTTACATGATAAGCATATATAGTCATTTATTTCTCTGGTTGTATATCCTAAAAAAACACCTTTGCCATACCGTTTGATACGATTGGAAAGGTGTTTGTTTCTTTGAGTCTAGCTTCATTTATAATGAATGACCGATTTGCCAAGGACGAGCTTTAACAGAATGTCGGTGATGATGGTGATGTTGTCGCGAACCAGATAGTTCCTCTCGTTTCTTTATTTTAGGAAGGGCACTATCTTCAATCCGCTTACGTACCGCATGAGGGAAGGACATCAGACCTGGTGGATAAAAGACTCGGTTTGCAGCTCCTTTACAGGTAGGGCAGCTAATTTCATTTTGAACTTCAGTAAGGCGGAGCCAACATTCAAAAATCCCACATTTTCCACACTTGAAGGCATATAGGATCATAAAACACCTCTTCCATCCAACTTTGGTCGAATATCGTTATCAAAGATCGAAGTAGGAATAGCGATAGTACAACAAGCATTAGGAACATCCACAATTCCCGCGATTCGTCCCTCAACCGGGGCAGTCCCCAAGAGCATATAGGCTTGTTCTCCAGTATACCCTATCGTTTTTAGATATTCGATTGCATTTAGACAAGCACGTCGATAAGCAACATGTGCATCTAAATAGAGCTGCTCTCCTGTCATCTCATCAACAGAAATTCCTTCAAAAACTAGATACTCAGAAAAGTGAGGTTCTACAGGTCCTGGTTGGAAAAAGGGATTATTCACAATACCATATTTGGCCATTCCACCTTTAATTATGTCGACATGTAGATCTACCCAACCTGGCATCTCAATTCCACCACAGAAGGTAATTTCGCCATCACCTTGCGAGAAGTGGATATCTCCCAATGAAAGTTTAGCCCCCTCAATAAAGACAGGAAAATATATACGAGAGCCTTTAGATAAATTTTTGATATCACAGTTTCCACCGTTTTCACGAGGCGGAACTGTCCGAGCCCCTTCTCTAGCTACACGCTCAAATTCCGCTCCTGTTAAACTACCTAAAACCGCACTGTCCGGAGTAGGGAGGTTAGCTAATGTTGGGACACGATGAGGATCTTTAGAGACAAGTGCTTGTTCACGTTTATTCCATTTATCAAGCATTTCGTGAGAAGGGGCAACACCAATTAGTCCTGGATGAATAATGCCAGGAAATTTTACCCCTGGTATATGACGGGAGGTCGTATAAATACCATAAAAATCCCAAATAGACTTTGCCGCTTCAGGATAATGCTCGGTTAAGAAACCTCCTCCATTTTCCCGTGCAAAAATACCATTAAATCCCCATTCAGCTCCTGGAAGTGCTCCAATATCTAAAATATCAACAACGAGAAGGTCTCCAGGTTCTGCACCATTAATCCAGAACGGACCACTTAATACATGTACTCTATTCAAGTTTACATCTCTAATATCTGAAGGATCATCATTATTTTGGACTTGTCCATCAGTCCAATCTTTACACTCGACTCGAAACACATCTCTAGGATTGACAGAAGTTACAGCAGGAATATCTGGATGCCAGCGGTTATGTCCAGGAGTTTCTTGTTCGTCCATCGGCTTAGTTAAATCAACTTTAAATAATACATCTGGCATAATTTCCACTCCATTTAATGTTCATTAAGTTAATATTACTATTATTACCAAGAAAAATTTATACTAACCAAATCAAATAATTAAAGAGGTTACCCTCTAAAAAAGCCGATCATCACTTTTCCACTCACTTCTCGAGCCTCATCCAGACCATAGAGCTTTTCTCGTAGAACGCATATAAATATCGGACTAATTCCTCCTTCTGTCCCCTTATTGGGTTATTTTTATTAATAAAAGGAAATAAATAACCAAAATTGAATGTATATATTTTTATCATTCCCTGTTCAAATCTATAATAAGATCTTTATGAAGGGAGAAAGTCATGCCAGATTGGTTAGAGATTGCTATTAGAACTCTTGTAGCTGTCATTGCCCTTTTCATAGCTACAAAGATCTTAGGAAAAAGACAAGTTTCACAACTGTCCTTTTTTGAATATATTACCGGAATAACAATAGGAAACTTAATAGCCTATACTTCCCTAGAATTACAAACATCTTGGTATTTAGGAATTATATCTTTGATAGTTTGGGTTAGTATTGCTTTAGGAATTGAATTTTTACAGTTAAAAAGTAAAACAGCAAGAACCTTCATTGACGGAAAGACAACTGTATTAATTCAACAAGGAAAAATCTTAGAAGAAAACTTAAAAAAAGAACGTCTCACCACGGATGAGCTTTTAGAGCAGTTACGAAAGAAAAACGTTTTTCTCGTGTCAGATGTCGAGTTTGCTCTGATTGAACCGAGTGGAGATTTTAACATCCTATTAAAAAAAGAAAATCAACCACTAACACCGAAACACCTAGGAATCGAAGTAGGTCCTACACAAGATCCCCAAGCAGTCATTATGGATGGAAATATATTAGATGAGCCGCTTTCCCATCTTGGATTGAACCGTCACTGGCTAAAGACGGAATTAGAAAAGTTAGGTGTCACACTGGAAAATGTTTTTCTTGGTCAAGTTGATTCATATGGACAGTTATATGTTGATCTATACAATGATCAGATCCAAGTTGCACAACCACAAGAAAAAGCTTTATTACTTGCTACATTAAAGAAATGTGAAGCTGATCTCGAAATGTACAGTTTATCTACCAATAATCCAAACGCCAAGGCAATGTATGCTACTTGTTCGGAGCAACTACAAGATGTGATACGGGAAGTGAAACCTCTTTTAAACAGATGAGAGACAACAGATGGTTTTATCCCTGCCAAGTAAACACAAAAAAAGAAAGGGATTATTTATTTTGGTTAAGCAACCTTAGACGTGAACTACATCGCCATTGAAATGGCGAGCTTCTCGTTTCATTGAACCGACCCATGTCGTGTTCTCCACGAAGGCATGAACCATGCCTATGGTCATTTTAGGATATTGCCTTTTTGAGAATATTTCTTGCGGCATTAATATCACGATCTTCTACATAGACATAAGAGCATTTGTGAATTCTGTCTTTCCATGTCTTTTTTCACAATCTGACCACATTCTGAGCAAGTTTGTGACGTGTTGTATGGATCAACTTGTATCACTTGCTTACCAGCACTTTCAGCCTTGTAAGTAGTGAACTGAACAAGTTGATTCCATCCAGCATCAACAATACTTTTCGCTAGGTTGTGGATAGGCAAAACTATTATAGAGATTCTTTCCTTTGAAGCGAGGATAACCAGCCTTTTCACCCTTTTTTAACCGACGAAAAAATGCTTTGAATGCTTTGTCTAATCGCTCGCAAACATTTTGCAGTACTTGTGAGTGTACTGCTTGAACTCTGGAAGTTCTTTTTTAACTCTTGGCAGCTCTTTTTTCTGAGTATAAAAAGTCAAAGAAATATTCCTCTTTTTATAAGCAAGTTTTCTCTGTTCAAACATCGAATTACACAACCAACGACATAAGTCTATGGTTTGTTCAGTCGTTTCCATTTGCTCTCTAGTTGAATACACGATATATTCTTAATAAAACATTTACATATATTTAATATTATCAATTAAATATTTACAAAATAAATTCTTGATACCAGTTGAAAATTTGTACATCAAACCTTTATAATATTGTTTGAATAAATTTTATAAAGTAAATGAGGGATATTAATTGGCTATACCCGATTCACCTGACCCGAGAAGTGTACAGCTAAATTATAATTGGATGCTTTTAAACGATTTACTTATTTCAAATACAAGATCTTTCATCTTTTCATCCTCAGAAAAAACACTCCCTTGGAGAAATCTCCTTCTTCGATCTATCCACAAAAAAGTATCAACCGTTTTCTATTATCCTAAAAATGGAATGTTTGTTATGCCCATTTTTCAGACACCTCACTATCCTTTTTTTCATTTTCTTTTAAATAAACCCTTACTTAATCAATCCATTCATTTTTTACTTATCACAAAGCTAAAAGTATTTTTAAAAGTTCTATTCATTAAGATGAAGCGATGAAAACTATTTTTTAAAAAGGTGTTCAAGCCTATTAATAAGTTTATTGGAAAAGAATTGAATAATATACATTTTTCGGTTGGATTATTAGATCAATCTCAGACTTAAAACCAATCGATTTTAGCATGAAAAGCCGAAAAGAATGGGTTCAAAAAGGAAAAGCATTTCTTTCGAAGGCAATCTTATCTATATTTTTATTATCGATTTTCTGGAAAAAATGATATATATGTAAATATCTATTATAAAGATGCAGGTGAAAAATGTGAATGACCTTATAGACGAGATCGACTTATTACAAAATCAGATACAGCAAGTGGAATTGACTATTCTACCTGGAAATCAACTGATTCATGTAAATCATATCCCGACCGAATTAGCTTTTGTCGGGAGAGGAACTGATGCGGTTGTTGTAAGGCATCCTAACTTTCCGCATTATGTATTTAAAATATTCCCTCAACCATATCTAAATAAATTAGAAAATGAATATATAGCTTATCAAAAATTAGGGGATTCTCGATTTTTTTCACGTTGTTATTATAAAGGGGAAAACTACTTAGTCTTAAGATACGAATCAGGTCCAACACTTTATGATTGCTTACTTCAAGGTATAATTATCCCTAAAAAAATAATTGAAGATGTAGAAAAAGCCCGAATTTATGCTCGAAATATAGGATTATACCCCCAAGATATCCACCTTAAAAATATCCTATTACAGAACGAGCAAGCTAAAATTATCGACGTCTCTGAGTATATTCATCCCAATGGAGACCAAAGATGGGAGCATTTATACCAAGGATATCACCAATTTTATCCACTCATTAAAGGAAAGAAAATTCCTGTATGGGTAATGGAACGGGTCAAAAAAACTTATCTAAACCAAGCAGATGGAAATTTTTCCGTTATAGAGTTTGGAAAAAATCTTTTGCGAATGCTAACAATAAATCCATCGTATCCAAATGATGATAAATAAATAGACTCAATAAAGGAGGATAACTGCTACAAAACATAGAGTAATTGAAATATATAAAGCCAAGTCTATAGTTTATAAATAATAATCACTTATCAAAAATTATAGATAGGTACCATATGGATTCCTATAGAGTCGGATAGCTCGGTATCAGTAAACCAGTTTTAAGATAGGTACAGTAAAAAATTCTAGACATGGTTATTATATAGACTATGTATTTAGTAGCAGACTTAAATGGAATCAATCTGGGACTTGATAAAAAAAGGGAATATCTCATCACTAACTGCAGCATTGGGAAATGTGGTTCTTGCTCTTATCAAGGGAATCGCAGCAACGATCAGTGGAAGTGGAGCTATGTTTGCATCAGCTATGCATTCAGTAGCTGATGCGGTGAACCAAGGATTTGTCTTTGCAGGAAGTGTTTTGGCTGAGAAAAAGCCAACACGTCGATTTCCTACTGGGTTTGGACGGGTGATAAATATTTTTTGTATGGTGGCAGTTATTGTTGTTAGCATGATGGCTTATGAAACGATTCGAGAAGGAATTCATTTGATCCGTCACCCGGTCGTATCCAAAAGTTTTGCTTTAAATGCAACTATATTATTGATCGCTATCTTCATAGATGGTTATGTTTTGCTAAAAGCGATGAAAGAAATTACAAAGGAGGCACGGGTTCAGGCAAAAGGCTTTCAAATCTTCACTGCTAGCTTTCTTCATGTAGGACGAGCAGCTCCCCCTACTCGGTTAGTTTTTTATGAGGATATTGTAGCTACTTTAGGTGCACTGTTTGCTTTGATTGCTGTTGTTTTATCACAGTATACACCTTTTAAGCAAGCAGATGGAATCGCCAGTATTCTCATTGGTCTATTAATGGTCGGTGTAGCCTTTAAAGTGGGATACGATAATATGGTTGGACTAATTGGTGTTGCTGCTCCAAAAGAAGTAGAAGACAAAGTAGCACGGATCATTCTTTCCAATTCAAATGTTACGGATATTAATCGAATGAGAATATTACAAGAAGGACGTTTTTACCATGTAGAAGGCTATATTGAATTACGCCCAGGTTTGATACTGGCAGATGCCGATGATATCAAGTTTCAAATTCGGGATCAATTACTATCAGAGCCAGATATCTCAGATGTGATATTAGCCATTATTGAAGATAACGGAATAAAAGATTGGCCACCAGAAAAATAAGGTAATATCTACAAATCATTAGCAAAATGATATTGAGTTCTTACCAATATATAAAAAACCTCTAGCATTCACGCTAGAGGTTCCCATTCATCATATCTTCTATTTTAGATCATTCTTAGCTAACCACAATCCTTTTTCGTAATACTCGTTCATAATGTTCCGCGGAACCAATTTTCCTCCTGTTGCCCAAACAACATGAGTCGCTCGCTCCCATTTATCTTTTAATTGATGTTTGGTTAGATACTCTTGTCCAGTCTCTGTTGTAGCTAATTGTATGGCCCCAACCATTCCTGCTAAAGCTGATGGTTCTAAAGAAATTTGTTCATGTTCGATTAAAGCGCTTAATAATACAAATAACCTATCGTCTTCGATTGTATATATTCCACTTAACAATCCTTCCATCACTTTACCAACAAAGCGCGAAGGTCTTCCAACTGCTAGTCCATCTGCTTCTGTTCGATTATCAATTCCAAAATCTTGAACAGCGATTTGATCATGTAAACCAGTTAAAAGCCCTAATAACATACATGGTGAATGAGTAGGTTCAGCAAAAAAACAATGGACATGATCTTGATAGATTTGCTTTAATCCAAAGGCAATACCGCCAGGGGCACCTCCTACACCACAAGGAAGGTATACAAATAAAGGATGGTTTTGGTCCACCTTTACTCTTAGTTCTTCAAGCTGCTTTTTTAAACGAGCAGCTGCTACTGCATAACCCAAAAATAGATCCAGTGAATTTTCATCATCGATAAAGTAACAGTTTGGATCAGCTAGTGCCTGTTTTCTTCCTTCTTCAACTGCTTTACTATAATCAGAAGTGTATTCAATAACATGAACACCCTTACTACGTAGTAGCTCTTTTTTCCATTCTTTTGCATCAGCAGACATATGAATGGTTACTTGAAAGCCGATTTTTGCGCTGACCATTCCTATACTTAGGCCTAAATTACCAGTTGATCCCACTGCGATCGAGTATTGATTAAAAAAATTACGGAACTCTTGACTATCCAATACTTCATAGTCGTGTTGTGTCGTGATTAACCCATGAGTTATGGCTAAATCTTCAGCATATTTTAGCACCTCATAAATGCCACCTCGTGCTTTAATTGATCCAGCGATCGGTAGATGGCTATCACATTTTAAAAGAAATGATCCAGGGATGTTTTGCTTATATGTTTGTTCTAGATATTTTTTCATCCGTGGTATCGGAACAAGTGGCGATTCAATAATTCCATTCATCTCTTTTGTTTCAGGAAAAGCTTTCATTAAATAGGGAGCAAATCGCTTCCATCTTTCTGAGGCATCTGTAATCTCCTGTTCTCCAACCGGAAGTTGGTCTGTACGGAACTGTCCAAATTTCGAATTCATCCAAAATACTTCTTCCGTTTCGATCAATGATGATAACAAAGGAAAGTCAGTTATCCATTCTTCCACTGTTTTTCCTTGAATCATTTTTCTTCTCCCTCCTTTTCCTTCCTAATTAATTATATAGCCTAAGTCTTAATTTGTATGGATAGAGAATAGCGAATCTACGAAAAAACTTAGATTCACTACAAAGTTTACAATTAGGTAACAACCTAGAAGTTTGTCTCGGTTCGCTTTCCTACTCTTCGGAATAGCCGTAGCAATCATGCTTTTGCTTTGGGGTCTTTCCCACAGAGATTTCCATCATGGATACAATTCTGTGATGGATCATCCCATATATAATATTCCAAGGATTCCTAAATCCATTTTCATTCTACGTTTTCCAAAGAAAAGAGCCGAATCAATTTACTTATTTAATAAAATTATGTTAGTATGAAATAACTTCGACAAAACTATTTTCTTTGTGTCCTCATATTGAAAGGAATGGATCATCCGTGCCTAGCTTAAATTATCTTTTTTTAGCCTCTGATTTAGATGGAACTTTATTGTTTAATAATCAAGTCTCAGATATTAACCGAAAAAGTATTGAAAAATTTCAAAGCCTAGGAGGATCTTTTACGATTGCTTCTGGTAGAAACTATAATGAAGCGAAACATATTATAGAACAGCTGAATATATCCTTACCCGTCATTCTGTGTAATGGAGCTGTTCTTTACGATCCAAAACTAGATGAGATTATTCCAATAAAAACACTAGATGTTAAACTCGCTATCGATATAGCTTGTGAATTAGATGTTGATTTTGTAGAGAGCGATGTTTTTGTATTTACAATCGATCAGATTTATGCTACAAAGGTGAGTCCTTATACGTTAAACATAACTAATACCAATGATTTTCGTATCCAAGTCATTTCATCATTCCGAGAGATCCCCCAGCAGCAAATTATCAAAATCGTTACTATTACAAAACCTGAAAATATGTCTTCAGTGATTAACCATATCGAGCAAAAAAAATGGCCTACTGACTATGTTCAAACAGGAGATGACTTTTTTGAAATCGTTCCGCAAGGTGCTTCAAAAGGAAAAGCGATCTCTCATGTTCTAAGAGAGCTTCAAATCCCCAATGAAAAAGCGGCTGCTATTGGCGATCACTGTAATGATCTTTCGATGGCTGAACATGTTGGATTATTTGCCGCGGTAAGCAATTCCCATCCAAGCACATTAGAAAAAGCAAATCTTATCGTTCCTTCCAATATGCACGATGGTGTAGCTCATTTGATCACCAATCATCTCATTCATCCCTCTCAGGTTTAAACCCATCCCTCCTGTGCTTATGTACCACCCTAAGTATAGGGGGGTTTTTCTAGCATCCATTCCGCAGTAAGCCTATAATATTAATATGATTTAATAATAAAATTGGGAACGGGGAGGTAACCGATGAGTAGAAAGAAGCTAGCTGATAAACGCATCGTTTTAACAGGTACACGAAAATTAGAAGAGATGAGTAAATTAGTCGAAAAACAGGGAGGAATTCCTCTTATTCGTTCTTTAAGTACCACTATTTTTTATGACGATATAGACATTAAAACACAATTATTTCGAACCATTCATGAAAATATCGACTGGTTTATCTTTACTACTGGAGTTGGGATCAATCAACTCTATCAAACAGCCCAACAAATGGGACTTAAGAACGAGTGGATCCAAAAGTTAAAAGAGGCCAAAGTAGCTGGCCGAGGTTATAAAGTAGCCCATGCATTAAAAAAATTAGGTGTAGAACTTACCGTTCGTGACGAAGATGGAACTACTAATGGCTTAATTCGCCCACTTGAATCTTATCCTCTACAAGGTCAAAAAATTGCTCTACAATTATATGGAGAATCATCTTTATCATTAGTAGAGTTTCTACAGCAGAAAGAGGCTAATCTGTTTGAGATTCTTCCCTACCAACAAATACCACCGAATGAAGAAATATTAGAAACTCTATTACAGGAGATTTTAAATCAAGAGATTGATGCGGTTACCTTTACTAGCGGTACTCCAGTGCAATTTCTCTTCAAGTACGCTAGAGAAAAGGGACTATCATCCGAATTACAAAAAGCTATTTCGTCACATGTAGTAATTGCAGCAGTTGGTAAATATACCGCAGATTGTCTTCGTAAAGAAGGAGTTGAACAAATAGTTACTCCAGAAGAAGAAAAAATGGGAAGTATGATTGTAGCATTAGCTAATCACTTATCAAGTAGATGATACAAGAAATAGTCCATTTATGTTAATGGACTATTTCTTGTATCATCAAGATTGATCTACTTTTTGGATAAGGAGACCTTTAATGTTTGAATTTTCCCTTCTCTATTTAATATGGCTGTATCACCCCCATTTAATGAGAAGAGATTTCCATCTGCTCTACGACCAATTGACAACCCATTCAGTATGTAATTCATTGTCAATTAATTTTGTATTCCATAAATGATGAAGTGCTTAATTCTTTTTTAAAAAAATATCGAAAATTTTCTGAATTGGAGCCGACCAAATCAGAAAGTTCAAAGTAGCGATCCAAAATAGTCATATGTATTCCCCTTATCGATATATTCTATTGTTCTATAATTACAGAACAATAGAATTGTAGTATTTCATCTGATATAAGATAAATACTTGCTTTTTAACAAAAGTTATTTTACTTTTCCAGTATCTGAATATACCTTACTGGAACATGATCTGTTAACCACACTTCTCCATTATCGGACAGGAAGAATGGATATCCATCTTTTGCCATTTGCTCTGCTTCTATTTTAAGTATAATGGCTTTTCCATATCTACTTCCAACCTGTAAAGCCATTTCCTGAGAAGTAGTTAAATGAACAAACTGCCTATTCTGCTTTGTTAAACCTTCAATTAAAATCGAAGGAAGAAAACGGGTCGCTGTCCCATGTAAAAGAAATAATGGTGGAACTTTTTTGTGGTAACCTAATTGAACTTGCACACTATGACCATAATTAGCACGAATTTTTTTTCCATCAGGGCTAATAGAAAATCGTTGCTTATCATTTTGTCTTACTATATCTAATAATTCTTCTACTTGAATTTTAGTACCATGCGCCTTTGAAGCTGCTAACAATGTGTCAATCTCTACCCATCCTGATGGATCAAGCTGAATTTGAATTTGTTCGGGATGATGACGTAATATAAGACTTAAAAATTTACTAATTTTTTTATATCGTTTTCCATTCACTGCAGTCTCAACCCCTTTTTATAAAATGATTCGTATAAGTAGCGTAATTCTGTTTCCTATTTTAAAATTTCTAATTTAACCTATGAGTGAAAAAACATGAATATAGTTTGAACAAATTGTTACATTAATAATCATAAAGAACTTTTTGTTTATAATAAGTTTGAAAAGACCATTCATCGAATTAGCTACTTTCTTTTACACAAAAAAGAGTGTAATTTTACAGGAAGTATGAAAATGGAGAAAATAGCGTTTAAAAAAAGTCCGATGAATGGACTTTTGACAAAATACGTTGGAGGTCAACAAATGTTACAAACTCCTATTGGACGTCTTCGTATCATCGGTTTTATCGAAGGCCTCTCATTTCTCCTACTTCTAGGGATCGCTATGCCTCTTAAGTATTTAGCAGATATCCCAGAATTTGTAACCATAACCGGTTGGATTCACGGTGTGCTTTTCGTACTTTATCTCGTCGCTGTTGCCCATGTTACTGTTGTTCATCGCTGGTCATTTGGAAAAATAATAGGCGCTTTAGCCGCATCCGTTCTTCCATTTGGACCATTTGTACTTGATGCAAAACTTTTACGGGACAACGACCATACTGCAAAAGGTTAAAACTAAATACTTTAGAAGAAATAAAAATAAATATAGTTTAACATGGAGCCTACCGATGGGTTGGCTTCTTGTTTTCTGTGGAAGTTTCATCTTCTAACGAGCTTACTTCATGAGCAGGAATATCAATCGCTATATAATCGCCATCTTCTATATTACAGTCTGTTAACTCTATATCATTATTGTGTTTTATAGAAGAATCATTTTTTCGCTCTTCAGTTGGTTGATTATACACACTTTATCCCTCCAAATACCTTTATTTTCAGTCTTTCCAACTTTAGCAAAAAGAAATCGAAAATCAGAAGGAAAAGTTGATCCTACATAAACAATTCGCTCTAGCTTTACGTAATAGTTAAACTTTTATAAATTTCTTTTATGAAAATCCTATTTTTAGTTATAATGAATTAAATTTAGGAAATATAATGAATAGCGACTAAAGAAAGAAGGTGAATAGATGAGAGGATTTACTCATTTTGCAGTCGGATTAGCAGTTGGAGTTGGATTTACACTGGAAAACCAACCAGCAAGTTTGATTCATTCACTTATAACAATTGGATCAGCTGGCTTGGCAGCTGTATTACCTGATATTGATATAGAAAAAAGTACGATAAATAATTTATTGTTCCAAAAGTTAAAAAGCCATCAACGTCGCTTTGCTTTAGGTTCGATTGGAGCATTATTTATGCTTGGCTATTTTGTATATCCTCAACTACCCAGTTGGTTATGCTTTTTGGGGATATTTTTTATTGGTGCTGCGATAGCAAAACATCGTACATTGACACACTCTTTATTAGGTCTACTCTATGTTGCCTTTGTTGTTCATCTTGCACTTCCAACATACTTCTGGCCCATTCTTTTTGGATACGCCTCACATTTACTTTTAGATGCTTGTACTATCAGTGGAGTCCCATTGCTTTGGCCTTATCATTATAATTTCTCATTAAAACAGTTAGGAATTAGCATTCGTACTGGTACAACTTTTGATCATATGTTAGGTGTTATTGCTATATTAATTGTCGGATATGAACTATTTTTATTACTTTTTCGATAACATTCTCACTTATCCACTTTACCATGCTCAAGAGCCCCTCGATTCACAAAGGTGGATTTATAATATTTTGTAACGTTAAAATTAGAATGGGAGAGTACACAAATGTTTCTCCCATGCTTTCCATTTTATTTCTTTCGTACCTCTTGTACTCTTCTTATGATAGCAGTAATTACTTTTCTTGGTAAAAAACGGATTCCTTTTATCAGGAAACGATTCTTCCAACCTGGAGTAACGATGGTCTTTCCTTTTAAAAATTTCTTATAACCTTCAACGGCAACTGTTTTTGCATCCATTGCAATTCCTTTCTTAAAAAGCGGAGACTGACCTAATTTCGCCCGCTTAGCAAAATGAGTTTCGGTTGGACCTGGGCATAGTACGGTAGCAGTTACTCCTGTATCTTTCAGCTCGTTGGCTAAAGCTTCTGTGAAGGATAATACATACGCTTTGGTTGCATAATAAACGGACATCAAGGGTCCCGGTTGAAATGCAGCAGTTGAAGCTACATTTAGAATTTTTCCATAACCACGTTCAATCATTCTTGGCAAAAATAGTTTCGTTAGATGGGTTAACGATTTAATATTTAGCTCGATCATATCTAATTCTTCCTGTATATCTGTTTCTATAAAAAATCCGAATAGCCCATAGCCAGCATTATTTACTAAATAGTCGATCTTTATATCCATACGAACAATCTCTTCATATACCTTCTGGACAGCAGCTGGTTGTGTCAAATCTTGTATGAACAAAATAATCCGAATCTGGTATTTTGCTTCCCATTCTTCTTTAAGCTGCTCTAGTTTTTCCTTGCTTCTTGCCACTAAAACTAAATGAACTTGATCTCGAGCAAAACACTCTGCTATCTCTCTACCAATTCCATAAGATGCTCCTGTAATCAGTGCATAAGAATCTGACAAATAGATCCCTCCGTTTGTTTAATATACAGATTACCTATGTTTTTAATTGAGTTATCCAATAGGCTCTATCTATTTAGATAACTATTTTAGTAGCTCCTTAATTTTCTGTAACCATGGAATAGATTGTGTTTTTCATTATTTTCATGTATATTCCTTACTATATATAAATAGCCGTATCAAATATCTTTCCTAATCTAAAAAAGGAGATAGGAAATGCCTATTAAATGAACTAGAGAACTACCCAATTGTAGCGAATTTTATTCCCATTATCAAACCAAAAGCTAGAAACACTCTTTTAGTGAACAACAGTTGTTTAAAGCAATTTCTAATAACTGGATCACAATTTCTGTCTACAAAAATGAAGAACGAATCGGTTTTAGTAGAGTGATCTCAGGCAAAATTTATCAGGCATTCATCTATGATTTAATAGTTAAACTGGAATGCCCAAGACAAGGGATTAGAACAGAAGTTTTAGATCAGTTGTTAAAAGAATGTTACCAGCATCAGATTCCATAAGTTTTATTTTTTAATGTTACAGACAAAGTAGGTTATTATAAAAAACTTAGCTTTAACGAACGAGCAGTTAATAATGCCCCTGTTATGGTTTGGGATCGCAAACCCATATTCTCCACTGAACACTCCCTCCACCTACGCTAACACTAAGAGGTGGGGGATTCTCGGTTAAAGAAACCTACTGGATGGTCCTTCATAACTGTGATTGTACACGAATAAACTGTGATCCAAGCTCTCTTTGAACCACAGTTTATGGTTACTGCATCCAACCTAATGTTTATAAACTGATTGCTCTATACTTTAAACGAAAATTTTCTTGTTCGTATTGCCATAAACCCAACTGCTTTCTTTTGGCTTCATTTTCTAATCTCTTTAAAGTTTCAACCTGCCTTCTAACTGTATGAATATTTGGTTGTTTCCAGTAATAACGAACCCAAGCTAGTCCTTTTCTTACAAGTAATTCTTGTAAAGCTTGTCCATTTATAAAAACCATTGCTAGAAGCCTACCCCCTTTATCCCTGCTCGAGGGTGCGATCTGAATCGATATTTCCTTTGCTTTTTCAATTAGTTCTTTGACAAATTGCTTTGCTTTGTATGCTATGGTTTGCTCTAGCATATTTATGCTAAATAATTCAGGAGTATCAATATATACTAGACGAACTATTTCTCTTTGATGATTATGTCTAATATGAATCGTATCACCGTCCACCACTTTTAATACTTGAACTTTATATGTTTTTCCCATTGACAAATCACTCTCCCAAAGGGAAATACATTTCCCCT
Organism: Thermoflavimicrobium daqui; assembly: GCF_003313465.1. Classification (GTDB taxonomy): domain Bacteria; phylum Bacillota; class Bacilli; order Thermoactinomycetales; family Thermoactinomycetaceae; genus Thermoflavimicrobium; species Thermoflavimicrobium daqui. Next base: position 304,160 of record NZ_KZ845667.1, read on the forward strand.
AATCATTGACGGCAGACAAAAATCAGCAGAAATTTACTCTTTTTTATGATTTCTTTCATCAATTACCTTGTCAGAGCTTATATTACTTTCTACCCGATGTGTTGCCTTTTAATCTATCAAAATAGAGATAGAATTAGCTTTTTTTACTCTGTTTGACTAGCCAAATTAAGGATGATATGATTAAACCTACATGTAATTTTACTAGAATACATAAATAAAATATAAAACTTATAGCTTCAATGTGTATATAAACAACTAGTAGATCAAATGGAGGGAACTATGGCAGAAAAAAGAATTATCCCATTCGGTGACCCTATGTTAAGAAAGGTTTCTAAACCAGTTTTAAAGATTACTCCTAAAGTATTAAAACTATTGGATGATATGAAAGAAACACTTTATGCAGCTCCAGGAAGAGCAGGGCTTTCTGCTGTGCAAGTTGGAATCCTACGGAGAGTGGTTGTAATGGATTGTGGTGACGGGCTTATTGAGCTGATTAACCCTGAAATTATAGAGAAAAGCGGCGAACAGATAGGACCTGAAGCGTGTTTATCTTTTCCAAACTTTTGGGGAACAGTAAAACGTGCTAATTATGTAAAAGTAAAATATCTGAATAGAAATGGTGAAGAAACAATTATTGAGGGTGAAGGGTTTCTCGCTCGATGCCTGCAACATGAGATTGATCATTTAAATGGGGTATTATTCATTGATCATATTCAAAATAATGAACTTTTTCACGATCAAACCAATCAACCTGCCAATCTCCTAGAAGCTCTTCGCTTAACCCAACTATCATAATTAACTCTAATTCATATCAAAAATACAAAAACCCGTACCACTTCGAATTTACTCAAGAGTGGTACGGGCACCATGAGGACTAATTTCTTTAATCATTTTCTGTTGAGTCACTTAATTATACTTTTACAATTAAACGAGCGAATACCCTCCATCTACATGTAAAGTTGTTCCTGTAGTAAATGAATTGGTCATCAAATAAAGAAAGGCTTCTGCAACATCTTCCGGTTTTCCCACTCTTTTCACGGGTACTTGATTAGCGATGGATACAAAATAATCTTCTCGCTCTTCGGAAGACATTTTATCATAAAGTGGCGTATCAACAATACCAGGTGAAACTACATTGACTCGAATCGGACTCAACTCTACGGCTAAAGCACGAGCTAACGCTTCAATTCCGCCATTAATCGTCGAAAGTATAGAAAATCCTTTTGCTGGCTTTCTAGCCAAAACACCTGTACAAAATGTAATAGATCCTCCATCTTTTATAAAAGGTGCTCCATACTTTGCAGCAAAATACTGTCCCCAATATTTCGCTGCAAACGTCTTCTTCGCATCTTGGATAGGTAAATCCAAAAAATTTCCGGTAGGGCCTCCTGCAGCTGTAGAAACTAAATGGTCAAACTTCCCTATCTTTTGAAAAAAATTCTCCATATCATGCTCATTAGTGACATCAAGCGTAATTATCTCTACATTCTTTCTGATTTGCTCTTGCGCTTTTTTTAACTTTTCCTCTGAGCGACTTGCGATGACTACATGCCCACCTTGATGAACAACAGCTTGTGCAGTAGCAAGGCCCATTCCGGAGCTTCCACCTAGTACTACAACTCTTTTACCTTGCAAATCCATTCCAATCTCCCCTTTTTTAAGACCAGTTACTAGTTTTACTCTTAAAGTAAACCATATAAATTTTCCCTTTTTTTCCAAATTCAACTCCTCTACTTTAGATACTATAAAGGAATGAGCTTATGCTTATAGAAGAATATCTAACTCGTTTATGTTTAGTTTGTATAACAAACTTGTTTATATTAAATAATAAAAGCTTTTGTTACAGCATACTGCATCATTCGATTGTAAATCCAGACTATACCTAGAGGAAGTCACAAATCGTTTTTGTGTAGGATCGACTTTCTCTCCAAACCTTTAGCACGGGAGTATGTGGGAAGCGATGAGCGGATAATTAAGAGGGCCACCTCTTTCACGTTTTGGTTTTTATCCCCCTTATTTTCCTTTTAGTTCATGAAATCGCATCGTTTTCCAAGTTGGCCAATTGATAATCACAATTCCTATAAGGACACTTATACCACCAAAAATATTTTGCCAGGTGATTTTTTCATGAAGAAAAATAGCCCCGACAATCATTGCTATCACAGGTGCTACATATGTCCAAGTAGCAGGAAATACTGCGTTCGTTTTTTGAACAAGCCAATAAAAGATTCCTAAAGCGATGATAGAAGCTACAATCGTTAAGTAAAAAAGAGCTGCAATAGAATGGGGACTAAAAGAGATTGTGCTCATATTTTCAAACAGAAATGAAAGAAGAAATAGTCCAAAACTAGCAAACAGTAATTGTAATCCATTGAAGACAAGTGGTGACATATCCTCCATCATTTTCTTGGAACGAACTGCACCCCAAGCAAAGAAAAGTTCCGCAATGACAAGAATACATTTGCTTACTAATGCAAATGCTCCCACTACATCATCATGAAATCCTGTGATTAGAACAGTTCCAGCTATACTAAAGAATAATCCTATTAATAAATAAACTCGGAACTGTAAAGTTCCTGAAGCGATACTCAAGATCGTTGTAAAAATAGGTCCTGTTGATACTAATATTGCAGCAACACCTGATGAAATATATTGTTCTGACCAATAAAGAGCTGCATATGGAATCGTGGTCATGAGAATTCCTACAACGGCAATATCAATAGTCTTTTTCCAAGTAAGCTGGGGCAACTTTTTACGAAATCCGAAATAGAGAATAATTAAAGCACCAGCGAGAAAAAAGCGGATGGCTGCAAAGAAAAAAGGAGGCATGGTGTCGGTCATACCCAGTTTGATTACTAAAAAAGTTGTACCAAATATCAGACACATAATTAGATATCCAATAATCATCGTTTTCTACTCCTTCCTTATAAATTCAACATACCAAAATAGGAGTAGATCCGATAATATAGAAAAGGTAGAAGTATATAACCAAAAGTTATATCGAAAAAGAGAAAGTAGTGAGGATACGATGTTTAGTCTTCAACAAGTGATCTATTTTAAAACGACAATTGAAAAAGGAAGCATCAATAAAGCTTCCAAAGAACTATTCGTGTCCCAACCAGCCCTAACCAAACAACTAACTCGCCTAGAACAAGATTTAGGTACTTGCTTATTGATACGAAAATCAACAGGAGTAGAACCTACTGAAGCTGGAATCTATTTTTATCAACGTGCATGCATCATTTTGGAGGAAATCAAACAAATCATGAAAGAAATGGGTCGCTTCTCCTTTTATTCATCTCTTCGCATTGGCACTTTACCCAGCTTAGCCAATGATTACCTACCTTCATTAATGGATCGTTTTATCAATAAGCCCAAAAATACGGAAGAAATTAACATACTAATACGAGATACGACCCAAGAACTAATTACACTACTAGAAGATCGAGCCCTTGAAATAGCTTTCGTTCAAGACTATGATGGTCATCCTATTTTCAAGTCACTCCCTTTGTTTCAAGAACAATATTTTGCGATACTTCCTACTTCACATCCACTTGGTCAAAAGCAAAATCTTAGCTTTGCAGAGGTCATTCAAGAAAAAATGATTTTACATAAAGAACCTTGTGATATTCGTACATCGTTTCAAAAACACTGCTACCATCTAGGAATCAAGCCAAATATTATCCTTGAACTTAATTTTAATGAGTCATTACTCCCCTTTGTCGCTGAAGGATATGGCATTTCACTCATCCCTGAAATGTCAGCAAAAAATATCCAAGATACCAAGATCCTAGTAAAAAAAATCGATCATCAACCCTTCTACCGTAAGATTAGCGTGGTTTTCTCGGAACAATTAGAAAGTGTGGTATTTCGTCTACTTACGGGTCAACATCCTATTAAACATGGATAAAAAAGAACCACAATGGCTATTTTCTAAGCCTGTGGTTCCATTCATTTACTCTCTTTACTTAACCCAATCCACTACCATATCCATTGTTTGTCTTGTCTTTGGAGAAGCAGGATCATTGACACGATAGCCAAAAGCCACCAAACAAGAAACACCGAAATCTCCTTGCATAATTCCTTCTTCTTTTAGGATTTGCTCTACCTGTTCTTTGTTAAACCCTTCCATTGGACACGAATCGATACCAATTTGGGCTGCAGCAGTCATCATATTACCTAATGCGATATATGTTTGTCTACAAGCCCAATCAAATATCGCTCGATCACTTTCTAAATTAAAGTCAACCTCTTGGAATCGTTTAATCGCTTTTGTCAGTCCTTCTTTTGCTGCTTCTGGTAATTTCTTTACATCATTAAATAAGGTTGATAGATATTCTGAGTCATAAGTCAAATCTGCTTTGGTTCTTGCTAAAATGACAACAAAATGACTGGAAGTAGTCACCTGTTTCTGTCCCCATGCAGCCGAACTTATTTTTTCTCTTACCTCTGGATTCTGAATAACGACAAATTTCCAAGGCTCTAAGCCAAATGAACTAGGAGACAATCGGCCAGTTTCTAAAATAAAATGAAAATCCTCATCGGAAATCTTTTTAGTTGGATCAAACTCTTTACATGCATGACGAAATTGATAGGCTTGTAAAATTTGTTCCTTTTTATTTTCCATAGCCATTCTTCTACCCTTCTCTATCGATTTACCTCTATGGGTTCGAACGTTTCGTATAGAGCTTTTCTTATTCCATAGCTCAGATTTATTATATGTTATTTTAATAGTATTATGTAGACGTCCTAATGCTTATCCTAAAAATAGATACATCCAGAGAGAAGAAATAAACTTATTACTCCGATTTAATTAGAACACATTTTTTATGAGGATGATGTATATCTTCTAAAATCAAGTGATCACCTTGTACTTTCACATTTTTATAAAAAAATCATCATCTTTAAATTCAATAGACTTGATATTCGTGTACTTTGCGCAATAAGGGTCTTCTATACATTAATTCGTTTTTATTTTAGGAGGAATGATCCACTTTCCATCTATAGTTATAACCCTGACAGAACATACATTAATGTAGTAATTCCCCTGAACTTGATAGTATTGTTATATAGTTCACACACATCCCATTTTTTAGTCAAAGACACTATTTATCTTGCTTATCACTTGAAATCATCACCACAATACTGCCAACCATGACCAACAAGATACCTACACTAGTCGTTATAGCTGGTGTTTGCTTCCACAATAGCCAACTAAATAAAACACCAAACACAATTGATAAATACATGATGGACGATACTACGTTTGGATGTAAAAATTTAAGTACATATGCAAGCAATTGCTGTGAAAGAACACTGAGTAAGGCAATAGCTAATAGAAACAAGATAGAATCGATTTTCCAAGCTGAAGAGTCTAGAAGCATATAAATAAATGAAGCTATGGTTGAAAACAAGAAGAAATAAAAAACAATACTAAAACTGTGGTCTGTCTTTCGTAAAATACTCATGGTCACATTGGCTAACGCCGTGAATATACCTGAAACCAGAGCAAAGAGAGTAGCCCAGCTAAAATGAGTAGCAGAAGGTTGAACCATAAAATAAACACCTATAAATCCGATAAACACACCTAAATAGATGGACTTTTTTATCTCTTCTTTAAATAAGAAAAACAAGATGATCGGAATATAAAAAGGATAAGTAGCATTTAGAGTGATCGCACTCTCAGCTGGTACCATCAAAAAATTTTAGATATGAATCGTGGGATAGAAAACGCTCATGGAATTAAGAAACTTAAAAACCTTCCAAGTGGTCGCCGAGCAATTAAATCTCTCAAAAGCGGCCAAGATTTTGAAATACACACAACCTACAATCACTTTTCAAATTCAAGCATTAGAAAAAGAAATTGGTCATCCCTTGTTCGACCGAGTAGGCAAAAAAACTTTTTTAACACCAGCAGGAAATGTGTTAAAACAATATACAGATCAACTATTCAACATTGTTTCTGAAATGGAAATAGCTTTGCAACAGCTACATAAGCCTAGTGGCAAACTTCGGATTGCAGCCCCAGAATATTTCTGTACCCATCAACTAGCCCAATTTATCCGTCCAATTTATCAACAGTATCCAGAAGTACAACTGGAGCTGATTTCCTGTAGTAGTAAAGAAGCCATCCAGTTGGTTCATGACTATAGAACCGACCTAGCTATTATTGCAGGTCCATGTGATTCAGATCATTTAGAAACGGTATTACTTGCTCAAGAAGATATGGTGCTAATCACAACACAAGAGAATGTTGAAACTCATGGAAAAATAGGGGTTCATGAGGTACTTCCATTTATCACATTTCGCGGGGATCATAATTTAAAAGAAGTCATTTGGGAATGCTTGGATCAAATCAACTATCAACCTCGATCAATCATTGAATCAAGTAGCGAGGAAACCATCAAACGCGCTATTTTAAACCATGCTGGTTTGGCATTACTTAGTACAAACACCGTCCAAAGCGAAATCGAATCAGGACACCTTACCGTGTTAAAAACCTTTAAGTTATGTATTCATGTCTATATGATTTATCTAAAAAATAGATCGAAAGAAGTCAATATAACCAGTTTTAGCAATTTACTACAAAACGTTTTTAAAAGTATAAAATAGGGTGAAAAGATTGATAAAAGTCATATTAGCTGATGGACGCTCCATCACATCGGTTCGACCCAAACTTCTTTATACAATCGCCAACCTTTAAATAAAAGGTTGGCGATTCTTTTGCCAAGCTTCTTGGCATTCTATAGTTGAGTAAGGAATGATATAGGTACTAACTATTTTTTCTAATTCATTCAAATCAACTAGATTATACGTTGAGATATAATGACTCTGATTTGTAGCTGTTCGTATGATTATGTCTGGAAACACCAGCCCAATCAGTCGATGATTATGATATCCAATAGAAATCTCAGCTAACTGCAAAAAATCCACTTTTCGGTTTTTATATACAATTCCGTCTTGAACAATCTCAAACAAAATGCGATTTTTACGTCGTAAAACAGATATGATTTTTAATAGCACACCTCCAAAGAAGACTAGTCCAATCGTCCCGACCAATAACGCTTTAAATTCTAAAATCCAAAATAAAACAAGAGATCCAACAATCATCATCAGAGGAGCAGTTACCATACACCCTACATTATATTCTCCATATATCACCTGAATGCCCCGCTCTGTTTCCTTCATGCACTTCATTAGTCTTGTCCCTTTCTTGAATCAAAATATTTCATTTTTTATTGGCAATATATTATTTTACTTTATATCAAGTAGTTTTTAAATATCTTTTCAATCGCCTAATAAAATGATTGAAATGAATCTAAAAAAGTATTAGAATTGTATCAACTAATAATAAATATTCGAGGGTGATCGAATGGGTAAATATTATTCTATCAAGATTGACTATTCCCCTGCTTATGAATTAGTGATTAGCTTTTATACTTATATCTATCATAAGAAAATAAAGTTTATTTCCCTAGGTAAAGATTGGGTCACCAAAACAAGAGATATGCTTCCTGAGAAATTTGCTCTTATGCTAGAAGATGAGCGTTGGGAAGTTTTACATCGAATGGTCTTATTGATTTCACAATGCCCTCAAAAAGAAGACGCTTTTCAATTTTTAAGTTGGTTAGAGCATCTCCCAGCTGGAGAGATCTATGAGCGACTTGCTCCTTGGGTTACCTCTATCCCACTAAATTTAGGAGATATTCGCGATCGAACTTTATATTTACTGACAGAATGGAATGAGCACTACTTTAGGTATGTCGATGCAGATATTTTTGGTCACCTTCAAACCGATTTTAAGAAGAGACAACAACAACTCCAAGCGATCAATCCGATTGATCTCATCGAGGATGCTACAAATGGGATACGTATTGAACCTACTGATCAACTACAAGAAGTGATATTAATTCCACAATATCACTGTTCTCCCGCAACCGTTTTCGACTATTTTCGTGGAATGGCAACCTGTTTGTATCCTTGCGAAGAAGCTTCTACTAGGAAAGATCAAGAAGTGGAAAACCTACTTGACCAATTACAATGTTTAGCAGATGGGACACGACTTCATATGCTAAAGTTTTTAGCTGAAAAACCAAGAACGTTAATCGAAATTCATCAACATCTGAATATGGCTAAAAGTACCATTCACCATCATATCACCATTCTTCGCCGCTCTGGGTTAATCCGAAGTCATTTTTTTGATCATACAACTCCTAGTTATTACAGTCTAAGGCAAAGTGCGATTCATCGGTTTCATACAGAATTAAACAATCTTTTATTTTAAAAGGAAGATCATATATGCAAAAAATATATCGGTATATTCAAGCTTATCATCCAATTGTTCATGTGCTTATGCTAGGAACGGTTTTTATTTCATTCACAAGTTCCATGAGTATGCCTTTTTTGGCTATCTTTCTTGGGGAAACAACACCGCTTGATTATGCAACCATCGGATTTATTATTGGTGCAGGACCATTGGCTGGTACATTGGGAAGTTTTATTGGTGGCATTCTTTCCGACTTTTTAGGAAGAACCCGTTTAATTGTACTCTCTCTACTCATTTTATCTATTTCTTTTTTAGGGTTTATTTATACTAAAAATCCATTTATTCTACTCTTTATTAGTATCTTAAGAGGATTAGCTGCTTCTTTTTTTAATACCATCTCGAAAGCTCTTACAGGTGATTTAACTCCTGAAACAAAAAGAGTTAGAGCCTTTTCCAATCGTTATTTAGCGAATAATCTAGGGTACTCATTGGGACCTATCTTTGGTGCTTTACTAGGGATTAGTGGAGGCTCTATCGCTTTCTTTCTCACTACAGCTGTTTATATAGTTTATGCCTTACTACTGTTTATTTTATTTAGAGCTTATAATCTACAGCTTGCTACAGAATCAAATGAAGAAAAAATTTCTGTCTCTCAAGTTTTGAGGACCATACGTAGTGACGCTGCTTTGTTTCTCTTTATTTTGGGAGGAGTCTTACTTATGACGGTTTATGGGCAAATATCTATTTCCCTATCCCAATATTTGAAAAGTTATTTAACGGATGGTATACAATTATTTAGTATACTCATGAGTCTCAATGCATCCACAGTCCTGCTTTTACAAATTCCATTAACACGGTGGTCGGAAAGGTTTAGTTTGTTTTTTCGGATTGCCCTAGGAAGTATTCTACTTACAGTAGGTTTGGTGGGATTCGCTTTTTCCTCAAACTGGTTTGGCTTTATCCTATCTATGATTATCTTTACTTTAGGGGAAATTTTAGTGATTCCTGCTGAATATGCCCAAATCGATGAAATAACACCTAAGGGGATGCGAGGTACTTACTATGGGGCACAAGGATTTACGGAGTTTGGAAACTTTATTGGTCCTTGGATGGGTGGAATTATACTAGCAAAGTTTGGAGGACCCACACTATTTCTTACATTGGCGATGATTTCTTTATCCAGTATTATTTTTTTCTTCAAAGGAAGGAAATTATATATGAGCCAAACTTCAAATATGAAAAGTCCCTCTATTTAAAAATAGTTAAATGATTTGAGATATTTCTTGAGGAACTCCAGTCATTAAAAGAGGGATTACTTTCTGATTTTTGAATAGAAATGGTGCTTAATCTATTTCCTATAATAATCCATATAAATAAAAATGACTTGAGAGGCAACCTCAAGTCATTTTTCCTATTCCTGCTACTTCCGGCAAACCCACATTACTTTTTGTAAATGTATCATCTGTTGATCAATCCACTGGGTTTCTGTTTTATCAATGAGTTCGAAAATCTTTTGACGATTTTCCGTCGATGTTTTCGCTCGATCTAACCACTCTGGGATATTCATCTGTGTCGTCCACGTACGATAACAGTTTATTTCAGAAAAACCTGATTCGTTCAATAACTGCTGCCATTGTTCTATAGAAAGACATTCGACATGAGAAGGATCACGTAATTTTTCAATACTATTCATAAGCTGGGCACTTTCAGGGTCACTCGGAACAAAGTTATCGATAAGGATTAACAGACCTTGCTTACATAAAACTCGTACCATCTCTTTGATCGCTTTTTTAATATGAGGAAAATGATGAGAGGCTATACGACAGGTTACTAAGTCAAAGTAACTATTAATAAACGGGAGTGCTTCAGCATCTCCTAATACAAATGAAATATTGGTAATATTTCGCCTATCCGCTTCTACTGAAGCAACCTGAAGCATATTAGGTGTAAGATCTAGTGCAATCACATTTTTAACAAATTCACTTAATACAAATGCAGTATGCCCTGCACCTGTTGCAATATCTAATGCTCTCTCATGCGGAGATTCAACGATCAAATCTTTTAACCAGTGCAGATCTATTCCCTTTGCGTGAACTTGACTAGTAAGATATGATTCGGCTGACTGATTAAATTGTTGTACAACTTGGCTCTTCTTATCCATGTCTACCCTCTCCTTTGTTTCATTAGATGAAACTAAGTTTCAAAATATAAGATTATTATAACTGATTTTTACAAAGATAGCTAGATATTTGTAACTATTTCGTCTAGTTTTGTTGCTTAAAGCTGAAATGCTCATCCGTTTTACTTGTATAAAATTGGGGTAATTATTATAATTCCGTCAAGGGAGGTTCATAAAGAATGATCATCAGACAACTAACCACAGATGATGTATCACATTTTCGTCAACTTCGCTCGCAATCTCTGGCAGAAGAACCTACTTCTTTTGGAGCTTCTTATAAAGATTTCAATCAAAAAACACTTGAACAAATAAAACAAAGCATAATCCCCACCGAAAATGGATGGATTCTAGGTGTATTTAGCGAGAGTAGTCAGCTTTTGGGAATAGCAGGTTGGTACCGAAATTCCACAGAAAAAACACGCCATAAATCGAATATCTGGGGAGTTTATGTGATTCCAGAACGTCGAGGTACTGGGATCGGCCGTGCTTTAATTCAATTGATTATAAAAAAAGTTCGGAAGCAAAAAGAAATAGAGCAGATCCAGCTATCTGTCCAAGCTGGGTCAGCTGCTGACTTTCTATACCAGTCACTTGGATTTCAGACTTTTGGGGTAGAACAAATGGCCTTGAAAGTAGGATCAAAGTATATCAATTTAAAACATATGGTTTATTTCTTATAAAAAATGGGCTCTCTTTACGTTTTTGCATCTAAACATGAACATAAAGAGAACCCCATTTTTTTAAAATTACTTTATCACATGATCCATTATAAGTTCGTACTTTTTAATGCTTTTGCTACTTTAGCTACTCGAGCTCCCAAACGCGAAGCCATCGTTAACTCTCTTTGATCTGGGTTTAACTCTCCATTAGGTCCTACTACAGTAGCAGCACTATAAGGGGAGCCACCAATTCCTTCAGCTGTCATTTGTTCAGGATTTTCTCCATACGGCAGACCCACATATATCATTCCAAAATGAAGAAGTGGAATGATAGTCGTAATCGCTGTTGTTTCTTGCCCGCCGTGTACTGAACCTGTACTTACAAACACTCCAGTAGCTTTACCTTCGAGTTTGCCTGTTGCCCAAAGACCGCCAGCTGCATCTAGAAATTGTTTCATCTGTGCTGGCATCATTCCAAAACGTGTTGGAACACCCCAAATTATTCCATCAGCCCATAGTAGATCTTCTTGTGTTGCATCTGGAATCTCTTTTTGTGCTTCCTGAGCTTTTACATACGGTTCTTGTGTTGATAAAAACTTGCGCGCCACATCAAACTCAGGAACCTTCACGATTTTCACTTCGATATCGCTTTCATTTTTAGCACCTTGAGCAACAGATTGGGCCATCTGATAGATATGACCATAAGCACTATAATAGATGACTAAAATTTTGGTAGACATTCCCACTTCTCCTTTCCGTCTTCTATGTTATATTTCGCTTTGATTGTTTGATCTATACAATTGATTGTCATAATATACATTTTAAATAATTTACATTTAGGGAATTATTATATATAATATGTCACGTTGCATAATTCAATCAAAGGTATGAATCATTAGACGAAGAGCTTCAACACAATCGTCTAAAGCCAAAAAATAGAATCAAAAAACAGTTAACCTTGTCCAATTTAGGCTAACTGTTTTTATCATTTGCTAATATGTTTTCTTCTTCTTAACATCTTCTTTTAGCTTCGCAATATCTTCTTCGGTTAATTCCAGATATTCTCCAGGTTCTAAGTCTGGATCTAAGTACAATGATCCCATCGCAAGCCGTTTTAAATATTTCACTTTTTTTCCTACTGCTATAAACATCCGTTTTACTTGATGAAATTTTCCTTCATAAATGGTTAATTCAACTTCAGAAGTTTTACCAGCTTGAAGAATTTCTAATTCACTGGGCATGGTTAAATATCCATCATCTAAGATCACACCCTGCCGAAATGCTAGTATATCCGCTTCCGTTACTTCTCCTTCGACCATTGCATAATATAATTTTGGGACATGCTTTTTCGGGGATAACAGCTGATGAGCCAATTTCCCATCATTCGTTAAAATTAATAATCCTTCAGTATCTTTATCCAATCTCCCAACAGGAAAGGGTTCGAAATGTTGATGTATCGGATCTAATAAGTCTGTTACCACTTCGGCAAAGCGATCTTCTGTAGCTGATAATACTCCCGCAGGTTTATTCATCATTAAATAGATATACTCTTGATAGGTAACGAGCTCACCATCTATCTCAATACGATCATGATTGGGCAACACATGAAAACCAGGATCTTGAATTACTTTACCATTGATGACGACCGAGCCTGTTTTCATCCGTTTTTTAATCTCTTTACGTGTTCCCCATCCCATATTAGCCAATATTTTATCGATCCGTTGCCGTTTATCATTTGCCATGGTGTTCCTCCAACATTATTTTACACAGTGTGTTTATTCTAACATCTACGTATTGAGTCTGGCAAATAATAGCGAAGCATCACTTATGACTAAACTTGACTACGCATCTCACTTAAGTTTTATTTAGAAGAGGTAGATTCATTTTTATTGTTTTAATACATATTCATTTCCATCTAAGTCTTTAAAAATAGCAAAAGTTCCCCATTGCATTTTTTTGGGCTCTTCGACAAATTCAACTCCTTTGTTATGTAATTCAGTATAAGTTTGCTGAATATTTTCACACTCAAAAACTAGCGAAGCTTTCATCTCTGCCCATTTTGGCATCATCGATTTTGGGTAAATCACAATGCGAGTTTGTGCATTTTTAGGCGCTACTTCAATCCAATTTCCGTTAGGGCCCATTGGTTTATTCTCACGTTGCTCAAAACCCATTTTTTCTGTCCAAAACTGAAGCGCTTTTTCTTGATTATCTGTATAAATAGCCACTGTTGCAATATTTGTAATCATCATTCATTCTCTTCCTTTAACCCTTTTAGAAAATAGTATCTACCTTCAAGAAAACAAACATACCATCATCATACATATAAATCTTCTGGTGAGGAATTATTTGTTCGAATATTTATATTTTTCATCCATATTCACTTGATATTCCCAAAAGATGCGAAATATCTAATCTATATTACAATTGTATATTTCTCTTTGTTTAATAATTCTCCTAGTCTCTGGCTAAGATGCTCTTTGTTTTCACTATTTGTATCGTGCCTAAAAGTATGAGACCATTTTTGCAAAAACTCATAGACTGCTTGCTGTTCAACTTGCATCTTTTTTTTCTTTTGCTGTAGTGCCTTCTTGTCAGTTTCGAATATTTGTTTGTATTTTTGAAAGTTTATAGGGCTTCGATTGATACTTTTTAGTTTCCACCTAAGCTGTCTATTTTTACGGATGAATCCTCTGTATCTAATAAAAGCTTGATGATCTCTTTGAAAAGTTTCTTTTTCCATCTGAAAAAATTCCTCATCAATTTTTAATTCCTTTTCACGTCGTGAAATCTCCCACTCCCTTTGCTCCAATTTCTCTTGGATATGGTGAATCAATTGTTTGGTCCAGTCATAAATATTTTCAGCTTGAATCCAGCATTCTCCTTGACAAAACGAGATAATGGGAACCTGATCTAACGGCTTATCATCCACAATCCAAAAAGCTGCATCTCCCAGAACATGATGTTCAAAGTAAAAGCTACCTAATACTTGAAATTGATTGATATGTTCCTCTTGTATCGCTTCTTCAATTTCTCCACTTGAAACTCCAAACGCTTCTGCATGAATAGACATTTGATTAAGCTCTACCATCGTGATTAACTCTTGTAAAATTTCCGGTAGATTTTTAGTTAGAAGTTCAGCCAAACTATTTCCCTCCAACTTTAGTTTCTAAGATATACTTGCTTAATTGATGAACTTCTTATTATTTAGTCTAATCACAACACAAGCATATTGGGTATTTCTTGCAAATATTTCATAAGAATGACACATTTACAGATTAAACTTTCTTCAGCATATTGCATAATGCGAGCCAAAACCTAAGTCATTTCAAGAACTAGAGCAAATCGTTTTTGTGTGATCGACTTTTGCAACAAATCTTTAGCCAGAGTGAGTGGGAAGCGATGGATGACTGATTATGAGGGCTCTTATTAACTATAAATAGGTCGAGAAAAGAAGAATTTTTCAGCCAAGAGATTAAAACTAAAAAGATCCTATCATCACCTTCCTATTACGTTGTGACCGAACTTCGATTCAAGCCATAGCTGATTATATAGAGGGGAAGATATGTTAAAAGCCACAGGTTCTCCCTGTGGCTTTTCGATTAAGCAGAATTTAAAAGCTTTTCAATTTCAACCTTTAGTTGTTCAGAGTAAACTCCGAAAACAATTTGGATTTTCCCATTGCCAAGACGTAAAATTCCGGCAGCCCCAATCGATTTTAAACCATTTTCATTAATTTGGATATCATCAAAGAGTTCAAGACGTAAGCGTGTAATACAAGCATCCACATCTTTGATATTTTCTTTTCCACCAATATATTCAACAACTTTCGTTGCTTTATCATGCAAGCTGGTTGCTTTACCTTCATTTCCTTCTTCTTTGCCTTCTGTTTCCTCCTCATCATCTTCACGACCAGGTGTTTTAAGGTTGAACTTGACAATGAGGAAACGGAATAGGAAGTAGTAAACCACTCCGAAAGCTAAACCAATCGGAATAAGCCAAAGTGAATTTTTACCAATGGGTATACTAAGAACATAGTCAATCAGACCTGCCGAAAAGCCGAATCCACTATGAATATCCAGTGAAGTAACAATCACTCCAGAAATACCTGTTAAGATTGCATGCACAACATAAAGTGCCGGTGCTACAAACATGAAAGCGAATTCAATTGGCTCCGTAATACCTGTGATAAATGCTGTAACCGCAAAACTTATAAATACAGTAGAAATTGCTTTTCTTTTTTCTGGTTTGGCTGTATGAATAATTGCTAAACAAGCTGCCGGTAGACCAAACATCATAATCGGGAAAAATCCAGTCATAAACATTCCTGCATTTGGATCTCCAGCAAAGAAACGATTTAAGTCTCCTTGTACAAGTTTCTCTGTCACAGGGTTTATGAAGTCACCGAGTTGGAACCAAGCAATGGTATTAATAACATGATGAAGCCCTACCGGGATAAGCAAACGGTTAAAGAACCCGAATAACCCTGCACCGATATAACCTAAGCTAACAACCCAGTTACCAAAAGCACTAATTACTTCTTGAATAGGTCCCCATATTACACCAACTAGCAAAGAAATGATCACCATATAAATCGATGTAATCAGCGGAACAAACCGTTTTCCTGCAAAAAATCCTAGCCAATCTGGAAGTTTAATATCATGATATTTATTATAGAGATAAGCTGATATAGATCCTGCTAGAATCCCCCCTAGTACTCCCATGTTTAATTCCATCTTATCTGGGACATGAGCAAACATAGCGGGTATCTTAGATAATACGTTCACCAACACAAAGTGGGCGATTACAGCAGCCAAAGTTGCTACCGCATCGCGAGCAAAACCAATCGCAATCCCGATTGCAAAGATCAGAGCTAAATTATCAAAAACGGCAGCTCCCCCTGCTGCCAGCAGAGGGGCCACATATTGATTTAAAAATCCACCCACAGTCGCGCCTAGTTTAAATTGCTGTACATAGTCGATTTGTCCAAATCGATTGAGTAGGGCTGCGGCTGGTAAGGTAGCCACAGGCAACATAAAAGACTTACCTACTTTTTGTAGAAATGCTAACAAAACAAACATCCTCCTTCATAAAAGTCATTTCTTAGGTGTTTCTTAGATGTTATGACTTTGTTGGGATAGGTACTGTTGAACTTCTTCAGCAGTAGCAAATGTTAACGCATGATCAGCTACTTTTTTTGCATCTGCCAAAGATGTGGAGCGAATTTGTTTCTTAACCTGGAGTAAATTTGCTGAAGCGCTAAATTCATCCAATCCAAGACCCAAAAGTAGCTTAGTTGCTAATGGATCACCCGCCATTTCTCCGCACATCCCTGTCCAAATTTGATGACGGTGAGATGCATCGATGACCATTTTAATCAACCGGAGCACAGCAGGATGAAAATAGTTATATAAATGCTGTATCTGCTCATTCATCCGGTCAACTGCCAAAGTATACTGTACAAGATCATTGGTACCAATACTAAAGAAATCAACTTCTTTAGCTAACTCATCGGCAATAAGGCATGAACTAGGAATTTCAATCATAATGCCTACTTCCACACTTGGATCAAAGGCGACACCTTTTGCTTGAAGCTCTTGCTTTACTTCTTCAAGAATTTCTTTCGCCCGTTGAACTTGCTCGACATGAGAAATCATTGGGAACATAATCAAAGCTTTTCCATGTACACTCGCACGTAAGATAGCTCGTAGCTGTGTTTTAAATAGATCTACTTGATCTAGTGAAATTCGAATCGCTCTCCAGCCTAGAAAAGGATTCATTTCCTCAGGTAAATTTAAGTAAGGAAGATGCTTATCTCCACCAATATCTAATGTCCGAATAATCACTGGTTTCCCATTCATTTTTTGGATGACTTCTGCATATGCAGCAAATTGCTCTTCTTCGGAAGGCAAATCTGCCCGATCCATAAAGAGAAATTCACTTCTAAATAATCCAATCCCATCTGGGCTATTTTCCAAAAGTGAGTCTATATCAGTAGGACGACCTAAATTTGCTTTTAATTTCACTCGATGACCATCCGTCGTTTCTGCTTTCAAATCGCGCAGTTTCGCGAGTTCTTTTTTGAGTAATTCTTCTTGTTCCAACCGCTTACGATATTGTTTTAAAGTTGCTTGATCAGGCTGAATCCAGATTTCCCCTGTAGAGCCATTGATAATGAGTTGATCTTGATCTTGTATTTTTTCAAGGACCTCTTCTCCCGCTCCCATAACTGCTGGGATTTCCAGTGAACGGGATAAAATAGCAGCATGTGAAGTTTTACCACCTTTTGCTGTCACAATTCCCAATACAAACTGACGTGGTAACTGTACAGTTTCAGATGGTGTTAAATCATCAGCAACAATAATAACCGGCTCTTTTATTTGTAAATGCATATCATCTGTCTGCCCAGTCAAATGATTGATGATTCGCTTTCCTACATCTTGGATATCTGTAGCTCGTTCACGCATATACTCATTCTCCATCGCTTCAAACATTTGGACAAAATGCTTAACCACTCGTTGGACAGCTGAAGTCGCATCCAGCAGTTCATCCTTGATTTGCCGCTTCATTTCCCCTACAAATTCCGGATCTTGTAAGAAAGCAAGGTGAGCCATCATGATATTAGCTTCTTCTTCGCCTACATTTGAAAGCATTTGCTGATGAATCTCAGTTAGTTGTTTAGTAGATTTTTCTATACTTTGTTCTAAACGTTTAACCTCTTGCTCTACTTCTTCAGGACGGATCTGTTTTTCATCAGAAGATTCGACGGCTTTGCTCCAAACCACCGCTTTTGCAATTGCTATCCCTTGTGATGCAGCAATTCCTTGTAATTTCATCTTCATTCACCTCTAATTATGATATCTTAAAACATTGAGAAGCTAGGAGCTAACCGACTATCTGCTCGAGGTTTAAATCTTTCAATAAATCCGCAACTTCGTTTGTAACTAATATAGAAACATCGGCATGAAGTTGTAAAATGGTTGCTGGGACTCGAGGATCAACAATACTTGAGAAAACAGATTGAACCGCTTTTGCCTTTGATTTATCACTGGCAAGGAGTATTATTTTCTTAGCATTCATAATATTTCCAACGCCCATTGTAATAGCCTGCCTTGGAACCTCTGATTTATCTCTGAAAAAGCGGGCATTGGCTTCTATCGTTTTATCGGCTAATTGGATAATATGTGTATTCAAAATAAATGATTCTGCTGGCTCATTAAATCCAATATGTCCATTTGCTCCAATTCCCAATATTTGCAAATCGATAGGACCCTCTTTTTTTAGTTGAGATTCATATTCATTGCATGCTTGTACAGGATCCTGAAATATACCAGAGGGAAAGTGAATTTGGCTCTTTTCAATGCCAACTTTTCCAAATAAATTCTCCCACATAAAACGATAATAGCTTTGTGGGTGTTCTTTATCTAATC
Organism: Thermoflavimicrobium daqui; assembly: GCF_003313465.1. Lineage (GTDB taxonomy): Bacteria > Bacillota > Bacilli > Thermoactinomycetales > Thermoactinomycetaceae > Thermoflavimicrobium > Thermoflavimicrobium daqui. The sequence continues at coordinate 322,694 of NZ_KZ845667.1, forward strand.
CTACATACTCATCCAAATTAAAGGTTCGAATCTGCTTAAAATTCACCTCCCCCTTCTGGTACATCTTCGTAAGCTCTTGATATAGTCCGACTGGTGTACTACCAGTAGCAAAACCGATAACAGATGTTGGCTTATTGGTGACTTGTTTAGCGACTATTCGTGCTGCTTGGCGACTTAGCTCCTCATAGTGATCACATACAATTAGTTGTAACAAGACTATTACGCCTCCCGATATACTTCTTTTCCTTGAATCATGGTTAATCGAACATCAAATGTATTAGATAGTATCACCAGATCTGCATCTTTTCCTACTTCTAAACTCCCTTTCGTTGCCGAAATTCCTAATTTCTGTGCAGGTGCTGTTGATGCCATATAAATTGCATCAGTAATCGGAGTTTGAAGTCCTTCGATCAGATTTTTTACCGCTCGATCTAAAGTAAGTGTACTACCTGCTAAAGTCCCATCCTCTAAACGGGCAATACATTTTTGTACTAACACAGTCTGCCCACCTAGTTCATATTTGCCATCTCTCATCCCTACTGCTCGCATTCCATCACTAATTAATAATAATTTGTCACGGCCTTTAATGCGGTATGCCAATTCTACTGCTTTTGGATGAGAGTGAACAAAGTCAGCGATAATTTCACAGGTCATTTCTTCCTTTGTGAATGCTGCACCTACTACGCCAACTTCCCGATGGTGTAGACCTCTCATCGCATTATATAAATGGGTAAAATGGGTTGCTCCGCATTGAGCTGCTTGGTTTACATCTTCTAAAGTGGCATCAGTATGACCAATAGAGCAGATAACTCCTTTATTAGTAAGTACTTTAATTGCTTCAAGGGCTCCTGAGATTTCCGGAGCAATCGTTACAAATTTTAGTTGATCTCCTGTAATTTTCCAGATATCTTCAATCTGTTCCAGCGTTGGATCAATAATATCTTCTTCTTTTTGAGCTCCTTTATGTTTCTTATTAATCCATGGACCCTCTAAATGAATCCCTAAAACCTGAGTAAATTCATTGGCGGTTTCTTGAAATGAAATGATATTTTGTAAAGCTCGATGGATATATTTCATCGGCGCAGTCATCGTTGTAGCCAAAAAACCGGTTACACCATACCGGGATAAGCTTTGAGTAATTTCATGCAAGGCCTTTGGTGTAGCATCCATGACATCGAAGCCGGCATTACCATGAATATGAACATCAATAAACCCTGGACAAATAAAATGATCTGAATAATCGATCCATCTTTCATGACCATCTGGAGTGTATTCATGCTCTTTGCCAATAAATTCAATTCTTCCGTCATTAATAACCAAGATCCCTTGCTTGATAACGTGGTTTCTTTGTACCACGTTTCCCTTTAACACCGTTCTCATTTTTTCACCACACCTTTTGAGCATGTTGGTATGATTTGATTAAAAACTTAAAGATATAACGATACCTAGAGCTCATCGTTTATGATTAAGCGAAATTTAACCCTACACAAAAACGATGAGCGGCTGTTTTGTATGACAACCTCTATTTAAGTAAAATACTTAGGATCTCGTCTTCTCCAGCTATTACATTACCAGTTGCAAGTACTTTTTGTTCAGCTACCACTTCACCATTTGTAATGACTATCGGTGTACTAATTGCAAAGCCAGACTCCTTTAATAGATTTAAGTCAACGGTGATCAAGCGTTCCCCTTGTTTCACTTCATCACCTACTTCTACATAAGCGTTAAATCCTTTTCCGTCCAACTTAACGGTATCAATCCCAATATGGATTAAGATTTCAAGCCCTTCTTTGGTAGTGATACCGATGGCATGATGGGTATCAAACAAATGAGTGACTTTACCACTAATAGGTGCTACTACTTCTCCTTGTGTTGGTACGATTGCTAAACCATCTCCAGCCATTTTCTGAGCAAAAACGGGATCTTCCACTCTTTCGATTGGTATAATTTCTCCAGTAAGTGCTGCAACTAATTTGACTTCTTTATCATTCTTTTTTTGACCAAACAGTTTCTTAAACACCTAGTACCCCTCCTAAATATCTTAAACCAATCACTTTTACTCATCCTTTAGGCGATATAAATGCATAGCCAGATACCCTATTTCAGCTTCTGTAACGCTTACATTTAATCGATTAGAAATAAGTGTCACGATTTCTCGGGCTAGTTGAAACTCTTCAGGTAAATTGGTTTTAATGGACTCTATAAATGGATGGGACAAGGATCTTTTTTGCCTGAGTCTTTCTATCAAAAATCGTAAATGCATAAGGAGTCGAATATATCCCATACTGCTTTTATCAATCGTAATACCCATTTCTCTTATGATCTTGTCAATTACTTCATAAACAACTGAGGTTAGCTGAACTGTTTTAGAAACTGGATAGTTACTAATCGCTGAATGAATATGTAGAGCCAAAAAACCAATTTCACTTTCAGGTATTTCGATTTGAAAAGAATGGCTAATCATTTCTGCTGCCTTTTTAGCTAAAGAAAACTCTTTAGAATATAATGCTTTAATTAAGTAGAGAAACGGATTAGTGATTTCCATGCCATTACGCAACCGATCCATGGCAAATTGGATATGTTCGGGCAGCGCAACATGGATATGCTCATTAATCTCTCCTTGAAATTCTTTACTAATTAAGCCAATAATCTCTTCCGAAATTCCAATCACTTCCTGATCGATGTGATCAATCAGGCTATGGTATTTTTTGACATGAGTTTCATCCTCTAAGCGGAATTTCTTTTCAATTCTTTGATCATGATAAGGAATTTTATTACCGCTTTTTTGGCGAAATCCAATTCCTTTACCTAATAAAACGACTTCATTACCTGACATTTCTCTGACCCAAACCACATTATGGTTCAATACGCGAACAATTTCGTATTGATTCCTGCCCATCAAAATACATCACCAAATTTCCCAGTAAGTTCAACCATCTATAGTATTTGTATTTTAACTTATTCAAAACAAAAAAGCCGAAAAAAGATCAGTCTGTTGACCTTTCTTCGGCTCATGCCTGCATGACCAGTAACACGCCAATCAATATTTTCATGTTATCTTTAATATACTGTTACTGTCATCTTTTTGTCAATACTAGGATTATACAAACTGATTTCCAACCATTGTAAAAAATATTTTGCTTTTTATTCATTTAAAAATATCATAATGAAGGAACTTTATTTAACTGTTTAGCTCTTTCCGCCGCACGAAGTACTTCTTCAACGGTACCACCACATCCTGATTGTACAACTGCACCATAAGCACCTTCGACTAACGGAGCATTTGCAATTCTGACCTTTTTATCCTTATCAATCCATTCTAGAGCTAACTCTGTATTTAAAAAGGCACTTCCAAGGTCAAATAAAATCACAACTCCCTTATCCGAATAAACCTCTTCAACCGCATTTTTAATTTTAAGTGCACTCGTCCCAAGTCCTCCATCTTCATCGCCTCCTGCAATAGCGATGGGGACATCTCTTTGAATTTGAATCAACATTTGTTGTAAACCGTGAACAAGTTCATAGCTATGAGAGACCAATACAATTCCCACCATATTCATTCTTACTCTCCTCTATCCAATGTTTCACATAGTGCTATAAATAGGTAGGTCGAAGAAACCGCTCCAGGATCTAAATGGCCAATTGAACGTGACTCTAAAAAAGCAGCTCGCCCTTTTTTAGCCACAAGCTCTTTTGTCTTCTCCATTTGTTCAAATAAAAATTGCTGAACTTTCTCCCAAGATACTTTTTCTATATGTTCATTTAAATAGTCGGCAAGAGGTTGCCAAATATCTAGCATTGTTTTATCACCAACCTCTGCTCGTCCTCTTGCTTTTATCCCCATTGCCCCTGCTTCAATTACTTGTGCAAGTTCGGCAAGTGATATCAACTTTTTCCCTTTACACACCTTTGCCATATGAACAAAAGCGCTGCCATATAGAGCTCCAGACGCTCCTCCTACTTTCGCAATTAAGGCCATGCCTATTTTTTGAAAGACTTCACCTAAATCTTCTTTACTTTCATCTGGACTTAGATTCTGGATAGCCGCATCAAGTCCGCGAGCTAAATTAATACCATGGTCTCCGTCACCAATGGCTTGATCCAGCTCAGTTAGTTTATCTTTCGTTGCTACAATCTTTTGGTGTGTAAGCTGTATCCATTTAACAACATGTTCAACTTGTATCACTTTTGAAGCCCCTTTCATTATGCTTTACCATGCAATCGTTTGGGCAGGTTGATCAAGTAATTCTGCTAATACATTATCTAGCTTTAGGAACGTTACTGAACAGCCAGCCATTTCTAACGATGTCATATATTCACCTACAAAGGTACGATGAACTTGAATCTTACTTTCTTGCAAAAGCTGAGATACTTTCCGACTAACAATATATAATTCCATCATAGGTGTAGCTCCAAGTCCATTGACCATTACAGCCACCCGGTCATTTGCAGCAAGAGGCATCTCTTTTTGCAAATGAGAAACTAAGACACTTGCAACTTCATCAGCACTTACCACTTTTTTCCGTTCAATGCCCGGCTCTCCATGAATCCCCATTCCCATCTCCATCTCATCCTCTGGAAGTTCAAAACCAGGCTTTCCTACTGCTGGAATAATACATGAACTTAATGCCATCCCCATACTCTTCGTCTGTAAAATTACTCTATCAGCTATTTGCTTTACTTCATCTAGTGAAGCTCCTTGTTCTGCAAGTGCACCAGCAATTTTATGTACAAAAATGGTGCCAGCTATTCCTCTTCTTCCCACTGTATAAGTACTGTTTTTTACTGCCACATCATCATCAACGACTACTTTTTCAACTAAGATTCCCTCTGCTTCTGCAAGTTCCATAGCCATCTCAAAGTTCATAACGTCACCAGAATAGTTTTTTATAATCAATAGTACACCTTTACCACGATCTACCGCCTTAATCGCTTCTAGGATTTGATCAGGAGTTGGAGAGGTGAAAACTTCACCAGCAACAGCAGCATCAAGCATTCCGGTCCCTACAAAGCCACCATGAGCTGGTTCATGTCCACTACCTCCACCGCTTACCAAAGCTACTTTTGCGTTATTTAAATCAGTTCGTACTAATATATTTGTATCATTTAGTTTTCTGATGATTTGTGGATGTGCTAAAGCCATTCCTTCAATCATTTCTTGCACAACATAATCGGGGTGATTGATCAATTTTTTCATGGAAAAACACCCTTCCTAATTTAATTAAAATTTTCTATAATATATTCTTTTTAGAGACTACCCTCGAATAAGGCCGTTCTTCGCTTCTTTACTCACTCCCGAAGTCTTAATCGGTCCATCGAGTTTCTAAGGAACTCTTGTCCCTCCCCGGAAAGGTTGATCTTATCAAAAATGCTTCACGGGCTTCATCTAGTAATGATCTAGGTTTGGAATTGAATGATGCAATATGCTCTTTTATAATGCCTATTAATAATTTTCATTATAACACAAATTGTTTCAGACCACTTCCATGGAATTGTAAATATTCCCTAATAATTAATAAAAAATAAAGAGACCAGCTAGCTGGTCTCTTTATTCCAGCTTGTCGACAAAGTTCATTTTTGAACAGGTCGACAAGCTTTTTTTGTCGAATAAAGAAAGTAGAAAGTTATAAATGGGGGATGTTTTGTGTTAACCAAACGAGGGGAAAATGGTCGACATCAGATGGAGATTATAGCATTAGATGATTTGGTACCTGCGGACCATTTGGTCCGCAAAATCGAAGAAAGCATCAATTTTGACTTTATCTATGATCTTGTTGAAGACTATTACTGTTTGGATAATGGACGTCCCAGTATTGATCCAGTTGTGTTAATCAAAATGGTATTAATTCAGTATTTATTTGGTATTCGTTCCATGAGACAAACAATCAAAGAGATAGAAACCAATGTGGCTTATCGTTGGTTTTTAGGCTACGGGCTTACAGAAAAGATCCCCCATTTTTCAACATTCAGCAAGAATTATATTCGACGTTTTCAAGAGACAGATCTATTTGAAGCTATTTTTTATCGTATTTTACAAGAAGCAATTGATCATGGATTTATAAATCCTGAAATTCTTTTTATTGATTCAACTCATGTAAAAGCAAGTGCAAATAAGAAAAAATATGTTAAGAAAGCAGTTCGGGCACAAGCCCGAACCTACCAAGAACAGCTTCATCAAGAAATCAATCAAGATCGGATTGCTTCTGGAAAAAAGGCTTTAACTCCTAAGACATCAGAAGAAATTAAAGAAAGAAAAGAAAGTGTAACTGATCCAGAGAGTGGATATTTTGTTAAAAATGAGAGAGAGAAACTTTTTGCGTATTCCTTCCATACTGGCTGTGATCAAAATGGCTTTGTCTTAGGAGTTATTGTTGAGCCAAGTAATATTCATGATAGTCAGGTTTTCCCATCTCTTTATCAACAAATTAAAACCAATGTTGCGCAACCGCTCGCGGTTGCAGTAGATGCAGGTTACAAGACACCTTTCATTAGCAAAATGTTAATAGAAGATAATGTACGTCCTGTAATGCCTTATACAAGACCTCAAACGAAAAAAGGCTTCTTTCGTAAGCACGAATATGTTTATGATGAGTATTATGATTGGTACATATGTCCTGCTAATGAAACACTAACTTATCGTACCACTACCCGTGAAGGTTATCGTCAATATGTCTCTCAATCAAAAATCTGTAAAGATTGCCCGTTTCTCTCACAATGTACCAACAGTCAAAATCATACTAAACAAATACATCGTCATATATGGCAAAGTTATTTAGATGAAGTTGAACATCTTCGACATACAGATCAAAATAAACAAATTTATAGTAAACGAAAAGAAACGATTGAACGAGTTTTTGCAGATATGAAAGAAAAGCATGGTATGCGTTGGACGACGCTTCGTGGGAAGCGCCGAATTCAAATGCAGGCGATGCTACTTTTCGCTGCCATGAATTTAAAGAAACTCGCCAATTGGCGATGGAAAAACCATCGCCTTCATCGATTTTTTTATCAATTAATTAGTAAACCCCTTCTGAAAAACAAATTCAGAAGGGGTTTATCTACAGTCTG
>NZ_KZ845668.1 GCF_003313465.1 Thermoflavimicrobium daqui
TCGTCCTTCTCCCCATGGATTTGGAATAAATCGTTCCCGCTCTAATTCAGGACGATTCCAATAGCTTGCAAGCCCAGCTCCTCCTACATATAGCTCTCCCCATACACCGATTGGGGCTAACTGGTTATACGAATCCAATACATAGGCTTGGACATGATGAATCGGTCGACCAATACTTGGATTTCCAAGACCAAAAGTTTCACACTCTTCGCTTTCGACCTCTCCCGATGTGGAGACCACCGTATTCTCGGTGGGCCCATAGTTATTGACTAACCGGAATGGAATGTGTTTCGGGCGATATCGAGTGAGACGATCTCCTCCTGTCAGCATGACACGGAGTGGGGTTGCTTCTGACCAGTCTTCGGACAGCATTTCCATCGCTAATGGAGTAGGTACAAATGAAACGGTAATCCCCATTTCAGAAAACCACTTTTGAAGATGCGAAGGATTTGGTCGCGTCTCATCATCAACCACATGCAAACTGGCTCCTGTACACAATGTCGCCCAAATCTCCCATGCTGACGCATCAAACGCAGGACCTGCAATCAGAGCACAGCGATCCTTTTCAGTTAAATCAAAGGCTTCTTTGTGCCATGTTACTAAGTTGGCTAGGGCCCGATGAGTTACGGTCACACCATTGGGTTTTCCTGTGGTTCCAGACGTATAAATGATATAAATGGGTGTTTCAGGTTGAATTTGTGTCACCATTGTTTCTTTGGATTGCATATCAATGGTGTCTCGATCTTTTTCCACATGCAAGATAGGCAAATTCACATTTCCATCTATCTTGTTAAAACCATATGAATCTACGATCACAGCAGTTGCTTGGGCATCTTCTGCAATCATACTAATGCGCTTTTTCGGATAATCAGGGTCAATCGGAACATAAGTTGCTCCAGCTTGAATTACTCCGAGTAATGATACTACAAGATCGACTGAGCGACGCATACAAACCAAAACTCGGTCCCCATCTTTCGTTCCCAACTGACGAAGCACCCTAGCTATCTGGTTCGCCCGTTCCATCATCTCTTGATAGTTCAGTGCTTGTACCCCATCAGAAACTGCTAGTGCAGTTGACTGTTGGGTTGCTACCTGTTCAATTATTTGATTTATACATATATTTCTATCCCCTTGACTTAGCTGACCCACTGAATGAGTTAATAGCCAATCTTTCTCCCATTCAGTAATTATGGGATATTGATGAATGGGTTGGTTTGTATCTTTAATCACTTCGTCAACTAACTGTTTAAAATGATCATTCATCCGTTGAATGGTTTCTGTATCAAAAATATCACGATTAAATAAGAACATTCCTTCCAGCTCTTCATCGGATCTCCATATATGCAATTCGATATCAAATCGAGTCGTCATCAATTCCAATGCAAGTGCAGAGGTATGTAATCCTTGCAACTGAAGGTATTGAAAAGGAGCATTTTGAAACGCAAAAACCACTTGAAATAACGGATTTTCTCCAAACTTTCGTTCAGGTTGTAGCACTTCAACCAATCGTTCAAATGGTAGGTCTTGATTTTGATAGGCTTCTCCTGTATTTACTCGTACCTGATCAAGAACCTCCGCAAACGTAGGATTGTCTTTAAGATCAGCCCGAATCACCAACATATTAACAAAGAAGCCAATTAACCCTTCTAGTTCTGTACGCAAACGATTGGCAATCGGAGTTCCTACTGCTAAATCCTGTTGTTGAGAATACCTTTGCATCAAAATAAGAAAGATCGTTTGTAAGACCATATAAAGAGTAGCATCATACTTCCGCCCGATCTGTTCCAGCTCTAGTCTTATATCCTTAGGTAACCGAAAGGATAGTTTACCACCTTGAAATGATGGTATGTTCGGTCGTTTACGATCGGTTGGTAGCTGTAACATCGGAATATCTTTTAACTTTCTAGTCCAATAGTTCACTTGTTTTTGAACTAAATCGCTTGTCAAATATTCTCGTTGCCATTCTGAATAATCCACATACTGAATCGGGAGTTCGAGAAGAGGAGATTCCTTCCCTACTGTATACGCAGCATAAAGAGCTTCGATCTCTGAATGAAGTACACCGATTGACCATGTATCAGAAATAATATGGTGGATGGATAAAAGCAAGATATGCTCTTCTTGATCTATTTTTAACAATCTCACACGAAATAAAGGGCCTCGCTTTAAATCAAATGGTAACAATTGTTCCTCTTTGGCTAAAATATGTGCTATTTCCCGACGTTCCTTGATACTATTCCCACTGATCATTTCTACTTGAAGTGGTAAATCAATGGAATCCCAGACCACTTGGACTGGACTTCCTTGGTCATCTTCAAATGTAGTACGTAACGTTTCATGTCTAGCAACGACTTCACGTATACTATCAAACAAGGATTTTACATCGAGTGCACCTTCAATTAAGGTTGCACTACAAACGTTATAAGCTGGTGTACCTGGTTGAAGTTGCTCCAAAAACCAAATTCGCCTTTGAGCAAATGAGGCAGGAAACTTAAATGCTTCTTGCATAATTCTTCCTCCACTACTCAGATTTTAGATGAACGATCATGATTAGAAGTTTGATGGTTTTTTGCTCTGTTGCGATTCACACGTTTGATAGGGCCTAGGCTCATATTGTCGCTGTTCTTCCCATCTTCTTGAAGTTGTTTAATCTTCTTAGCTATCTTTTGGACAGTCTGTGCTTTTAGCACGCTTCCCAACTCCAAATGGACTTTAAATTCGTCACGTAGTCGCGACGTCAACCTTGTTGCTAAAAGAGAGTCACCTCCTATAGCAAAGAAATTGGTTTGTGGATCAATAAACTTTCGCCCCAATAGTTCCGTAAAGTGTCGAGCAATTGATGACTCTACTGGTGACAAAAATATTTTCTGTTCCTCTTGAGATGTTGTCGAATCATCAGAGGCTACTATTTCACTCGTATCCTGTGACACTGGCAAATCTAATGAGGCAACGGCTTCTGGTTTAGTTTGACTGATATTCCGAGCAGTAGGATAGCTTAACTCAGATGCCCAATATTTCCGGGATTCAAATGGATAAGTTGGGATCCGTATCTTTTGACATCCATATGGTTGGTCAAATTCAGTCCAATCAATATGAGCGCCCATTCTATAAAGTTGAGCAAGAGCATTAGCGATCGTAGGCCATACAGGTTGATCGCGCTCCATGGAAGGAATACCTATTGCATCCACATGTACATCACGAGCAAAACTAAGCAATGTTCGGTGGGGACCTATTTCAACAAAACATTCCACTTCTAGTTGCTTGAGTTTATTCATACCCTCGACAAACACGACTGGACGAATCAAATGTTCTACCCAATAATCTACATTCATAATTAAATCGCTCTCCAAATCTCCGGTCATATTGCTTACATAAGGAACGGCTGGAGTATGATAAGTAACGGATTCCGCTACCTTTCTGAAATCTTCTAGTATAGGAGACATCAATGGTGAATGCGATGCATGTGATATTTCTAACTTCTTGGTTTGTATGCCTTCTTTTTCAAACTGTTCTACAATTTGTAGTACAGCCTCATTTTTCCCAGAGATAACGATTTGATCATAAGTGTTGACCACAGCAATAGAAACTTGATCACTATATGGCTTCATCACTTCTGCTACTTGCTCTCGTGAAGCGGCGATCGAAACCATAGCTCCTTCTTTGGGTAGTCCTTGCATCAGTGAGCAGCGCGCTGCTACAAGACGAAGCGCATCCTCAAGCGAAAACACTCCTGCTGCCCAAGCTGCAGCATATTCTCCTACACTGTGCCCTGCTACGACATCAGGTGTAATACCCCATGATTTCCAAAGTTCTGTCAGTGCAACCTGTAAAACAAATTGGGCAGGGGCAGCATTACCAATTTCATGAATTTGTGATCCCAACTCTTCTGAAAGTAAGAGCGAAACAATCGAACTTCCTAAGAGAGGATCTAGGATTTTAGCACACCGATCTACCATCTTCTTAAAGACAGGGTGCGTTTGATATAACTCTTTACCCATTGCTGGAAATTGACTTCCTTGCCCTGAATACAAAAATGCAACCTTGGGACGATGATCTTGTTGATGAACTTGACTCATGAGCTCATCCGCACGATCATCTCCTTTCGCCATACTTTCTAGAAGAGGAATGATTTCTTTATGCGAAGAGCCTACAACAGCGGACCGATATGATAAATGAACACGTCCCGTATTTGTGGTATGAGCTACATCCTTAATATGAACTGCTGGGGATTCTTTCAAAAACTCTGCGAGTTCAGCTGCTTTCTTCAGAAGAGTTGTTTTTGAGTGTCCCGATAGTGTCAATAGATGACAAGGTCGTATTCTCTCTACTTGGGGTGAATTTACCCGCTCTGGAGCTTCCTCTAATACCAGATGGACATTTGTACCACTCATCCCAAAGCTACTCACTCCAGCAATTCTCGGTGTTTCTCCTTTTGTCCAAGGGATGGACTCTGTTGGAATCGCAAATCGAGAATGATCCAAATCAATTAATGGATTTAACCGATGAAAATGCAAATTTTTGGGGATGACTTCATGCTGTAAAGCTAATACTGTCTTTATCAATCCTGCAATCCCAGCAGCAGCTTCAAGATGTCCAACATTGGTCTTAACTGCTCCCAATATACATGGAACTTTAGAAGATACATCTTGATCAAAAACATTACGAAGAGCATCTACCTCAATCGGATCTCCAATAGCAGTACCTGTTCCATGTGTCTCAACATAAGACACTTCAGCAGGGGATACTCGTGCATTGTTAAGAGCTGTACGTATTAACTGTGTTTGTGCGAGTACATTTGGAGCAGTGATTCCCATCGACCGTCCATCCTGATTCATAGCAGATCCACGAATCAGGGCTAAAATTCGATCGCCGTCCCTTCTCGCATCAGATAATCTCTTGAGTAAAACAACCCCACAGCCTTCACCACGCACAAACCCATCTGCTTGTTCATCAAAAGCTTTACAGCGACCATCTGCAGCCAAAGCTTTTGTCGCATCGATCATTTGAGTTGTCTGATCAGAGACAAGCAGGTTTACACCAGCAGCCACAGCTAAATCACTCTCTCGTAAACGAAGACTTTGACAAGCAAGATGGACTGCTGATAATGAGGAAGAACATGCTGTATCGACTGCCAGACTCGGACCTTCAAAGCCAAATACATAAGATAAACGACCTGCTGCAAAACAATGCCCATTACCAGTGACTACCGCTGCTTGATTGGCTACATTGGGAGTTCGTAGTAATTCGTACAAATAATCTTGTGTTGAAATACCAATAAACACACCTGTTTTCGAACCGAAGAGACGATCTATTGCAAATCCCCCATCTTCAAATGCTTCCCAAGCCACATGTAATAGGAGCCGCTGCTGTGGATCTAAATAATTGGCTTCATCTGCTGTAATCCCAAAAAGGTCTGCATCAAATTCATCAATCTTCTCAAGCCATCCAGCTTTGATCGATGTTTGTGATATAGCCAAGCGGCGAGAGCTTGGCATTTCACAAACACAGTCGTGACCTTCATTTAGCAAATGAAAGTATTCATCAGGTGTATTGGCATTTCCCGGAAATCGGCATGCCATTCCCACAATAGCAATAGGCTCAGATCTTTGCGTTTCCAGTTCGATAATCCGTTTTTTTGCCTTTTGTAATGATTCAAGCGCTAGAGCTGCTGGTGAACGTGCATCTGCCCTTTGTGTCATGATAGTAGATCCTCCATTTCTGCAATTTCCTTTAAAAGCAGTGTATTCATTTCATGATCGGATTCTGGATCTAATGAATCATTACTATTCTTCTTTTGTTCTGTAGCATCTGATTTATGCAACTTGTCAAAATCCAATTGATCCAGTAAATAATCTGAAAGACGGTCAAGATCAGGATAAGCCCAAACAAGGGTTGCAGGTAATTGAAGCTGAAATGCTTTTTCAATTTCTTTACGAAATTCCAAAGCCATCATCGAGGTTAAACCGTAAGAGTTCAATGGTTCATTGATCCGCAAACTCGATGGATCATCCAATTGGAGAATTTGGGCTAATTGTCCTTGCAAGTGATTACATAGTACTCGTTTACGGCTGCGTGGGGCAGAGCCACGTAGTTCATCCCATATCGGATCTAAGGAAGTCCCCGTCTTTATGAGATTAGAATTTACAGTCATCTCTTTCGCATGAGACAGATTTTCTACCATCTGTTGTCTCCTGAGAGATACACTTGTCCATCTAGCAAGCAGCACACCTTTTTCATTATAGAAAGAAACATGGGCTTGTACTTCTTCCTCTGAAACAACTTGGGTCGAAAGATGCATCCAAGTACATGCAGATAGGGAATGAGCTATTTTCACTTCTTGGATAGAAGAAGGTATATATATATTTCCTGTTGTCTTATGCATACTAGCCTGTAACATCAAAACTAGAAAAGCAGACTCTGATATATTTAGTTCTTCTTTATTACTAATGGAGTCATTTCGATCATGTAAGGAATCCAAATATACAAGACATTCATGATCCCCCCACACTGCCTGCTTTATCCGGTACGGATTTCCTTCACTCTTGATTCCCATTGCCTGAATCCGCTGATAAAAGACCTCTGCCTCTTCCAGATTTGAATTTGAGTCCTGTTGATCCAGTCTAGTTAGCTCTTCTTCACTGAATGATTGGACTATGGATATAGCGGAACCATGCTGTTCCCAGTTAATCCCTTTCTCAGATATTTGAGCACTTCTTACTTGAACAATATTCTCTACTTCATTTTGTTTAACTTGTATCTGTAAGATTTGTTGCTGGTCTTCCTGTAAAACGATGGGAGCTTCAAAACGTAAGTCTTTAATGACAACTGAATCCTGTTTAAACACATCTTGACTAGCATGAATGATTGCTTGAAGTATCCATGCCTCTTTTAACCGTCTAACCTTATTGATCTGATAAGTACCCACGCCCCTTTTCCATTCAGATGTGGTTGTTAAATTCCATAATGTTGTATCAGGTTGATCAGGAAGTAAAACTTTTTGCCCCCATAATAGTTCATCATCGAATTGGACGATTGAAGCTGATGGCAAGGCTTCTTCCAGCCAATAATGATCTCGATCAAAGGGATAGGATGGAAGAGAAACCACTTGCTTTTTCTCAGACCAAAAATCCGAAAAATGGATAGGATAGCCTAATGTAAACAAAGCTCCTACTGTGACCATCCAATCCTTCATAGAACGAATCGAACCCTGTGTTAAAAATGGAGAAAGTAATGGGTTTGCACTGATCTCGATCCAATTCGTAAAGTCTTCATGAGTGAACATATCAATAGACTGCATCGGATCATTTGTTGATTCAAGACTTTCTATCCATTTCATATCTAGGTTTATCTTCTTATCATGACTGGAGTATAAAGGAATGGTTTCGTCATTTACCTTAAGAGTGGATAACAACCCCTGTATTTTTTCCTTGGAGATCTCCCCTTTTTGATACTGACCCCAGCTATAGATCATCCGAACGGAGTCTTCAAGGGAGAGTATCCCTGCAGCATATGCAGCTGTTATTTCTCCATCACCACTTCCGACAATCGCATCAGGCTGAATACCATATGACCGGATCATCTCTATCCATCCAGCTTGAATAGCAAATTGAGCTACTTTTTGGATCTCCAAAGGTATCTCTTTAGAAGGTACAGATAAAGCTTGTAAAATGGAGCCACTCTGTAGTTGATCACTTATTTGCTCACAGGTACGGATCATATCTCGGAAGTACGGACTCATATCAAAAAGTGACTGTACTACAGATAGATCTACGCTATTCAACTGTGGAAGTATCCAACAAAGCTTCCTTGATGAATTCACACTATTAACCAAAACCCTAGGATGAGAGTCGCCATTCACATAGGCTTGTAGTGCCTCTATCCACTCTCCATAATTTTCTCCCACTACTACTAGTCGATGATCAAAATGACTTCTTCTTAAAGCAGCAGTATAAGCAATATCTTGGAATCTAACTTCTTCCTTCTGTTTGGAACCCAAAAAGGGAATGAAAGCTTTAGCAAGTCTATGAAGCGATCGCTTTGTCTTCGCAGATAAAATTAACGGCAAATGGCGTACTTCTTCTTTTTGTGAAGAAACCGCTACCCGTGGTGGTTCCTCGACGATCAGGTGGGCATTAGTACCACTTAATCCAAGAGCAGTTACACCAGCCCGACGTGGTTTACTTCCTTGTTGCCAAGGAATCGACTCGGTAACTACACGAATAGGTATCTCATCCCAAGGTACAAGTGTATTAGGCTCTTCAAAGTGAAGAGAAGACGGAATCCTCCCGAATTTAAAGGAAAGTAACACCTTCAGTAAACTTGCGGCACCAGCGGCTGCGCCAATATGACCGATATTGGTTTTAACAGAACCAATATAAAGTGGATTCTCTTGGGTTTTTGCTGAGGCAAATGTTTCAGCAAGTGCTTGAACTTCCATTGCATCACCCATCGAGGTTCCTGAGCCATGCGTTTCAATATAATCAATCTCTTGAGCTGAAAAAGGAACCGATTGTAAAACTTTCTGGATTAACTCTTGTTGAGCCACTCCATTCGGTGAAGTAAGACCATGACTCCGTCCATCCTGATTCACGGAACTTCCTCGTATCACACCCCATATATGATCACCTGACTCTACAGCATCCGATAACCTTTTTAATACAAATACTCCACAACCTTCACTTAACACAATACCGTCAGCCTGCTCATCAAAAGCTTTACATCTTCCTGCAGATGAAAGACCACCTAAACGGCTAAATTCTACATGCAAATCTGGTGAAAGCATTAAAGTAACCGCTCCTGCTAATGCCGTAGAACACTCACCTGCTCTTAAAGACTGACAAGCCAAATGAATCGCTACTAAAGTTGAAGAGCATGCTGTATCCAGAGTCATACTTGGTCCTTTGCTTCCAAGCCAATATGATAGACGACCTGATGCAATACTTGGTGCAATCCCCGTTAACAACGTACCATCTAATCGTCTTTGGTCACTGGTTCCCAAACGTTCATAATCATGTGACATCATTCCAACAAAGATACCCGTATCTGAATTGGTTAACTCTTCATAAGTAAATCCTGCATTCTCCAAAGCTTCCCATGCAACTTCCATCAAAATCCTTTGTTGGGGATCGATATTTTTGGCTTCTCTTGGTGAAATACCAAAGAATTGTGGATCGAATTGGTCAATATTATGCAAGAATCCACCATGCCGGGTGACCATCTTTCCTGATGCTTGAGGATCAGCATCATACCATTTCTCTATATCCCATCGTTCTAGAGGAATCTCTTCAATCGCTTCCTTACCCTCTGATAAAAGTGTCCAGAAAGCATGCGGATCAGCTACATCTCCTGGAAATCGACATCCGACTCCGACAATGGCAATGGGTTCTTCTGAATATATACGAGATGTCTCCACGGAGGATTTTGTGATATTCTCATCCTTTAAATCAATGACTTCCTCAAGGAGATACTTGGTTAAAGAATGGACAGTTGGATAGTTAAACACGATTGTAGCAGGTACAGCTTTACCCAATAGTGAACGAAATGCATTACGTAGCTCTAAAGCCATCAGTGAATCTAAACCAAATTCTCTAAAAGGACGATCAGGTTCTACTTCTGATGCAGAATAACGCCGTAAAACTTTCGCTACCTCTGCTTGAACAGCCGTGCGTAATAGGGTAAATCGTTCCTTCGCGGCAAGGGACTGAAGTCGATGGAGAAACGCTTCAGCCTGCTCATCTCGCAAATCTACTTTCACAGGGGCAAAGTCACGAAGTAAGCCAATGGAATGTGCCTGTTCAGTCGACTGGCGAAAACGCATTTGATCAAATTTAAATAAAGCTAGTTCTGGATGATCATTCAATTCTAGTGCTCTACCAAGCAAAGCAAAGCCTTCATCCATTGATAAAGCTCCAAAACCCATCGCCTCGAATTTTTCTCGAAATCCTTGCTCTAGCGTTCCACCTAATCCATCTCCTGCCCAAAGACCCCAATTTAAGCTTTGACAAGGCTTCCCAAGGCTTTGCCGCCAATAAGCAAATCCATCAAGAAAAGCATTGGCACAAGCATAATTTGATTGCCCTGCACCCCCAAGTAATGATGCTGTAGAGGAATAATTAATAAAGAATTGTGGCTCTATATGCTCTTTTTCTAGTGCTAGATGCAAATTCCACGCTCCTTGTACCTTCGGAGCAAACACTTTTCTAAAGCGTTCTTCATTCTGTTCAAGAAGGATTCCATCATCCAAAGTTCCCGCAGCATGAATAATACCAGCTAACTGAATCTCTTCATTTTTCAATGTGGACAAGAGTTTAAAAACCTGTTCCTGAATACTGACATCGATTTGTGCAATTCGAACCTCTACTCCTTGATTCTGTAGCTTTTGAATCATCCTTTGCGATACTTCATTCGGTTGATTCCTTCCTACTAAAACCAAAGAGCGAACCCCTTTTTCTTTCACTAACCACTCCGCTGTTCTTAATCCAAGGAATCCCAAACCACCTGTGATTAATACTGTTCCTTGTATTTTCTCCAGAGTAGAGGAAAGTTGAGGATCTTTGTCTATGATGCGTGCTAATCGAGCTACCAAACGGTCTGGACCACGAAGTGCAATTTGTCTCTCGTCCGTAAGCACTCCTAGCTCTTTCATTAGCGCATAAGCAGATTGCTTTATTTCCCAAGTAGGATCTAAATCAATCATTTTAAAATCAAGCTCGGGGTACTCACGCATAACTACACGCCCCAATCCCCAAAGCCCTGATTGTGCACAATAAATCGATTTGCTCTTTTCAATTGATTGGGCTCCAGTAGTCACAAGCACAATCCGTTTGGTATTACCTGTTTTCGAACGAATCAATCCCTTGAATACTTCGAGTAACATCTGTGATTGACTTAAAGCGATTTGATCAAGATGGTTGTATTCCGAACTCTTCCCAAAATGACATATGATTCCTGAGATAGATTCATTATTTTCTATTGATTGAACCCATTTTTCTATCTCATCCATCTTAGGGAATGAATGAATATTTATTTTGCAGTTTGAAGTTGACCAAACATCTAGGATCTCTTCTTTGTCATGATATTGATCTGTTAACATCAGCCAGTGCCCATCGAGTGGTTGTGATGAAGAGGAGAGCTTACGCCAAGAAGGTACAAATATAGCTTCGTCTAGCTCTCTGTCAGCCCCGCCCATTTTTAGGAATGCAGACTTTGGTGCTTCTTTCGCCGTAAATCGATCGATCTCCGCCAAAACCCTCCCCGTTTCATCAGCCAAAACAAAGTCACATGTCGTTGTTTCACCTAATTCATCAATGCCACCTTGACCAAAACACCATACTGAGTTCGAGGCCTGACGTTTATACCGTAGTTCACCTACATAAAATGGCAAATGGGGTGGCTGATCCTTATTCACTTCATCCGGCCAGAAAGCCATAGCAACGCCAAAGCAGTTATCAATAAGTACTGGATGGAGTGGGCTGGATGCTTGTGTGATGGTAAATGAGCTGGATAGACGCGCTACTGCTTCTCTCTTTTCTCCTCTTAAATCATCCATCCAACGCCATTTTGGTCCCCATACAATATCCAGATCAGCAATCGTCTCGTATAAACGTTTGATATGAAATTCTTTCGTAAATCTCTTTTCGGTATGTTGAACCTCTATCCAATCATTTTTTAACACAGCCTCTAACTTAATCATTCCGGTTGCATGATGACGCCAAACAACCGATTCTTTCAATTTCGGTTCCCGAGAATACACTTGGAATGAATAAGTATTTTCTTGGCTTGGTTCAAAAATGATATGTACTTCTGTAGGTTCTGAAAGGATAAAGGGCTGGACAAATTGAACATCCGAAAGGGTAAAACCGTTACTTTCCTCAAAGTGTTCCTCAGCTACAGCAAGTACTGTTGCCAAATGAAATGCGCCAGGAACAACCACTTGTCCAAATACAACATGATCTGCCAAATATGATTGATTTGTCGTACTTACAGGGACGACAAAATGGTAACTTCCATTCGGCAAAGCCATTCCATGTCCAGAGAGCGAATACTTATTCCCTATGTTTGCTGTTGGTAAAACCCCTTGTATGGGTTGTGAACCATTTGGAACATGCCAAAAATGGGAATGATCAAAAGGATAGGTTGGCATCGAAACCCGACATGCATCCTTTGGAAATTGTTTATGCCAATCCAGCGAATATCCAAGCGTATACAATAGCCCCAAGGAGTGCAGAAATTCGCTTCTTTCAAGCTGCTGACGGCGTAATGTTCCCAATGCTTTTGCAGGGGTATTTAGGTCTGTAAATAGTTTACTTAGTACCGGAACAAGCACAGGATGAGCACTCACTTCAATAAAGAAATGAAACCCTTTTTGCAGTAGTTCTTTGATAACCGTTGCGAATTGTACAGGTTGACGTAAATTTTGAACCCAATAATTCGCATCCAGTTCGGTACCATTGATCATCTTTCCTCTTACAGATGAGATCATTGGAATCTTTGCTTGCTTTGGACATATCCCAGATAAAACTTGAAAAAGCTCTTCCTTCAACTCATCCATTTGCGGACTATGCGATGCAACATCCACCTTGACTTTCCGACAGAATATCTCGTTCTTACTCAGTTCAGTGATTAATTCATCAATCGCCTTCGGATCGCCAGAAACGACTGTCGATGTATCACTATTACTTACAGCTATGGCTAGTTGTTCTTCTCTTCCTTCTAACCATGTTTCTAACTCTGAAATCGACAACTCTACGACAGCCATTGCACCTTTTCCCACAACTCTACGCAATAATTTACTACGTTCACAGACGACTCGAGCCGCATCTTCAAGGCTAAGAACCCCAGCTACATAAGCTGCTGCAATCTCCCCTTGACTATGACCGACGACAGCATCTGGAATAACTCCTCGCGATTTCCATAATTCTGCTAAAGCAATAGCTACTGCAAATAAGGTTGGCTGTACAACATCTATTTTTTCTAATAAAGCGGCATGATGATCTGAAGTTAGCACATCGATTAAAGACCAATCTACAAATTTTGTGAAAACCTGTTCGCACTGCTCAATCAAGGATCGAAAAATAGGTTCGTGCATAAATAACTCACGACCCATCCCAATCCATTGTGAGCCTTGACCTGGAAAGACAAAAGCTGTTTTTCCTTTACCATCCGCAGTTGCATACTCTACAAAAGGTAGGGTTTCACCTTTCGCAAATGATTCCAGCTTATTTCTTAAGTCTTGCACGTTATCACTAACAATAGACAAGCGACAATGATGATGATCCCGCCCCGTACCAGCCGTATACCCAATGTCAGCCAATCTTTGCTCTGTTAATTGAGGATGATGGGCATAAGTTCGTGCTAATTGACGTAAAACTTTTTCACTCTGTGCTGAAAGAGGAAACAAATAGGGAGATGAGTCATTTTCACTCGGACTTGTCTCTTTGCTAGGTGCTTCTTCAATAATCACATGGGCATTTGTCCCACTCAATCCAAAGGAACTAACTGCCCCTCGACGAATTCCAGCATCTTTGGTCCAATCTAACGCTCGATGAGGAATTTTAATAGGAATATGATCCCAATCGATATAAGGATTTAAGGTTTCCGCATGGAGATGGGCTGGAATCCTTCTATGTTTTAACGACAAGACCACCTTAATTATTCCTGCTAATCCTGCAGCTGCTTCCAAATGACCGATATTCGTCTTAATTGAACCCACGAGTAAAGGATTTTCTTTACTATGCGACTCTTTATAAACATGGGATAACGCCTCAATCTCGATAGGATCCCCTAATGAAGTACCCGTACCATGTGCCTCAACATATTGGATATCTGCTGGAGTAAGACCGGCATTATCTAATGCTTCTCGTATGACTGCCTGCTGTGATCCTCCATTTGGAACCGTAAGACCACTACTGATTCCATCATGTTGTACAGCAGACCCACGAATAACAGCTAAAATCTGATCACCATCTCGTTTAGCCTGTGAGAGACGTTTGAGTACAAGCACCGCACATCCTTCACCTCGACCATATCCATCCGCATCGGCTGCAAACGTTTTGCAACGGCCATCTTTTGATAAGGCTTTGGTTTGTGATAGATATACATTACTTAAAGGGGATAGGATCAAGTTCACCCCACCAACTAAAGCAACCGATGACTCACCTACACGTAAACTTTGACAAGCAAGATGTACAGCTACAAGTGAAGATGAGCAGGCTGTATCTACGACCATACTAGGTCCTTGCAATCCTAAAATATAAGAGATTCGACCAGCTGCAAAGCAGAGTCCTGTTCCTGTACCAGCATAAGCATCTAAATCCTCTATTGCTCCTGCATTCATTTGTAAAGAATGATACTCTGTTGTACTAATCCCTACAAAAACACCAGTACGTGTTCCCTCTAATGAACTTGGAGGAATTCCTGCATCTTCTAATGCTTCCCATGTGGTTTCTAGCAAAAAACGATGTTGCGGATCCATCCGCTCTGCTTCACGAGGAGAGATACCAAAAAAATTAGCATCAAACATCGTTGGTTTATCTACAAAGTGACCATGCCGAACATACATTTTCCCTTTCGCATCAACATCCGAATCATAGTAAGCAGAAACATCCCAACGATCTGAAGGAATTTCACTCAATGTTTCAAGATTGTTATGAAGTAATTGCCAAAGTTCATCGGTAGTATTCATACCATTTGGAAAGCGTAATGACATTCCCACAATAGCGATGGGCTCATTTTTGGCGGCCTGCAATTCCTCCACTTTGGCATTTGCTTTTCTTAACGCCGATAACGTTTTGCGAAGTGAATCTAGCACCGCTGACTTGTTGTCTGTCATTTTTAATCACCATCTCTAAGTTCGTTTTCGACGAGTTCAAGTAACTCTTCGACACTCATCTCTTCCAATTGCCCCAACTCTTGATCCATGTCCGTTTTCTCCATTTCTAATGGTTTTGAATCCATATCGTTTTTCCATCCCAACTCTTCCATTAAATAAGAAGATAGAGAAGATATATTTGGATAATTAAACGTAATAGTCGGTGGTAAAATCAGATCTAATTCCATCTGTAGACGGTTTCTGAGTTCTACTGCCATTAAGGAATCTAATCCTAAATCAAAGAAACCGATATGCTCATTGACCTCTATTGAAGTATGATCTCCAAGTAGATCCGACACTTTTTCAATCAACCAATGTTGCAGCAAAGAAAGCCTTTGGTCAGAATCTTCTTCTGATAAACGATCTTTTAGTAAATGAGGGCGATTCACTGGTGTATCCACTTTTTCTTGCTGATCTTCGAGTAATGAGAATAGCTTTCGCTCTTTACGAGCTTGGTAAATAGGAATAAATGTTTCCCAGTTGACATTTGCTACAACGAATCCATCTCCCTTAGACATTCCCATCTCCTTTAGCGCTGCACATGCTATATCTGGATCCATCGGTTTAATGCCTAATTGAGTTAGAAGCTCTTCATTCCCTTCAGCCATTCCTCCACCAGCCCATGGACCCCAGCTAACATTACTAGCAGGTAATCCCCGTTCTTGTCGGTACTTTACAAACCCTTGCAAAAACGCATTAGCCGCAGCATAATGCCCACCTTCTTCAGTACCCCAAACTGCTGAAATGGATGAAAAACAAACAAACCAATCTAAAGCCATCTCTTTCGTTAACTGGTGAAGAATCCATGTACCTTTTACTTTAGGAGAGATTACATCTTTTATAGACTTATTTTCTATTTCAACAACAGGAATATGACTAGAAACACCCGCTGCATGAATAATGCCTGCAAGTGGCGGTAAATGATCGTTCATCCATATAAAAGCCTGATTCATTTCTACTTCATTCGTTACATCTGCTTTGACGATATGGATCTGAGTACCCAGTTCCTCTATTATTCTCAATCGATTCTGGGACTTTTCATTGAGTGAGTCTGATCCGCCTCGACTTAATAAGACCAAAGACTTCGCACCACTTTTGGCAAGCTCATAAGCCATTTTTAGTCCGAGAGCACCTGTGCCACCTGTAATCAGATAAGTTACGTCCGAGCGGATTTTTATGGGTTGAGATGGAAGAGATGGTTTGCGATCCAGTCGTAAGACAAAAGCTCTGTCTGCTTGTATACGATAAGAATCTTCACCATGTAATCCTTTAGTCATAGCTGCAAGACACAGTTTGAGCTCTTGTTCACTTACACTCGAAGAGAGATCAATTCTCCCCCCCCAAATATTGAATCTCTCAAGCGAAGCACATACACCTAATCCCCAAAGTGAAGCACTTACTGGGTTTGTACTTAAATCATCTTTCTCATTTCCCCACGCATTTTTGGTAACAATCCACACTTTTGTCTCATACATGCCACTTATATTTACAATACGACTTACTTTTTTAACCGCTTGTTCAACTTGAGATAGCATTTCTTGAGGCGAAACTTCATCGACCGTTGATTCAAACGTATAAATTACGGAACGTACAGATCGATTCCGAAAATGATTGGCATCCAATGGACGATCTGGGATGATCACTTCTCCACCTCGTTGTTCAACCTGATCAGCAACTTGTCTGATGAAATTTTCATCATCACCTAAAATGATCCAGGAACCTGATGCATCCAAATGATCCGTTATTAATTCAACTGGCTTCCATGTTTGTACATAAGTATGTTTCTGCCAATGATCTTTCTTGGTATCTTGTTTCATATGTTTAAGTAGTGAATTAAGAATGTTATGGACGAGTGGGATCTGACTTTTATCGACTTGAAGTTCATCAACGAGCTGTTGTGCTAATTCCCCTCGTTCCTTTTCCTTCGTTAAGGAGGTAAGTAATGGATGAGAAAAATGATCTGGTTCAGTGATATCAATCCAGTATCGTTGACGCTTAAAAGAATAGGTAGGTAACGGAATAGGTCTACGACGATAAGGTTGATCAAAAGACTTCCAATCAATACTGACACCCGATACATAAAGGTTAGCCAAACTCCCTAACAAACTACTCCAGTCGTTACGATTTTTGCGCAAAGACGGAAGCATGCGTTTACCGCGGATATCCATGCAATCTGCAACCATTCCGAGTAAAGTAGGTTGTGGACCCACTTCTATAAAAAAGGAGAATGCGTCATGGTCTAAACATTGTATGGCCTCTTCAAAGTTTACAGTGGAACAGACATGTTGAACCCAATATTCAACCGTAGCTAAATTGGGAGAACCTTGTGGGTCCACTGTCGAAATAATCTTCCTACGTGCAGGTCTAAATCGAATCGTATTTAATACCTGTCTAAATTCTGCTAGCATCGGTTCCATCAGTGGTGAATGAAAAGCATGGGATACACTTAATGTATCTACACGAATGCCCTTCTCTTTCAAATCAGCAGCAATCATGTCCAAAACCTCCAACTTACCAGACAAAACAGTGCTTTTCGGACCATTTACTGCAGCAATACCAAGTTCGCCTTTGTATAAGTCTAAGTATTTTTCTAGCTCATCTGGGGCTGTTCGAATGGAAATCATTCCGCCTCCCGCTGGCAGCTTCGACATTAAGCGTCCTCTAGCTGCTACCAGCTTTACCGCATCTTCCAGATCCATGACATCCGCAATATATGCGGCACAAATCTCACCAATGCTATGACCGATTAACACATCTGGATCGATCCCCCAAGATAACCACAGCTTGGCTAACGAAAGTTCCAGAGCAAAGAGAACAGATTGAGCTTTTTCTGTATCATGGAGAGATTCTGGATTCTCTTCATGGTATAGCTGATGAATCATAGACCAACCCAAATGTTTTTCGAATAAAGCTGAACAGCGATCCATCATTTCTTTAAATACTAGATGCTCTTCATAAAGTAGCTGTCCCATCCTCAAATATTGTGTACCTTGCCCTGAGAAAAGGAAGGCAACCTTCTTATGACTTTCCTCTAATTCTCCTTCATTTTGAAGGGCTCCTCGAAGTTTTTTACCTTCACTAAGAGTTACGAGTGCTTGCAGAAGATCATCTTTAGACTTTACTGGAACAGCTACTCGATAAGCTAAATGGGCTCTCCCTTGGATTAAAGAAGAACAAACATCACCTACTGACCAATCATCTTTTTGTATAAGATATTCATATAGTTTTTTGGCCATTTCTGGAATAACTGTCTCTTGATGCCCACTTAAAATTAATAAGTGCAAAGAGCGATCTTTTCGTTCTTGTTCATTAGGGATATCTTGAACAAACTCTTCAACAATTACATGTGCATTTGTACCACTAAATCCAAACGAGCTGACAGCTCCGCGCCGTGTTTTTTTAGAGTGCCATTCATGCATTTGATCAACCACTTGAATAGGTAAGGTAGACCAAGGAATATAAGGGTTTGGAGTTGAAAAATGCAGTGTCTTTGGCAAACGTTTATGTTTAAGAGAAAGAATTAACTTCATAAGCCCAGCAATTCCAGCAGCCGCCTCTGTATGTCCAATATTACTTTTCACTGACCCGATTAAGAGTGGATTCTCCTTACTATGTCCCGATCCATAAGCTTTAGCTAACGCATCTACTTCGATCGGATCCCCAAGAGCAGTACCCGTTCCATGAGCTTCGATGTAAGTAATATCTTCCGGTTCTAATCTGGCATCTTGTAATGCTCGACGAACCACCTCTTGTTGTGCTAAACCATTGGGTGCAGTTAGACTACTGCTACGTCCGTCTTGATTTACGGCGCTTCCTCGAATGACAGAAAGAATCAAATCACCATCACGAAGAGCATCACTTAATCGCTTAAGGACTACCACTCCACACCCTTCACTACGTACAAATCCATTTGCCGATGCATCAAATGGTTTACAATGCCCCTCTGGTGATAAGGAATTAATTTGCGAAAGATAAACACTTACATTAGGATCAAGAATCAGAGTAACCCCTCCCGCAAGAGCAAGATCTGTCTCACGGGAACGTAAACTCTGACATGCCATATGGACAGCGACTAGTGAACTGGAACAAGCTGTATCAATCGTAATACTTGGACCGTGAAAGTCGAATAAATAAGAAATTCGACCAGATACCATACTCGGCACAATTCCTGTTCCTGACCAAGCATCAATTTGAGTTGCTTCTCCACCCAGTGTATTTTTCCGATATTCATTAGCACAAAGCCCCATAAAAACTCCTGTCGCACTTCCTCGAAGCAAGTCAGGACTCATCCCGGAGTTTTCTAAAGCTTCCCATACTACTTCAAGCAAAATACGATGCTGGGGGTCCATAGAAGCTGCTTCGCTAGGAGAAATACCAAATAACGATGCATCAAACTGATCTATATCCTTGAGGAACCCACCCCGACGTATATTCATTTTGCCTGGTTTCAACTCTTGATCATAAAATGCATGAATATCCCAACGTTCCAATGGAATATCTACGATAGCATTACGCTCTTGCTCCAATAAATTCCAAAACTCTTCTGGACTAGATATGTCTCCAGGAAAACGACATCCCATTCCTACGACGGCAATCGCATCCATTTGTGTATGGTCGAGAAGATCATGTTTTGCTGTTAGACTATCGGGCTGGATGGATTCATTTAAATGATTATGTGCCAACTTTCTTGCTAGCTCTTCAATGGTAGGATAGTTTAATAAATCTACCATTTTAATATCCCGCTTTAGCACATCGCGTAGTTGTGCATGAACTAAAGCAAGTAAGAGAGAGGAGCCACCTAGTTCGAAAAAGCTTTGATTCCGAAGGATTTTCTCCTTTCCTAATACTTTCCTCCATACGTTAGCAATAATATTTTCTAAATCATTCATTGAAATATCTTCTATTTCTAAGAATTCCGCTTGATTTGAAGGCGTAATTTGGAGTGCTTTTCGATCAATTTTGTTATTAGGGGTTCGTGGGAGCCGATCGAGTACAACAAACTCGTTCGGCACCATGTATGCAGGTAAAATGGACTCACAAAGGGTTCGTAATTGCCGATTGATATCTTGTTTTTGTATCGGTTTCGCTATGAGCGGCTCATTCACATATACCTTTTTCGTAGATAATTCCCTAGACTGATGCTTTTTCCACATGCCCTTTACCCCCTCTCTCTCACGAATGCTACATCAAAACAACCATGTGAATCATGATCAGACCAATCAAATAAAACCTTATAGCCATATTTTTGACCTATCTCTACTAACGCTTTCGGCTTGATCCCCTTTGGTAGATATGAATTGATTTTCTCTTTCAACTTAGCAACAGTGAGATTATTATGAAGTTCCTCTAATAACTTTCGATCTTTTTCTAGTCGAGCATTCGGAATTTGTTCCACGACTAGAGAGGTTAGCTTTTCATTATCCAACCATTCACACAAGTGATCTAAATTCCAACCCTCTTCTTCCCAGTTGATATATCGCTCAATCGTCCATTCTGGTAGTATCCCTTTGTGTAAGACAACATCATACCGATAGCAGGTTAATTCATTGGAGAAACTCCCCAATTTAGGTGTCACCTCAACAGTTGACTCTAACTGTAGTTCATCGACCCAAGCATGGAAATATTTCGGATCTAGAATCAGCTCACGTTCTTCTTGCATCTTGCTCTCAATATACTTAACAAGCATCGTTGTGTTCCATTCCTCTGGAACCTGCTCCAAAGCTACACTGCTATGAAACATCTTAAGAAGTCCTAAGCTACGCACATCACCAATAAAGATATGACCTTGTGGACTTAACTTTTGCCATGCTTGTTGTAAAACCTTTTCCAAATAATCGGCATCTGGGAAGTACTGAATTACAGAATTGAAAATAATCATATCAAATGAATCATTACCTACCCGATCAGCTAGCTGGTGAGCAGCTCCTTCTATTAGCTGGACATGTGAAGCCGAAGGATCGTCTTTCAGTTCGAATCGAATTTGCTCCAGTGCCATACTGGATAAATCCATTCCTACATATTTCTCTACATGGTTATAGATCTGATAGAGAATTAAGCCTGTTCCACATCCGATTTCTAACACCTTGCGCGGGCGTAATGCTAATATCTTAGATGTTGTCTCATCTAGCCATTCTCGCATCTGCTCTGGTTCAATCGGCTGCTTCGTATAGCTACTAAGCCAACCGGTCGTGTTAAAACGCGGATCTACCTTTTCTACTTCCTTGTTATACTGGACATTCCACACGGACCGCCACAAGTCAACTTGCTCTAGCGGATCTGACTGGTTTCCTCCATGATCTTGGTATGGCTCAACAAATGCTACCATATGATCTGTCTGGAGATGACCAACCGTTTGCTTTTGAATACGAATAACCGTCTCAGATACTGCTGGATGACTTCGGATAGCTGCTTCGATTTCACCGATTTCAATACGGTGCCCATTTACTTTGACTTGTTGATCAATCCGACCGATATACTCTACCATTCCATCTTCTCGCCAGCGTACCAAGTCACCTGTTCGATACATTTTTTGGCCATCCTTAGCTGAATATGGATTCGCTAAGAAACGTTCCGCTGTTAACTCTGGCTTCTGCCAATACCCTTCAGCTACACTATCACCACCAATATATAACTCCCCGATAACCCCGACCGGAACTGGCTGAAGGTTTTTATCTAGGATATATAAGCTGGTATTGGCAATCGGACGTCCAATACTTACGTAACTTGGATTGGTATCCACTTTCCAAACTGTGGACCAAATCGTTGTTTCTGTTGGTCCATATACATTCCAACACTCAACACCAGGTAGAGCTAGTCGTTTCGCTAGGTCAAGAGACATCGCCTCACCACCGCACAATATTCGTAAATGTGGCTTTGGCTCCCACCCTGATTCAAGGAGAATACGCCAAACAGACGGCGTCGCTTGCATAATTGTAATCTTATGCTGATCGATTAAAGATTGGATCATCTGGCCATCTAGTACTTGATCACGCGTCACCATAGAAATCTTAGCTCCGCAAAGTAGCGGAACAAACATTTCAAGGACAGAAATGTCAAAGCTAATGGAAGTCACAGCAAGCAATACATCTTCCTTGCAGAAATGAAATTCACTCTTAAAAGCTTCTAAAGCATTGGTCAGTGCACCATGTGATATACAAACTCCTTTGGGCTTTCCAGTTGAGCCAGATGTATAAATGACATAAGCCAAATCATCTGGAGCAATAGGGTTCAATCTGATTTCAGGAGCTTGAGAAATCTTTATTGCATCCCGGTCTAACAACACACGGGAAATGGAGTCTGTGACAGAAAGTCCCACTTTTTCCTCTGTTACTAGCACTTTTACTCTTGCATCATCTAACATATAACGGATACGCTCACGAGGATACTCAGGATCAATCGGAACATATGCTGCTCCGGCTTTCATGACTCCCAAAAGAGCTACTACTGTATTTGCAGATCGCTCTACACATACCCCTACCAAATCACCGTGGCGAACACCTATACTAATCAAGTAACGTGCTAGTACATCAGAATGGGAATCTAACTGTGCATACGTCAGATCAACCTTCTCTGATTGAACTGCAATGCGATCAGGTGTAATCAATGCTTGTTCTCTGATTCTCTTTACAATCGACTTCTCTTTTTGATAAATTTGTTCATTTCGGCTCCAAGAAGCTATTTTTTCTTGTTCCACTTGTGTCAACATTGGGATCTGCCCTACAAATACATTCGGTTCTACGGCAATACTAGAAAGCAGTTGCACAAAGTGCTCGACCATCTGTTTAGACTGATCTTCCTCAAATAGATCTGTTCGGAACTGAAATTCTCCTTTGAGGTATTCATCTTGTTCCATCAACGAGAGCCAAAGATCAAATCGTGCTAGTGATGAACTACCTGCTTCCATTGTCTCTGTTTCAAGTGCCCAATTCATATCTGGAACATCAAGCTCTGGTAGTCCAAGAGGCATCGCAATTCCCACTCTAAAAAGGGGCCTACGGGTACCCGAGTCGGAAGGAGCCACTGCATTGACAACATGTTCAAAAGGTACATCTTGGTGAAAAGAAGCCATTTGAGCAAAATTGCGTACTCTAGCTAAAAGCGTTTCAAAGGTTGGCTTTTCGGATACATCCACTCGCCAGACTTCCGTATTTACCATAAACCCAACCAGATCCTGAACCTCAGGTCTCGTTCGACTTGCCCTATAGACACCAATCCCAAAGTCTTCTTGCCCGCTATATCGATAAAGTAGAACAGCAAATGCGGTAAACAAAACTTGATACAGAGTAGCATCATTTTGTGCTGCTACTTGACGTAATTGTTCCATCAGCTTCTTAGTTAACCTAAATTTGATGGTTCTTCCGTTTTGTGTTGGTTTAGCAGGCTCGGATCGTTCATTGAGCAAACGCAATTCTGGCAAATCTTTTAATGTGTTTTCCCAGAATGCTAGATGTTCTGTCCATTTTTTTGACTGAACAAATTCATTTTCCCACTGTACTACATCAGCGAATCGATAAGCTGGAGCCAGGATAGGCGAAAGTGATCCATTTTTTATCGAACTATATTCTGTAGCTAACTGCTCAAAGATGAGTCTTAGTGACCACCCATCTGTACAAATATGGTGTTGTACATAAAGAAGGAGATGCTGTGTCTCTGATAAACGAATCAATTTAAAGCGAACCAAATCATCATGAGCAAGGTCGAATGTGTGATTGAAGTGTGCTTCAATCTCAGCGTCTAATTGTTGTTGATCTACATTACTACTTAAATCTACATAAGATAAAACTTGATCTGGAACCTCATGAATCACTGTGATGGGTTCACCATTCGTGTCTGGGAATTTAGCGCGAAGTAGTTCATGCTGTGCCATCAATCTCTGAATGGCCTTTTCCAAACAATCAATATCTAATTCTCCAATCATATTTAAACGCACACGCACATTATAAAGCTCAGGTTGAGATAATATTTGATCTAACCACCACAACCGCTTTTGTCCAGAAGAAAGAGGGTAATTCATCACTGTGCTTTCTACACTTGCTATAGGTAGTGGCTCACTCTCTTGCAATTGAGGGAGCAAATACTCTGTGAGTGCCTTTGCACTAGCATTTTGGAAAATCTCTTGAACTGAGATGGAGACATCTAGTTCTGAACGCAAGCTATTAGCCAGTTGGAAAGCCATAATGGAATCAAATCCCCAAGAAAAAAGCTTATCATCTGGAGATAAAACCACATCTTGTGGCAACCGTAGAACCTTTCGAATTTGCTGATGTACAGTTGCCTCCACAAATTCAGCGATTTGCTCTGATGATTTTAAGTCCATGATCACAGGCTGTGTTTCTTTTACATCCAAGCTCGTCTGTTCCTGATTCATCCACTCTTCAAGTAAAGGTCGATGGCGACGAGCTGTATATATTTCATAGAAACGTGCCCAATCCATCTGTACAACAATGGGATCTTGATCAGGCATTAAAAGTGCTTTTTCAAAGGCTTCTAAAGCAACCTCAGGATTAAGGGGATACATACCGCTTTCTTTAAATGATTTCAACCGATCTCCAAAAGCCATCCCCCCTCCATCCCATGCCCCGTACCGAATCGACGTACAAGGCAGTCCTTGTCCGCGACGGAAAGAGGCCAACGCATCTAAAAATGCATTTGCAGAAGCATAATGGGATGCTCCAATCGTTCCCCAGACAGCAGAAGCAGATGAGAAGCAAATAAAGAAATCAAGTTTTTGATCTTGGGTTAGCTTGTGTAGCAGCCAAGACCCTTTCACCTTGGCAGAGAAAGCCGTTGCAAGCTGTTCTTGATCCAAGGAACCAAAAGGAATCTCCTCATACACTCCTGCTGCATGAACAACACCAATCAATGGTGGGCAGTCTGTATGAATCACATTCATCACTCGATGCATATCTTCCTCACATGCTACATCAGCCTGAAGTACAAGGATCTGAATCCCCTTCTCTTTCAACTTAGCCCATTCTGATTCGATATGAGATGGGATAGTAGCACGGCGACTCGTAAGAACAAAACTACGAACTCCACGCTTGCTTAAGTGTCGTACCACATGCAACCCTAAAGCACCAAGACCTCCCACG
This sequence comes from Thermoflavimicrobium daqui, assembly GCF_003313465.1. Taxonomy (GTDB): domain Bacteria; phylum Bacillota; class Bacilli; order Thermoactinomycetales; family Thermoactinomycetaceae; genus Thermoflavimicrobium; species Thermoflavimicrobium daqui. The sequence goes on from NZ_KZ845668.1 coordinate 24,961, forward strand.
ATCAGAACTGTTCCCTGCTTTGTAACCGCAAATGTCTCATTTTTCTCGTCCATAAGAGGTACAAGCCTTGGAACATACCACTTATTGTCACGTAAGAGCAGACGATCTTCTCGCTTTTCACTCAAAATGAGACAAGAAATTTTCTGACAGGCTGTATCCCAATCGGTGACATTGCAGTTAATCATCCCTCCCCAAGCATTAGGCTGTTCCAAAGAAAATCCAACACCAAGTCCCCAAAGCGGCGACTGACTTAGTCCTGCAATCGTGGATTCTCCTTCAAAACCACTCGCTTCTGAGGTAACAATCCACAGTTTCGCTTGATTTTCTCTTCCAGTTAAAGCTTGTCCTAATACCACGAATCCATGGGAAAGAGCAACAGAAATATCAGACAGATCTTTAACCTGATAAAAAACACTTTCCCGTGGAGGGATGAAGATCACCCCAGCTAAATTGTCAGATAAATGGATAATACGTTGATACAGAGGCATCCATACTTCAGAATTTACCTTAATCTCTCTCTCGTCATAGCAAAGAAGTTCAGCTTGCTTCTTATTTGCAGTCAATGCTGTTATCATTGGATTTCCAATCGCTTCATTTGGAGCAATAACTAACCACAAACCTTGCTGACTATCATCCCTTTCAATCTGTACAAGTGGCTCATATATACGCCACTTCATGCCATAGGTTACTTGCTTAGAAGCAAATTCATCATCTTTTCGTTTTCTTTCAGCCTCAACCCTGTTTAAGATTTGCTGAATCAACCTTCTTTCTTTATCCGTAATCAGAGAAGACTCTTCTAGTGAAGCAAGCCACTGTGTTGATTCTACGTCAGAAGTTGATTTCCTAACTTTATGTTTATGTGGATCTCCTTGGTTCTCTAACCAATAACGTCTTCGTTCAAATGGATAGCTTGGTAAAGACACATGTTTACGCTTCACTTGGAAGAAGCTATCCCAAGACATTAGACCCGCTGTATAAACTAGGCCATAGGACTGAATAAGTGATAGTTGTTCCGATTCCTCACGCCTTAAACTGTGAACAACCACCCCTTCTCTTTCCGAAGCGGCAAGTGTGGCACGAATTGCGTTTAAGAGTACAGGATGTGGACTAATCTCGATAAATATATGTTCTTGTTGGCTAGCTATCTTATTGATAACCTGTGCAAAACAAACCGGCTCCCGAAGATTTCGTATCCAATATTCAGCTCCTAGTTCTTCCCCCATACTTTCTAGACCAGTTACAGTAGAAAATATCGGAACCCGGGCTTTTTTTGTATGGATTCCTTGTAATTCTAGTAAAAGTTCATCTAGGATCGAATCGACTTGAGAGCTATGTGAAGCCACATCCACCTTAATCAAACGGCAGAAGACAGTCATTTGTGTTAAATCTTCTATTAATTGCTCAATGGCTAATTTATCTCCTGAAACGACGGTAGTACTAGGACCATTCACTGCAGCTATAGAGATATCAACAGCACGTTGTTTGATCATTTCTTCCACTTCTGTATGCGGAAGTTCGATCAGTGCCATTGCTCCCTTGCCTAGTACTGCCCGCAATAAACGGCTCCGCACGCAAACTATCCGTACTGCATCTTCAAGCGATAACGCTCCACAGATATAAGCAGCTGCAATCTCGCCTTGGCTATGTCCAACGACAACATCAGGACGAACTCCCCACGATTCCCATAGAGCCGATAACGATACATTGATTGCAAAAAGGGTAGGTTGAACCACATCAACATCTGTTAGTATCCGTTCAGTTTCTCCACGAATTCCCAATACAGCTAGAATCGAAAAGCCAGTACATTCTCTAATTAGTTGGTCACATCTTTCCAATGTTTGGCGAAAAACGGGCTCTGTGTTAAATAGCTCACGCCCCATTCCTTCCCACTGTGAGCCTTGACCAGGGAAAACAAAAGTGATCTTAGGCTTAGTTAGTCGCTTCTGTGGTACAATCCCACCATCACTTTTGGCCTTAGCAAAGGCTTGAAGAGATTGACATAAATCGTCACGTGTGGCCCCTACAGCTGCCCAACGAAAATCATTTTGTGATCGTTTGATAGCCGCTGTGTAACATAGATCAGCAACTGCCCCATCATTTGTCATATTCGCTATCAGTTCACTATAATCCCGGGCTGATCGACGGAGTACGGTTAGTGATTGTGCTGATAAAGGCAGAATAAACGGTCGAGGCCAATTAGTCATCCTTTCTGGTGATTCGGTCGCTTGTTCCACAATCACATGTGCGTTGGTCCCACTAAAGCCAAAAGCACTTACACCAGCTACTCGTCGCTTATTACCTTCTGGCCATTCCATATTCTCTTTAACAATGTGAACGTCTAATTCACTCCAGTCCACATTAGGATTCGGCTGCTCAAAGTGAATGGTTTTTGGGATTATTCCATGATGCAAAGCTAGCACCGTTTTAATTAATCCGGCAATTCCTGCAGCACCTTCTGTATGACCTAAATTGGATTTAACAGATCCTACCATTAGAGGTAATGGAGATTCATTATTCTTTCTAAATACCGAATGAAGAGCATTAATTTCAATCGGATCTCCCAAAGGTGTTCCCGTACCGTGCGCTTCAACATAAGATACATCCGCAGTTTGAACTCCAGATTCCTCTAAAGCACGTAAAATAGTTGCTTCTTGAGCTAAGCCATTTGGAGCGGTAAGTCCATTACTTCGTCCATCTTGGTATACTGAACTACCTCTTAACACAGCATAAATCCGATCACCGTCACGTTTTGCATCGGACAATCGTTTTAATACTAATAAACCACATCCCTCACTCCGTACATAACCATCAGCCGCCGCATCAAAAGGCCGACAGCGACCGGTAGGTGACATAGCTTGCATTCGACTAAAATAAATCGTTCCTTCAGGGCTTAGTAGTACATTAGCTCCCCCTGCTAATGCCATATGACATTCACCCATACGAAGTGCTTGCATAGCTAGATGAACTGATACAAGAGATGAAGAACATGCTGTATCGATTGCCATACTAGGACCATGTAGTCCTAGCCAATAAGAAATACGTCCAGCTGCAATACTATGAGCGGTACCTGTACCTGCATATGCATCAATTGCCGTTGGATCACCAGAGTAAAGAGCTCGTTCAATATAATCGTTCGAACAGAGTCCCACATATACACCTGTTAGGCTTTCGCGCAACATCTCTGGGGAATAACCAGCATCTTCTAAAGCTTCCCATCCTGTCTCCAGAAGGAGTCGATGTTGTGGGTCCATACTTATAGCTTCACGAGGTGAGATTCCAAAAAACTCCGGTTCAAACTGATCAATTCCTTCTAAAAATCCACCCCAGCGTGTATACATCGTTCCAGGTTTATTCCGATCCTTATCATAAAAATGATCGATATCCCAACGTGAATGAGGAACTTCTGTAACCGCATCTTTACCTTCCAGCAGTAGTCGCCAAAGTTCTTCTGGAGTGGAAACTCCTCCAGGAAAGCGACAGCCCATGCCAACGATGGCTATCGGCTCTTGCATAGATAGAGACTTGCGGACGGGAGCACTCTTCTTTTTCTTTTTTTCTTGGACTGTCAGATATTTCGAGTACAAATATTGAGCAATCTCTTGCACTGTTGGATAGTCAAAAACAATTGATGTAGGCAGTTTTTCTTCAATCCATTTAGAAATAGCATTACGTAACTCTACTGCCATGAGAGAATCTAATCCCAATTCTTTAAATGGTTTTGAGACATCTACATCTTCTACTTCGGAATAGGCCAATATCTTTGCTACTAATCGTCGAACTTCATTTTGAACCACTAATTCAGCTTCTTCAGATGATTGCACTTTGATTTGCTCTAAAAGAGTACTCTTCTTACGTGTAATAGATGATTTTTCACTTTTTCGTACTAATTTATGGAATAACATGCTATATTCGCTACTTTGGGACACCTGATCCATATCGAGGGCAAATGCTCCTACCCTTGGTTTACCAGTTTGTACTGCATGATCCAATAGGGATAGCCCAAACGCAGGCTCTACAAAGCCAATCCCCCGACGTATCCATCGGTCTACATCACTATCTTTTAGGCCTGCTGCCATTCCAATTTCCGCCCAAGGTCCCCAATTGATACTTGTCGCCGGAAGTCCTTGTGCCCTTCGAGTTTGAGCCAATGCATCCAGATAAGCATTCGTTGCTGCATACAATCCTTGTCCAGCAGACCCCAACATAGAAGTAACGGAAGAAAAGAGAACAAAAAAGTTAAGGGATTCCGACTTGGTTTTTTGATGTAATAGCCAAGCTCCAGCTACTTTCGCCTTCAAAGATTCGTGAAAATTAGCAGGGTTCATATTTTTAATGACCCCATCATCCACCACACCCGCGGCGTGAATCACACCCATCAAGGCAGGAAGTCCAACTAACTCTTCAAAAATGGAGTCCATTTGTACAGGATCACTGATATCAGCTTGTAGGATATGAATCTTTGCACCTTTTTCTTCAAGCGAAGCAATCTGAGCCAGCGCTTGCTTCGAAGGTTTAGAACGACCCACTAACACTAAGGTTTGTGCACCCTTTTCCTCTACCAGCCAATGAGCCACATGTAAACCCAGAGCACCTAATCCACCTGTAATTAATACCGTACCAGTAGAGAGATTTGCAAAAGCATCTTTCTTTTGTGGTGGAACTAATACGATTTTCCCTCTATGTTTTGCTTGAGCCATAAAGCGAAATGCTTGTTTTGCATGAGTTAAAGCAAAGGTTGTTGAAGTTAATGGACTTAGTTCCTTATTTTCAAACCTATGACTTAAATCATTAAACATCCGCTGAATTACATCGGCTTCCACTTCTAAGAGATCAAAATGAGTATATGTTACCTCTGGATATTGGATCGCAATCTTTTTTGGATCGCGAAGGTCTGTTTTTCCTAGCTCAATAAATCGTCCACCTTCTTGAAGCAAGGACAAACTCTCATCGATATAAACACCCGCAAGGGAATTTAAAACAACATGAACTCCTTTATCACCCATACGCTCACGGATTTGACGAGCAAAATCAACCGTTCGAGAATCAAAAACATCTTCGACTCCCATGGTTCGTACAAGATCATGCTTTTCTTTACTTGCTGTAGCATATACTTTCGCCCCACGCAATTGTGCAAGCTGTACTGCTGCCATTCCTACACCACCTGCAGCAGCATGGATCAAAACAATTTCATCTGGCTGTAAGTTTGCTAACTCATATAAAGCATAGTATGCAGTTAAGAAGGGCATCGGAATCGTTGCGGCATCGACAGGGGTTAAATGCTTTGGACATTTCACGACATAACGAACATCGGACTTGACAATTCTTCCGAAACAACCACCTGTTAGTGCCATCACACGGTCTCCAACTTGCAGATCCTGTATATTCTGCCCTACAGATGTAATGATTCCAACACATTCTCTGCCTAATGCTCCTGCATCTCCTGGATACATTCCCAATGAGTCAAGTACATCTCGAAAGTTAAGACCTGCAGCTTCAACTTCGATTTCTACTTCATTGGGTCCCACTTCTTCCCATTGAGTCGTTACAAATTCTAATTTGTCGATTTCACCTCGTTCTTTAATCACAAGCTGATAGGCTTCCGTTTGCGGAATAGTAAGCTTCTTTTCATCTATCTTTGTACCGCGCTGTAGTCTTGCCGCTAGTACTTGTTGGTCACGAATAACGAGCTGGTGCTCAATGGATGTTTCATCCCTTGCAATCATCATCAGTTGTTCATATAACGAGTTGGTGTACAGAACTTGTTTTTCTAAATCAATGAGCTTTACCTGTAGCTCAGGATGCTCTAACATGAAGCAACGAACTAATCCCCAAACAGCATACTGTTCACTATAAACGGATTCATATTCAGTGGTTGCGACCGCCCCGTTTGTCACCCAAAGGAGTCTTTTTTCTAGATTTGAATTACTTCCAATCACACCTTGCATAATAGCCGTCGCCCATTGTAATTGAGTGTGGACCTGTGCAACTGGTTCATGCTGTTTTTTCTTCACAGAATCCAGCACAGCGATATATATTGATTTCTTATTCTCAGCTGCCAATTCGTCTAGAAGTTGCCTGATATCATTAGAATTCCCATATCGAACTAAAAAGCTATCCTGCCCTAAACGCTGATATGTTTCGGTAACCCTTACCTTTATACAATCTTCATCGAAGGCACATACTTGACTAGCAAAATCGTTACATATCTCTTCATCTTCTGCAATGACAACCCATGTATTAGAAGGTGGTATCGATTTACGTTGAATATGGATCGGTTCCCACTCTATAAAGTAGGTGGAATTCTGCAATGAGTCATTATGATAGTTGGCAAATGCTGTTCGCTCGATACGATTTAAACTAATTTGGCCCGCTTTAGCGATGACTTGACCTTTCTCATTTAAAAAGAGGATCTCTCCTACCAACGCTTGTTCACTATTTCGATTATTCCACTTCGCATAAACCCAAAGTTGTTTAAAATGCGGTTGATAGAAGGTAAAGTCGTTTATTTCAAAAGGTAAATATACATGAGAAGATGAAACTCGATCGGCCAACAGAACTTGTAATCCAGCATCAAGTAAAGTGGGATGAATCTCCATCATGTCCATCTCTTTAAACTGTGAGTGGATTTGTAATTGAGCAAGTGCTTCTTGATCAGATAAGTGAATTTCCTGAATTGTTCGGAATGACTCCCCATATTCTAGTCCTGCATCCATAAAATGCTCATAGAGATCCTCTTGATCCATTTTCTTTATAAAATCATCGCAAACTTGTGGTAAATCGAGCTCGAACTCAGGCGATATTCCTTGTTGTAACCAAAGAGTTCCACTCACATACAAAGTCCAATCACGTGGTTCTTCTGTCGAATAAGAAGCATAGATTGATAGATGATACTGATCATCTTGGTCGTGTTTTTCCAGATGTAATTGAATAAAGCAAGGTGATTGTTCATCTATAAACACGGGGCGCCTAATGATAAACTCACTAAGTGTCCAATCATAATCAAAAAATTTATATTGAATTGCTGCTCTTACCAGATTGATTAGAAAAGCAGCCGGAACCACCGATTTACCAAACACAATATGTTCCTTTACATACTGCTGTGATGGTTGATGTAAATGGGTTTCAAAAATAAAGCCTCTACCTGCTAAATCCATAATTCGATCAAACAGAGAATGACTTACTTCAATGGATACCTTCTGGTCACTTTCTATATCGTGATCAAGCCAATAGCGTTGGCGCTGAAATGGATAAGTCGGAAGATCTATCCAATTATGTATATCATGATCTTCTTCCCAATGAATCTGCCAACCCTGTACGTACATTCTAGCGATGCTTTCACTAAAAGTGGACTGAGCATTACGATTTTTTCTCATCGAAGGGTATAGCTCATATTTCTTATCATCTTGAAGTGTAGAATCAACCGAGCTTAAAAGAACAGGGTGAGGACCTATTTCTATATAGTAATTGATATTGGCTTCATCCATTGTTCGAACACAATCAACAAAACGAACCGGTTGTCGAACTTGTTGAACCCAATAAGAAGGCTCCATTATTTCCGTCGTTACGAATTGTCCTGATACACTACTAACAAAAGGAATACTGGGCTCATGATACTGAATCGTATTCGCAATTTGTTCAAACTCTGATAACATCGGGTCCATCATTGGTGAATGGAAAGCATGTGAAACCACCAGTTTCTTGACTTCCAATCTATCTGCTTCTAACTGTTCCTTTAATTCATCCACCGCTTTACTTTCTCCTGAAATAACAACCTGCCCAGGACTATTTATTGCAGCGATAGATACACGATCTTCATATCCTTGAAGAGCAGCTAATACCATATCTTCATCAGCTCGTACAGCTAACATCGAGCCTTGGTCAGGTAAATTTTGCATGAAGGAGCCACGAGCTGCTACTAATTTAACAGCATCATAAAGATTAAAAACCCCTGCAATACAGGCTGCAGATATTTCTCCTATACTATGACCAGCAACAATATCTGGCTCAATCCCCCATGAACGCCATAAGGCAGCTAAGGCATACTCGATCGAGAATAATGCTGCTTGTGTATATTTTGTTTGGTTAATATCTTCTTTTCCTTCACCCCATATTATCTTATAGATTGATTCTTTTAATAATGGTTGAAATAGTGCATCACACTGATCCAATGCCTCCTTAAAAACCGGTTCTTTTTCATAAAGGCTTTTTCCCATTCCTACATATTGAGAACCTTGACCCGTAAATAAAAAGGCTAATTTCTTTTGTGTTTCTTTGTTCTGACAGATGGCTGTATAAACTTCCTCTTCAGAGCCTTGTAGGTATAAAGACAGCTTTTCTATCGCCTCTGAACATGAGGAGACAGTCATCGCAAGACGATGAGCATGATGAGCCCGCTTCGCATTCAATTGAAAGCATAAATCTCCCAACTTCATTTCCGGAATAGAACGAAGTACCTGAATTAACTGTTCAACTCGCTCACGTAATGCTTCTGAGCTATGCCCTGAAAGAGTTAAAACATACACTTTATCATTCAAAGCAGGAAGCTGCTTACTAGCCTCAGCAAGAGGATAAAGAGAATGACTATGCAAACAGGCTCCTTGAAGGTAAAGCTCTTTAGCTAATTCCAATAATGATTCTTTTTCATTGGTTTCTCGCCAAAATGTCGATAAAATCATCGTATTTTTATTGTCAATCTCAGCAATTTGCTCCAATGCTTTTCTTAAAACGGGGTGTGGGCTTAACTCAATCCAAATGATTGGTCTTCTCGATCTATTTTCCGCAAATCTTACTGCTTGCATAAATTGGACCGGTTGACGTAAATTACGTGCCCAATAATCGGCGTCTAACTCTGGACCATCTAACTGGGCTCCTGTTACAGTCGATATCATACGAATTGAACTATAAACCGGCTTAACACCTGATACCTTTTGGCGAAGCGGCTCTACCAATGGCTCCATTTGCTGACTATGTGAAGCGTAAGCAATGTTTACTCTACCCACTCTAATTCCCAATGATTTAAATACTTCTGTGGCTTGAGCTAGTGCTTCATTATCACCTGATAAAATGGTAGTGAACGGGCTATTATATCCTCCAATTTCTAGCGAATTTTCTAATTCTGTTCTTTCTCTAAGAATACGTTCGGCTTCGTCGCTTTGTGTATTTACTACAATGACTCCACCTTGGCCAGCAACAGTCTTAGCTAACCGACTCCGAGAAACAATGATTCGTGCTGCATCTGAGAGAGTTAATTTTTCAGCTACATAAGCTGCTGCTACTTCTCCCATACTATGACCTATTACTACATCCGGCTTTATCCCCCAAGTCCGTAAAAGGGCAGCGATCGAGACTTGAATCGAAAAAAGAACAGGTTGAACCACGTCTGCTTCATGGAGATTACTGCTTTCTTGTGTAGCACAAAGTTCTTCCAGAATAGAAATACCTGCTTCTTCTCGAAATACTTTCTCACACTTCTCTATTTCTTTACGAAAAGCTGAATCACAGTTTAAAAGGCTTCGCCCCATACCTAACCATTGACCACCATGACCAGGAAATACAAATCCATATACAGGTGGTTCGCTAACTAAGTCTCGGTCATTTCGATATTCACTAATTCCTGAAGCCAACTGATGAAATAAAGAGGAGGATGATTTTCCTAGTGCTACAAAACGTGCCATCCCTTCAATATTTTCATTCATCGCTTCCATGCAAACATTCTCTAGCTCTTGATCCCCTTTTACATCCGATAAAATCGGCAATAAGCTAGCCATTCGTTTACGCAATTCCTGCTGATTTTTTCCAGAAATTGCCATCATGCGCATTGAACTACCTGGAGGCTCTTCAACAATGACATGACAATTGGTTCCGCCAAAACCAAAGCTACTAATTCCAGCTCGACGGGGTGAATCGCCACTAGGCCAACTTATTCTTTGATCAACAACTTTGATATTTAATTCTTCAAAGTCAATATGTGGATTCGGATTTTCATAATGCAAAGTCTTAGGGATTGATCCATGACTAAGACACAATACTGCTTTAATCAAACCCGCAATTCCTGCAGCAGATTCTAGATGCCCAAAGTTAGTTTTTACTGAACCAATTAAAAGTGGTTCATCTTCAGATCGTCCTATACCATATATAGCTCCTAGTGACTCTGCCTCTATTGGATCACCTAAAATCGTACCAGGTCCATGTGTTTCAACATATTGAACTGTAGCAGGTGCAATCCCTGCACTCTCACATGCAGCACGAATCACAGATTGTTGTGCATAAGGGTTAGGTGCAGTTAAACCATTACTAAATCCATCATTATTCGCAGCATGTCCGCGAATAAGAGCATAAATACGATCGCCATCTTTAAGAGCACGAGATAATGGCTTTAAGAGGACAACTCCAGCTCCTTCTCCACGAACATAACCATTTGCTCGGCTATCAAAAGCTCTACACCTACCGTCTGGTGACATCGCTCCAAACTTAGTCATTGCGACAGTACTATGTGGAGATAAAATCAGATTAACTCCACCGGCAATCGCCATCTCTGATTCACCTGATTGAATACTTTGACAAGCCAAATGTACAGAGATTAGGGATGAAGAGCATGCAGTATTCACAGTCATACTCGGACCTTCTAGTCCAAAAACATAAGAAATACGAGCAGATATAATACTTGTATCTTGTCCAGTCGCAGTATGCTGAACAATTCCTGTTGTATCACTTCTGCCTTTTCGTGCATATTCATTCCACATTGCCCCCATAAACACACCTGTCATAGATTGAGCAAGCGAAGAAGGCTGAATTCCTGCATCCTCAAACGCTTCCCAAGCTAATTCCAGTGATAGACGCTGTTGTGGGTCCATTTCAATGGCTTCTCGTGGCGAAATACCAAAAAAATGCGGATCAAAACGTTCAATTGAACGTAAAAAACCACCCCAACGTGTCGTCATCTTACCAGGAGAATGAATATCAGTATCATAATATTGATCAATATCCCAACGTTCAGGTGGCACTTCGGTAATGGTATCTACCTCATCACAAAGTAATTCCCAAAATTGGCTTGGCGAGTTCACATCTCCCGGAAAACGACAAGCTATCCCAACAATGGCTATATCTTCATTTATGGTATGGTTTGGACTTTTGGAAAATGATTGGTTCGGTAACTCTATATTCTCTTTATTTAAATCAATCATTAATCGACGGACGAGAGAGTCAACAGTTGGACACTGCCAAGGAAGGGTTGCTGGAAGTTTTCTCCCCAGTCGATCACCTAAACGGGCCAACAATTCCCCAGCAATTAACGAATCAACTCCATAATCCCTAAAACGAATTTTCGGATCGATCTCAGTAGCAGGCACTTTAAGTAGCTCTGCTAACTCCATCAGGACTAATTGCTGTAAACCTTTTTGGTCATGATCATGATTGACTTGTTTATGTTTATTATCAAATTGATTTTTCGAATTACCCATAGGAAAATCCCCTTTTCCAAACATTACTATAAAATACCAATAAATCAAATAATTTATAGCTTGTTACAAGTCCGCTCACTTATCTATTAGAGCTTAATCGATCCAGTGAACCTCTTTAAGCTTATCTATAAAATACTCCTAATCTTTTAAGAATAAGTCGATCCTATGCAAAAGTGATTCGCTCCCATTCTAGGAAAACCCAGTTATTGTCATATTAAATATTTGATTCCAAACTTTATACTAAATTAAGTATTTATATTAATTCGATCAGTTATATTTATACCCAATGTTTATTTAAATAAAACCATTTTAATTTTATTATTTAATTATATTATAATTAAAATATTATAAATTAATATCGAATAGTTTTATTTTTATATCTCATATAAAAAATACCTTACTAGATTACAAACCGCATTCTAGTAAGGTATTTTCATTCACAAATCAATTAATTATAGTTTATTCAATTGATTTTTTTGTAAAAATTATACTTGACGTCTCCAGCCAAGCTCTTTCGCTCTCTCCACTGCCTGATCAATGTTACCCACCATGTAGAATGCATCCTCTGGTAGGTCATCCCATTTCCCTTCAAGAACTTCTTTAAAGCTACGTACAGTCTCTTTAACAGGTACATATACACCAGGGTTACCTGTAAACTGTTCAGCTACGTGCATATTCTGTGCTAAGAATCTCTCTACACGACGTGCACGATATACAAGCTGCTTATCATCTTCTGAAAGTTCATCCATACCCAAGATTGCAATGATATCTTGGAGTTCTTGATAACGTTGTAAGAGCTGTTGCACACCACGTGCGACTTGATAATGTTCAAGCCCTACAACAGCAGGTGACAAAATCCGAGAGGTAGAAGCGAGTGGGTCTACCGCAGGGAAGATCCCTTTTTGAGTAAGACGACGCTCCAAGTTAGTCGTTGCATCTAAGTGAGCAAAGGTTGTTGCTGGAGCTGGATCAGTATAGTCATCCGCAGGTACGTAAATCGCTTGAATCGAGGTTACTGAACCTTTTTTGGTCGAAGTAATCCGCTCTTGCAATTGTCCCATCTCCGTCGCCAAAGTAGGCTGATAACCTACCGCTGATGGCATACGACCTAAGAGTGCTGATACCTCTGAACCTGCTTGGGTAAAACGGAAAATATTATCGATAAAGAGCAATACATCTTGCCCTTCTGTATCACGGAAATATTCTGCCATGGTAAGTCCGGTGAGTGCTACACGCATCCGTGCACCTGGTGGCTCGTTCATCTGACCGAAGACCATCGCTGTTTTCTTGATAACACCTGAATCAGTCATTTCATGATACAAGTCGTTACCTTCACGAGTACGCTCACCAACACCTGCGAATACGGATAATCCACCGTGTTCTTGTGCAATGTTGTTAATAAGCTCCTGAATCAATACGGTTTTACCTACACCCGCACCACCAAAGAGACCAATTTTTCCACCTTTTGCATAAGGTGCAAGTAAGTCAATAACTTTAATTCCTGTTTCTAACATTTCTTGAGCAGTAGATTGCTCTTCAAAGCTTGGAGCTGGACGGTGAATCGACCAACGTTCTTCGGTAACTACAGGACCTGCTTCATCGATTGGTTCACCCAATACGTTGAATACACGTCCTAAACCACCACGTCCAACAGGTACAGAAATAGCCGCACCTGTATCGATTACATCCATACCTCGTACCAATCCATCTGTTGAAGCCATCGCAATGGTACGAACCATGTTATCACCTAAGTGAAGAGCAGTTTCTAAAACAAGCTCATTATCTTTTCCGTCCACTTTAAAATTTACTTTTAGCGCATTGTTAATCTCAGGTAGATGTCCTCGTTCGAACTGTACGTCAACGACGGGTCCCATCACCTGAACAATCCGTCCTTTGCTCATCGTATTCCCTCCTTAAGCAGCCATCATCTGTTTTAACAAACCGTTCTTGAAAGTATGATCATCTATGATAATGCGTTCGCTCCGCCGACAATTTCTGCAAGCTCTTGGGTAATTGCAGCCTGACGAGCTTTGTTGTAATCGAGCGTAAGCTTCGCAATTAGGTCAGTAGCATTATCCGTAGCATTACTCATAGCCGTCATCTTAGCCGCAAGCTCACTTGCTTTCGCATCCATTAATGCACTATAAATTAATGATTCCGTATAACGCGGCAAGATTTCAGCTAATACTTCTTCTTGCGATGGTTCATATTCATACTCAGTTTTTACGCCCTGATTGTCGCCTTCAAATTGATCTTGATCAAGTGGAAGTAATTGCTTTTCAGTAGGACGTTGAACTACAGGATTGACAAACTTATTGTATAAGATATATAGTTCATCAAATTTCTCATCTGCATAGTAGCCAACTGCTTGACTAGCAATCTCTTTGATGTCAGCAAAAGTTGGTGAATCGGATAGCCCTACTACACTTCCAATCACAGGATATTTTTTTCTCTGTAAAAAGCTTAAACCTTTCTTACCGATCACAAATATGACATATTCATCTTTACTTTGATGTCGCTTTTTCAAAGTATTCTCTAACAATCGCAGCACGTTGGCATTATAACCACCAGCCAATCCACGATCAGAAGTAATGACTAGATATCCTGTTTTTTGGACAGGACGTGAAACCAACATCGGATGATTACTTTTAGTTCCTTGTGCGAGATTGGTAATTACATCATGCATTTTTTCTGCATAAGGGCGAGCAGCCTCTGCTTGCTCTTGTGCTCGGCGGAGTTTAGCTGCTGCAACCATTTTCATCGCACTAGTAATTTTTTTCATGTTTTCAAACGAGCGAATCCGCCGTTTAATGTCCCGCATTGTTGCCATCGTTTGTTCACCCGCCTTTCATTGACCATTCGCCTCTAATTCGTTTAGAAGCGAATGGCAACTATTTCAGTCCGATCTTTATTCAGAGACAGCAAAGCCTTTTTTGAATTCTGCAATCGCAGCTTTTAGACCTTCATCAATCTCATCTGTCAATTTCTTCTCTTCACGAATACCAGACAGAATGTTAGGATGATTGCTCTCCAAGAATGCATGGAATTCTGCTTCAAAGCGTCTGATATCAGCAACTGGAATATCATCTAAATGTCCACGGGAAACCAGATAGATCGAAGCAACCTGCTTTTCTACTGGTAATGGTTGATGCTCATCTTGTTTTAAGATTTCCATAATCCGTTCACCGCGATCCAGTTTCGCCTTTGTTACTGGATCCAGATCTGATGCGAACTGAGCAAATGCTTGAAGATCACGATACTGAGACAATTCAAGTTTCAAGCTACCTCCAACTTTACTCATCGCTTTAATTTGTGCTGCTCCCCCTACCCGGGATACAGAGTAACCAGAGTCTACCGCAGGACGTTGACCAGCATAGAATAAATCAGATTCTAAGAAGATTTGTCCATCGGTAATAGAGATCACGTTGGTTGGAATATATGCAGAGATATCTCCCGCTTGTGTTTCAATAAATGGCAGAGCAGTCAAAGATCCGCCACCACGCTCATCCGAAAGTTTTGCAGCCCGTTCTAAGAGACGAGAATGCAAGTAGAAAACATCCCCTGGATAAGCTTCACGACCTGGCGGACGACGGAGCAAGAGAGAAAGCTCACGATAAGCTGCAGCTTGTTTGGATAAGTCATCATATACACATAAAACATGTCCACCGTTGTACATGAAGTATTCACCCATAGCACAACCTGCATATGGCGCCAAGTAAAGTAGTGGTGCAGGATCCGAAGCATTTGCTGCAACAATAATGGTATAGTCAAGTGCACCAAAACGGCGTAATTTTTCTACTACGTTTGCGATCGTAGACTGTTTTTGTCCAATTGCCACATAGACACAGATCATATTTTGATCTTTTTGGTTAATGATGGTGTCAATCGCAATCGTTGTTTTACCGATCTGACGGTCACCAATGATGAGCTCGCGCTGACCACGTCCGATTGGAATCATCGCATCAATAACTTTAATTCCTGTATACATCGGTTCATGTACGGACTTCCGATCGATGACCCCAGGCGCTGGAGATTCAACAGGGCGGAATTCATTTGTTTCAATTGGTCCTTTTCCATCCAATGGTTGACCGAGTGGATTTACCACACGTCCTAACATTGCTTTTCCGACAGGAACTTCAAACAGACGGTTCGTTCTTTTAACTGGGTCACCTTCACGAATATCTTGGTATGGTCCTAAGATAATAGCACCTACATGATTCTCTTCTAAGTTTAATACCATACCCATTGCGCCATTTTTAAACTCTAACAATTCACCAGCCATTGCATTTTGTAGACCATGAATACGTGCAATTCCGTCACCCACGTAGATCACAGTACCTACATCAGCTACTTCGACTTCAGAGTTATAATTCTCGATCTGCTGCTTAATTAGTGAGCTGATCTCTTCTGGTCTGATGCTCATGTCAACTTCACCCCTTGTCTTTCAACTTGATTCTATCCGACTCGATTTTCTTGTAAACGCTCTTTGAAGCGAACTAATTTTGTTTTTAAACTACCATCGTAGAGACGATCCCCTACTTGGACAATCACACCACCGAGAATATCAGAATCTACGACATTCTCAATTAATAGCTGTTTACCGATCAGCTTATGGAAAATCTGAATTAATTCTTCTTTCTCTTTATCAGTTAACGGAGTAGCTGAGGTAACAGTGGCATCAGCGATACCTCTTGCTTCATGAACAAGTTGTTTATACTCCTGCATGATTTCGCCTATTAACCCTTCTCGATGGCGATCCGTTAACAAAAACAGAAAATTCCGAGCAGTCTCGGATAAATGTGAGAATACGGAGGAGAAAAGCTCTTTTTTCTTTGCCACTTCAGTCAATGGGTGGCTAAGCCATTCATGAAGAGTTGGCAAAGAGGAGAAGGTTTCTACGATCAAAGTTAATTCTTGTTCTAACTGATCCAAAATATTACGTTCCGAGGCGATTTCAAAGAGAGCTTTTGCATAACGTTTCGCTACTGCTACACTCATTGTAATCTTCCTACCTGTTCAAAATAACGATCAACAAGCTTTGCCTGACCTTTTGCATCCAATTCTTTTTCCAACAGTTTTGATGCCAGTTGTACTGTGAGAGTACCCACTTCATCACGTAAAGCAGTAATCGCCTTCTCTCTTTCCCGCTCGATCTCGAGCTTCGCCTCTTGAATTAAGCGATCCGCTTGCTCTTTTGCCTCTTGGATAATTTTCTCTGCTTCTTTATCTTTTTGAATTTTTGCCCGTTCAATCAATGCTTTCGCTTCAAGTTGTGCTTGCTTGAGTAACGACTTTTGTTCCTCTAGTAGTCCTTCAGCCTCTTGACGGCCTTTCTCAGCTGTATTAATTTGATTATCTATATAGTCCTGTCGTTGCTTAATTGTTGCAATTAATGGACGGATTGCATATTTAGAAACCAATAGCAACAAAACGAGAAAAACGACGATTTGGATAAGCATAGTACCCCAATTAATACTAATCACGTTCAGTCACTCCCTTCGAGCTCAAAATAAGAGCGGGGAGAAAATCCCTTTCCCCGCGTCACATGTTGATTATTTGAACATTCCCATTAGAGAAAGGATTCCGAATGCAGTTCCAATAATAGGCAATGCCTCAATAATAGCAAAGAAGATCAAGGTTTGACCAAATAAAATATTACGTGATTCTGGTTGACGTGCAACTCCTTCTACATACTTAGAGAACAAGTTACCGTTACCAATAGCTGCTCCAAAAGCACCCAATCCAATCATAATAGCACCTGCGATTAAATTCATTTTTATATCCTCCTTAAATGTTTGTGATTAGAATGAAAATGATTAATGAGCTAAATTAATTTTTTCTCCCATGTATACATTTGCCAATACTGTAAATACATAAGCTTGCATGACTCCTACAAATAATGAGAAGCCCATCCATGCAGCGAGCGGAATACTTGCGGCCCATCCTGCCTGAAGCATAATCCCAATCAAGATTTCTCCAGCAAAGATATTTGCCCAAATACGCATTCCATGGGTTATTGGGTTAATAACTCCTTCGAAGATATGGAGAAGTGCCATCGGTCCGACCAAATAGCGACCTTTGATATACCCCCCCACTCCATTAATCCACATACTTATAATAATAGCACCGACTGCTACCCCAATCGACATAGCAAAAGTCACACTCATATCAGCAGTAGGTGACTTTAACCACGCTACACCATGCGCATTTTGTTCATGCATGATTTCTGGTGTAATTCCGAGCGCCGGTATATTGGTATCTGCTCCTGAAGTCACCATCAGGATCACACCCAATTGATTCGCAACCAGCAAGAATAAAAAGAGGGTAAAAGAAAATCCGAGATATTTCTCAGCTTTTTTGTCATCATGTCCCATCCGCGTTAGATTACGCGAAAGATCTAGTAGCATTTCGATCCCTGCTTGGAGTTTTCCTGGTCGCATTTGCAGGCGGCGTGTGGCAGCAATCGCAAGAATCAGAACGATAATTGCAGTGAGTACACTCCCAAAAATAATGGTTAAATCAAACTTAGTGCCAAATGCTTCAATCTTCGGAGTGAGTTCCATTCTTTGTTTTCACCCCCTTTAGCTACTTAAAAATTTTTTTCTATAAACTAAAGCAATGAAAAAGGGAAGAAAGTAACAGATTGGCAACCCGAGTGCAAAACCCCTGTAGTCAAACACCTCTGGGAATTTATATAATATGATAACACCGAGGGTTACCATGAGAAATCGATTGATCACGCCGAGCCCACTCATCTTTTTACCATCCGTTTGAATAGCTAGTTCTCCTGCAAGTCGGAGTCTTCTCGCTAAATGCAACACGTTATAGAAAGCTGTTAAGATTCCGAGTGCAATCCCAGCTATAAACGTTTTATATGGGGTTAAAAACCAGCTGATCAACAGGAGAGAAAGAAACACAGCAGTAAGAATTACTAGTTGACGGCGCATGAATTGCATCAAATCCATTAAAGTTCATTCCTTCATCAAACCTTTTAAGGTATAACCAGCGATAACAAAGCCTAACGTCAAGCCTAATAATATTCCCACTGCTAACATGATCGGCTTGGTACTGAAAATCGAATCCAACCATTTTCCTAACCAAGCCCCACCGATGGTGAGAAAAATCACTTCCATACCCAATGTTCCAACCATTGCGGCCATGCGCCAAAAATTACCTTGTGAATTCTTCACAATATCACCCATGGGAATAAATATATTTACAGAAAGGTAAAACAGTGGGGATAAAAACGAAGACTTGATTGGTTTATGGGTATTTTAGTTAGAGGCTTTCCCCTGCTTATGGTATCTGATGCTATGTAATGATGTCAATGTTTTCTTTTACAGATTTATGAACAATTCGTCACATTTATACACGAATCCAATTTTAATAACTACTAAGATCTTATTAATCTGCGATCAATCTCTATCAATCTCAAAAATTCTATTCATATCTATGATAGAGATTCTCATTAGAATTTTTTTGTATTCATTATTTTGTACCAAATAATCGATCTCCTGCATCTCCCAAACCTGGGACAATATAACTTTTCTCATCCAATTTTTCATCGACAGCAGCTACATAAATATCAATGTCTGGATGGTCTTTTTGTAACCGTCCGACACCTTCAGGTGCAGCAATAATACACATAAACTTAATATTTTTGGCTCCCATTTCCTTTAAAGCTTGAATTGCTGCTGATGCAGAACCTCCCGTTGCAAGCATGGGATCAAGGACGATTAATTCACGTTCTCCAATATCTGTTGGCATTTTAGAGTAGTAATGCACAGGCTCCAGTGTCTCAGGGTCACGGTATAAACCGATATGTCCTACTTTTGCCGCTGGGATAAGCTTTAAAATCCCATCGACCATCCCGATCCCTGCTCTTAAAATAGGTACAATACCTAATTTTTTCCCTGCTAATACTTTACATTTAGCCTTCATCAGTGGAGTTTCTATCTCTACTTCACGTAGTGGCATCTCTCTGGTAATCTCATATGCCATGAGAGCAGCAACTTCATTGACTAGTTCCCGAAATTCCTTCGTCCCTGTATTTTTATCACGAATAAAAGTTAATTTGTGTTGAATCAAGGGGTGATCAAAAACGTATACATTCCCCAATCTCATTCGCTCCTCTCAGTAATCATTTTTTACTGCAAAACTACCCAAGGGATATATTAACCATATAACTATCTGTATCACAAGTGTTTCCTAAAGATTTCATGATTGTTTCTTGGAATATAAACCTAAATGTTTCTTCTAAATTACCTAGAGACAGTCCTTATAACCATTATTTTCATTTTGTGGTCATTTATACTAATCCAATTTCGTGTTTTTTAATTGAGGGATGCGCATATTCGTTTCCTTTTATAGGAAAAATTGATAATAAATTTATTAATTGTTATAAAAATCTTTCATAAAAATGTAAAAATATGAGGTTTAGACTGCCTTATAATGAACCCACAGTATTCGTTATATCAAGCGTCAGCTTTACTAGTACAATATAGTTATATAAAAAATAACTAATATTTTGAATTTTATTTTGATTGTGATCAAAATAATAAAAAGCTATCAATCCATGCATGATCGTCACCTAACGAGATCATGTATATGTACCGATGGCTAGTCGGGAATTTACGCCTGTGGAATATTATACCAAACTATAGTAGCATATTAAAAGAGACTTCATAGCTTAACATAAAGCCTCTTTTTTGTCTTTTATTTAAGGGTTAATAGTCCAAGTTGTGGTGTTATCCCCTTGCTTGATTTCTAGGGTGTATGGCGCAGATTCAGATATATCAAATACCAATACACCTCTCGTCACTTTCGATTGAGGAGAGACAAGTGTAGTTACATAATTGATTTCTGTTAACCCATATGGGCTGTACTGTGCGTTTGCTGTTTGACCATTTGCATTTTTCAATGTGGCATAACCGTTCAATGAAAGTGGTTTGTCTATACTATTGTTAGTAACACTGGCATCCACAACGATATATTTTCCATTCTTTGGTTGGCTTGTCTTATTCCCAGATTGCACACGCACCCCATTTACTTGTATTGTCAGATCTCCGACTGTTTTTGTTTGCCCCACATCGCCTTGTGTATTCTGACTGGCATTTTGATTTTGATTGTTTTGATTGGTATTTTGGGTATTTTGGTTTTGATTATTTTGATTTTGATTATTTTGATTTTGATTATAGGAAGTATTTTGTGAAGCCGGTTGTTCACCTTTTAAACCGAAGGAACAGCCAGTTAAAACAACAACACTAGCTGTAAAAATACTAACTAGAGAAATATGTAGTTTTTTCATTACTCTCTCTCCTTTTATAAATACTATTACAATATTAATAATACTATTATATTTATTCAGGTTAGACAACAGAAATAATGGTATAAGAAAGATTAATTTCCCCTTTATTTAATAAATTTCACTCTTTATACAATTTTTTCGTAAGTAATCCATTTTCAATTGTGGGAGTGATCGGGTATTGTGTAACATGGCTCCTCTTATGGATATCGTCCGAAGCTCATAAAAAGGCTATTAGAACGAATATCTAATAGCCTCAACTTGCTAACAAGGATGCTACCTATAGCAGTTTGTCACCTGTTTTTTGATTATATTTTTAACTCAGGATAAAGGGGGAACTTGGCTGTAAGAGTTGCTACACGCTCGCGAGCTTCTTGATGTACTTGCTCATCTTCTGGACTTTTCAGAACCAGTACGATGATATTTGCAATTTCATCCATTGCTTCCAAGTTCATCCCTCGGCTGGTGACCGCCGCTGTTCCAATACGAATCCCACTTGTTACAAATGGGCTTTCTGGGTCATTTGGAATTGTATTTTTATTGGTCGTAATCCCTACATCATCCAAGAGTTTCTCAGCCACTTTTCCAGTTAAGTTTAAATTACGTACATCCATAAGAATCAAATGATTATCTGTACCACCCGAAATGAGATTTAAACCTTGTGCTTTTAAGCCTTCAGCTAAGCGAGCTGCATTATCCAAAACTCGCTGAGAATAATCTTTAAATGGTTCGGTTAATGCCTCTCCCAGTGCTACGGCTTTCGCTGCAATCACATGCATGAGTGGTCCACCTTGGATTCCCGGGAAAATCGATTTATCAATTTGTTTTGCATACTTTTTCTTACATAAAATCATTCCACCCCGTGGGCCTCTTAGGGTTTTATGTGTCGTTGTCGTTACGAAATCAGCATATGGCACGGGGTTCATATGATGGCCTGTAGCAACAAGGCCAGCGATATGAGCCATATCTACCATGAAGTAACAGCCTACTTCATCACATATTTCTCGTAAACGAGCAAAATCAATTTTACGTGGATAAGCACTTGCCCCAGCTACCAATAGTTTGGGTTTATGCTCAAATGCTAATCTGCGCACTTCGTCGTAGTTAATCAAATGGGTCTTTTCATCCACACCGTAAGCTACAAATTGATATAGTTTACCAGAGAAATTGACAGGACTACCATGTGTGAGATGGCCTCCATGTGCTAGATTCATTCCTAAAACAGTATCACCGGGTTCTAAGAATGAAAAGTATACAGCCATATTTGCTTGTGCACCTGAATGTGGTTGTACATTGACATGCTCAGCTCCAAACAACTCTTTCGCCCGCTCACGTGCTAAATCCTCAACAATATCAACATACTCACATCCACCATAGTAGCGTTTCGCCGGATAACCTTCCGCATATTTATTCGTTAAAACTGTACCCATTGCTTCCATCACTGCAGGACTCACAAAATTTTCAGAAGCGATTAATTCGATTTTTTCACGCTGTCTGCCTAACTCAGCACGGATTGCTTCGAGAACTTGTGGATCTTGTTTGCTTAAATGATTGAGTGCCAATCCGACTTCCCCCTTCATGGTATGTATTTTAAGATATTCTATCACAAATAATTATTTTCTAGCTTAATAAAATAATCAGTTTCTACTACTTTTCTAGTATATAGACAGCTCTTGCCCCACCAATCAGTTTGGGTCTAGTTTTCGCCATGGTTACATGCGCTGCTCCCACTTGACGAATACTAGGACGAACTGGCACTGCAACAGGTTTTAAGTGCATTCCTATCAAGGTATCACCAATATCTATGCCCGCATCTGCATGTACTTCTTCTACGAGTACGGATTGCTCCAAATGTTTATAAGCATAGCTTGCCATAGCTCCGCCAGCATGAGGTACAGGAATCGCTGCTACTTCTGTATAACCAAAGTACTCTGCTGTTTTTCTTTCCACAACAACTGCTCGATTTAAATGTTCACAGCATTGAAAAGCAATTTGAAAGCCAAATTTAGTTTGTGCCTGTTTGATTCCATGAAACAAAGCTTGTGCAATCTCATCACTACCTGCTGAACCAATCCGCTGACCAGCCACTTCACTAGTACTAACACCAAAAACAAGAAGGTGCCGGTTATTCAGTGGCATCGCTTGTATTAAATCATGGATCACTGTATAAATCTCATGCGTAAGTTCCTCACTGTTCATGTTTCTCACCTTCTTACTTTTCTAACGCATGAATTTTATTTACTCGACGTAAATGACGAGAGCCTGCGAATTCAGTGGTTAACCAAGTTTTTACGATTTTTCTAGCAAGACCCGGTCCAATTACTCGCTCGCCTAAAGCTAACACATTCGCATTGTTATGTTCACGACTCATCTGTGCTGAGAACTCATCACTAACAACCGCACAACGAATTCCTTTTACTTTATTAGCTGCAATCGACATTCCAATCCCAGTGCCACAAATTAGTATTCCATAATCAAATTCACCCTCTGCTACTTTCTCTGCGACAGGGAGCGCATAATCTGGATAATCTACGGAATCCTCACAATCACAACCTACATCTTCAAATTCAATTTCCATCTCTTGAAGTAACTCTTTAATTTCTGCTTTTAGACGTAAACCGCCATGATCAGAAGCTAAAATAATACGCATATTCTTTCTCTCCCATCTGTACCATTTCATAGTTAGTATAAGCATATCTATAAACTGCTGTCTAAATCAGTACCTCATCGCTTTATCACTGTTCCCATCGCTTCATGAGTCAATAGTAAACCGCCACTTTGTCTAGGAATGATAGCCAGATTTGATAAGTTGCGCCACAGACTATACAAAAATAGAACAATTAATTACTAGTCTCGCTTTTCCATTTCTGAATCATATTTCGAATCTCTTGTTCAATTTCCTGACAGCATGCTCGATATATTTCAATAGAACCACCAAAAGGATCTTGAATATCCATGGAGTAAATAAGCTTGTCCAATTTCTCTAGTAACTCTTGTTCTTTTCGAAATAAAGGTTCAAGTTCTTTATATAATTTCGCTTTAAATTCATCT
This sequence comes from Thermoflavimicrobium daqui, assembly GCF_003313465.1. GTDB lineage: Bacteria > Bacillota > Bacilli > Thermoactinomycetales > Thermoactinomycetaceae > Thermoflavimicrobium > Thermoflavimicrobium daqui. Next base: position 48,775 of record NZ_KZ845668.1, read on the forward strand.
TCTTGGATCTTGTTTTGATTAGTATGAAACTGAGCTACCATTCTTGCACGACTATTTTCCATTTCAACATATAACAAATCCAGCTTTTTATATAATTCCTGAATTTCCTCATAATCTGGTTGAGCTATTTCTTTCAAAGTATAAATCTTGTCTGTGTACTCAGGAAACAATTGGATTAATGTTTGTTTATGAGACATGGTCATGGTTAATACATAATCTGCCCATTCTAACAAGTCTTTACTTACTTTTTGGGAACGATGTTCTTGCTTAACACCCTTTTCTTGTAACACATCTTGGGCATGATTAGATGCTTGCATACCATCCATCGCCGCAACTCCAGCAGATTTCACCTGAATAGCTAAATTCTCTTCTTCAGCTATTTTTCTTAGTAAAGCTTCCGCCATCGGACTACGACAAGTATTTCCTGTACAAACAAATAATACTTGCTTCATAAAAACTGCCGACAGGAGACTGAGCCATTCATTGGCTCAGCAGAATGACAACATGCTCAAGATCTCTCTTTAGAGCAGTCATCCCTAGTATCCCGCGACTCCCTCCTTTCATAAAAGGAATCTAAAAAATGATTATTATAAAATTCCCCTTTCTTCCTTCATCTCCATTATCAGTGAAATTGTTAAAGGATATACACCTATATTATCTTATGTATATCCTTTAGCCCATTCCCCTTGGGAACAATAAAAAAACATAAGAATTCACTTCACCAATCATAAAATAAAAAATCCCATCCATTAGTGTTTCGTCCTAGTTCCTTTCTATTTCTTACTTTACCTAAATAAAGCAGAAGGATCAATAGATGGTAATTTCTATAGAATAAACTAAAGGATTGGCGCAAAAGTTGATCCTACACAAAATTCCTCTAGGTATGATCTGAATTTACACTCAAATGAAGAAACATGCTGCACTTACAATAAAAGTTCACTTCATTCTTCCTTCACCAAATAAATTTAATTCCTAACATAAACAAAATAACTCCACCAACAGCTTCCCCATAGCTTCCCAACCAAGAACCTATATATTTCCCTAGGCCGAGTCCAGTTCCAGCCATAATGGCTCCTGCACTGCCAAAAAATAGAACAGCTAGCCACTGATCTGCAGAAAAAAGCCCTAAACTAAGCCCGGCGGATAAGGAGTCCAAACTAACACTAACCGAAAATAAAATCATATTCCAAAGTGAGTTAGCTTGAATACTTGTTTCCTTCTCTTCACTTTTAAAACTATTCCACAACATATTTCCACCGAGAAAACAAAGCATAGATCCTCCTACCATCACCGCAATTTCTTGCATATACTGATTAAGATATTGTCCAATCCAAATCCCCAGTAAGGGCATCAGAATATGAAATAGCCCGATGGAACTACTCAAAATAGCCATCTTGCGAATCGACATCCCACGTACACCTAACCCGATCCCCAAGGAAAAGGCATCCATTCCCAGAGCAATAGCAATCATAAATAAAGTGATAATTTGTCCCCATTCTGGAAAAGAAAGCATCTTTCCTGCCTCCTTGTCCTTCATTTGCTTGTACATGGTTATGCCTTGTTCTAGGAAAAAAGAACTAAAGGGTGTTCAATAAAAAAGCATCTTTCCGGTTTTCACGGAAAAATGCTTTTTTAATTAAGTAGAGGTCGCCTTCTATGTCAGCCACTTATCGCTTTCCTACTTACTCTGTCCAATGATTAGTCAATAAAACTTCTTACGAGTTCCTATCCTTATTGGGGAAAAAGTTGCTCCTAAACAAAGTAATTCTCATCATTCATCTAGGCCTTTGAATAATTATAAGTACACGAGTCGTTTTTTATGCTTGAATAAATCTCCCTCCAGCAGCTTTAACCAAACGATTCATTACCGAACGGAATAGACCATTTTCCGGAAAGGATTCAGCATAGATCACTTCAACATGTTCATCATCAAATTGTCTTAGCGCATGGTAGAGATTACTTGCTACACTCGCAGGATTCTTTCGACTTCCACAAGGAATCGCTAGTAGCTCGCCGAACTGATTTCGATTTTCTACAGTAGTTAAAATACCTACTTTTTTTCCTTGAGAAGCTGATTGCTTTGCCAGTTGTTTTATTTTACGAATCATATTTTTTTCTACGCCTCGAACAATCCACAATTCACCCTGTGGAGAGTAATGACGATATTTCATTCCCGGTGACCGAGGTTTATCTTTTTTATTGAACAAGCCGGGATCGAATTCTACCTTTCCAATTTCTTTTCTTAGTTCTTCAACTGTGATTCCACCTGGCCGTAGAATAGTTGGCACTTTTCCCGTTACATCGACAACAGTCGATTCAACTCCAACTTTTGCCGGACCTCCATCTAATAAAATATCAATTTTACCAGCTAAATCATTCCATACATGATCAGCATTTGTTGGGCTTGGTTTACCTGATCGATTGGCGCTTGGAGCGGCTATAGGGATTGAAGCCAGTTGTAATAAAGCTAATGCAACTGGATGGTCGGGAATCCTAATGGCTACTGTATCCAAACCCGCTGTTACTCTTTCTGATAGTCCCGCGCGATATTTTAAGATCAATGTTAATGGTCCTGGCCAAAACCGTTTCATTAGCCGCTGTGCAACTTCAGGAATTTCTTGTACAAAGGGAGATATCTGTGATGGCTCTCCAAAATGGACGATTAGTGGATTATCTTTTGGGCGACCCTTCGCTATAAAAATTTGTGAAGTAGACTCTTCTTTTCTTGCATCTGCTCCTAGTCCATATACGGTTTCTGTGGGAAAAGCGACCAATCCCCCTTCCCGCAGGAGCTGAGCCGCACTAATTAATTCTTGCATCTCTTTCAGCTCTTCCACTTCTTTTTGAGAAGAAATCTTCCACCAGTGTGTTATCTTGAGCTGTTGCACGTTTCATTCCCCTTTTGTCTAGTTTCCATCTGTTGTATGATAACATAAACTGGATACATATGAAAAAAGCACTCTCAAATAAGACGTCATATGCATCTCCCTTTTGCTCTCCAAAAAGACAATCCATCTTTTATCTAATGTTTCCTCTTAGTAAAACACTTATAAACCATAGGTGTACCTTTTTGCTCCTTACAACGTTTCACATGATTTGAATCACTAATTTCATCTGGCAAATTCTCATAATCTATCACTTCAAATCCCATTAGTTGAAATAATGAAATAGAATCACCGGCTACTAAATAGACTTCAAATAATTTTAATGCTTCTGCATATGCCAATAAAATTTTTATCAGGTGAATGCCTACTTTTCCATTCCATGAAGCTCTAGCTAAAACAAAGGAACGAAGCAAACCATATGGATTGTATACTTCCATGCCGATTGCTCCTACTACAAGTCCCGTCTCCTCTTCTTCATCAGTCTGTTCCACAATAAAAAAATGTTCAAGGTGCTGATCAATGCCTTGATCGTTCAATTTGGCTTGTTGAAGTAGCCGTTTTACTGAATAAAGGTCAGATATTTGTGCACGTCGAATTAAAAACATTACCGCCATCCCCCTTCAGACCTTGTCCTAAAATCACTCTAACTTAACGGTATGAAAGAGGTTGTTCATATAGAACAATCTAAAACATCTCTTGAACCCATGTAGCAATCTGATCAACTAGCAGAAGGCGAACTTTTAACACCTCTTTAGAATTTGGTCGATCGACTTCTTGATCTGCTCCTGCTGCCAAAACTTCAGCTTGTGGAGAAAGAGAGGCAGAGAGCCTTTTTTTTGGTATTGCTTCACCACTTTCCATATCAACAAAGCATAATGGTGGGAATAATACACACCACCAATTATCTCCTTCACCTGCCCCCAGTGTCACCCTTAAAGCTTCATATTTCCCTGCGGGGTAAACCTTATTCCCATATAATTTTGTCGGAAATGAAACCTGTCCAAAATCAACGTGTACAGGATAATTAAAGCCCGCTTTTCTTACTGTTTGCTCTGCAATTTGTTTAAACATCGGCAAATGACCTTGAATTAACTGACGAGCTGCATCAATATTTTGCGGTCGCCTAGTCCAAGCTTCCAATTCCTTGATGATTTCATCACGCACTTTTCTTTTAATCCATTGATCCTGTGCTCCATCACTATTAGCTAAAATACGCAAACGAATCGCTTCTTTAGGAATTTCATTTCTATGTGAAGAGGATTCCCATAATTTTGTTCCGGCTAACACCTCTTCATAAGCCCAACTTAAAAAAGTAAATCCCATAGCTATGACCAAAAAAATAATAAAATAAGTACGAATTTTCATTGAATCTTCCCCCTTCTCTCTTCTATCCATCAGTATGGACAAAGCAGAGGGGGATTAATCATATCACTTAAAATACAATTCAAAATCCTCTTGAAAATGAGGGAAGAGAATCCTATTTAGACTCAGTAGTATTGATTTACAAAAAATGTGTTTTACCGAAGGCAAATTTTCGTTACGTTATCCTTTGTAAATAGGGATAAAAGGGTTCGATTTAATCAAAAATTGCCTCTTCGATCTTCTTATTTTTGGTTAATCAACACTACTGATTTAGATTGATGAATTCCCTTCATATTGATTAGATGTTATTTAGGCATTCTCCCAATTACAATCCGATCATGTCCTGCAAAGTCTGGTTTTACTAATACATCTTTAGCCACTCGTCTTACCATCTCAGCGACTTCAGTTCCCTGATCTGAGCCAATTTCAAAAGCAATTAGCTGAGGTCTTTCTGGTAACTGTTCAATTTGATTCGTTAATATTCGATAAGGTTGAAGTCCATCTGCCCCGCCATCAAGGGCAAGGTGTGGCTCATACTGACTTACTTGTTTTTCTAAAGTCGGAACCACTTCAGATGGAATATAAGGTGGGTTAGACACCAAAATATCCAATGAAGCTGCCGATTGGATCAATGGCAACAAATATTCTCCTTGTTTAAAATGTACCCTTGAATCTACAGAATGCTTTCGAGCATTAAAATGAGCGACTTCTAAAGCTTGTGGTGATAAATCAATCGCCGTCACATGCCAATGGGGACACTCTAAAGCCAAAGTAATCGCGATACAACCACTTCCCGTTCCAATATCGACTACATGGAGGGGCAGCTCTCCCCATATCCCTTTGGCTTCCTCTATCACTGTTTCCACTAATAATTCTGTTTCCGGTCTTGGGATTAAAACAGCAGGAGTCACCTTAAATTCACGACCAAAAAACATTTGATCTCCGAATATATACTGTAAAGGTTCATTTTGCACACGACGTTCTAACCATTTGATTAATTGTTCATATTCATTTGAGCCAATAGGATTATTCCATATCATAAAAAAACGTGTTCGATCTACTCCTAACAGACGACGCAACATCCATTCTGCTTCAAAGTTAGAAGAATCAACTTCATGCTTTCGCAAAAAAGAGGCAGCCATCTGAAAGGCTGCTCGAATGGTTAATGAAGAATCCATAGGTATCCTGATACTAAAAACATAGTTCAAGGTGTCAGCGCGTTTAAGTTTCCTGTTTTCATTCGTCTCCTCGTACCAATTACTTGCTCATACACGTTACTACAATATTTATCCTACTCATACTTACAACCATCATGTTGGATACTTCCATTTTATTTTCGCTTGGGACACTTATTCTATGTTTTGTAGCAGTTTTCCTCCCTTCTATCTTTATTTTTACCGATCCATCTTCACTTTTAAGAGGTGACCTTCTTAATCAACCGCTCATCGCTTCCCTACTCACTTCCGCCCAAAGGTATAGCGCAAAAGTCGATTCGCGACTTCCTACGGATATGACCTAGGTTTTCAACCGAACTATGAAATATGCTGTCTTAAGAGTCTACTTTGGCTAATAGCTTGGATTGTTCTTCCATAATCAAAGCATTGATGATTTCTGTTAGATCTCCATCCAACACTAAGTCCAATTTATGAAGAGTTAACCCTATACGATGATCTGTAACCCGACTCTGTGGAAAATTATAGGTACGAATTCGTTCACTTCGGTCTCCTGTACCTACCTGACTTTTACGAGCATCAGCAAGTTTTGACATTTCTTCCTGCATCTTCAAGTCATATAAACGAGCTCTTAGTACTCGCATCGCTTTATCTTTATTACTGTTTTGTGATTTTTCATCCTGACATGAAACCACAATACCTGTTGGAATGTGTGTAATACGTACTGCTGATTTCGTTGTATTTACACTTTGACCTCCAGGTCCACTTGAGCAAAATGTATCAATTCGAATATCTTTATCTTGTACTTCTACTTCTACTTCTTCCGCCTCAGGTAAAACAGCCACTGTGGAAGTTGATGTATGAATGCGACCACCTGATTCGGTCGTTGGTACACGTTGTACCCGATGAGCTCCACTTTCATACTTTAACTGACTATAAGCTCCTCGACCTTGAATCGAAAAAACAACCTCTTTAAAACCTCCTAGTCCAGTCGCATTGGCTTCTAAAAGCTCTACTTTCCAGCCTTGTCGCTCTGCATAGCGCGTATACATCCGATATAAATCAGACGCAAATAAAGCGGCTTCATCTCCACCAGCTGCGCCACGTATTTCCACAATGACGTTTTTCTCATCATTGGGGTCTTTGGGTAATAATAAAATACGAATCTTCTCTTCCAGTTCTTTTTTGCGAGGGGTTAATTCTTCAATTTCAGATTTAACTAACTCACGCATTTCATCATCTAACTTTTCTTCTAACATCATTTTTGCTTCTTGTAACTGTTCTACAACCTGTTTATATTCAAGATACGCTTGATTCTGTTCTTCTAAGCTTGCTTGCTCCTTTGAATAGGCTGTTAACTTTTTAGGATCATTTATCACTTCTGGATCACATAATAATTGACTTAACTCTTCATAGCGGCGATGGATAACTTCCAAACGATCCAGCATTGTTCTTCACTCCCCGTATATCGCTATTGATATTTTTATTGTATCTACTTATAAATAAACCATTTTATCAAAACTGCAAGTCGTTAAGATTAACTCTTGAGCAGTCAAATTTCCTTTATCATGATCAGTATCCCTGTCATTTTTTTGATTGTGAACTGATTGTATCATATCATATGTAAACTGTAGAAGAAAATCTAAGTCATAAAAGAACATATGATATAATATTCAAGTATCTAAACAAGTAAGGGGATTTCAAGATGTCAAATATTACAGCTCCTATATTGAGCAATCTATTTACATTCGGACCCATTATTGTGTTGTTTTATCTGATGAACTTCTCAGAAAAAAGACGTACGGAAAGCGAACCACAAAAAGGACAAAGTCTTGCAGTTGTTTTATATGTATGTTTAATTATTGTATTTGGTTTATTTATCTTAATTGGCCTTGCCAATCACTTACTGAGCACAATTCCAACCAATGGCTTAGAAGGACTTTTACCCCTTTCGCCCCTTGATCAGAAATCTCTTAAAATCATCGGGCTTGGCCTTTGGATCCCATCCCTTATCGCGATTATCGTTTTAATTCCTGCTGTTCGTAGAGGAATCGCCCATCTTATTCCAATCGATCCAACCAGGCGTGTCCATGCAATATCCTTATCCCTTAGCCTGCTAGTATTTATCCAACTCTTTACTACACTCGGAATCGGTTTGGACATTCTAAGTGAGACAGAACAATCTCAGAGTCTAAATGATACTTTAGCTACGATATGGTCACAAGATCTTTTACTTGTTTTACTTGGGTTCATTGGAGTCGGATGGTTAACACATCGAAATGGTAAGGAAGCCTTAGCCCGACTTGGTATCGTAAAACCAACTTGGAAACTAATCTTGCTTGGAATCATTTTCGGGGTTGTTTTTTCCTATATAGCACAGCTCCTCGAGCTTATAGCAGTTCAACTAGGATTTACAGGAGATCCTGATGTAAACAAGCTTACAGAAAAATGGCTCGGTTCATTATTCACATCAACTTTTGGTGTTATTACACTTGGGGTTGCTGCAGCATTAGGAGAGGAAACCATCTTTAGAGGAGCTATGCAACCTCGCTTCGGAATCATACTGACCGCTATTTTATTTACTTTTACCCATGCAAACTATGGTTTCAGTCTATCGGCGGTCATTGTACTTATTTTTGCGTTTGTTCTCGGCTTTTTAAGACAGCGCTTTAACACCACGTTTACCATGATTGTCCATGCTACTTATAATATGTCACTCGTTGTCTTGCCTACTCTCAATCTTTGAAGAAGTAAAAACCCCACAAGAGCTACCAGTGGGGTTTTTACTTCTTAAGTACTTCATGACAGTGACGACAGCGTGCTTCATACTGTTCTTTGGCTCCTACTTGGATGATTGGATCTTCTTCACTCGCAGGTCGACCATCAATCAAACGCTGTGTACGACTGGCTGGACCTCCACATTTCATACAGATGGCTTGAAGTTTAGTAATGTGCTCGGCAACTGCTAACATTAAAGGAGTCGGACCAAATGGTTTTCCCCGAAAATCCTGATCCAATCCTGCGCATATGACTCGTTTCCCCTGATTTGCTAGCTCCTGACAAACATCGAGAATCTCCTCATCAAAAAACTGGACTTCATCGATGGCAATCACATCCGTTTTTGGGGAAACATTCGCCAAAATCTCTGCGGCTGTATGAATCGTCTTCGCTTCAGCGATGAGTCCATTATGAGAAGCAATAGCTTCACGATGATATCGATCATCAATCACAGGTTTAAAAGCTTGAACTTCCAATTTGGCAATACGGGCTCGTCGAATGCGGCGGATTAGTTCTTCGCTCTTTCCCGAAAACATACCGCCACAAATAACTTCAATCCACCCCTCTTTTTGCATCAAAAAGGTATTATATGACATCGACGTCCTGCTACTTGAAAAACATGTGCTTATGATTTTATGAGGTTCTTGCATAAAATAGTTATTGATTATGTTTGGAACATTTTAACCTAATTGGTTGATACCGTTTTTAAATATCTTGTGGGAAAAGCCGTACCTACACAAAAAATTCGCTCTAACTAGATCTGACTACGCTATTTTGATCAAATGATGCAACATATTCTCATTTATAAAATAAACCCTTTAAATAATAAATAAATACAAAAGTCAAATTAAAATGACCCTACAGAAAAATGAAACATTCTATGCAACCTTCACTTTGCTTTAGATCAAGTAGCAGTTTGCACCTCCCACATCTTACTCAATCAAAAGTCTATCGAACCACATTTTAGCACAAAATGATAAAAAGGGATTTGGAAATATATTATGTTTCTCTCCTAATGACTGCAAAAAATAAGCAAGCACTAAGTGCTTGCTATTATTACTTGATATTGTATTTCTTTTTAAAACGATCAACGCGTCCACCAGCGTTAACCATTTTTTGCTTTCCGGTAAAGAATGGATGGCATGCAGAACATACATCAACACGTAGATTTTCTACTGTGGATCCAGTTTCAAATGTATTGCCACATGCACAGGTAACGGTTGTTAATTTATAGTTTGGATGGATAGCTGTTTTCATCTATACTCACCTCTTTCACTCACGATTGTTTTTCAATCGCCGTTAAAAACCACTGGTGTATTATATCATGAAGTCGGAACAGATCGCAAGGTAAAGAGATAGGCTTCTCTATATTACACTGATACAAAAATTTTCTTGTATAAGAAATAATAGAATAAAATGAGTCCATTAGTTCAATAAAGATAACGGATTGATCGCCTGACCATTCTTTCTTATTTCAAAGTGTAAATGATAACCGGTAGCATCTCCTGTTTTCCCCATCATACCCAATATTTGACCTGTGGTAACTTTTTGACCTTTGCTAACAAGTATACGACTTAAGTGCGCGTAGTAAGTAACCCAGCCATTTCCATGATCGATAACCACAAGGTTACCATAACTACTCGAATACCCAGCACGTGTGACTACACCATGAAGGGCAGAGTGAATAGGTGTATGGGATCGCGCGGCATGCCAAATGTCTATACCTTTATGAGGTCTACCATTACGCCAACCATACTTGCTAGTTAATGTTCCTACGACAGGCCACCTAAATACATAAGATTCCTTTCTCTCTGACACTTGCAAATTCATAACAGCTTCATCATTTTGCTGTCGAATTGGGAGAACTTTGGCTTTATGCCTATCTTCTGTTTCATCGCTTAACTGATGAGTCTTAAAAATATCCAGTGATTGCGGAACAGCGATCAATTGTCCAACAAAGATTAAATTTGACTGTTTTAATTCTGGATTGAGGTGCTTGATTAGTTGATCTGATGTTTTATATTTTTCCGCGAGTGATTCAATGGTCTCTCCCATTTTGACACGAATCCATTTCTTTAGAATAGGAATATTCAATTTTTGACCTACTCTTAGTTGATACGGGTCTTTTAGCCGATTATACTTGGCGAGTACATGATAGTCCATTCCAAAAAATTGACCAATCTGAAAAAGCGTATCGCCAGCCTTTACTTCATAAGTAAGTGGTTTGGTTTCTATCTTTGCTGCCAAATTACCATCAGCTACAGCTGTAATGGGACTTAAATACTGAACCAATGCTTCTTGGGCGATTAACTCTTTTCTTAAATCGACTTTGGAATTCTGTAGGTCTTCTGCCAACACTAATGGGGAATTTGTTGTACCCATCGCCCAAGTTGCTGAAGCGGAACAAATAGTCAAAGAAGAAGCTATAAGCTTTTTGTGGGACATTCCAACACCTCATATCAGATGATAGTTTGGGTCGACCCCATTCTAACTATATGAGGTAAATAAGTTAGATATACCAAAATTTTATTATGAAGCTGAAGTAGTTTTTAGAGGAGAGCGGGGAAGTTCCAGTGTAGCCAAAAATTCTTCATTTGTCTTACTATTTTTTAACTTTTTCAGAAAAGCCTCTACATACTCATTATTATCCGAGAGGGATTTTCTAAGTAACCACGCCTTCTCTAACTCTTCCTTACTAAGTATCAGTTCTTCCCGCCGAGTACCTGAACGTAAAATATCAATCGCTGGGAAGATACGTCGCTCTGCAAGTTTTCGATCCAAATGTAACTCCAAATTGCCTGTGCCTTTAAACTCTTCATAAATAACATCATCCATACGAGATCCTGTATCAACGAGCGCTGTAGCCAAAATGGTTAGACTACCACCTTCTTCAACATTGCGTGCCGCTCCAAAAAAACGCTTTGGACGATGAAAAGCCGCCGGGTCAATTCCTCCAGACAATGTTCGGCCACTAGGGGGAATAACCAAATTGTAAGCTCGAGCTAAACGAGTAATACTGTCAAGCAAGATGACCACATGACGTTTATGTTCCACTAAGCGCTGTGCTCGTTCTAATACTAATTCAGCCACCTTGATATGATTTTCAGGTAATTCATCAAATGTAGAACTGACAACTTCTGCTTTTACAGAGCGCTGCATATCTGTTACTTCTTCAGGACGCTCATCGATCAGTAGTACAAATAGTTCAATCTCTGGATGATTCGTAGCAATGCTATTAGCTATCTCTTTTAATAACATCGTTTTACCTGCTTTAGGCTGAGCTACAATCAGACCTCTTTGTCCTAATCCAACAGGTGAAACAATGTCCATAACACGGGTAGAGATTTTTTCAGAGCTAGTTTCTAAACGTAATCGTTCCTGTGGATACAATGGAGTTAATGCTGGAAAATGAAGTCTTTCTGCCGCAACCTCAGGATCTGCCCCGTTTACAGCTTCAACATGGAGCAAACCAAAAAAGCGTTCATTTTCCTTAGGAGCACGTACTTTTCCAGAAACCAGATCACCGGAGCGAAGGTCGAACCGGCGAATCTGGGATGCCGAAATGTAGATATCCTCTGAAGATGGTAGAAAGTTAATCGGACGTAAAAAGCCATATCCTTCAGGAAGGACATCTAAAACCCCTTCCATGAACATTAAACCATCTCTCTCAGCTTTTGCTTTTAAAATAGCAAAAATTAATTCCTTCTTTTTCATTTGGCTATAATATGGAATTTGGTATTCCTTAGCCAATTTATATAAATCCGTTAAACGGCGACCTTCCAAGTCGCTAAGTGATAATTCTTCCACGATTGCTGTCACCACGCAATTCTTCTAGATTATTTCATAACCAAATTCGGCTTTTTCTCTAGGCGATGGGTTCCTTCTATAAAGCGAACTGTTCCTGTTTTCGCGCGCATAACTAGAGAATCGGTTGTAACAATGTTCCCCTTATAGCGAACCCCTTTTAATAATTCTCCATCAGTAACACCTGTAGCTGCAAAAATAGCATCTTCTCCACTTACCATATCTTCCATACGCAATACTTTTTTCGGATCTAGTAGTCCCATTTTTATACATCGTTCATACTGAGCTTCGTCTTCAGGTACTAGGCGACCTTGGATTTCCCCACCTAGACATTTCAAAGCGACAGCAGCAAGTACTCCTTCTGGAGCTCCACCCATTCCAAATAAAATGTCTACACCCGTATCAGGAAATCCTGTATTTACTGCTGCAGCAACATCCCCATCCGAAATCAACTTAATCCTTGCACCAGCTTTACGGATCTCTTCAATTAGTTTAGCATGCCTTGGACGATCAAGAACAACAGCCACTATATCTTCTATATCCTTTCCAGTTGCCCTAGCCACAGCCTTTAGATTGTCCTCCACAGATGCATCAAGATCAACTTGTCCGATCGCTTTTGGCCCTACAGCAATTTTTTCCATATACATATCAGGTGCATGCAATAAGCCACCTCGATCAGATATAGCCACGACAGATAAAGAGTTCCAAAGCCCTTTAGCTACGATATTGGTTCCTTCAAGAGGATCTACAGCAACATCTACTTCAGGTAAGTAACCAAGCCCTAAACGCTCACCAATGTATAGCATAGGAGCTTCATCCATCTCTCCTTCACCGATCACAACGGTACCTCGCATAGGAATGGTATCAAACACTTTACGCATTGCAGAAGTTGCTGCATCATCAGCTTCATTCTTTTTGCCTAACCCCATCCAACGTCCAGCTGCAATCGCGGCTGCTTCTGTTACTCGAACAAGTTCCATTGTTAAACTTCTTTCCATACACGTTCATCCCCTTTTTTTAAGTACCAGTATGACATAAAGTCCAAAAATAGTGTAACATATTAATAAATCATGTTACACTTTATCTTTTTATATCTTTACACCTAGAGACTGGAATTTGGGGACTAATCTTTCATATCCACGTTCGATTTGTTTCCACCCAACCAGTGTTGTTTCCTTGTTCGCTAATAAGCCCGCAATTAGTAAAGCAGCAGTCGTATGTATATCTTCTCCATAGACTGTACTACCCATCAGCTTAGTAGGTCCATTAATAATCGCTGATCGACCTTCAAGGCGTATTTTCGCTCCCATCTTTACTAGTGGGTTAATATGGGAAAAACGGGATAAATGAACGTGCTCGGATACCAAGCTGGTTCCTTCGGCTTGAGTTAAGAGGACAGTAAATAGCGGTTGTAAATCAGTAGGAAAGCCAGGATAAGGAAGTGTTTTTACATCCACAGAAGTATATCTATGATTTCCTGAAACGATAAGCGTTTCGTCATCTTCTTGGATTAAGACTCCCATCTCTCTAAGTTTAGCGGAAAGGGGCTCAACATGCTTAGGAATAATTTGCCCGATTTGTACATTTCCGCGAGTAGCTGCTGCAGCAATCATAAATGTTCCAGCTTCAACCCGATCGGGAATCACTGTATGCCTACAACCACTTAAATTTCGAACCCCTTTAATGCGAATAGTATCGGTTCCAGCTCCTTTAATCTTTGCTCCCATCGAGCTTAACAGAATAGCCACATCTATAACTTCAGGATCTTTCGCAGCATTCTCAATGATTGTTAAGCCTTCGGCGAGTACTGCAGCCAACATGATATTAATGGTTGCTCCGACACTTGCCTCATCCAAATAAATTCGCGCTCCACTTAGTCGGGAGGAAGATAAGTGAATTTGACCTTCTGTTTGTGTTAAATTCGCTCCAAGTGCTAGAAATCCTTTTAAGTGAAGATCAAGAGAGTAAAAGGCATCTTCATAGCCATTAGGCATTCTTAATACAGCTTCACCAAATCGTCCGAGAAGCACACCCATTAAATAACAGGTAGCCCCGATTGGCAATGATTTTCTACTCGGTAATGATAATGAATGAACACCTCTTGGGTCAATCATCAAATCATTACCAGTAAATTCCACCTTAGCACCCATCTCTTGAATTAATTCCAAATAAGTCATGACATCGCCAATTTGCGGGACATTTTCCAAAATACACGGGGCATCAGAGAGTAATATGGCAGGAATTAGGGCAAGAGCACTATTTTTCGATCCACTGATCTGAACGCTTCCAGAGAGTGTCTGACCACCTTTGATCACCAGTTTGTCCATATATAACCTCTTCCTTTAGACGACAAGTGAATGAATTTGGCGGAAGGTACCCATCATACCTACCGCCAGTAAAGATGCCACCCTACCCAGTTACCTTCTTCCAGTCTGCTTCAAACTTTTCAATTCCTTGGTCGGTAAGAGGGTGCCTTACAATTTGTTTCAGTACTTTATATGGTACTGTGGCAATATGTGCACCATTTAATGCTGCTTCTGTTACATGGACAGGATGACGAACACTTGCTGCTATAATCTCAGTTTTAATGTTATGGATATCATAGATCTCTGCTACTTGCCGAATCAACTGCATTCCTTCTTGTCCTATATCATCTAGGCGACCAATAAATGGACTCACAAAAGTAGCCCCAGACCGGGCTGCCATTAACGCCTGATTTGCTGAGAAAATCAAGGTAACATTTGTTTTAATCCCTTTTTTAGCAAAATGATGGACAGCTTTTAACCCTTCCAATGTCATAGGTACTTTAATAGTAATATTCGAAGCGATTTGCGCTAATTTTTCTCCTTCTTCTATCATTCCTTTTGCTTCACGGCTGATAACCTCAGCACTAACCGGTCCATCTACAAAACTAACGATCTCTTGTAAGACATCTTCAAAAACACGACCTGACTGCGCAATCAAGCTAGGATTGGTAGTAACTCCTGCAAGGAGTCCTAATTCATTTACCTCACGAATCTCTTCAACGATTGCTGTATCAATAAAAAATTTCATTTTTGCACTACTACTCAAACATAGGCAATGAAAAAAGCTGATGACTTCTTATTTATCTGTTGATCCATCGGTACTTTTATTCTGCAAAAACCTATCCAATTCTAATCAGAGTAGGGAAACAAATCCGTTCACATACATGTGACGAATCCTAAGTCTGAAAAAGCTTTGATCCGGTCATAATACCTTGTAATATAAAATGAAAAAGAATGGAAATTTTCCACTTATCTCCTGACTAACTAATCGCAATAATTTAACAGATTTATTGCCCATGTTTTAAGTAACAGTGTGACACCTCCTCAGATAATGTTCTATAGATAAAATCATTTCACCTTCATATGTTTGATCATACTTTTGTTTAGTTACAATTCCTAAATGATTTAACAAGTACCCTTGCTGTAAAAAGAAGAAGGAGGCATTTTCGCCTCCTTTCTACATCTCATTCAATGTTAGGAAGCAAGGAAAACTATAAAAGAAAATTTATTAAGCCTTACCTGAGCTTCCAAAGAGGCGCATTTTTTGTTTCACGACTTCTTTAATGGCTTCACGGCCAGGACCCAAATATTTACGTGGGTCAATCATATCCGGATTAGCTTCTAAAAGTTCACGAATGACTTTTGATGAAGCAACTTGGTTTTCGGTATTTACATTGATTTTCCCAACACCAAGTGAAATTGATTTGACAATAGCTTCGTCAGGTACACCTGAACCACCATGTAAAACGATCGGTACTTCAATATTTTTACTGACTTTCTCAATGATATCAAACCGAATTTTTGGCTCCCCTTTATACATACCATGGGCAGTACCAACAGCAATCGCCATCGCATCTACTTTCGTTTCCTCCCAGAAGCGAATCGCTTCTTCAGGATTTGCTAATTTCGCATCTTCATCTGCTACATTTAAATCATCTTCTACTCCACCGATCGTACCTAATTCAGCCTCGACAGAAACTCCTGCAGCATGAGCAGCTTCTACTACTTTTTTAGTTAAACGAATGTTTTCTTCAAAAGAGTAGTGTGAACCATCAAACATGACGGAAGAGAACCCTGCACGAATACACTTTATAACCATTTCATAGCTACTACCATGATCTAAGTGGAGTGCAACAGGAAGCCCCGACTCTTCAGCAGCTATTTTAGCTAAAGCAACCACATTATTTAATCCCATATAGCGAATTGCACCTTCACTAGCACCAAAAATGAGCGGAGAACGTTCTTCAATCCCTGCCTGAATGATAGCCTGTGTAAATTCCAGGTTATTCATATTAAATTGTCCTACAGCAAATCCTTCTTTTTTAGCACGTGGTAAGAAATCTGACATAGGTACAAGTGGCATAGTTTATATAGACCTGCTACTTAAAAATCTTGCTAACCATTTCTAAGAGCTTATATCAATAACCATATCCGAACAGTCCACTAAAAAATATATATCCCTCATTAACAACTCTTAGATCAGCTTAAGTAGCAGATCTCCCTCCTTTTATTTTTTTATAATTGGACTGCTCCTAATTTATCAATCATGTTATATTTCCATTTTGTCATTATAACACTATCAATCAGACTCTTCATCATTTCCTTAGTTGTAAAATGGCCCTAGCTTCATCAGGGGTAGCAACTTCTCGATCCATTTCCCGGGAAATACGCACAATCCGTTCTACAAGTTTTGCATTCGATGTTAATTCACCTTTCCGGTAGTAGATATTATCTTCTAAACCAACTCGTACATGACCACCTAAAACAATACCCAATACAGCCATTGGTAACTGATAGCGACCAATTCCAGCGACTGTCCATGTGGCATCACTTGGTAACTGTCTAACTAGATGGAGCAAATTCTCAGGTGTAGCAGGAATCGCACCTGGAACTCCCAGAACAAGGTCAAAATGAAGATGCCCTGTCACATATCCTTTTTTAACTAAATATAGGGCATTAGCTATCATACCCACATCAAAGATTTCAAATTCTGGTTTCACACCATATTTTTGCATTTCCTTAGCAAAAGTAATCAGCTGATCAGGCCCATTCATAAACACACCTGATCCAAAATTGACTGTTCCGGTGGAAAGAGTAGCCATTTCTGGACGAAGAGAGACCGGTTGTATGCGCTCTTCAGAAGACATACCGACTGCTCCACCTGTTGATACTTGAATAATGGCATTACAACGCTTTTGAATCTCCTCCATAGCTAAACGGTATATCTCTCGATCCTGTGTCGGATTCCCTTGTGCATCCCGAACATGAATATGGACGATTGAGGCACCTGCTTCACATGCTTCTGCTGCTGCAACACCTATCTCCTCTGGTGAAGTAGGTAAATAGGGAGTATCCTCCTTCCTAACTTCGGCACCGACTAAGGCAGCCGTAATGATCAATTTATTCAAGGTGATTCCTCCCCGCGATTAACGATTTTTTGGAACTACACAAGTTCCTGAAGCACTAGCTACCAAAATCGGTTCCTTTAGCACTCTTCCTAGGTAAGGCCTGTCAGGATCATGGACAGCTTCAATCACTTTATATGCTTCAAATACAATCTTTCGCGATGTATTGCCAACTCTCTTTAAACGACCTACTGCCTCAATAAAATCTCCAGCATATACAGGTGCTTTAAATGTAACTTCATCATAAGCGACAAATAATCCCTCATCTCCATCGTGGCGAATTAATATCTCTGTTGCTATATCGCCGAATAATCCCAAGATTCGAGCACCATCTACCAAATTCCCACCATAATGGGCATCTTGCTGGCTCATACGAATACGAATCATCGTTTCTATCATCGATGTCACCTCTATTTCCATTAGTTGATACGAGACGAGAAATTCCTATGGCTACGATTCGACTTTCAACTCACTCATTTGCTTCTTGTTACTCTTAGAGGAAATTTGACTTTAAACCCAAACCATTCACTTTAAAACCCGAAGTGGATCGATTTCTTATTCCATCCTAGAATAAAACTATTATGAAACAAGCTGTTGAATAACAGCAGCCCGGAGCTCATCAATATCGAAGGGCTTTGTAAAATGACCTATTGCCCCAAGCTTGGTTGCTTCATCTACCATATCTAATTCCCCATAGGCTGTCATCATGATCACCTTAATTTTGGTATCAAGACGACGCAATCTTCGGAGCAATTCTAATCCATCCATCCCGGGCATTTTCATATCAAGTAAAATTAAATCAGGTCTTTCCAAACGTATAATTTCTAAAGCTTGCTTTCCATTTGCCGCTTGAAATACAATGAGATTGTCTTTGGAAAAAACTTCTTTCAATAGGACTCGGATACCATATTGGTCATCAACAACGAGTACTTTCTTATACAAATCCCTTCCCTCCATAGTACGAACCCAACTTTTTGGCTATGAGTATATTCCGTAAATACGAACCATTTTCCTGCACATTGAAAGAAAAATTAATTTCTATGGAAATCTTTGGTTCAATTATTCTTTAAGGACTATTTTTTTATAGTAGAATAATAAGTAAATATAAAAAAGAAAAAACAAAAGGAGGTGTCCAGCTGTTACTTTAAACAAAAGGCAAGGTAGCAGAAGGTTTATGAAGAGAAGAGTGATTGTGACACCATATCAACCTGAATGGCCTTTGTTATACCAAATAGAAGCTAGTCAACTACGTCAAGTATTTCAATCTGAACTAGTAGCAATTCACCATATTGGTAGTACATCGGTACCTCAACTGGCTGCAAAGCCAATTATAGATATTCTAGCGGTAGTCAGAGAAGTCGAAAGAGTAGATGAGTTTATTGAAGCGATGGCCAAACTCAGATACATCGCAATGGGTGAAAATGGAATACCAGGTCGCCGCTTTTTTTATAAAGGGAAAAGTAGACGAAGCCATCATGTCCATATTTTTGCTGAAGATAGTCCACAAATTAAGCGGCATCTAGCTTTTCGTGATTATTTACGACATCATCCAGTCGAGTGTGAACAATACGGTCAATTAAAAAAACAGCTTGCCAAACAATTTCCAAAGGATATAGATAGTTATGTAGCTGGAAAGAGTCATTTGATTAGAGAATTAGAGCAAAAAGCGCTAATTTGGTCAGAACAGAGGGAATTTAAGAAATAAAAGTATAGCTACGACTCTAATACTAGAGTCGTAGCTCACAACTATCTGATTTTGCTGCCCATTCTTGACTTATTTTTCACTTTCAAATATATCGTCATCATCATCTAGTTCTAAATCACTAAAAAAATCATCCAACCATTCTTGATCTTGTAATCCTTCTTTTCCCTCTTTTTTAAGATCAGTCAAATATTTATAGATAATAAAAACCGCTTTTTTTACCGCTTCATTATTTTGCCTCATATCCTCATTATTCAAAATACGATAAGCATATCTTAGAGGATCTTCTGATTTTTGCTTAGCTTCTTTGATAATCTCTTCTTTCCATTCTAAAATATCTTCATGCTGAATATCCCAGTTGGTTACCTCTCTTTCTACAAGGTAGACATTTGCCGGGTCACGCTCTAGAAAACGCCTTAATGTATCAACAGCGCGAACATCTTGATCTTCTCGATTATACCAACGCATTAGCATCAGCCAAGCTTCTTTATGATAAGCATGTTCCTTTAAATGTCCTTCCATATAACGAAAAGCATATTCAGCATACTTTCTAGTTGGTAAAGTTGTTTGATTATGTTTTAGATGCTTATTCCAATTAAATAAGGCTAAAAAATAACGATCCCAAATATCTGGGCACCTTTCTTTAGCTTGGTTAAGCCGCTTTTCTAAAGAACGAAACTCCTTTGATTCTGCAATTACCGGCCCTGTTAAAATTTGAATCCCAGCAATTACACTATTAACTTTTTGATCAAATTCCTGCTTTAATTGCTCCTTTAACTCTTTAAACTGTTTATCAATCTCTTGTTTATAATCCTCAAACTTCTTCTCAACTTGGCGATTATGATTATCTCCTACTTCATTAATAATCTCTTTAAATTTAGTAGCTTGAAAATACCCATAAAATGTTAGTACAAATCCACTTACTGTCACAGTGATTCCTAGCGCTGCAAGAATAAAGTTAGCATTATCAATTTCTCTTTCAAACTGATTCATCTTCTCTTCTTGTGACGCGGGCGTTTGAGTTACAGAATTGTGAATGGAATGATTATCATAACCAATATATGCTACAAAAATAATAGTCAAAAATAAAATAAAGACAGGCACATACCTTTTGGTAAATATCCAATATTTGCTCTTTTCTAACCGGTTTTTATGCATTAAATTATCACCGCCTTTTATATTTTTATATTATCATAATTCATATAAATTAATTAAAGTCATAAATCAATGAAATCATCCATTTTCCAACCATCTAGATTAAATTTCCTCCATTAATCGATTATTTAATCTATTATTTTTATTATTTTGACAAATTTTATTATCGTTAAAGTATCTCTCCCTATTTTCCTACTCATTCTATTATTTTCTATACAAAACTACGGAAATTTATCCGCCTAATCGGAGTATTTTCATAATGAGATAAAGCCTACCCAATTTAAGGTAAGCTTTATCTCATTCACCTATCAAGTTTCTATTATGAGATGGTTTTCCTTCCTTTTTCGCTCAATTGCTCCAAAAGGGGGGGAGTTCTACCAATTGGAAAAGGAAGTCGAATTTTTTAGCTATCTTCATTAAAATGAATTAACTCCCTACCACATTCGATAAGTTGGGTAAATGATTTTTCTTTGGTTGGAGTTCTTCTTTATTTCTACGGAACTTTTCTAAAGCCCGATACAAAGATGGAACAACAATCAAAGTTAAAAGTGTCGACGTGGTTAATCCACCAATCACTGTAATAGCAAGACCTTTTGATATTAAAGCAGCTGAAACTGATTCTACATCTCCTGATAAAGCAAGTGGAATTAAGGCACAGATAGTTGCCACAGCTGTCATCAAGATCGGGCGTAAGCGTACCTTTCCTGCTTCCACAATTGCATCGTTTATTTCCATCCCGTTTTTCCGATTCGTTTCTACTCGATCCAAGAGTACTACAGCATTGGTAACTACAATTCCAATTAGCATGAGCAATCCAATCATCGCACTAAGTGACAAAGATTGCTTCGTGATCAGCAAGAAGCTAAACGATCCAACAGGTACAAATAAAATGGAAGTTAAGATTACAATCGGGGTTAATATCCCATTGAAGGTCATACTTAAGATAAAAAATACTAAACCGACTGCAATCAACATAGCCATACCCATTTGCGAAAATTCTTCATCAATCTGTTCACTACCGCCACCTGTTTTTACTTGAACACCTTCAGGTAATTTTAAGTTGGATACATCTGCTTTTACAGCTTCTGTAACCCCTCTTACATCTTGGCCTTTTACTTGCGCAGTTACTGTGGCTAAAGTACGTCCATCCTGACGGTTAATAGCAATCGGGGTTTTATTATCATTTACTTTTGCAACTTCTTTTAATGCTTTCTCTCCACTAGGTGTTAGAATCTTGGTATTGAGTAGTTTCGCTTTCGTATCGATTTTCTCTTTATATCGAACGGTCAAATCCATTTTTTCTTGGCCGATCTTGTAATCTACTATCTCAACAGGATGAATTCTTTCAGCAATCATCATCGACAGTTGTTGAAGGTCCAAGCCCATGTCTCTGCCTTTTTGATTTAGCTCTAAAGTCCATTTGGTTTGTACTTCATTCATTTCATTTTTAACATTCTTCAATTGATCATTTTTACTTAATAACTCTTCTACTAGTTTGGCCGCTTTTTCTAAGGCGAATTGATTTTCACTATACATTTCAATATCTACATTATTTCCTTCAGCAGCGTTTCCTTGTCCAAATTCTTCTACTTTGACCGTTGAATCTGACATTTCAGCTTTTACCAGATTCGAAACCTCTTTCTGCAACGAACCCATCATTTGATCAGCGTTATAACCTTTTTTAAGCTTAACAACAATTCTTGCCTCATTGTCGACTCTCTTTTCATTTTGTAGCCCTACTTCTGCACTGCTATATTCAACTTCTTTTCTTTTCTTCAAATAATCTTCTATCTTTTGAGTGATCTTATCTGTTTGTTCTAGGCTAGCTTTTTTAGGTAACTTTAAAGTTACTGATAGATTTGTGCTACTCCCTGCTGGCATGAGAGAAAAGCCCAACATCGGCACTAAGAAGAAAGAGGCGATTAGCAATATGACAGATAAGGTGAGAACAAGCCCTTTTCGATTTAAAGCTCCTCGTAGCAGCTTCTCATACCCATGAACCAGCTTTCCATCTTCTTCTTTATGCTTCACCTTGGTAAAAAATCTTTTACCAAGCAGAGGAATAAGCATGATCGCAACGAGTAACGAAGCAAGAATCGAGAATGCTACTGCAAAGGAGAAAGGACGGAACAATTCCCCTACAAAACCACCTATAAAAGCAATTGGCAGGAATACAACACAAGTAACAAAGGTCGAAGATGCAACAGCAGTCATTACTTCTTTGGTTGCTCGGATAGTGATCTCTTTTCGGCTTAAGCGATCTCCTTTTTCTTGAATCCAGCGGTATATATTTTCAATGACAACAATACTATCATCTACGATCCGTCCAATAGCCACAGCTAATCCACCTAGTGACATCACATTGAGCGTATAACCCATTTTATCTAGTAGGAAAATGGTCACAAAAATAGAAATAGGTAAGGAAATAATAGAGATCATAGTAGCACGGAAACTACGTAAGAAAATCGCAATAACTACTACTGTAAATAAAGCACCAAACAATCCTTCTTTCACTAGTTTAGAAATCGATGTTTCAATCTCTTTACCTAAATTAGCAAGTGTAAAAACATTGAACTTATCTTGTGTTTTATACTTATTAATAACTTTTTCTACTGACTTGGCAACCTGAACTGTATTTGCTTTGGTCTCTTTGTTTACTATGATTACCAGTGAATGCTCCCCGTTAATACGAGAGATTTCTTCTGCTTCATTGCTTTGCTTGATGGTAGCAATATCTCCTAATTTAACCGGAGCTAAAGCTTTTGGATCAGACATAGCAGAAGTTTGACTACTCATCACAGTTACCTTTTTTAAGTCATTAACGTTCTTAATACTTTCATTAATATCAATCGGAATGGTCTTTCCTTTATTTTCTACAATACCCACTGTTGAATTGATATTTTTGTTATTTAACGCTTGTTTGATATCTTGTGTACTAATTCCTTTGGATTTTGCTTTTGACTCATTCAGCTCAATTATCCATTTTCTTTCTTTTAATCCCGAAATATCAACTTTGGCTACGCCATTCACCTTTTTGATTTCTGGTAAAATCTTATCTTCTACTTTCTTTTGTAATTGGTCATAGTTTTTAGATGTTAGAGCAAAATAGGATACCAAATTATTGGCAGATTCACTACCAGAAACCATACTTTCGGATTGTTCAGGTAGTTTTAATCCATTGATGATAGATTCAAGTTTATTTTTCGCCTTATCTAAGTCCGTTCCATAAGGATATTTTACCTCAAGTGATACTCCTTGACTGGATGTGGTACTTAGTACTTCTTCTGCTTCATTTGAAGCTAAAATCTGATCTTCTAATGTCTTGGTGATTTCTTTTTCATTATCCTCAGCAGATTGACCAGGCGTATTTATTTGTATCCATAAGGATGGAAAAGAGACATTCGGCATAATCTCTTGCTTAATTTGGGTCATCGAAAAAAAGCCACCCACCAAAATCAATATACATAGAATAATGATGGCAGTTCCATTTTTTAAACTCCAATTCGTAAGCCGAGACATGGTTGTTTAACCCCCTCCAGTTTTTCTATGCTAAATCTAGCACCTCTACCTAAACAGTACCTTAACAACACATAAAAAATAGGTAAATTAAAAAAATATACATATTTACTATGCATTATGCATGTATAAATCAAAAGCCTTGATTATAGCTATATATAGTCAAGTCGGCTTTATGTAAGTCCACCGTTTAGGCAAAAGTGAAATTTAATAACCATTAATAGGTGTGTTAGCAACCTTTACAATACAAGCAATTGTATTATAGCTACTAGCTCAGCACATTTTGGGATAATCTATTCACTCATATCTTTTAGCTTCCAATCGATATCCCATTCCACGTACGGTTACAATGACAAACTCATCAGACCATTGTTTAAATCGTTTTCGAAGACGTTTGATATGAACATCAATTGTTCTTTCATCTCCTTGATAATCCGTCCCCCAAATTTGCTTAATTAATTGCATACGAGTAAATGTTTTCCCAGGATAACTAGCGAGTTTAAATAAGATTTGAAACTCCTTATGGGGTAAAAGTATAAGATGATTTTTTACAAAAACCATTTGATCTTTTTTACATATTTTCAACTGCCCAATGGTTAGTGTTTCAGAAAAAACAATATGATAACGCTGAAGTAGGCCCTTTACTCTTTGGATTAGCTCCAGTGGATTAAAGGGCTCTACGATGTAATAATCATCTTTTAATTGAACACCATTTACTTGATTGTCATAAGGTTTTTTTCTTGTTAAGAATAAAATAGGCAGCAAAAAATCCCGCCTAATTTCGTCATATAAGGAGTTTCCATCCTTATATGTTAAACCATGATTTAAAAGCACTAAATCAAATGGTTGTTCATAAATCTTGTCCAATGCCTCTTCACTACTAAACGCTTGTAATACACTTAGTCCTTCTAATTCCAAATTAAATTTAATCAAATGTTGGATATGGAGGTCATCTTCAACTACTAATACTTTAACCATTTTTTCACCTTACTTTTATCTGACCCCGCTAAAAGCTAGGAGTCAAATAATTATATATGTATAGATAGGAATACAAGAGGATTCATCATAAAATAATGAACATTGTATAAATACACTATAAATATTAGAATAAATACAGAAGATATACAGGCGCTAATCTTCTACTAGCATTTCATAATTCTACATCATTTTTTAATCCTGATGGGTAAAATCTAGCGAATTATTCTATTAGCACATATTTATTTTGCAAATAAATCTAAAGGTCAATCAAATGAGAGGAGTTTACTGATGCGCATTTTAGTGGTAGGAGCCGGAGGAGTAGGTGGCTATTTTGGAGGTCGTTTAGCTGAAAAAGGGGGAGATGTTACTTTCCTTGTTCGTGATCATCGAAAGCTACAACTTGAACAAAATGGGCTAGTCATTCATAGTACACATGGAAATACAACCCTACGTGTAAAAACTTTGATTAGTGGTGAGAAACAAAAATCTTTTGACCTGATACTATTATCTGTAAAAGCATACCATCTTGATCAGGTCATCCATTCTTTGAGGCCTTATGTAGATAATCATACAGTGATTCTTCCTTTGTTAAATGGAGTAAGTCATCTTGAGAAATTACAACAATCTTTTAGTACAAAAAATGTGTTGGGAGGTCTTTGTTTTATCGAAACGACATTAAACGATCAAGGTCACATCGAACATTATAGTCCTCAACACGATCTTGTTTTTGGTGAATTAAATGGTGAGCTTACTGAGCGGGTTGAAAGAATTCATCAAATACTAAATATCGGTAATTTCCAAACTTCCTTGAGTCGTCATATCATCAAAAAAATGTGGCATAAATATATCTTTATTAGCACAATGAGTGGAATGACTGCAATGATGAAGAGCAATATAGGAACTATTTTGGAGTCCCCTTATGGCAAAGAAACTCTTGAACGACTGCTTACTGAAATTATTCAGATCGCTAAAACACAGGAACCTTCCATCGATCCCGATATTTATGAACAAGTGATGAAAACGGTATTAACTATGTCACCTACATTTAAATCTTCCATGCAGCGTGATTTAGAAAAAGGATTACCCATCGAAACGGATCATTTGCATGGTACATTATTACGCTATGCACCCAATCATCTTGATACTCCTATTTTAAAAACGGTTTATAGTACCCTAATGGCTTATACTAGGAAGCAGAATTACTCCTAAAAAGATTAAGCTCACTTCTTTGCTATAAGAGGTGAGCTTGATCTTTTCACATAAGTACAATTCCTACAGCAGATACCCCTGCAATGACAACTGCAAAAATCATCATCACAATAACGGGTCCATATCCTTTTTGATCTAAATGCATAAATGCAAATAATTGCAAAATCGCTTGTATTAATGCAGCAATCATAATAACCCAAAATGTGGTATTCGCATCAAACAAAGGCACAGCAACTAGATAAAAAGATAAAGCAGTAAAGGCGATCATTAGGAAAAAAGAGATCATATATTTGGTTACCTTACTTCTTTCTCTCTCTTTTTTCATTTGTGCAGGTCGATGGTTGATACTTGGCTTCATTCCATCACCCCTCAGTTGTTTTCCCCTTATTTATTATTATCGGTATTTATATTATATACTAAATATTATAAATATGTCGTCCCCTTTCAAATTTCGAAGCCAAAATACTTCTCTTTGACATTTTTTTATTACACTTTATAATATAAGAGAAGAAGTAAATATCACTATGTATGATCCTTCGGGGCAGGGTGAAATTCCCGACCGGCGGTGATGGCAAATTGCCTTAGTCCGTGACCCGCTACTCTAGCGGTGGATTCGGTGAAAATCCGAAGCCGACAGTAACAGTCTGGATGGGAGAAGGATGACTTCGCGTACGGTATGAACCCTTATAAAATCATTTAGGTAGTATTGGGGACTGAAAGATACCGTTTGCTTTAACAAGGGATTCGTATACCCTTTTTTCCCTTGTTACATACCATGATCATGCTTTCACAATCATGGTCATTTTCGGTATGGCTTTTTCCCGAAATGGTAAATTTCAACTATCCATCAAAGCCTGAAGGAAGAATATTCATTCTCCTTTGGGCTTTTTTATTGGGTCCTTCGTACGAGTTGTCATCAGTAACACAAGAATAAAAAGGAGTGTTTCTGATGCAACCACATACTAAACAGCAAAATCGATTAACCCGCTTAATTTTCTTATCATTGCTTGGTGGGAGTTCATTTTTAGTTCAATACTTTGAATTCCCGATTCCGGGATTACCCGCTTTTTTAAAAATTGACTTTAGTGAAATTCCAGCATTAATTGGCGCTTTTATATATGGGCCTGTTTCTGGAATCATCATCGAGTTTTTAAAAAATTTTCTCCATTTCCTCTTTCATGGTAGTGAAACCGGAGCAATTCCTGTTGGACAACTTTCCAATTTCTTAGCTGGCAGTGTATTTGTTACACTAACTTATATTCTTAGTAAAAAAGTACAGGGATTAAAAGGCTTACTCTTAGGTCTTAGTATTGCTACACTTATAACTACTATTCTTATGAGTTTAGCTAATTATTTTATACTCTTTCCACTCTATAGTATCTTAATTAATATGACACTTGCTTCACCAGAAAAACAAGCTATCGTTCTATATGGAATTGCACCATTTAATATCATTAAAGGTATCCTAATCGCTCTGATCTTTATTCCTCTCTATCGCAAAATCAGTCCTTATTTAAGCCGACAATTTTCATTTCGTTAAGAAGTTTAACTGATCTGGACTTTTTTATACAGTCTTTAGTTTATATTATATAATTATAAAAAAGCCTAGTACCTCTTCAGCTGAGATACTAGGCTTTTTATGCATTTCATTTACGCCAATGTCAATTAGACTTGTACTTTTTGTTTAATATTTAGAGCTGCTGCTACAAAATCTCGGAATAAAGGCGCAGGGCGATTTGGACGAGATTTAAACTCAGGGTGGAATTGTGAAGCAACGAACCATGGGTGATTTTTATATTCCACGATTTCAACTAAACGGCCATCAGGAGAAGTTCCAGAAAACACATAACCAGCTTGCTCCATTTGCTTGCGATACTCGTTATTAAACTCATAACGATGGCGATGACGTTCATACACAACATCAGTATGATATGCTTGATATGCTAGGCTACCTGGTTGAAGCTTACAAGGTGATAGTCCCAAACGCATCGTTCCACCTAGCTCTTCGATTTCTTTTTGTTCCGGTAAAAGATCAATAATAGGGTAAGGGGTTTCAGGAGCAATCTCTGCACTTTGTGCTTCTTTTAAATGAAGGACATGACGTGCTCCCTCAACACAAGCCATTTGCATCCCAAGACAAATGCCTAAGAAAGGTATTTGGTTCTCACGTGCGAAACGAGTAGCAACGATCTTCCCTTCAATTCCACGATCACCAAAGCCACCTGGAACTAAAATTCCATCCACATTTCCTAATAAATTATCGACATTATCTTCATTTACTTCTTCGGAGTTAACCCATTTCACTTCGATTTCTGTGTCACTTTCAAAACCAGCATGACGAAGTGATTCAACCACACTCATATATGCATCAGGTAAAGCAACGTATTTCCCAACAATGGCAATTCTTGTCTTATGAGTAAGATTTTTTACTTTATTTACCAAAGCGAGCCACTCTGTCATATCAGCAGGACCACTATCCAATCCTAAATGCTTTACAACAATTTCATCCAGTCCTTCTTTTTGCAACATTAAAGGCACTTCATATAAAGTGTCTGCATCTCTTGATTCAACCACTGCCTCACGATCAATATCGCAGAAAAGAGCAATTTTCCGTTTCATTTCCTCAGACAAGGGATACTCTGTACGACAAACAATTACATTCGGATGGATCCCAATGCTGCGCAATTCTTTTACACTATGCTGAGTCGGTTTTGTCTTTAACTCTCCACTCGCTTTTAGCATTGGTACTAATGTACAGTGAATATAAATTACATTTTCCCGTCCAACATCACTCTTAATTTGGCGAATTGCTTCGATAAAAGGAAGACTTTCGATGTCCCCAACCGTTCCCCCAATCTCGGTTATCACGACATCAGGATGAAATTCTCTAGCTGCTCTAAATACCCGATCTTTAATTTCATTGGTAATATGTGGAATTACTTGCACAGTTCCACCTAAGTAATCTCCACGACGTTCTTTATTAATAACAGAAGAATAGATTTTTCCTGTTGTCACATTACTATTTTTTGTTAAGTTGATATCAATAAAACGTTCATAATGCCCCAAATCTAAGTCCGTTTCCGCTCCATCATCAGTTACAAAAACTTCTCCATGTTGATATGGACTCATGGTTCCTGGATCCACATTTATATATGGATCAAATTTTTGGATCGTTACTTTCAAACCGCGATTTTTTAGAAGCCTTCCCAATGATGAAGCCACAATTCCTTTTCCCAATGAGGAGACTACACCACCAGTTACAAAAATAAATTTGGTCATAATCTTTCCTGTTACTAAACATAACGAAAAAGTCCGCAGATCATACAAGTTAAGATCAAAAATTAGGACCATAAAAAAAAGGACCATGAACTTTTTCTATGTTTTGTCGTAACAGTTTTACACCTCCTATATAAAATAATGCCCCAGATTATAAAAAAATAGAAAAAGCGCCCCCAAAATTAGGGGCGCTCATTGATTGCTAAAAAGCTTAAATGATAAGGATGCTAATAAACCGTACTTAATAGAGCCCAAAAGTAAGTTTAACGAAGGGGAAACCCTTTGTCAAGAAAGACTTCACACTGTTATAGATCTTCCTCTTCTTCCTCGCCATCTTCGTCATCAGTTTCATCTTCATCTTCATAAGATGAATCCTCGTCAAATTCTACTAACTCTGGATCTAATTCATCTAAATTCAAATCATAGTCGTCGCTGTCTTCATACAATTCTTCATCTAAATCTTCATCATCTTTAATATGTGCAGCCACAGCAGAGTCGGTAGTTTGTTCGGTTGGATACCAAGATCTAAGTCCCCATAAGCTACGGCCTACACAAACAAAGCGACCATCAATATTTATATCCGTATAAAGCTGAGAAATATAATAGTTAATATCTTCTTGGGTAAACCCTTTAATTTTAGAGATTTGACTAAACATATCTAAAAATTGTATGGGTTCCCCTTTTTCTTTTAACAAATCATAAGCTATATCAACCATTGAAGTCTCTATGATTTTTTCCGCTGCTAGGTTGTCACTCAAAATGGACACATCCTTCCATATGGATTCGATCCCTTAGGATCTACTCTCCATATCTTCTCGTACAATTATTTTAACCAAAACACTGCTGAAGTCAACCACAAAGCATTCTCTCAATTAAGAAATAACCATGAGCTTGCGAAATATGCATACATCATATTTAAAAATTGCTGTATAGATCAGCCACTCCATGCTGTTGGTTGACTCTTTCGCAGCTTTGATCAACCTACCTAGATAGATAAATGAATAACAAATTGGTTGATATAACCATTTTTTCGTAGAGGCTTCCTTTTTAAACCTGCTACCTATCCTTTTTGAAAACAAGCTTTCAAGAAAAACACACTACATATTACGGCGATATTGTCCTCCAACCTCATATAATGCTGCTGTAATCTGTCCTAAACTAGCTACTTTTACCGTTTCCATCAATTCAGCAAAAATATTTCCTTCTTCTTTGGCTACTCGCTTCAAACGCTCTAATGCCTCTTTGGCTTCTTGTTGGTGCTTATTATGAAACTTTCTAACGTGTTCGATTTGGGAATACTTTTCCTCTTCGGTAGCACGAGTTAATTGTACATCTGTCTCCACATTCGAGTTTGGACCTTCAAATGTATTTACACCGATAATCGGTAGCTCACCTGTATGCTTTTTAGTCTCATAATAAAGGGACTCATCTTGAATTTTCCCGCGCTGGTATTGTGTTTCCATCGCTCCAAGAACACCGCCACGGTCGCTAATCCGCTCAAATTCTTTTAATACCGCTTCTTCTACCAAATCCGTTAGCTCTTCGATGATAAACGAACCTTGCAACGGATTTTCATTTTTTGCTAATCCTAACTCTTTTGTAATAATTAACTGAATCGCCATGGCGCGACGAACAGACTCTTCGGTTGGTGTAGTAATCGCTTCATCATAAGCATTGGTATGCAGCGAGTTACATTGATCATAAAGTGCCATTAATGCTTGTAAGGTCGTACGAATATCATTAAAGTCAATCTCCTGTGCATGTAAAGAACGACCTGATGTTTGAATATGATACTTTAGTTTCTGGCTTCGTTCATTCGCACCATAAAGGTGTTTCATGACAATCGCCCAAATACGGCGTGCTACCCGCCCGATCACAGAATACTCTGCATCTAATCCATTGCTAAAAAAGAACGAAAGATTAGGAGCGAAGTCGTCAATTTTCATACCACGACTCAAATAATATTCTGCATAAGTAAAGGCATTAGCTAGTGTAAAAGCAAGTTGAGTAATTGGATTGGCACCAGCTTCTGCGATATGGTAACCACTAATACTAACCGAATAATAATTGCGAATACCATGATCAATAAAATATTGCTGAATATCTCCCATCATTTTTAATGCAAATTCTGTAGAGAAAATACAAGTATTCTGACCTTGGTCTTCCTTTAAGATATCTGCTTGTACGGTCCCACGTACCGCTTTTAACGTATTTCGCTTAATTTCTTCTTTTTCTTCTATATTAGGTTCTCGACCTTGCTCTTTACGAAACCGATCCAATTGTTGTTCAATCGCTGTATTAAAAAACATCGCCAATATAATAGGAGCTGGGCCGTTAATCGTCATCGACACACTGGTATTTGGTGCACATAGATCAAAGCCCTGATAGAGTTGTTGCATATTTTCAAGTGTACAAATACTTACGCCTGACTCCCCAATTTTCCCGAAAATATCAGGTCGCTCCGCTGGGTCTTCGCCATATAGTGTGACACTATCAAAGGCTGTTGATAAGCGTTTAGCAGCATCATTTTTAGATAAATAATGAAAGCGATTATTGGTCCTCTCTGGAGTCCCTTCTCCAGCAAATTGTCGCTTAGGATCTTCATCTGTTCTCTTTAAGGGGAATACTCCTGCTGTAAAAGGAAAAAACCCAGGTAAATTTTCTTTGTGTAACCAACGTAATAACTGACCCCAATCTTTATATTTGGGGAGTGCTACTTTGGGAATTTTCGACCCAGATAAAGTTTCCGTAAAAAGAGGCGTTTGAATCTCTCGATTACGTACCTTTGTCACTAATTGGTCTTGTTTATATTTTTTAACTAGATCAGGCCAAGTAGACAAAGCTTCTTTGTTTTCGCTTGAAATTTGTTGTTGGATCTCTTTTGTTTTTTGCTCCAGTTGAGTTACAATAGGATCTTTATTCTCTTCGCTGGCAAAAAGTTCTTTTACCCCCTGAAGTTGATAAAGATGACTTGCTAGCTTTGATTGTTCACGGGATCTTTGATGATATTTTCGAACAGTACTTACAATCTCATGTAAATAGTGAGTTCTTTCAGGTGGAATAATATATTTCTTTTGCAACTGTTGATTATCTATAGATAGTGATGATTCCCAACTTAACTGTAACTTTTCATTCATTCGATCTATAAGTTTACGATAAAAAACGTTAGTTCCTGGATCATTATAATGGCTAGCCATCGTCCCATAGACTGGAATTTGATCATCGGGAATTTCAAAAAGTTGGTGATTACGTCTATATTGTTTTTTTACATCACGCAAAGCATCTTCTGAACCTTTGCGGTCAAATTTATTAATCGCTACTAAATCGGCATAATCAAGCATTTCAATTTTTTCTAGCTGCGATGGAGATCCATATTCAGAAGTCATCACATAGACAGATACATCACTAATAGAGACTACATCTGCATTCCCTTGCCCAATACCACTAGTCTCAACAATAATTAAATCGTATCCGGCTTGCTTCATTACGGCAATCGCTTCACGGATCGCACCACTTAGCTCTGAACGTGTTCGACGGGTCGCAAAACTACGCAAAAATACATGTGGATGATGAATTGAATTCATTCGAATACGGTCACCTAAAAGTGCTCCACCGGTTTTTTGTTTGGAAGGATCAATTGACAAGATGGCAACTTTTTTATCTGTAAAATCATGAATAAAGCGTCGTACCAGTTCATCGGTTAATGAACTTTTACCTGCACCACCTGTCCCTGTTATACCAATGACAGGAATCCGGCGGGAAACGGGGGATAAAATTTCTGCGATCAGTGTTTGAGACTGAAGACGTAAGTTTTCATCTTCTGCAGCCTGCTCTACCAGTGTTAGGAGACGGGAAGTAGCTTGCTGCTCTCCCTTTCTACATCGCTCTAAGTCTTGGCTCCAGTCCCTTTTTGCAATCGTCGAAAAGTCCGCTTCCCGAATCATATAATTAATCATACCTTGCAAGCCAAGTTGACGACCATCTTGAGGAGAGAAAATTTTCGATACCCCATATTCCTCTAATTCTTTAATTTCATTTGGAACAATCACTCCTCCACCGCCACCAAAAACACGGATATGAGAAGCACCTTTTTCCTTTAATAGATCAACAACATAGCGGAAAAACTCCATATGTCCGCCTTGATAAGATGAGAGAGCAATTCCTTGAACATCTTCTTGAATCGCAGCCTCAACAATCTCACTGACAGAGCGATTATGCCCTAAATGAATCACTTCTACACCTGTAGCTTGTAAGAGACGGCGAAATAAGTTAATTGATGCATCATGTCCGTCAAATAGACTAGCGGCGGTTACAAAGCGAACTGCGTGTTTAGGTTGATATACTTCTACTTCCATCGTCTTAGCCCTCCCTTGGTATCAGCTTATCAAGTATTAAAGCCATTTGTCGCTTCGTATATTGATCAATTGTATAATGTCTTTTGAGCGCCCAACGACGAAACGCCCACATTTCACCGATAACCATGATATCGTGTGCCATCAATTTTACTGTGTTTTCATCTACCGAAAGAGTTCCATCTTCCATTCCTTTAATTAAGATATTTTCAAAAATACCTGTAATCTCTTCTTCTTTTTGCAATACATAAGACATGAGTTCTTTGGGAAGTGATTTAGCTTCTTGATAAATCAACACAATTAATGAGCTCATTTCATCCACTGTATAAAACAGGTTTTCCACACACTTTCTAAGCGAATCACGTGCAGTATCCGATTCATACAATGACTTTCTAAGTCGTGTTTCCAGCTCTGTATGGATATACTCACAAACGAGATATAAAACATCCTCTTTGCTTTGGATATATTCATACATCGTACCAATCGATAATCCACAAGCCCGTGCAATCTCACGAGTTGTGGTTTTATGGAATCCTTTTTTTATAAATAAACGTACGGCTCCCTCCACAATCTGTTGCCTTCGTTCTTTAACCAAGCGTTGGTCTTTGACAACAGAGGGAATGACAGGGGGATTGCGTTTCACAGTGATCACTCCTTCTTTCCAAACAAAATCCGATTCAACCAAATCCGAGCTACCTGATGGGGAACCTTTCTCCGAAGTGCTACTTGCTCCAATTCTGCTTCAAATTCTGGTTTTTTCATCTCCTGTTTTAAAAATTGATAGAAACTATCCTCAAGTAATTCCAAAACCTCTTGTCGCAAGTGATTTTGTCTACGCTTCACCCATTCTCCTGTTTCCTCCAAATGTTGGCGATGCTTTATGATTTGAGACCAACATTCCGATATTCCTTGATTTAAGGAAGCAATCGTTTGAACAATCGGCGGTCTCCATTCCCATTGTTGTAAATCGAGTAGCTCTTCAATTTCTGTAACTAACCGATTGGCTCCAGATAAATCCGCTTTATTTACCACAAATAAATCAGCAATTTCCATAATTCCAGCTTTAAAGACTTGGACAATATCACCCGCTCCGGGGTTAAGCACCAATAATACTGTATCTGCTAAGTGCATAATCTCTAATTCTGCTTGCCCTACACCTACGGTCTCGATCAATACAACATCAAACCCTGCTGCATCCAATACACGTACAGCTTCTCTGGTTGATCGCGAAAGCCCACCTACATTGCCACGGCTACCCATACTTCGAATAAAAACATCTGTATCCAAAGCATGTTTAGTCATTCGAACACGATCCCCTAACATAGCTCCACCTGTAAAAGGGCTGGTAGGATCAACAGCAATCACTCCTACCGAAAGCCCAACTTGTCTAATTTTTGTAATCAAACCATCTATCAATGAACTCTTTCCTGCTCCAGGTGGGCCAGTGAGTCCAATCAAAAAGGTTTTTCCGGTTTCAGGAAATATCTTTTCTAACAACTGATTTTTCTCTGGGGATCCATCTTCAATTTTGGTAATCAGCCGGGCAATGGTTCGTTTATCTTTTTGTTTAAGTAAACGAAGCCATCCATCCATAAGGCATCTACTCTTTCATCAAATAATTAGAAATGACTAATCGTTGGATTTCATTGGTACCTTCATAAATTTGTGTTATTTTAGCATCCCGCATCATTCGCTCGACTGGAAACTCTCGGGTATAACCATAACCTCCAAAAATTTGCACAGCCTCGGTTGTTACTTTCATTGCTATATCTCCAGCAAAGCATTTGGCCATCGCTGATGCTTTACCGTATGGAAGTCCTACCGTTTCACGCCAAGCTGCTTGATAAGTAAGTAGTCTTGCCGCTTCAATTTGGGTTGCCATATCAGCTAATTTAAATTGAATGGCTTGCAGCTTACCAATCGGTTTTCCAAATTGCTTACGTTCTTTGGCATAGGCTAAAGCATGATCCAGTGCACCTTGGGCGATTCCGACAGCTTGAGCTGCTATCCCATTCCGTCCACCATCTAATGTCATCATCGCAATTTTAAATCCGTCTCCTTCATTACCTAGACGCTGACTTTCGTGAATGCGACATTGATCAAATAAGATTTCTAATGTTGGAGAAGAGCGAATACCTAACTTCTTTTCTTTCTTACCAAATGAAAATCCAGGTGTTCCCTTCTCTACAATAAATGCAGTGATTCCTTTATGTTTTTTCTCTGGGTCTGTTACTGCAAAAACAACGTAAATTTCGGCATCCCCACCATTGGTGATAAAAATTTTACTTCCGTTTAAGATATAGTAGTCCCCATCTTTGACTGCCGTCGTTTTCATTCCTACTGCATCAGAACCAGATCCGGGTTCGGTTAATCCATAAGCTCCTAACATCTTTCCTTCGGCTAATGGACGTAAATATTTCTCTTTTTGTTCAGGATTCCCGAAATGATAAATAGGCCAACTCGCTAGTGAAATATGTGCCGATAATGTTACCCCAGTCGAAGCACAAACACGAGAAAGTTCCTCTACAGCAATCACATAACTAAGAAAATCGGCGCCTCCACCCCCTAACTCCTCAGGCCAAGGAATCCCAGCCAACCCTAACTGACCCATTTTATCAAAAATCGAACGATCAAATATTTCTTGTTCATCGCGTTCACTGGCTGTTGGTTCTACTTCTTTCGTAGCAAAATCACGAACCATTTTTCGCATCATTTCATGCTCTTCACTTAAGCGAAACTGCATTTGGCATTCTCCTATTCTGTTAGTCTTTAAAGAGTTCATTTGCAATAACGATCCGTTGAATCTCATTGGTTCCTTCATAAATTTGTGTTATTTTAGCATCACGAAATAGGCGTTCAACTGGGAATTCTCTGGAATAACCATATCCACCAAAGATTTGAATTGCTTCTGTCGTTACCTGCATGGCTGTATCTGCTGCAAAAAATTTCGCCATCGCTGCTTCTTTTTTGCACGATTTACCTAGCTGTTTAGCCTCTGCAGCTCGATAAACTAGGAGACTTGCTGCTTCTATTTGCATAGCCATATCGGCTAGTTTCATTTGAATAGCTTGATGTTTAATAATAGGCTTACCAAACTGTGTGCGTTGTTTAGCATAATCTAAGGAATATGCTAGAGCCGCTTTAGCAATACCTAATGCTTGCGCGCCGATCCCAATCCTACCACCTGCTAAATTAGAAAGGGCTATTTCATAACCTTGTCCTTCTTCTCCTAAGAGATTTTCCGCTGAAACGACAGCATCTTCAAAAATTAGCTCACATGTATTTGATCCACCTAAGCCCATTTTCTTTTCTTTATTGCCGATTTTGAACCCAGGTGTATCTCGTTCAACAATAAAGGCAGAAATTCCTTTAATACCTTTAGAAGGATCTGTTACTGCAAAAGTGATATAAATATCAGCTTCTCCTGCATTGGTAATGAATACCTTATTCCCATTTAAAATATATCGATCTTTATCTTTACGCGCTTGTGTTTTGATAGCAGATGCATCTGATCCCGCCTGTGGTTCGGTTAATGCGAACGCGCCAAGGTATTTTCCCTGGGCTAGAGGGATCACATATTTCTTTTTTTGTTCCTCAGTTCCATAGTTTAGTATTGGAAGGGTAGCCACCGAAGTATGAACAGCTAATATAACACCAACAGTAGCACTTACACGGGAAATCTCTTCAAGTGCACGAATATATGATATAAAATCGGCTCCAGCTCCACCCCATTTTTCCGGTATAGGAATCCCCATCAATCCTAACTTCGCCATCTTATGAATCACATCACGCGGAAATTGATCATCTGCATCCATCGAAGAGACATAAGCTTGAATCTCCTGTTCAGCAAAGTCACGTACCATTTTTTGCATGGTGTTCTGCTCTTCGTTCCATACTAGTTTCATTGTAATCTTTACCTCCGGTGCTACTCCATTATGACTTGATTACAGTAGAGCTCTCTCTCTAACTTAGCCTCTTGTTTTTACGTTCACATTCACCTCATTTTTAGACCTTTAGCAACTATCTATTC
This sequence comes from Thermoflavimicrobium daqui, assembly GCF_003313465.1. Classification (GTDB taxonomy): domain Bacteria; phylum Bacillota; class Bacilli; order Thermoactinomycetales; family Thermoactinomycetaceae; genus Thermoflavimicrobium; species Thermoflavimicrobium daqui. The sequence continues at coordinate 86,425 of NZ_KZ845668.1, forward strand.
ATACACATAGAAACCACGACCACTTTTTCGTCCAAGCCAACCCGCTTTCACATACTTACGTAGAAGTGGACATGGGCGATACTTACTATCAGCAAATCCTTCATATAAAGTTTCCATGATGTATAGACAAGTATCTAGACCGATAAAATCAGCTAAAGTAAGAGGGCCCATAGGATGGTTCATGCCTAGCTTCATCACTTGATCAACAGCTTCAGGAGTAGCAACTCCTTCATACACTGTATAAATTGCTTCATTGATCATTGGCATCAATACACGATTGGATACGAAACCAGGGAAATCTTGTACTTCAACCGGTTGTTTCCCCATTTGAACCGCTAAATCGTGCACAGTATGAAATACATCATCAGATGTAGCAAGTCCCCGGATCACCTCGACAAGTTTCATCACAGGTACTGGATTCATAAAATGCATTCCAATCACTTTTTCAGGTCTTTTGGTTACAGCAGCTATTTCAGTAATGGGAAGTGAAGATGTATTACTAGCCAAAATGGTATGTGAAGGACAATGTACATCTAACTCTCGGAATACTTCAGACTTTACTTTGATATTTTCTATAATAGCTTCAATCACGATATCGGAATCCGCTGCAACCACTTCGATTTTGGAGGTGGTTCCTATCCGTTCTAAAATTTCCACCTTTTTTTCTACACTAATTCTTCCTTTTTCTACACTACGATCCAAGTTTTTCTGAATACGTTCGATTCCTTTATCCAATTGGCTATCAGATGCATCCATCATTACTACCGAATAGCCCGCTTGAGCTGCAACCTGGGCAATTCCACTTCCCATTTGACCAGCACCAATTACACCAATCTGTTTGATTTCCAAAACATCTCACCCTCTACTTAAAGTTATCCTTCTATACTTAAAGAGAAAAGCTAATCCTACATTTCTACTCCAATGAAGACAATATGCAGAAATTACCCATCTACTTTGACTAAAATCGCATCTCCCTGTGCAGCCCCACTACAAATCGCTGCAATTCCTAAGCCACCACCACGGCGCTTTAGCTCATGAATCAAAGTAAGTACGATTCTTGCACCACTCGCTCCAATCGGATGACCTAAGGCCACGGCTCCACCGTTTACATTTAGCTTCTCAAGATCAATCCCTAAAATCTTACTGTTAGCTAGGGCTACTGCGGCAAATGCTTCATTGATCTCAAATAAGTCGATTTGCTTTAGATCCACATTCGTCTTTTTTAATAATTTTTGTATGGCATAGGCTGGTGTGATCGGAAAGTTTTCTGCTTCCATCGCCACTTGCGCATGACCCAAAATCTTTGCCATCGGTTTAATACCTAGCTCTTCAGCTTTTGCTTGAGTTGAAACAACAAGCGCGCAAGCCCCATCATTTACTCCAGGTGCATTACCAGCCGTTACACTTCCATCTGCCAAGTAAGCTGGCTTTAACTTCGAAAGTTTTTCTAAGCTCGTATCTCTTCTTACCGATTCATCCTGATCAACTACTATTTCCTTTCTTTTTTCGTTAACGGTAACTGTAGCTATCTCTTCCGCCAAACGACCCGCATCAATAGCCTCTGCAGCTCTTTGATGACTACGTAATGCAAACTCATCTTGCTCTTCTCTGGAAATTTCATATTTTGCTGCAATTCGACTACCATGTACAATCATATGAACATCATGAAAAGCACACCACAACCCATCATGAACCATTAAATCGACTAACTGCCCATCACCCATACGTTGTCCAAAGCGAGCCGTCTTCAAAATATAAGGAGCACGACTCATATTTTCCATTCCACCAGCTAAAATTAGACTGGCATCTCCAGCCCGAAGAATCTGATCTGCTAAAGTAATACTTCTTATTCCTGAAGCACAAACTTTATTTACCGTTTCAGTTCCTACTTCCCAAGGCAAGCCCGCTAATCTAGCTGCCTGTCGCGAAGGAATTTGACCAGCTCCTCCTTGTAATACCATCCCCATAATAACCTCATCAACAAATTCACCTGATAACTTAACACGGTTCATAGCCTCTCTTAAGGCAATCCCACCCAACTCAACGGCTGGAACATCCTTAAACACTCCACCAAATTTACCAAAAGGAGTTCTTGCTCCTCCTAAAATAACGGATTCCTTCATTTAAAACCCTCCTTCTACTGAGCGCTCGGTCGGAAATAAAACATGTAAGCGCCTTCATATATAAGGGTACACTAGTGATATTCCATTGGCAATAGTCAAAATAGAATATGTTATTATCATAATTAAATTTACCAAATTAATAACATAATCAAAAACATGTATACCCAATTCCTATGCTAAAATAGAAATGAAGATTCAACCACTCCTTTTAGCCAATGGAGAACTCATCCATTTTATATTTGAATTTGTTATATCAATCAGTTGCTCATCGCTTCCTCACTCACTCCCGTCCCATATCAGCCATAGAGTTTCTAAGAACTTTGCTCTTAGAAACGCTTGTCCTTTTGGGAAAAGTCGATCCTACACCAGGAGTGATTTAGTCTTTGAATCGAATTATGCAACAGGCTTCTATGTAAAAGCAAAGTCTTATCATTCACTTATAGTGCTTACTTTAATCTATTTGATATAAAGAGAGGAGTGCAGCTAGCTACAAATAGAAAAGATGCCCGTTCTGTTATAAGCTACCCAACTCATTTTGTTTGAGTACATGCAAATCGGCATTATTCTATTTATCTCGTAGCTATTGACAATGAGAAAAATTCCTATTTGGACAGGAGGACTAAGCATCCTTCTTTTACTGTCGGGATGTGGTCAGACAACTCCATCAACCCAGACGACAAAAGTAGATATTGTAGTTCCAGAACAACCTAAAGAAAAAGCACCTGAACAAAAGAAGTCGGAAGTATCCAATCCACAACCACTACCACCCACTCAACCAGCTCCAAATCCGTCTCCAACGTACTCGGTGGATACAAAATTACAACAAGCTAATGATATTGCCCAGGCAATAAAAAATACTACTCAATCAGTCCATGACTCAGCACATTTGCGGAGTGGTCCAAATATTTCTTCCGGTAAAGTAACCCATGTACCAAAAGGGGCACAATTATATGTTCAAACTGCACAGGTAGATCCGACTGATTATCGAATCTGGTGTTTTGTGACTTATAATTCCTATCAAGGCTGGATATCATATAAAACGTTAAATCCAAGTTATTATTTACAATCCAACTATAAAAAAGATTAAAAAAGCTGATCCAAGGATAATTCTATCCGTTGGATCAGCTTCTTTACATCGAGTCTTTCTTTGTCCAAGAATCTGTCACGATCTCATATAGGCTTTATATTTTATTTTTTCTTCTTTTGACATAAAATCAAGATGGAATAAAACAAGAAAGATAATACATTAGGAAAATGATTCGACATTTTAATAAATTTTTCTTTTGGAAGGGCTTAAAGGTAAGCTCTTTCTGTATTTTTTCCTACAAGGTTTTTATTTCTTCCATGGAGCAAGAAAAAATATAATCATCCAGGAGTGTTAATTAACCAAACATAGGTAAGAAAGGGATGGCATTTTTCGACTCAGTCGACCTCATGCCCCACTCTACGGGATAAGAAGTTCTAAGAGGCAAATCCTATAAGAACTTCTATCATTTCTTACCTAGCGGAAGTGAATGGAATCCGATGGGCTTTTAGCGCAATGACTTCCACGTGTTACTTCCATACGGCTCCCAGCGTTCCATCTGATGGAATGAGCGGACTCGGACTCATCCTTGCCAGACATCATCAGTCACGTGGCGAAAACATGCCCTCACTTCATTCCAATATGATGCAAATCAACAGCCCTGATAATCATCAGTATAGATTTGTTAAAGTTCATTTTTAAAAGGAGTACTTTTAACTATGCAAAACACTCCGACTAACCATCATCGCAAATGGAGACTCTTCTTTGGTTTTTTATTGATTACTTTATTTCTAGTAGGCATTATCTATCTTTCAATCTTACTCGATTGGCAAAAAATTTGGATACAAGCCAAACAGTTATTTTCCTCTGTCGAGTCTCTACGAAGCTTCATTTTAGGTTTTGGTGTTTGGGCTCCTGTTGCCTTCTTTGTCATACAAGTATTACAAGTAGTAATTGCTCCAATTCCGGGTGGAGCCACTGTAGTTGTAAGCGCTTATCTTTTTGGAACCTTAGGTGGACTAGCTTTAAGTTTAGCAGGAGCCGTAACAGGCTCGATCATCGTATTTCTCCTAGGAAGATACTGGGGCAGACCACTAGTGATGAAACTAGTTGGCCCATCTATTTATAATAAATATATAGGTGTATTTGATCGGAAAGGCTTACTACTCTTTATTATTTTCTTACTCCCTTTTTTACCAGATGATGCAGTTTGTGCGTTAGCGGGGCTTTCTACGATTTCGTTTCGACGTTTTTTTATTCTAGTACTTATTGGACGTCTACCGAGTATGTTTGTTACCATTCTCATTACTACAGGACTTTTAAAAGGTTCTTTGGTGCTATGGGTTACCATCGGAATTATTGTACTTCTTTCACTAGGAATTGCTTACTTCTATCGCAGCCATATTGAGACTTGGGTTTTGTCTAAAAAAACAGAGAGAAATTAAAAACCACCTGTTTTCTATAAACAGGTGGTCTCTTTTTGGATATCTAATCTCTATTCGTCCTAGTGTACAGCATTGGTAGATTGGTCATCTTGATCCCAATCGATAGACATGGCCAAAATTTCCACAACATCCATTGTTTGTACTTTTTCCTCAACTTCTTTTGCTTTGGTACCATCTGATAACATCGTTAGACAGTACGGACAAGCGCTTCCTATAACGGTAGGATTCACTTCCAAAGCTTGTTCAGTACGAGCTACATTAATACGTATTCCTTCTGTCTCTTCAGTCCACATTAAACCACCTCCAGCACCACAACACATACCATTCTCTCGATTTCGTTTCATCTCTACGAGTTCAACCCCTGGTATGCTTTTAAGGATATGGCGCGGAGCATCATAAGTTTGGTTATAACGACCTAAATAACAAGAGTCATGATAAGTAATCCGCTCTTTTACTTCTTTAGTTGGTTTAATCCTTCCTTCACGAATCAACTCTGCCAAAACTTGAGTATGATGATAAACTTCTGCTTCTAGTCCAAGATCAGGATATTCATTTTTAAAAATATTAAAAGCATGTGGATCAATCGTAATAATTTTCTTCACTTTATGTTTTTCAAATAAAGATAAGTTATCCATAGCAAGCTGTTGAAACAAAAACTCATTTCCTAAACGGCGAGCTGTATCCCCTGAATTTTTCTCTTTATTTCCTAGAATAGCAAATTTCACACCCGCATGATGCAAGATCCTTGCCAGCGCCCTAGCAATTTTTTGACTACGATTATCATATGATCCCATAGATCCTACAAAAAAGAGATACTCAAACTCTTTTTCTTCTTTTACTGTCGGAACAGGTACTTCTGCCTCTTTCTTCCATTGATCCCGTTCTTTTCGGCTTAAACCCCATGGATTTCCTTGTCGTTCAATATTATTAAATGTACGAGTAATTTCTGCATTCATTTTTCCTTCGGTCATAACCAAATAACGACGCATATCAATAATTTTGTCCACATGTTCATTCATCACCGGACATTGATCCTCACAGTTTCGACATGTTGTACATGCCCATAGTTCTTGTTCTTTAATGACATCACCAATCATTTGTATCGGGTATTCAGAAGTACCACCTTCTGTGCTTGCCCCTAGACTAAGCGCTGCTTGATTTGCTCCTGCAAATGCAAACGAGGGAACCCAAGGTGTATGAGATGTAATTGCAGCTCCTTTAGTAGTAAGGTGATCCCGTAATTTAACAATCAGATCCATCGGTGATAACATCTTTCCTGTTCCCGATGCAGGACATACATTCGTACAGCGACCACACTCTACACATGCATACAAGTCTATCAATTGTTTTTGATCCAAATCCTCTATACGTCCTGCTCCATAAGTTTCAACACTTTCATCTTCAAAATCGATCAGTGAGAGTTTGGCAGGAGGTTGATTTCTTTTTAAAAATACATTGATAGGTGCTGCCAACAAATGAAAATGTTTTGATTGTGGCACATAAACTAAGAATGAAAAAAGAACTAGAGCATGAACCCACCAACATACATAAAATAAGATTTGCCCAGTTGTAACTCCAACAAAGCCAAACACCATCGCCAACAAGGAAGAAATAGGTGTATACCAACTTAATTCACCATGGTGCCAAGCGATTTTCTCAAAGGTAGCTGATAACAAAATAGATGTTAATAAAGAAGTAAGAAAAATAATAACTAATCCAGACTTAAGACCACGTTTTAAACGAGGTAGTTTTTCGATATAACGTCGATAGTAAGCATAAAGAGTTGCTAAAAGGACGAGGAATACCGTAACTTCCTGAACAAAAGTAAAAACTTGATATAGAGTTCCCGGTTTTTCAGAAGTTGGACCCATCAACCCTTTAATAAATAAATCAATGGCCCCAAATTGAATCATAATAAATCCGTAAAACATCACTATATGCATAATTCCACTTTTCTTATCTTTCAATAACTTCTTTTGTCCAAATACATAAACCAGTATATCGTGAAGCTGTTGTTTCCAATCAATGCGAAATTCTGCTGGCTTACCCAGTCGTATAAATGTATAACGACTATAAATAATATAACCAAATAAGTAAAAAGCATATGCAGCTACGACTAAAAATACGACTAAGTTCATCCATGCTAGCATGGACATAAAGCATCCTCCTTTTCCAATTTCCCTACTTTTGAATACGCTTCCAATTGTTTGTTTTGCCATATGATTTAATATTATTTTATCACATCATGAATGAATGATCATTCATATTTTATTTAAAACATATTTAAATAATTTTCTGATCATTATCCATCGACTACCCCCCATTTATGTAAATTTTTATACACTTTATAACCTCCTCCCTCTTTAATCTTAAGAGTAAAACATTTTTAGCTTTTAGTTTTTAGGAAAAGAACCTCTCACAGCAGAGCTTAAGAAGTTCTATTGATATAAAAAAATTCTACTTGGTAAATACGATTTCTTTTCCAAGATAAGCGATCATCTTATCACCCGCATACTCCAACATTTCCTCAATTAATTCTACACCTTCTGGACTATTAACCGTTATTTCAAATGCTTCAGGGCTTTCAAAATAAATTTCACTTTTTAGAGAATAATTAGGCTCTGTTTGGCTTTGCTGTTGTTCGTCTGCAGGAAATAAATAAGTCACTTCTACTTTAACAATCCCGTTGAGTTTTAATATACGAGGTACATGATGATCATAGTAAAATTGCTCAAATGACTCGAGATCAATAATGTCTTTATATAGGACAATTAACTTATACAAAATGACACCTCTCTCTATAATATGCGAACTTTATCTCTGATAAGTAAAAAGTTGGTTTAGCAAGAATAATGACTTTTATAACCTTTTATTAGGCAAAAATATAATATCACATAATAATAAAATTGTTATCTATTTTTTCCTAAAAAGTAAAAACACAGGTTTTCTCACCTGTGCATAAATTCCTCTACTTCGAACCCCCTGAAGAGACCCAATCAACTGCTAATTGCTTGCATAGTAGCTATTTCTATGCTTTTCACGTTGCAACAATTCTTGAACAAAATAAGATGCTACATCAGGAGCCAAGCTTCCAGGACCAAACCCAGCATCATATCCTAACTCTAAAGCAAGCTCATGACTAATACGTGGTCCACCACAAATCAATATAAAGCGATCACGTAATCCCTCTACTTCTAATAAATCTACCAGTTCTGTTAAGTTAGTAAGATGAACACCCTTTTGAGTAACGACTTGAGATACCAGAATAACATCTGCATTTAATTCGACTGCTTTCATGATCAACTCTTCATTAGGAACTTGGCTTCCTAAATTATAGGCATCAATCTCTGGATAACGTTCAAGTCCATACTCACCATTGTACCCTTTCATATTGATTATAGCGTCAATCCCAACTGTATGTGCATCCGTTCCTGTACAAGCTCCTATAACTACAAGCTTTCGCCCAATCTTATCCCGAATAAACTGATTAATCTCATAAAAGTTCATCACTTGACTTTTTACTTGAGGTACACGGATTTGGGTGAAGTCGATAGTATGTTGACATTTTCCATAAACGATAAAAAAAGTATAGTTTTCGCCAAGATCTTTCATATGATAAACTTGAGGATCATCGAATCCCATTTTCATAACAAGCTGTCGTGCCGCTTCTTTTGCCTCAAGACCTGCTGGAACAGGTAAAGAAAAGCTAAGTTGTACCATCCCATCGTCAAGTGTATCCCCATATGGTTTAACTCGTGTAAGATCGGCGTTCATAGGCTGCTCCCTCCCGCTGTGGAAGTTTGAGTCTTTCCCGCAACTCATCTTCAAAAGGGTTAAAGTAATCATCTGTGCGCTCGATGACACCATCTAATCCTTTTCCACCTTCCAGTGACCGTTTTACATCCGCTAACATACCTTTTTCTAGTGCAGCAAATAAACCGATTTCCTGTACTTCTTCCAGCATCATGACTGCTTTATCTAGTACTTCTTGGGCCCTCTTTTCGATACGGCCACCTGGTTTAAAATAGATTTCTTCACTCAAATGCCGAGCATTATTAAATATATATTGCGCATTCTCAATGGCTAGTTGCCGATCATGAATATGAGGAGTATGCATTGCCTCTGTCATCATACCTAAAAGTTGAATACCTTGCCCTGTCAAAACACTTACTAAATTAAACATGGCATCTTGAATATGCCCTCGAAAAATATTTCCTGTCATATGTTTAGTAGGGGGCATATATTTCAAGGGGGCATCCGGGAAAATTTGTCTGGCCATTTGAGCTTGGGCGACTTCTAGTAAGAAGCCATCTTCAATTTCTGGGTTTATTTCAAAAGCATGCCCTAACCCCATCTGCTCAGGCGGTAATCCAGCAAACTTAGCAAATTGTTCATTGATAAATTGGGATGCAAGTACCGTATGAGCTGCTTCTATAGCATCAGCTGTAGTCAGATAGTTATCTTCTCCGGTATTAATAATAATACCAGCATAACTATTAATCATTCGTGAGAATGCTTGATCGATCAATGTTCGCTGCATATTAATATCTCGAAACAAGATTCCATATAAAGCGTCGTTTAACATCACATCGAGTCTTTCAAGCGCTCCCATCGCAGCAATTTCTGGCATACATAATCCTGAGCAGTAATTACAAAGACGAATATATCTGCCCACTTCTTTACCAACCTCATCTAATGCTTGTCGCATAATGCGGAAATTTTCCTGTGTAGCATAGGTACCACCAAATCCTTCCCGTGTAGCACCGTAAGGAACATAGTCAATTAAACTTTGTCCTGTACTACGAATTACAGCAATAATATCGGCTCCTTGACGCGCTGCTGATTTTCCTTGAACTACATCTTCATAGATATCTCCTGTGGCGACAATAACATATAAGTAAGGTTTTTTCCCTTCTCCCATCTGCTTAATCATCGTATCTCGCTGCAAACGGTTGGCCGCGATTTTATTTAATCCTTCCATGGCTAACTTTTGTCCAGTATGAACAAGTATAGGATAATCAACTAAAGGAATTTCGGTTAAGTCAATGGATCCTTGTGCAACTCGTTCTGCTACTTCTTGTGCACTTTGTTCGAGATAAAGCATAGCACCAATCATACGAGTGGCTACACCTTGACTCAATTCACCTTTTTCTAAGAGATGATCGACAACGACATTGGGGAGAGGAACTCCCTCAGCATCCACTCCATCGACTCCCATTAAACGAAGTACTGTTCGTTCAACTGCTACTGTGGTCCGTTTTGCTATAAATTCATCCATATCTTTAGCAATCACTTCAGCAGCCTTTCGCGCTCGTTTAATCTGAGCTTGGTCCAGTTTTAGTTTCTGTTCCATCGATCAATCCCACCTCGCTTTTTAATCGTTGCTTAGCTTGCGAAATAATGGCTTGTGGTAGTCCTAATAATTCTGCAATACGTATGGCCTGTTGGGGTATTGTATCTGTAACTCTTAAAGGTAGTAATCGGTAATCCATATGCTTATGAAGCTGTTGAATCATTTCTTGAGTGGAATTGCCATTATAATTAGGAAGCGTTTGTAAACCTGCAACGCGATATCCTTGCACTCCTTTTACATGAAGCACTTCCCGATAGTGTGTAACATGGATAGAAAAAAATTCTTTATTCATTAAATATTGAGTAACCGCTTCTGAAATGGATGAACCTTCTATTGGATTCGTTCCTCTACCAATCTCATCTAATAAGAGCAGTCCCGGACCAGTTTTTTGAAAGCAAAGAGTTAATCTTGCTATTTCTGCTCCAAAACTACTTAAGCCTTTTTCCCAATCTTGTCCATCCCCTATAATGGATTTGATCCAAGGAAAAAGTGGCAGACAACAGGATTTGGCTGGAACGAAAAATCCAAATTGTGCTAGTGCTACATTGACTCCAATGGTTTTTAGAGCAGCTGTTTTCCCCCCCATATTCGGACCGATAATTACAGTAACTCCTGACTTAATCGATACCTGAATCGGCATAAACTCGATATTCCATTCACGTAGCTTCTCAGCCATAAGTGGGTGAAAGCCCTCTTGAATCTCCAAATGTCTTTCCGAGTAGGTTGGTTTACTTCCATGCCAACTCTCAGCTGCTCGAATACGTGCCCACTGTAGATCGAAATGAGTTATTTTTTGATGTGCATAACGGAAAAAAGGGATAGCAGAACGAAAAGTCTTAGCAAGTTGATTGAGTACTTTTTGCTCAAGTCTAGCAATTTTTTCATTCAACTGATCTAATTCATGTTCTATTTTCTCTTGTTGTTTTGATGGCTTAAGTTCAAAGTAACGATCATAGGTTGTTTCACGAATCAACTGTAAATCATTGATTTGTAACATCTTTTTCTCTTGCTGTGATCCCCTAATTGCTATCCATTCACCAAAACGATTGCGTCGAACTTGTAATTGCTCTTCGATGATTTGAGCTCTACTTTCTCTCTCACATAACTTCTCTCTTTCCAAATGCGCTCGATTCTCACGAGCAGCTTTTAAAGCTGGGTCATACTCATCCGCTATGCTAAATGTAGAGCGTAGCGGATGAGACGGATTTAGATGCTGAAGTAAATTTGCACATGTCTCAATCTCTACTTTATTGAAATAAAATGAGTTATCGATTTCCATTTCAGTTAAAAGGCGTGCCCAAGCTCGGCTATACCATAAAAATTGTTTAATTTGAAACCACTCCGTTAAGCTTGGAACATATCCACTTTCTAACTGCAAAATCAAATCTTCCACATCTGGGATTTGCTGTAAGATCGACTCAAGCTGCGCTACCTGTTTAGGATAACGAACCAAATGACTTTGAATTACCTCTTGTTCTTCTAACAATTGCTGCCAATCTGATTCTTGTCCAGGTAAAAAAGGTGTTAATTTCTCTTTCGCTTTTTTTCCCATCGGAGTCCATGGTTGAAAGCGTAATAAAAGCTGATCAAGTTGTAAATCTTGTTTGCTCTTCTCATCGATCCACATCATTTTCTCTCCCAAATTCTTTAGAGATTATCTAAACCGTTTAAAAATCGATTCCTTTACAAAAGCGATTTGCTTCTTTCACATAGAAATCATCCTTGCTTTTCAATCATATAACATAGTCTCTTTAAAATACCTTGATCCCTTTACTCACGAACTAAATTAACAATAGGTAGTGGTGAACAAATAGGTGTTAACCTTTCTTTCAACTCTTCATGGTTAAACGAAAATCCATCTGGTGATACAGGATTAATCGCCAAAAATAATAAATTGATCGACTTTAATACGTTGATTTTGCCACCACTACGGTAAAACTGTCTTAATGTTGCTAATGAGACAAACAAATGTGTTGCATCTGGGACATAGATATGGAGATGGGGACTTTTCTGGAGTAGAGCACGAAGATTATGATCAGTAAGTGCTCCTGAAACAATGAGTCCTTCATATTTACTCAGACTACTTATTTCTGACTGCGTCATTGGGAGTAGTGATGAATATGATAACGCTTTCCATCTTTCACTCGATTTTGCATATAAACAATTTTCTTCGATCGCTTTTTGCATAAAGAGATGGACTTTTTCATCTTCACAAGCAGGTAAACGAAATAGATGAAGGGTTTCTTCCACTTTTGCTGCGATCTTCTGTAGTGAATGACCCATACTAGCTCCCACTACAAGAACCGAAGCATCTGTCACTCCTGGACTTGCTGAAACTCTGCGGTCATATGCACCATCTACCAGTACAAGATCTACTCCCCATCTATCCATCTGTGATAGCACCTTTTGAATTCCTGATAGCGTAGGAATTCCTGCAAGTTTAATATAAGTATCCTGCTTAGCCTTAGCTAAATAAATTTCACCAAGGATACTATGAATCCCTGTATGACACAATACTTCCCAATTTCCGGCTTGTTGATCAAATAGGGTATTCGCTGTTGCTACAATATTACCAGTTGATACATAAATTGGAGGTTTAGGAAGACCACTCCAATGATCTCTTTCTTCTCCATCTACACCAATGCTAACTAGCCCTAATCGCAAGTGATCTTTTAATTCCTGAACCAATGCATGACATACAGTGGTTTTTCCTGCATTTTTGGATAACCCTATAATGGAAAGAGAGCGAATGGATAATCGGGTAATCTTTTTCCACAAATCATTCATTTTGTTTAGGAATGTTCCGCCTTTTCTTCTGTTGCAGCTAATTCTACCGTGGCTTTATTCTGCTGTTGAACGCCTACACGTCGATCTTCACGTGTTAGTTGCTTAGGCTCAAGATTGATTCGCTCATTGCTCATCAATGCAGCAATTCCTACTTGGTCACCTGCTTCCTGACAATATTCACAATGGTCTGAGTCATGCGGCTGATAATTCTCTGGCTCTGGATAACTGGTAATAACTCCTTCAAAATTGCGGAGTATTGTTTTGTTTGCGCTTTGTGAAAGAATATAATTAGGGGAAAGAGGTATTTTTCCTCCACCACCTGGTGCATCAACCACAAAAGTCGGAACAGCATACCCTGATGTATGCCCGCGTAAATATTCAATAATTTCTAGTCCTTTAGAAACTGGAGCACGGAAATGCCCGATCCCCATGGATAAATCGCATTGATAAATATAATACGGACGAACACGAATTTTCACCAATTCATGCATTAATTTTTTCATCACATGCGGACAATCATTTATTCCTGATAAAATAACAGCTTGGTTCCCTAATGGAACCCCTGCATCTGCAAGCATTTCACAAGCTTTTTTGGCTTCAGGAGTAATTTCTTTTGGATGATTAAAATGAGTGTTCAACCAGACTGGATGATACTTTTTCAATATTTGACACAGATTTTCTGTAATACGTTGCGGAAAAACGACTGGAGCACGCGTCCCAATCCGAATAATTTCCACATGAGGGATCTCACGTAAATTTTTAAGTAAATATTCTAAAATCCGGTCATTAACAAGCAATCCATCCCCGCCTGATAAAAGAACATCTCGTACACTGGGGGTATTACGAATATATTCAATACATGCATCCATTTGTTTTTTTGGTACACCCATCCCGATTTGTCCTGAGAAACGTCGGCGAGTACAATAACGACAATACATGGAGCATTGATTGGTAATCAAAAATAGGACACGGTCTGGATATCGATGGGTTAAACCGGGTACAGGTGAATCAGTATCTTCTAATAAAGGATCATCCATATCAAAAACGGTTCGATTTAACTCTGAGGAAATGGGAACAGACTGCAAACGAATCGGGTCTTTGGGATCATCAGGGTCCATGAGAAGGGCATAGTATGGGGTAATATTTAGTGGAATGGTCTGTTTCGAAATTTTAACTCCTTCCAACTCATCATCTGTTAGATTGATCACTTTACTTAGATCATCAAAGTTACGAATCGTATGGGTTAGCTGCCATAACCAATCATTCCACTGCTCTTCCGTCACATCTTTCCACAAGTCGATCTTACGCCAATCTCTACGCATAAGTATCGCTCCCCCTTTTATCTCAGATTACTCCTCAAATAACTATTTATCATACTTGAATCCAATCCGATTAATTGCTCCTAAGCCAATTCGATTCACTCACGTGTTCGTGATACAGGAGTGCCGATGAAGCAATATATTTTTTACCTAGATGCATATCGAGAAACAAATAATTCCTTTATCTTTGGTGACTCTCGAAAAATATTAAGTGTTAACTCCGCATGCCCCTGTCCATATCCATTTCCAATCATCATTTGTACATCTTTCCCAACCCCTTCTGCCCCTAAGGCTGCAGCAGTAAACTGAACAGCCATGCTAAAGAAATAGATAAGTCCCTGATCTCTTGTTGCTAGAATAGCTGATAGTTCCGTATTAGGTACATTTACACAGTTAATGGTTAAGTCAGCTAACTTTCCATGTGTGACACGATCAACTACTTCATGGACTGCGATTGGATTCGTTGCGTCTACTTGGATTACTTCATGAGCTATATTTAGATTTTGTATCTCGCGACAAGCTTGCTCATTGGCTTCTAGTGCAATGACTTGTCCTTCTTTTCCCGCTTCCTTCCATGCTTGATATAGACAAAGCAATCCCGATTTTCCGCCTGCTCCCATCACTAATACGCGTTGGTTAGGCTTTACTAATCGTTTTGTCTGTAGTGGTGCTCCACATACATCCAGAGCAGCTAGTGTTACTCTTTCTGGTAAATCATCAGGTAAGATTGCATAAGGCGCAGTAGCAAAAAGAATGGCTTTACCACTGACTTCCACTTGTCCTGTCTGTAAATCAACTTGATGAATTGCTTCCAAGCTAAGTGGAGTAAGCGTTAACGAAACAAGGGTTGCAATTTTCATCCCTACTTGTATCTCATGATTCGGATAATGCGATCCAATGCTGGCCACACGCCCTATTAACATTCCGCCAGACCCTGTCACGGGATTATGCATTTTACCTCGCTCTTGAATGATATTCCAGATTTTCTCTTTAATCCGTATAATGTCTCCCTGTGCCTCTTCTTTTAACTGTGTAAATGAAGCAGAATCAATATTCAAACGTTCTACTTCAATACAAAGTTCATTTTCATAAATACTTGGGTCTGCATCAATTTTCCATGCAGGCTGTGGCAATACTCCCTGTGGCTCACGTACACGATGAAGCCCATAAGGATGACCGAGATGTCTAGAGTCTTTCATTTGATTTTCACCTCCTCACCCCCGTAATTATGCAAAAAGTATGCCAAAAAAGATATCGGTCATTTTTTTTCGAAATAGAGAGTTACCAAAAAAAATAGATCATCACTTTTTCATTGATCTGTCTTAATCTTAGATGATACGACTCACATCGTTCTTACACATCAAATAATGTTTTTATATGATGTAGGCATCTTTAGGAACCGATTCTCACAGGAGAAAACAAAAAAACTGCCAAATTTTCGGCAGCCTTTATCGAATTCGTAGCTTTTTTATCTTGTATTGGAGTGTTTGACGTGGAATCCCTAATTTTTCAGCAGCAAGCAAGATTTTCCCATCACATAAAGTTAAAGCTTTTTGAATTAATTGTTTTTCCACTTTGGATAACAGATCAGGAAGTGTTTGTGTATCAGACCACTCTAATTCTAAAAAATCAGGTTCATTCATTTCTAAAGAAGCGAAGTGAGTTGGCAGATGTTCTATTTTTAATTCAGTTTCATTGGTTAGATGTAATGCACCTTCAACTGTATTTGCTAACTCCCTCACATTACCAGGCCAGTCATATCTTAAAAATAATTCCATCACTTCATCCGAGCATGTTTCTATTTTATTTGCAATTTTCCCCTTCAAAGTACATATGAAATATTCCGTTAATAGAGGTATATCTTCTTTACGTTCACGTAAGGGAGGTAATTGAATCCGTACAACATGGATTCGATAATATAAATCTTTACGTAATCTACCTTCCTTAACGCTAACCAACGGATCTTCATTTGTAGCAACAATGATGCGAACATTAACAGAGCGGGTTCGTGTTTCTCCAACTCTCCTAACAATCCCTTCTTCCAGTACACGAAGTAGCTTTGCTTGCAAATCAATAGGCATAGCATGAATTTCATCTAGAAATAAAGTTCCACCATCTGCTAACTCAAATAAACCAGGACGATCTTCTGCACCTGTAAAAGCACCTTTCACAGTACCAAATAATAAACTTTCAAGCAGTGTTGAAGGAATAGCTGCACAGTTTTGAACCACGAAGGGGCCCTTTTTTCGTGGCGAGCTACTATGAATGGATTGAACAAATAACTCTTTTCCTGTTCCTGTTTCGCCAACAACAAGCACAGGTGAAGAAGAAAGAGCAACTCGTTTGGCTCGCTCAATCGCTTGTATCATTAAGGGATTTTGGGTAACGATATCTGTAAATTGGTACATCCTCCTCTTTTGGATTTTTTTGGACTTAGGCTCATGAATTTGCTCTTGTAACTTAATCACTTTTTCCGATAGTTCTTTAATTTTTGTAATGTCTTTGGCAATTTCTACAGCTCCTATAAGTCTCCCCTTTAAGCGAAGTGGCAATGTTTTATTCACAGTTGTAATTTGTTTTCCTTGGATATTCTGATAAGTTTGCTGTTTTTCATTAATGGCATCTCCGGTTTTTAACACTTTGAGTAGGGTACTTGTCTTTTCAGTTAAAGAGGGGAAAGCTTCTAAGACATGCTTCCCTAAAACCTCATGGACAGGTAATACATCGAGTACAGAAGCAGCACGATTATAAAAGATTGTAAAACCACTAGCGTCAACGATATGAATTCCTTCATCCAAACATTCCAATACTTCTTCAAACATCGTCTCCCTTGTCTCTAATACCCATTCCTCTTTATACACTGCTGGAACTCCTTTCTTCTGCCCAAAATCTGTCACAAAAGACGAAAATTCGCCACTTTTCAACTTGTAGACAAAGCTTTCTCGTATGGAGGTTTGTCAGCAGTCTCATTGATGACTGATTTCACTTTGCTTTTTCGGCAAGATTTTCATTGATCCCTTCCTTTTTTATATAGGTCACTTTCTAAAAGATCCATTAGCTACTCACTCTTGTAGCCGTAGCTTAGCTAGCGTTTTTAGAACTATGCTCTTCTCCCTTTGAGGAAAAGTCGAACCTACACAAAAACGATTCGTGAGCTCCTTCAGAAGCGATTCAGGCTTTTCATCCATTTATTCAACATGGTTAGCTAGTTAGTCAGCTTCCATAAAGGCCTGTGCTTCAATCCTTCTTACTTTCCATGTACCTTTTTCTTTTTCCCAAACAATTAAACGGTTATATGAATCATTTGTTTGTTTCGTTTTTCCATCTTGATATTGAAGTGTAATTTCTTGAGAAATATCAATAAAAACACAAATATTTTCCCCTTGTACATAGCTTGTTAATATTTCCACTTTTTTTGGTTGTTCCAATACCGTATTGACACCCACTTTATTTGGTTGATTGATTTCCTTTAGTTCATCTACCCGGTGATCAATAAATTGTGAATGAAGAAAAGAATTCGATTTTCTTCGGTATTTTTCAGATTGTTCCTGATCATAGGAAAAATAGACTGAAGCAAATTCAATAGACTGACTTTTAATTTTCTCGATTTCTTCTGTTGCTACTTTTATTTTGGCAATGGGTTTAAACTCTTCCGGTTCGGCTACTGTGGAGGAATCTGGTAAAGAAGGGGTATTTTTATCATATTTATACCAGATCCAAATCACTACAATAGCCAAGAAGATCATCAAAATATAAGGGGGTTTTCTTTTCCACAAAGGTATCACCACCTTCTAATCAGGGGCTTACTCATTCACTCCATAAATAGGATGGCTATAGTAGCTCGGATCAAATTTACTACGGTTACATGGCACTCCTTTGCCAATGAATGGAGTCGTATCAATACGATCACGATCCTGATTCATATGTACTTCAAAATGCAAATGAGCCTGTGTTACATCCATACCATTTCTCCCTACTTCTGCAATTTTTTGACCCTTTTGTACATAGTCACCTACTTTTACCAAGACTGATTTAGTTGGCATATGTCCATACCAAGTAGTTAAACCGTTTCCGTGATCAATTCCTACATACCACCCAAAACCAATCGGATCTGTTGAGGTCATCGGATCTGGTTTAGAAATATAGACGCGCCCTGCTTCCGCTGCAAAAATCGGTGTACCCATTGGAGCTGAAATATCAACTCCTCGATGATAATAGGTTCCTCGATTTTGACCATAAGGTGAAGAAACACATCCACCCTGCTTATGTACTCCACCGCCAACTTGAACTGGCCATAACATTCTCCCACCCAATGATACAGGCTTTCCAGATCCTACAATCATCGTCGGTCCTACATATAACTGGGCTTGTTCTTCTATTTTAGCTACTTTGTCCCATGATTTTGTAAAATAATCAACCATTGCACACGTAAGAGCACCATAATTGCCTACCTTCCCTTCTCTAACTTCTTTAACGGATTTCTTTTTTAGATCGTTCATACAAGCAGTGGGACTTCCGTTTTTACTGGAAGATTCGTGTTTCTGTCTATCACTGGCAAGCTTTTCAGCAATTGAAACCATTTTCTCCCGGACGTCTTCTAATTTCCTGAGATCTGCTTTCGTGTCCCCCATCCCTTTTTTATACTGATCATAATACATTGGTACTTTTTGAACATAATTTTGAGTCTCTGGAATAGCAGGTACTTCAGGTGGCTTCGGATTGCTCGTTGTTCCTGATACACGGGCCGGTCCTGCATTGTAAGCAGCCAATGCATAAATAAGGTTTCCTTGATATTTTTTCAAATACCTAGCAATCTCTTGAGCACCTGCGTGAATATTTTTGACAGGATCAAAGCAATCGCCATTAGGATCTAGTCCTGCTTCTTGGCAGTTTGCTGGCATTAAGTAGGGTAAGAACCCAGCGCCTTTCCGTATTTCTACGGTAGGTTTCCAAGAACTCCCCTCCGAACCGTACGTACACCTCTCGATGTATACGGCTCTCCACTTATCAATCTAGCTTCCAAAGAAGCTAGATTCGCTAACACTACTTTTGGATTTCTCATAGAGCCTCACGCTCTTACCCTATTTCGTGTTAGTGTGATAAGCTGTTCCCCTTCGCCATGTGATAGGCTTTCCCTATCTCGGACTACTATGGGAACTCCGTTACCTTAGTGGATATTCAGACTCTACAGTCATAGCCCTTGGGCACTCCACCTTAGGTAATCCCCATTTAGATAATTAGAAACATGGCATGTTGTGATGTCGGATGTGACGTTCGTCTTTTACTCCTTATTGGAGTTGGTCAACTAGGGATCATATACGAATACGGTATGCAACTACCCGTTCCGTCCTAGTTACGTAACGTTTCTAGCTACCTTTCGTTACGGGCGGTGGTAGAGCCCCCTCAGACTGTCCTTCAAGCAGTTTAGCCTTCATCCTTGTTCACAACTTTTCGTTTCGCCACTCAGTCGTGCTGTGGTAACTCAGCAACTTGTGACTTTCCCAACATGCTACGCTCCCCATTCGGTTTCCCTTTTGGGTAAGTTGGGCAACGATAGGCTTTAGCTATGATCTTTCCGCCTACGCCTTGCCAAAGGGCGATTTCCTAATTACCCTTATGGGCGCACTTGCATAACTCCCCGAGCTCCCGCTTTTGATACAGTTTTAGGGTTAAAGTTACTTTCTTGCTTTGCGATCGCTTTAAGCAGAGCTGGATCAACACCATATTTAGCTCCTGCTTCATGAAATACTTGGGCATATGGTACATCATTAGGAAATATTTCCTTGATTTCATTGATATAGCTCGAATCCATCTTATGGATCGCAGCAAGTACATTCCAAGGGATCTGGTATTTCCTACCTAATTCTTCATAAACTTGTTTGAGTGGAGCTGGAATTGCGTCTTGATAACCATAGAGAGGGATATCAGATGGATAACCATTTGGAGTTGAATCCAATGCTAAGAAAATAAAAGCGGTCATTAGTAATGGAATCATAATGATCACAATCAATATAAAGATTCCAAATCCCCCCAATAAAAAAAAGCCTTTCTTTCCTACAGCTGACTTTTTAGCAAATGCCATAAGCTCACCTCTCTTTCTCATTTTCCTTTTCGTTCTAAAAAGATTTACTCCTCCTCCTGTATAGTCCTCATATAATGGGTTACGGTTATATATCTTTCCGGTTCAGCCAAGATAAAAACTCCATTTCAATAAAAAAGCCGAGGAATGATTCTCCTCGGCAGTTTTCCTTTTCCACTTTACTCCCATTCAGATGCTTTTTACATGCGATCAGGTGCACTCACTCCAACTAGCTTAAGACCATTTCGTATTACTTGCTGGATAGCATCTAAAAGAGTAAGACGCGCTTCAGATAGCTCGATATCTTCTGTAATAACTCGCTCGGCATTATAGTAGCTATGAAATTGGGTTGCTAGCTCATGAAGATAGCGAATAACCCGATGTGGTGCTAGTTGTGCTGCTGCTTGTGCGATATCTCTTGGGAATTCCGCTAGTTTTTGAAGTAAGTCTAGCTCTTGCTCAAGCTGTAATTTAACTAGCTTAGTTGGTTCATTCGTCGTTTGGAGTCCTTTTTCTTTTGCTTGTCGAAAAACACTCGTAATACGAGCATGAGCATATTGAACATAATAAACAGGGTTTTCATTGGATTTAGAAATGGCTAAGTCCATATCAAAATCTAAATGAGTATCAGGGCTGCGCATTGTAAAGAAATAGCGTGCTGCATCCACTCCAACTTCATTCATTAACTCTTGCAAAGTAACCGCCTTTCCGGTACGCTTTGACATTTTGACTAGTTCTCCACCTTGATATAGCTTTACCATTTGGGAGATAACTATTTCAAGCTGATCTGAGTTATACCCTAAAGCGGCTAATGCAGACTTCATTCGGGGAATATATCCATGATGATCTGCTCCCCAGATATTAATAAGAAGCTGATGACCACGTCCAAATTTATTCCGATGATAAGCGATATCTGGAGTAAAATAAGTATACGAACCATCTTTTTTAACTAAAACACGATCTTTATCATCACCAAATTCGGTCGTCTTAAGCCATAAAGCTCCGTCTTGCTCGTAGGTATATCCTCTTTCCTGTAGCTCATTAATGGTTTCTTCAATGACGCCAGACTCATACATGGAGAGCTCACTAAACCAAACATTAAACGGAACGCGGAACCGTTCTAGGTCTGATTTAATTTTGGCAAGTAGCTTATCTCTCCCTACTTGTTTTAGATAGTTTAGACGCTGGGCTGACTCCATCTCCAACAACTTGTCACCTTGATCTTGAACAATCTCTTTAGCAATCTGAATCATCTCTTGTCCACGATATCCATCTTCAGGAAAAGAGTGCTCTTTGCCTAATAGTTCAAAATACCTTGCCTCAATAGATAGAGCCATCATCTGCATTTGATTTCCAGCATCATTAATATAGTATTCCCGTGTAACATCATAGCCAGCGGCATCGAGAATATTGCAAAGAGCATCACCCACTGCTGCTCCGCGAGCATGTCCCAGATGTAAGCTTCCAGTAGGGTTTGCACTTACAAACTCGATATTTACTTTTTTTCCTTGCCCTTCATAAGACTTTCCATACTCTTCTTTTTTCTCTCTAACTTCATCAATGATCTTAATTAAAAAAGAACGGTCTAAGAAAAAATTGATAAACCCTGGGCCTGCAATTTGAACCTCTCGAATCGAAGCTTTTCTTTGATCAAGGTTTTCTACGATAGCTGCTGCGATTTCACGCGGATTACGACGAGCTACCCGCGTTAATTTCATGGCAATATTGGTAGCCCAATCACCATGCTCCTTTTCCCGTGGTACCTCTAAATGAACTTCAGGAACATCTGATTCTGGAAGCAAATTGGCCTTTAAAATAGCTTGACGAATTTCTTCACGCAATGTTTCTTTTCTCTGTTCAAGCGAATTCATCGAACTTCCCCTCTGTCCATCGAATTGTTAATTGATAGTTTCCGAGTTTTTCTTGTCCCATTGTTAAATGAAATGAAAAACGAATAAGACCATGAAATTCATCACGCTCACGAAGATAATAGAGTGTATGAACGTCCATTTCAGTTTGACCTGCAGGTGTATGAATCATACTCGTCATTGTTTCTTGTGGACGATAAGTTTGTCTGTAAGAGATCGCTCCATGACGAATGATCGTAATCTGATCTTGAGTAGACTTTACTGCTGTGCGTGTCTCATCTGGAGTACCCTCATTTTCCTTATACCTTAATACCCATTCATCTCCACGCAAGGCAAATGTTCCGGCTAGATCCTGCTTGATCACTTCTGGTTGATCCTCTTGTTCATGATGAATAATCGATTCAATATGGATCTTAATGGGAATCAAGATAGATCAGATCCCCCTTTTTATTTCATAATTTATACAGGTATCTTACCATTTCTTTTTTTATTTCGCCAATAAATCACTTTCTTGAAGCCTAAATTATGTGTTTATTCGCTCTCTTCAATTTAGAAAGATAGCATAAAAGTTCTAAGCCGACTTTATCTCTTAGAGCCTTTTATCCCGTAAGTAGGGACATAAAGTCGACTTAGCTTGAACAGCTTCCTCAATCCTTATATCTATGATTTCAGCTATGAAATAAACATTATTTAATAAAGCCCAATAGCATTTCACGAATCAATTTTGCAGCCACGACGGCGGTTTGTTCAGTAGGATCATAAGCTGGAGCTACTTCAACAATATCTGCACCAACCACTTTGATATCCGATCGAGCTATCGCATGGATGGAGGCAAGCAACTCTTTCGTGTCAATTCCTCCCGGTTCTTGTGTACCCGTACCTGGAGCAAAAGCAGGGTCTAATGCATCAATATCAACAGTAACATAAACAGGGCGACCAGAAAGTTTTGGTAAGCATTCTTTTAAAGGCTCTAACACATCAAAAGGATGAAAATGAATACCTGCTTCTTTAGCATACGTCACTTCTTCACGTGTCATGGAACGGATGCCAAATTGGTAAACATTTGAGCCACCAATTAACTGCGAAATCTTTCGTAAGGGAGTAGCATGGGAATATTCTTCACCTTCATAATCTGTACGCAAGTCTGCATGAGCATCAATATGAATGACCGCTAGATCAGGATATCGCTTAAATACTTCCTGAACGACGGGCCAAGTCACTAAATGTTCCCCTCCCATACCTAAAGGCATCTTTTTTAAATCTAATACTTTACTTACAAATTCTCTAATGCTCGCTAAACTTCTCTCTGGATTACCAAATGCGAGCGGGATGTCCCCTGCATCATAATAAGAAATCTCCTGTAATTCCCTATCTAAATAATGGCTATATTCTTCTAAAACCAAAGAGGATTCCCGAATTCGTGCAGGTCCAAAGCGAGATCCCGGACGAAAACTTACTGTCCAGTCCATTGGCATCCCGAAAATTACCGCTTGAGCTTTATCTAAATCAGTACTCGAAGCGATAAAAACATTACCCGAGTATGCTTCATCAAAACGCATGAATTATTCCCCCTTGCCTGTTAGCAGCTCTTGAACAAATATAGGCAATTGAAACACAGAACGATGAATTCCTGGATGATAGTAACGTGTACCGAGTGGTGATATCAGCTTTTCTTCATCAACCTTTAATGGGTCATACTTTTTCGAACCAATCGTGAAACTCCATAATCCACTCGGATATGTAGGAATCGAAGCTGTATAAAGACGGGTAATCGGGAATACCTGAGAAATATCTTGAAACACTTGACGGATTAAGTCTCGATTAAACCAAGGTGATTCTGTCTGAGCTACCATGATTCCGTCCTCTTTTAGTGCCTCAGCAATTCCTTCATAAAAAGGCTTTTGAAATAAACCTATAGCAGGCCCAATTGGCTCTGTCGAATCAACTAAAATCACATCAAACTTATTCTTATTTTCAGCAATATATTGAATCCCATCTGTCACTTGAATATCTACACGTGCATCAGTTAAACTGCCTGCAATTTTTGGAAAATAATTTTGTGCGGCTTCGATGACTTTGCCATCGATTTCAGCTAGCACCGCTTTTTCCACACTAGGATAACGCAACACTTCGCGGATCGCGCCTCCATCTCCTCCACCAACCACTAATACATTCCTTGGATTCGGATGTGTATTCATGGCAATATGAGTAATCATTTCATGATAGACAAATTCATCTTGATCCGTTGTCATAACCATCCCATCTAAAACCATCATATTACCAAACTGTTCCGTCTCGATAATATCTAGCTTTTGAAATTCCGTTTGTTCATGATGTAATGTTCTTTTTATTTTACTTGTAATTCCATGGTTGGGTGTTTGTTTTTCTGTATACCATAATTCCATGCTCATTTACTTCAACTCCCTTGAACTAAGTTTGCTTTAATGTAGTTATTGCACAATTCAACCTCTTATCCTTTTTAAATAGATTTCCATAGCCTTGATTCATTATTTCTTAGAAGAGTGATCCTCCACAAATATGATTTCCTCTAAATCTTTATCTAATCTAGTTTTCTGGGTGAATCATGCAACATGCTCACTATATGAAAACCTGTTTTATAGCATAATCGATGTTTTTCTCGGATACAATCTTTTTCCATTCCAAACCGATTAAAGATTTATGTAAGGTATATTTTTCCTTTGCCCTTCAAATAATATGCTTGCCAACTGCCAAGCAATTTTTGAGTCAAAGGAGATACATACCATGGGCGATCGTTGTACCCAACCCTATTCACATTTAGAACAACTTTTGATTTGGCGATTATTGAAACGAATAAGTCAAGGATTACGTGCTCTTTTATATATACTTCTAATTGGAAGTTTAGGGATAGGGATTTTTTTGCTATATCTAAAATCGCACCCTCTTCCGTCGCCTGATCTACATTTAACTACTCAAATCTATGATGATCAAGGTCGCCTAATCAACTATGCTACACAAGGAAAACCTCATGAAACAATCCATATATCCCAAGTTCCGAAGTATGTGCTCCATGCTACATTAGCTGCTGAAGATCGTACTTTCTACCAACATTCTGGATTTTCGCTACATGGTATCATCCGGGCAGCTTGGGTTAATTTGAAATCTGGACAAATCGTTCAGGGGGCAAGTACGATTACTCAACAACTCGCTCGAAATCTTTATCTTACTCATGATCGTACATGGGCTAGAAAATTAAAGGAAGCTATATTTACCATTCAGCTCGAACTTCACTACCCCAAACATAAAATATTAGAAATGTATTTAAACCATATTTACTACGGTCACGGATCTTACGGCATTCAACAAGCGGCACAACTTTATTTTCATAAACCAACTAAACAGCTCTCCCTGGCTGAGAGTGCTTTTCTAGCAGGACTTCCCCGGGGACCCGAATATTATTCACCCTATCATCATTTTAAGCATGCTAAAAAACGGCAAGAACGTATCTTAGAGCTAATGGTCAAAAACAAAATGATTTCATCTAGCCAAGCTACACAAGCCAAAAAAGAGAAGATTAAGGTTTTCCCATCGATTCAAACCCAGTCCCACTATACAAAAGCCCATTATTTTCGAGATTATATCATCCAGACTGCCACCTCCAAATATGGTCTAGATGAAGATATGGTTAGACATGGTGGTTTGAAAATCTATACTACTCTTAGTACCGAGCTACAAACACAAGCTGAACAAGCCATTACTAAACATTTAAATGATCTTGATGATCTACAGGGGGCTTTAATTGCTGTCAACCCACATACTGGACATATTAAAGCAATGGTAGGTGGTAATGACTATCAAAAATCACCATATAATCGAGTTTTTGCACATCGTCAGCCCGGTTCTTCCTTTAAACCGATTGTCTATTTAAGCGCATTAAAAAATGGTTTTACTTCACTTACGAAAATATTTAGCCGTCCTACTTCTTTTATCTATGATGGAGGAGTATATCAACCTTCGAACTTTCATCATCAATATCTCGATCGTCCGATTACCATGCGGGAAGCCATTGCTCGTTCTGACAATATTTATGCAGTCAGCACTCTTTTTCAAGTGGGAATCGAGCAAGTCATCGACTTAGCTCGGCAACTTGGTATTCAAAGTAAACTTAATGCGACTCCTTCACTCGCTCTTGGTAGTTACACAGTCACTCCATTTGAAATGGCTCAAGTATATAGTACATTCGCTTCTGGAGGGATCTATCACCCACTTACAGGAATTTTAAAAATCACGGATGCTCAAGGGAATGTTCTGATCGAAGAACAACCCATAACTAAACGTATCATTCCTTCAGGGCATGCCTATGTACTCACTCAATTAATGACAAGTGTGTTTGAGCCTACGGGAACAGCCCATCGTGTCCGACAAATATTTAATCGTCCTGCTGCAGGTAAAACAGGATCAACAGATTGGGATAGTTGGCTCTCTGGATACACTCCTGATTTGACTACAACTGTTTGGGTTGGGTATGATCGTGGCAAAAAACTACCAACTGAAAAGACACGAATCGCTCAATATATCTGGGCTACTTTTATGAAACAAGCAACCAGCAAACAAGCTTCTCGCATTTTTCCCATTCCAGCAGATGTGAAAGGCGTTTATGTAGACCCAGAAACAGGCTATTTAGCTACACCTCGTTGTCCACATACTCATTTGGAGTACTTTGTCAAAGGGACTGAGCCTGTGATTACTTGTCCATTGCATCCTACAATAACGCCAAACACCAATGAGGAATCTTCTATATGGACTAAAATTTGGAATTGGTTTCGAAATGAATCATAGATAATCGATTCGATAAGGTCTTTCTAGAAAGACCTTATCGAATCTGGTATCACTGACAAGCTGACCTAGAATTTTAAAAGTATAAGTACAACATGATCTCTCTATTGCAAAGTAATTCACATACTAACACTCATTGCTGCCACCAATTTTCCCCTCACCATCAGCAAAAACACCATCATTATATAGAGTAATTAATCCAGCATTTGATAATTCTTGTAACACTTCAAACATGCTTTCACGCTTCTCTTCAGGGAGATTATCCACAAAACGGTTTATCTCCTTGGCTGTTACATTAGGTGTAAAATGGACTCCTCCATGGCGTGCAAAGAAATCTTTTTTCATCTAAAAAACCTCCTCTTTGCTTTAGATTGAGCTAAAGAGAAGGTTTTTATATACAAAAATTGCGGACCCATTTGGTCCGCAATTTTTGTGTCCTAGCAAAAGGTTCCGTAATCAAGATCTAGTGTACTCCTGTGAACAAAATTCGACAAGATGCTTGCACATTTGTTCACATACTATTCAATTTTTTAAAGGTTACTTTCTAGCATCCACTGATCACTTTAAAATCATTTTCATCTGTTTCATGAATGATATCGATTCATGTTACAAGCTTATTTTTACACAAATTGTTGTTTAAGTTCTTCTTTACTATTTTCCCACATTGATTCATTATGGTTGATTAATAATTGTTTTAAAGCGGACTTTTCCTTTTCTCCTAACTCTTTGAGCTTAATTTTCCGTTTTAAAGCGTCATCCATACGATTCACATGCTCCGCTAAATTTTTCCATCCGCGTCTTGCTTCTTTATTGATAATCATTGAACAAGCAGTAGCTCCTGCGTAGTAAGTACCTTGCTCATTACGATCAATGGCAATCCACACTACCCAATAAAGCTTTCCATCTTGTACCTCTTCTTTATTGGACACAAACTTAATTCCTCTTTCAACAGAACTTTTCGCATGTAATAATCCGAGATCGATCTTAGCATGTTCTCCATCAATTAAGATTGCTGATAAATTACTTAGATTTAAAGTCCCAGTATAGTAATCGCCATGTGTTGTTGATTTATTACTTAAAATATTGAATTGTGGTTTTTCTTTCATTGCCTTCAGCCTCCTTCTCTGTTCTTATTTTAGCTTACGCTTATGAGAATGTGCAAAATAGAGAGCTGAAGAATTTATATTCAACCAAAATGGATAAGATAAAGAATGGGTTACTCTTGATATCATTCATCGACTGAAGTTAAGAGTTACCCATTTCCATACAGATACTATGTTGCAGCTCTATAATGTCAGACATCCATCCTAATTCTTTCTCAGCTACTGTTTATATCAACTTGTTAATCACATGGAGCGAATGATCTCTCTAAATCAACATGCTCCTCCCTATATAATTACGCGATTTATGAGTAGGTAATATGCTCTAAATCATGTAAAAGACCTTATTTGGTTACTATTTTTTTATATTGGAGCTCTTTTATACTCTTAAAGGGAAATGTTTGATATTGCTGATCTTTTGACTGACGAATGGGTAGATGGATATGGAACGTTGTCCCACGTCCTGGTGGGCTAGTAACATGAATTTGCCCGCCATGATCTGATATAATCCGTTGGCAAATAGATAATCCCATACCAGTTCCTTCTCCTTTAGTAGTAAAGAAGGGATCAAAAATCCGTTCATAATACTCTGGGCGAATCCCCATTCCGGTATCTTTCACACGGATCACTACACGGTCTCGCATCTCACGCCAATGAATCTCGACCTTTCCTTTTTCCTCAAGAGATTCCAATCCATTTTGGACAAGGTTGATTAATACTTGTTTAATTTGTTCGGGATCTGCTTCAATCATGACTCTAGAGATAGGGGGATATAGTTTTAATTCATGTCCCATTAGAAAAGCTCTAGGTTGGAGTAGACTAAATACATCATTCATCAATTGATCTAAGTCAAAACAAGAAAATTTCGCTGGTCTTGATTCGCTTAAGTTTAAAAACTGTTTTAACAAATCATTAATTCGATCAATTTCAGGTAAAATAATCGACTCCCATTTTTTTACGGCATCTGATTCAGCGGCTGAGATCTGTACAAATCCTCGAATTGATGTAAGTGGATTTCGAATTTCATGAGCAAGTCCTGCCGCTAGCTGTCCTACAGCAGATAACTTCTCAAGGTGGCGTTGGCGCTCATCTTCTTTATAACGTAGTCGCTGCTGTTCAATAGATAACCGTTCTTCCGCTAGACGAATTAATTCAGCAGCTGAATTAGCTTCATTAGGATAAGTAGCAATTCCTAGGCAATAACTAGGTAACCCTTGCTCTTCTTTTAAATCTCTCATCATTTGATCCATCACATCCAGACATTTTCGCAGAGCTTGATGATCCCCCATCAAACCGATTGCAAATTGATCTCCATCATAGCGCGCTAACTGTACATGAGGCGGTAAACCTCTCTTTAATTGTCTAGCTAGTTTAATTAATAACTGATCTCCATAATCCATTCCGTGCTTCATATTTACCTGTTTAAAGTCCGTTAAATCCATACAGATTACATGATAAGACTGATTTTGTCCACAACGTGTCAGTGTTCGAATCATCTGTTCTTGAAATCCACCTAGATTATATAATCCGGTTAAATAGTCACGCCGATATGTTTCTTCAATCTCAGCGTGATATTCATGTAAGCTTTGCTGCGCTTCCCTCATTTTATTTAGTAAATAGACATTTTTCTTCTTCGTCTTTTTTAATTGATCAAATGAACGCCGTACCTGTAAACTCATCCAACTAATCCAAATAAAGAGGAATGTTTCGCTAATGATCCGAGCAAGATAAAAATTGTGTACATAAGTTGTAATCTGCAATAAGTGAAAAGTAGCTGTATAAATACAAGTGATATAAGTAATCCTTTCGCGATTTGTTCGAACTAGTACATTTCCTAAAACGATTAAGTAGATGGCCATCATGGGAATCATGAGTGTAAGGAGATCAACAGTAACCAGTGCGAATAGTACAGATAAAACATAGCAGTAAGGTGGGAATTTATTTACTTTTGACTGTTTCATAAAAAGGAAACTAAGTAAAATAAATGTTGCTACACAGAGTACAAACCAATATAAGTAAGGATGATTGGAGAAAAAGCTTTTTACTGAATCATATAGAATTCGTGTTTCAAATGCTTTAAAATCATCTAACACTTGGATCCCCACTCCTAACTTTTAGCGACTCAATGCTTAATATTTGAAGAGTTGGTGAGGATGTTTATTAGTAAGTCCATTCCGTTACCTTTGCTCCATCAAAATTCACTTCTCTATTCGAACAAAATACGACAAAGGGATTTCAAATTCTTGCAACAATGGCAATTGTTCACAAAATGTTTCTAAAATAAAATGATAAAAGAGGGAGTCCTACTATGGGACTCCGCTCTTAAGAAAACTTTTCAGTACTCGGAATATTATCCCAAGTAATTGACTAGATGACTAAATCCTTGTGCATTAGCTGGCTCTCTTTTTACTTCTGTTTCATCATGATGCTCTTGACTTTGAGTGGCCAGTTTATCCCAAGTTGGGTAAGATTCTTCCATCATCACATGATCACGCTTGAGTAGTGGAGTTACTTTTTGTTGTTCTTCAGCAAAATGTTGTGCATAGCCAGGCTCTACTCCTGTTCCAAAAGATGCTTGTCCGATGTGACGAGGTGGATACATAGGTTGATCATTAAGCAAAGTGTGAATCACCGTCTCCTTCAGAATATTTTTAATTTCTTCACTACGATATCCACTTTCTAAGCTCTTAATCCACTGATAAACCGGTCCATCCTCTGGTGTAAAGGTGACATTTCTTTGTGTAGGTACATACTCACTTCTCAATTGGATTTGTTCTTTGAGTGTCCGTGCATCGCAGATCGATTGAAGCGGGAAATAATTGTTTCTTAGATAAGATTGAATACAATACTTCACCAACATTGGGAATTGACCTTTCGGAAGAATTTCATACCAATAGCGTACTAACCGATCCTTTTTACCGAGATATACTCCAACTGTAATTGAAGACATATTTTACACCTCTTTTTTTATTGGAAAATTTTAAAATCCTTTAATTAATGTTAATGGTAGCAGTATACAATTAAATACGTCAACAGGAGGTTTTGTCGAATAAGCTCGTATATTTCCGAAAACGAAAAAAACATGCATAAAGCATGTTAGATTTATTTTTACCCAGTACAATCTATGCTAAAATTTATGGGGAATGGATAAATTTATTTTTATCAAATAATCTTTTTGTGATTTTTTACAATCTGATTATACATAATCGGATTTACCAATTTACTAAACATTTTGAACCTAGGTCTTGTATTTACCTCAAATATCCAAATATGATTTTGTTTGTCAATTCCTACATCAATTCCTAATTCTTTTAATCCGTTAAACCTATGGTTTAATATTTTAGCAACATTTTTTGAAAGATAATACAGTTCATAAAAGAGTTCACTCATTTTTTTTTCATTATTTCTTGTTATATATCGCAAAACTCGTGACACTTCACATGGCCTAGAACCTTTACAATAGTTCGTAACGATCTGACCCGGAGAAGCTATTTTAGCCACCATTCCAGTTAGTTCCCACTTCTCATCCGGTTTTTGTAAGAAAATACGCAGATCGAAGGGTCTATCTTTTATGGTTGCCAAAGAAATTCCTTGTTGAATAATGTACCTTTTTAATGGTGATAATTTTCGATCAATAGCCTTAATCAATTGCTTTTTCCCTACAACATATCGACAATGATATGGACTACAGTACTCATAGATTTCATCTTGAATTTGCCGAATACGAATAATCCCTTCCCCTCCACCTCCTTTATCTGGTTTGATATAAACAGATGTATATTTCTCTAACATGGAGAGAAGTGTTTCTTGATGATACCATCCTGATTCTGGAATATAAGGTTTCACAGAGTCATGTTTTAGTAAAACCATGGTTTTCAATGCTTTACTGGCTATTTGTTGATACCTTCTAATTCGCATCTTCACTCCTCCTTACCTTCCATATCCTATTCATTTGTATTCAAGTTAGCTCTTCATACATTCTGCCCATTTTTTCACAATGACGAACTCAAAGATTTGCAATAAAGTAATGATAGTGAACTAAAAGCAGATGATAAAATAAAAAGTGGAATAACTAGAGAGCTTTCCTTTCAAAAAACGGTTAAATCATCAACCTGATCTTAGTTTTAAGCTGCTCAAATTTCAGACAAAAAGTTTAGCTCAGACTCACAATCTGCTATTCTAAAGAGTACAAGCAAACAACAGGAATTATCACTTTGCCTTCATCGCAACTTCAAATCATATATAAAAACTATTTAGGGGGGTTTTAAGTCGATGGGAGCACATATTTTAGTCGTGGAAGATGAGAAGCCAATTGCAGATATTATCAAGTTCAACTTAGAAAAAGAAGGATATACGGTTTCTTGCGTTCATAATGGAGATGAAGCGATTCAAACAGCTCTTTTAGATCCACCGGATCTAATTGTTTTAGATTTGATGTTACCAGGAGCAGATGGAATCGAAGTTTGTCGACAAATTCGACAACATCATCAGTTACCTATTATCATTCTTTCTGCAAAGGATTCCGAAGTAGATAAAGTTTTGGGGTTGGAAATTGGGGCTGATGACTATGTAACCAAGCCCTTTAGCAATCGTGAATTACTTGCTCGGATTAAAGCCAACTTACGCCGTTCAAATAAAAGTCAGCCCTCTTCTTCAGGAGAAAAGGAGAGTAATCTGTTTATTATCGGAGATCTAACGATTGACCCGCATAGTTTTGTAGTCCAAAAAAGAAATAAAGCGATTGATTTAACTCATCGCGAATTTGAACTATTATTGTATCTTAGCAAACATATTAACCAAGTTGTTACTCGTGAACATCTATTACAATCAGTATGGGGATATGACTATTTTGGAGATGTTCGAACAGTAGATGTAACCATTCATCGATTGCGTGAAAAAATCGAAGATGATCCTAGCGCACCAAAATATATTATCACACGTCGTGGAATTGGCTACACGATGCGAGATCCTAATGCATAAGCGGTGATAGAATGAAAAATTGGACTCATTATGTAAGCCGGCTACAATGGAAACTTGTAGTCATCTTTCTTCTATTATTTGTCGCATCGGTTCAACTAATCGGTGTCTACATCATCCGAACACTCGAACAGCAGTATATCACCGATTTTCTAATCGATCTAAAAACACAGGCACAGATGACCGAGATTCCCTTAAAAACAGTGCTAGAAAACCAGCATACTCAAAATACAACGGAACAAAACAATGAAATTCATAATCTTCTTCGTAAACTTCGCATTGATCGTGATATGCAAGTTCAAGTGCTAAACGAAAATGGAATTGTCTTAAGTACAACATCTCCTGATAAAGAAGAGATTATAGGAAGAAAAAATGAATACTTCATCCGCTCTGAAAATCAAACCACTTCCAAAATTCGACGTGATCCAATCAAAGGTATCGATTATCAAATATATATACGGCCTATCAAAAATAATAATGGAGATCTAATAGGTAGTATCTATATTGAAGCTTCTTTACAGCCTGTTTATGAAAAAATCTCTTCCTTTACAAAAAAGCTGATTCTTATCGGTGGTATCACTTTGGTTTCATCCGCTTTTTTAATCATCCTTTTAGCACGTACCATTACTTCACCTTTGGAGGAAATTACGAAAAAAACAACCGAAATGGCAACAGGTAACTTTGCAACCAAAGTGAAGGTTTATAGTAAAGACGAAATCGGGATACTTGCTACCGCATTTAATAATTTATCCTCCGATTTACAAAAGGCCCTGAGCCAAAAGGAAGAGGAAAAAGAGAAATTGGAATCTGTCTTAGCAAATATGAGTGATGGCGTGTTAGCAACTGATCGAAATGGATATATTATCGTCAAAAATCTCTGGGCTGAGAAAATCTTAAATCGCTCTGTTCATATTGGCGATTCATTGGAAAACGTATTAGCTTTATCTAACCCAATTTCTCTACCACTGGAAAGTAAGCGTCAAACTTTTCTGGAGCTTAATAGCGAAGATCTCGAGGAACAAACCATTGTCAAAATTACTTTTACCCCCATTAAGCCACAAGGGCAAACAGAAATGGTAGGCTTGATCGCTATCTTACAAGATGTCACCGAAGAAGAGAAGTTAGATCGTCAACGAAAAGACTTTGTTGCGAATGTTTCCCATGAACTACGCACTCCACTTACCACCATTAAAAGTTATTTGGAGGCACTTGAAGATGGAGCTATTGGGGAGCCAGAGCTCGCAATGCGTTTTTTAAAGGTTACACGTCAAGAAGCTGATCGAATGACTCGACTTATCCATGATTTATTACAGCTTTCTCGTTTAGATGCAAAGCAAGCTCGTTTCAATAAAAAGGCCATTAATTTAACTAATATGCTCGAAGATGTTGTGGATCGCTTTTCATTTCAGTGCAAACAGAAAAACATCCAAATCTCTTTACACGCGGGGAGATATTTACCCCATGTCTATGCAGACCGTGATAAAATAGATCAAGTATTAGATAACCTAGTATCCAATGCTGTGAAGTATACACCTGACGGTGGAAAGATTTCGGTCTATGCCAAACACCGCGCTAACGGCATGATTGAAGTGGCCATTCAAGATACAGGCATCGGTATTCCAAAAAAAGATCTAGGGCGCATTTTTGAACGCTTTTACCGTGTAGATAAAGCACGTTCACGTAATATGGGGGGAACTGGATTGGGACTAGCTATCGCACAAGAAATCGTTCGTGCTCATGATGGAGAGATATGGATTGAAAGTGAATACCAAAATGGAACGACGATCTCCTTTACATTACCCCCTTGTGAACCGGAGGTTATTGGATGAATGGAAGATGGATAGAAAATATCAAGACGGGTAGTCTTGTTGTTCTTGTTTTGCTTAGCTTTATTTTAACCGGAAGCTTATGGTACATGACACCATCCTATGAGGAAAAAAAACCTAACTATCAGATACTCCACTATATCGGAGAAAAAAAATATAATCAGAAACAGACATATCAGCTAACAGCCCCTCCTTTTTTATTACTTCATCAAGGTGGGAATCATTTTCAACTAACGATGAATCACACAGACTATGATAGCTGGCTTAAAATCTTATCCGAAGGCAAAACGAGTAATTATGAAAACAAAACTCCTACAGCGAGTGACTGGAATTATCTCTTTAAACAGTCAAACGGTATTGAGCTTCATTTTTTTCGAGACCTATCCTTGGATTTGCTTGCTTCTTTTCTCCATATCGATACACAAGAACAGATCGTTCTGGAGAATTTGGGTAAAGTGAGTCGTATTTGGTTATTTCCTGATTCTCAAAAGAAACTAGTCAATATTTGGTTTATCTCAGATAGTAGATCAGAAGTTGTCCAAGCTAATACAGATATTTCTGTTCTTCAATTTGAAAAGCAGTTTAAGCAGTCAGATCTTGCTGGTCTCGACACCTTTGAGCCCATACCTGTTAATAAAAAAGCCCCCTGGGAGGCAGCCAATGATAAAGTCCCATTTTCACGGGTAATCTATCTACCAAACGAACCATTACCAGTCAAAAGATATATTTATAAACCTACCTCGATTCATATTAACGATATGAAGCAGTTTTTATTTCCGGTAGATATTATTACTCCAGATGAGCTAACAACTGGGCAATTCATTTATGCTTATGAAGGACGTACTTTAACTTATTACCCCAAACAAGAAAAGATGATCTATAACGGTCCTATGCCTGAGAGAGCAGATTTAGAGAGTGACATACTCAAAGATATTGATCAAGTAAATAAATTTATGTCAAGTCATCAAGGTTGGACAGGCCACTATCTGTTAGACACGTTTAATG
The DNA here is from genome assembly GCF_003313465.1 of Thermoflavimicrobium daqui. Taxonomy (GTDB): domain Bacteria; phylum Bacillota; class Bacilli; order Thermoactinomycetales; family Thermoactinomycetaceae; genus Thermoflavimicrobium; species Thermoflavimicrobium daqui. The sequence continues at coordinate 122,146 of NZ_KZ845668.1, forward strand.
ACCAAGAAGCTACCAACTTCTATACATTTCGGCTTATACACCATGGCTATCCTGTTTACTGGCAAACAGAAAGCCCTCAAACTAAGCCTCAACAATATTTGGATACCATACAATTTCAAATCGAAAAGCGAGAAAATAAATATCAACGCTATATGCAATTTCTCCCTGATCAGCCAACTAGTACGAAAGACCAAACTTTACCCAATAGCAAAAGTTTGCTTACTGCCTTAACGGATAGGAAAATCGATTTGGATAAGATTAACCGAATTTATCCAGGATATCGAGCAAATGGGGTGACAGTAAGTGCAAAAGAAAAGCAAGTCGTACTCGAGCCAGTGTGGATCGTATCCATGTTAGATGGTAAACAGCACTTTATCGCTTCTCCATAATACGGGGAGGGTGAAAAAATGGATTGGCATCGTGCAAAAACAATCTTAATTATCGCTTTTATTTTTTTAGATCTATTTCTGGGTTTTCAGCTATATACCACCATGCAAGCTAAATCTCAGTATATGAATAAAAATGAACAAATGCCAGAGCAAGCTTTTCAAACTCAGCTAAGGCAAAAACAGATCAAACTAGGTAAACCCTTACCCTCTGATCCAGCGCAAATTAACGTTTTTAAAGCAAAAGTATCCAATCTACCAAGTTGGCAAAAAGGGGAACGCGGAAGCTATGTTAAAACATATTCTAAGCCCATTTATGTCAAAGACGAGAGCAGCTTAAATAAGCTGCTCAGTACAATCGTTCCCCATTTTAGTGATTATCGTTACTCGAAAAGTGATTCAAAACCAAATGAGCGCGTCTATCTGCAAACAAAAGAAGATCTTCAGATTTTTAACGGACGTCTTGTCGTTCAACTCGAGAAAAATAAGCTAAAAGCTATTGAGTTATCCCATTATACCTTCACGCAATCTTTGGATGAGTTGCCCATCAATTCTGCGCAATCATCGTTGCTCTCTCTAATTGAAAGTGAAAAAATATCTAAGAAGATCATTCATGAAGTTTCACTGGGTTACTGGGCATACCCTACAGCTGAAGAGGAAACGATTTTACCTGTTTGGCGGATTTATATTGGTGACACTTATTATCTTGTACCTGCTAACAAAGCCTCAAGTCAAAACATAGAGAAAATAAAAAAATAAGGATAGAAGGAAAGAGGTTAGATGAAATTTAGTGTTCTCGCAAGTGGAAGCTCTGGAAACTCAATTTATATTGAATCGAACCGAATACGCATTTTGATTGATGCAGGGATTAGTGGAAAACAAATGGAGCAGCGTTTGAAACAGATTGGAGTGGATCTTTCCACTCTATCTGCAATTTTTGTCACACATGAGCATATTGATCATGTAAAGGGGTTAGGTGTACTAGCAAGACGTTATCAAATCCCTGTATATATGAACGAAGCAACTTGGTCACAGCTTCCAAGCAGTGTTGGTGAAATACCCATCTCTTTACAAAATATCGTAGCGAGTAGCAGTATGATCGATCTGGAGGATATACATATTGAATCCATTCCTATTTCGCATGATGCTGTAGAGCCTGTTGGATATCACATCTATACCGAGGATGAGTCGATAGCCGTGGTTACAGATCTAGGTTATGTCAATCAGCACATTATTAAAAAAGTATCTGGAGCAGATACATTGATTTGGGAAAGCAATCATGATGTAGAAATGTTAAGAGTAGGGTCATATCCTTGGAATATCAAACGAAGAATCCTTGGTGATATGGGGCATCTCTCTAATGAAGACTCTGGTACTGCTCTGGTAGACATTCTTCATGGAAAAGGAGAACAGGTTTATCTTGCTCATCTTAGTAAAGACAATAATCTAGCAGAGCTCGCTCATCTCACTGTCAAAGATATTTTAGAAGATGCAGGTTTAGACGTAGGAAAAGAAGTATATTTAAAGGAGACCTATGCTGATCGCCCTACTCCTTTACAAGCTGTAAAAAGAAACGCACTGATTAAAGCTTAATAGTCCTTTTAATCAACAAGAATGTAAGCCAATGATTCTCATGTTAAATATCTGCGCTCTTTTAATAGAGTAGGTAGATATGGCTGCATTCTTTTTCATTTTAAGGCTAATCCTTCTTCATGTAATCGATGTTGCTTGAAGAACAGCATGTTGCATCATTCGATTGAAAATCCAGAACATACTTAGAGGAAATCGCGAATCATTTTTGTGTAGGATCAACTTTTGGCCAAACCTTTAGCGGGATTGAGCGGGGAAACGATGAACGGATGGATTAGAGGGCAACCTCTAAGAAGCAAATATAAAAGAAAGACATCATAAAGAAACTGGATCTAAGACTTTAGGAAAAAGAGGCAAATGTCACGTTTTTATGAAACAGCTTCCTAATTTTTCATAGTGATGATCGTCTTTAGTATAATATTCATAAATATATCAAATACTGTAGCCGATAAACCTCAGAAAGGAGGTAATCCTGTTGTTTCTAACATAGGCACTTGTTATATCTTCCATTACCCACCATATATACACAGCAGTTATGTCTCTTTTTGTCTATGTTTTAATAACAGGAGACCACAAACATATGGGTTTTTATGATAATCGAAGTCAAAGAACCTCTCCACTTTTAATTGCAGTGATTTCAGCAATTATTGGCGGACTGATCGTATTACTGTTTACTCCCTTGCTTATTCAAAGTGGCGTTATCAAACTTCCTACAACGAATCAAGTTAGCAAGGCACCTGGTCCTACTCAAGTAACTACTGTTAAAGTAAATACAGATATTACTAAAGCTGTAGATAAAGTTCGCCCCGCTGTTGTTGGAGTTGAAAGTATTCGCAAGGCAGATGGTTTCTTTTCAGAAGAAGAGCGTGAATCCGGATCAGGAATTATTTTTGAAAAAAGAAATGGCAAAGCGCTGGTGGTCACGAATCATCATGTCATCGAAAATAGTCGAAATGTAAGGATCGTCATTTCTACCAATAACAATACACCCAAAGTAGTTCCAGCCAAAATCTTGGGTAAAGACAAAGTAACCGATTTAGCTGTATTAGAAATTAATGATAAATATGTGACAACCGTTGCTGAATTTGGTAACTCCGATGTCCTTAAAGCTGGTGAGCCAGCAATTGCGATAGGAAACCCATTAGGTTTAACCTTCTCTCAATCGGTAACAGTAGGTGTGATCAGTTCACCTAAACGTACTTTCCAAGCAAATGAATATATTTCAACAGATGTCATACAAACAGATGCAGCGATCAATCCTGGTAATAGTGGTGGTGCTCTGATTAATACAGCAGGTCAAGTTATAGGTATTAATACACTAAAAATTGCTGAACGAGGAGTAGAAGGGCTGGGCTTTGCAATTCCAATCAACCATGCTCGTCCGATTATTAATAACCTAATTAAGAGTGGTCGTGTACCTCGTCCTTATATTGGTGTCTCCTTCTTAGGTAACTTATATCAATTATCAGATGGAGAACGTGACTTATTAAAGTTACCTGCCAGTGTAACTGGGGGAGTAATCGTAGAATCAACCGAGCTTGCTTCCCCAGCAGCAAAGGCTGGCTTAAAACGCCTCGATGTCATCACATCGATTAATGGTAAATCCATCAATTCTGTCGTTGACTTAAGAACCTATCTATATAATAAAACAACCATTGGCTCTACAGTTCGTTTAACAGTATATCGGGACGGAAAAAAGCAATCTGTAGAATTAGAATTACAAGAAGCACCTCCTAATTTAGCTGGATAATATGATATAAACGATACATAAAGCATTTAGTGCAAATTTTAGCCCAGAATCCTTTTTATTGGGATCCTGGGTTATTTTATCGATCATTTGGTGAAGGAGGAATATACTTTGATTTGGTATGCTTGTGAAGAACATCTTGATTATATTATGGATGACATTATCGATACTTACATGGTTGCTCCAATCCTAGAGTCTTATCAACCTATTCGTCCATCGGAAAAAAAGGCATGTAAGTGGTGTGGACAATCTTCTGAGTATCAACTTACATTTGAGCTAGAATCATCATAAAAGAGGGAAAAACGTGCGTATCCAAGTGATTACTGTAGGAAAACTAAAAGAGAAGTTTTTGCGTCTTGCCTGTGATGAGTATCTAAAGCGATTATCTTCTTATGCCAAAGTAGAGATACTGGAAATTGCCGAAGAAAAGGCCACAGATACTCCATCTTTAGGGGAAATCAAATGGATCTTACAAAAGGAAGGGGAACGAATTCAAAAAGCGATTCGTTCAGATACATATCTTATCTCCTTAGCTATTGAAGGTAAATCCCTTTCATCTCCTGCTTTTGCAAAGAAATTAAACGAGCTGGCTACTTATGGGCAAAGTCACCTTACCTTTCTCATTGGCGGATCTTATGGGCTTGACCCATCGCTATCAAAGCAGTCAGACTTACTCTTATCCTTTTCAGCGATGACCTTTCCCCACCAGCTCATCCGTGTGTTTCTACTGGAACAAATTTACCGTTCTTTTAAGATTAATCGTGGTGAGACTTATCATAAGTGAAGGAGGAAAGGCATTTTCTGGCCTAGCAAATGATTCCAACAAACAATTCAAGTCATTTTCCTCTCTTTCTCCCATATAGTTTGATTAGAGTGTATCTCATGTAGGGGGAAAGAGGATTATGCAATTTTATTATGGTGAGCAAATGCCGTTGCGGGTTTTAGATGAAGCTGAGTTTTGGAAACAGCAAGAGGAAGAACACACTGTTGTTATTAGAGAGGCCTTCAAAAATTTGGAAGAGAAATATGTGAATGCATTAAAAGAGTGGGAACAAGCCTTGTCAAAAACACATCAAAAAGTGGTTAGTTATGTGGAAACAGTAAATCGCAGTCAATATGTCTATGCCGAACTTAAAAATCATGTGATTCAGCTTGTGACATTCTGCTTAGAGGAGAGTATGCAATTTATTGAATTATGTCGCCAGATTAAAACTCATAGTTCAGTGGTTAAGAACAACCCGATAGCTAAAACAATTCTCGACCATATCATCAGGGAATCAGAATACTTTATTGGTATTGCACGTACCATTTTATACAACAATCCAGATAGATGACCCTATGCTTATAAATTGGTTTCTCTACCTGCAAGGTCGTGCTACGCCCAATATAAATAAATCCGCCTTTCTAGTTAGTGTGGCGGATTTTTCTATATATTGATCTCGATTGATAATTTCCAAATCAAAATAGCTGGGTCGCATTCACAATTTAATAGCTAACCATGAGTAATAGGAATAAATCCTCCATCAACAGCATTTTCTATCATGGACATCCATAGTTCATAATATCCAACCACACTTGATCCAGCAAATACATTTTCTCTTCATGCTCTTCATCTTCTTCTTTTCTCTGGTAACTATTCATTCGATACTATAATATATGAATGGAAAGCAGAAGAAGGGGCGTTATAAAAATGAATTTAGCAGAATTACAGAAATGGGTTGACGAAACTTATCAAAAACGGGGCTGGAAAGAGTTGGGTCCCTATATTCGTGTTGGATTTCTCATGGAAGAAGTGGGGGAAGTTGCTCGTGCTGTCCGAGCGATTGAAATCGGTCGAGATCGCCCTGATGAAGTGACACCATCTGATCAAGAGTTACACCAAGAGTTAATTGGGGAGTTAGGCGATGTATTAGCCAACATTGCACTTCTAGCCAATATCTATGATCTCTCCCTCGATGAAGTGGTAGAATCCCATAAACAAAAATTACAAGAAAGATACCAAGCCAACCACAACTGCTGATTGACTCTAGTTAAATACCGAAAGCATATTTGAAATAGGTTTTTAAATAAGTAATATGCTATAGTTAAATTAAGTAGTGTCTCATTACTTAGTATGATTGGAGGAAAGAAAAAGATGACACATATGCACTTTACCGCTTGGATTATTCTTTTAATTTTATTTTTTGTCACTCTCCCTAAGCCAAAACCACCGAAGTCATTGCATATGATTATCCGTCTTTTTTATTTAATCGTTATCGCTACTGGATTAGATCTCGTTTTCCGTTTTCAAGTGTTTAGTTTAGGTTCAACTGGAGAGTATATTGGTAAAATTATCTTAGGTATTTTGGTAATTGGTTTTATGGAAATGGTTCTGGTGAAGAAGTCCAAAGGTCAACCGGTCAAAGGATTTTTAATTGGATTTTGGATTACATTGATTCTTGTTATCTTACTTGGTCTCCGTTTACCATTAGGCTTTAGATTCTTTTAGAGATCCTTCTCATCTAAAGCATCCTCATATCACAATATGGTATGAGGATGCTTTTCTATCTTTTGTCATCTTAAATATTCCATAACAAAACCGCTGAACATTGTCAGCGGTTTTTCATATCCTATTTGATATATACAGGACGTACTTGCACAGTTTGATCACGATCAGGTCCAACTGAAAAGGTGGCCAAAGGAATTCCAGTCAATTGAGTCACTCGTTCTACATAATGGAGAGCTTCCAGCGGTAAGTCATGCAGGCTACGTACCTGAGTAATATCTTCTTTCCATCCTGGTAACTCCTCATATACAGGCTCGCACTCGGAGAGGACTCTCAAATTGCTTGGATAGTTTTCAATAATTTCTCCACGATAACGATAAGCTGTACAAATTTTAACTGTATCTAGACCGGTTAAAACATCTAAAGAGTTTAAAGATAAATTAGTAATACCACTTACACGGCGCGCATGGCGAACAACAACCGAATCAAACCAACCTACCCGGCGGGGTCGTCCAGTAGTCGTACCATATTCTCTTCCGATTTCGCGAATTCGATTACCAATTTCATCATGAAGTTCGGTTGGGAAGGGACCATCACCTACTCGTGATGTATAGGCTTTCGCTACCCCAACTACTTGATGAATTTTGGTAGGTCCTACACCTGAGCCAATACAAACTCCACCCGCTACTGGATTGGATGAGGTTACAAATGGATAAGTCCCTTGATCGATATCTAACATAACACCTTGTGCACCTTCAAATAAAACACGCTTTCCTTGATCGATAGCATCGTTTAATACTACTGAAGTATCGGTAACATAAGGACGAATCACTTCTGCATACTTCATGAAGGAATCATAAATTTCTTCAAAGGTAAATCCTTCCAGTTGGTAAAGTTGCTTAAACATGCGATTTTTCTCATCCAAATTACTTTTAAGTTTTTCAGCGAAAATCTCAGGATCTAGCAAGTCGCCAACACGAATCCCTGCACGCGCAGCTTTATCCATATAAGCAGGGCCAATCCCTTTTCCAGTGGTTCCGATCTTATTGCTTCCTTTTCGTTTCTCTTCAGCTTTATCCAAACGAATATGATAAGGCATAATCAAATGGGCACGATCCGAAATCCGTAAGTTCGATGCATCGATTCCATGAGACTTTAAGTATTCGAGCTCTTGAATTAAAGCCTCAGGATTAATTACCATTCCATTTCCTAACACACATACTTTTTCCTTATAGAAAATGCCTGAGGGGATCGTATGCAGTTTATAGCGGGTTCCATCGAAAACAATGGTATGACCAGCATTGTTCCCTCCTTGGTATCTAGCAACAGCTTCTGCTTTTTCAGCTAGGAAATCCGTAATTTTACCCTTACCTTCATCTCCCCATTGGGTACCTACAACAACTACTGTGGACATTGTTGTTCCTCCTTTTCAGGATCTACTTCTTTGTTTGCTCCGTACGATACGAACTACAACTATATTTTATCAATCGATCCCTAGGCAGGTCAATTAAATACGAACATTTAACAAATATTATCACCTATTTATTCGGCAAAATCATGATTTTTTACTTCTAAACTCAAAAATTTATTGTAGTTTTTGAGAAACAGCAATTCTACTTTCCCTACTGGGCCATTTCTTTGTTTGCCGATGATCACTTCAGCAATATTTTTCTTCTCTGATTCCTCATTATAATAATCATCCCGATATAAAAAGGCTACAATATCGGCATCTTGCTCAATCGAACCTGATTCTCTTAAATCTGATAGCATTGGGCGTTTGTCTTGTCTCTGTTCTACTGCACGTGATAACTGAGATAACGCTATAACAGGGACATCAAATTCACGAGCCATCAACTTTAAGGAACGGGATATTTCCGAAATCTCCTGTTGACGACTATCTACACCTCTACCTGAAATTAACTGAAGATAGTCGATCAGGACTAGACCAAGACCATGTTCAGCTTGAAGACGACGTAGTTTAGAACGAATATCAAACACAGTAACACCAGGGGTATCATCGATAAAAATCGGCGCTTCGCTTAATGCTCCTATTGCCATCGTTAGTTTTTCCCAGTCTTCCTCTTTTAAATTACCTGTACGGAATGCTTGGGCATCAATGTTGGCTTCTGCGGCGAGGATCCGCATAACCAACTGTTGAGCTGACATCTCTAAGTTAAATATGGCTACAGTTTGTCCAGCACGTAAGGCTACATTCTGTGCCACATTTAAAGCAAAAGCAGTTTTCCCCATACTTGGACGTGCAGCTAAAATAATTAGGTCCGACTTTTGAAATCCAGAGGTCATTCGGTCCAGATCTACAAAACCGGAAGGAGTTCCTTTTAACCCTTTTGGGCTATTGTACATCGACTCAATTTGCTCAAAGGATTGCATTAATACATCGCCAATGGGGATAAAACCCCCACGCACCCTTCGCTGGGAAATTTCTAGAATACTCTTCTCCGCTTCATTAATAACATCGGCCACATCTTCTCCACCAGAATAGCCAGAAGCAGCGATTTGGGTAGCAGTTCGAATTAGCCGACGCAGAGTCGCTTTTTCCTCAACAATCTGTGCGTAATAATCTACGTTAGCCGCTGTTGGAACAATTCCCGCCAATTCAGTTAAATAAGCAACCCCTCCAACTTCCTCAAGCCATTTACGATCTTGTAATTCAGCAGTCAGGGTAACTAAATCAACAGGCTCACCTTTCTGGGCTAAGTCATTCATTACTTGAAAAAGCTTTTGATGTCCTTGTCGATAAAAGTCCTCGGCTCTTAATCGTTCATTTACCATAATTAAAACAGAGGGCTCAATTAAAATAGCACCCAAAACCGCCTGTTCAGCTTCAATATTGTGTGGAGGAAGACGATCAGCAAATAAATCACTCATTTGCTTTCACCTCCAAACTCAATAAAAAAGCACCCCACCCCCTTGTGGAGTGCCACCTAATCATCGGTGAGATTACTTTTCTACTACATGCACATTGACATGAACCAAAACTTTAGGATGTAACTTGACAGGGACTTTTGTTACACCTAGTGAACGAATAGGTTCTTCTAATAAGATTTTTTTCTTATCAATCGGAAGTTGATGTTTTTTCCTTAACTCTTCACTAATTTGTTTCGCAGTGATCGATCCGAACATACGACCGCCTTCCCCTGCTTTGGTAGCAAGCTTAACGGTGATTTTCTCTAACTTTTCCCCTAATAACTTCGCTTGTTCAAGCTCTTGTTCTTTTTTTACTTCTGAAATTCGTTTCTTCTCTTTTAGTGAATTCACATTTCCTTTCGTTGCTGCAACTGCCAACTTACGTGGGAATAAAAAATTCTGAGCATATCCTTCGGCGACCTCTTTAATTTCCCCTTTTTTTCCAGTCCCTTTTATATCTTGAAGTAAAATGACTTTCATTCTACTTGCCCCCAATTTCTAATGTATCTTTCAAAATCCCCAAAAGTTGTCTCTTAACCTCTTCTAAACTTTTCTTTTTAATCTGGCTAGCTGCATTGGTTAAATGCCCACCGCCTCCCAATTGCTCCATAATTACCTGTACATTTAACTCACCATGGGATCTTGCACTGATCGAAATTAGATCTTCTTCTCGACGGCAAATCACAAATGAGGCGATCACTCCTTGCATATTCAAAAGAGTGTCAGCTGTTTGAGCAATCATGACTTGATCATAGATTTCATCTGAGGCTCCCACTGCTATGGCAATTTGTTGCTCAAATAACTCGGTATTCTTAATGATCTCTGCTCGTTTTATAAATCGTTCTAGATCTTCTTTTAATAAAGATTGGACCATGGTAAGATCTGCACCGTGGCGGCGCAAAAAGGAGGCCGCTTCAAATGTGCGCGAACCGGCACGTACAGCAAAATTTTTGGTATCGACAACAATTCCTGAAAGTAAAGCGGTAGCTTCAAGCGGGTCCATGGCTAAACGGTTCTCTTGGTATTGCAATAACTCTGTTACCAGTTCACAAGTAGAAGAAGCATAAGGCTCTAAATATACCAATACTGCATCATCCACAAAGTCTTCTCCACGACGATGGTGATCAATAATTACAATACGTTCTGCTTTCTCCAGTAGCTTAGGCTCAATCGCGAGCGAAGGCTTATGAGTATCTACAAGGACCAATAAGGTATCCGGTTCATCCACCCATTGCAAAGCTTTTTCTGGAGAAATTAAATGATCACCTAAATAATCATGTTCCTTCACAATACTCATTAAACGTTCAATCGCTGAGTTAGCTTCATCCATGACAATGTATGCTTCGCAATCATTGATTAAGGCAAATTTCACAACTCCAATGGCTGCCCCTAGTGCATCCATATCTGGTTCTTTATGCCCCATCACCAAAACACGATTACTATCTCTAATGAGATTCCCCATAGCATAGGAGATCACTCTTGCTCGTACTCGAGTCCGTTTCTCTACCGCATTTGTCTTACCACCAAAAAAGACAGTTCGCTCTGGATTTTGTACTGCTGCTTGGTCACCACCACGAGCAAGTGCAATTTCTAAAGCAGACTGAGCATTCCTTGATCGTTCGATCATGGTTTTTCCAACGCTTGTAACTCCAATACTTAAGGTTAAAGGAATTTTATATTGTCGAGTCATATCGCGAACAACATCAAGAATATCAAAGCGTGATTGAATTAATTTTCTGAGTGATCTTTGTTCAGTTACAAAAAACATTTTATCTGTATCTAGCCGTTTTAAAGTCATCTGATACTCTTCAGCCCAATTAGAGATAGCACTCCAAACATTGCTTAGAAGTGAAGTCATCTCTTGATCAGATAAACCTTGCTCTACATCATCTAAGTTATCTAAATGAAGAAAACCCAAAACAACTTGTTCTCGCTCATATTTATCTTTTAAATTTACAAACTCAGTGACATCCTGAACAAAGTAAAGGCGCTCTTCAGCTTGATGAAGTAATTCAAAGAATCGCTTACCTATTTGAATCTGAAAAATTTTGTCACTTTGCTTCTTTTGTTTTTGCTCAGGAAATATATCATCGACAGAAAGACCGATCAAACGAGACTGATTTAGAATGTCTTGAACATAGCGATTATGCCACTCAATCTGTCCTTCACGATCATAAAGTAACATTCCTATTGGCATTTCATCTAAAACTGATTGGCCAGCATTTTTAATCCGGTGTGATAACGTTAGGATATACTGGTTATAGTTTCTACGAAATACTTGTTCCGCTCGATACAATACGAGTGCAAGTACAAAAAACAGGCATAAGCCAAGGATTCCAATCATCCAGTTGTAAATCGAAAGAATCGCAATGAGAATCAGGCAAAAACACATGGCAAAAACCATATGATACCCATACCATCTTTGGAACACAAATCTCGGCATCTCTTTATCCCCTCAAATTGCACTCGTTCTCTACATTCATTACTAGAATCACTAAAACAAACTAAATCTATCGCACTCATACCACCCAAAGATGGTATGCCATCAAATAGAACATCTATGATTGTTCAAAAGTAAATTTCCCCTATACGAAAGTGGATCTTTCTCAAAAAGGATGGGTTATTAACATAGGGTATAAAGATTTAATCATTTCATACGGCGTATACACTGTTAGACTTAGTTTTATTTTACCCTAGTTCTTTTAGATCGCAACTATTGGTTTAAAAGTAAATTTGCCCAAGATATAGCCCCAACCAAGCTATACTCCTTGTTGATCTTTCAGTCTTTATTTTTTTGTTTTTCCAATATCCATTTTCGCAAGGAAAAGCCTACATCAACAACTCCCAAAAGCTGGATAAACATCGATAGCGGAGTCCACAACATAAAAAAAGCCAAAACTAACCAAGCTCTGCGTTTATTACGATAGTGTAGCCAAAAGGCGATTAGGGAAAGTCCTTGTATCATAAATAAAAATTGCAAGATAAACAAAACACCTAAATAATTGTCTAATACTTTGGATCCAATCCAGTCACTTAGTAAATAACCGATCATGATCACCATATAAAAGTAAAAAAACACTTTCGGCAAATGCCAGTCTCTGAAAGCGAGAACCTTTTTAGTTTCAAATCCTCTTCGACTTAGCCATTTTCTTCCTAGCCAAAAGTTGATAAAGGAGATTGGAGGGACCATTAAAAGTATCATCACTGGTAAAAATAGATTTAAACGTATATAATTCGGATCAATTGTACCTATTCCTATTTCTTTTCCCTGCTGATAAACTTTTATCAATTCCTTTTGTAATAAATCGATCCAATCATAAAATCCAGGAATGAAGAGATAGGAAACCCCAAAAATAACCAATATACCTACACAACTAGCAATTAGGCCCGCTAGCACCACATCAGTTCCAGTTGTTTCCTTCTTACGATACATGATCCCCATACTAATCCCAACGATCAAAGCGAATAATATAATAACTCCTCCAACACTCCATCCCCAAAGGGCCGTGAGTCCTCCAGCTAGAGCTGCTAGGAGCAATCCATAAGTGGGGCGAAACCTTGTTACTAATAAGAAAATGGGGAGAGGGAGGAGATAAAACGCAAATAACATAAAGGGAGTTAGAAATAGACTTAGAAGTAAGATAAACATCACAGAAAGGAAAAAGAGGTCTTTATTTGCTTTTCTAGGCTGCTCAGTCACGCTCCCATCACCTCTTATTCATATACTCTTCAAGTGAAGAAAGATCACCATACCACTGTTCCAATTGGTGACCTTCATTTTTATGTTCTCTTAATTTATCAATGATAGCTTGATCTAACTCACGAAAGCTTAATCCCATTCGCCTAGCCAAAATATAGGTAGATACGATCAGGCTAGATAAGCTATCTATAAGAATATGACGATTGGCATAATATAATCCCTTAAATAAGTTAGCAATTTGATTCAACATATCTGTTTTGAGCCAATCGATCACCTTAATATTTTTGGCAAACTGCATTCCTTTCTCCGGCCGATTCATCAGTCTTGCACTCCTTTAACGTAAAAGACATCTAGTTGAACTTTCTTCAACCTTCGGCCGTTTTCCTGCTTGTATACGAAAAACAGGGGTAAAATCAAATACCCCTGTTTAAAAGAATTAATCATTCGTATATGGTAAGAGAGCCATTTGACGTGCTCTTTTAATTGCTCGGGTTAGCTGACGTTGGTATTTGGAGCTAGTCCCTGTCACACGACGTGGTAAGATTTTACCGCGCTCGCTGATAAATTTTTTAAGTAAATCGACATCTTTATAATCGATATAGTCGATCTTGTTAACCGTAAAGTAGCAAACTTTACGACGTTTATTACCGCGACGACGTGCCATCTTCAAGTCCCTCCTTTATCAATAAGCTCATCTATATCCGTTTTCTAGAAAGGCAAATCATCATCGGAGATGTCAATCTGTCTTCCATCATCAGCAAAAGGATCATCCATTGGCTTTTGACGGTTATTGCCATAAGAGTTTCCACCATAATTATTATTGCCACCATAGTTGTCTGGGCGGAAATCATCAGGTGGTCCTCCAGCAGCTCGACTCTTCGAGGAATCCAAAAAGCGTACGCTATCAGCAATCACTTCCGTCGTCCAAACTGTACGACCTTCCTGATTTTCATAGCTGCTCACTTGAATTCTCCCCTCTAATCCGACCAGAGAGCCCTTACGAATATAATTGGCACAGTTTTCAGCAAGTCCCCGCCAAGTTACGATTGGAATAAAGTCAGCATCCCGTTCTCCTTGTTGATTGGTATAACTTCGATTAACAGCAACGACAAAACGAGTAACTGCTACGCCATTCGAAGTATAACGAAGCTCAGGATCACGCGCTAACCGTCCAATCAGGATGACCCGATTCAGCATTGACATCCTCCCCCTTTATTTAGATGATCTAACCTTTGTGTTTTTATTTCTCATCGACATTGATTGTTAAATGACGGATGATATTGTCATTGATGTTAATTACGCGATCTAATTCAGAAACTACATCAGCATCTGCGTTAAAGCTGTAGATTGTATAGATACCTTCACGGTATTTATCAATCATATAAGCAAGGCGGCGCTTCCCTAAATCCTGTTCTTCTAGGATCTCTCCGCCTCCATTTGTAATAACAGCTTGTACTTTCTCACGAGTTGCTTTTAGTGTTTCTTCATCCACATCTGGGCGTACAATGAAGTTTAATTCATATTTACGCACGTTCTACACCTCCTTCTGGACTTTACGGCTCTACATTCTTTTCGTAGAGCAAGGAGTAATAAATACTCACGATAATATATTTTAACAAAAAGTAGGGTTCGTAGCAAGAACTAAACCATATGCCTTTCCCGCAATCATTAGGCTAAGAATAGATACGAGTTAACATGCTAAACATTAAATCGGAAGGTAATAATGTCCCCATCTTGTACTACATAATCTTTTCCTTCTAAACGTAGTAGACCCTTCTCGCGTGCATGGGCTAATGAACCTACACGAATTAAGTCAGTATAACTTATCACTTCTGCCCGTATAAAACCACGCTCAAAGTCGGTATGAATTACTCCAGCAGCTTGAGGCGCTTTCGTACCTTCACGAATGGTCCATGCTCGAACTTCTTTTTCGCCGGCTGTAAAATAGGTAATTAATCCAAGTAAGCGATAAGCAGCATTAATCAGACGATCCAGGCCTGAAGTTTCTAATCCTAGCTCAGCTAAGAACGCTTTTCGTTCTTCTGCATCTAATTCCGCAATCTCAGCTTCGACTTGTGCGCTTACTGTAACTACATCCGCCCCTTCCTTCGCTGCAATTTGCTTTACTATTTGAACATAGGGATTTTGTTCAGGATCTGCTACTTCTGCTTCACCAACATTTGCTGCATAAAGCATTTTTTTCAGAGTTAATAAATTAAGACTCTTTATTATGAGTTTCTCTTCATCACTTAGGTCGAGTGAGCGTGCAGGGCTTCCCTCCGCTAAAACTTCTTGTAAACGTGTCAATAGCTCATGCTCTTGGATCGCTGCCTTATCCCCACTCTTTTTTTGCCTAGCTACACGCTCCAAACGTTTTTCTACAGATTCCAAATCTGCCAGCACCAATTCTAAGTTAATTGTTTCTATATCACTGGCTGGATCCACTTTTCCTGCTACATGAGTAATATTTTCATCTTCAAAACAACGTACGACATGAATAATGGCGTCAACTTCACGAATATGAGACAAAAATTTATTTCCTAATCCCTCACCCTGACTAGCTCCTTTAACCAGTCCAGCAATATCTACAAACTGTACCGATGTAGGTATGATGCGCTGTGGATTTACGATTTCCGCTAAGCGATCTAACCGCTCATCAGGTACATCAACCACTCCTACATTGGGATCAATTGTACAAAATGGATAGTTCGCTGATTCTGCTCCAGCTTGTGTAATAGCATTAAATAGTGTGGATTTCCCTACATTAGGTAATCCAACAATCCCTGTAGTTAGTCCCATACGGCACCCCTTTTCTTCTCTTCCAAATGGCACAATAATTGAAGGCAACTTCTTCATTATATAAGAAAATTAATATCCAAAAAAACAGCCGCTCCCAATAAGCGGCTACTTTATTCGCGATCCTTTACTTGACTTTCTGTCTGCTCCGCTGAAACTAATACTTTTTTCATTCGTTGTTCAAAACGGCGACGAGGTAAGAGTATACTATGATCACAGCCTGTACATTTAATTCGAATATCCGCACCCATCCGAATGACTTTCCATGCATTCGTTCCACAGGGATGAGGCTTCTTCATCTCCACAATATCACCTAAGGCAAATTGCTTTTTTTGCACAAAAGATCACTCTTTCTCAAATCAGTCGGATTTGAAGGGTAGCTTCAATCACATCTTTATTAGACAATGCGCTTTGCCTTAATTTAAAAGATAAAAACCAACATTGCAATAGGTTAAAGTAAATATTTCATGGAATATTTCTGAAGCAAGAAAGGATTCCAACAATCCTCGTGGTTCAATAACGTTTACCTTTAAACAATCACCATTTATTCTTTTATATCTTTACCTATCTAGAGATAGCCACCTATCCTAAAAACATTTTACATAAATTTATACTATTATAAAATATTTGAGGGTATATATAATTAAATCCTGCTTTTAAATCCAATATATCTGTTGTAAGTCGATTTATAATATCATTGACTTTTCATTGTATCTCGTTGAGACATCACTCTTTTTATCCCCTTAATCATAGATAGAACAAGAGCCGAATTGTTGTATTTGGTGACTGTTTTAGACGACCATCTCTTTTAAAAATATAGATCGATGATATTCTGATGGATTAACCTACTTATGAAATCCCCATGTATGGAGTAGCTTAGTAAGAATCGCCTCTTTATTCATATGTTGCAGATGTTCTTCGGTTTCTCCCTCATACTCTTTTTTCCTTACAATACTAAGTCGTGATGACAATAGCATCGATAATCGTTCACCACGTATATTTTCTTCCTACTTTCCGTATACTGGTAAGGATGAATTTTCCGGAGGTAGCGAAAATGAGAGAGTTTCACTTGGCTCCGCAAACTCATACCTTAACCTTTCCATATAGAATGGAATATACTCATCCACATGCTAGTCAGCTTTTTTCTGATCATATTTCTTATGCGCTTAATGATTTTCAAGCCGAATCTCGGATCATATGTGTTTGCATAGGAACAGATCGCTCAACGGGTGACTCATTAGGTCCTTTAGTCGGCTCTTTTCTAGCTAAAAAAGCCCCAAGTCATATCAAGATTTTTGGCACACTTGACGAGCCTGTTCATGCTCTAAACTTGCAAAATACCATTCAGTATATTCATAGCAAATATCCAAAATCTCCAATCATCGCAGTCGATGCTTGTCTAGGTCATCTGAAAAGCGTCGGTTGGATTCAAGTAGGGTTAGGTCCGATTAAACCGGGAGCAGGAGTAAAAAAGGATCTACCCGAAATCGGACAAATTCATATTAAAGGAATCGTTAATGTTTCTGGGTTTATGGAATATATCATTCTACAAAATACACGTTTAAGTGTTGTAATGAAGATGGCAGAAGTCATTTCTTCTTCTATTTTAATGGCCACTTCAACCAATCAAACTTCCTCAAGCTTATAAGTTTTCTAGGCATTCTGGGCTCTTTGAGGAAGAAAACATAAGTGATCAATTATCTAATCTTTTACTAAGATTCGGTAATTGTTTCAATAGGAAGTCGCCGAATAATAAGGAAGCTGTTTACTGGTACCTTACTTATTCGGCACATCTATTTCTTTTTATGGTTTAAATAGGTTTTTGGGAACAATTGCATCATTTCATCCAAACCTAAGTCATTCTTAGCATGAGAGCGAAGAGCAGCCGATCCAGTGACCAACCTCCATTTAGTCTAAATAAATGCTTGACTAATCTCTTGGATAGCACGTATAAAACAGGCAATCTCTTCAGTTGTATTAAAATATCCCGGACTTACACGTATAGCACCAATTTGACCTGTTTTCATTTGCTGATGGGCTAAAAAAGCACAATGTAAACCTGATCGAACAGCAATTTGATAATGTTGATCAAGAATCATCGCTACCTCAGTGCCACTTACATTTCTTAAATTAAACGAAATAATAGGGAGTTTCGGTGGCTCCAAAGTGTATAATTCTACACCTTCAATACTAGCTAGTCCTTCCCATAACAGATGGGTTAATTTTTTCTCATGTTCATAAATTTGATCGATTCCTGTTTGCAAAATAAACTCGACTCCAGCTCCTAATCCTGCAAGTCCAGGTGTATTAGGTGTTCCACTTTCAAATCCAATCGGTTTTTCTACTGGCTGTTCTAACTGTTCAGAGCGGTTTCCTGTTCCTCCTTGGATCATAGGAACAAGTGAAACGGACTCATGCACATAAAGTCCACCTGTTCCTTGTGGTCCAAATAAACTCTTATGCCCTGGAAAAGCTAATAAATCAATGGGTAGCCTTTCCAAATCGATCGGAAGCAACCCGGCCGTCTGCGCTGCATCAACTAAATAAAAAATTCCCTTCCTGCGCGCTACGTCTCCAATTTCCTCAACCGGTAAAATATCTCCTGTTACATTGGAACCATGAATAGTAACAATTAATCGCGTATTAGTTTGAATAGCATTGGCTACTTGCTTAGCCCAACCTACCTTCTTATCATACGTAATCCAAGTCGTTTGTACATGCATCTGCTTTTGTAAATAGGAAGCTGGGCGCGCGACTGCATTATGCTCCCAACCAGTAAGAATCATATGATCTCCTGATTGTATAAGCCCTTTGATTGCTTGATTCAATGCATAAGTGGTATTAGGGAAAAATAAAAGATTGCTAGGATTTTTTACTCCTAGCAATTGAGATAATAAATTTCGAGTCCGAGTAATAGTTTGGCTCGCCCTAGAAGCTAATTGATGATTTCCACGTCCAGGATTGGCTCCGTACTCCTCAATTGCTTGCTTAACTGCCTCTGCAACACCTTTAGGTTTGGGCCAAGTCGAAGCTGCATTATCTAGATAAATCATCCTATCACCTGATCCTGATATAATAACTCTACTAAGCGCTCTAGCTCCCGTTCTGAATGATATACAATTTCAATTTTCCCTTTACGCCGACCTTTTTTTATCTTGACGGGTGTACTTAATAATTGTTGTAGCATATCTTCGTATCTACGAAGACTGGGGTCAAGCTCTCCTTTTGATTTTTGTTTTTCTTTTCTTACAGGTAATTGATTTATTTTTTGTACCCATTCTTCCAATTCACGAACACTTGCATTTTCTTGCTTAACTTTTTCTGCCAACTTTTTTTGTTGCTGGGCATCTTTAAGTCCTAATAATGCACGTGCATGCCCCATTGACAATGTTCCACGTGAAACATCTTCCTGTAATTCCTCTGGTAGCTGTAAAAGCCGAAGAAAGTTTGTCACATGCGACCGGCTTTTTCCGACACGTGTCGATACTTGTTCATGGGTTAATGAAAAATGTTGCATTAGTTTTTGATAAGCATAAGCAATCTCTATCGGGTTTAAATCTTCGCGTTGTAAATTTTCTACTAAACCAATTTCCAACATTTGATCATCATTTAACTCTTTAACTACTACAGGTACTTTCGCTAAACCTGCCTTCTTAGCTGCGCGAAATCGACGTTCTCCAGCAATAATTTCATATCCTCTAATACTCTCTCTTACAATCAGTGGTTGAATAATCCCATGTAACTTAATAGAATCACTTAATTCTTCGATCAAATCATCTCCAAAATGCTTGCGTGGTTGATATGGATTTGGACGCAATTTATCTAACTCAACTTGCTTAACTACATCTTCTTCTGAAATTTCAACTTGCGGAAATAAAGCACCTAAACCTAAGCTTTTGACTCCATCTCCTAAGCCTTTACTACTCATGACTAATCACTTCCTTAGCTAAGTCAATATAACACTCCGCACCACGTGAACGCGCATCATACATTAGGATCGGCTTTCCATGACTAGGAGCTTCGCTTAATCTGACATTTCGAGGAATCACTGTCGTATAAACTTTTGAACCGAAATATTTTTTTACTTCATCCATAACCTGAACAGATAGATTCGTTCGTTTGTCAAACATCGTTAGCAAAACACCTTCAATCCCTAAAAATTTATTGAGATGTTTTTGAACCAAGCGAATCGTATTTAACAATTGACCTAATCCTTCTAGCGCATAAAACTCACATTGTATGGGAATCATGACTGTTTCAGCTGCTGTTAGAGCATTCAACGTAATAATACCTAAAGAAGGTGGACAATCAATAAAGATATAGTGGAAATCATTTTTGACATATGATAAAGCCCTTTTCAGCCTCAACTCACGGGAAATAGCTTGGGCTAATTCAATCTCAACACCAGCAAGCTTAATCGTTGCAGGAATGACCCACAAATTATTCACAGAGGTTGATATAATCACCTCATTGGGTATTGTCTCATTCATAAGTACATCATAAATGCACTTAGTTACATCTGGTTTATGGATTCCTAAACCACTTGTGGTATTTCCTTGCGGATCAATATCTACAATGAGTACTTTTCTCCCCAAGGAAGCTAAACTTGCTGCTAGGTTAATGGATGTTGTTGTTTTGTAGGGTAGAAAACTAGCGCCTTATATATGCATCCTAAAATAATTCGCTTATGGCCACTTATCAGATAATATCCTGATTCGACTTAAACAAATTCTACCGATCACATATACAGGTTTCTAGTATCCCCCTCCGAACCGAACGTACACCTTTCGATGTATTCGGCTCTCCAATTGTCGCTAGGTCAGGTGATTACAATGGTTTCCGTGCTAATGGGTCTATTGATCTTCGTTTGATTTGTTGTGGAAAATAGATCATTATTTTTTCTTTTCCATTCACAGTATGATACTTTGCTCCAATTGTTTGTTTTCCAGTAGCACTTACGATTAGACCATATTTTTTAAGAACTTTTTTCACAGAGCATTTTTCTTTATTCGCAATGGTTTTTAATAAACTTTGAAAGTGATAATAGCGAAATTTCCCCAGTTTTTTACTTACATCATCAGCATAACAATAATAGCTATACAGACCACTTATTTCAGTATGGTATCGACGAATAATCTCTGATACAGGAAAATGAAGCCACGCTGAAAAGTGAATAGGCTGTCCATTTTTCATAAATGGATGAAGCTTAGATTGAATAATCTCATGTGGAATTAAAAAAAGGAGCTTCCTATTTGTTGACTTAACAATATGATAGCCAAGAAATTCTACCTTCTCATCATGAATAAAGGCAGTTTTACTTGTATTTAAATCAAGTGTCAACTCTAATTGCTGCTCTAAAAATTGCAACATCTGCTGTTTTATTTGGATAGCAGTCTTCTTGGTACCCGTTATCCAAACAAGAAACTCATCGTGATAGCGAATATATTCCACTTTTTCCTGAATCATTATGTTTTGCACATAATGATTCATCCATTGATCAAACGGATGTAAATAAATATGAGCCAATAGGCGACTTAGCTCTCCTAACGAACCTTTATTTACAAAATCAGGTTTCAAATAGCCCGCCTGTAAAAAACGATGTACCAACTCAATAAACCGACCGTCTGCAATTTTTCTATATAACAGTTGTAGCAGGATAGGGTGAGAAATTTGAGCAAATAAGTTTTTGATTTTTCCTTTGATTACCCAATTAGATTCTGGTGCAAATTGATTTAGTTGATACAACACTTCTTCTATAGGAACTTCTTTTCGACAGCCTATAGCCGCTTCTATGAAGACGGGTTGGTATATAGCTTCAATGAGCAAACATAATACTTTTTGAACTAACTGGTCTGTATGACATCCTTTATTTTGTTCTAGGGAAAGAGGCTCTGGATAATACCGTTCATACCGCAATTGATCAATAATCTCTTCTATCACTTCCATCTTCAATTTTCTTGAACAATCTTGCTGTGCAAGTTGATAAAAACTAGGTTGAAATAGATTGCGATATACTCGTTGAAATATAAAATTTGCATTCTTACTAGATTTCTGACCTAGTAATGATAAGATTACTTTGGCCTTCTGCATTTCGCATACCTCCGTAATTTATCATTTCGACAATCTGCCTTCCTTCGCCACGTGACTGGCTTTCCCAAGTCTCAAACTACTATGAAGGCTCCGCAGCCTTAGCGATAATGCCTTAGGCTGTCTCCGTTTAGCTCATGTAAATACAAAGGGAGTGACTTAGGTTCCCGTTCGCTTCTTTGACGTATCAACGATACGCTGGGAAGAGATAGAGAGTGTAAATAGTGTTGGCAAACCCATTTACAATCCCTCCCGTGTACGTTTCGATTAGCTTTCGTACACCTTGGTAGTTTAAGCGAAGAAGCTGGGTTTAAAGCAGTTTAGCCTTGACCATATCACTCCACTGGCCTTGCATATCAACTTATTAGCTAATTTCATAAGTCATATGCTTTACTGACATGCTATGGTCCCCTTTGATGTTTCCATCTCAGGTAAGTCAGTTGGCCATCAGGATCCCTCTCTAATCCTGAGCCCTCATTGGGCAATATTTACAGACCCTTACGGACGCACGCCAACTCCACCTTTTTGATTAGCAATCGCTATAATTTTCCCCATATGATTCACCTCTCTTAGTTCTCACATCTCTCTCACAAAGAACCCAATTAAGTGTGTAGCCTACTTTGGTTGGAAGCTTGATATAGTCTTGTCCAGATGAGAATGGTGTCTAGGACAAATGATTTTCCTAAGGTAACTTAAATAACAAGGACCATCTTATAGCAATCTCAAAAAAATACGATGTAAAATAGCAAACGAATTGAGTTCCTGTTTTAAGAGCAATTGATTACTACGATAGATAAGTAGTAGGGATCATCTTTACACGAAACAGGAAAAATGATCCCATTTTATTCTTCTGTTTGTAGACAATATTGCCCTTTAAAAAATCCACTGCTTTCCATTTGAGAGCTCCGAGTTATAGATCTTCTGAGATTTACTGTTTGAAGCTCTTTGTTTCTTAAGTAAAAGTCGTCCTACAATAACTCCCACTTGCTAAGATCTTTACTTAATCTGAGCAATATGTCTATAGATGAATAGTCCGAATAGAGGTTGCCCTCTTAATCAGCCGTTCATCGCTTCCCCCCTCACTCCCATAGCCTTAATCGGTCCATAAAGTTGTTCCTTGGGGAAAAGTCGTTCCCACACAAAAGTACTTCATGGCTTCATCTAGGAATGATCTAAGTTTTGGCTCGAATGATGCAACATGCTCCTGATAGATCTAGTTGTCTCAAATGTACTCTTTCTCCAAGAAAGTAATTGATACAACAAGATCTACCAGCAGATAGTAGATTAATTTTACGATAACACAAAATTTTGCTCTTGCCATCTCCTAAGAAAATGATTTTACGGAAACTTTCTATCCATCTAACATTTAGAGAGTTAAATATCTGTCTACCCAATAATACAGAAGTTCTCCTATACACGGTCATGTCACTAACTTCAAAAGTCCAAATAACTTCTAGATAAAACCGCGAATCATTTTTATGTAGGATCAACCTTTCCCATAGAGAAAGAGCACTTCAAAAGTTATACTTAATTCGAAACTCTATGGACTAATCAAAGTTATGGGAGTGAGTAAGGAAACGATGAGTGATGGAGTTTAAGAGGGTAACCTTTACTTCTATTAGAAGAGCTATTTTGTATAACCCCTATATCTTAAACATATTGTAGTCCATCCCCCAATCATTGGCTTTCAAAAAAGTTGGAGTTAGTCCAACATAAAATAGCTTCCATAAGATCATCCTTATTTAGGGATTCTTATAACTAACTCATAATAGGCATCATGCTCATTTTCATCAGTCACTACCTTCATTCCAGACTCTTGAATCATATGGATGGATTGCCGAATGGTATTAACCGCAATACGTAGATCTCTTGAAACAGCACGGCGTCGACCTCTTTTTTTATCTTTTGGTTTTTCATTTTCCAATATTTTGCGTACTCTCTCCTCAGTTTGCTTTACATTTAAATCCTTATCCAGTATCTCCTGTAAAACAAGCAATTGTAACTCTTCTCTTTTCAAGGCTAACAAGGACCTTGCATGTCTTTCTGTAATTTTTCGTTTAAGAAGTTCGTCATGAATCGCTTTGGGTAACTGTAGTAATCTTAACTTATTAGCAATAGTTGATTGTCCTTTACCCAATCGTTGAGCTAGACTCTCTTGTGTGAGATGATGGATTTCAATTAATTTTTGATAAGCATACGCTTCTTCAATCGACGTTAAACCCTCACGTTGCAAGTTTTCAATGAGTGCTGCAGATGCAGCTTGACTATCTGTCATCTCTCTTACAATTGCAGGAATCGTGGACAACTCAAGCTTTTTGACTGCACGGAGCCTCCGTTCACCTGCGATCAATTCATATGTATTTTCCTTACGACGAACAACAATAGGTTGGATAATTCCGTGTGATTGAATGGTTTGACATAATTCATCAATCCGTTCATCGTTAAATAACGTACGCGGTTGATAAGGGCTTGGTTCAATTTCTTCAACTGGGATATGCCTTACCATCTCATGACCTTTTTCCCCTAAGCTAAACCAGCGTGTAATGGATTCTTTCATCTCATCTCCCCTCCTTTTCCCAGATAGCAAGAAACAACAATAATTAAGAGAATCAAGCTATATTACAGGTTGACTAAAGAATGACCCAACCAATATATTACATTCGCTACCTAATGCTAACTACCTTCTCATGTTTCACGTGAAACATTTGAGAATACTAACAAGCCCGATTTTCCTTTTTAGCTAATTGAATTTCTCTATTTTTGAGTAGGAGTGAAACTGAATATCCATTATATAGCACATTTTGTGAATAAACTTCCATGTTCCACGTGAAACATTTATAAATAGATTTTGATATGAGTTACTTTCAAGTATCATGCGTTCCTTACTCTACATCTCATAATGATGTTGTTTTTTTGATTAAAGTAAATAAAGTCATCCATTTGATAATCATCGAAAAATGGAAATTTAACAAATTTGTAACTTCATCCTCTTATATAAGAAAATAATGCTGATAAAAACTATCCTTTTCTTCAGCTTAACGACTTTTATTTGCTCTACCTTGATTAGGTGTGAAACAAAAGTGAAAAAAAACATGAAATAAGGAGGCTTTGTAAGCAATCTAAAATTATTTTCCTTTCTAGCTTTTTAAATCAAGTAAAAAAAAGAGCATGCAAAAATGAAAATAATAGAATGAAATTTAACAATCGACTATACCTTATTGACCCTTATACTTAGCTATTGATAGAATCGTTCACAGGAAGATAAAAGGAGGAAAATCAGATGAGTATTCCTGTTTACATAGGCAATGACCAAGGATACTATGGTACCAAAGTTGTTAGCCGTGCTAATGGAAAGTTTTATAAAATGTTTATCCGTAATATGGTGGTTCCTAACCGTGTAGGAGAAATTACCTACAATAATGATCCTCATAACATTATGTATAAAGAAGCGGATGGGGATCGGGAATGGTTTGTCGGAAAATTAGCGATTGAACAATCAGGTGATGATGAACTATTCGATTCACACAAACGTCGTTTATTTAGCCCAACTTGGTTCCGCGAACAAGAATATCTCATTATGTTCAGAGTGAGTACCGGGTTGATGTTACAAGGTAATACAGAGCCGATTGTCTCCGTAGCATTACCAACAGATAGCTATGTAGACTATAAAGACGATCTTAAACGTCGCCTTATTGGAAAACATAGTTTTGAAGTTAAACAAGGTAATCTCCCTTATAGAAAAATTGAGTTTGAAATTAAAAAAGAAAATTTATTTGTTATTAGCCAACCTATGGCTACTTTATTCCATATTGCCTTAGACCGAGAAGGAAATCTGTTAAATGAGGATTTATTTATTCAAAAAGTTAGTATCAACGACTTAGGTTTTGGTACTTCTGATATTGAAACTCTACATGGCGAAACCATCATTAAACGTCAAAGCTTCACTTCCCGTTATGCCATGATGACTGTATATCAACGGTTATCTAAAAAGTTATTAGAATTTACGCGCAGTGTCGACTCAGAACAAAACGGAAAAGAATATCCTATTTGGAGTTTGCCACGAATTGTAAGTTCCGGAGAAATCAGCTTTAAAGGAAAGATTCATGATATCAGCTCAATCGTACAAGAATCTATCAAAGAAGTTGGGGAAAGCTTAGTTGATGAAGTATGGAATCGTCTCGAGTTCGGTGATGATATTACCTACATTATTCTTACAGGTGGTGCATCGATTCCTTTCAAACCATTCTATCGTGACCGATTTGGTGATAAATTGATCTTCGCGGAAGACTATGGAATTGAAGCCCAATTTGCCAATGGTTTCGGTCTCTGCAAATTCTCTCAATCCAAATCTAAAGCTGTACCTGTTAAAGATCTTCTAGAAGCAGCAGCTACAATTCAACAAGAGTTTACTCCTGATACAGCTAATGAACCAGTAGTATCTAAAAAACAAAAAGTAGCAAAAAAATAGTAGGAAATACCCCCAAAAAGAATTTTTGGGGGTATTAATTTATATATAAAATGTGAGCAAAAGGAGAACGAAAATATAATATTATAAATTGGAACTAGCCATTCCCACAAAAAAGAGAGATAATAAATGGAGGAGTCTAGGAAGTTATTCTATGTTAAAGGAGGTGCCAAACTGTTACTTAGAACATAGAAAGTCGTCCATAGAATAGGAGAATATCCATCCATTATATTTTCCATCACACCCTGCCCTGTTTTAGGTAGTATTCACTTTAATGGACTATTATCTATGTTTTTAGTAGCAGCCAAACATGTCTCAGCATGAAAAGCTATTTGATCTCATATTATTGGGATCTGGAGAAAATGGAAAAGAGATCATTCAGGGTTTAGAAGAACAAGGTAAACGTGTCTTATACATCAACCTACAACCTGAACTTATCGCTTCCATGAGTGTCCAAGTACCTTATGAGTATACTTCCGATGAGCGGAATGAAGATAAACAACCTTTCAAAATTTTAGCACATACACAAACATTAAATACTTCAACTTATGAGTTAAGAACATATATGTTTCAAGCCAAGCAACATGAAGAATCTTTAGAAGTAAGCTCTATGAAAGATCAAGAAGTTCAATCAAAAGAAATAGAACAAGCACAGCCTACAAAATTTGAATCAACTGTACTAAAGAGTGAAAAGGAAAAACATGAAATAAATCATGTTTCCAAAACAGAGGAAAATAATTCTCTGCATAAAGAAGAAAATCTTGAAAAAGTTCTACAAGCATTTGATGAAGTATTAGAAGTGGAAGAACCTACTGAAAAGATGAAAGAAGAAGTTGTTGTTCCCAAGAAAGTCATGGACGAGGTAAACCATAGTCACAGAGAAACAGCTTCGACCGAAGTAAATGATTCATCTATCGAACAAAAGATACAACCTTTTATTCTATCAGAACCCAATAAAGATACTACGGATTCTAATAATGAAAAAACATTGGATATATTAAAAGCAAGAGAACTATCATTAAGAAAAAAACTGTTTCGACGCAAAAACCAAGTAGATTCGGACAACAGTTCTTCATTTAATCAAGCATTCTCCTCTACTTTAGAAGTGAAGCCGGAAACAGAGGAATCGAAATCACCTAAATCAACTGATACGAATATTGCTTCCGAACCTGTTGAAAGTTTAGATGAACAGCCTATTCAAAAATCGATTCAAGAGGAAACTGATACGAACGGACATGAGCACTCATCTGAATCTTTAACCTATTCATCTGAATATGATCGAGAAGTCAAGCTAAGAAAGAAATTCTTAGGTAGAAGTAGACATTCATTATCCTATTCTGAATTAGAACAACAGGAAGAAGAAGCCATCCAAGGAAATAATGAAGATATCACTAAACAAACTGAATCAAGAGAGCGATTAACTGTTGAAAAACAAGAGGAAATTTCCCCAGAATCTCTTTCTTTAGAATCCTTTACCTCTCGGCGACGTTCCCGAGCAAAAAAGAAGAACCGTTTATTTGCCAATATCGTAAACCGTCCACCTCAGGCAAGGGATAATCCTCCTTCATCAACACCTGTAACTGAGGCTAACAACCAACAATCAAAACCGTTAGCTTCCGACTACTTCCCGCAATCCGAAGATGAAATTATCGATATGGCTGATTTTAATTATAATTCAGAACTAAATACGAACTCTTCTCCTACATTAAAAAGAGATACAATTGAATTTGAAGATGCTTATGGTTATAACCAATGGGAGGAGTTTTTTACCCCATTCTCTCATAGCAGCCGAAAGAGGCAAGAAATGAATAAAATAGAGAAGCGAAAGATCGCCTTACGTGGTTTGCATAATTTAATTAATAATTTAGGATAAAAATAAGCAGCAACGAATGTGCTGCTTATTTTTATTAAAGCATATTACGTACTAATGGCTATTTATATACGTATTAATTAATAAAAATCTCTTATTACTTTAACGGTTGCTTAGCTGGAATTCCGGCACGACGCGGAAATATTTTGGGTGTTTTTTTCTTCTTTTCAATCAATAGCAAATGACGGTCTCCCATTCCCTCTGGAAGTGATAAGTTTATAGTTTTAACTGTAGCATTTCCTAGTTGCACTAATGCTTTTTTTGCCTCGGACACTTCATCTTCAATAAGAGACCCTTTCATCGCTATAAACCGTCCACCCACTTTGGCAAAGGGCAAGCAATATTCCGCAAGAATATTTAGTCTTGCAACTGCACGAGCAGTTACCAAATCAAAAGACTCACGAAGTCCTTGACTTTGTCCCCAATCTTCTGCGCGACCATGAATACAATCAACTTGTTTTAGATTCAGTTTATTCACCACTTCTTGCAGGAAGCCAATCCGTTTTTTTAATGAGTCCAATAAAACTAACCGAATATGTGGGAAGGCAATTTTCAAAGGGATACCAGGAAACCCTGCTCCTGTTCCAATATCAATGACTGTTTGAATTTGTTTAATTGGAATGTGACGAATGATCGTTAATGAATCATAAAAGTGCTTGACATAAACTTCATGGTGATCTGTGATTGCTGTTAAATTCATCCATTGGTTGGTTTCCACAAGATGTTGATAGTATACCTCAAATTGAGATAATTGTTCCTCTGTTAAGCTAATACCCCAATCCGCTATTTGTTGTTTAAGCCAATCTCCTTCTATCACCATCGATCCTCCTTAAAAAAGGTCTGATCATAATGGATCAGACCCTCACCAGAAATGATTTGTTGCTCAAATTGTTTTATGAGGTTG
This sequence comes from Thermoflavimicrobium daqui, assembly GCF_003313465.1. Lineage (GTDB taxonomy): Bacteria > Bacillota > Bacilli > Thermoactinomycetales > Thermoactinomycetaceae > Thermoflavimicrobium > Thermoflavimicrobium daqui. Next base: position 151,104 of record NZ_KZ845668.1, read on the forward strand.
CCCTCTAATTCAATCCATCACTCATCGTTACTCCATTCACTCTTGTAATGAATGATACAATGTAGCTGTTTTATTTTTTTACTGCCTTATTTCCTTGTTCAATGTGGATCATCAAAATCGAAATATCGGCTGGATTGACCCCCGAGATCCGAGATGCTTGTCCTAATGAAATTGGACGTACTTTTTCCAGTTTTTCACGTGCTTCAGAAGAAATACCTGCTACTTTAGCATAGTCTACCCAATCCGGGATGCGTTTTTCCTCGATTTTCTTCATTTTCGCCACTTGCTGTAATGCTTTTTTAATATACCCTTCATACTTTAACTGAATTTCTACTTGCTCTGCTACCTCTTCCGGGATCGCCTCAGCTAAAGGTGCCATCTGCAAAATTTCTTGATAACCGAGTTCCGGACGCTTAATTAGACCTGCCAATTCGATTGCATTATTAATAGGTGATGTTCCCATCTTTTTAAGAATAGCTTGCACCTCTGGAGTAGGACGAACTTTGGTTTGGCGTAAGCGATTGATCTCCTTCTCAATGGCTTCTCGCTTTGCTACAAATCGTTGATACCGTTCTTCAGGAATGAGACCAATTTCGTATCCTAGCTCTGTTAACCGTAAGTCTGCATTATCATGACGAAGAAGTAGGCGATACTCTGCCCGTGACGTTAACAAACGGTACGGTTCTTCAGTCCCTTTAGTTACTAGATCATCAATAAGAACACCAATATACGCTTGAGAACGATCTAAAATTACCGGATCTTTTCCTTGTACTTTTCTAGCGGCATTGATACCAGCCATAATTCCTTGTGCTGCCGCTTCTTCATAACCTGATGTTCCATTGATTTGTCCTGCGGTAAACAAGTTTTCTACGATTTTCGTTTCTAAGGTAGGCCAAAGCTGGGTTGGGATGATTGCATCATATTCGATCGCATACCCTGTTCGCATCATTTCTGCTTTTTCTAAACCGTTAATCGTTCGTAACAGTTGAAGTTGTACATCTTCAGGTAAACTGGTTGATAAACCTTGAACATACATCTCCTCAGTATCTCTTCCTTCTGGCTCGATAAATATCTGATGACGATTCTTATCTGCAAAACGAACGATTTTGTCTTCAATCGAAGGGCAATAACGTGGACCTGTTCCTTCAATCGCACCAGAATACATAGGAGCACGATGTAGGTTTTCCCGTATAAATTGATGTGTACGCTCATTCGTATGAGTTAACCAACAAGGAAGTTGATCCATAATAAATTCCGTTGTCTCGTACGAAAAAGCACGTGGAACATCATCACCCGGCTGGATCTCCATCTGTTCTGTATCGATTGATTTACGGTTGATACGTGGTGGTGTTCCTGTTTTAAAGCGAACTGTCTCAAAACCTAACTCATGTAAATGATGCGCTAAATTAATAGATGGTTGTTGATTATTAGGACCACTTTCATAAGATAAATCACCAATAATGATACGACCACGTAAGTAGGTTCCTGTAGTGAGAACGACTGTTTTTGAGGAATATTGCGCACCTGTTCGAGTCACAACTCCTTTGCATTTCCCATCTTCTACTATAAAGTGTTCTACCATATTCTGATGAATTTCTAAATTAGGCTCCGTCTCCAGAGCGTGTTTCATCGCTTGCTGATAAAGTACTTTATCAGCTTGAGCGCGTAAGGCATATACCGCCGGACCCTTCCCTGTATTTAACATCCGCATTTGAATATGGGTTTTATCGATGACTTTAGCCATTTCCCCACCTAAAGCATCGATTTCCCGAACGACATGCCCTTTAGCTGGGCCACCGATAGAAGGATTGCAAGGCATATAAGCGATTGTATCTAGACTAAGCGTGATTAATAAAGTTGAACATCCCATACGAGCAGCTGCTAAAGCTGCTTCACAACCAGCATGACCAGCACCAATCACAATTACATCATATTCTCCCGCTGGATAGGTCATCATCTCACCCCCAAATACATTGGTTGTAAACTTCGTATTTCTAAATATAAGCAAGTCTTTGGATCAAAAAATACAACATATTCCCATCGACTATCCTTACTATGATTACTTACCAAGACAAAATTGGGAAAAAATCTGGTCTATCAAATCCTCAGCTACAGCTTCTCCGATCACTTCACCCAAATATTGCCAAGCATTTTTCAAATCAATCTCAACCATATCTAAAGGCATTCCTGATTCAATTCCGTTCAATACTTCTTGTACACTCTTTTTTGCTTGAGTTAGCAAATGGATATGTCTGGTATTACTAACATAGGTCTGATCCGTCATTTCCATTTTACCCAAATAAAACAAACGAGCAATCGCTTCTTCTAGTTGATCAATTCCTTTTTCCTCTTTAATCGATGTAGTAATTAGTGGGGTTTCTCCAATCAATGATTGAACTTCTTCTAAGTCCAAGCGCCTTGGGAGGTCAACCTTATTTACGATCACGACTTTTGTATATCCTTGTAATAAACGAAGTAGTTTTCGATCATCATCGGTTAGAGGCTCTGCATAATTAAGTACAAGTAGCACTAAATCCGCCTGAGCAAGGGCTTCGCGAGAACGTTCTACTCCGATACGTTCTACGACATCCTCTGTTTCGCGAATTCCTGCTGTATCCAACAAGCGTAAGGGAATCCCACGTACATTGACATACTCTTCGATTACATCTCGCGTTGTTCCGGGTATTTCTGTTACAATTGCTTTGTTTTCTTGAGTCAATGTATTCATCAAAGAAGATTTCCCAACATTGGGACGCCCTACAATAACCGTAGCTATACCTTCTCGCAATATCTTCCCTTGACGCGCTGTTTGTAATAACTGATCGATTTCTTTTAGAATGGACTCACAACGCTGGACTAAGTATTGACTGGTTAGTTCTTCTGCATCATATTCAGGATAGTCCACATTGACCGCTAGATGAGCAAGCGTCTCAACAATATCATGACGTAGACGGCGAATCATCCGTGATAAACGACCTTCCGCCTGTTGTATCGCTACTTTTGCTGCTTGATTGGTTTTTGATCGAATCAGATCAATCACAGCTTCAGCTTGAGATAAATCAATACGACCATTTAAAAAAGCCCGCTTCGTAAATTCACCCGGTTCCGCCAAACGCGCTCCTGAAAGAAGCAATGCTTCTAATGTAGCTTGTACAGGAATCATCCCACCATGACAACTAATTTCTACTACATCTTCCCGTGTAAAAGTACGGGGGGAACGCATGACGGTAACTAATACCTCATCAATCCGCTCTTTCGTTTGAGGATGAACAATATGCCCATATTGCACTGTATGTGTAGGAACATTCTCCAAATTATTTTTCCCATGATATATTTGATCCGCAATCGGTATCGCTTCGGGACCGCTAACACGAATAATAGCGATTCCACCTTCACCAGGTGGAGTAGAAATTGCGGCAATTGTATCGGTTTCCATTCTTTCACCTCAAAGGCCTCTTCACTTTTTCATTCATCATATCATACACATATAACCCAATCAAAAAAACTCTCCAAACAGAGAGTTTCAGGGATAAATTTCCTACAGAAAACCAAATAGTGAAAACGAAATTTTATAGGCTATGCATAAGCCGGGTTTTCCCTTTCAAGTAAAACAAACTTTATAACATGATTATTTCCATTTTTAAAAAGGGTTTCTCTTAAGACAAATAGTCATTCATATATTGCTTTAAGAAAAACCCTTCTATTACTTAACTATCCCTTTTACTTTGCAACCCTAACTTAACATTCACTACCACATAACGAAATGGTTCTACACCTTCACTACGAGTAGTGATTCTCTTCATCCCTTGTAAAGTTTGATGAATAATTTTACGATCCATAGCTGGCATGGGTTCTAAAGACGCCGATTGATGAGTTTGAAGTACACGGTCAGCTACGCGATGGGCTAGCAATTCCAGCGATTTTACCCTACGCTCACGGTATCCATCCACATCGAGAATAAAACGGCGTTTATCCCGAAATTTCTCCACATGACGATTAGCTACTAATTCGCTCAAAAACTGAAGTGAAGCAATTCTTGATCCTTGTTTACCGATAAGAGGGGCTAAATCGGATCCTTCAAGCCCTAGTACAACGGGTTTTTTTCGCCCACCTTGATCTTTTATCGTTACCTTGACATCAAATCCCAATTGCTTAACTACTTGTTCCACAAATATAATTGCTTCCTCAACAGGATCAACTAAACACTTCACTTCTACCTTTGCATCACGAGTACCAAATAAACCAAAAAAACCCTTGCTTGGTTGCTCCAAGACATCAATCGTTACTTTATCACGCGTTGTGTTTAATTGTTCTAAAGCAGATGCAACCGCCAATTCAATGGTTTTGGCTTGTACAACTACTTTATTCAACGGGTAGCGCCCTCCTGAACTAATTTACGCTTTAACGGATTAAAGATCAATAAATATTGTAAGATATAGATTGCATTACCATATACCCAGTATAAAGATAAAGCTGAAGCAAATTGATATGCCAAGATAGCGATCATCACAGGGAATACCCACATCATAATCTTATTCATTTGTGCTTGTTGCGGATTATCTACTCCTGCTTGTGACACAATAAATTGGATATAGGTTGTTGCCGCTGCAAGTAGCGGTAATATCAAATAAGGATCCGGTTTACCTAACTGTAACCATAAGAAATTGGAGTCTGCAATATGAGGATTCCGTACAATCGCTTGGTAAAAGGCGATTAAGATAGGGAATTGAATAATCATTGGCAAACAGCCTGAAGCAGGATTATATCCATGCGTTTGATATAACTTCAACATTTCTTGCTGCATTTGCTGTGGATTGTTTTTATATTTATCTTGTAACTTTTTCATTTTAGGTTGGAGCTTTTTAAGTGCTTCCATGCTTTTTATTTGCTTCCAATATAGTGGCGCAATAATAAATCGAACAATTAGGGTGACGACCAAAATCGATAACCCATAGTTACCGAGTACCCCTTCAAACCAGTCCAATAAATCTGACATTGGTATAACCAAAAATTTATCCCAAAAACCGCCATTTACGCGATCTTTCTCTGTAATATGGGACATATTTGGAGAACATCCTGCTACCATCACAACCGCCATAACAAGCAGAAAAATGAGAGCAATTTTATTACGCCGCCGCTTTTGCAATAATAACGCCTCCTTTAATATAAGATTATCTATATTAACCGTTTACTTTTGTTTTTTGTTTCTCCTTCTTTTCAGGAACTAGATCAATTCCACCTGGATGAAATGGATGGCACTTTAAAATCCTCTTCAATGTATACCAACCACCTCGCCAAAAACCATGGCGTTCAATTGCGATTAAACCATATGTTGAACATGTTGGATAAAAACGACAAACAGGCGGTTTAAACGGAGAAATAAATTTACGATAAAATCGAATAAGTGCTAAAGCGAGTTGTTTCATATTCCCACCCCATTTGACCTTTAGCAGATGCTACATCATTTCAATACTCTGTCGGATCTAATCGGTTTCTCTTTTATGAAATGATGCAACTTGCTTATTTTTTATCTTGAGGGGGTTCACTTACAAATAATCGTGCGCGGCGAAAAACATGCCGTAAACTAGATTTTACTTGATCATACGACATATTCGCAACAGGATTTCGGGCAATCACTACAATATCCGCCTGTGACTTGATATGTTCCATCCAATGTCTAGAAACTTCCTTAATTAGCCGCTTAACCCGATTCCGTACGACTGCGTTACCTACCTTGCGACTTACGGATATACCTAGCCGAGCAGGTCCGCTTTCTGACCGTTTCGCAACATATACAACAAACTGCCGATTCGCAACGGATCTCCCTGCACGAAATACTCGACGAAAATCATTTCGCCTTTTCAGACGATATACGCGCTGCAAAGGTATACTCCTTCCTATGAACCTCTGTCTATTTCTCTCAATTATAGGGAAAAAATAAACAGATTAAACCAAATCACCTTTCTATCTTACTTTCATACATAGGAAAAAAGGCCACAGAGTAAGTGGCCTGGTCACCTTAAGCAGATAAAACTTTTCTTCCTTTTCTTCTACGGTTACGTAATACTTTGCGGCCATTTTTCGTGCTCATGCGAGCGCGAAAACCGTGTACATTTTTACGTTTACGTTTACTAGGTTGATAAGTACGTTTCATATTATTCACCTGGTGATCCTTAGCTTTCTCATGCATGTAAGCTAAGGTGAACCGGATCGGATAAAGATCCGACTGCGCCCCAGGTAACCTCCCTTCTATATCATGCGTTCATCAATACCCGACGACAATCTATAACATTATACCGAGTTTAAAGTAAAAATGTCAAGAAACCCTTATGCTCTAAGGGATAAGCATGTGGATAAATTTTCAACCTGCTTTCGAAAATCCTTTATGTAATTAACCTTTTCATAAACATATACAAAACGTGTACTTTCTGTTGATACATCCAATTTTCCTTTTCTGGTTAAACGAAAGGTTTGATTTTTACACAACAGAAAGGAAATCACAAATCTAGAAAAATGGTACGTGGCGGATTAAGAGGGGCACTTCAACTTAAAATAAAGAGACTAAAGTTATCCACATGTTTATAACCTGAGGATTCCCCATCTCCTTATGTGGATAACTTATCGTAATTATCCCCATCCACATGTGGATAATTTTTGCGCATCGGAAACTTTTTACACATCTTATCCAAAGATTATCCACTGGTTATCCACAGTATTCAGGGGTGTGGATAAAAAAAATCCACATCCTTGTGGATTGTGGATAACTTTCCATTTCTCATTGTAAATACTGGGATAATTTGATATTCTATTGTTGCTTTATCAGTGGATAACTCACTTGTTCACAAACACTTATCCACAACTGTGGATAAGTGTTTGATTATTTATTCACATCCCTGTGGAAAATATTTTAGACAAGGTGTGGATGATGTGAATAAGTCATTTTTACTCTTTATTATCATCATTAAACCTTGTGGATAAATTATTTATATCATCTAGCTGAGAAAGGAGGAGAATGGGTGGAACATGTTCAAGAGCTATGGGCCAAGACACTGAAGGTATTGCAAGAGCAAGTTAGCAAGCCTAGTTTTGAGACTTGGTTCAAAGCTACCGAAGCCACCGACTTCCAGAACAACACGTTAACTGTTACAACACCCAATGAATTTTCCCGCGATTGGCTAGAATCTCGCTATGCCAATATGATTCGTTCCACACTACAAGCAATGACGGGGACAAACATCAAAATCAAGTTTGTCATACCAGAAAACGCTAATAAAAAAACCGCTGAAGCCGAAGTAGTTGAAATAGCTCCCCCACAATCTCAGTTAAATCCGCGTTATACCTTCGATACCTTTGTCATTGGTTCTGGAAATCGCTTTGCTCATGCTGCATCATTAGCTGTCGCAGAAGCACCTGCTAAAGCATATAATCCACTATTTATCTATGGTGGTGTTGGGCTTGGCAAAACCCATCTGATGCATGCGATCGGTCACTATGTACAAGATCACTCGTTATCTAGCCGAGTTGTTTATTTGTCTTCTGAAAAATTTACTAATGAATTTATCAACGCAATTCGAGACAATAAAGCAGATCACTTTCGTAACAAATATCGATCGGTGGATGTCTTGCTAATTGATGATATTCAATTCTTAGCTGGAAAAGAACAAACACAAGAGGAATTTTTCCACACTTTTAACGCATTACATGAGGAAAACAAACAAATTATTATCTCAAGCGACCGCCCACCCAAAGAAATTGATAACTTGGAAGATCGACTGCGTTCTCGATTTGAATGGGGATTGATCACAGATGTCCAACCCCCAGATTTAGAAACACGGATTGCTATTTTACGAAAAAAGGCGATTGCTGATAATCTAGATGTCCCTAGTGAAGTCTTAGCATATGTAGCAAATCATGTAGATACCAATATTCGTGAGCTTGAAGGGGCTCTAATCCGAGTGGTTGCTTATTCAGCTCTGATGAACCAGTCCATCAGCACCGAATTAGCCAAAGAAGCTTTAAAAGATATTATCTCTAATTCTGCTCCTCGTGTAGTAGGTATTCAGCATATCCAGCAAGAAGTATGTAATTACTATCGATTGCGTGTTGAGGATTTAAAAAGTAAAAAGAGAACCAAAACAGTTGCATTCCCTAGACAAATCGCCATGTATTTATGTCGCGAACTAACTGATTACTCCCTTCCAAAAATAGGAGAGGACTTCGGAGGGCGTGATCATACAACTGTTATTCATGCTCATGAAAAAATTAGTCGCATGTTGAAAAATGATCCACAATTGCAACATGTAATGAAAGAATTGAAAAAGAGAATTACTCGTGGTTTATAAACAGGGGATTGTGTAAACTGTGGATAACTTGTACTCACTTATACACATGTTTTACACAGCCAATTCATATGGTATATCTGGGATAGACCCACTTATCCACAATATCCACAGCCCCTACTACTACTATTACTATTATTATTATTAAATATAAATAAAAAAGAGCACTCATTTTTCACTTTTTCATTTGTTTTTTTATCGCTTCACTTATCCACAAAAAATTGGGGATAGATTTAGCTTAAGGAGGATTTTCATGGAACTGTCTACTATTCATTCCGCATCTATCCAAATGAAACTTACAATTGCTAAATCAGCGCTTGTTGAAGCTGTTTCACAAGTATCAAAAGCTGTATCTAGTAAAACAACCATACCCATCTTAACGGGAATTAAAGTATCTGTAGATGAAGAAGGTCTTACCTTAACAGGAAGTAATTCAGACATTACCATCTCTGTGCGCGTACCCAGAAAAGTAGAGGATAAAGAACAAGTAACTGTAGAAAAAACAGGGGATATTGTTTTACCAGGGAAGATTTTCGGCGATATTGTACGTAAGTTACCTGGTGATAAAGTGGAATGGATGGTAAATGATCGCTTTCAGACAATTATCCGTTCTGAACAAGCAGAATTTCAACTAAATGGGCTCAATCCTGAAGAATATCCAAGACTTCCTAAGCTTCCACGTGAACAAGTTTTTACCATGCCTGCTGATCTTTTAAAATCAATCATTCGACAGACCGTATTTGCTGTAGCTACCAATGAAGCCCGAGGAATCCTTACTGGTGTACAATGGCAATTGGACTCAGGTGTACTTACTTGTGTAGCAACAGATAGTCACCGTTTATCTCGTCGTCAAGTTGAAGTGGAAGGCTCAGAAGACTTGGTTTTAAGAAATGTTGTTATCCCTGGAAAGAGCATGAATGAATTGGCCAAAACTTTAGCTGATAGTTCAGGTTATGTTGATATGATTGTGGCAGACAATCAAATTTTGATCAAAAATAATCATCTTGAGTTTTACTCCCGTTTACTTGAAGGAGTTTATCCAGATACCAATCGTGTAATCCCGAAAAATGGAGAAACCAACTTAGTCACATCGACTAAAGAATTGTTACAATCTGTTGAGAGAGCTTCACTTATTACCAGAGAAGGTCGAGATAATGTGATAAAATGGACTATAAATGACGGGAAGGTTCAAGTTACATCTACTGCGCAAGATATTGGAAGTGTTACAGAAGAAGTGGTAGCTAAAGTAACGGGTCCGGATCTAAGTATTTCATTTAACGCTCGGTACATGATTGAAGCCTTACGATCGATTGACAGTGAATCACTTCGCATTCAATTTACAGGTGTGATGACGCCATTTATCATCCAACCAGCAGATCGAGACGATTCCCTTCACTTAATCGTGCCTATCCGGACCCGCTAAACCGAGGAAGGAAGTCGAAAATGAAAAAAGTAAAAATAGATGGTCCGTATATTACACTGGGCCAGTTATTAAAAAAAATAGATTTGATCGATAGTGGGGGACAAGCAAGGATTTTTCTCGATATGACTGAAGTAAAAGTGAATGGTGAGCATGAGCTAAGACGGGGTAGAAAGATTTATCCACAAGATATTGTGGATATTGCAGGTCACGGAAAAATGCATATTATCCAGGTGTAGGAGGGCACTTACTTGCGTGTGCAGCATTTAGAGCTACGTCAGTATCGTAACATCACTGCTCTTGAACTTCAGTGCCCCGAAGAACTCCATCTGTTTGTTGGTCCCAATGCCCAAGGAAAAACAAATATTCTCGAATCCCTTTATGTACTGGCTCTTGGTAAATCCCATCGATCTCGCTCATCACGGGATTTAATTCAATTTGGTAAGACACGAGCAAACTTAAAAGCAAAAGTAAAAAAAAATAACCAAAATGAACGTTTGGAAGTGCAGTTATTTGAAAAAGGGAAAAAAGTGATTCGTAATGGTATTGAGCAGCCTCGACTAAGCCAGTATATCGGCTCTCTCCCCACTGTATTGTTTGCACCAGAGGATTTAGCCTTAGTCAAAGGAAGTCCACAAGTACGTCGGCGTTTTCTGGATATGGAAATTGGGCAGGTAAACCGAACGTATGTCCACCATTTAACACAGCTAACGAAATTGATCACACAACGAAACCATCTTTTAAAAGAGCTAGGAAAGAGTCGGCAAATTCAATCTGCTTTACTCGATGTGCTAGATGAGCAATTTATTTCCTTAGCTGTTCCGATTTGGGAGAAGCGGTTTCGCTTTTTAGCTTTATTAACCAAATGGGCGAGGAAAATTCACGAGACCATAACTCAAAATCAAGAGGAACTTATGATAGAATATGTTCCATCTATCCAAATTCATGGGGAAATGACCCAGACAGAGTTACAAGAAACATTTGCGCAGGAATTATCAAAAATAAGAGGAAAAGAAATTCAACGGGGCAGTACTTTAGTAGGACCACAACGAGATGACTTTAGCTTAAAGGCGAATCAGCTTAATTTACATGCGTTTGGGTCCCAAGGCCAACAGCGTACGGCTGCTTTGTCGTTAAAACTAGCAGAGATTGAGTTAATCTATCAAGAAATGGGTGTTTATCCCACTCTTTTATTAGATGATGTCTTATCTGAGTTAGATGATTCACGCAAGACACATTTATTGACTGCTATTCGTGGTCGGGTACAAACATTTGTAACAACAACCAATCTTGAAGGAATTGACCCAGCTCTACTCAAGCAAGCACGAATTTATCAAGTAAGGCAAGGTATTATAACCGAACTGGGGTGAGAAGGTGTTTATTCACCTAGGTGGAAATCGTATGATTCGCATTAGCGAGGTGGTTGCAATTATTGATGTAAATACCAATAAAGCTTCGGATCCATCTTGTTCATTTATCGAGCTTGCCAAAAAAGAAGGGCAAGTTGAACAAATTTCAGCGGACGAAATTAAATCATTTGTCATAACCAAGCAAAAAGTGTATGGCTCTCCGATTTCCTCGCTGACTCTGATGAAAAGAGCAGAGCAGAGCCAAAATCATCAGAAATTATGATCTCTACAAGAACTGGATTTTGAAATGGATTAAGAGAGCAGGTGACTGAGGTTGACCGTACAAAAAACCAACTATGATGAAACACAGATTCAGGTGCTTGAAGGTTTAGAGGCTGTAAGAAAAAGACCAGGGATGTATATCGGTTCTACATCGAGCCGAGGGCTTCATCATTTAGTTTGGGAAGTTGTGGATAATAGCATTGATGAGGCTTTAGCTGGACGTTGTGATACAATTTCAGTAATTATTAACCCTGATAATAGTATTACAGTAACAGATAATGGAAGCGGGATTCCTGTAGGAATCCATCCAAAAATGGGACGACCGGCTGTTGAAGTTGTTATGACTGTCCTACATGCAGGTGGAAAATTCGATAATGAGGGGTACAAGTTTTCTGGTGGTCTACACGGTGTAGGTGTATCTGTAGTCAATGCTTTATCAGAATGGGTAGAGGTTGAAGTAAAACGTGAAGGAAAGATTCATCGTCAACGGTATCGTCGTGGAGTTCCAGAAACTGACCTTGAAGTGATCGGATATTCAGACGAAACAGGAACAAAAACTACTTTTAAACCAGATCCAGAAATCTTTACAGAAACAACAGTCTATGACTATGGTATCCTGCAAAATCGGATCAGAGAATTAGCTTTTTTAAACCGCGGTGTAAAGATTATTTTAGAGGATCATCGTGATGAAAAACCTCGTTCGGAGGTTTTTCAATTTGATGGTGGTATTCGTTCTTTTGTTGAACATTTAAACAGTAAACGAGAAGTGCTACATGAGCCTCCTATTTCGATCGAAGGGGTTAAAGAGCAAATCTATGTGGAAATTGCTATGCAATATAATAATTCCTATTCATCCCATATTTACTCTTACGCCAACAACATTCATACCCATGAAGGGGGAACTCATGAGTCGGGATTTAAGTCAGCATTGACACGTGTAATCAATGATTATGCTCGTCGTAACAACTTGTTAAAAGAAAGTGATAGCAATCTAACCGGAGATGATGTTCGTGAAGGGTTAACGGCTATTATCAGCGTAAAGATTCCGAATCCACAATTTGAGGGGCAAACCAAAACCAAACTAGGTAATAGCGAAGCACGTACAGCGACAGAACAATTGTTCTCAGAAGGATTACAAACTTTTCTAGAAGAAAATCCGGCGATCGCAAAAAAAGTCATTGGAAAATCAGTAATGGCTGCTCGAGCTAGAGAAGCAGCACGTAAGGCACGTGAACTAACACGGAGAAAAAATGCGCTTGAAGTAAGCTCCTTACCAGGAAAATTGGCTGATTGCACCTCTCGTAATGCGGAAATTAGTGAATTATTTATCGTTGAGGGAGATTCGGCAGGAGGTACCGCAAAACAAGGGCGTGACAGAATGTTCCAAGCGATATTACCACTTAAAGGGAAAATTCTAAATGTGGAAAAGGCACGTTTGGATAAAGCATTGTCTAATGACGAAATTCGTACGATTATCACAGCCTTAGGAACAGGCATTGGTGAAGATTTTAATCTAGAAAAAGCTCGCTATCACAAAATTATTATCATGACCGATGCTGATGTGGATGGTGCACATATTCGTACGCTATTGCTGACGTTTTTCTATCGTTATATGCGCCCACTTATCGAAGATGGTTATGTCTATATCGCCCAGCCTCCGCTTTATAAACTACAACAAGGAAAAACCATTCGTTATGCTTACAATGACAGAGCAAAAGAAGAACTTTTGCGAGAGATGGAGCAAAGCGGAAAAGGAAAAATTGATATTCAAAGATACAAAGGTTTGGGAGAAATGAATGCTAATCAGCTTTGGGAAACAACCATGGATCCGGAAAGTCGCACTTTACTTAAAGTGTCCTTGGAAGACGCAATCGATGCGGATCAGGTGTTCGAAATGCTGATGGGAGATCGAGTTGAACCACGCCGTGACTTTATTCAAGAGTTTGCCAATCAAGCTAACTTGGATGTGTAATACTTGTTTAGAACCATGGTCTTGGTTGGTAAATGAATGGGGAGTTGAATGATTTGGCAGAATCAGAACGTATTCAATCAGTCAATATTAGCGAAGAGATGAAGACTTCCTTTTTGGATTATGCGATGAGTGTAATAGTGAGCCGGGCTTTACCTGATGTCCGTGACGGGCTAAAACCGGTTCACCGCCGTATATTATATTCCCTACATGAACAGGGAATGACACCTGATAAGCCTTATAAAAAATCCGCACACGTAGTCGGGAACGTACTAGCGCAGTACCATCCTCATAGTGACACTGCCGTATATGATGCCATGGTAAGAATGGCTCAAGATTTTTCATTCCGTTACATGTTAATTGATGGTCATGGGAATTTTGGATCGGTGGACGGGGATGCCCCGGCAGCCATGCGTTATACAGAGGCGCGCATGGCTTCAATCACGTTAGAGCTTCTTCGGGATATTCACAAAGATACGATCGACTTTATGCCTAACTATGATGGGCAAAAACAAGAACCACAGTTCCTTCCTGCACGCTTTCCTAATTTACTTGTAAATGGGTCTGCTGGAATTGCAGTAGGAATGGCTACCAATATCCCACCACATAATCTCAATGAAGTCATTAATGGAATTCTGTATTTGATTGATCATCCTGAAGCGACTATCGATGAATTAATGAAATTAATCAAAGGCCCTGACTTCCCAACAGGGGGAATCATTCTTGGTTTAGATGGCATCCGTAAAGCATTCCGAACTGGAAGAGGTAGTATTCAGATTCGTGCCAAAACCCGAATTGAAGAAGCGGGTAATGGTAAGATGCGTATTGTGGTAGAAGAACTTCCGTATCAAGTGAATAAGGCCAAGTTAGTTGAAAAGATTGCAGAATTGGCACGGGATAAGAAAGTGGATGGAATCACTGACCTACGTGATGAGTCTGACCGAAATGGAATGCGTGTGGTCATCGAATTGCGTCGTGATGTCAATCCACGTATCATCTTAAATAACTTGTACAAACACACCCAGTTGCAAACAGGCTTTGGGATTAATATGTTAGCTTTGGTCAACGGAAAACCTCAAGTGCTTAATATAAAACAGGCTTTGTATCATTACCTTGAGCACCAAGTAGAAGTCATTCGCCGCCGGACTCAATTTGACCTAAATAGAGCAGAAGAACGTGCTCATATTTTAGAGGGCTTAAGGATTGCCCTTGATCATATCGATGAAGTAATTAACCTAATCCGTTCATCGAAGGATACATCAACAGCCCGTACAGCTTTGATGGAACATTTTGGTTTAAGTGAAAAACAAGCCCAAGCCATCCTTGATATGCGTCTGCAACGCCTAACTGGCTTAGAACGTGACAAGATCGAGAAAGAATATGCCGAGCTCCAACAGACGATTGCTGAGTTAAAAGCGATATTAGCAGACGAAGCAAAAATCCGTGGGGTTGTGAAGCAAGAAATTATCGAGATCAAAGAGAAATACGGAGATGAGCGCCGTACACGTATTAAGATCGACGTAGAAAGCATTGAAGATGAAGACCTAATTCCGGAGGAAGAAGTCGCGATTATTATGAGTCACCGAGGCTATATTAAACGGATGCCTCTGTCTAACTATCGTGCTCAAAAAAGAGGTGGCAAAGGTGTTACCGGAATGGGGACTAAAGATGATGATTTTGTGCAAAATCTCTTCGTTACCCATTCACATAACTACTTGCTATTCTTCTCAAATAAAGGGAAAGTTTATCGATTAAAAGCCTATGAGGTGCCAGAATTAGGTAGAACGGCTCGGGGCACCCCTATTATTAATTTGATTCAAATTGATCAAGGTGAATATATTCATGCCATTATTCCTGTCAAAGAATTTAATGATGAAAACTATCTGATCTTCTGTACCATGCATGGGATTGTGAAGAAAACAGCATTATCGGAATTTGAAAATATCCGTCGTAACGGACTATTTGCGATTAACTTACGCGAAGAAGATGAATTGGTTAGCGTTCGTATGACAGATGGAGATCAAGAAATCATTATTGGAACAAGTACAGGAATGTCGATTCGCTTCCATGAAGCAGATGTAAGAGAGATGGGACGATCTGCGACAGGAGTGAAAGGAATCACCCTCACGGATGAAGATTATGTGATTGATATGGATATTGCGATTCCAGGAAGAGATGTATTAATCGTAACCAAAAAAGGTTATGGAAAAAGAACGCCACTTTCGGAGTATCGTGTACAATCACGGGGTGGAAAAGGGATCAAAACATTAAGCATTACTGAGAAAAAAGGGCAAGTAATCGGTCATAAAGTAGTTTCAGCTGAAGAAGACCTGATGATCATTACCCAATCTGGAACAGTCATCCGGATTAACGTAGCCGATATTTCAGTCATGGGACGGTATGCTCAAGGTGTCAAACTGATTGCGGTAGATGGAAATGAAGAAGTAGCGACCGTCGCTCGCGTACAAATTACAGATGAAGAAGTTGAAGAAGAAAAAGAATAAATCATGAGGGATGATTTTAGCGAACATTGCCGATGATAATGGTAATGTTCGCTTTTTATCATCTTTCCAAAAAGTTATCCACAATTATCCACAGGTTATCCACAGTCTATACACATCCTTTTTCAGATGATTCTAATCTATTTATTCTTCATTGACTGTACATCGTAGCTTTGCTACACTAGCAAAAAATCTTGGACATCAATAAAGGGGAGCAGGAAATGATGTGGGAACAAAAGTTTACAAAAGAAGGATTAACTTTTGATGATGTATTATTAATTCCAGCTAAGTCGGAAATTTTACCTAAAGATGCTAACTTAGGTACACGTTTAGCAAACTCAGTTCGTTTAAATATCCCTTTGATTAGTGCTGGAATGGATACGGTGACTGAATCTTCCTTGGCCATCGCCCTCGCACGTCAAGGAGGGATTGGTATTATCCACAAAAATATGAAAGTGGAAGAGCAGGCTGAAGAAGTAGATCGTGTAAAGCGTTCTGAAAGTGGAGTGATTACCAATCCTTTTTATTTGCATCCAGAGAATAAAGTGCATGATGCTGAAGAGTTAATGGCTAAGTATCGTATTTCCGGAGTTCCTATCGTTGATGAAAACATTCGATTAGTCGGTATTATTACTAATCGTGACCTACGCTTTATTCGTGACTATTCAACCAAGATCGCTGAGGTTATGACCAAAGAGAATTTGGTTACAGCACCTGTCGGAACAACTTTAGAAGAAGCTGAGATCATATTACAACGTTATAAAATTGAAAAGTTACCGCTTATTGATGAACAAGGTGTATTAAAAGGCTTGATTACCATTAAAGATATTGAGAAAGCAGAGCAGTTCCCAAGTGCCGCTAAAGATGAACAAGGACGTCTACTCGTTGGGGCTGCTGTTGGTGTGGCCAAAGATACGATGCGTCGTGTAGCAGCACTCGTGGAAGCGGAAGTAGACCTTATTGTTGTCGATACTGCTCATGGTCACCATAAAAATGTATCAGAAACCGTCTCTGTGATTCGTAAACAATACCCTGATTTAGTGATTGTTGCTGGAAATGTAGCGACCGGTGAAGCAACAAAAGATTTAATCGAAGCGGGAGCCAATGTCGTGAAAGTGGGAATGGGACCTGGTTCAATCTGTACGACAAGGGTTGTAGCAGGGATTGGAGTTCCTCAAATTACTGCTATTTATGACTGTGCTACTGTAGCTAAAAAATATGGGGTTCCTATCATTGCGGATGGGGGAATCCGATATTCAGGTGATATTGTTAAAGCTCTTGCAGCGGGAGCGGATGCTGTGATGTTAGGTAGCTTGCTGGCTGGAACTGAAGAAGCACCTGGAGAACAAGAGATTTTCCAAGGTCGCCGTTTTAAAGTATATCGGGGAATGGGTTCGATGGGAGCCATGCAGCAAGGTAGTACGGATCGTTACTTCCAAGAAAATCAGCAAAAGTTAGTTCCAGAGGGGATTGAAGGGCGCGTTCCTTATAAGGGGCCTCTGGCAGATACGGTTTACCAATTGATTGGCGGGATCAGAGCGGGTATGGGTTATTGTGGTGTAAAAACGATTGAGGAGCTCAAAGAAAACACGCGCTTTATTCGTATTACGAATGCTTCCTTACGTGAAAGTCATCCACATGATATCCAAATTACGAAAGAAGCCCCCAATTATCATGGCTAAAATATAAAATCAATGAGTTATTATAATCAAAATGACTCAGAAGATAATTAAGGATAAATGTGAAGAAGTAGGAAACTCCTCCTGCTTCTTCTTTTCTTTTGTTAGCGGATATTGTAAACTTGAATGAGTCGGTAAAGAACGGATTGATTTTGGATGGAAGGGAGGAGTTACTGATGAAGCATCGATGGGGATTTGGTTTAGGAATTCTACTGTTTGTGGCTTTGACTTTGGGTATGCCTGTCCAAGGTTTTGCTCAAACAAACTCATCTCTTTCAAACCTCGAAGCCAAAGCTTATTTTATGATGGATTATGAAACAGGAACCATTTTGGCTGAGGAAAAATCAGAAACAAAACGTCCACCTGCCAGTATGACGAAATTGATGACAGCTTTTCTTGTTTTGGACGAAATAAAGGCTGGAAAGCTGAAATGGGAAGACCAAGTGAAGATTGGCAAACGACCGGGAGCACTCACAGGAGAACCGGTTCCATTTAAGACAGGAACTCAGGAAACGGTTCGTGACTTAGTTACAGCAATGATGGTTAAATCTTCCAATTCTGCTGCTGTAGCCTTGGCAGAACACATAGGACAAACCGAAGATCAATTTGCCGATATGATGAATCAAAAGGCGAAACAGTTGAAGATGCATCAAACGAAATTTTTCACTGCGAGTGGTTTAGATAAGGCTTCTTATAAAGAATTTGCCCCTAAAAACGGTGTGGATAATCGAATGTCTGCACACGATACAGCTATTTTAGCTCGCGAATTAATGAAACAACATGGCGAAATATTAGATATCACCAAGCAAGCCAAAGTAACCATCCATGTAGGGGAAACAAAGCAAAAATTAGAAAACACGAATGATATGCTATCGCCAAAAAATAAATACTATGTAGATGAAGTGGATGGACTCAAAACAGGATTTACAGATGAAGCAGGAGCTTGTTTTGTGGGAACGGCTAAAAAAGGGAATATGCGCTTAATCACAGTAGTGATGAAATCATCAAAGAGTGGTCGATTTAAAGCAACCAAAAAACTATTAACATACGCTTTTGATAACTACCAAGTAAAACCGCTGAAAAAAGCAGGCGAATCGATCGCTAAATCAGAAAATTTAACAATCCCTAATGGTGTAGAGCGCACAGTCCCCATGGTCTTAGAAAAGGATCTCCAATTTCCTATACATAAAGGGGAAGAAAGTAAATATACCTTCCAAGTTACCAAAGACCATGTCCAAGCTCCGATCAAAAAAGGTCAGACTTTAGGAAAGATCAAAGTCTTGTACAATGGTCAGGAAGTAAAAGGATTAGAACCATTTAAGTTAGTTGCTCAAACCGATGTAGAAGAGGCAAGCTCCATTCGCTTATTCTTCCGTGAGATCGGTGATACTATCTCAGGCTGGTTTAGCTAATTCATATAAAAACGAATGGTAAAGCTATTACGATCAATAGATAAATAGATAAATAGTACACAGTCTTCAACTAAAACAAATAAGTAGATTACGTTAAATCGTATAAAAAGCGAAGAGTATATAGGATATATGGTATCATTCGAGTCAAAACCAAATTCATTCCTAGACGAAGTAGCGAATCGTTTTTGTGTAGGAACGACTTATGATTGATTGAGTGGGAGTTCAAAAACGATGAGTGGTTGATTAATACTACAACCTTAATTTATATAATAAATAGTTATAGAACCTATCTCTTGGTGATGATGTACAAGAGTTAGGTTTTTTTCATTGGATAGAATTGGAAAGCAAAGGAGCAGGTATGATGCTGATAGAAGACAGTAAGATTTTACTTGTTGATGATGATCAACATATTTTAAACTTGCTGGAATTTGTTTTGAAAAAAGAGCAATTTAACCAGATCAAGACAGCCAAAAGTGGCCGAGAAGCTAGCCAATTATGCCAAAGTTGGATGCCTCATTTGATCATACTCGATATCATGCTACCTGATACGGATGGACTATCTCTATGTAAAGAATTGCGTCAGTGGACACGTGTACCTATTTTATTTTTGACAGCAAAAACTACCGACTTAGATATTTTAGCCGGATTTCAATTTGGTGGAGATGATTATATTACTAAACCATTTAATCCTTTGGAAGTGGTCGCAAGAATTCGAGCTCAATTACGCCGGGAGCAATATATGTTCGAACAGCCACAGATTGAAAGTGTCACATTCGACTTTGGTCGCTTTCGAGTAAATGAAGCGTATGGACAACTATGGGTGGAAGGTGAACAGATCGAGTGCCCAGCCAAAGAATTTCAGTTGCTTGTCTATATGTGTAAACATCCAAATCGAATTTTCAGCTGGAAACAACTGTACCGTCAGGTATGGGAAGAAATGGAGTATTATGGGGGGCATAATACTGTCAAAGTT
The DNA here is from genome assembly GCF_003313465.1 of Thermoflavimicrobium daqui. GTDB lineage: Bacteria > Bacillota > Bacilli > Thermoactinomycetales > Thermoactinomycetaceae > Thermoflavimicrobium > Thermoflavimicrobium daqui. The sequence goes on from NZ_KZ845668.1 coordinate 171,028, forward strand.
CATATCAGGAGACTTCGAGAAAAGATCGAACGAGATCCTAGTCATCCTGAATATCTCGTGACCGTAAGAGGTTTAGGGTACAAAATGGTTTTACCCAAGTAGAAGGGAAATATGATGCAATGAAGCGGCGATTTACCTTTTATTTTTTACTTATATTGTTACTCCTATTTGTGTCACTGTTTCTATGGGGAATGATTGGTCCACCATGGATTTATGAATATGTTTTGAAGCGAAATTATCCCGAAAATCTTTTAACCCAAGACTACTTGGAAAAGATTGCAGAAAGTACAGTATGGAAAGATGAGCAAGTATCGATCAAACCAGAAGTCCTCCATTTTATCCAGCGACATAAAGGTTGGCTCCAAGTATTAGATGAGAATGGCAATGAAATTTATCAGTATCGACGGCCTGATCATCTTCCTCAACATTATATCCCAGGGCAATTAGTTTCTTATTACCAATTTCCTGAACGGACAGGCTTTCTGATCTCGACTTGGTATGGAAAGATAAATGGGAGAAACTTAACTTGGATCTTAGGAAAAGATCGACATCACGCGAATAAAGAAACGGTCCCGATGAATGTACAAGCTCAATTTGCAAGTTCGATGTTTGCTGGTTGGCTTGTCATTACTCTGATTCTAGCTTTTCTCATCGGGAAATTTCTGGGGAGTCCGCTTTTATCAATTTTAACTTGGCTACAAACACTTTCCGCTGGCTCGTATGATGAGCCGCTCGATCGTCGAGGGAGACCGATTAGTCAAAATCGATTTGGCATTATGAAACGTTCTTATCGAATTTATAGAGAAGTGATCGAAGCACTGCACAAATTGACTCGTACTTTAAAACAGAATGAAGAAGACCGAAAACAATTAGAGAAAACCCGAGAAGAGTGGATGACTGGGGTTTCTCATGATCTAAAAACACCATTATCAACAATTAAGGGATATGTGGATGTGTTGAGTTCCAAACATTACCCGTTAAGTGAACACGAGGTGAGTGAAATAACAGACATTTTACAAGAACGGATCAGGTATATGGAAGATTTAATTCAAGATTTCAATTTAACATTTCGTTTAAAAAATCATGCTCTTCCTTTACATAAGCAGCGAGTGGATATTGCTAATTTAGTACAAGAATCCGTACTAGATATGGCCAATTCTCCAAGGGCTGAAAAGTATGAATTCCGGTTTTCTTCCAGTCCGGAAGAGTTATATGCCGATGTCGATCCGAAATGGTTTAAACGAGCGATGGACAACTTAATTGGCAATGCGGTGATTCATAATCCACCAGGAACACTGATTGAAGTGATGGTGCAAGAGAAGAAGCAATCCTATCAAGTAGTGATCCGTGATCATGGGAAAGGAATGGATGAGGAGACGCAATCCCGTTTGTTTGATCGTTATTATCGAGGAACAGATAGTGGCAGAAATTATAGTGGGACTGGTCTGGGAATGGCCATTGCCTATCAGTTAATCCAAGCTCACCAAGGTAAGATGGATTTGGTTAGTCAACCGAGTCACGGAACAAAAATTACGATGAACTTTCCTTATGAGAATACAAAAGCACCTGCTGATTGACAGGTGCTTTGATTTATGAATGCATATCTTTTTTGGTAAAAACACGAAGTCCGATGAAAAGAGCGATGATAAATACAGAAATAACGATACCATAGAAAACGGGATAAGATTGAATGGGCGCTTCGTCAGCTGGAGACATGGCTAGATTGGGTAATGCCCAAGGATAATACTGTCCGTACTTCGTGTAAGATAAAATAAAGGCAGGGATCGCGAACCCAATATTGATCGCGAGCGGAACACCAAAACTACGCCAATGAGTGGAAACGATCATCTGAATGGTGGCAAGAGGTAGAGAGGCTATGCAACCCAACATGGCGAACTTGAGTAAATCCAACCAGGGAAGTTCCCCAGGAATTCCTGTGATTAAACCGGCTGGGATATAAAGCACGACCATAAGCAGCTGGGTAAAAGCGAGTAAGACGAAAACGAGTGTTAGTTTGCTCAAATAAACCTGAGATCGTTTTATAGGTAGAGCAAGCAACTGCTTCCACCCTCCACCGATATGTTCACTACGACAAATGAGTGCAGAGTAGATTCCTGTTAAGATAGGCAAGATTAAAGGGCCATAAAAAATTTGTAACTGCGTCCATGCTTCAATCCAACCATTATCACCTGGGCCCATAAAAACCTCATAATTGCCAAAATAATTGCTTATACCAAATAAGATACCAAGTAGGGGACCGATTAGCATCAAAATCCATATTTTTAAACGACGGATTTTGATCCATTCGACTGCAAATAGTTTTATCATAACCAAACCCTCCCTTTAATAAATGTCACGACGCGCAAAGTCTTTGGCCCCAATGAATAACAGAACAATCCCAATTCCTAAACCAAGTAGATTCATCAGAAGTAAATCTGGATTGGGAACCATCCCCTTTTCCGACATGATAAAAGCGAAGGATTGGAGTGGATAAGCCCAAGGCAGCCAGCGCGTAAAATCACCGAAGTTTAGGAATAGTCCTACCATAGCTGATACGGTACCGATCGTAATGGAGAAAGCTTGGTTACGGATGACCATCGATAACCATAGTTGAAAGGCTATAATCGGTAGGGAGGAAATATAAGGACCAAAACTATTTTTGAAAAGGATGATCCAAGGAATCGGGTCTTTTGCACCCAAACAGAGTCCAAATAGAGCGAGTCCAACGGTTAGAAGTAATGCTGAAATCAACGAACAGATCACTGCCCAAGTAAATTTACTAACATAAACTCCTGTGCGTGACAAAGGAAGGGCTAGCGTATGTTTCCACCCTTTTGACTGATGTTCGGTATTGGCGATTACGGAGCATGTAATGGTAATCCCAACAGGAACAGCGAATACCATAATTCCGATTAAGATATTAAGATGGGTGGTCCACCAGTCTCCCGTTTTATTCACTTCTTTTACATAGTAATCGTAACGGATAAGCGATTCTGCTAGCTTCAGTAAGACAGTGACAAAGGGAACGAGTATCGTCACCAGCCATAAGGAAGTTCGTTTCATTTTCAGTTGATCTGAAGTTAATAGTTTTCCAATCATAAGCTTTCCCCCTTCCCAGTTAGCTCTAGGAAGATATCCTCCAAAGAAAGTTTCACTTCTTCTAACCGCGATACACGAAATCCTGCTTGTATTAGAGAGATATTAATATCTGCCGCCTGATCGTGATTAGTTTGTGGAAGCCAAATCGCTTCGTCTTCCACTTTCGCTGAAATCCCTTGTTTATGAAGGAACTGAACAGCATACTGAGGAGAATCGATGACGATTTTAAGTCGAGCACCACTTTGCTCTCGTAGAGTTTCGATCGAATTTTGGAAAATCATCTTTCCTTTATGGATGATTCCTACTTGTGTAGCCATTTGATCAATTTCGCTTAATAGATGGCTAGAGACAAGGATAGTCATACCATATTCCTTAGGTAGGTTTTTGATAAGCTCACGTATCTCTTGGATACCTGCTGGATCTAAACCATTAGTGGGTTCGTCGAGAATCAGTAATTTGGGCATTCCTAGCAATGCAGCGGCGATTCCCAATCTTTGTTTCATTCCCAAGGAATATTCTTTTACCAAGCGATTAGCTGATTCAGTTAAGCGAACAATATCGAGTACTTGATGGATACGATTAACAGGAGCTTCTAATAATCGACGAATAACCTCTAAATTTTCATAGCCAGTAAGATGTCCATAATAAGATGGTGATTCAACTAAAGAGCCAATTTGTCGTAGAATTTCTAAGCGATTCTGTTTTAATTCTTTATTAAAAATACGAACTTCCCCTGAAGTGGGCTTTATGAGATTCAGTAACATCCGAATGGTTGTTGTTTTTCCTGCTCCATTGGGTCCTAAAAAACCATAGATCTCACCTTCTTTTACCTGCATATTTAAGCGATTAACAGAGATGCGATCTCCATATTTTCTTGTCAACTGAAGGGTCTGTATAATCATTTCTGCCATGTTGATCACCTCGATATTCATTAAATAATGCTCAGGTTAAGTAGAAGGAAACCAAAGGTTAAATAGAGGTTAATCTTAAGCAAAAATGAATGTGTACAGGTTTTAATCCAAAAAAACAAGGGGTATTACAAAATTGGAATGATACTATACTTTTATTCTGTTATAAAATGAATGAAGATAAGGGAATATATTCTATCACCGAGGAGAAAAATCTTCATGTACCTTCGAATAAAAATGAAATGGATGACAAGTTGTTTATTCTCGCTACTCCTAATATGGGTAATTCCTTCGTCGATCAGGGCAGAAGAAAAAGAGAGCTTCCTTCCTCAATTGCAAGCAAAGTCTTTTGTTCTCATGGACGCAACAACAGGAAAAGTACTCATATCGAAAAATGCAGATCAGTCTTTACCGCCAGCAAGTATGACTAAAATGATGAGTGAGCTCCTTGTTCTTGATGCGATTCAATCAGGAAAATTAAAATGGACTGATAAAGTGAAGATGAGTTCACGAGTTGAATCGGTTGATGAATCGCAGATGTATTTGTTGGCAGGGGAAGAAGAGACGGTAAGAGAGCTATTTATTGGGATGGCTGTACGCTCAGCAAATGATGCAACCGTTGCGCTAGCTGAAAAAGTAGCGGGTAGTGAAGAACGATTTGTTGCTCAAATGAACCAAAAAGCGAAAAAAATAGGGATGAAGCATACTCACTTTTATGCTACAACGGGACTCGAAAAATCAGACTATAAATACCCGCCTAAAACTTCTGGAAATCATGTGATGTCTGCTTATGACTCAGCTCTTTTAGCCAGATATTTAATTAAAGAGCATCCTGAAGTACTAAAGATCACTTCATTACCACGTTATATATTTCGAAAAGGCACCCCACGTGAGCTTCAAAGTAATAGTACCAACCGCATGCTTATAGGGCTTCGAAACTATTATCAAGGAGTTGATGGGATAAAAACTGGCTATACAGATCAAGCAATGTTTTGCTTTACTGGAACCGCCAAGAGAAATGGAATGCGCTTGATTACCGTAGTAATGGGAGCACCTACTGCTGATTTAAGCTTTCAAGAGACCGCCAAACTTCTCGACTATGGTTTTACCAATTATCAAATAAAAACACTAATCAAAGGTCGTAAATCTCTGCCTAACTATCCATCGGTTCCAGTAGAAGATGGAGTGAAAGAATCGGTTTCGGTAGTGACCAAGAAAGATATTATTCTGCCTATTCGCAAGGGAGAAGAAAGTAAATATACGTATCAAGTAAGCTTACCCAAAAAAATAGAAGCCCCTAAGAAAAAGGGGGCAGTGATTGGAAAAATAGAGGTGATTTACGCTGGGAAAAAAGTAGGGAACAAAACAGATTTAGTTGTAGCCGAAGAGGTTGAAAAGTTAAGCTGGTTTAAGCAATTATTTCGTGATATCACGGCGAAATTTACCGCTATTTTTTAGAGGGGAATATATTTCACTATTTCATTAGAGCACCAGAATATCTAGATTTGGAGCGCTCTGTTATTCATAGAGGAGGAATAACAAAGCGCTCGTTTGCTAAAATAAAGGCGTTTGCCCTTTTTGTCGATCCAGTGAGCTTAAATATTTTCCAATTACCATGCACATTTCTTTAATACCCAAAGTTATTTCTTCTTCATCCACATTTGAGAAACTAAGGCGGAGGTGATTCCACTCGATATCACTGGGGAAGCAAGCTGAACCGGGTAAAAAGCTGATATTCTTTTGTTTACACATACTTAGTAGCTCGATGGTATTGGCACCTTTAGGAAGGGTAATCCAGATATTGAACCCTCCTTTGGGAGTCAGCCAAGACATACCAGGAGGAGCATACTCTTTCAGTAACTGTAAAGTAAGGTTTCTTTTCTGTTTAAGAGACTCACGAAGCTCTTTTAATAATCGTCTAATCCACTGGCTTTGGAAGATCGGTAAAATAACTTTTTGATTAAGAAGTGGATTTCCCATATCTGCATTTGTTTTCGCAGCGATAAGTCGATTTAGAATCATGTCTGAAGCGACCATAAAGCCAATTCTACAACCTGGGGAAAGAATCTTACTTAAACCTTTAAGATAGATCACATTTCCATAGCGATCCATCGCCTTTAGATGAAGAGGAGGAGACTGATCAAAAAAGATTTCACTCCAAGGATCATCCTCTAAAATCAAACAGTTGATATGGCGCGTGAGGTCAATGAGCTCCCTTCTTCTCTTCTGATTCATCACATAGCCTGTAGGATTTTGAAAGGTAGGCATGGTATAAATAAGTTTAGGTGTGTAAGTGTCAAGTAAAGCCGTAAGCTTGTCGATCCGCATACCTTCTTGATCCACCGGAACAGCGATAACTGTTGCGCCACGACTACGGAAAATATCAATAGCGGCGGTATACGTAGGTTCTTCTGTAAAAACAATGTCACCAGGCCCTAGAAAACAGCGAGCCACTAGATCAATGCCTTGCTGGGAACCGTTTGTAACAAGGATATCTTGAGGAGAAACTTTGATTCCCTCATTCATGAGATAATGGGCTAAGGCTTGCCTAAGTTCTATATCACCTTGGATCTCTCCGTACTGAGCGAGGATTTCAGGTTCCTTTTGGACAAGCTGACTAATACTTTGAGCTAATATTTCTGTCGGAAGTAAATCAGGATGTACGATGGGGCTTGAAAAGTTAATTTGTGCTAGTACTTGATTGTAGTACATTTGCTGTGTTCGATGTAGGTAGTCTGGAATTTGTAGAAAAAGGCTTCCATCCTCTCTCTCTTCTTCTGGTTCTTCAGTTTCCACATTATTTTTAACGGCTACGAATATCCCTTTTCCTTGAATTCGCTCAATAAGTTGTTGTTTTTCCAACAAGTCTAATGCTTGCATTACTGTTACAGGACTTACTTGAAGTGTTTTAGCCAACTGTCTTACTGAAGGTAGGCGAGTACCACTTGGAAAATAGCCAGATAAGATTCGATCTGTAAAGGATTGGTAAATTTGTTGTGCTAAGGGTACATGCGAGCTACGATTTATCTCAATTTTCATATAATCCGCTCCTGAGTGTTACATAATGTTATTGACTGTTACATTTAAGTGTATATAGAATCAAACTGAAAAACAATAAAAGCAACTAGTTTTTTCTAATCCCAATCCAATCCCATTTAGCACATAAACAATATGAATTACTAAGCACTGGTATTTTTGATAAAAGAGGAGGGAAACTCGATGGCGATTTATAAAGCATTAACAATTGCTGGATCAGATAGTAGCGGTGGTGCTGGACTTCAAGCTGACTTAAAAACGTTTCAAGAACGTGGCGTATATGGGATGACAGCCATTACTACTATCGTAGCCATGAGTCCAGAAAATTGGGATCATCAGGTGTTTCCTGTGGATTTAGACACTGTTCGTGCCCAATTAAAAACGATTTTTGAAGCAGTAGGTGTAGACGCGTTAAAAACAGGGATGCTAGGAACTCCTGAGCTGATTGAGCTCGTTGGCGAAGCCCTAGAAAAATATCAAGCAGATCGGATTGTTATTGATCCTGTGTTGGTCTGTAAAGGAACTGAAGAAGTATTAAGTCCAGAGACACTGATCAGTTTAAGAGAAGTATTGATACCTAAAGCGACGATTGCTGTACCAAACTTATATGAAGCGGGGCATTTAAGCCAATTTGGTGCGATTAAAACCGTTGATGATATGAAAGAAGCTGCAGCACGTATTTATGATTTAGGTGCGAAATACGTTCTGATCAAAGGTGGTGGCCGTCTCGAACATGAAAAAGCGGTTGATTTGCTATATGATGGGGAATCATTTGAGCTGCTTGAGTCGGATCGGATCGAGACCACTTATACCCATGGAGCTGGCTGTACTTACGCAGCGGCAATTACGGCAGAGTTAGCAAAAGGGAAATCGGTCAAAGAGGCTGTTTATACGGCGAAAGCATTTATTACTGCGGCTATTCGCCATTCATTCCCACTAAATCAACATTGTGGTCCGACACTTCATGCTGCCTATCGTCTATATGGGGATAAAGAATAGAACAACATAAAATAGCTTGTACTAAGACTGAAAAATGAGGTGCTCCTCAATAGCGGGGACGAGGGACACCTCAAACACATAGAACAACCTTTATAAAAACATATACGTATCTAGTTATACTACAAAATTGTAGTCATGTCGATGAACTAGAAGTAGGTAATGATAGAAAGGCATTTTTGACATCACTGACAAAACTGTGGAAACCGGAGGGGATATCATGAAAAGAGTAGGTACAGATCGTGTGAAACGTGGAATGGCTGAGATGCAAAAAGGTGGCGTTATCATGGATGTTGTTAACGCAGAACAGGCGAAAATTGCTGAAGCAGCAGGAGCAGTTGCAGTGATGGCGTTAGAACGTGTTCCAGCTGATATCCGTGCTGCAGGCGGTGTAGCTCGTATGGCAGATCCACGTATTGTCGAAGAAGTGATGAATGCAGTATCGATTCCTGTGATGGCAAAAGCGCGGATTGGTCACTTTGTAGAAGCACGCTTATTGGAAACACTTGGAGTTGACTATATTGATGAGAGTGAAGTGTTAACCCCAGCTGATGAAGTGTTTCATATTGATAAATCGCAGTTTACTGTTCCTTTTGTTTGCGGAGCACGTAATTTAGGTGAGGCTTTACGCCGGATTGGAGAAGGTGCTTCGATGATTCGGACCAAAGGGGAACCAGGAACTGGAAATGTAGTCGAAGCGGTACGTCATATGCGAACGATGCAAAGCCAGATTCGTAAAGTGCAAAATATGTCTCGCGATGAGCTAATGACTGAAGCCAAAGAATTAGGTGCTCCTTATGAATTACTTCTGCAAATTCATGAGACAGGCAAGCTCCCTGTAGTAAACTTTGCTGCTGGTGGTATCGCTACTCCCGCTGATGCAGCATTGATGATGCATTTAGGTGCAGATGGTGTATTTGTTGGGTCTGGCATTTTTAAATCGGAAAACCCTGAGAAATTTGCACGTGCGATTGTAGAAGCAACCACTCATTATGAAGATTTTGCCTTAATTGCAGAGCTGTCGAAAAATCTAGGGAACGCTATGACCGGGATCGAAATCTCCCAAATCAGCCCAAATGAACGGATGCAAGAGCGCGGTTGGTAAGGAGGAGAAGAATGAAAATAGGTGTATTGGCTTTACAAGGGGCTGTACAGGAGCATTTACATCTTCTCCAAAAACTGGGTGTAGAAGCTATTACAGTAAAAAGAGCAGAGCAATTGGAAGACTTAGATGGATTGATTTTACCAGGTGGAGAATCAACTACTATGGGGAAATTGCTCAAAAAATATGATTTAATCGAGTCTCTCTACCAAATGCATGAGCAAGGAAAGCCTCTATTTGGTACGTGTGCTGGTATGATCCTGTTAGCCAAAGAGATTGAAGGGCAAACAGAATCGCATTTAGGATTGATGGATGTCCATGTAAAGCGAAATGCTTTTGGTCGTCAAATTGCTAGTTTTGAAGCTAATTTAGTAATCAAAGAGGTAGCTGAAGATTTCCCTGCTGTCTTTATTCGAGCACCGTATATCGCATCTGTATCCCCCTCTGTTGATATACTAGCTGAAGTTGATGGTAAAGTAGTGATGGCTCGCCAAGGCCCCCTATTAGCTTCGGCATTTCACCCCGAGTTGACAGATGATGTGCGCGTTCATCAATATTTTGTAAAAATGGTACAAGAATCTATGGCTAAACCTAGTAGAGTTAGAGTATAATAAAGAATAAATCATTATTTAATAAATTAATGATAAATGAACGTGAAGAAGAGGCTAGTAACCATTTGACTTTGGTTTTCAGAGAGGCGATGGTGGGTGCAAATCGCTCCAAGCAAGTGGTGAATCCACCTCAGAGCGATACGTGAAAAAGCGAATGGCTTGAAGCGTAATCGGTAGCGAACCGTTATTTCGCAAAGAAGAGGATCAGTTATAGAATGCTGGTCAATGAGGGTGGCACCGCGGAACCTTCCGTCCCTTTGTGGAGGAAGGTTCTATTTTTATTTGAAGGGGGTTTTTTTATGCTTCATGCAAAAGTGTTACGTGAGCAACTGGAAGTCGTGAAAAATAAATTAGCAACACGGGGAGGAGATCTCCAAGATCTTGATTCGTTTGTAGATTATGATCGAAAAAGACGGGAACTTATCCAAAAAACAGAAGATCTAAAAAATCGTCGCAATACAGTTTCCCGGGAAATAGCTCAAATGAAAAAAGCGAAACAAGATGCTGAAGCCAAGATTTTGGAGATGCGCCAAGTTGGGGAAGAGATTAAACAATTGGATGAAGAAATTGGGCAGCTTGAAGAGAAGATGAACGATATTTTACTTACCTTACCCAATCTACCTCATGAAACAGTTCCGATTGGTGCTTCTGAGGAAGAAAACGTGGTTGTACGACATTGGGGAGAAGTGGCGGAAGCTGAATTTGCAGTGAAACCTCATTGGGAAGTAGGACTGGAATTAAATATCTTAGATTTTGAGCGAGCTGCCAAAGTATCTGGTTCACGTTATGTTTATTATCAAGGATTAGGTGCTCGCTTAGAACGGGCTTTGATCAATTTTATGTTAAATCTCCATACAAGCGAACATGGTTATGAAGAGATGGTAACCCCGTTTATTGTCCAACAAGATTGTATGGTGGGTACAGGACAACTCCCTAAGTTCGCAGAAGATGCCTATCGCCTGGAAGGAGAAGAATCTTATCTAATTCCGACAACAGAAGTACCACTGGTGAATTATTTCCGTGGAGAGATTTTAAAAGATGAAGATCTACCGAAATATGTAGCAGGCTATAGCCCGTGCTTTCGCTCGGAAGCTGGCTCGGCCGGTCGTGATACCCGTGGAGTAATCCGTTTACATCAATTTCATAAAGTTGAAATGGTAAAGTTAACGCATCCAGAGAAATCCTATGAAGAGCTGGAAAAATTAGTATCCAATGCTGAAAAAGTGTTACAACGACTAGAATTGCCCTATCGTGTGATTACACTATGCACAGGAGATCTTGGCTTTACGGCAACGAAGACGTATGACTTAGAAGTATGGTTGCCAAGCCAAGGAGCTTACCGAGAGATTTCTTCGTGTAGCAACTGTGAGGATTTCCAAGCGCGACGGGCTAATATTCGTTTCCGCCGTGATGCCAAATCGAAGCCGGAATTTGTTCATACCTTGAATGGATCTGGTCTCGCTGTCGATCGAACCATTGCAGCGATTCTGGAAAACTATCAACAAGCTGATGGGACTGTACAAATTCCTACAGCATTACAACCTTATATGGGCGGCATCACACAGATTAGCAAGTGATGATATCTTAACAACTCCCCTCATTCTTGTTATTTTGTTTGAATCAGGGGAGTTTATCTATTTTTTATTAAAAATAAATTACTTATCTCTTGACAAAAGCCTATATCCATGTATAATATATTCTTGTAGTTTCATTTTCCAACGTGGAGAGGTGGTCGAGTGGTTTAAGGCAGCGGTCTTGAAAACCGCCGATGTCGTGAGGCATCCGTGGGTTCGAATCCCACCCTCTCCGCCAAAGGATAAAAAACGCACTTACCGTTATGAAGCGGTCAAGTGCGTTTTTTGTGTTGTCTATTCTTGTATTTATAATCATACTAAACTTCGACTTTATAGCTGTCTTTTTATGATTATAACCTCAGTTTTCCACCCAATTGTATAATATAATCTATTCTATATAAAAAATAAATTTGCTAAGTCTTTGTGCCTTATACTACTTGGAGTTACATGCTGTTTTTTTACGATTAATTAAATGAATCCCGATGGGGCGGCTTTTATCCGGCATGGGGCTATACGTTTGATATAATGGACCAAGAGGATAGTCCTTAGAGTTTCTCTAGCCTGAAAATTGAATCACTGATATTGATATTACAATATGAAATTAGAATCTAAAAGAAGTTATTAACAACCTGTACATAAAATGTGAATAACTTGTGAATAAAACTTTTTATGCTGAAAAACAAGTGATTATTCGTGATTTTGAAACCGATGAGAAGCTGTCATAGTGGATAGCCCTTTGTACTACCTTTGAAGAAATTTTTTATCCCATATTTTGTAGATACTCCAACAATAGTAAGAATTATTAGGTTATGATATAGTCCATATAAAAATAGTAGGTAGGTGATAATATTGCGAACCCTCTTTCATCCGAGCCCGAGCGAGATTAGACTAAGTGCGGTTCTTGCATCATTGAGTGATCCGATCCGATTACAAATCATTAAACAGCTTGATGGATGCAATTTTGCAAGCCAAAGAACCTTTTTAATGAGATAGGTTCTTTTGAAGATGAAATTGCGAAAAGGAAAGTCAATGTGAATAGGGCTTGTGGATAACTTGTGAATAATTTTATTTATATATGATAAGATTATGTAAGAAAAGCCAGAGAAATTAGGCGAGTAGAACTCTATTCAAAGCAATTGATATTCTGTGTATAAATTGTGGATAACTTGTGAATAGACATTTTATCTACATTCTATGCCAGATCTTTTCTTATAGAGATTGTCGACTAATTTAACTAATAATTATTTTTGAGCTCATTCCATTAAGGATGCAGAGAGATCACATGTAATAATAATCCACTTTAAAAGTAGATAGTTCAATCGTTTCTACTTTACTTATATATAAAATTTATTTTATATACAGATGATCCAATCATATTGATTTTATAGCTTAATAGGAGAAATTGATTTTGTGGATAAATTATAAACAATTTGTGTATAAATTGTGGATAAGTAGAATTAGTTATCCACAGGTAGTAACTATTTTTGTGGATAACTTGTGTATAATTGCTTATTGATCATGAGATGGTCTTATTTATCTGCCTTTTATTAATAGATAGAAATAATGGTCACTCCAAACTGAGATAAGAGTGGCTTTTTTTTATGTTTCCATGAGAAAATAAAAAGTACATAATCGTTTTTTTATTATATAAGCTATACCTTACTAGGTTCAAATATAGGATAGACCTTGAAAAATAAAGAATGCTTGGTTTAAAGAAGTGTATCATAAATGGATCGTTATTCAATGAAAGATAGAAGGTGATGAAAATGAAAAGAAAGAAATTTGCTAAACGATATCAAATTATAGATGAAATAGCAAGTGGAGGGATGGCAACAGTTTATAAGGCACACGATACATTACTAGATCGTTATGTAGCCATTAAGATACTAGATCGTGACTTGATCAAAGATAAAGTGATTGTCAAACGTTTTGAGCGGGAAGCTAAAGCGATTGCGCAGCTTTCTCATTCGAATATTATTCATGTTTATGATTTTGGCTATGAGAAAGACCACTATTTTATTGTGATGGAATTAATCGAAGGACCCAATCTAAAAAAGCTATTAGCAAATCAAGGGGCGTTTTCTATTCATGAGGTAGTACAAATTGGCTGTGAAATCCCAGTGAATTAAAGCCATATATTCCTAAAGAAATGGATCGGGTTATATTAAAAGCACTTGCTAAAAATCCTTCAGATCGTTATCAAACCGCTGAAGAGATGAAAAAAGCCTTACAACAGATAGGAAGAAAGTATCCTCTGGCAACTCCTCAAACTTTTAGAACAAAAAAATCTGCAGTCCATCTTCATAAGAAATTAAATGATCGTTATCAAACGATTAAAGGGATCGGGACTAGTGGATTAGCTGATATATATAAAGGTTATGATACTTCTCTGGAAAGGTACGTAACGTTAAAAATTGATAAGGATGGACGATATAAATTAACTGATTTTTCAATCTTATGGATTGATTCAACTCTTTCTCCTACTTTAAGTCAAGATGAATTAGAAGCAGCTTTCTATTGTTCTCCAGAATATGCGAAGGGGGAGAAAGTGAGCTTTCAGTCCGATTTGTATTCGTTAGGCATTGTTTTATTCCGACTAGTTACAGGTCATCTTCCCTTTGAAGGAAATGATGTAGATACGATTTTTTCTAAACATATCAATGAATCACCCCCTCATCCAAAGGAATTTAACCCTAATATCCCTGATATACTTTGTCAAGTCATTTTAAAATCGTTGGGAAAAAATCCAGATGATCGATATCAATCACCGACACAAATGAAATCATTCCTAAGCCAGTCATCCCTTTTTTGATATATAGGCCTGTAAATATTCAGATGTATCGACATATCAGACAGTTTAATAACATGAAGAGTAGGTGAGCAGCTTGGAAGGCCAAAAACTAAATGATCGATATCTGATTATCAAACAGATTGGTAAAGGAGGTATGGGGAAGGTTTATCAAGCGAAAGATGAACGACTGGGGCGGAATGTAGCTATTAAAGTAATGTATGACAACTTAAAAGAAGATGAGGAGTTTGTTCGGCGTTTTATTCAGGAAGCCAAGGCATTGGCTAAGATCTCCCATCCACATGTCATACAAGTGTATAACGTAGATAGTGCGGATAAGACATCTTATATAGTATTGGAATTAATGAAAGGACCTACATTAAGGCAAAAACTAGACGAACAGGGAAAAATCCATTATAAAGAAACAATTTCCATTATAAGTAAAGTACTAAAAGGGCTAAGCAAGGCACATCAGTTTGGAATTATTCATCGTGATATTAAGCCTCATAATATTATGTTAGGAATGGATGGTCGTTGGAAGTTAATGGATTTAGGGGCTTCTAAATGGCTAACTTCTTTTTCAGACTTAACCAATTCGGTTGGCATTATAGGGACAGTACAATATTTCTCACCTGAACAAGCGCAAGGGAAACAAGTAGGAATTCCCTCAGACTTATATTCAGTTGGAATCGTTCTATATGAAATGTTAACAGGTCAGCTGCCTTTTCAGGCTAATGAAAAAATAGCAATTGCTCTAAAGCATGTGACTGAGCCTGTTCCAGATCCACAGGAATTTAACCCTGATTTACCAGATGAACTATGTCGAGTTTTATTAAAACTTTTAGAAAAAGATCCTTCCAAGCGATATCGATCTGGTGAAGAGCTAATGGTGTATTTAGAAAAATCGGTACTGAAAAGAAAAAAAGATGTACGTAAGGAAGAGATAAAGAAGTCTATTCAGATTAAGCAGAAAGAGGAGTTAAATAAAGCAAATCCACCATTTATTCCAGTGTGGAAGAGAAAGGGAATCTGGATAGGAGGAATCTTTAGTATCTTTTTATTAGCTACAGGTTATTTTATTTTGACTACAACGAGTGAAGCCGAATCGGCACTAAATCAAGAGCAAAAAAGTATCCAAAATATACTTGAGAGGTCATTGCGTAAAATGGAACAGATGAAGGGAATCCAACTTGAAATTGATGAACAACGTCAGTTAGGGAATTCCCTAGAAAAAACACAACAAGCTAATGTTGTATTACAAGGAAACCAATTGTTTGTGATGTTTGCGAGATCTGAAATCGCTGAACATATGGAAGGCTCGACATGCTATCGTGGTAAAATAAATGATAGTGAGTGGTTAGCTACAAAAGTCTGTATGTCTTCGATTTATAGAAACTATCACCCCAAAGAATTACTATTAAAAAGTAAACCATATATCCGAAAAATGTTAAAGAAAGAACAAGATGACACTTATATTATCCAAATGAAATTAAATGAGGAAGATCATTTTTATCCCCTTATTGATAAATATTGGGAAATGAGGGAAGTAAAACCGATGATGGTGGAGAAATGTTCTCTTCATATCAATATCGAAATTGATAAAAGTGATTTACAAGTTAAAGAAGTAGATATGAACTTAAATGTGAAACATAAAAATAAAAATTGGCTATCGAATTGGTTTGGTTTATCCCGTTTTTCTTCTATCCAAGCAAAGACTTATACGAAGGTAGTCGGGATTGGTTCCATTCGATCAAGCAATTAAAAGAGGTTTTTGATACACCTTTTCATATATATGACATAGGATAGTGGGTAGATATTGGCCTAAGGTGGGGATAGTTTATGTGCGGTATTGCTGGTTGGGTTAATTATGGGTATGACCTTCGTTTGCAAAAAGAAGTGGTTGAACGTATGAATCAGCAGCATTCTGTACGAGGTCCTGATGCGGAAGGGATTTGGTTAGGAAATCATGTCGCACTCGCCCATCGAAGATTAAGTATCATTGATCCAGAAGGCGGAGCTCAACCCATGGTTAAGTATGTGGATGGAAGAAAATATGTAATTACCTATAATGGTGAAATTTATAATATGCCTGAATTACAAGCAAAGCTACAAACACTCGGTTATTCACTCGATACACGTTCGGATACTGAATTAATTCTCACAGCATATATTCACTGGAAAGATCAATGTATTCATTATTTGAATGGGATTTTTGCATTTGCGATTTGGGATGAATTCAGACAAGAGTTGTTTTTAGCAAGAGATCGTATCGGTGTAAAGCCACTCTTTTATTTTCAGAAAGATAGTACATTTCTATTTGGTTCAGAGATCAAATCTTTACTTGTACATCCACTTGTAGAACCTATTTTAGATGAAGAAGGACTAGCCGAGATCTTGGTCATGGGGCCAGCTCGTACTCCTGGTGTAGGTGTTTTTTGTGGGATTAAGGAATGTAAACCAGGACATTTTATTCGTGTTTGCCGAGATCAGGTGATACAGAAGCCTTATTGGAGGCTAACAAGTCAAAGCCATAGGGATGATTTTGAGACAACGGTGGAGAAAGTACGAGAACTTTTTATCCAAGCTGTCCAGCGCCAATTGGTTTCGGATGTACCGATTGGTACGATGTTATCAGGTGGACTGGATTCTAGTGCAATTTCAGCATGTGCAGCGCAAGTTTTTGCGCAGGAAGGTAGAGCACCCTTACCTACCTTCTCGGTAGATTATGTTGATAATGATAAGTATTTTGCAACCAATGAATTTCAGCCCAATTCGGATGCACCTTGGGTTAAACGGATGGTTCAGCATATTCATTCCAATCATCACACCATTTATGTAGATAACCAAGAGTTGCTAGATTCTATTATTCCTGCGATGCGTGCTCGAGACTTGCCTGGAATGGCTGATATAGATGCTTCACTCATGCTCTTTTCCCGAGACATCAAAAAAGTATGTACTGTTGTTTTATCTGGGGAATGTGCTGATGAAGTGTTTGGTGGTTATCCTTGGTTCCATCGTAAAGAAATGGTGAATGCTGAGACATTTCCTTGGGCAAGGTTGGTATCCCAGCGCCTCCCCTTTATTCGTTCAGATATTGCTACACGGATTAGACCACTTGAATATGTAGAGGCACGTTATCAAGAAGCACTGGCCGAAGTTCCACGTCATGCTGAAGATGATTCGTATGAAACAAAGATGCGTGAACTATTTTATTTAAATTTAACACGTTGGATGCCAACCTTACTGGATCGGAAAGACAGAATGAGCATGGCTTACGGCTTAGAAGTACGTGTCCCCTTCTGTGACCATCATTTGGTCGAATATGTTTGGAATATACCTTGGTCGATGAAAGCATATGGAGGGCGTGAAAAGGGGTTACTCCGCTATGCCTTAAAAGGGATATTGCCTGATGAAATTATAGAAAGAAAGAAAAGCCCTTATCCTAAAACACATCATCCTGATTATTTAAGAACGATGCAAAAAGAAATATTGAAACTCACCGAAGACCCAAAATCTCCCCTGTTTCAACTTTTAGATCACCAGGTAGTAAAGGGTTTTGCTGAACAAGATTTATCACAAAAACATTTCCCGTGGTTTGGGCAATTGATGAATGTTCCAGCTTTATTAGCTTATTGGTTACAATTGAATGAATGGTTAAAGGAATATCAAGTGATCATTCGTTGAGTCTTTTAATCGTTAACCAAGAAAGCTTTTCTTCACCAGCTGATAAAAAATTAATTACCCGTATCATTTCATAAAGTATGATACGGGTTTCTAAACATCTCAAGAATCTAATAAGAAATAAGACTTAATCAACTAGTTTATTGCGATGAGCATAGATGGCGGCTTGGGTTCTGTCTGCTACTCCTAACTTAAAAAGAACATGGGTTACATGCGCTTTCACTGTTTTGATAGCAATTTTTAAATGGTCAGCGATTTCTTGATTACTTTTCCCTTCCCCGATTAGTCGTAGTACTTCCATTTCTCTAGGAGTAAGGTCATCATGTGGTTGAGGTTCTTTTTTACGGCGAAACTCTGAAAGGATTTTCCCTGCGACTAAACTTTCAAGTATCGACTGCCCTCTCATGACTGAGCGAATAGCATCGACAATCTTATTCGGTTCTGTTGTTTTTAGTAAGTAACTATGAGCTCCTGCTTGGATCGCTTGATATACTTTATCATCATCATGAAAGCTGGTTAAAACAATGATTTTAACATCGGGCAATCTATGTGTTTCAAGTAGAAATAAATTGATGAACAAAGGATTTTTTGGTGGATTTGTATTTACTTGAATAGAGGAATTGAGGTGACCGCTCGGCAGTATAGGATGAATGGTTTCGTTGTTCCTATCTTTGTTATGAAAATGACTTTGCCCCCGAAATAGTTGGTAACCCATATATAGTAGCAAAAGTGAGGTAGTAAGATGAAATAAAATAGGAGCATAAACAAACAATGTGATAAGCAGAAATAGAGAACCGAGTCGCTTATACCGATGAAAGAAGAATAGGATGCTAATAGGTAGGAAAAGAGTAAAGATTAGAAAAGTAGTATCCTCAATAATAATATATAAACAGATGTTTATGCTAATAATAAGGGCGATTGTACCGAGCAATTGTTTTATTGAAAGACGCATTTTCTTATCTCCTTGTTTTGAAAAGCAAAATCAATAGATATAAATATTTCCGTTTCTTGTTTGATTGATGACAGTAGATCTACCATCTTGGTATTTTCCTTTGATGTATTGGTTTGTTTTCTTTCCTTGTATGGGAAATCGACAGTCAATTGTTCCATGTGATGTATGGGCATAAATAAGAAATGGAATCTCTGATGGAAGATCAATAAAAGTGTTCCCATTTTGTACATCTGTTTCTAATGACTTTGTGAGACTACTGAAATGAGCACGTAAATTTCCTTTAATAAGACCAATTTTTAACATCCCTGAATAACGGGAGAAAGTGATATCGCCTTGTCCTACATTTAATAGGGTTTGCTTGGATGCTACATCCTTAACTTGAATATTTCCTATTGAATGATGATAGTTAAAGCGATCAACTTGGAGATTTTGAAATTTGCTATTTCCTGAATGTAAAGATACTTTGAGTTCCGCTAATTTCCATTTTTTTGTGGGACTATCACCATGAATTTGTAGATCACCTGACCCTTGAATCGATAAATTTTGATGAAAATCAGCTGGGATATATAAAGTTAGTTTGATTTGATTAGGTTCAACAAACCAAAAGAGCCAGTGCTTTTTGATGCGAAATTGGATTTGTTTATTTGTTTTTTTTATTTCTAAATCAATTAATTTTATTTTCTTTCCATTGGCTACGACTGTAATATCTTTTCGGTTTTCAGGAAGTACATTGACTTGAACAGGTGTATCAATGCTAATTTTTTCAATGCTTGCGTGAGAGACCGATTTTGATATAGGTTTTCCGCTGAATAGCCAGTTTCCAATTCCTAAACGATCAAAAGTGCTGATTAGTAATAAAAATCCACATACCATTAAAAACAAACCCACAATCCGTTTCATATTATCCTTCTCTTCTTTCCTCAAAAGTTGAAATAGGTTATTTTTATAAAGTTGAATGGGCTGTTTTACATGCCTAGAAATCAAATAAAATGGGAATCCAATTGGTAATCAACAATAATCCAATTATTAGGAGAATGGACCCTAATACCTTTTTCCCTGATGTTTTTGAAACAATGACTAGCATTCCTCCGAAATAGATTAAACCGAGTGACAGTAGATAAGTAAGAAACCCAAATATGTCACTCCCTTCTCCATTACCCAAAAAAGCCCAAGCACCTATTAGAAACAATCCAATTCCAATGATCAATCGGATAGATAATCTCATTATGATCCCTTCCTTTCCTTTATTAATCTAAAAGTAACAAATATTCGCGAATACTAACACGTTCCGGAGTTTTGTTTGAAATAAGACTTTGGTCTTATTAGCACTAAAGTCTTAAACAAAAGGAAACTAAAGTCCATTGTAGATTAAATAGCGATGGTCTAATTTGATAAGGAAAGCATAAACAATTGTAGTCAGGAGGGTAATTATGAGAAATAAAGTTACTCATTATTTATTGATTGTTCTGATTACCTTGGTTGGATGAGCTAGGAGGAGGAATATATGAGTTAGTTGTTTTCGCATCGAAATGGAGTGCTTCTCCACCTCAATCATTTGCTCTGCTTCAAGCACCACTAGGTCTTGAGCCAGGTATATTTTGGGCTCCACATCATTTTATTGTACAGTTGATGATTATCATTGTATTGTTCTTATGTTGGAAAGAAAAGAGAAGAAGGAATCTCATTCTAATCATTATAGGATTATACCTAGTATTGCGGATTCCCACATTTCTATATTTTATTCCTGAGCTGGGTGTATTTTCTAGTACACCTCCAAAAGGGGTTTTCTCTCAAGAACTAGCTGATCGTGCTAATATGTGGATCATGCTTAGTTGGGCTCGGTTAGGAATCATTTTAGGAGTGTACGTTCTTTTTTGGATGGCTATGGGTAATCATAAGAAGAAGGAAGTTGTGCTACGTAAAGGAGCATAAAAAAATGGAGATAAGTTGCTCTGTCATCAAATTAAACTTCTAAAAAACCGTCCGTTCATATGGACGGTTTTTTAGATTTATTGAGGGAATGGTTAGGTGTGCTTTTAGCATAGAGGCAGCCCTCTTAATCGGCCGCTCATCATCGCTTCCCCATTCACTCCCATAGCCTTAATCACTTAGAGCTTTGCTCTTAGAGAATCTTGTCCTTGGGAAAAGTCGATCCTACACAAAAACGATTCGCTTTAGTTCTAGGAATGATCTAGGTTTTGGCTCGAACTTTCAACAAGCTGTGTATCGAATAGGCTATTTGATATTTGGATAAGAAATTCATATTCAGATGATGGCTTATTGCGTATTAAAAAAATCTTCTGCCTTTTCTTTGTGTGTATCTGTTACATTGGAAGCGATTGCTGTAATTGCAGCTGTAATAATTGCAGCATCATCAGTTAGACCCAATCCAAGCAATACATCAGGAATTGTATCAACTGGAGTAATAAAATAAGCCAATGCACTAAAAGCAATCCCTTTAGCATAAAGTGGTGTTTTTGAATCAATCGCGCAATAATACATGGAAACAGCATCTTTTGTAAAAGGGACTTTTCCAGCGAATTTTTTTAGTTTCCACCAAAAATCTTTTTTAACCAGCCTTTCGTTTTCTTTACTAATCTCCAATTGCTCTTCTGATAAGTTTTCCTTTTCCAAAATTATCCTCCCTTATCACAGAATATTTATCGAATTTAATCTCTCTTATATTTAATCTGAATAGTATATAAAATTCATAGTGTGATATAAAGACTAATTATTACTCCTCTAAATAAGACTTCCATCAATTTAAGTATATCATCGACTGTTTTTATCTCCTAGCGTTTTGAGATCATTGTATTCTTATAAATACCAAAAGGTTGGGAAATGTTAAGTTAGAGCTTTATTTGGCTAGATTTAATTGTTAAAGATCAAGTACAGTAAATTTCGTCCAAAAATATTTCGTGAACAAAAAAATATATATGTTGACAATTGGTGAACCGAACATTATTATTTATATAGTTCGCATGCGAAATATTTATATGATAATTATCCGGGCGGTGAATTAAGTTGCAAGATCAACAAATGAGTCATCTTATATCTTTATTTAAGCAGGTTGTTAAGCAATTTCACCTTATTATTCGTGAAGAGCTTAAAGGATTTAATATCACTGTACCGCAAATACAAGTTCTTCGTGTTCTTAAAGAAGATGGTCCACAATCATTAGTTGAGCTTAGTAAAAAATTGGAATCCTCTACAAGTTCATTAAGTGGCATTGTAGATCGCTTGGAAAAAGAGGGATTAGTTATACGTCAGAGAGATCAAAAGGATCGACGTGTGGTGTGGATTAGTCTGACAGAAAAATGTGAAGAGCAATTTAAAAAATTCCCTATTACACAGGCTCAGTATATCCGAAAGTATTTAGAAAAAATGAACCCGGCTGATGTAGAAATTTTGATCGAAAAGCTAGAAAAATTTGTAGAAGTACTCAAAGAAGATTTTATAGAGAAGGAGAAAGAATAAATGAGGCGATGGATTATTAGTGTAATTGCAGCGATTATACTACTGGTAGCTGTTGGAGGTGGAGTATATTACTATAACCAACAATCCCAGTTTGTAACAACAGATAATGCACAAGTTAAAGTGGATATGGTTCCTATCACTGCACAAGCTATCGGTAAATTAAAAGAATGGCCTGTACATTTAGGAGATAAAGTCGAGAAAGATGGTGTACTTGGTACAGAAGAGATACGGGCAACATCCATACCTGGACAACTCCCTGAAGTGACAGATATCCCACAGATCAAGGATATTATTTCTCCTATTTCAGGGGTAGTCTTACAAACAAATGTACTTCCAGGACAAATAGTGACACCTGGCACCCCCATTGCTATGGTAGCGGACCTATCGCAGGCTTATGTTATAGCTTATATTGATGAAAATGAAATAGACGATATTTCTTTAAATAAAGATGTGGATATTATGTTAGATGCCTATCCAGATCAAACTTTCAAAGGCAAAGTATCAGAAATAGGAAAAACAGCAGGAAATGCACTAGCGGGAAGTGGTCTTATTACAAATAAACAAGATAAAAAAGAAGTGCAACGTGTTCCTGTAAAAATTACCTTTGATGATTTTGACGGAGAGCAAATAAAGGTCGGCTTAAATGCAACAGTAAAAATTCATAAGTAAGAAAGACTGTTGTATTCATTATAAAAATAAAGATGATACCTGAAGTGCAAAATCCATTTAAAATAATAAGTAGCTTATTTTTCAAAAGTTATGTGCTAAGAAATAGAGGAGGTTGAACTATGAAAACGGGGCGTCTGATTTTATTGAATTCCATTATTTTCCTCATAATTGTTGCACTTGGAATCGGAGGATATTATTACTATTTTAATCAAACGAATTACATTTCGACTGATGATGCTAAAGTATCTGGAGATATTATAAGTGTCGCTAGTGAAAGTGCAGGAAAACTAAGCGATTGGAAAGGGAAAAGTGGGACTACCTTTAAGCAAGGCGATGTAGTTGGCAAAGTTACAGTAGCTGGTGGGCAAACTATGGATATAACAGCTCCAATTGAAGGTACTATTATCCAAACGAAAACAGTAGATGGCCAAATGGTTTCACCAGGTCAATCTTTAGCACAAATGGTAAATACTAAAAGCCTATATATTTCAGCAAATATTGATGAAACTGAGATTAAAGATGTAAGTAAAGGACAAGAAGTAGATATTGTGGTGGATGCTTATCCAGACACAAAAATTAAAGGAAAAGTATCACAAATCGGATTAACGACAAATGCTACCTTTTCATTATTACCACCACAAAATGCAAGTGGGGAATATACAAAAGAAATACAAAGAATTCCTGTGAAAATTGAAATGGATCATTATCCGAATGGGCTTGTACCCGGAATGAATGTTACCATTAAAATCCATAAATAAAATAGTCAAGTTTTATGAAAGGAGGCGTTATGGATGGCAGATACGACTGCCGAAGCTACTTCATCATTTAATGAAAACATGAAGAAACAGCTACCACTTATTCTAATCCTAATGCTAGGTGTATTTATTTCGGTTTTGAACCAAACACTATTGAATGTAGCGATTCCTCATCTAATTAATGATTTTAATGTCGAGACGACAACTGCTCAGTGGCTACTAACAGGTTATATGTTGGTCAATGGAATCCTAATTCCACTGTCGGCTTATTTAATTGAACGAATGGGTGCACGGAAGCTATTTATTTTAGCGATGGTATGTTTTACAGGTGGTTCTCTCCTTTGTGGGATTGCCCCTAGTTTCTCCATCATGTTAATTGGGCGTCTAATCCAAGCTATTGGTGCTGGTGTTTTGATGCCACTCGTTATGACCATTATCTTGTCTATATTCCCTCCAGAATCTCGCGGGAAAGGAATGGGGATTTTCGGATTGGGGATTATGTTCGCTCCAGCAATCGGTCCAACTTTATCAGGTTGGGTGATCGAACATTATAGTTGGCGGGTTCTGTTTTATGGTATGGTACCACTTGGGCTAATTATCCTGATTTTATCTTTCTTCTTGCTGAAAGATGTTAAAGAAACCCGGAAAGTACCTTTTAGCTATCTTGATGCAATTATGTCTACACTCGGCTTTGGTCTTTTACTCTATGGAGTAAGTGAAGCAGGATCAAGAGGCTGGTCAGATAACCTTGTTCTAGCATGTATCGTGCTAGGAGTGCTATTTATAGTTGCTTTTGTGATTCGACAAATTCGATCGAGTTATCCTATGCTTAACTTCCAAGTCTTTAAGTACGATATGTTTTCATTAAGTAGCTTGATTAATATTGTTCTAACCATTGCAATGTTTTCAGGGATGTTTCTCCTACCTATTTATTTGCAAAACTTACGTGGCTTTTCTCCATTCGAATCGGGATTATTAATGCTACCTGGTGCGATTATTATGGGGATTATGTCACCTATTTCCGGATCATTATTTGATAAAATTGGTCCACGTCCTTTATGTGTTGTTGGGATGTTGATAACAACAGTTACAACATATGAATTTACCCAGTTGACTCTTCAAACAAGCTATACAACAATCTTAATCCTTTACATGGTACGTTCATTTGGGATGTCTCTGCTGATGATGGCTGTGATGACAGCCGGGATGAACCAGCTTCCAAGAGAGATGAATAGTCACGGAACAGCTATGGCTAATACGACACGGCAAATCGCAGGATCATTGGGAATTAGTATCTTTACGACTATCTTTAGCACACGTACCCAATTTCACTTTAGCAAGATTAGTGAAGGTACGAATATGATGGATCCCACATTTAGCCAGACATTTCAGTCTACGGCAAATCAACTTGCCCATTCACAAGGGATACCGATTGAGCAAGCGAACCAAATGTTAACAACCATGTTATCTGGGCAAGCTTATCAACAAGCAGCCGTAACAGGTATTAATGATGCCTTTATTTGGGCGACTGTGATTTCTGCAATTGCTCTGGTGCTCAGTTTCTTTATACGTGATGTACGGAAAGATCAAAAGAAATCAAGGCAGGTAGACAAAGAAGAAGAAACTGGAAATATCGAGCAAAAGACAGATCCGATTGTAGGAAATCAAGAAGCAGCAGCATCTGTATAAAAATTATCAAATAAATTTGGATATCGTTTTGTAACAGTAGTCGAATTGCATCGACTGCTGTTTTTTTTACACTTTCATAGATAAGAAATGAAGGTTCTAGTAAAATAAAATTGATTATTTTATCTCAGCAGCGATCGATTTTTTTGGGGGAGTTGATGAATTGGATACGATTACACACGGGCTGATCGGATATACACTTTATAAATCTGTCAAAAAAGAGGACATGCCCGTATCTATGCAGCGTGGATTGTTAGTTACAGCACTCATTGGAAGTCAAATTCCCGACATTGATGTTGTTGTTAAATTTACCGAAATCGGTCAGGTCATGGAACAGATGTGGCATCGTGGACTTACTCACTCTGTTTTTTTAGTGCCTTTTTGGGCTTTACTGATTTTCGGCTTAGTTGTATGGTTATTTAAAGTAAAAGATCGCCGGATTTTTTATACAGCTCTAACAGCAGTGTTTGTCCATGATACGATCGATTTGTTTAATGCATGGGGAACAGGCTATTTAGAACCGTTTTCATCTACGCGAATTACCATTGGTTCGATTCCGATTGTCGATGGTGTTTTTTGGGTTGTATTTATCACTGGCTTATTAATTACGCGATATAAGAAGTCCTTAGCTGCACATGTTGTATTTCGTTGGGTTGCTATTGTGATGTTGGCTCATGTAGGGTTGCAAACAGCCCAAGGATTATGGCTTGAACATCAAGTAAAAAAGGAGTATGAACAGGCCGAGTTAGCAGCAACTTTTGTTCCAGGACAGTTTCAGGTGATTGGCAAAAAAGGAGAGAAAGTAGATATTTATCATGGCTCCATTTTTACCTCGCTGACTAAGAAAATCTCCCTTGTTTCGAAAGAAAAGAGTGATTTAACACCACTATTAAAGAAAAACCCACGTGCTCATGTTCTAATAAAGTGGTCTCCATTTGTAGTCATCGTTGATGATTCAAAACGGCTCGGAATTTTCGATCCTCGTTTCTACAAAAATGGGCAATCATTTTTAAGTGAGTATATTAATAAAAATTGACAGATACCATACACAATTAAATAGAATCATGCTTATCATGGACCTATTTGAAGATGGTCATCAACTATTCATGAAGAATAGTAAATATGTGAGTGGATTTCGGGTGACATGCTGGAGGATGAACAAGATGCGTCATGAAAAAGTAGATATTATTTTTCAAGCTGCCGTGCAAGTGTTTGCAGAAAGTGGATTTGATCAAGCTAAAATGGATGACATAGCCAATGTTGCAGGAGTAGCAAAAGGAACGATTTATTATCATTTTAAAAGTAAAGAGGAACTATTTTCTGCCTTGATGGATGAGGGGATTGAGAGTTTAATTGACTGTGTCAAACGAAATGTCTCTTTATATTCTAATCCGATTGAACGTTTAAATGCACTAATCCATGCGCAAATTCAGTTTTTTATCGAAAATCAGAAGCTAGCAAAATTATTATTAAGTGAGGTATTTGGAACCAAAGAGAGGCAACAACTATTTCGGAAAAGAATCCGTGAGTATATGCAGCTAATCGAACAGATTTTACAAGATGGTAAGGAGTCAGGGGAATTATCTGTGATTCATTCCCATGAATTAGCTAGTGCGATCTTTGGAGCGGCAAGTATTTTGGTCTTGCATAAGATTTACAGTTTTGAAGGAAAAGAACTAGAAATAGAGGATGATTCTGTGACGGTGATGGTTGAAACAGTTAGGCATTTACTTTTTAACAGTTTAATGAACAGCAATCAAAATTAAGGGGAAATGGTTTACCAATCCCCCTTAATTAAAGTATAATTTGACTGACCAGTCAGTTTTCTGATTGTGGAGGGGAAGATTATGAAAACAAAATGGCAGCAAATTCGAACCTTATTAGGTTTAGACCATTTTCAACGATTGTGGCAGATTAAACCACTTCGTTTATCCTTATTAGGAATTCTATTGATCCCAGTGATGTATAGCTTTATTTATTTAGCCGCATTTTATGATCCGAATGAAAATCTAAAATATCTACCTGTTGCTGTAGTGAACGAGGATCATCCCGTAATGAAAGATGGAGAGAAAATTCAGATTGGTAATGACCTTGTGCAAAATCTACGAGAAAATTCTAAGTTGAAGTGGGAGTTTATGTCACGGGCAGACATGCAAAAAGGATTCAAGGAAGGAAAATATTATTTAGGAATCGTGATTCCCCATAATCTTTCAGCATTAGCAACAACGGTGGATAGCCCAAAACCTTTAAAAGGACAACTAAAGTATTATTTTGATAAAAGTTATAATTACTTGGCAGGAAGTAGTATTGGCGATGCCATGATCAAAGATGTCGAAAAAAACCTAGATAAAGAGCTAACGAATGCTTTTGTGGACAAGATTTTTGTCCAAATGAAAGATTCGACAAAGGATTTAGAAAAGGCAGCAGACGGAGCCAATAAGCTAGCAGATGGTACAAAAGAAGCAAAAAAAGGAAGCAAGCAACTAGCAGATGGCTTGGAAAAAGCCAAAGGAGCAACTGACCAACTAGAAGACGGGAATAAGCAAATTTATAATGGTCTTGGGGAATTAGCTCCTGGTGCTGAGAAGGTAGCAGGTGGCGTAAGTCAGATTGAAAAGAAAGCTCTTGAAATGCAAAAGATTGCTCATGATATCAATGACGCTATTCAAAAGCTAACCAAGAATCCCCCGATTCCCCAATTACCATCACAAAAGACAAATCAGCCTGCATCTCAACCCACAAATGGGACTCCATCTGACAAACTGATAGATGCTAAAGATAAAGCCAAGAATTTGAAAAAGCAATATCAAGATCTCATTTCAGGAAAACCTGAATTACAAAACGACCCAGCTGCCAAATCGGTATTAGAAAATATTGAGCAAATTATTCAGTCAAATGATGCAGCTGCACTAGAAATTTCTAAGATAAAAGATAAGGTTCCATCTTCTCCTGTGGATACAAAAAGTATTCAAGATGCTTTAAATAAAATTTCAAAAACAGCGAACGACAAAACTGCAGAGATTGATAAAAATGTGAATGATATAAAGAAATTAAGTAAAGGAGCGGATCAAGTAGCTGATGGGGCCAATAAGCTCTATAAAGGCTCCCAAAAAGTTTATCAAGGTCAAAAAGAGTTAAACAAAGGGATGGGCGATTTAAAAGATGGAGCTGGAAAACTGGATGATGGGTTAAAAGAAATCAATGATGGACAAAAAGAATTGGCTAAAGGGTTAACAGATGGAGTTAATGAAGCTAACCAGAAGTTACAAGGAGCGAATGCAAAAGGAAAGGTGATCTCTGATCCTGTTGATGTAGAACGTACAGACTTACATCCAGTTCCAAACTATGCAACGGGTTTTGCTCCTTATTTTATTTCCTTATCCATGTGGGTAGGAGCTATGCTTTTATTTACTATATTAGATTTGGAAAAAGCATCGAGGAAATTAGGAGGAAGACCACTTTCATTATGGGTAATTGGCGTGGTTGGTGTAGCACAGGTTTTGATCTGTATTTTTGCCTTAACCTGGGGACTAGATATTAAAGCTAAACTACCTGTTTGGTTATATCTGTTTACATTTATCGTGTCCTTTACCTTCATAGCTATTAATCAGATGCTAGCAGATCTACTGGGGAATGTAGGGCGTTTCTTAGCCATTTTGATTCTAATGTTCCAATTAACTTCAACAGGAGGAACTTACCCTACACAGTTAATTCCAGACTTTTATCAAGCACTTACTCCATATCTACCGATGACCTATTCGATCCATGGACTTCGGATGATTATCTCCAATGGAGATGTAAGTTCGATGCTACAGGATATATATATCTTACTAAGCTACTTCTTTGGAACTTTTGTAGTGACTCGTATTTATAAAATGTGGATCAAACCAAATATAAAAGGTTATTTTATAAAAAGACTTCAACATAAAAGTGCATAAAAAAGAATATATGTAGAAAATAATAGTATCACATCAGTTTCCTCATAAAGGAAACTGATTTCTTTTTATTAAAACGGAATAATTACGATTTACATAAATAAAAACCTATTATATAATAATAATGTCTAAAGAGGATAACGGACTCATTTCAATTTGGAGGTATTTTCATGTCTAGTAGAGTAAGGAATATATTTGTATTGTTTTTGATCGCTTTATTTAGTTTGACAGGCTGTGGAACTAGTAACCCTAGTGCTTCTAAATCAAATGGTAAACTAAAAGTTTATGTCAGCTTATATCCACTAGAAGATTTTGCTAAAAAAATAGGTGGAGAATATGTTCAAGTAACAAACTTAGTTCCTCCTGGTGTAGAACCACATGATTTTGAATTAACTGCGAAAGATATAGCAAAACTTCATGAAGCGAATGTGTTTATTTATCAAGGGGCAGGATTTGAAAATATTAAAAAGGTGAGTGAATCCTTAAATAAAGGTAAAACAGTGGTTATCGATGCAGCCACAGGGATCCCCTTGTTAAAAGGTACGGAAGCGCATGGACATGACCATGACCATGCAGAGCATGATCATCATCATGATTCAGTAGACCCGCATATTTGGTTAGACCCGCAATACGCCAAAAAAGAAGCTCAAAATATTCGTGATGCCTTTATTAAAGCAGACCAAAAACATCGAGCAGAATACGAAAAAAACTATCAAGAGTTAGCTAAAAAACTAGATCAATTAGATCAAGAATATCGTGAAATAACTAAGCTTGCAAAACAGAAGAAATTTGTGACTTCACATGCTGCCTTTGGTTATTTAGCAAAACGATATGAGCTTACACAAATACCCATTACAGGAATTTCTCCTACGCAGGAGCCGAGTCCACAAGAACTAAAAGAAATCATTGAGACGATTCAACATCATCAAGTAAAATATATCCTGTTTGAAACATTGGTTACTGGAAAAGTAGCTGAAACCGTACAGCGAGAGGTAAAAGCAGAATCACTCACTCTGAATCCTTTGGAAGGGCTAACCCGAGAAGAGATTGCGCAAAAAGCGGATTATTTTTCGGTTATGAGAAAGAATAAAGAAAATCTAGCTAAAGCTTTAGAGGTTCAACCATGAGTCAATATACAGTGAAAATTGAAGATGTTTCCTTTGCTTATGAAGTTCAACCTGTACTAAAAGATATTGATTTAAAGATGAAGTCAGGTGAGTTTCTAGGCATTTTAGGTCCAAATGGATCCGGAAAGTCGACATTAGTTAAATTAATTTTAAATCTATTAAAGCCACAAAAAGGGAACATAGAGGTCTTTGGACAACCTGTTCAGTCTTTAAAAGATCGATCATCGATTGGATATGTTTCGCAAAAAGCAAACAGCTTTCAGCGTGGGTTTCCAGCCACAGTGAAAGAAGTGGTTGCTTCAGGACTATATGGGAAGTTGGGTTTGTTTCGATGGATGAAGAAAAAAGACTTTGAACAAGTAGATCAAGCGATTGAGCAAGTGGGGCTTACTCCTTTTGCTAAAAGTAATATTGGAAGTTTATCAGGTGGTCAACAACAACGAGCTTTTATTGCACGTGCCTTAGTTAGTAAACCAAAGCTGCTTATTTTTGATGAACCAACCGTAGGTGTTGATACGAAATCAGTCAGTGAGTTTTACGATCTGATTAAAAAGCTGCATCAACAAGAACAGCTAACCCTTCTTTTGGTCACTCATGATATTTACTCAGCTCTTTCTTATGTAGATCGTGTTGTTTGTTTAAATAAGCAATTGATTTTTGATGGGGATAAAGAAGCGTTTATACGCCAAGATAAAGAAATATTATCGCGTGTTTTTGGAGACGTGCAAGGAACTCCTTATCTACATTACCGATAACTTGGGGGTAAAGGGGGATCATAGCGCCTAACCGATTAGGCGCTCTTTTACTATGTTTACAGACATCATTGAAATGTTTCAGTTGGAATTTATACGAAATGCACTAATTGCTGGTTTGATTTTAGCTATCATTTGTCCTATGATTGGGATTTTTCTTGTTGTTCGTCGTTTATCCTTAATAGCTGAAGCTCTTTCGCATGTTTCTTTGTCAGGAGTTGCTGCGGGATTGTTTTTACAAAAGCAATGGGGCTTATTAATGGGGATGAATCCGATATTTATGGGAATGATTTTTTCTATTTTTGGTTCATTATTTGTGGAAAGAGTTCGGAAGCTTTATCATAGTTATCAAGAACTAGCACTTCCTATTTTGCTTTCAGGCGGAATTGGAATAGGCGTTGTCTTAATTAGTGCAGCAGGCGGGTTTAATGCGGATGTAGCAGGTTATTTATTTGGTTCCATTGTTGCTATCAAAGAAGAACAATTAATAATGACAGTCATTGTAGGAGTTATTGTCCTCTTATTTGTCCTACTCTTTTATAAACAGTGTTTTTCTATATCTTTCGATGAAGAAAATGCTATTCTAACAGGAATTCCTAATCGTATGGTGAATTTATTCTTTATAATCATTGTTGCATTGGTTATATCTTCAGCGATTCAGGTTGTTGGTACCCTATTAGTATCCTCTTTAATAACAATCCCTGTTGCAACAAGTATGCAAATAGCTAGTAGTTTTAGACGAACAATGATCTATTCCATTATTTTTGCTGAACTAGCTGTGATGATTGGATTTTTCGCAGCGTATTCTTTAAACTTAGCATCAGGAGGGGCTATTGTTCTCGTTTCCATTTCGATTTGGATCGTGGTGGTGCTATATAAGCAAATCCGTAACAAGTTAAATGGAAGAGCTATTAGGAGCGAATAGAAGAATGGAACTAAAAGAAGCATTAACTATTTTAAAAAAGAATGGTTATAAGTATACTGATAAACGTGAGTTAATGTTGCATATTTTTCAGCGGGAAGGCCGTTATTTAACTGCGAAAGAAGTATTAGATTATATGCAATTAGATTACCCCGGTCTTAGCTTTGATACGATCTATCGTAACCTATCTTTATTTGAAGACTTAGGTATTATTGAGGGGACAGAGTGGGATGGTGAACGGAGATATCGTATTCACTGTAATAGTGATAACCATCATCATCACCTCATTTGTACTGAATGTGGAAAAACCTTAACCCTTCATGTTTGCCCAATGAATGCTATTCTAGGAAAGCCTGAGGACTTTGAGATTACAGGTCATAAGTTTGAAATATATGGTCGCTGTGCAGATTGTGGAAATCGGAGTGGAACTTATTGAATAGAATAAAGGAACATTTTTTCGGATTATATCGTTATATTTTGGTATTCGAATAAATGTTCCTTATTTTTTATTATGGTTAAGTAGGATTAAATGAGGATAGAATCATTTCACTTTTGCGTTTCGTAAATAAAGATTGATTGGAATCAGGCACTGAAGAGGTTGATATCAAAGGAGAAGAATGTAAAGTGAACGGAGAGCAGTGGATGTTAGAGGCTTTAGCTGAAGCGAAAAAAGCAGAAGCAATCGGTGAAGTTCCGATTGGAGCTATAATTGTCTATCAAGGAAAAGTGATTGGTCGAGGATATAACCTACGTGAAACGAACCAAGATCCGCTGGCCCATGCGGAAATGATGGCGATTAAGCAAGCCGCAGTAAGCTTGGGTAGTTGGCGATTAAATGACTGTGATCTTTATGTTACTCTTGAGCCATGCCCTATGTGTGCGGGAGCGATTATACAGGCGCGAATTCGTACAGTCATTTATGGAACAGAAGATCCAAAAGCAGGGTGTGCAGGAACTTTGATGAATCTTCTTACTGAAGAGCGATTTAATCACCAATCAGAAGTCATCTCAGGTATTCTAAAAGAGGAATGTAGTTCCATTTTAACAGAATTTTTTCAACGTATCCGTAATCAGAAGAAAGAACAGAAGAGACGAAAACGGGAATTAGAAGCCAACAAGTGAAAATCTCTTGACTTTTAAATTGAAAGGCTTTAAGATTATATATTGCATAGATATTATTTGAATGATGGAGAGATGTCCGAGTGGTTGAAGGAGGCGGTCTCGAAAACCGTTGTGCGGGAATTACCCGTACCGAGGGTTCGAATCCCTCTCTCTCCGCCAAAGAGAAAGGAAGTCGTCCGAATATAAGGCGGCTTCCTTATTTTTATGAGTATAAGGGGAATCTCAAGAGATTCCTGTTAAAAATATACGGAATTTTTAAAGGTGTGATTTAATTAACAAAAAAACGAAAAAAGTTATACAAAGACGTTACTTTGATGTGGATGGAAAAGCAGATATGGATATTGATTATACTAACCATGGAAATCCTAAACAGCATCCGAAGGTACCTCATCGTCATAATTGGACATGGAAAAACGGAAAGCCAGTACGAGGAAAGGGATATTAATACTAGGAGGGAGTATATTGAAAATCTCATATGAGGAATTGGAGGAATATTTATATTCCGGAAGGGAAATAGAGTTTACATATCAAGGTGATCAATACTCCATTACGAATACTCAGAATGGATTCTCATTTTGTAAGTTCTATAGTAATACACCACAGAATTTTACTACTCCCCAAATGCTTTTAGAAAATGTAAAAATTAATTGTAAAAGTCTTAAAGAAATATGGTCAGAAGTCGAGGTTGACATCCTTTACTAAGATTTATTTGATAGTGTTCAATACAGTAAGTACAGCCTGTATCGTATTGGGATTTATTTTTGCAATTAGTCAATCATCTATGATCGTCAAATGGAGTTAGTAATTTTCCAAGCCATTGGTGCTACCCCTCGAAACTTATTTGGTATGATTGTTTAGAAGGATTATTTATTGGGCTAAGTAGTGGAATCACTGGAATATTGGGTGGTATCCTTTTAGGATATAATATGATATTTATGTCAAAATTAAAGAGATTGATTATCCCGTGGGGACTGATTGGAATTTTGCTTTTAGCGTTGATCTTGATTGGTATATTTCAGCTTTTCTATCAGTCTTTCTGAAAGAGTACTCCCACTTCAAGTTTGCTAAGTGGAGGAAAAGTAACAGCTAAGATTATGAAAGAAATAAGCTAATAGAAGAATAGGGCTTATTTTACCGAAAAGAAGGTGATGATTATGAACAATAAATGGAGAAATGACTTACAAGGATAGATTCGAATTATAATGAAAAGGAGCTTTTCTATTGAGACAAGCTTTGTTAGTTATTGATGCCCAGAAAGAATTAATAGATGGCTATAAAGAAGAGAAGAGTGTTTTTAATAAAGAAAAACTATTGAGCAATATTAATGGGGTAATAAAAAAAGCATTAGAAACTAATAGTGAAGATGACTTGTTCCAACCAATCCATAATCATTTTCGATAAATAAACTAAGCTCAGTTTATTCAAGCAATCTCTCTAGAATTAAAAGTTCTAGAGAGATTGCTTTTCTACCCTACACAAAAACGATTTGCGGCTTCGTTTAGAAATAATTTGAGTTTTGGATCGAATTATGCAACATACTGTACTAGACTAGTTACTCTTATTATTTTTCCTAAACTTTTCTAAATTGGCTTTAGCACGTTCATTATTCTGACTTTGTTCCTTAAGAGTTTTGGCAAAGTAATGAAGATTGCTGCCGTCAAGCCTCGCTGTATAAAAACAATATACATGTTTGTCCGGGTTTAGAGCGGCATTTAAAGTTGCTTCTCCAGGATTACCGATTGGACCTGGTGGTAAACCTTTCGATTTATATGTATTATATTGCTTAATATTTTGGATTGCATCATAAGGTGTTTTATATTTATTCCCCTCCATTTTATTCGCAAAAACACTCGTAGCATCAATATTTAAATAGGGATATGTTGAGGGGTTATTCAGCCGATTATAGATGACCCCAGCGATTAATGGATATTCTTCTTGTTTAAAAGCTTCTTTTTGAATCATGGAGGCAATACTTACTACTCCAGATACTCCTAGGGGCTTTCCATTTTGTAATTTAATTGAACGAAACTTCTCTTTATTTTTTTGATGATACTTATCAAACTCCCCTAGCATTTGATCAACAATCTCTTCAGGATTTTGCCCCTTTGTGAGTAGATAGGTTTGAGGCATTAAATACCCCTCTAATTTATGGTAAGCGTCTGGATTATCTGGAATCTCTTTTTCAAACTCATATTTAGGTTGGCGGTTTTTGAGTGCTTTTAGAAACCCTTCGCTATCGAATCCTTTGGCTTTTAAAGAGTTGGCGATCTCTGGTATAGTGGCTCCTGGCACTACAGTAACATGAACTCGATCCTCTTTTCCCTTTGCTAGACGGGGGAGTAAGTAATAAACATGTTCATTTGGCTTTACATGATAAGTGCCAGCCTTAATTTCATAATTTTTATACTTGATGTAAAATGACAAAAACCAATCTTGATTCACCACTTTCTGTTCTTTTAACATTTGAACTACTTTATCAGTAGAAGTATTGGGTGGGATATCTATTACCACATCTTTATCGCGTTTTGGAGGATCTAGAGAATAAGCGAAGTAAAAATAACCGAGTCCAAGCCATGCAATAACTAATATAAAGCTATAGATCACTCTCCAGTGCTTCATAACACCTGCTCCCTCTAAAATAATCATGGTTAATTTTAAGTTAGCATAGATTTCGTAGTAAAATAGTGACTATTTTTTTATTTATTATTAAAGTATCAGTTTAAAAAACAGTATATCTAAAGGAGAGGTCTTAAAGTGTTTGATGAAGACGAGTTGCAGGGTGATCATAACGGAATACAATGGGAACTAAAGATGGTTTGAAAGGAGCCAAAAGATGTATCCAATCTATCCGTATCTAGGATGGGATATGAGATGTACTCAAGTCCCTATCGCCTTTTTACCACAACATCAGGATAGACAGCCCGGATTTGAATATGTTATGATACCTCGACCCATTGCAGAGAATCCTAGTTATAAAGGAAGTGGGAAGCTGAAAAATAAGGTAGCGATTATTACAGGAGGTGATAGTGGAATTGGGCGCGCGGTAGCCATCGCCTTTGCTAAAGAAGGAGCTGATCTAGTCATCGCTTATCTGGATGAACATCAAGATGCAGCTGAAACAAAGGAGGCCATAGAGCAGCTAGGGCAACGCTGTTTAACCATTGCTACCGATTTAAGGAAAGAAGATTCTTGTATTTATGTGGTGGAAAAGACGGTTGAAACTTTGGGTCAAATCGACATTTTGGTTAATAATCATGCTGTCCAGTTTCCTAGACAAACCATTCTAGACATTACAGCGAAACAACTAAAAAATACGTTCCAAACCAATATTATTTCTTTTTTCTATATGACTAAGGCTGCACTTCCTTATCTATGTGCAGGAAGTGCAATTATTAATACGACTTCAGTTACAGCTTATCGAGGGGAAAAGACATTAATTGACTATTCAGCTACAAAAGGTGCGATTGTATCCTTTACCCGTTCTTTATCTTTATCTCTCATTGAACAAGGAATTCGCGTGAATGGAGTTGCACCTGGTCCAATTTGGACACCACTTATTCCGAGCTCATTTTCAGCAAGCCGGGTTAAAAGGTTTGGAACGGAAACACCGATGAAGCGGGCAGGACAGCCGTTTGAGTTAGCGCCTACCTATGTATATCTAGCGTCAGAGGATTCCGCTTATGTGACTGGACAAATTCTTCATGTCAATGGTGGGGAAATGGTTGAATCATAAAAAGCATCATATAACTGTTTTTTTGGGTATATACAGAATTACTATTTTAAATATTTCGATATAACTAGATAAAATGATTATTTATTAAATATAAAAATAAATATAAACTAATTTACTTTAAAAATATAACAATAGAAAATTGATTTATTTTATGTTGAGGGTACATTATAAATCTATGGTGTACCCTTTTACATTTATTTAAAAAAATTGATAGAATTATTTATATAACAAGTGTTAAAATCTATTAAACATACCTCCTATTATTTTTTATATACTTAAGAATAGGGATTTTGATAAATGTTGGTGAAGGTATAAGGATAGAAAAATGATAAATAAGTATGTGTAATATATAAATATTTTATTATTTCTTAATATTATCATGCGAAAAAATATCAGAATTATTTTTATATAAAATTAATTGGACGGTGGGATTATTGATGGAAGAATTTTTATCAAGGAAGGTGACTTATTCACGAGGTCGTAGAAAGTACGGTAAACGGGAACGGGACTGGATATGGTGGGTCTTAGGTGGATGTTTAGCTGTGCTTATTGTAGCTGTTATAAGTATTTTTGTGGTTACTTGGAGTATTGATGCCGTATCAATCGAAAAAATAAATGAAGTTGATTATTCTTCATATGTTTACGATCAAAGTGGAGCTGAATTAGGTCGATTGGGAGCTGAACAGCAAGAATATCTTCGCTTGGAGGAGATTGAAAAATTAAATCCTGATTTGCCCAAAGCTTTCATTAAAGTAGAAGATGAGCGTTTTTATGAGCATCGGGGGATAGATTGGGAAGGGATATTGCGAGCGATTTGGTCCAATATCAAAGCTTTTGGTAAGGCGGAAGGAGGTGGTACGATTACGATGCAAGTCGCCCGCAACGTATTGTTGGAGGATCGTACGAAAAGTTTGACTAGAAAGTTAAAAGAGATGAAAGCTGCTAGGGTTTTAGAAGAAGCGTATGACAAACGGAAAATTATCGAAACCTATATGAACCAAATTGACTTCGGTTATCAGGTCAAAGGAGTGCAAATGGCTTCTAAAATTTATTTTGGTAAAGACTTGACTAAACAAAAGCTCGAACCACATGAAATGGCACTTTTGGCAGGATTACCTAAAGCTCCATATGGTTATAACCCTTTTGGGACAGCTGAGCAGCGAAAGAAGGCACTGAATCGTCGAAATATTGTGCTGATGAAAATGGCAGAAGATACGACTTTTCCAGCCCTAATTACAGCCAAAGAAAAAGAGCAGTATCAAAAGAAGGACTTGGGGGTTAATAAGAAATACTTAAATAAGTATTTAAGATCAAAGGAATACGGTGCTTATAAGGATTTGGTTCGTAAAGAAATGAAAGAACGATTCAATATTAATGAGGATCAAGTGATCAGCGAAGGATATCAAATTTATACTGGGATGAATCCAGTGGCACAGAAAGCTGTAGAACAAGCTCTG
The DNA here is from genome assembly GCF_003313465.1 of Thermoflavimicrobium daqui. Classification (GTDB taxonomy): domain Bacteria; phylum Bacillota; class Bacilli; order Thermoactinomycetales; family Thermoactinomycetaceae; genus Thermoflavimicrobium; species Thermoflavimicrobium daqui. The sequence continues at coordinate 209,410 of NZ_KZ845668.1, forward strand.
AAGGATGATGCTTTATTTGCCAATAAGGAAAATGAGAAATTAATCAATGCTGGAGTGATGATGATCAATCCACAAAATGGCCTAGTCGAGGCAGTAGGTGGAGGTAGAAACTATCATGCAGCCAGTAATAATTGGTCTCTACAGCCACTACGGGTCGAATCGGCTATTCAGCCGTTAACTGTATTTGCACCAGCTGTTCAGCTTAGAAACTTCAATGAATATACTGAACTTTCGTTTGACAATCGCTCTCCTGTTTTGTTTGGTAAAGTAGTATCACGTTCATTGTCGGAACCGATGGTCAAATTATTAAAGAGAGATGTAACCATTCAAAAGTCATGGGAATATGGAAAAAGGCTCCAATTACCTGTTACGAAGCTAGATCAGAATGTAACAGCAATGAACTTGGGGTATTTGAAGAATGGAACCAGTGTCAAAGATGTTGCTCAAGCTTATACGGTTTTTGCAAACCAAGGAAAGATGGTTCAAGCCCATGCGATCGTAAAGGTGTTAGACTATCAAGGAAAAGAGATTAAACCAATTAAAGGAAAAGAAATCGATCAAAATGGAAACCCTATATCTATTTTTACTAAGAAAACAGCTTGGGATATAACTCGCATGTTAAAGCATGCTCTTGAAAATAGGCAAGGAACAACTTATCATACTATGAACTTAGTGAATCAATATTCCATAGCAGGGTATAGTGGCGATTGGATGAGTAAAAGTAGTGGGTGGTTTATCGGGTATACGCCGAGTTTAGTGACTGCGGTGGCGGTTTTTAATGACACAGTGAATAATGAAACTGGAAAAGCTAAGGTTACAGAGTATAAGATCCCAGAGAAAATTTTTAATCGAGTGATGTTAGATACGTTAAAAGGAAAACGTATAGAATGGTTTCAAAAACCTGTTGGCATGGAAGATCCAAAACCCTCCAATAGGGGGAAAAGAGGATGACCTTCAGAGAAGATAAAGGAATCCATCCGGATTCCCACTTGTTGGGAATTGAATACAACAGTTGCTTTTACTTAAATAACTGTGTTATAGTAAAAATACTTATCGCGCTAGGTGGGGAGTTGGCCGTGCCCTGTAACCCGCAATCGGCCTTAGCGGGGCTGAATTCCTTCCCGAGGTTCTTTTTGTGTAAGGTCTGGTTTGTCTTGAAGGCGTTGACGATTGGGTCCTACGCAACGGGTGCTTTCGAACCGTGTCAGGTCCTGGCGGAAGCAGCACTAAGGGAGATTTCTCGTGTGCCGTAGGGGTGCCTGGTTTGAGCTGGATGGGCAAAGTCCGCTTGGGCAGATTGGATCAGAGGTAGGTGCGCGGTAGTACCTTAATTTCATACTTTAACACAAAAAGCAAAGTCAAGTCGAATACTTGGCTTTTTTTATTTGCCTAAAATGAGAAGTAGATGAATCATGGATCGAATATGCTATTCATCTTTAAATGAAAGGTGAATGCATTTTTTAGCAGTAGTGTTGATGAACCAGAAATAGATAGAGAGGGAGAAGTATTTTTTGGTCGACCTTATGATGGACACTACTAATTTTTGATCAAAGGGCTAGAAGAGCTCCAAAAGCAATCATCAGTTTTTACCTGTGGATAACCCTGTGGATAACCCTGTGTATAACTTCTGGATAAATTTGTGGATAATTTTCAAAGTTTAGAAGGAACAAGGGATTGAGAGGCGAATAAACAAATAGGAACAATTTCCTATATAAGTAAAAAAGAAGGATCGTAAAAGGACGGATGAAATGGTTAGGTTTCATCTTTATTAAAGTGATTTGAAATGGAGATGAATTGATTACCTGATGGTTAGCAAGTTGAAGTGTGATCAAATTGATGGAAGTCATGGGGTTTGCTTCTGATCAACTTAGATAAATTTCCAAGCAAAGAGATGATTAATTATCGTTTCAAGGTAAGCGATTGAGTGGTGGTATAAATATGATGAAAACAAGTCTAGAGATGATGACAGAAACACATCGGAAACAATCGTATCATTCACCTTCCCTAGATCCAGATACTTCTTATATTCACATGGCTACTCGATTGATTTCTCATATTCAAGTAGGAGTAATGCTCTTAGATGAAGAGAGAAGATTAATCGAGATCAATCGGATGGCTAGTCAATATTTAGGTTTAGAAAGAACTTCTGTTTTATTTCATCCAATTGAAGAGATTATTTCTTGCTTAAGCCATGAGCAACCTGACTTTAACCGTTTAGTTTCTTTTTTAACTTCCTCTCTAGAAAAACAAGATCAATTAGAAATCAAATGGATTATGAGAGGAAGAATCAACAAACTACTGATCACAGCAACTCCTACAGATCGCTTGGAATGTGATTGTAGAGGCACCTATTTCTTTATCGAAAATGTAACGAAGGTGCGTGCTCTAGAAGAGCAGGTTCGTTGTAATCAACGATTAGCTACAATAGGACAGATTGCGGCGGGAGCAGCACATGAAATTAGAAACCCACTTACCTCCCTTCGTGGTTTTTTACAAGTTATTGGGTATCGACTGAAAGAGATTGGTCAAAAAAAAGAACAGGGTTACATCGATATTATGTTAAAAGAGATTAATCGCATTAATCATTTAGTTAGTGAATTTTTATCATTGAGCAAACCAGATAATGTTAACCTTAAGCCTGTTCGTGTAAGTAAGGTTCTAGGTGAGATTCTGCCAATTATAAAGAGTGAGGCAATTTTGCATAATATCGATGTGATGATCCAAACACCTTGTAAGTTGACAAAAGTGATTGCGGATGAAGAATTATTAAAGCAGGTTTTTTTGAATATATGCAAAAATGGAATTGAAGCAATTGGTGAAGGTGGATTATTAACAATCGGATTCCGTCGTGATGAATCCAATGACTATTTTATCGTTGATATTACAGATACAGGATCAGGTATTCCAGAAAGTCTTCGTGATAAAATATTTGAGCCATTTTTTACAACAAAAGAAAATGGTACAGGACTTGGTTTACCGATATGTCAACAAATTATTAGAGAAATAGGTGGTGCTATTACTCTAAAAACAGGCTCTTATGGAACGACATTTAGTGTGTATCTTCCTGATACGATGCTATAATCTTCATTCTTAAAGGGATATGAGCTAGTTGACGAATTAGGTTAATGATGAAAAAATTATCAACAAACTGTGTTCTCACCTTTATAGGTGAGGTCTTTTTTTTGTAAAAATGAGCATGAGTATAGTATGATAAGGTAAGTAAATCCTAAGTCCCTAAAAGGGAATAGCTGGAGTGGTAAGTGTGTCTTATCAGGCATTATATCGTGTGTGGAGACCACAACGATTTGAAGATATTGTCGGACAAGAACATGTCACACAAACCTTAAAGAATGCCTTAAAAGAGGGGCATCTCTCCCATGCCTACTTGTTTAATGGACCACGAGGTACGGGGAAAACGAGTGCAGCTAAGATTTTAGCTAAAGCTGTCAATTGTGTTGATGGTCTGAGTCCTGAACCTTGTAATCAGTGTATTGCATGTCAACGAATTACAGAAGGTTCATTACTAGATGTTGTTGAAATTGATGCGGCTTCTAATCGGGGTGTAGATGAAATTCGTGATCTGAGAGATAAGGTCAAATATGCACCGACAGAAGTTCGGTATAAGGTTTATATTATTGATGAAGTTCATATGTTAACCACGGAAGCTTTTAATGCGTTGCTGAAAACCTTAGAAGAACCTCCAAGACATGTACTTTTCATTTTAGCGACAACTGAACCCCATAAACTCCCAGCGACGATCCTTTCCCGATGTCAGCGTTTTACTTTTCGGCGTATATCCTTTGAGAAGATCGTTCATCATTTAAAAAAAATCTGCGAAGTAAAACAAGTATCTTATACCGAGCAAGCACTATTTGCTATTACAAATGCAGCTGATGGTGGTATGCGTGATGCACTAAGTCTATTGGATCAAGCATTAGCATTAGGCGGAAACACTATAGAAGAAGAAACAATCTTAAGTATCACTGGCTCTGTATCAAAACAGACAATATTTACTCTTCTACAAGCGATTGTCCAAAGAAAGGCTGCTGAAGCATTAAATTATTTGGATGATTTGATAACACAAGGTGTAGAAGCGGAAAGAATTATGCAAGATTTGACTTATGCTTGTCGTGATCTTTTACTGATTAAGAGTGCACCTCAGTTAGAAAAAAACCAAGGCTTAATTGAACTTACTGAAAGTAATCATGAATTAATTGAGCAATGTACAATTCAACAGTTAACTGAAATGCTAGATATCTTCATTCATTATCAGCAACAGATGAAGTTTGTAGCCCATCACCGTATTTTACTTGAGGTGGTTATTGTTCGTTTGTGTCAGTTATCTGTAACTGCTGATTACCGCGAAAATCCGCAAATGAAGCAATTAGAGGAGGAGATCGCAAAATTAAAGTTAACTATTACAGATCTAAAGAAAAGTCTTGAACAAAAGCGTTCTCCAGCATCTAATACCTCTGAAGTCGGAAAATCGAAAGTATCGGCATTAGTATCTCCATCACCAGCACCAAGTATGATACAGAGTGATTGGTTAAAGCAAGCTTCCGAAGACCAACTGTTAAGAGTCAAAAAGGCTTGGGGAGATATTCTTCAGCTTGTCAAAAAGGAACGAGTGACTGTACATGCTTGGCTAATCGATGGAGAGCCTGTTGCTGCCTCCGATCAGGTGATTTTGGTGGCGTTTCAGACCAAGATTCATCGAAATACGATTGAGAAGTCTGAGATGAAGTCAATGGTAGAAAAGATGATTGCCCAAGTATTAGGATCTTCATATCGATTGCAGACAATGATGGTGGATGAATGGAAACAAATACAAAAAGAAGTAGAGCCTAAAGCAAAATTACCCTCTTCATCTTCTGAGGATGTGTATAAAAAAACAGACCATGTTAAGGCAGAAGATGATATAGTAAAAAGAGCAGTCAAATTGTTTGGTGAAGAATTAGTCGAGATTTATGAGTGAACTAAAGGAGTGATTAGATATGCGTAACATGAACCAAATGATGAAACAAGTAAAAAAGATGCAACAAGAAATGGCGAAAGCTCAACAAGAACTAGAAAAAAAAGAAGTAGTAGGTACAGCCGGTGGTGGGGTCGTCAAAGTAACGATGAATGGACATAAACAACTGGTTAGTATTGAGATTTCTCCTGATGTAGTCGATGCAGATGATGTAGAGATGTTACAGGATTTAGTAATGGCTGCATTTAATGAGGCAATGAAAAAGGTAGATGAAATGGTATCTAATGACTTAGGTAAATTTACATCTGGCCTAAATATTCCTGGTCTTTTCTAAAGTATATAATGGGAGTGTCTACAAGTGTATGTGCCAGAGCCGATATCAAAGCTGATTGATGGTTTTATGAGGTTGCCGGGCATTGGTCCAAAAACGGCCCAACGCTTGGCTTTCTTTGTACTTGGGATGGAAGAAGATGATGTGCTTGATTTAGCCAAAGCACTTGTTCGAGCAAAGAGGGATCTCAGTACGTGTTCGGTTTGTGCGAATATTACAGATCAAGACCCATGCCATATCTGTGTAGATAAAAGAAGAGATCGCTCCATAATTTGTGTTGTCCAAGATCCACGGGATTTAATGGCAATGGAACGTACGCGTGAATACAATGGTCTTTATCATGTCTTACATGGAGCGATTTCTCCAATGGAAGGTGTAGGTCCCGACGACCTAAAAATTCCTGATTTACTCAGACGCCTAGGAGATGAGACGGTCAAAGAGCTTATTTTAGCAACAAACCCGAATATTGAAGGAGAAGCTACTGCTATGTATCTTTCTAAATTGGTTAAGCCATTTGGAATCCAAGTAACTCGGATTGCTCATGGAATGCCGGTTGGTGGTGACATCGAATTTATTGATGAAGTTACACTAACCAAAGCTTTAGAAGGTAGGCGTGAGCTCTCATAGATGAAGCGGCCACTTATGGTCGCTTTTTTTGTTGTTCTAATTATTATTCTTATCTCATAAAACTGATATAGCTTGTATTAGTTTGTAGGTGGAGGGGATTTTACTTGACAATAGATATGAAGTGGTGGTTTATTATTGGACTAGTTGGGATTGTTTTTTTTATGATTATGAATCGCTCGATCAAGCAGCCTCTCAAGTGGATGGGTTATAGTATTTTATACACAATTGTGGGAGCTATTGTCCTCTTTATCATCAATTTACTTGGACAGTATATTCAACTACATATACCGATTAATCCGATTACTGCCCTAATCACTGGTGGACTAGGTCTTCCGGGTATCTTATGTTTAATTGCTGTAAAATGGTTTATCATCGGATAATAGAAAATCTAGATTCAAACCAGAAAATCTTAAAAAAGGTGTTGACACCTATTTATATGTGTGTTAAATTATTAAATGTCGCCGCAAGAAAGCGGTGAAACAACAGAAAGTGTTCCTTGAAAACTAAAGAGTGAACATGACTCGTTAATTCTGATGAGCAATCAAACTAGTAGCGGTAGCCCTAGAATCGTAGATTTCGGGACAAGAAGTACTAAGCTATCGCTAAGAACTTTTTTGAGAGTTTGATCCTGGCTCAGGATGAACGCTGGCGGCGTGCCTAATACATGCAAGTCGAGCGGGGAGTTTTCCTTCGGGAAAACTCCTAGCGGCGAACGGGTGAGTAACACGTGGGCAACTTGCCCCTAAGACTGGGATAACTCCGGGAAACCGGGGCTAATACCAGATAATCTTTTCGCTCGCATGAGCGAATCGTAAAAGGTTTCGACCACTTAGGGATGGGCCCGCGGCGCATTAGCTTGTTGGTGA
>NZ_KZ845669.1 GCF_003313465.1 Thermoflavimicrobium daqui
CCCCTTGTAGATGACGAGGTGGATCGGTCCGAGGTGTAAGCACAGCAATGTGTTTAGCTGACGGATACGAATCGGTCGAGGGCTTAACCTACTTACTCTCACTCTGACTTCATTTCCTTTCTAATTTTCAAGGTGTGTGATTCACACATCTGAATATTGTCCCAGAATCACAGATTCTGGGAAACGTCTGGTGATTATAGCGAAGGGGTTCCACTCGTTCCCATCCCGAACACGACAGTTAAGCCCTTCTGCGCCGATGGTACTTGGGGTGCAGACCCCTGGGAGAGTAGGTCGTTGCCAGGCATACCAAAAAGCCATCCAGAAAAACTGGATGGCTTTTTTATTTACTATAGACTATATTAGAATCAAGTTGCTCTGTACGTGAAAATGTTGAAGGCTATTATAATCGTAAAAGCTTAATGAATCTAATCTATTTTCGAAGGTCTAAATGACTAATTTTTCGCTTGGATCCATTTAAAAGATTATGTATAAATATCAGAATAATTTGTATACAATTCACCTGCTTGAGCTATTTTACACATAAAATAAGTGGAATATGTATTATATTACTAAATAGATTTATTTAAAATATAATTTAATTGACTGGTTTATTTTTGGGGATATAGTATGATGTCTAGGAGTTTATAAATAGGTGGTGATCAATTTGCCGAAAATGTATGGACATACACTTCATGAATTAAGTTTAGCAGCTCAATCAGGAGATGTTTGGGCTATGGGGCATTTAGGCTTCTGCCTTCTAGGTGAGGCTGCTCTCCCTTCCTATTGGAAAGAAGGAGAAAAGTGGCTACGTCGTTCTGCTCAAGCAGGTGGGAAAGAGGCGATGGGCTGGCTTGGCTATTGTTTAATCACTGGCTATAAATTACAAAAAAACATAAAAGAAGGAGAATGGTGGCTTAGAAAAGCAGCTGAACTAGGAGATGTTTGGGCTATGGATCAATTAGGGACATTACTTCTATCTGGCCATGGGCTAGCTAAAAACTTTAGAGAAGGAGAATACTGGCTTGATCGGGCATCTGTAGCTGGAAGTATCACATCCATGTTGAAATTGGGAAAACATTTGTTACATGTAGGAAATTATAGAGAGTATAGACAAAAAGGAGAAAAGTGGTTAAGAGAAGCAGCCAAATTAGGTAGTTATGAAGCGATGATTTGTTTGGGAAATCATCTACTTAAAAATACACAAAACCCAAAAGGAAAGCAAGAAGGAGCAATGTGGTTATTAAAAGTAATTGAATTTGAGGTAAAACAATATGAGTTTGATCTTAGCCAAATATGTGCACAGTTAATCATGGAATTTATGACAAGTAAAAATGACCCAACAAAATTAGAATCCTTATATAGGCAAATAAAAAAATTTAGTAATGTATGGACATTAAGAGAGATAAGCCGGTATATATCTAGTGGGGATTTATCAAGGTGTAACATTAAAATAATTCGAAAGGCTCTTTATAAGGCTGGAGAGGCAGGTGATATACAAGCAATGAGAGAGTTAGGAACACGGATGCTCGGAGGATATGAGATGATGAAAAGTCCTATTGAAGGAGAGCTTTGGTTACAAAAAGCAGCTGACTTAGGTGATCGGTTAGCAATGGGAATTCTAGGAGTTCGTTTTCTGAAAGGAGAAGGATTACCGAAAGATAAAAAAGAAGGGGTTCGTTGGTTAGGTCAAGCTGTTAGGTTATTAGCATGATAAATAAATACATATACCATTTCACCAAAATCAATTGAAATACTCCAAGGCTTTTCATTGATAGGAACTAATTTTATAAGTTTAGAATATATTATAAGAAATAAATATATCAGGGCTGTAGGCCTTTTTATAATTTTTGTTATTATTGTTTAAATATATCTTTTTTTGTTAATAATAGACAATAGATAGAACCATTTGACAAAGTAGGTGATGGAATCATGGGACAATTAGCGTCTTTAAATTGTTTAGTTTGTAAAAAGAATAGTTGGAAAGGAATTGTTGTATTGGAAAAACAGATCTGTCCATCTTGTGAGCAAAAAATAGTAAAATTAGATACAAGTGATCATACATACTTAGAATATGTTATATCCTTAAAACAATTATGGAGAGATAAACCCTCTATTTAGAGCTTCCCAGAAACGGAGGTTTCTTATAATATAAAATCTCGCTCATTTTATATAAAAAGGCTTGCATTATAGTCTGAAGTATTTATTATTCGATTTTTAATCTCAGACTAGTATTCAAGCCTTTTTTATAAGGTTGTATCGCTTTAGGAGGAGAATCATGTATAAACAAGATAGAGCACCCTTATTCGAAAAGATGTTGGAGCATTCCTATCAAAGCAAAGGAAATTTTCACGTCCCTGGTCATAAGCAAAGCAAGGCATTTGATCCTATAGCTAAACCGTACTTTCAGCCAATCTTACAGATGGATTTAACCGAAATTGGAGAGCTTGATGATTTACATGATCCAGCTGGAGTCATACATGAAGCGCAACAGCTAGCAGCAGAATTGTTTGGAGCAGAAGATACTTTTTTTTTAGTTGGAGGAACGACAGCTGGAATTATTGCTTCGATTCTTTCTTTATGCCAACCAAATGATATTTTGATTGTCCAACGTAGCTGTCACCAATCGGTTTTTCACGGCTGCTTATTAGCAGGGGCTCGACCTGTCTATCTAGAAAGTGATATAGATTTGCAAAGTGGCTTAGAAATACCTATTTCCCCTGAAGAGCTCGAAAGGGTGTTGGAAAATTACAACGAAGCTAAAGCAGTAGTCATCACTAGTCCTTCTTATTTTGGGATTGTGCAGCCACTCAAAGAAATCAAGAGGGTTTGTGATCAATTTAAAGTTCCTTTGGTAGTAGATGAAGCACATGGTGCTCATTTTTCTTTTCATCCTGATTTACCTAGGTCAGCGATGAATTGTGGTGCTGATATATCTATCCAATCCACACATAAAATGTTGACTGCAATGACGATGTCTTCGATGCTACATATACAAGGAGAGAATATATCTAGATCAGAGCTAAAGCGCTGGTTAAGGGTTATTGAGTCAAGCAGCCCTTCTTATCCTTTAATGGCTTCATTAGACCTAGCTCGACGGGATTTAGCGTTACGTGGTCGAGATTGTATAGAACGTACATTAAATGGCTTAAGATGGTTACGTAAAAAGTTATTAAATCTTAATTGTTTACATGAAGTAACAATGGATGTAGTTCAAGACCCGTTTAAGTTCGTTCTTCGTGCTAATAAGACTATTTCTGGTTATCAAATGGCGGATTGGTTAGCAAAGCAAGGTATTTATTCGGAGCTTGCTGATCATGAAAAAGTATTATTTTGTTGTTCATATGCTCATGATAAAGAGGATTTTCATAACCTATATGTCAAATTAAAGGAATTAGATAAATTTATCTCAGATTTTAATTCCAATCATGTAAAATCTTGGCCCAAATTTCCAAAGAGGGGCTCATCTATATATTCCTTATCTGATCTGAAAAGGGGTCAGAACCGTAAGCGAGTACCTCTCGATGAAGCGATAGGACAAGTGTCGACAGAGATGGTTATTCCCTATCCACCAGGAATTCCTTTGGTGCTTCCAGGAGAAATATTTACGTATGAAGTTGTTTCTTACCTTTTACATATAAAGGAATTAGGAGGAAAAATTAGAGGGGTTTTTGAATCTTTCACTCCTGAAGTGTACGTGTTAGAATTAAATAATACAAGTAAATAATTATTTTTATGTTTCTTGCAATATATTTTCCAGTATATTCATGAAGATCAACTTTATTTACTTGTAATAGGTATAAAATGATAAGCGGTAGGTTTTTTGAGGGCAACCTCTGTAATATATTAAGTTGGAGGCCTTTGCTGTGAAAGGATTATTCGTCAGCTTTGAAGGACCAGAAGGAGCTGGAAAGACAACACAGATTATGCTAGTGCGCAATTTCTTACAAGCACAAGGCATTCCCTGTGTCACTTATAGAGAGCCAGGTGGTACACGTATTGGTGATGCGATTCGCGAGATTTTGCTTAATCCTGAGCTAACGGAAATGAAACCTCGTACGGAAATGCTATTATACGCTGCATCAAGAGCACAACTAGTTGAACAAGAAATCCTGCCTGCTTTGACGAAGGGTTATACTGTTTTATGCGATCGATACGTGGATTCAAGCATTGTTTATCAAAGTATCGGGGCAAATTGGGAACTTGAAGAAGTAATTGCTGTTAATCAAATTGCTACAGGAAATCTAAAGCCTCATCGTACGTATTTATTGGATCTGCCTGTAGAACTAAGTCAAAAACGTTTACAAGCTCGGAATCAAAGAGATCGTATGGAATTAAAGGATGTATCTTTTCATAGCCGAGTACGAGAAGGATACCTCTCTTTGGCGAAAAAAGAACCAGAACGTTTCCGCATGATAAAAGCGATTGGGAATATTGAGGATATTGGTAAGCAAATTGCAAATGATTTACTCGATTTGGTTAAAGAGAGTCAAGCTAACCATAATTTTTGAGTAAAAATATACCATTAATTGAAAAAGAGGATGTTTGCTCTAGTATATTGTTAGATGCTAGAATGATGATAGGTGCCCTTAAAATGAAGCTTATTTTAATAAGTAACTAATCAGTCTAGATATTATATAGATAGAAGAAGTAAATCGGTTTTGTAAGAACCTACTTCCTCCACATAGAATATTGCTTTATTTGTTTTTAGAGCTCAGATCATTTTTGGGTGAGAGAGCAACGCTTTCATAAGTGGATGGAATAAGTACAAAAACGGTTAGCTAGTGAATAATAAGGGAACCGCTGAACCGCTAATTAATTAAAGATAAGCCTTGACGGTTTTTGCTTATAAACTTTCAGACCGTTTGTCTTTTTGCCTGTTTTATCCCTTCTTAATCAAATGGTAAACCACTTGATCTTAAAAGTAGTGGTTGCTAATGTTTGGAGCTTAGAATAGGGATGCTGCTCCTCCCTAAAGCCGTACTAGAGCAGAGGGCATTGGCTGCATAGGAGGGATTATCAATGTTAAAAGTGATTGGAGTTCGCTTTAGACAAGCGGGTAAGATATATTATTTTGATCCGGTCGATTTTCAGATTCAACGAGGGGAAAATGTTATTGTCGAAACAGTTCGTGGGATAGAATATGGCAAAGTTGTCATGGGGACCCGCTTTGTCAAAGAAGATCAAGTTGTCCTTCCGCTGAAAAAAGTTTTACGTATCGCAACTGAAGAAGATACAGCACAAATGGAGGCAAATCGTAAAGATGCATTATTTGCATTGAATGTTTGTCAAGAGAAAGTAAGTAGTCATGGCTTAGAAATGAAGTTAGTGGATGCGGAATATACTTTTGATCGCAACAAAGTCATTTTCTATTTTACCGCGGATGGTCGTGTCGACTTCCGTGAGTTGGTTCGTGATTTAGCTGCTGTCTTCCGAACAAGAATCGAACTCCGACAAATCGGGGTACGTGATGAAGCAAAAATGCTGGGAGGACTCGGACCTTGTGGACGGATTTTATGCTGCTCTTCATTTTTAGGTGATTTTGAACCTGTTTCGATTAAAATGGCCAAGGATCAGAATCTATCACTAAATCCTGCCAAAATTTCTGGATTATGCGGACGTTTAATGTGTTGTCTTAAGTATGAAAATGATCACTATGAAGCGAGTAAACAATCGATACCCGATATCGGTGAACAAGTATATACTCCGGATGGAGAGGGACAGATCGTTGTGCTAAACTTACTTGAGCGTAGAGCACAGGTCCAACTATTAGATACAGGGGTAACTGTAGAACATTCACTGGATGAGTTGTCTCCTGTTCATTCATAATAGAAACTCCTTAAAGAGGTATTAGGCTAGATTGGATGATCAATCTAGCCTAAATTACAAGGAAAATGCAAGCTGATTGGCAAACAAATAAGATAGGCTCTTTTTTAAAAAATAGGAGCTTGTTAAATTCGCTGGCTATCATGTAATGGCCTAAAGAGATGAGACCTCAAATTGATATGAATCGAACTGACACCAAGTCATTTGCTCATGTTCTGTGAAGAGATTCACGTAAGTGAATTTTTCTTATCATGTTGTAAGTAATGAGGTGGGGGCTTGGATAAACAAGCAATTTTAAAACAAGTAACACAAGTAGAAGAGCAAATTGGGGAGCTTTATAAAGAACTAGGTGGTTTAAAAGAGCAGATTGTAGAGCTAATGGAGGAAAATACCCGACTAGTCCTAGAAAATCAGCGCTTAAGAGAAGCACAAGAAAGGAAGCCTTCAGATATGCCTGTAAGAGATCTACAAGATAAAGAAGACAGCGAAGAGATGGAAGAGCGTGAAGGATACAACAATTTAGCTCAATTGTATGAAGAAGGATTTCATATTTGTAATGTACATTATGGTCGATTACGAGGTGAGGGCGACTGTCTGTTTTGTTTAGCTTTTCTTAATAAATCAACCAAAGAAGTATGACGCCGAAATAACTAGTTTGAGCTAAGGGATGAATAGATTAGGGGGTGGTTTTCCACTTAGGTTCAGAGGAAAATTTCTTCTTAGTCGATCATCCATACTGGTTGTCGGCGTTTTTTTTCATAAAAAGAAGGGAACAAAGGATGATTTACTTTGTTTATATTTTGGAGTGTGTAGATGGTACATATTATACAGGTATTACGAACAAGTTAAGAAATCGGATAAGAAGACATCAACAAGGTAAGGGAGCTAAGTATACAAGAGGACGTCTCCCTGTTATTTTAAGGTATATCGAGATTTGTTCTGGAAAGTCGGAGGCCTTAAAACGAGAATATCAGATTAAAAAGATGAAAAGAGGGGAGAAGGAATATCTGATCAAGATGTTTGATAAAGAGAGGATGAAAAACAGTGTATATCCAAAAGAGCTTTAAGCAAGAACAGGAGGTGGGCTCGCTTTATATAGTAGGAACACCCATTGGGAACCTTGAGGATCTGAGTCCAAGGGCTCAAGAAATTTTAACACAAGTTCAATGTATTGCTGCTGAAGATACGAGACAAACGAGAAAATTACTTGCTAAATTCTCCTTTTCAACTCCTTTGATTAGTTATCATGAGCATAATCAGCAGTCGAGAGGAGAGGAGCTAATAGAGAGGCTGTTAGCAGGAGAGTCCATTGCATTAGTAAGTGATGCTGGGATGCCAGCTATCTCAGACCCAGGCGAGGACTTAGTCCAAAAGGCAGTTCGTTCTCATATTCCTGTAATTCCTATTCCAGGGCCGAATGCAGCTCTATCTGCTCTTGTTGCATCTGGAATACAAACTCAGCCTTTTTTGTTTTTGGGCTTTTTACCACGTTCATCCAAGGCAAGAAAATGTGAGCTAGCAAAGTGGGCTAAACTCCCAGCTACTTTACTATGTTATGAAGCTCCACATCGTTTAGTGTCGATGTTAGAAGATGTGTATGAGATATGTGGTGATCGCATAGTAGCTATTTCTCGGGAAATGACGAAAAAACATGAAGAATGGCTAAGAGGATTGCTCAGCGATTGTTTAGCTTATATCAAAGAGTCAGGAACAAAAGGTGAGTACACCATTGTGATATCAGGAGTAGACAGTATCCAAGAAGAGGAAGAGAAAGTACTTTGGTGGGATCAGCTATCCATTTTGGATCATGTTAAGTACTATATAGATCAAGGAAAGACCAAAAAGGAGGCAATTCAATTGACAGCCAAAGAGCGTGGGTTACCTAAACGAGAAGTATATAATTTGTATCATACAAAGTAGAACCGCATGTTGTATAAACCTAGATCATTCCTAGAACTTTTAAGCAAAATCAAAAAGCGAGGCTTGCCCAGATAACCTCGCTTTCTTTTTCACAAATTATAATATGATTGGCAACTGTCTTAATATGTTTCGTTAGTCAATGTCATTTATGTGATGAGAGCCTGATTAGGTATTGTATTATTCAGAGGCGACTTTGTCGGTTAGAATCAGACGATACATCTCTTCAATGCACTTCTTGCTAACTACTTTGTTGCGATAACGAACGGTATCATCTACTTCACCTGTAAAGATACAAGCTGGTTCATATTTTTTTAGAACAATACGTTCCCCATCCACATAGATTTCTAATGCGTCTTTTTCACCAATTCCCAATGTTCGACGTAATTCGATAGGAATAACTACGCGACCCAGCTCGTCCACTTTACGTACAATACCGGTTGACTTAAGCATCTCAGTAATCTCCTCTCAATTCTGGTCTTTGGTTTTTTCGCATTATCTTTATAAATTGCCGTCAAATTTCGACATTGACGACATTAAAATCATCATACCAACGATTCCCAAACCAGTCAATATTACATTAGAAGCTTTATAGAAATTTTCTTGACTATCTGCTTGTTATATGTTTATTAAAATATGAAACTTTATATTATAAAAACGTGCTTTCCTTAGATTGAGGAGATGATTATCGTTGCTATCTGTTTCAGAAGAATTAAAAAGAAAACTTAAAAAAGTAAATGAATCATTAAGAAAAGTATATCCAATCTCTTCGCTAGATACATCCGCTATTCGAGATAGACTATCCAAAATTGGAAATTTTTATAAATTAGAGAAATGGAAGGATAAAGAATTAAAAAATTGGTTAAATGGAAAAACATTGGTAGGAGTTGACGGATCGGTCAATTCAACTAAAGGAATGCAGACACGAACGTTATCCGTTTTCCAAGCATTAGCAAAAGGAACGAAAGGTGAAGAGAAATGGGAAGCTGATGTTGTAACTCCTTTATTAATGCCTGAAGAGGAAAAAGAAGAGGGGAAAGCAGCTCGGGAAGCTAAACAGAGAGGGACTATTTTATCTATATTGGAGATGGAAGTTGCTAAATTTGCTATGAAAGAATGGGAACCAAAAGCTATATTAATGGATGGTTCGCTTCTGCATTACTATATTGATGATATGGAAACTTGGATAAAAGTGGCTGAGATAGCAAAGCAATATCAGGTCTTTATTACAGGTGTGGCTGAGGAAATTGGTACACATAGTTTGGTGAAAGAAGTGTTTCCTGAGTATCGAAACTGGTCGGACCGAGACTTGTTATATGGGATACTACAAGTGGGAGAGGTTTTCGAATGGGAAGGTTGGAGTCCTTCTGGAAGCCAGATGTGGAAGATAGTTATGCGCTCTTCACGTAGCCCTCAGCCGATCGGCATAGATGGAATCTTATCACAAAAAGAGCAACGCCTTGATTTAGCAAGATTGGTCTATACATTGACTCCTGAACAAGGACGAGGTATTCCCTTTTGGCTCGATATTGTTGATAATCAGGTGAGAGTTACGGACCCATTGGTTGAAATGATGGTAGAGGAATATATTGATCCAGACTTACGTTATCGTTTATTTGGACAAAAGAGAAGTGAGCGAGTCATATAAAATGGGAGGGGATATACATGCAAGTCGTTGGAGTAACTACACAACAAGAAGTACATATTGTCTCGCGTGAACGGAAATTTCGTATCAATGAAATTCTAGTAATTGAAGACCCATCTCTAAATGATCCCAAAGGGGAAGTTGTCGAAACAATGGCTTATAACCGTTTAATTCCGATGGGTTATGATAAATCATTAGTGGATCATCAAATTTTGGAGACCTTGCGTAATATCGGTTATGATATCGAATCGGATGAAATTAATTTGGCTAAGCTTAGGCTATTTGAAGAAGCACCTTATCCAGTGCGAACAGGATGTTCTGTACGTTTACCACAATTTGCTGAGGTAAGAAATTTACTAGTAAAAACAACCCCGCAAGATGGAATGGTACTAGGGGAAATACGAGGAACTGAATCGATGGTAGAATCGATGAGTGAAGATTTGCAAGATCAAGTGATGATGTTGGAACAAGAAGAACTGCGATCCCAATGTGGCGTTCCATTTATATTTGATATAAAAACGATGCAACAGTATCCACATGTGGGTGTGTTTGGTGGATCCGGTTCTGGAAAATCTTTTGGTTTACGTGTTATGTTGGAAGAATTAATGAAATTAAGGATTCCGACGATTGTATTTGATCCGCACTTTGAGATGGATTTTCGTGATCAAGTACCTCAGCTAAAAGATAAGTGTACCCGATTACATGATCGTTCTATCATTGTGCAAATTGGACAAAATGTAGGTATTTCTTTTAGTGAATTATCTACACGTGATGTTGAGCAGTTATTAGGGGCTGCGGGTGGTCATTTAACGGAATCGATGGTAAATGTGGTCCAATCTTTACATAAGCGTAGAGATTCATATACATCCTTTAGTGATCGACTCAATAATCTAGTCCAGGCACAAGATGAAGGAAGCAATCAATTAAAGCGAAAATTAAATGACTCAGAATTAACGCCTCTGGAAGCAGAACGGATTAAAGATCTACTCTCATTATTACAAGAATATGGAACACTTCCATCCGCTTCTGTAAGAGGGATTCATTGGAGGCTCAATCGATTAGAGAAAGCAGGGCTCTTTCAACATGATATTTGTGCGATTGAACAAGGTTTAGAACAAGGGAAATTGGTGGTTGTGCAAGGTTCTGCTTGGGTATTACAAGTATTTGCGACTTATGTAATCGGAGCTTTGTATCGAAAGAGAAGAGAATATAAAGACCGTAAAATGAATGGAGAAGAAGGGCACTTTTTCCCTCCATTTGTCATTGTGACGGATGAGGCGCATAATTTTGCTCCGAAAGGTGTTGATTCTCCAGCGAAACATATCTTAAAGGAAATTGCTCAAGAAGGACGGAAATATGGTGTATTTTTATTCCTAGCTACACAACGCCCAACATTATTAGATGAAACGATTACAGCTCAGCTTAACTCAAAGTTTGTGTTTCGAACAGTTCGTGGAACGGATATTCAAACATTAAAAGAAGAGACGGATCTAACTCCTGAAGAAGCTAAAAGGCTACCTTATTTACGCTCAGGGGATACCTTCGTTTCATCAGCTGCTTTTGGACGAACGATTTTTATTCGAATCCGTGCAGCTTATACTAGAAGTCCACATATCTCTAATCCATTTGATGAGTTAAAACAGATTGCCGAAGAGAGAGATGAAAAAGTAATTCAAGTAATTAGAAAGCATCTCCCGTTATTTGATACGGATCTTTTGCAAATCGTGGGTGTAGTGCGTCGTGAGTGTGGTTTAGACTGGGATGTAGCCCGTTTTAAACAAGAATTAGATCGCTTAGCGGAGGAAGGGCGCATTACAAAACACGAAACACCATTTACGACACGTTATGATCAAGCATAGGTAAAAATTAATCACAAGAAAGTTGAAATTTCGTTCACTAACTGTCTATAATGTAGTTAAATCATAAGCATGAAGATCAATGACGGGGATGAGTAATTCACTCTGAGCTATCAACAGAGAGCCGGGCAAGGTGAAAGCCGGTATAGCTAGATGGATGAACATGGCCCTTGAGATTTTCTACTGAAATTGGGTAAAAAGAGTAGGTAGAAACGCACACCAGCGTTATCGGGTTGACCAGAGGATATCATTTTTCTAGGTGATATCGAAATTGGGTGGTACCGCGTGAGCCATATCTCGCCCCAAAGTTGGGCGGGATTTTTTAGTTTATCTTGAGTATTGGAACGATCTGTTTTTTTATTTCTTGAAGCTCTATATCAAAGAAAGGAGATACAATCATGAGCAATAAACAAACATTTTATATTACAACTCCGATTTTTTATCCAAGTGGAAAACTACACATTGGTCATACCTATACGACCGTAGCTGCGGATGCTATGGCACGTTATAAAAGACTACGTGGTTTTGATGTTATGTATTTAACAGGTACAGATGAACATGGACAAAAGATTCAAAAAAGGGCAGAAGAAGCAGGGAAAGATCCTCAATCTTTTGTGGATGAAATGGTAGAAGATATAAAAAGTTTGTGGGAAAAGCTTGATATCTCTTATGATGACTTCATTCGTACAACGGAAGACCGACATAAAAATGTGGTCCAAAAGATTTTTCAGCGTTTTAAAGAGCAAGGAGATATCTATTTAGGTGAGTATGAAGGTTGGTATTGTATGGACTGTGAATCATACTTTACAGATCGCCAAGCCAAAGATGAGAAATGTCCTGATTGTGGAAGACCCGTGAAAAAAATGAAGGAAAAGAGTTATTTTTTCCGGATGAGTAAGTATGCAGGTCGATTGCTTGCTTATTATGAGGAACACCCTGAGTTTATTGAGCCATTCAATCGTAGAAATGAAATGATTGAAAACTTTATTAAGCTAGGATTAGAGGATTTATGTGTCTCACGAACAACGTTTGAATGGGGTGTAAAAGTACCAGATGACCCTGAACATGTGATGTATGTATGGCTTGATGCATTAACGAACTATATTACTGCCATTGGCTATCTTTCAGAAGATCCGGTACAAATGGAGAGATTCCGCAAATATTGGCCTGCTGATGTCCATTTAATCGGAAAAGATATACTGCGTTTCCATACCATTTATTGGCCTATTTTCTTAATGGCTTTAGACTTACCTCTGCCCAAAAAAGTATTTAGTCATGGCTTTTTCCTAGTAAAGGGAGAAAAAATGTCCAAATCGAAGGGGAATGTGATTGATCCTGTTCCATTGATTGATCGCTACGGTTTAGATGCAGTTCGTTATTATCTATTTCGTGAAGTACCTTTTGGTAGTGATGGTATATTTACGCCCGATGCCTTTATCGAACGGATCAATGCTGACTTGGCTAACGATTTAGGAAATCTGCTTCATCGTACTTTAACCATGGTTGAAAAGTATAATGGGGGTCTGATTCCAGAATCAATGAATCATGCTACCGATTTCGACCAGGACCTCATCCAGTTGACAGCTAAAACGATCAAAAGTTATGAAGAGACAATGGATAAAATGCAGTTTTCAGTAGCGTTAACCACTGTTTGGGATCTCGTTAGAGCTGGAAATAAATATATTGAGTCAACAACACCATGGAATTTGGCTAAGGACGAAGCGAAAAAGAATATTCTAGGGGCTGTTCTTTACAACTTACTTGAGGTATTACGGATTGTCAGTATCTTAATTCAACCATTTTTGATACAAGCTCCAGCGAAAATATGGCAACAATTAGGCTTGCAAGCTGGAGAACATACTCATTGGGACAGTATCTATCACTTTGGTCATCTACCAACGGGTATAAAAGTAAAAAAGGAAAAACCCATATTTCCACGTTTAGAAATGGAAAAAGAAGTGGAGGAGATTTTAGCGATGATGACAGGTCCAGCAAAAGATGAAGTAATTAAAAAAGAAGAAGTACCTAAAAAAGAGTCGAAAGATCAGGTAGAAGGGATCATTACCATTGATGACTTTATGAAAGTAGATCTTCGGGTTGCAGAAGTTGTCCAAGCAGAACCAGTAAAAGGAGCAGATCGTTTACTCAAATTGCAGCTTAACCTGGGTGGGCAAATTAGACAAGTCGTATCGGGAATTGCTGAGTTTTATCGACCCGAAGAGCTAATTGGGCAGAAAGTAATTTGTGTGGTTAACTTAAAACCGGTTAAACTACGAGGTGAAAAATCAGAAGGAATGATTCTAGCTGCCAAAGAAGGAAATCAGTTTGCTTTAGTTACTGTTTCTAGTGACATTCCGACCGGAGTACGTGTTAAATAATCCAAAATGACTACCTCCCTTTATGGGAGGTACATTTTTATAAGAGAATGTTGCATAAGCTGATCAAAATCTTTTATTAGAGCTAGATTAAGAGAGGGTTATTTATTATTGTAAATAGACTTTTCCTAGTGAAGGAAAAGAATTGAAAGTCATATTTGTTAGGGAAAGGGAAAATATTGATTAAGACTATGGGCTGTTACTGACTACTTAAGATAGAAAGTAGGTATCAGTATGAACAATAAAAATGCCCCTTTCCCGTACTGGATTATTATTTTGCTGATCACATTAGCGATCGCTTATTTTATCCGTCATGATGTGTTTACACCATATGAAGTACAAGGTAAATCGATGTATCCTACCTTATATGGTGGTGAAATACTAATAGTCAATAAATGGATCTATCAATTTGATGAAGTAGAATTTGGTGAAATTATTGTTTTCCATATGCATGAACCTGGAAAAAAATCGAAGGATTTTATTAAACGAGTGATTGGTTTGCCAGGGGATCATATTATCATCCAAGCCGGGAAATTAATTCGAAACGGAGAATTATTACAAGAAGATTATATTAATGAGCCAATGAATAACGATCGTCCAGTTGATATAACAATTCCGAAAGAAAAGCTATTTGTTTTAGGGGATAATCGAAATAATAGTAAGGATAGTCGAGAAATTGGCTTAGTAGATCTTCATGATGTTGTAGGTCGAGTCGAGGTTATCATATATCCTTGGGAGCGCATGAGATGCTTATCAGATGATGATGGAGCGAATTAATGGAGGAATTTTATTATGTTGTTTGATACACATACTCATCTAAACGATGTTCAATTTTCGGAAGATCAAGCAGAAGTCATACAAAGAGCAAAAGAGGAGTACGGAGTAAGTTATATATTAAATGTTGGCTATAACCGAGAAACCATCCCTACTTCACTTACCTTAGCTGAAAAATATGACTTTATCTATTCGAGTGTAGGATGGCATCCACATGATGCGGTGGACTGTACGGAAGAGGATTTAGAGTGGATTCGTTCGTTAACCAATCATCCGAAAGTGGTTGCACTGGGTGAAATAGGACTTGATTACTATTGGGATAATTCACCAAGAGATATGCAACAGGATGTATTTCGTAAACAAATTCGCATGGCACGAGAAGTAGGACTTCCTATTATTATTCATGATCGGGATGCACATGAAGATGTGGTCAAGATTTTAGCAGAAGAACATGCTGAAGAAGTTGGAGGGGTTATGCATTGTTTTAGTGGTGATCTCTCTATCATGGAGACTTGTTTAAAAATGAACTTTATGATTGGATTAGGTGGACCTGTAACATTTAAAAATGCAAAACTTCCTAAAGAAGTAGCTATTCATGTCCCAGAAGATCGTTTATTAATTGAGACAGATTGCCCTTATTTAGCTCCACACCCCTTTCGTGGTAAACGAAATGAAACGGGCTATGTTCGTCTTGTCGCCGAACAAATAGCTGAGTTAAGAGGAATTACGCTAGAGGGCTTAGCTCAAATAACGATGGATAATGCTAAACGACTTTTTAGAATCCCATAAACAGCATGACATAGATAGCTAGGAGAAAGAAAATCCCGATTGATTATCCAATGATTATGAACCTCTCCCACCCGTTGAGGTGGGAAACCTCTTGTATGAATATAGATTATATGAAATAAGGAGAGTCAGTTTCGTCCAAGAGATCTTCTAGTGTCCATCTCACCATTTTTTGTATTAGGGTAAATCGATATCACTGGGAAAGGCATTCAGTAAATAAAGTCTATGAGTAATAGAAAGAGGTTTATCTATTGAAATTAAAGAGAATAAAGGAAGTAATTGTAGTTGAAGGAAAGAATGATACGGCTACAATTAAACGGGCTGTATCAGCAGATACGATCGAAACAAGAGGATCTGCTATTAATAAGCAAATACTTGCTGAAATTGAGCGAGCACAGCATCTGCGTGGTGTTATTGTTTTTACAGATCCGGATTATGCAGGTGAACGGATTCGACGTATTATTTCTAAGCATGTTCCAGGGGTAAAACATGCTTTTATATCACAAAAACACGCTAAGGGAAAAGATAAAGTGGGTATTGAACATGCTTCTGATGAAGCGATTGTTCAAGCCTTAGAACAAGTACGTTCTCTGGAGAAGTTTGATAAAGGAGAAGCACCGATTACTTGGGAAGAATATTTAGACTGGGGCTTTGTAGGAAATGCAAATTCACGTGAGTTTCGTGAACGTGTCGCAGAGGAATTAGGAATTGGCTATGGGAATGCTAAGCAATTCTATCAACGAATAAACGTTTTATGTGTAAACCGAGAAGAATTATTACATGCAATTCAGCAAGTGAGAAAGGGTGCAAGAAATGAAGCAAAAATGGATACCTGCACAGACACGTGAAATATTAAATAAATATGGCATTACATTAAAAAAAAGCTTAGGTCAAAACTTTCTCACGGATTTGCATGTATTAGATAAAATTGTTCGTGCTGCGAATCTAACTGAAACATCTGGAGTCATTGAGATTGGACCAGGAATTGGGGCATTAACAGAACAGTTGGCTAAAGTAGCTAAAAAAGTAGTAGCTATTGAAATTGATCACCGATTAATTCCAGTTTTAAATGATTTATTTAAGGAAACAGATAATATAGAGGTTATTCATGGAGATGCCTTAAAAGTAGATTTACATCAGTTAATACAGGAACACTTTCAGGATGTCCAGTCTCTCCATGTTGTCGCTAACCTTCCTTACTATGTAACCTCGCCCTTAATCACTCGTCTTTTAGAGGGAAGATTGCCACTTAAAAATATGGTACTCATGATTCAAAAAGAGGTAGCGGATCGCCTAATCGCACATCCTGGAACCAAAGATTATGGTTCATTAAGTGTGTTTGTACAATACTTTGCTGAGCCTAGTGGAGTAGCTCGGGTTCCTAGTCATGTATTTGTTCCACGACCCAAAGTAGATTCAAGCGTCGTTAAACTTCATATTCGCGAGAAGCCGAACGTACAGGTTATCAATGAGGATTTGTTTTTCCGAGTTGTTCGCGCTGCATTTGGGCAACGTCGAAAAACATTGCTCAATACATTGCATACCCGTTTACTTTCCAATGTAAGCAAAACAGAAGTAGAAAATTTGATTACATCTGCAGGAATTGATCCGAAACGAAGAGGGGAAACATTAGATTTAAAAGAATTTGCAGCTTTAACCGAAGTGATCTATACATCTGCTAATCAATAAGATCAAGGGTCCCGTAGGTGAATTGAACATAACCAGATAGTTCTGGGAGGGATTAAAGTTGGAGTTTTTTCATCCGCGCAAAGGTAGATGTAGTTTAAGCCAAATGATCGAAGGAATCCAAGCCTATGTACGAGAAGACGAAGCTGCGGAGTATAAGGTTGTAATTGGAACCGACTCGCAAACACGGAATACTGAAACTTTATTTGTGACGGCGATTATTGTACAGCGAATCGGCCGAGGCGCATTATTTTACTATACTCGTTTTCAACATCGAGCGATTAAAGAACTGCGCTATCGGATTTATCGTGAGACAGAATACAGCTTGACTTGTGTTGAAATGTTAAAAGAGGAAGGATTTTTTCGGTTTTTTTCCAACTTTCCCATGGAAATTCACCTCGATGTCGGACAAAAAGGTGAAACAAGGAAATTGATCCAAGAAGTAGTTGGTTGGGTAACATCAGTTGGTTATACTGCTAAAATAAAACCAGATTCTTATGCAGCTAGTGCAGTAGCTGATCGATTTACCAAATAAAAATTTATTGACAAAATGATTGTCCCCTTGCTATAATACTTAAATTTGACTTACGCCCCCTCTTTATAGTATAATCTTCTATAAGTGAGGTGGTCGTAAGTCATGGGTAGAAATGCGCTATCTGAAATAAAATGTACACTAGATGGCTATATTGGGCAAAAAATTCGCCTAAAAGCCAATAGCGGAAGACGAAAGACCATTGAACGTACAGGGATTTTAGAGGAAACTTATCCGTCTGTCTTTATTGTCAAATTAGACGAAGAACAGCATGCATTTAAACGTGTCTCATATAGTTATGCTGATATTTTGACGGAATCTGTGGAGTTAACCATTCTCAATAATGATAATGAACTAGTCCCTGTCAAATATGTGAAAGAAACGTAACCAATAGAACACTGCGGTGTTCTATTTTTTTTACGAACTAGATGTAATTCTAACATAGATTAGGAACTGAATATAGTACAAGAAGTTGAACATAATAAGAACACCCTGTTAACTTCACTTGAATTAAAGGAGGGCTCTAAAAATGGCGCGTCGAAAAGGTGTCATGTCAGAAGCCTTAAAAGTCGAGTTAGCCAAGGAACTAGGATTTTATGATGTAGTTCAAAAGGAAGGCTGGGGCGGAATCAAAACTCGTGATGCCGGGAATATGGTTCGAAGAGCAATTGAGATCGCCGAAGAGCAGATGGCTAATCGTATGAATTCAAGTAAGTAACAGGGAGAAGGATGTAAAAGAGAGTGATCTTTCACATCCAAAATCACTCCGCAGCTCATTTGTTGCGGAGTGATTTATTTTTGATTGAACAAAGGGGATTGCGTTAACAATTATGATAAAATAAGATAAATTGTCTAGTTTTTTTGTACATAGATTGCTCGATGAAACAGACAGTAGAAGTTGCTTAATAGAAGAATCTTTTTAAAACAATAGAAGTTTTGTAAGGGATCAAATAGCATGTTCTTTGAGCAAAGTCAATAGCTGATAGCTATTTCGTCGAGTCGAGTAGCGCATCATCAGTAAATATATGGGATAAGAACTAGGATGCGACGATGTATGTAAAATATAAAAGAAAGGTGGGGAGCTATGTACGTATCTGAAAAAGCACCAGCTAAAATAAATTTGACTCTTGATGTATTATACAAACGTGATGATGGGTACCACGAATTAGAGATGATTATGACCACGATCGATTTAGCAGACCGTATTGATCTAGTAGATTTATCTTCAAATACCATTCAGTTGGAAAGTAGCTCAGGTCTTGTCCCTCAAGATGAAAGAAATCTTGCTTATCTGGCTGCTAAGTTATTAAAAGAGAAAACAGGAATTAAGCGGGGAGTGGCTATTCATATTTCGAAGCGAATTCCTGTAGCTGCTGGTTTAGCTGGTGGAAGTAGTGATGCAGCAGCAACCTTACGAGGTTTAAATAAATTATGGCAATTAGGCTTAAGTTTAGAAGAATTAGCGCAGATCGGAGCTGAAATAGGGTCGGACGTACCTTTTTGCGTATATCGTAATACTGCACTAGCACGAGGAAGAGGCGAAATGTTAACACCTTTACCTCCACCACCACCTTGCTGGGTAGTTTTAGCGAAACCTGTTCATGGAGTATCTACCGCTGATGTATTTCGTAATCTTCGTGTCGATCACATTGAAGAACACCCTTCAGCACAAGCGATGGCTCAAGCGATGAAAGATAAAGACTACGAAGCGATGAATAACCTATTGGGTAATGTACTTGAACCCGTCACCATGAATATGTATCCGGAAGTACAAAAAATTAAACAGAAAATGATACAATTTGGCGCAGATGGAGTATTGATGTCTGGAAGTGGTCCCACTGTATTTGGTTTGGTCAAACAAGAATATCGAGCAAGACGGATTGTTAATAGCCTTAATGGTTTTTGTCAACATGTATTTGCAGTAAGAATGTTAGGGTACCTTGATTGAAAGCAAGCAAAGTGATATATTTCCGTCAGGATATTGGATATTCGGAGGTATTTCATGGATAAATGGAAGCGAAGTGCACGTTTGGTTGATATGACAAGAATATTAATGGGAGCGCCACATAAACTGATCCCACTGACTACCTTCTCAGAGAAATATTCTTCAGCTAAGTCCTCCATTAGTGAAGATTTGGCTATTATTGAAGAGGTTCTGAGTCGCGAAGGATATGGTACATTGGAGACCTTAACTGGAGCGGCTGGAGGAGTTCGTTATATTCCTAAAATCAACATAGAACATGCCAAAAAAGTTGTCGAGCAGTTGTGTGACCACCTATCAAACCCAGAGAGAATTTTAGCGGGTGGATTCTTATATATGTCAGACTTATTAGGGGATGTTGATCTTTTAGATCAAATAGGACATATATGGGCTACGGTATTTGCGAAGGAAAAGATTGATGCGATAATGACTGTGGAAACGAAGGGAATACCGCTTGCTTATGCGGTTGCCTATTATCTTAGAGTCCCTGTCATTATCGTTCGTTATGATTACCGTGTGACAGAAGGATCAGTCGTAACAGTCAATACTGTTTCTGGATCAAGTCATAAAATTAAGCAATTATCTTTATCTAAGCGCAGTTTACAAGAAGGATCACGTGTTTTAATCATTGATGACTTTATGAAAGCCGGTGGAACGATTCAAGGCATGATTGAATTGCTTGGGGAGTTTAATGCAGAAGTTGTAGGTGTAGGTGTCATGGTTGACTCACCAGCAACTGAAAAGCTTGTCGACTCCTATGTTTCGTTGGTGAAAGTGACAGAAATCAACTCAAAACAGCGTCGGGTTTGTGTAGAGTTAGGAAACTTTTTTGATGTGGAGGGAGAAACAAATGAAGAAAATTGAAACGAAAAATGCACCACAGGCAATCGGACCTTACTCACAAGCGATTCAAGTGGGTGATTTTATTTATACTTCTGGCCAAATTCCGTTAACTCCAGAAGGAGAGCTAGTAGGCGCAGATATTGAAACGCAAACACATCAGGTATTAAAAAATATTCAAGCGGTACTAGATCAAGCAGGTTCGGACTTAACTCAGGTTATAAAAACGACTTTATTTATCAAAGATATGGATCAATTTAGTAAGATTAATCAAATTTATGGTGAGTATTTTAGTGAACATAAACCTGCTCGTTCTTGTGTAGAAGTTGCTCGGCTACCAAAAGATGTTCTCATTGAAATGGAAGTAGTTGCTTTAAAAAAGGATAAATAGAGTTGAGTATGGTGCATTCATTGATCAAATGGTTAGGTTACTTCACAAAGAAGGCTGTAAATCTCGACTTGTCTCTATTTAGGGAGTGACTTTGTAAGTCAAGAGTCATATTTATGGAGTGACTGGGAATCAGCAAAAAAACCATCCCATATACTTTTAGGATAAACTGATAAATATACAATGATGAAAAATTTTTAATTTTGTTCCATTTTTTTGCAGGAGAGAACACCACCTGTCTAGAATAGGAAAATAGAGACATCTTTGGAAATAGGTGGTGTATATAAGTGGAAATTACAGATGTTCGGCTTCGTAAAGTGAATCGAGAAGGTAGAATGCGGGCAATCGCTTCTATTACGATTGATAGCGAGTTTGTAGTCCATGATATCCGTGTGATTGATGGAAATAATGGAATGTTTGTTGCTATGCCAAGCAAGAGAACTCCAGATGGGGAATTTCGTGATATTGCTCATCCGATATCGCCAACAAGTCGTGAAAAGATCGAAGCAGCTGTTTTAGCAGAATATCATAAGACAGATGATCCCAAACCGGAGTTAAATATTTCAGGAAATACAGCAGTATAAGTTTGTATAGGGTAACCCTTTATAATTTTTTAGTCATGATTTTGATCGATTTGAATATAGAAGAAGGGACTGATACAAAAGTTGATTGATGACTTTTGTATCAGTCCCTTTTCTACAAAAAAGAATTTATTTTCATGAAAGTTGCCGACAGGAGACTCGCCAATTTATTGGCATAGAGGAATGGCGACGTTGTTCGGTATCCCCTCATAGGGGATGCTTAGAACAACAATTTTTCCTGTCTTACCTCCCTTCAAAGTGAAATTTTTCCCTTTAAGACAGCTTCAACCTTCGCTAATAAGCAAAGAGAATCATGAGGTCCAATGCCTAAATAAGCACATCAAACTCTCTTTAATATAAAACCCCCCATCAATTAGCACCCTTTTTTAGTAATATATGTAATTCTTGATTTTTAGGAATGAGAAAAAACCCACTTTGGTTTGTTTTTTATCCTAAAATAACTTTCTTAATCGTCGCAAGGAGATAATGAACTAGAGTAGTGAACAATATGGACAGAGTGAATTTTTGAATAGCGTAACTGTATACAAAAAGTGGGCTAACTCAAACATGGAGTGAAGCCCACTTTTGTTCGCTAGAAAAAAATAAGTATTTGCTGTGATATTTTGTGGAAATAAGTTCAGATGAAGGCTTATTGTAAAAAGAAATGCTTTAGGATATATTTGAAAAGGAAGTTTGCGTGGAAACGGGGGCGGGCTAAATGCAGGATTTATTTGCGGTAATATTAGCCGCTGGAAAAGGCACACGAATGAAATCGAAGAAACATAAGGTACTCCATTCTGTGTGTGGTAAACCAATGATTGATCATATTCTAGATCGTTTATCTGATTTAGGAACTGCAAAAACGATCCTTGTTGTCGGTCATCTAGCGGATGAAGTTCGAGAGCATTTAGGAGATCAAGTTATTTTTGTAGATCAAAAGCAGCAGTTGGGGACAGCTCATGCTGTTTTGCAAGCAAAGCCGGTCTTAGCAAAAGATACTGGAATCACATTGGTACTCAATGGAGATCATCCACTATTTACTACAGAAACCTTAACGGAATTGGTAGAAGAGCATAAAAAGTCGGGGGCTGCTGCAACTGTTTTAACAGCTAGGTTGGAAGATCCTACTGGATATGGCCGGATTGTGCGTCGAGAAGATAACAGTGTAGAGAGAATTGTAGAGCATAAAGATGCAACAGTTGAGGAACGGCAAATATGTGAGATTAATACAGGAACTTTCTGTTTTGATAATGAAAAGCTCTTCTCAGTCATTGAAAAGGTAAATAATAATAATGCCCAAGGTGAGTATTATCTGCCAGATGTATTAGCGTTATTACAAGAGCAAGGGGAAAAAATAGGAGCTAAAGTTATAAAAGATCACAACGAAGCAATGGGAGTCAATGACCGTATACAGTTGGCTGAAGCAGAAGCGATGATGCGTCAGCAAATTCTTAAAAAGCATATGCTAATGGGTGTAACGATCATTGACCCAGCAAACACTTATATTGAAGCAGATGTGGTTATAGGTCCTGATACAGTAATAGAACCAGGGACTTTTTTGCGAGGAAAAACGACCGTTGGTGAAGGATGTCGCATTGGACCCCATGCTGATTTGACTGATACAATTGTGAATGATTACACGTCAATTCAGTATGCTGTATTAGATTCAAGCCAAGTAGAAGATCAAGCAAAAATTGGACCGTTTACCTATATCCGTCCCGGTTCAAATATTGGTTCCCAAACTAAGGTGGGTTGTTTTGTAGATGTGAAAAAAGCTCAAATCGGTAAAGGTACCAAAATATCCCATCATGCTTATGTTGGAGATGCACAAGTAGGAGAAAATGTTAATATTGCTTGTGGTGTCGTCACAGTCAATTATGATGGTATTCAAAAACACCAAACAGTAATAAAAGATCATGCATTTATAGGTTGTAATACCAATTTGGTTGCTCCTGTAACTGTCGAAAAGGGAGCTTATATTGCCGCTGGGTCTACCATTACAGAGAATGTACCAGCAAACTCTTTAGCGATTGCAAGAGAACGGCAAGTGAACAAACTAGATTATGTGCCTAAGCTAATGCAAAAGATTAAAGACAACTTGGACAAATAAAATGGAGGCTTGTATTTCTATGTCTGATATGGTGCAAAGGCGTTTACAGGTATTTAGCTGTAATTCGAATATTAATTTGGCGAAGAGTATTTGCGATCAGATGAACATTCCACTTGGAGATGCGCAAGTAGGGAATTTTAGCGATGGGGAAATCCATATTAAATTAAATGAAAGTGTTCGTGGTTCAGATGTATATGTTATTCAGTCTACATGTGATCCAGTCAATCAACATTTGATGGAACTATTAGTCATGGTGGATGCGCTTCGTCGCGCCTCAGCTAGTACAATTAATGTAGTTATCCCTTATTATGGTTATGCTCGTCAAGATCGCAAAGCGCGTGCTAGAGATCCGATTACGGCGAAATTGGTAGCCAATCTAATTCAGACAGCAGGAGCACATCGTGTTATTACGATGGACTTACACGCTACTCAGATTCAAGGATTTTTTGACATTCCTGTTGATCATTTACTAGGAGTTCCTATTTTAGCTAGTTATTTTAAAGAAAAAGGACTTGAAGATGTGGTGGTGGTCTCACCAGACCATGGTGGAGTTGTGCGGGCTCGCCGTTTAGCAGAACGTCTAGAAGCTCCTATTGCGATTATTGATAAAAGACGTCCAGAACCCAATGTTGCTGAGGTTATGAATATTGTAGGGGATGTGCGTGGGCGTACAGCCATTATTATTGATGATATTATTGATACTGCGGGAACCATTACTTTAGCGGCTAACGCTCTTTTAGAGCAAGGAGCTAAAGAAGTATACACTTGTTGTACACATCCTGTTTTTTCAGGACCAGCTATTGAGCGTATCCGGGAAGCGAATATCAAGGAAATGGTCGTTACAGATACAATTCCATTACCCGAACACAAAAAGTTAGATAAAATTAAAGTACTTTCGGTTGCATCACTGATGAGTGAAGCTATTCTTCGAGTTCATAATGAGCAATCTGTGAGTAAACTATTTGATTAAAGGCAAGATGGACGCAGTCAAAAAGGTTGCGTCCTTTAAGCGTAATTTAACCTGTTGGAGGACGGTAAATGAAATTTATCGTGGGATTAGGTAATCCAGGGACGAAATATCAACTCACAAGGCATAACATTGGCTTTTGGGTGATTGATCAACTAAGTGAGAAATGGGGAATTCCTGTAACAAAGGAAAAATGGAAATCTCTTGTTGGTGAAGGCACGGTTCATGGTGAAAAAGTGATTTTGATGAAGCCACTTACTTTCATGAATCTATCTGGAGAAGCTGTTCGGCCTGCCTTGGATTATCTAAAGGGAAATATTGAAGATTTAGTTGTAATTTATGATGACCTAGACCTTCCTTTGGGACAGATACGACTTCGGTTAAAAGGAAGCGCGGGCGGACATAATGGGATGAAGTCGATTATTTCTCATATAGGAACACAAGAGTTTAAACGGATAAAGATTGGTATTGATCGCCCTCCTGTCAAGATATCTGTTCCTGACTATGTATTATCCCCTTTCTCAAAAGAGGAATTATCACTAGCTCAAGAAGCTGCTCAAATTTCAGCAAATGCAGTTGATGTGTGGATTTACAGCAACTTTTTAGAGGCGATGAATCGTTTTAATGTAAAGAAATAAAAAAGCATATGACATCTTTTTGCCTTCTAAGGTATGGATATTTTTTATTTGGGTCATACTATGACCGGAATAATTTGATTTAGGAGGCATATGGATGGCAATAGAATATGAGTGCCGATATTGTCATATGCACCTCGGGAGCATTGATCATTATGGCTTAACAGAGGCACAATTAGGTTTTGATCAGTTGACCCCAGAGGAACGGGAAGATATAATAACCAATGATATTACTGGTAAACAGGTCGTTCGTGTTATTTGTGAGACCTGCCAAGAAGTATTAGAAAGTTATCCAGAGCGTTCATTATTACCTTCACTATTTCATTGAGAGCAATTTGGAATATTACTTTAGTCTTGCATTTCTTTGCAAGACTCCTTTTGTCATAAATTGTAAAAACATTCTCCTTTTCTTGCATAGATTATCGAATGCTTATATTTTACGAACGATAGCTGCTATTTTGTTCAATACTAGTTTTGTCGTTTTTTCCTTGTCCAGAATACCATTTTCTGACTATATTGAAAACAGCCTTGGCTCGTACAAGCTGAGGCTTCTTTTCTATTTTATTTTTAATTAAACCTGAGGAGGAACAACGATTGGACTCTTTGAACCATCTGATTAAACAAGATCATGACTTCCAGTCGACTGTCATTGGGATCCAAAATTATTTAAAAGAACAATTAGTTGCTGGGTTAACAGGAACAGCCCGCGCTTTATATATTGCTACACTATATCAGGAGATTAAACGTCCTGTTCTTTTGGTAACTCATAATTTGAACCAAGCTCAAAAAATTACTGAAGATTTACTAGAGCTACTTCCAAAAGAACAAGTGGTACTTTATCCTGCAAATGAACTGGTAACTACCGAAATTGCGCTTGCTAGTCATGAAACTTTAGATGAAAGAATCGATGTATTATTCAAGTTATCAACAGGCTTTAGCGGTGTGCTAGTTGTACCTTTTGCAGGCTTACGCAAATTATTTCCTCCCAAAAGAATATTTGCTAGTAGCCCTATTACTTTTCAAGTAGGAAAAGAAGTTTTGATTGACCATGTAGTCAAACACTTAATTAGGATCGGTTTTGAGCGTGTAGAGATGGTAGAAAAACGAGGTGAATTTAGTGTACGTGGGGGTATAGTGGATATATTTCCAGTAACCTTTTCTGATCCTATTCGTATTGAATGGTTTGACAACGAAATTGATTCCATTCGCTATTTTTCGGTAGTTAATCAGCGATCTATTTCGAAAGTGGAGGAAGTAGTGGTACCACCAGCTCGTGAGTTGTTTGCTGAGAAAAGCTTACTGATGCAAGCAGGTTCGCGAGTGAAAGAATTACTAGAAGGTCGTCTGGCTGAAGTAAAAGATAAAGAGTTAAAGGAAAAAATAAATGAGAATATTACTTGGGAAATTGAGCAATTAAATGCAGGAGCTTTGTTTACGGGAATTTATAAATATATTTCACAGATCTATCCTGACTATCAAAGTTTAATAGACTATTTACCAAGAGATACTGTTTTGGTCTTGGATGAGCCTTCTCGTATTGCAGAAGGTGCAAAACAAATGGAACGAGAAGAAGGAGAGTGGCAGACTGCCCTTTTACAACAAGGTGAATTTCTTCCGCAGTTAAAACTATCTCTTTCTTATGATGATGTCATTTTAAAGAATCAACATCAACGTATCTATTTATCATTATTTATGCGGCAAATCCCAGGAATACAGCCACAAAATATTGTTCAATTTATTTGTCGGGGTATGCAGCAGTTTCATGGACAAATGCACGTGTTAAAAGCAGAATGGGATCGTTGGATTAAGTCGAATTATCGAGTGATATTTATCGCAAGTAGTGATGAACGCTTAGAAAGATTGGAACGTGTATTATCTGATTATGGAATGGAAGTGATCAGAGACTATTCTAATCAAGTGCTATTGCCCGGAAAGCCTGTCGCGCGAATTGGCTCTTTACAGAATGGCTTTGAAATGAATGCACTTCGTCTTGCGGTGATAACTGAAACAGAAGTTTTTACTCAAAAACAACGACGGATTCGGCGTTCAACAAAAATGGATCATGCCGAAAAGATTAAGGATTATCAAGAGCTAAAACCAGGGGATTATGTTGTACACGTTAATCATGGAATAGGTCGTTATGCTGGAATTGAGACGCTAAGTGTAGGAGGTTTGCATAAGGATTATTTGTTAATTCAATATGCTGGAAATGATAAGTTATATGTTCCAGTTGAACAGATTGACCAAGTTCAGAAATATGTGGGTAGTGAAGAGCGTACTCCAAAAGTGTATAGTTTAGGTGGCAGTGAATGGAGTAAAGTAAAAAACAAAGTTCGCTCTTCGGTTCAAGATATAGCACAAGATCTGATTGAGCTGTATGCAAAACGCCAACAAGCAAAAGGATACGCTTATTCTAAAGACACTTCTTACCAAAAAGAGTTTGAAGCCATGTTTCCTTATGAAGAAACACCTGATCAACTTCGTTCGATTTCAGAGATTAAGAAGGATATGGAACAAAGTCAACCGATGGATCGTCTATTATGTGGTGACGTAGGATATGGGAAAACCGAAGTAGCTGTTCGTGCAGCATTTAAAGCAGCGATGGAAGGAAAACAGGTAGCTGTTCTTGTGCCTACAACAATCCTAGCCCAGCAACATTATGAAACATTTAAAGAGAGATTTGCTGATTTTCCCGTATCTACTCATGTATTAAGTCGTTTTCGCTCTCGAAAAGAGCAAAAAGAAACGATTGAAGGTTTAAAGAACGGCACGGTTGATATCGTCATCGGTACACATCGTCTTCTTTCTAAAGATATTATTTTTAAAGATTTGGGATTACTAATTATTGATGAAGAGCAGCGTTTTGGTGTGAAGCATAAAGAAAGAATTAAGCAGTTAAAACACAATATCGATGTACTAACTCTGACTGCGACTCCGATTCCAAGAACATTGCATATGGCCATGATGGGGGTACGGGATTTATCTGTTATTGAAACACCACCTGAAAATCGTTTTCCAGTACAAACCTATGTCTTGGAATATTCTGGGGCATTGGTGCGCGAAGCTATCGAGCGAGAGCTGGCACGAGGTGGCCAAGTTTATTTCTTATATAATCAAGTACAAAACATCGAACAGATGGCAGAACAAATCCGAATGTTAGTCCCCGATGCTCGTGTGGCGGTAGCTCATGGGCAAATGTCAGAAAATGAACTAGAAAAAGTGATGCTAGACTTTTTAGATGGTGAGTCAGATGTTCTAGTTAGTACAACAATTATTGAAACGGGTGTAGACATTCCAAACGTAAATACGTTAATTATTTATGATGCAGATAAAATGGGCTTATCTCAATTGTATCAGTTAAGAGGGAGAGTAGGCCGTTCAAATCGTATTGCGTATGCTTACTTTACTTATCAGCGCGATAAAGTACTATCAGAGGCTGCTGAAAAACGTTTACAAGCAATTAAAGAGTTTACCGAATTGGGTTCGGGCTTTAAGATTGCGATGAGAGATTTAAGTATTCGAGGAGCCGGAAATATCTTAGGTGCTGAGCAGCATGGGCATATTGCTACAGTCGGATTTGAACTATATAGTCAAATGTTAAAAGAAGCAGTCGCTGAGTTACAAGGGAAGGAGACACAGATCGATACCAAAGAGCCACAAATTGAGCTTAAAGTAGATGCCTATCTTCCATCCGAGTATATTCAGGATGAAAAGCAAAAAATCGAGCTATATAAAAAGATTCGGGCGATTGCTACATTACAGGAAGTAAGTGAATTAGAGGAAGAAATTGAGGATCGTTTTGGTGACTTACCAGAGTCTGTACAGAGTTTGTTATTGGTAGCCAAGCTACGTGCTTATGCGATTAAGTATGGAATAGAAAGTATGGAGCAAAAAGGAACAGACATTATTATGAAATTCTATCCTGAACAAAATCAGTTCATTGATGGATCAAAATTGTTTCGGATTGCTCAGTTGTTCCCAGGGCGTGTTCGCTTTTCATCAGGCCAGCGAATAGGTGTGATTTTTAAAACAAATGGATTAAGTTCTAAATCTGCTCTAGAACTGGTAGAACAATTTTTGATACACTATGAATCAGTGCC
The DNA here is from genome assembly GCF_003313465.1 of Thermoflavimicrobium daqui. Taxonomy (GTDB): domain Bacteria; phylum Bacillota; class Bacilli; order Thermoactinomycetales; family Thermoactinomycetaceae; genus Thermoflavimicrobium; species Thermoflavimicrobium daqui. The sequence continues at coordinate 28,997 of NZ_KZ845669.1, forward strand.
CAAAGAGAAAGGAGCCATTAAAAATGTGGCAGTGGAATAAACGTGTGGTAACCGGGTTAGCAGCCGTGTTTTTAGGAATAACCATGGTTCTCACAGGCTGTAATACAGCCAAAACAGAAGATAAGGATAAAAAAGAAAAAACTCAGGCAGCGCCAAAGTCCATCTTGCCTTTGGATACATCAAGTAAAAAAGTAATTGGTGAGTATCAAAATGGTAAAGTAACAGAAGGAGAGCTTCATCGCTTCCTCAATTTGATGGGATTTTTGGATCCTCAGATTGATATGTTTTTAAGTTCACCACAGGCGAAAGAGCAATTAAATGGTTTAAAAGAAGATGCTCTAAAACAATATACAACGAGGCAGTATATTTTAAGTAAAGCTAAACCTGCAGATCAATATAATAAAAAAATTGAAGATGAAATGAAGAAAATTGAAGATATGATGAAGCAAAACCCAACACCCCAAGCAACAGGAAATGAAAAGGCACCGAAAAATCTCGATGAAGCTATTAAAGGTAAAGGTTTTACGAAAGATGAGTTCCGTGCATTTGTTTTAGATGATTTACGTATTGCTGATTATCTCGATGAACAGCTAAAGAAACAAGAGTATGATCATGTGAAAGTAAACCATATTTTGGTTTCCTTTACACAGAAAGATGCTCAACCTATGCCAGGTCAGCCAAACCGTTCTGAAGCAGATGCCAAAAAACGAATTGAAGAAGTGAAGAAAAAATTAGATCAAGGTGGGGATTTTGCGAAGCTGGCTAAGGAATACTCTGATGATCCCGGCTCTAAAGATAAAGCTGGCTTAGTAGAAGGCCCAGCTGATCAGTTTGTACCAGAGTTTGCTAAAGCAGCAAAAACAATTCCTTTAAATCAAATAAGTGATATTGTTAAAACCGAGTATGGATTCCATATCCTAAAAGTGACAGAACGAAAAAAACAAACAATGGATAAAGCTCCAGATCAATTTAAAGGACAACAACGTCAAAAAGTATTTACTGAAATCATGGATAAAGAAGTGAAGTTGAAATCTTTATTACCAAAAGAGCAACCTGCAAAAAAATAGAGAAGAACCAATAAAAAAACAAAGTATTTCATACTTTGTTTTTTTATATTCGCATAATATATTAGCGGCAGATTCATACTATGGGCAGATGAATTGGATAAAAATATGAGGAATCATTGATTACATTATTAGATGAAAGAGAGGCAGTTTTAGATATGAAAGCAACTGGCATCGTTCGTCGGATTGATGATCTCGGACGTGTGGTGATCCCTAAGGAGATTCGCCGAACACTTCGTATCCGGGAGGGAGATCCACTTGAGATTTTTGTTGATCGTGATGGCGAGGTTATTCTTAAAAAGTACTCACCTATAGGTGAATTAAGTGATTTTGCCCAAGAATTTGCTGAAGCCTTATATGAAAATTTACATCATGTAACTTTAATTAGCGATCGAGATCAAGTGATAGCAGTAGCAGGTACATCAAAAAAGGAATATTTAAATAAACCAATTGGTGAAGTCGTTGAAACTAGTATGGATCAACGACGATCAAAGACTGAAACAGCCACAAGTACCATTGATTTAATAAAAGGAGTACCTGAAGAGTTGCAATCTTATATAGTTGTTCCAATTAATGCGGGTGGTGACCCGATCGGATCTGTTATTTTGATTTCCAAAAAAGAAGGAAATAAAATGGGGGAACTTGAACTGAAAATCGCGAGTACGGTTGCTTCGTTTTTAGGCAAACAGATGGAACAATAAGCCATCCATAAGATGGGTTTTCTTTTATATAAACGATTTTTAAGAAATGCATAGTATCCGGTAAAAAAAAGGAACGGGACCATCCGGGTCGAGGTTTGAAAAGTTTTTTGAGCTTGATGGTTCTAAAGTCTTTGCTGACAAAAAAACCTTAATAAATTCATTAGGTCAAGTTATAGAAGGCCGGCTATTCTAAAAAGTAGTCGGCCTTCTAATATTGTTCTCAGTTTTTTATTTTCGTTCTGGATTTGCCAACCTTTCGTGCTTTTGTATAATGAGAATCAGTGCCATATTGAAAGGGGACTAAATCAGGCAGATGAAGCAATCCTTTATGAAAGGAGCAGCGATTCTTGGATTTGCTACCCTATTTTGCAAAATACTTGGAGCAATATATCGCGTTCCTTATCAAAATATAACAGGAAATGAAGGCATGTTTGTATATCAACAAGTTTATCCTTTATACAGTACACTCTTAGCGATGGCTACTGCGGGATTCCCAGTAGCGATTTCCAAGCTTGTATCTGAGCGAGTAGCAGCAGGAGATCATCAAGGAGCGAAAAGAGTATTCCATGTTTCCCTTGTCATACTCATTTTGATTGGGATCATTTTTTTTAGCGTATTATTTTTCAGTGCAAATCAACTGGCTGAATGGATGGGAAACCGTGAGCTATTAACTTTGCCGATTCAATCGGTTTCATTTGCTTTATTAATTGTACCCATTGTGGCAGCTATACGAGGCTTTTTTCAAGGCCAGCAAAATATGTTTCCAACAGCTATTTCGCAGACAATCGAACAATTTATACGGGTATGTACCATTATTTTCTTATCTTGGTATTTCATCGAATTTGGGTTTGGGATCGTCTATGCTGGGGCTGGAGCTGTGTTTGGTGCAGTAACGGGTGCTATAGCCTCGGTCGTTTTTCTCTTTGCTTTCTTATATAAAAAAGGGAAATATAAAGTAAAAGAGGAGGAGTCTAATACTTCTCCTGAAACCATCCAGAAAATTATAAAGCAAGTTCTCCTTTTATCATTGCCCATTTGTTTAGGAGCATTAGTCATTCCACTATTCTCATTGGTCGACTCTTTTACAGTTGCCAACTTATTAACCCGCCAGTTTGGGATGGATGAAGCCATTACATTAAAAGGTGTATTTGATCGTGGGCAGCCTCTTATCCAATTTGCTTCTTTTTTTGCTACAGCGATCTCTTTATCGATTGTTCCAGCAATTGCTGAAGCGAGGGCATTAAAAAATGACCAAGAAGCTTGTGAACGGGCAAAATTAGCTATTCGGATGACTTGGTTAACAGGACTACCTGCTGCAATTGGATTAAGTATTATTGCAATGCCGACCAATGTCATGTTATTTAAGGATCAACAAGGCTCAGTAGCTTTATCTATTTTGGCTTTTACAGCGCTTTTCTTAACACTTAATTTAACCTCAACAGGAATATTACAAGGGTATGGCAAGGTTTATTTACCTGTCATTTATTTGTTTATAGGTGTAGGGATCAAACTAATCGCCAATTTAATATTCATTCCGCTTTTTGATATAAGAGGTGCAGCTATGGCAACTGTCATTTCTTATGGAATATCTACCTTCCTAAATTTCCTTGCATTGAGGAAGATAGGTGTAACACTTCGTGCAAGCGGATTTCTAAAGAAACTAGGAATGGCAGTGATATGGATGTCAATGACTACCTTTGGAGCGATGTATCTTTCATTTTGGATTACTTCAGGTCTAACACTTCGTTTATCCATGACATTAACTGCACTATTTGCGGTAATGGTTGGATTCTTAAGTTTTGTTTGGGCAATATTTCGCTTTCAGGTATTAACAGTATCTGATTTAGAAAAAATACCAAAGCTAAAGAAAAAAATTGCCCCTATTTTACATAAATGGCGTTTACTTCGCTCGTAGAGGAGGAAAAAAATGAAGAGGAAAATAACTATTGTTGGTTTAGGATTTGGTGATGAAACAGCTTTGCCTATAGGAACATTAGCAGTTTTAAACCATGGCGATATGATTTGGCTACGTACAGAAAATCACCCTGTTGTAAAATGGCTTAGACAAAAAGAAATGAACTTTCATACTTTTGATCATGTTTATGAATCACTTTCTGACTTTGACTTAGTCTATCAAGAGATTGTCACCCGTTTATTAGAGCTGGCGGAAATGCATGAAAATATCGTTTATGCTGTGCCGGGACACCCAATGGTTGCAGAGCGGACAGTAAAACTACTTAAGGAGTTAGCGCCGAAACGAGAGATTGAGTTAGATATTCGTGGAGGAGGAAGCTTTCTCGATATTGCATTTGCTCGTTTAGGGATTGATCCCATTGAAGGATTTATGATGTTAGATGGCAATGATTTAAAGACTGAAATGATAAATCCTCGCTTACATATACTAATTAGCCAAGTATATGATCGATTGGTAGCATCTGATGTTAAACTAGCTTTGATGGAAATATATCCTGACGACTACGAGATAAAGGTAGTAACGGATTTAGGGATCGCTGATACCGAGATGATACGGTCCGTTCCACTGTATCAATTGGACCGACTTCATATTTTTAATGACTTGACATCTATATATATTTCTCCGGTTCGTGAGGAAAAGGTCTTATATAGGCGTTTTGACTATTTAGAAAATGTGATTGCTTTCTTACGGAGTCCAGAAGGATGCCCTTGGGATCGTAAGCAAACACATGAGACCTTACTTCCATATCTCATTGAGGAAGCCTATGAGTTTATTGAAGCTGTACATAATGACGATGTAGAAGCGATGGCGGATGAATTGGGAGATGTTTTATTACAAGTCATGCTACACTCGCAAATTGCCAAAGAAGATGGTATATTCGATATCTATGAAGTCATCAAGTGCCTTACTGAAAAGATGATACGCCGCCATCCTCATGTGTTTGGACAGGCAAGTGCAGAAACTGCTGAAGATGTTAAATACAATTGGGAAGAAATAAAAAAACAAGAGCAAGGGCAAGAGATAGGAAAGACATCTATCTTAGATGAGATTACCAAAGGTTTACCTGTTCTTTTACATGCGTATGAACAGCATAAAAAAGCGGCCAAAGTGGGATTTGATTGGGAGAAAAAAGAAGATGTCTTAATGAAAGTTGCGGAAGAGCTAGATGAACTAAGACTTGCCAAAACGAAATTCGAACAAGAAGAAGAGATTGGAGATCTCCTGTTCATTATGACTTCAGTAGCGCGAATGTATGAAGTAAATCCGGAGATTGCTCTTTTTAAGGCTACTCAGAAATTTGCCCGCCGTTTTCGTTATTTAGAAGAGAAAGCACGTCATATAGGAAAAGACATGGAAAAGATTGGGATGAATCAACTTGATGCATGGTGGGATGAAAGTAAAAGGATAGAAAAAGAGCAAAATAAGGAGTAATGCAAAAGGAGATGGAGGTAATTATCTTTTTCGTTTAAGTTTCTTTAAGAGATGATAAATATGGGAGGTATTTCCATTTTTATCACGAATTCAGTCAGAGGTGTATGAGATAGAAAGTAGTGATGATATGATGCGACTAGACAAATTTTTAAAAGTTTCTAGGCTTGTAAAGCGTCGTACACTAGCCAAGGAAGTTTGTGACCAAGGTCGGGTATTGGTAGATGGGAAACCAGCCAAAGCGGGGACAAATATCTCCGTTGGTGATGAATTAACGATTCGATTTGGACAGAAGATTGTAACAGTGCGTATTGAAAAAATTGTGGAGAATGCAAAAAAAGATGAAGCTGGACTAATGTATACTTTGCTTCGTGAAGAAAAGTTGCAATCCGATTCAGATGTTCTAAGCTTTTAATTTTGTCCATAACATGTACCAAGGAGAAGGAGGTACATGTTATGGTAGAACAAACAACACAGAAACAACATGAAGTTATTTTAAAGGATCGGAACATTTTAGAGGTAAGTGGTGTATTAAGTGTAGAGAGCTTTGATAGTGAAGAATTTTTATTACAAACAGACTGTGGATTCTTGGGAATTCGTGGACAAGAGTTACACATAAAAAATTTGGATTTGGAACAGGGATTCGTTACGATTGAAGGTCATTTCGTGGAGTTTTCTTATTTAGAGACGAGCCTTCCCCGAGCAGATAAAAGTAAAGGAATATGGAGTAGGTTATTCCGGTGACATTACAGACACAGGTATTAACCATGATGACGATGTTTGGCTCGGGGTTTCTCCTAGGAGCGATCTTAGATACATATCAAGCATTAAAGGACCGCTTTCGTCTAAAAGGATGGACTGTTTCTCTTATCGATTTATTATACTGGTTTGTGGCTACTTGGTTGGTATTTAGTTTACTGTTATGGAGTAATTGGGGACAACTTCGCTTTTATATTTTTATTGCCGTTTTGCTTGGATTGTTTGTTTATTATCAATGGTTAAGTAGATGGGTTGTCTATTTAATTGAACTAACTATATATTTGATGGAACTTTTGTTTCGTTGGATATTTCATTTGCTAAGGCTTTTGATTTGGCTTCCAGTAATTACGCTCTGTGGATGGTTAAATAGGTTATTGCAGTTGATTTGGAGACTGTTTACACTCCCGATTATTTGGTTACTTAAGCCTTTAAATTATCTTATTTCACCTGTTATTAAGAGGGCTTTTCATTTGTATAGTAGATGGAAAAAGTGGTGGCTTGATTTTAAGAAAAAGGGGTGAAATGAATGGCAGCGAAGTCTAAATCAGAAAAAGTGCTTGCTTTTCGTTCCCCTAGGTCTAAGATAATCGAAGGGAATCAAGAGTCTGCTAACCCAAAGCAAACCTTGCATCCAGCAGCACGAAGACGTAGAATGATTTGGCTTGGGTTGATGGTGTTTATACTTAGTTGGGCAGGAGTTCAATTAGTCATTCAACAATTTCGTATATGGAATAAAGAAGAAGTACTAATCCAAAAACAGAAGGAATTAGTCGTTGTGAAGCAACAGACAAACCAGCTAAAAAAAGAGGTTCAACAGTTAAATGATACGAATTTCCTGCTGGAACTGGCACATAAACTTGGCTACATCAAACCAGGGGAACAAAATTATGAAACAGAACATGAGAAGAAATAATCGAATGAGTTATATAAAATGACCTCTATTGCTGTCGAGCAGGAGGTCATTTTATATATAAGTGTTGAACTATTCTTCGCAACAAACTTTATGTAAAAAAAATATTATTAAATGCTTGACTTCGTTTATTGGTCTATATATAATAGATATTGTTCGCGGCTGAAATGAATAAAAGATAACGACGCGGGGTGGAGCAGTTGGTAGCTCGTCGGGCTCATAACCCGAAGGTCGCAGGTTCAAATCCTGTCCCCGCAACCAAAATTATGGCGGCGTAGCTCAGCTGGCTAGAGCGTACGGTTCATACCCGTGAGGTCGGGGGTTCGAGCCCCTCCGCCGCTACCAGATATGTATGTAGTTATAAGGCGAAGTACCTCCCTGGTCAAATGAGGGATGGGAAATCGCCTTTTTTTCATTTCGAAAAGGAACTTTTAGGGAATCCTGTTGGTGTTAGGGATGTTTTCCGAGAAAGTGTGGGAGTATATGTGAATGTAGTGATCAAAAAAATAAAATTTACAACAATTAATAAGACGTATACAGAGTTGGTAAGAGATTGGCGGGGGAGGCATTGTTTTGCAACACAGTATGCGAATCCAGATGGAAAACGTATTTTTTTGACCTATTATTTTGTAAAGAAAGGGTACACGATTTCCAAAGTTTTTAAACGATCAGGGGAATTTTTATACTATTACTGCGATGTCATGGAAATGCATCAAACCGGTCGCCTTCGCTATGTTATGGTAGATCTATTGCTAGATCTCATTGTTTATCCAGATGGACGGTATCATCTTATTGATGTTGATGAGTTTGCGGACTCTGTGGAAAAAGGACATTTGAAAAAAAGACAACAAGTTCATGCTCTCCGTACACTAGATCGGATGCTTCGTTTGACTACTGATAAAAACTTGATTCCTCCATTTATCCAAGAAGCAAAAATGTTTCCTTTGGTAGGAAGAGCAAGACGGTAGTATCTAAAGGAGTCACTAAATGGTAATAAGGAATCCCTTTTAGAAACGATCTCTATAAACAAACTGCAAAGTATATGGTGTTATAATCCAACCAACGATAAAATTGAAAAGTTTTGTCGTTGGCTTTTTTACTTTGAGTTAATTCGACAAAGAATGATTGAATTCTAGTTGACTTCCCCATCTATAGGGGAAGCTTTTTTTTACTGGTTTGTAGGAGTTGAAAAGAAGTAAACCCCTTTTATTTATTAGTGGAAAGGGATGCTGCAAAAAATGTCGGAAAAATTTTTTACTTTATGCAGCTAATTTGACAAACTTTCCCTATTCATCTCGCTATAATGGGTGTCACAAATGAGCTGAAGGGGTGGGTGTGATGAGTATGTCCGTATGTAAGGAGAATAGAAATGGTCTATGGGAGAAATGGATTCGGTCTTTCAAAAGTAAGCAAAAAAGATGGACCCATTATCTCTTTCATATGTGGAATATACCGATTATCTTTATGGGGTTTTTGTTAGGAAGGGCTATGATTTTGGAAACTGTTTCTCCTTTTGCTATAGCTTTCTTAGGTGTGATGATTCATTTAAAACGGAAAGCTTGGCTACTCATCTGGCTTTCATTAGTTTCGGGAGCATCTACCTTAGATGTAGTTCACTCAGTACGAATTGCTTGTTTTTTAACCTTATTTTTGCTAATACAGAAAGTTTTTACTTGGGTTGGAAAGGGACAAATCAATTATGTTCCGTTTGTCGTTTTGGCAAGCAGCGCCGTGGGCCACCTGATTTTGATATGGTGGAGTGGTTTTTCAGTATATCAATTGATGTTATCAACGTTAGATATTTTACTTAGTTGGATACTAAGTCTGATATTTATACATTCCTTGCCACTCGTTACAGTTAAGAAAAAAAGATTGACACTTAGACCAGAGGAAATCGTTTGTCTCGTTATCTTAGTCGGCTCGGTAATGACTGGGACAATGGGATGGTTTGTTTGGGATTTATCTATTGTGCATATTGTATCACGCTATATTGTCTTGGTATTGGCTTTTGTGGGTGGTGCTATGTTAGGTTCATCCATGGGAGTTGTAACAGGGATTATTTTAAGCTTATCGGATCCAAAAGCCATGCTTGAGATCAGTCTTCTTGCCTTTGCGGGACTCTTAGCAGGTTTGATGAAGGAAGGAAAGAAAATAGGTGTATCATTTGGTTTTCTCTTTGGTTCACTCATGCTAAATCTATATGATGGAACAGAAAAAGCGATTTGGATTTCATTTTGGGAATCATTGGTATCCATTTTATTATTTTGGTTAACACCTCAATTCGTTTATCAAAGTATCGCCAAGATAGTACCTGGTACATCAGAAAACCAAGTAGCTCACTATGATTATGCTCGTCGGTTGCGAGATGTTACAGCAGCAAAAGTTGAGCAATTTACGGTCTTATTCTATGAATTAGCCAGTAGCTTTGCTTCGGATGTATCTAAAGAAAGAAAAGAGGATGAAGATCTCGTTCATCAAATGATTTCAGAAGTGATGCAACAGTCTTGCTATGGATGTAAAAATCTTAGTAAATGCTGGGACAAGAATGTTATGCGTACCTTCCAAGGAATGACTGATTTAATGACTTTGGTTGAAATGAAAGGGAATCCAGTCCAATTAGCGGCACCGCGTGAGTGGGCAGAATATTGTATTCATCCTGAGCGAGTATTATCTGTAATACAAGATGAGTATTCGTATTACGAACAAAGTGTTTATTGGAAAGATAAGGTGAAAGAATCTCGACGCTTAGTATCTGAACAGTTAACAGGAATGGCTGAGGTGATGGAGAAATTAGCCGATGAAATTCGCCATGAGACTCAAGTTCAGGCGGCACAAGAAGAGCAAATCCATGAAGCGTTAGAGGAGTTAGGAGTTTCTATTCAACGGGTCGATATTATCAGTCTAGAAGAAGGAAGAGTAGAAATTGAAGTAATTATGCCTCACCAAGATGCACTTGATGAGTGTAGAAAACTGGTTGCTCCGTTATTGACAGAAATTGTTGGTGAGCCGATCGCTGTATTTCGTAAGGTCGTACAAGATCGAGCTCAAAGTGCTGTGATAACTTTAGGATCAGCGCAACGCTTTACACTTAAAGCAGGAGTAGCTACTGTGGCTAAGGGAGGTGGATTTGTATCAGGTGATAGTTATTGTTATATGAGTCTTGGTACAGGTAAATATGCTGTTGCTTTAAGTGATGGCATGGGGAATGGGGAACGGGCTCAAGAAGAAAGTAGTGCTGCTCTTAAACTTTTAAGGAGATTGCTCCAAGCGGGGGTACATGAGGAGCGGGCTGTAGAAACAGTGAATTCGATTTTAAGTTTGCGCTCTACAGATGAGATGTTTGCTACGATTGACTTGGCTATGATTGATTTGAATACTGCACATGCACGATTTATGAAAATCGGATCAACACCTGGCTTTATAAAAAGAGGGAAAGAAGTGCTTACCTTATTTTCCTCAAATCCTCCCATTGGAATTTTAAATGAAATCGATGTGGATGCTATCGAAATGAAATTAGAAGTAGGAGATATGCTTATTATGGTGACAGATGGTATTTACGATGCGCCAGGTCATACTGTTAATAAGGATTTATTGATGAAGCGCTTGATCTCGGAGATTGATACCAAGGATCCGCAAGGTTTTGCTGATTGTTTACTAGAGAAAGTGGTAAGGCAACATGGTGGGCAAATTCTTGATGATATGACAGTGATTGTTGCCAAATTGGAACGTTATGTCCCTGAGTGGTCAACGATTCGATTAGCTGGACTTTCACGTATAGAGCGCCCGAAAATGGCTTGATTTGTGCACGGTTTTTAGAATAGAGGGTGTAGTCTGTTCACAAACCAATTTCCTTTTTCCAGTTAGATGGAATTTTGCTAATTTTCATCCGAGGAGAATAGTACGAAAAAGAAAAAAAGGCTACTAGAAAACATTATATTTAAATTTAGAGTAGATTTGGTGGATTATTTGACAAAAAATTTCACAATTTGCTTCCAAAAATAAAAAGGAATAAGATAAGAAAAAGAGAAATGAGATAAATCCCGGATTTTCCGGGTTTTTCATTGTGAAGGGAAGGTTATGTTGTTTTTAAAACAGCTGGAAAAGGAAATAACAAAATATCACCTTCTATCTCCAGATGAAAGGGTATTAGTTGGTGTTTCTGGTGGCCCAGATTCAATGGCGCTTCTCTCTGGACTGCAACAGTTATCTGCAAAAAACAATTGGCACTTATATGTTATTCATGTCAATCATCAGTTACGTGGTCAAGAGAGTGAAGAAGATGCAGAGTATGTGGAAAACTATTGTCTAAAATGGCAAATCCCTTATCGAATTGAATGCGTTGATGTAATGGCTGCTCTTGAGTCAGGAGGGAACTCACAATCTGTGGCGAGAAGGCTTCGTTATGAGGCATTTCAACGAGCTGCAAAGCACCTACAGATTCGTACTTTAGCTTTGGCTCATCATGCTGATGATCAGGTAGAGACTATTTTAATGCGTTTTCTTCGTGGAACGGGTGTTGCAGGTCTTAGTGGTATGGCTATGAGTAGACAGTGGCAGGACCTTAAGATTATTCGCCCCTTACTACAGATCAGGAGAAAAGAGATTGAACACTACTTAGAAGAGCAAAAGATTATGCCGCGGCAAGATCAGAGTAACTTTTCACTAAAATATACGCGTAATCGAGTACGACTAAAGCTAATTCCTGAGCTTATGCAATATAATTCCAATGTACAAGAAGCAATTTTACAGTTAGGGGATATCGTTACAGAGGAAGAAAAAGTCTGGAAAAGCTTGGTACAAGAGGCTCTCTCTAAAGTGCTCGTCCAAGATAAACTAGATCGGACAGGGGTAAATATAAGGCGATTACTGAATCTGCCTATTGCTTTACAAAGAAGAGTGGTTAAACTAATATTAAGTTGTCTTGTGAACGACGGAACAAGTGAATTGACTCATGAAGCGGTTGAGAGAATCAGAGACTTTGCTAGACATCCGCATCCTTCTGGAACGATCCATTTACCACATGGGATACGCATATATCGTGAATATGAAGTAGTCTGGTTTACTACTAGGGATCTTCATGAAGAGGAATGGAATCATTCTCAAGGTAAATCGGTTACTTTAAAGATTCCTGGTGTAACTAAAATCCCTGAGCTTGGAGGAGCAATGGAGGTCAAGGTCACTAGTGAACCACTGAACAACTACTGCAACCATTCTTTTGAAAATGTTGCTGTATTTGATGCGGATGATGAGATTTTGAAACAACCCATTTTGATACGATCAAGAATGCCTGGAGATCGTATGACTTGCTTAGGTATGAAGGGTACTAAAAAGGTGAAAAAAATTTTGATGGAAGCAAAAATACCGCGACACAAGCGAGGACTTCAACCCGTTGTAATAGCAGGGGATCAAATTTTATGGATTGTAGGTACCAAACGGTCTAATATCGCTCCTGTTTCTTCAGAGACAAAACGATTTCTTTATTTTATATGGCATGTTGTTGAATGATAAGGCGTTTCTCATCCTATAATAGCTACATAATGGTTTGAACTAGGAGGATATTCATGCATCAAGATATTGAGGAGATTCTGATAACGAAAGAGGAAATTCAAGAAAGAGTAAAAAAGTTAGCTGATGAATTGCGTGAAGAATATACTAATCTACAGCCACTTTGTATTTGTGTTTTAAAGGGTGCAGTACCATTTATGGCGGATCTCACTCGAGCGATGGATATATCCCTTGAGATGGACTTTATGGCTGTATCCAGTTATGGTGCTTCTACGCAATCTTCAGGGGTAGTTCGAATCATCAAAGATTTAGAGGCATCTGTTGAAGGTAGACATGTTTTAATTGTTGAAGATATTATTGACTCTGGATTGACACTAAGTTATCTCATTGATCTTTTGAAAGCACGAAATGCTAAATCTGTAAAAGTCGTAACTCTGCTTGATAAACCCGAACGGCGAAAAACGAATTTATCTCCAGATTACTTTGGTTTTTCGATTCCGAATAAATTTATTGTCGGATATGGAATGGATTACGCTGAAAAGTATCGGAATTTACCTTATATCGGTGTTTTGAAAGAGGAACTGTATCGTTCATAGTTTTCCATACTTTTGATCTTTATTGACCTATTGAGTATGAATGTTTGCCTATGATACAATGAGAGAAGCGGATTGAGAGGAGGCCAGGAATGAAAAATAACTTCCTCAGGCATGGAATACTCTATGTCATTCTTATTTTAGTAACGATCGGCGTAATCAATATGATTGCAAACTCCGATTCGCAAACACAGAAGTTGAGTTATTATGACTATAGAACGAAGCTGATGCAAGGGGAGTTCGCAAAAGTCACTCTGCGTCCAGAGAATGGGACTTATCATATTGAAGGTGAATATAAGAAGCCACAAGACAAACGAATTAAAGGGTTTGTCTTACAAGCACCACAAAGCGATCGAGTGCTTGCTGATTTAGATAAGGCCAAGGACACAAATAAGATTGAGGATATTAATGTAGAAAAGGCCAAAGGAGATTCCGTTTGGTTAACCCTTTTCACTTCAGTGATTCCATTTGTCATTGTTCTTCTTCTCTTTTTCTTCCTGTTAAATCAAGCTCAGGGCGGTGGCAGCCGGGTGATGAATTTCGGCAAGAGTAAAGCCAAGCTCTATAATGAAGAGAAAAAGCGTGTCACTTTTGATGATGTAGCTGGAGCGGATGAAGAGAAAGCAGAATTAGTGGAAATCGTTGAGTTTTTGAGAGATAATCGTCGTTTTACCAAAATGGGAGCACGAATCCCTAAAGGAGTTCTCTTAGTAGGACCTCCTGGAACAGGGAAAACACTTTTGGCACGTGCAGTAGCAGGTGAAGCAAAAGTTCCTTTCTTCTCTATTAGTGGATCTGATTTTGTTGAAATGTTTGTTGGTGTTGGTGCATCACGTGTACGCGACTTGTTTGAACAGGCTAAGAAAAATGCCCCATGTATTATTTTCATCGATGAGATTGATGCTGTGGGTCGGCAACGTGGAGCAGGGCTTGGTGGCGGACATGACGAACGTGAACAAACCTTGAACCAGTTACTTGTAGAGATGGATGGATTTGACGCAAATGCTGGAATTATTATTATGGCTGCGACAAACCGTCCGGATATTCTTGACCCAGCTCTTCTACGTCCAGGGCGCTTTGATCGCCAGATATTGGTGAATAGACCGGATGTAAAAGGACGGGAGGCAGTACTCAAAGTACATGCTCGGAATAAACCAATAGCTGACAGTGTTAAGCTTAGTGTTGTGGCACAGCGGACAACAGGTTTTTCTGGAGCAGATTTAGAGAACTTATTAAATGAAGCGGCTCTCTTAGCGGCACGTGCAAATAAAGAAAAGATTAGTATGGAAGAAATCGATGAAGCTGTGGATCGGGTTATTGCTGGTCCGCAGAAGAAGAGTCGAGTTATTAGTGAAAAAGAGAGAAAAATTGTTGCTTATCACGAAGCAGGGCATACACTTGTGGGCTATTTCTGTGAACATGCAGATGTAGTGCATAAGGTTACCATTGTTCCACGTGGGCAGGCTGGTGGATATGCAATGATGTTGCCGAAAGAAGATCGTTTCTTAGCAACGAAAAATGAGCTGCTTGACCGGGTGACTGGTCTGCTTGGTGGTCGTGTAGCTGAGGAGATCGTCTTTGGTGAAGTAAGTACTGGCGCAAGTAATGACTTTGAAAAAGCGACTGCAATTGTTCGAGCAATGATCACTGAATATGGAATGAGCGATAAACTTGGTACGATGTTGTATGGACGCTCTTCTGGTCATGTATTCTTAGGTCGTGATTTAGGTCACGAACAAAATTATAGTGATAAGATTGCATATGAAATCGATCTAGAAATGCAAGATATGATTCGTAAGTGTTATACTCGAGCCAAAGAGGTCTTGCTTAAATATCGTGACAAGTTAGATCTATTGGCGCAAACTCTGCTTGAACGTGAAACTTTAGATGAAGAACAGATTAAGAATTTGATCGAGACGGGAAAGTTAGATGATGATGGGGTTAGAGTGAATATTAATAGTAAAGAAGAAGAGATCAAAGAGAGCTCTGAAACTGAGCAATCCTCTTCTCTTAATGAAGATAAGTATTCATCTAGAAAATATACCTCACCACAATCATTCCCACCTACAACGAGTCATATTGAAGATAAAAAAGATCAAATGTAGCCAAAAAGGAGGGGAAAATCCCCTCCTTTTTGTATGAATGGGTTTGTATCTTATTGAGGTTGCCCTCTTAATCAGCCACTCTCGTTTTTGAACTCACTTCCGCTAAAGGTTTGGCGCAAAGTTGATTCTATACAAAAACGATTTTGTCTAACTCCTAGTATGATCTGGATTTTCAATCGAATTATGCGACATGCTGTTATTGTATTACTTATCAAAAATACTGTATTTAAAAAAGGTGAATTCAGCTCGATTCACTATTAATAGGTAACGAGACGAGATATTTTTCGGCTAGGAGAACCCATCTTACGGAACAAGAAATGTCGAACTTCTATAATGTCTTCCTTATTTAGATTTTAGTGATGGAGCAGGTGTTTTTATGTTATTGGTCATTGATGTTGGGAATACCAATACTATATTTGGTATTTATGAACAGAAAAAGCTGCTTTTTCATTGGAGAGTGAAATCAGATCAACAAGCAACAGAAGACGAATATGCAATGGTTTTGAATAGTCTGATGGATTATAAAGGAATCGCTTTTAAACAAATTGCAGGAATGATTATTTCTTCTGTCGTACCACCTCTTACGTTTACACTAAGAAAGTTAGCAGAAAAATATTTGGGAATAGAGCCGATCATTTTAGGTCCTGGGGTAAAAACAGGTCTTAATATTAAATACGATAGTCCAAAAGAAGTGGGTGCTGATCGGATAGCTAATGCAGTTGCAGCTATCCACCTTTATAGTTCGCCTGTTATTATAGTTGACTTTGGTACAGCAATTACATTTTGTTTAGTAGATGAAAGTGGAAATTATCAAGGTGGTGCTATTGTTCCAGGTGTAAAAATTTCGGTAGAAGCTTTATATCAACAAGCAGCAAAGTTGACCCATATTGAGATCGTTAAACCAGAAAGTGTAATAGGACGTAATACGGTTAGTGCTATGCAATCAGGAATTTTTTATGGCTATGTAGGAATGGTCGATGGGATTGTAGGCCATATGAAGCTGCTATTAAATAAACAGCCTAAAGTGATTGCTACAGGTGGAATGGCTGAATTAATATGTAGTGGTACACACCAAATTGATGTAGTACATCCTTTCTTAACTTTGGAGGGATTGCGATTGATTTATGAAAAAAATCGGGGTCATTCATTAGAAAATAAGTGAGTAAATTTACATGATGGCCTAATATATGAGACTAAACAATGGGTGAAAGATTAAGAAGACAAGCTTACAGCATGTTGCATAATTCGGGTCAAAACCTAGATCATTCCTGAACGAAGTCATGAATCGATTTTTGTGTAGGATCGACTGTTGACTGATATTGGACGGGAGTGTGTGCAAGCGATGAGCGTCTGATTAAGAGGGTAACCTCAAATATACTTACTTATAAGCAAAATAATTGGAGGAAATGGATCATGAAAGATTACACAGTTCGAGCTATTTCTAGTGATGGTATGATTCGAGGATTTGCTGCTCTGACTACAAACTTAGTTCAGGAGTTACAAGAAAGACACCACATGTACCCACTCGCAAGTGCTGCACTAGGTCGTACTGCTACAATGGGAGCACTTATGGGATGTATGATGAAAGGAGAAAAAGATCGTGTGACGATTCAAGTGATTGGAGATGGTCCGCTTGGTCACATACGTGTAGATGCGAACAGCCATGGAGATGTACGTGGATTGATTGACCATCCTGAAGTAATGCTACCACTTAACGCGAATCAAAAGCTAGATGTTGCAGGTGGAGTTGGTAAAGGTACGATTTATATTTTGAAGGATCTTGGACTTAAAGAGCCATATCGAGGTAGTTCTCCTATTATTTCTGGTGAACTAGGGGATGATTTTACTTACTATTTTACAGCTTCGGAGCAAATTCCATCTTCGGTAGGATTGGGTGTATTGGTACAAAATGATAAAATTATTGTAGCAGGAGGTTATCTAGTGCAAGTACTTCCTGGAGCTTCGGAAGAAACCATTAGTAGTTTGGAAAAAAATATTTCTAAGCTCCAATCAATCACAGGAGTATTAAGAGATCAAGTAACTCCCGAAGAATTACTAGTAAAATTGATGGGGGAAAATACAGTCATTCTGGAGAAAAAACCGGTTCAGTTCCACTGTCACTGTTCAAAAGAAAAAACAGAAGAAATGTTAATTACCTTAGGAAGAAAGGAATTGTCTGCAATCATTGAAGAGCAGGGCCAGGCTGAAGTGGTTTGTCATTTTTGTAATGAAAAATATTTATTTACTCACGATGAATTAGAGCATTTACTTACAAAAGTGTAATTGACAGATGATTTTGTTCACTGTTAATATAAGTTTAAAATCGATAAAAGCAATATTTTTTATCGGATTAGGGGGTATTTAGATTGGCACAAGTGGCTAATAATATTTTAGAGCTAATCGGTCAAACACCTTTGGTTAAGTTGAATCGAGTAGTCGGAAAATCAGATGCAGATATTTATGTAAAGCTAGAGTATTATAATCCAGGCGGTAGTGTGAAAGATCGAATTGCCCTTAGCATGATTGAAGAAGCAGAAAAACGTGGAGAGTTAAAGCCTGGTGATACCATTTTAGAGCCAACTAGTGGAAATACAGGAATTGGTTTAGCAATGGTGGCCGCGGTAAAAGGATATAAAGCCATTTTAGTCATGCCTGATACGATGAGCTTAGAACGTCGCAATTTACTTCGTGCTTATGGTGCAGAGTTGGTTTTAACTCCTGGAGCTGAAGGGATGGGAGGAGCTATCCGTAAAGCTCAAGAAATTAAAGAACAAAACCCTCATTACTTTATACCTCAACAGTTTAAAAACCTTGATAATGTTAAGGTACACTTCGAGAAGACTGCACATGAAATCGTAGAACAAGTAGAGGGCCAGATAGATGCATTTGTAGCAGGAGTTGGTACAGGCGGCACCATTACAGGAGTTGGACGTGTTCTTAAGGAAAAATTCCCTCATGTTCATGTTGCAGCAGTAGAACCATCGGCTTCTCCAGTGCTTTCAGGAGAAGAAAAAGGACCACATAAAATTCAAGGAATTGGTGCAGGATTCATTCCTGATATTTTAGATACATCGGTTTATGATGAGGTAATCAAGATATCAGACGAAGAAGCTTTCGAATGGGCGAGAAGGCTCGCAAAAGAAGAAGGAATCTTGGTAGGTATTTCTTCAGGAGCCGCTGTGGCTGCGGCTGCAAAAGTGGCACGCCGTTTGGGAGAAGGTAAAAAGGTTGTTGCAGTCGTGCCAAGTAATGGAGAGCGTTACTTAACTACTCCATTGTATCAATTTGAATAAGAAATAGTGAAAGGAAAATGAGGAACGGAGCGATTGCTTCGTTTCTTATTGTTTTTTATTGAGGGAAAAGCGAAAAATAAATGAAGGTATGAGAGCTTTTCTTTCTATGCTAAAATAATAAAAATTAGTATGTAATGAAGGGAGTACCCGAAGTGATTTTAATGATTGATAATTATGATTCCTTTACGTATAATCTGGTACAGTATTTGGGAGAATTAGGGGAAGAATTGGTTGTAGTGCGTAACGACCAAATTTCCATCGCTGATATCGAAGCGAAATCACCAAAAATGATTGTTTTATCTCCAGGACCTAAAACACCAGATGATGCCGGGATTTGTTTGGAAATTGTGCAGAAGCTGTCAGGGAAGTTTCCGATTTTTGGAGTTTGTTTAGGGCATCAGACCATCGCTCAGGCTTTTGGAGCAAAGATTGTTCAAGCAGATAGGCTAATGCATGGAAAAACATCAAAGATTATTCATGATGAACAAACCATTTTTCGTGGTATCCCTTCACCTTTTACAGCAACGAGATATCATTCTTTAATAGTAGCACCAGAGACATTACCTTCCGATTTTACGGTTAGTGCTAAAACCGCAGAGGGAGAAATTATGGCGATTCGTCATCAATCATACCCGTTAGAAGGAGTTCAGTTCCACCCTGAGTCTATTTTAAGTGAGTATGGCAAGGAGCTACTTGTTAATTTCTTACAAACATACTGTACAAAAGGTTCTTAACTAACTAACCCATATTATCGATTTGAAACACTGAGAAGCTCGTTTATACATGAAAAGGAGATGGTTTAGAGAGAAATCTTATATGGAAAAATAAAGGGAGTATGAATGATGACGATTATGATCTTCAATGGTAGTCCGACTCAGGAAGCAGAAGCAGCAGTTTCTATTTGGGATCACGGTTTACTTTATGGGGTAGGAGCATTCGAGACTTTTCGAGTGTATGATAACCATCTCTTTTTGATTGATGATCATATGGATCGACTGGATCGAGCTTTAAAGAGAATGATGATTCGGAATCCGTTTACGCGATTAGAATGGGAGAATCAGATTCAAGAGGCTCTGCGGCAAAATGGAATCCAGAATGGTACAGTACGTCTATGTGTAACAGGAGGAGTAGAAGGGCTGGGGCTTCATACTGCTTATTATCATCAACCTACAACCATGATTTTTGTTCGCCCTCTGCCTTTTTATCCTAATCAACTTTTTCAAGAGGGGAAAAAACTACAAGTTGTATCTATACCCAGACAAGCTAATCGAGAAATTACTGCCTTTAAGTCTAATAACTTTTTAAATTTCGTTTTAGCCCGACAAGAAGTAGAAGGATTCCCGAAGACAGAAGGCCTTTTACTAACCGAAGATAATTACTTAGCGGAAGGGATTGTAAGTAATCTCTTTTTTATTTCCAAAGGAAAGATTTGTACTCCAAGTTTAGAATTGGGGATTCTGCCTGGAATCACTCGTAAATGGTTGCTTCATTTAGCGAAAGAGAAAGGCTATCCAACCGAAGAAGGATACTATACCTTAAGTGACTTAGATCGAGCTGATGAAATTTTTATGACAAATTCTGTTCAAGAGATGATACCTATTTACTCTTGGCAAGATCAACAGAAGCGTCGATCCTCATCAATCGTACAAGAATTATATCAAGCCTACCAAGAATATACGAAGAAACTGCGATCGGTTGATCAGTTTGTAAGAGGTGAGTAAATGAATGCAGAACGTATACTAAAGGTTGGGAAATATTCCTTTCCCTTGGGAAAAAGAACATGGATAATGGGGATTATAAATGTGACTCCTGACTCGTTTTCGGATGGTGGAAAATATCATACTGTTGAACAAGCGTTGAACCATGCAAAACAGCTTGCAGAAGAAGGAGCTGATTTTTTAGATATTGGTGGGGAATCAACACGACCTGGCTTTGCTCCTGTAAGCTTAGATGAAGAGTTGGATCGAGTGATTCCAGTCATTGAAAGAATTGCTAAAGAAGTAGACTTACCTATTTCTGTTGATACGTATAAGGCAGAGGTGGCTAGGCAAGCCATTCTGGCTGGAGCTCACATAATTAATGATATCTGGGGTGCAAAAAAAGATCCGGATATGGCAAAGGTTGCAGCAGATTTAGATGTACCTATTATCTTAATGCATAATCGTATAAAAGCAGAGTATCAGTCACTTATGGAAGAGATGCAAAATGATTTGCTAGAGTCTGTTCGCCTCGTAAAGCAAAGAGGAGTCCGTGAAGAAAATATTATCCTTGATCCCGGAATTGGATTTGGTAAAACTTATAAGGATAATTTAACGGTAATGAGACACTTGGATAAAGTAGTAGATTTAGGGTATCCTGTACTACTCGGAACTTCAAGAAAATCGATGATCGGTCATACACTGGATCTTCCTGTTGATGAGCGGATTGAAGGTACTGCAGCTACTGTTGCATTGGGAACAATAAAAGGTTGCCATATTATGCGCGTTCATGATGTGAAAGAGATGGTTCGTGTATGTCGCATGATGGATGCTATGCTACATGGACCGAGTAGGCAGGTGGAATCGTTTCATGGATAAAATCTTTTTTAATAAAATGGTTTTTTATGGATACCATGGCGTGTATGAAGAAGAAAATCGTTTAGGGCAGCGATTTCATGTGGATTTAGAGATGAAATTGGATTTATCAATAGCAGCTAAACAAGATGATTTACATCAGACTGTTGACTATGGACGTGTTTATGAAGTAGTAAAGCAAGAAGTTGAGGAAACACGAGTACAGTTAATTGAGACCTTAGCTGAAAATATTGCCGCAAAGTTACTTGCTAACTTTAGAATTATGGAGATTCTTGTACGTGTAACTAAACCAGATCCACCTATTCCCGGGTACTATGAATCGGTTGGTGTAGAAATTGTTAGGAGAAGGAAATGAATAAAGCTGTACAAGCCTTTTTAGGATTAGGAACGAATTTAGGTGATCGTATAAAAAGTTTAGAACAAGCGATCCAAATGTTAAGCAAGGAGTTAGGAATCTCCATTATTCAAATATCATCTGTTTATGAAACCAGCCCTGTTGGACTTTTAGAACAGCCTATCTTTTATAATATAGTCATGGAGATATCAACCACTTTACCTCCAGAGGAGTTATTAGGTAGGATATTAGAAGTGGAAAGAAAGTTACATCGAGTTCGCACGATCCGATGGGGGCCTAGAACGATTGATATTGATATTTTACTTTATGGAAATGAAATCATTGAGCAAGAGGGGCTGCAGATTCCCCATCCACGGATGACTGAACGTGCATTTGCACTCATCCCTCTACAGGAAATTGCAGGTGATATTATCATTCCGGGGATTCGACGATCTATCAATGAATTAATCGCTCATCTTCCCTCAGATCAAGTAGTACGCCAGTTAGAAATTCCATTTCATATAGACCAATTATCCCCGTCTTTTAAATAATATCGATGAGCAGAGCCATTTAGAATATATTTACCTATGTGATGAGTGATAGATGTAGTAAAATATAAACTTATTGGATACGATGGTAAACGACCAAGGAATTTGTCAACAAGCATATAGGTGTTTTTAAGAAGGGAGGAAGAACTGTTGTTTAAAATTGGTGATATTCAAATCCAAAATCAAGTTGTACTCGCTCCGATGGCGGGAGTATGTAATCCTGCTTTTCGTTTAATCGCTAAGGAATTTGGTGCAGGGTTAGTTTGTGCTGAAATGGTTAGTGATAAAGCGATTCTTCATGGAAATAAGCGTACAAAAGAAATGCTTTATGTCGATGAAAGAGAAAAACCATTAAGCTTACAAATATTTGGGGGAGACAAAAATAGCTTAGTAGAAGCAGCTAAAGTGGTTGATCAACAAACCAATGCAGATATTATTGATATCAATATGGGCTGTCCAGTACCCAAGGTTACAAAGTGTGATGCAGGGGCTCGCTGGTTACTGGATCCAAGTAAAATTGAAGAAATGGTATCGGCAGTTGTCCAAGCAGTGAAAAAACCAGTCACAGTAAAGATGAGGCTTGGCTGGGATGATGATCATATTTATGTGATCGAAAATGCTTTATCTGCAGAACGTGCTGGTGCACAAGCAGTGACCGTACATGGACGAACACGAGAACAGATGTATCGTGGTAAAGCAAATTGGGATATGATTCATCAGGTTAAACAGAGTGTGAATATCCCCGTTATCGGAAATGGCGATGTCTTTACTCCAGAAGATGCTCGCAAAATGCTAGATACAACTGGCTGTGATGGTGTAATGATCGGCCGAGGTGCCTTGGGGAATCCTTGGATGCTTTATCGAACGGTTCATTATTTGAAAACTGGAGAGCTTTTGCCTGAACCTAAGCCAATGGAGAAAATGAGAATCGCTATTATCCATATGGACCGATTGGTAGCACTTAGAGGAGAAGCTGTTGCAGTTCGAGAAATGAGAAAGCATGCTGCTTGGTATTTAAAAGGAATTCGAGGATCTACACGTATTAAGGATATGGTTAATCAACAAGAAACACGTGACGGTATGGCTGAACTTCTGCTAAACTTTGCTAGAGAGCTAGAAGAACAGCAAAAAGCAAATTTGGAAGCTAAGGCGGTTTAATGTTCTCCCAATACGCAGAGGTGGAAAAAAATGAACCATGAAGAACAAAATGAATTGATTAAAGTACGACTTGAAAAAATGGATGAATTGAAAGAAAGAGGAATTGATCCATTTGGCCAAAAATATTTACGTACTCATTCAGCCAATGAGCTAGAAGAGTTATATGGAGCCGTAAGTAAAGAAGAACTGGAAGAAATGCAAGTAAATGTTTCGATTGCAGGACGATTAATGACAAAGCGGAAACAAGGAAAAGCTTCTTTTGCCCATTTACAAGATGCAAGTGGCAGGATACAGATTTATGTTCGTTTAGATCGTGTTGGTGAAGAGCAGTATGAAACGTTTATGACTGCAGATCTCGGTGACTATTTGGGTATCCAAGGGGTTATTTTTAAAACAAAACTTGGTGAACTAAGTATTAGAGTGAATGAGGTTACCTTTTTAAGTAAATCCTTACGCCCTTTACCTGAGAAATATCATGGTTTAAAAGATGTAGAGTTGCGTTATCGTAAACGTTACCTTGATTTAATTATGAATCCGGAGGTTAAAGAATCCTTTGTTACCCGTAGTCGAATTCTTCGTTCTATACGACATTATTTAGATGACCTAGGTTTTCTTGAGGTAGAAACTCCGACGATGCATGTAATCGCAGGCGGAGCAGCTGCAAGACCATTTATTACGCATCATAATGCATTGGATATGCCTTTATATATGCGTGTTGCGATTGAGCTACATCTAAAACGACTTATTATTGGTGGAATAGAAAAAGTTTATGAAATCGGTCGTTGTTATCGAAACGAAGGAGTTTCTACACGTCATAATCCAGAGTTTACGATGTTAGAGCTTTATGAAGCATATGCTGACTTTAAAGATATTATGGATTTAACTGAGAAATTAATTAGCCATGTCTGTCAAGAAGTCTGTGGAACAACGAAAATCACCTATCAAGGTCAAGAAGTAGATCTTTCTCCAGGTTGGACACGTAAGTCCATGGTAGAACTGATTAAAGAACATGTTGGTGTCGATTTTAAAGAGCAGATGACAGATGAGGAAGCTCATCGCTTGGCTAAAGAACATGGAGTTGAAGTGAAAGAAACGATGACATTTGGTCATATTGTTAATGAATTTTTTGAACAAAAAGTTGAGCATCTACTTATTGAGCCCACATTTGTTTATGGACATCCGTTAGCCATTTCTCCACTGGCTAAGAAAAATGCTGATGATCCTCGTTTTACAGATCGTTTTGAGCTATTTATTGTGGGTCGAGAGCATGCTAATGCTTTTACAGAGCTAAATGATCCAATTGATCAACGCGAGCGCTTTGAAGCACAAGTTGCTGAGAAAGCACAAGGGAATGATGAAGCACATCCCATGGATGAAGATTTTCTTGAAGCGATGGAATACGGTATGCCACCAACAGGTGGTTTAGGAATTGGTATTGACCGTTTAGTCATGCTTTTTACAGATAGTCCTTCTATACGTGATGTATTACTGTTTCCTCATATGCGAGAACAACATGAAGGATAATGAGGAAGATGCATTTTCTCGGGATGAGAGAATGCATCTTCTTTACATATGAAAGATGAATGGTAAGATAAAGTAGGAAGTGAATTTTGATAATGGCGTTTGGAATGACTATGAAATAAATGAAAGTTTGTTTGCCAAAAAAATAACTATCTCTATGAAATTGTGATAAGGTTCTAGTATAATAATATTTGTAGTTTTCCGATAAAAATTAGAATAAGGAGGCTAAAAAGAAGAAGTTTTTATGTAGACTCATAAAGGGATTTGATCATAGATTAAGGTTTATTTTACTACGAAAAAGAGAATGTAAAGTATGAACGTTTTAAATAAAAATGGGTGCAAAGAATGTATGTGATTGGTACAATGGAAAAAATAGAAGAAAGTGAATCTTTGTCGAGAAATTATTGTATTCATGAAAGTGAAAATATGAAGCAAAAAAGGAAGTTGGAAAATAGTTATCCACAAGTTATTCACAAATTGCTTCAAACTGTGAATAAAATAACTTTTGATAAGGGTATTTTCTTCTATTAGCTTCATTGATAACAGTTCACTTCTAGAATATTGGTTATAATCCTATAAAGATATCCTTTTTCCTTGTTTATTTAAGAGAAAGAGTCTATAATGACCGTGTAGACATGTGAAGGTATTTACTAATTGCGAATGTTATTCGACAAAAATTGAAGGATTAGAAGTTGAAAATAGGGAATAGAATTACTGTGTTTCTATAGACTTTGACTATCATACTATTGAAGTAATTTTTACAAATACTTCTACTATACTAGGATTATGATCAAAAGAGATGTAAACTAGTAATAGGGAGGAACAACTATGAATCCCAACAAAGAGAGAAATGAATTATCAGGCCCCCTCGCGTCGCAAGATGCTCGGCGAATGAGGTTTCGCATGGCGAGAGATGATGGGAGACAAGATCGACAACACCAACAACAGCAAGTTCTCTCTTTTCTATCTAGTTTGCAAGCCAATTTTAGCTCATTAGTAGGTTTAATCGAGTCTAGATTAAGATATGATAAGACCAAAGAAGCTGCTTTTGAACGTCTATATCAAGAAATGGATGAACTAAAGCAAGATCAGGAGTTAAATCAACTACGCCCTTTATATATTGATTTGATTTTGCTAATTGATCGAATGAATCATATATATAAAGAGAATCTAAATTCTGGTACAGCTTCGCCAGAGATTACTAGCCTACTCGAATCTTTAAGTCATGAGCTAATTGAGATCTTGTACCGAAGAGGTGTTGAGTTAATTGTTTGTCCATCGTCTGTCTTTGATCCACGAGTGCAACAAGTTATGGAAGTAATCCCTACAGCCAATCCCGCCGAGGATAATCAAGTAGTTGAAGTAATTAGGCATGGTTTTAAGTACAAAGATGTCCTTCTTCGCCCAGAAGAGGTAGTAATTAAAAAATATAAGCCTTAGATAGAAAACATCCCAATGAGTTGATCGTTGGGAGTTGTTTTCATTTTGTGTCTTTAGTAGGTTTATATAGAGAGAATATGTTAAGGTTTCCTAAATGAGAAAATTACATCGATTATAACAACTACCCCTTTTTGTGGACTGTTTTCATTTTAACAAAGGAGTGAAAGAAGAAATGGGCAAAGTCGTAGGCATCGATTTAGGAACAACCTTTTCTGCTTTGGCAGTTGTTAACAAGTATGGTAAGGCAGAAATTCTGGTTAACCGCGATGGAGAGCGAATTACTCCTTCTGTTGTCTTATTTGATCAAGCAGGTCCCATTGTTGGAAGTATTGCTAAACGCTCAGCTGTAGCAAACCCATTTAATGTTGTTCAATTTGTTAAGCGGCAGATGGGGGATAAAAACTGGAAATTTCGTACAGAGGAAAATGAAGTTTATACTCCTGAAGAAATATCTGCTATGGTCATGAAACGGTTAAAAGAAGATGCCGAGACATTTCTAAATGAACCGATTACAGATGCGGTTATCACTGTTCCGGCATATTTTGATGATGCACAACGTAAAGCAACCCAAGATGCAGGACGTATTGCTGGGTTAAATGTACTTCGTATTATCAATGAGCCAACAGCAGCTGCTCTGGCTTATGGACTTGATAAATTACATATGAAGCAAACCATTTTGGTTTACGATCTTGGCGGTGGGACATTTGATGTTACCATTATGCGTTTAAATCCAGACGGTTTACGTGTACTTGCTACAGGTGGTGCTAAAAATTTAGGTGGGTTTGACTGGGACAACTGTATCATGAACTATTTAAATGAGGAATTTAAAAAAATGGGAGGGATTGATCTATTAGATGATCCCGTGTTAGAACAGGATTTGCGTGATAAAGCTGAGATTGCTAAGAAAAACCTTTCAAGACTAGATAGTACACAAGTTTTTTTGTCCGCAAATGGGGTTAACGCACGTATTACATTAACCAGACAAAAGTTTGAGGAATCTACCTCTCATTTACTCAGACAGACACAAACCATTATGCAGTTTGTGCTTGAAGATGCAGGTTTACAATGGAAAGATATTGATCGAGTGCTTTTAGTCGGAGGATCAACTCGTATGAAGGCTGTTCCAGCCATGATTGAGCGTGTAACAGGAATCCGCCCTTCATTAGACGTTAATCCTGATGAAGTAGTTTCGATGGGAGCAGCTATTCAAGGAATGATCATCTATAAAAAGCTAGGAAAGCATGATTTAGACGATAGTGCCGATTTCCCAACGATTAATGTTCAAGATGTAAACTCTCATAGTTTAGGTGTTGTAGCAGTAGATGATCGAAGGGATCGTGATGTAAATTCGATCGTTCTCAAGAAAGACACAGTAATTCCTGCTAAGGCTAGTGGATACTTTAAAACGTCTGTGGATCAACAAACACAGTTGCACATTCAAGTAACTGAAGGTGAAGATACAGAGCTCGATTATGTAAAAATTGTTGGAGAAGCAATTATTAATTTACCATCCTATCCCAAAGGTGCTCCGCTTGAAGTCATTTTTGAATACGATAGTGATGGGATTATCCATGTATCAGTGATTGATGTGACAGCAGGGAAGCTTTTAGGTGAATTAGATATTGATCGGAAATCGAACTTGACTGAGGAAGAAGTTCAACAAAAGCAATTGCGTGTTGGTAAATTGGCGATCGGTTAAAATTTTGCTAGAGGAGAAGGAACAATAAAAAATGCAGAATTACTATCAGTTGCTAAACATTTCTCCGTCAGCTAAAAAAGCAGAAATCCAAAAAGTAATTAATACAGAGTTGCGGAGGTGGACGCAGCGTACCAACTCACCGCAGTTTGAAAAAAGACAAGAAGCGGAACGTATGGTGCGTAAATTGGAAGAGATTGAAAAAATCCTTCTAGATGATGAAAAGCGTTCAAAGTATGATGAGCAGCTCGAGAGCGCCGATTTATCCCCCAATCAAACATCTCAATCTACACCAGAATCTTCGACTGAAAAGTCGAATCTAGCTCCCCAAAACATTCGTCAGCAGATTGCACAAGGATGGCAATACTTAGAGCAAGGAAGAACTTTTGATGCTCTCTTTTTGGCACGCAAAGTTGTTGAGCAAATGCCAGATAATCCAGAAGTTTGGGCACTTCTCGCATATGCACGTTTTCAGAATGGAGAAAAGCAAGAAGCTATCCAAGCAATGACTAGAGCATGTAGCTTAGATTCATCTCGTGCAGACTATTTTATTTTCCTTGGAGATGTTTATCGGAGCTTTCAACGGCTTGATCAAGCAGAAAAGCATTATCACCGTGCTATTGAACTGAATCATAAGGATATCATGGTTCAGTATAAATTGGGTCTTCTATTTCTTGAACTAAAGCAGTATCAAAGAGCGATTGATACTTTTGAGAAGTGCCTACAAGTGAGTCCAAGAAATCCAGAAGTTGAGCGTGAGTTAGCTCGAGCCTATATTGAGTTAGCTACAATAGATTGGATTCTTATTCCTAAAGGTCATGTTTACTTGTCAGAAGGCATTTACCCGGTCGGGCAGAATTTAAACCTAGCTAAAGCAGAGTCTTATTTAGAAAGAGCAAGTAGACTTTCTTTTAATGATCCTGAACTAAGAAAAAAGCTTCATTTAGCTAAGAAAAACTTAGGTGAAATCAAAGGGAGAAAGTTTACTGGAAGCTGGGTCTGGGCGATTGCAAGTGTAGTTATGTTTTGGTTAGTGATTTGGATTAAATACTTAATGGATGGTACTCCTTATAATGAGCAATTAGATAATATGATTGCTATGTTCTTAGAACCGGTCTTATATATTATTTCTGCCTTTAGCCCACGTTTACGTTATATTCAAGAGGCTGTGAAAAGGAAAAGCCCACGCACTGATTTTGCTTATTTATTTGACTGGCTAAGAGAGCGCACTGGGATGGGAGCTTACATTTTTACTGGATTGCTTATGGTTTTATGTATTCCTATCGTTAACTTTATTCTTCCGATCGTAATTGTTTATAATTTTTATAAAAACTACTTTAAATATTGGAAGCAAAGAGTATAGTGGACAGAGAACTGTCTATTGTACTCTTTATTTTTTTATTGCCAAAGTGGAATTTAATTGATAAAATAATTTCGATAAATTACACAAATTTACTATTATTAATATAAATGTAAATTTTGTAAGCAATAGTGATTCGAAAAAAGAAAACCGCCCTATAAGGAGACCTTGTTATCAATCTGAAAATCATTATGTAACTAACTACGATGTAGCATATATTCTTTCTTTAAGAGATTGTTTTATTACTATCTCTATGTAATTCTCTTTTTTTAGAAAGAAACATGAATGATTGGTAGTCCTTGTCATAATCTAATATTAAGAAAGTGAATAAGTTTGTTTTTGGAGGAATTGATTTATTTAATCAGGGGTTTCGCGTGTAGGTTTACTTGAAAAATGCTTTAGAGGTCAGAAGGAGTGATACGAGTTTGGGAAAATCTAAGTGGATTTTTTCAATGTTAATCGTATTTTTTGTTTTAAGTAGTACCTCTTCTCGTTCTACTACAATCCCAAGCATCGAGTCTATTGATCAAGCTATTCGTGATCTAAAACAAAAGATCAATAAGTTTGCCCCAGAAGATATTGAAACCTTAAAGAAAAAACAACAAATGATGAAATTACCCAATAAAAAATTTGATAAAGAAGTACAACGAATTATTCTTCCTCTAATAGAGCTTCAGCCAGATACAATTCAGTTTACCAATTCAAATGAAGGCAAAACAATACAGATTCGGTTAAAAAAATCAATTCAAAATACGTACCAAGCAAAGCACTTATAAATGGATGATATTCAATAAAAAAGTACTAAGGAAGAAAGATAGTGTGATCGTAGTATAGACGACTAGTCTTTTGATTTTTCGTCTAATTCTCCTTTTTACTTGTGAGTTCATATTCATCTGCAAATAGTTAGTGTATAGAAGAATTTAATAAAGGTTTTTGTAATAATAAAACATAATTAGTCTGAAAAAAAGGGGCAGCTACTTTTGGATAATCGTGGTACTGCCCCTTTTTTAATTGTTGACCTAAGATCATGGCAAGTTGTGCTGATCAAAATGGCAATGTTAGATGCATATGCTGTTATTCATGATACAGTCCGTGTCGCTACAACAACTCGATGCATTAAACTGAATAGGAGGTTAAAAGGCCTTTTTCTATGAAATAGATAATAGATCTATATTCTGTAGTATGTTATGAGATTTAATCAATATCTATATTAAAAAGCTTTCATATTTGTAATGAATATGTAAGAAAAGAATATTGTTTCCATGGTTCTATGATGTAAAATTTATATTGGTTTGATTGAATTGACAAAGAAGATGAATTGATAACTATTTGGCTGGTGTAAAATCTATCAAAGTATGTTAGAAGAAACAATGAAAAATCCATATATCATTTCAACTTAAATGTTATAAAACTTATACATTAATGGCATGGAAGTCTTTAATGTCTCTACTTTTAGAGCGAATCATTTTTATAGGATCGACTTTTGTGCCAAATCTTAGTATGAAGTGAGTTTGAAAATAATGAGCGGTGAAATTGGAGTACAGCTGTAATATAAGTAGATATTTAATATTTTAATAGATAAGATATGAAACTAGATAAAAGTTGGTGAAATATGGTGAAATGGATTCGAGTGGGAATAACCCTATTATTAGCGAGTTTTTTTGTAACAGCTTGTGGTTTTAATCAATCATCTTTCGAAGATATAGAAGCAAAAAACATGGAAGAGAAGAAACAGGCATCTTCCCAGCCCGAAATATCAAAACAACAACAATATGCCTCTGGTAAGAGCGAGAAAGAAAAAACAAAGGAAACCGGTCCTTTAACTTCAAAAGAACTGTCACACTTGAAGAAATATGAAAAAGACGATGTTGTATTTAATGGTAAAAGGGATAGTGAAAAATGGGTAGCATTAACGTTTGATGATGGGCCACATCCTGAGTATACTGAAAAGATCTTAGATATTTTACAAAAAGAAAAAGTAAAAGCAACTTTCTTTCTTATTGGGCAAAATGTTAAGTCGTATCCGAAGTTAGTGCAAAAGGAACTGGATGAAGGACATGTAATTGGTAATCACTCATGGGACCACCCATTTTTACCTGGACTTGGAAAAGAAGCAGCAACCGCTAATATAGAAAAAGCAAAAAAAGAGATTGAAAAAGCAGTTAAAAAGCAAGTAACTTTACTTCGTCCTCCATATGGTGCCGTCGAGGGAATTAAAAAAGAGTTAAAAAAGAGTGGATCTGTGATCGTGAACTGGGACGTAGATACAAATGATTGGCGTGAGGGTAGAACATCTGAACAAATTTTTGAAGCTGTCAAAAAGCATGTACAACCCGGAAGTATCATTTTGCAACATGATGGTGGGGGGAATCGTTCAGCTACAATTCAAGCCTTACCGAAAATTATCCGTTATTTAAAGGAGCAGGGGTATCAGTTTGCTACCATAGACCAATTGTTGGAAATGAGACCATATATTGAGGGATAGATCATTATTTTATTTTTTGTATAATTAATTCTGCTTAATTAAGTGTTTTTCGGTAAGAACATGGACTATAAGAAAAGGATTTGTAGCCTGATTGTGAGAATTGCGCAATCAGGCTAATTATTGTCAATGGTGAAGCACCATTGTTATTTAAATTAGTACTATAATGGTTAAATATTAGTGAAATTTTCATTAAATTAGGGGCCATAAGATATTTTTCTTTATATAATAATAAAATCATTTATCAGGCGGGATGTAGGATGATTTCTAGAAAGAGGATGTTTATAGCTATTATTTTTAGTTGCACCTTACTATTAAGCCTCTTCTTTATATTTAAGGGGAAGTTTCAAGTTGTTTCAGAAGCAATTTCAAATGAAAATGTTTCAGAAGCAATTTTAAATGAAAATAAGGTAGAGAGCTCTCCAAAAGATCATGATGTAATTTATTTTTCGCCTCATGCAGATGATGAAATGTTAACCTATTCAGTTTCAATTTTAAATGATATTCGTGATGGAAAAAAAGTACACTTAGTTTTAATATCAGATGGAGATCGTTCTTTTGCGCGTGAAATGATCAACGGTAAATATGATTATGAATCGCTTCATTTTGAACGAGCTGGTAAAAAAGTATTTTGTAAAATCCATCATACTTACCATGATCCTGAAAAAGAAAAGTACAAAGATGGATGGTTAAGTCGATTTGAAGTGGGGCAAGCCCGGATCCGCGAATTTTATAAAGCGGCTGAATTCATGGGGGTTCCACAAGAGCGAGTTGAAGTGTTTACATTAAAAAATGACAAGTATACTGTAAATGAAGTACGATCTATAATTCGTTTATATGTGGAACGTTATCCCCATGCAGAGTTTAAGACGATGTCTAAATTCGATAAACATCCTGATCATGCAAAGCTAGGTAAAGTGCTAGAAGAGTTTTATTTGGCCAAAAAAATTAAGAAACCCACGTTTTTCCTATCCAATTATATGGCTCGATTTTCCAAGAAACATCTGGTAGGACATCGTGTTTACTTAAAAGATAGTGCAGATCGTAACAAAGTAAAACAAGGGTTAAATGTTTATCGCACATGGAAGCCACAGGAAGGCTGGTATGGGCTTGGGATACACAGTGTTCCATCTCAGTTTGAGAGCATGTATAAAAATCCTTATACTATGATTGATATTTCAGATGCCAATAAATAGGGTGGTAAGGATAAGTTTATAGGCAAGTTTTCTTGGATACTAATTGTTTGTTCGAGTGAAAAGGTATAGGTTAATATTCAAATGATAAGTATGAAAATAGGCCTTTTTGGCTATCGAAATATCACTTATCCAAATAAAAACAGGGCTTCTCTGGAAAAAGAGGAACCCTGTTTTTGTTAAAGTGAATGTTCATGTTGAATCGCTTCATTTTTTCCTTTTTCGATATTAACAAATAATAAAATGATGATACCCATAATAAAGAATGCAGCCAAAGATATGATTCCCATCCGACTACTACCAAAAGATTGAGCTACTAAACCAAATACAGCAGGCCCGAAGATAGAGGAGAATTTCCCGGATAGACCGAAAAACCCGAAGAATTCAGCATTATAACTCTTAGGAACCATCTGACTAAAGATAGATCGACTTAAAGCTTGGCTTCCGCCTTGTACAAGTGCAACTAAAACCGCCAAAGCATAAAAATGAAATTCATTTTTCATGAAATACCCTAAGGTTACAATGACTAAATAAATAATCAAAGTAATAATTAAAGTGCTTTTTGAACCAATCTTTTCTGCAATACGTCCAAAGAGTAATGTACAAGGAAAGCCAACAAATTGTGTAATCAAAAGAGCAGTAATAAGATGAGTTTCACCAATATGGATCTCACTGCCATAGATTGTTGCCATTTTGATTATGGTATTGATTCCATCATTAAAGAACCAAAATGCAATCAAAAATTTGACGAGCTCAGGAAATTCACCGATTTTTCGTATGGTATGCCCTACTTTTTTAAATGCTTGTATGGTTAAAGGTATGGTTTTAAGTGGAGTAGATGTTTGTTTAGTCTTTTTTGTTTCGTGAACATGTCGAAATAGAGGAATTGAGAAAAAAAACCACCAAAATCCAACAGATAAAAATGAGAATTGTGAAGCTTGTGTATTAGTTAGATGGAATAAATCAGGCTTTAAAATCATGATTAAATTGAATGCAAGTAAGATCCCGCCACCAATATAACCATAAGCATAACCACGTGAAGAAATCATATCTCGATCCTTTTCAGGAGCAAGATCTGTAAGAAAGGCATCATAAAATACGTTGCCGCCTGAAAAGCCAAGGGTTCCAATGGTGATGAGTATACAGGCCCAAAACCATTCTCCTTGATCAATTGTAAACATCAAAATGGATGCAGCTACACCTAAATAAGTAAAAAAACGCAAGAATGACTTTTTTGAGCTAGTCGAATCCGCAATCGCTCCTAAAATAGGGGAAAGGATAACAATAAATATAAGTGCGATGGACTGAGTATAGCCCCAATAGGCTGTAGCTGTTGTGTCGCTAAGACCATGGCTAGCCACTTTTGAAAAGTAGATCGGCATGACGGCTGCCATAATTGTTGTGGCAAAAGCGGAGTTGGCCCAGTCATACATATACCAAGCCCGAACTGCTTTTTTATCCATAAAAGGCCTCCAACTTCTTTTAGTTTTTTAAAGCAAACAGGAAAGCATTGAAAATAATGAATAGATTATTTATAAAAACTATTATTATCATTAGTTTAACACAGAAATATTAACATTGTTTTATGAGTTGTTGAAATGAAAATGATCCATTTCATGTGTTTCAAGTTCATGATAGAATAAAAAGGCAGTAGTTTTTTTCTAATAAATTACCAAGGCGATAGGAAACAACAGCTTAAAGGGGAAATATTAAGTATGGAATTAAAAGGAAAAAACGAAATGATCGGGAATAGGTATCGAGTGCTACATTCGTTTCCATTTGTTAATGGAACGCTCTATTATACAGAAATAGAAGAAGAAGGCTTCAAAATTACTCGATATATGCATGCTATGGATATTCGTGCTTTTCGCAATCAAGTGAAAGAAGAGCAGCTATATGAGCGCGATGCTACCATTTTTTGTCCTTTATATGAAGTTTTCATTGAAGATGGGATTTTGTATCAAGTATTTGAGAAGATTGAAGGTAGCTTACTGGCATATCAGCTTATGAAGTCTTTACCTCTTCGTATTTCAGATATGGTTTGGGTAGCACATGGGATTACGAGTAACCTATTACAACTTTATAATGGGAAGCAATTTGCTCTGGTTCACCCGCAAAATATTTTTGTTACTTCCAGTAGACAAATTTATTTCTTATACGGTGGGTCTATTCATGCTTTTCCAAGAGGATATAGTATTGGAAAACGGGATGAAGACTCGATATTGAAAATGATTAATTCTTCAGATGCATACACCATTGGCGTAATGATGTATTGGATGATTACAGGTACTAATCCAATGATGAGTGGACTCCAAACTCCAAAGGTTACTGACTATGTACCTGATTGTCCAGTAGAATTAGCTGAAATCATTACAAAAGCCATATCCTTTGACACCAATAAGAGACCAAGTATTGAAGAGATGAACATGGTTTTGGGGCAGATGACAAGTAGATAATTGTAGTCATAGAGGGGGGTAGAAGGTGGAGATCAAAAGGAATGGTGACATCATTTATGGGAGATATCAGGTGCTTAATGTTTTTCCCTTTATATACGGGGTTTTTTATCTGGTAGAAGTACTTTCAGATAAAAAAAATTACTCCTCTTCGATGCTGCCTTCCAGACGTTTAATTCATGCGGTCGAGCTAATCAATCATCCAAATGAACAAACGAAAGAGAGCTTAATGGCCAGAAATGAAGATATATTTTATCCGATCCAGGAAGTCCTCATTGAAGATGGTGTTGTTTATCAAGTTTATGAAAAGATGGAAGGTCATTTGTTAGGAATTTACTTACTCCAGTCTGCCCCTCTCCCTTTAGGAGAAGCTGCTAATATCATTAAAATGGTAACGAGTCACTTAATGAAGTGTTATGATCAAGGACAGTTTGCGTTAGTTGACCTTAATAACATTGTGATTACTCCTAAAGGAGAGCTTCGCTTTTTATACGGTGGTCCAAATGGTATACTTCCTTATTATTGTACAGATGAAGCAAAAACAGGGCATGACGAGAGGGAAGATGTCAAGCAAGTTGCAAGGCTGTTTTATATGTTGCTAGCAAGGGAATATCAATCGTACCACTTAATTCCGCCCGAAAAATTACAATCGATCAATCAAGAAGTTCCACCCGAGATGCAAAATGTTTTATGGAGAGCTCTTTCGCCCAACCGTTTTAAGCGACCGCGGATGCATGAGCTGTGGAAGTCTGCTTATGAATTTGCAGATGAAAAGCCACTTTCTTTAACTGAGAAGCACACAGATTCATTTATTTTGCCAGAACTTATTCAGCCATTGATTATTGTCCAAAATGAAAAGACTTGGACAGATAAGAAATTATCAGTAAATGGAAATAAAAATCAAAAAAGGAAGAAAATTTATCTGCCTAAATCGGTTTTCTTTATTACGATTTGTTGTTTATGTATGGTGGCCTTCATTTTTTCTATTATTAAAATTCATTCAACTTCCGTTGCAGATGATACCTTATCGCAGGTAATTGATCCAGATATTACAAAAGATGACAAGCAAGCTGAACAGTGGTACCAAGCATCAGTGAAAGCACTGGAGAAAAAAGATAAAAAATCTGCTATTCAATTAGCTCGTAAGGCACTAAGTGCTAACTTAGACCAAGTTGAATACTACATACATTTAGCAAACTTATTTGGTATAACACAAGATTACCAAAAAGGAATACAAACATTGACAGCGGCGACTAAGAAGTTCCCAAATGACGCTAGTTTATATGATGCACTAGCTGTTCAAGCATATCTGGCTAAAGATTTACATATAGCAAAGCAAGCAAGTGATAAAGCAGTGGAGCTGGATAATAGAGATCCGCGTTATTTGTATCATCAGGCTAAAGTTTATGCTGGTTTAAAAAAGTATACCAAAGCAGTTAATATTCTTTCATATGCTATTTACATGCATCGAGATCATGCACTTTATTATAATGATCTTGCTGCTTTTTTGGTTCATTTGAATCGGATTGATGATGCGATTGATTATGCAGAGTTAGCTATTAGATATGATCCAAGCAAACCTTCGTATTCATTAACATTAGGAGCACTTTTTTTGAAGAAAAGAGAGCAGATTGAAAAGGATAAAAACTTAAAAGATCAACCGAAAAAGGAATTAATGTTCCATTGGACTAAAAAAGCAAATGAGACGTTTCATGAAGTGATTAAACAAGATAAAAACTCTGCAGAAGGTTGGTTTTACTATTCTATGTCTCTTTATTACTTGGGAGAGATCAAAGAAGCGAACAAAGCCGTACTCGAAGCGATTCAAATCGATAATGAAAATGCATCTTATTTTGACCAACTGGGAGTAACGTATCTAGCACTAAAAAATAAGGCAGATGCAATTGCTGCATTTCGTAAAGCAACCTTGCTTGAACCGAAAAACAAGCGATTTCAGACGGGATTAAAAAAAGCACAAGAAATGGAGGTTAAGAAAAAAGGAGGCAGATGAGAACAAAAATAAAGCTATTTTTATATGGACTTATTATTTTTTTAGGTATTTTGGCATTTTCTTTAAAAGGATATGCAATTATTTTTGTAAAGAGCTCTCCGCCGCAGATGGAGCCAGAAAAGGTTCAAGTTTCGCCTATTCCGTTTGAATAAGATCTGGTAGGTATATGATCCAGATCTTTTGTTTTATATTAAAAAAGCCGACATCGCTTCCCTACTCACTCCCGTAGCCTTAATCGGTTCATAGAGTTGTCTCAAGAGCTAAGCTCTAAGAAACTATTGAGAAAAAATCGATCTTACACAAAAGAGATTTGCGGCTTCGTCTAGGAATGATCTAGGTTTTGAATCAAATTATGTAACATGCTCTTATAAATTATGTTCTTTATAAATGAATTTTATTCTAAAATTATTTTTTATCATGATAAACTGTAGATGAACCTTGTCTATTGGAAAGAATAGGCGTGAACAGAGATTTTGAATCGAATCATATTATGGACTCAAATGAATGAAAGACAGAAGCTATCGTTCTATGTAAACAGGTTTTTTAACAAGTGTTAGAAAGGAGAGCTGGCTTTTGGCTGAAGATAAATCTAAAAAATCACGTAGTAAGTTTGTTTCATGGTTAATCGGAATCGGAGTTTTTTTACTAAGTGTAGGCGGAAAACTAAAATCTTTACTCCCATTGCTTAAGTTTGGAAAATTTGGTGGAACAATCATATCGCTTGCGATTTCTGTTTGGGCCTATGCAGTTTTTTATCCATTTGAAGTTGCGATAGGATTGGTTGTTATGATCTTAATTCATGAAATGGGACATGTATGGGCAGCTAAACAAAAAGGACTCCCCGTAACTGCACCAGCTTTTATACCTTTTATGGGAGCTTTAATTCTACTGAAACGCCAACCACAAGATGCAGTTACTGAGGCTTATATTGCCTATGGGGGTCCACTATTAGGAACCGTTGGTGCTCTAATCAGTTATGGATTGGGATTTGCGACAGGAAATGAAGTATTTTTTGTAATTGCGATGATTGGATTTTTCCTTAATCTTTTTAATTTAATTCCTGTCCATCCATTGGATGGAGGAAGAATCGTCGTTGCTATTACTCGATGGTTATGGATAGTTGGCTTAGTGGTGGGACTTGCCCTAATTATTTATTTACAAAGTTTACTCTTACTTGTGATTTATGCACTCTTTGTATGGGAGATTTGGGCTACATTTCGAAAGAGAAAACAAGGGATTAAACCAAGAACGATAGCACAGGGACTTGCAGTACCTGCGGAAATATTTCATGAAAATGGAGTATGGATTCCTGGAGAAAGTCATCGACGGGCTCTTTTTTTTAGACAATATTGTGACTTAGAAAGTAAAAATCTATATGTCGACATTGAATTTCCCGGTGTTGGGCTAATTGGGAGATTGGAAAACTTTGAGGGGCAAATAGAGAGAGTAGAGCTTATTCATACAAGTCGGTTAGAACAAGATCCTTCATTTGTGAAAATGATTGTGGAAATGACTTATTTTGTATCCAGTGAAGCAGTCAGACAAAAGGAGAAACGTTATTATCAGATTCCACTCAAATCAAGGATACAATTTAGCATTGCTTACGTTGGACTAATTGCACTTTTGGTTTATATGATGATTGTGACTTTCCCATATATTGATCAGTTGCCAGGCATAAAATAAGTAAGATAAAAAATAAACATCCCTCTCCACAGTGGTTTGGGATGTTTTTAAAGATGTGTTTTTTTAATTGAGCTTTTTTTATTCTACTGTACGGTTTTTGTTTCTTCTTTATGTTCATGAATCTTATCTTTCTCAACATGTAATTTAATATGGTATTTACTTGCTTCTAGGAAAGTATACGTGGCTGTATATTGTCCAGGGCTGCTTTCTTTTGTATCAACAAATTGATGTTGGTCCTTACCTTCTTGCCAAATTTCAAAGCGAACATTAGCTTTTTCAAGTGGCTTATAGTTCTGTTGTTCATTTTTGATGGAGGTTACTTGTTGTACATGTCCAACTAAGGTGACTTCTTTCCCTTTTTGAATAGAGTCGGGAAGCATCATATGAAGTTGAACAGCTTGACCATGACCATGATGGTGGGAGTGTTTTAAATTCCCGACTTGAAACTGTCCGCTAATCATTTGATGAACCTGAGGGGCGGTTACATGTACTACTACTAAATATTCCCCTGCTTTTGAGTAAGTTTGGTTCACATGATAAGTACCTTTTCCATCATGTTTTGCATCGAGCATCTGATGTTTTTCCTTACTATTTTTTTCCCAAACTTCAAATTTAACGGTTGCATCCGTAGCCGGTTTATCTCCCCTTTTTACAGTGGAGCTAAGTTGAATGGACTTTCCTACATCAACTTTGGATGGATTCGCTTTAAATTGAATGGCTAACTGTTGTGCCCCTTGTTTTGAGGTATGACTAGTTTGGTTGTGCTTTTGATGATCAGATGTTAGATTTGCTTGCTGTTGACAAGCAGTTATGGCAAGTATGATAAGTATTAAAGTTATAAGAAGGAATTTACGTGTTAGCTGGTACATTTGGGTATTCCCCTTTGGATTTTATTCGGATGTAAGTCCTATCTTATGTTATAACCGATAAAAGAAAACTTCTATCCCTCAAACGGACTATTTCCCTTCATAATCGATTGTTCGATTTTACCACTCCTATTCATAGTGTTTTTTTTAAATCATTCTATCGTCTAACCCAACCATTCTCATAAGCGTATCTTGTAAGCTGTACACGATTATTTAAATGTAGTTTCTGCATAATATTTTTAAGATGGTTTTTTACTGTATATTCCGAGATAAACAGGTCAGATGCAATTTCTTTGTTACTTAAACCTTGTGCAACTCGCGTTAGAATTTCTTGTTCTCTAGCAGTAAGAACGGTTTCCTCTGTAGGTTTAGATGGGTGAGTAAACTCATGTAAAATTCGACGAGCTACTTCTTTTGGCATCGGAGCATGGTCACGGGCCAATGAATGAAGATATTCTAACCAAATGGAAGGATTGAGGTTTTTAAGTAAATACCCTTGAGCCCCTTTTTTTAAGGCTTCAAATAGATCAGATACATCATCTGAAACAGTCACCATTACAATTTTGACATAAGGAAAACGTTCTTTAATAATCCGAGTAGCTTCTAAACCGTTTAAAATCGGCATGTTGATATCCATTAAAATCATATCAGGCATAAACTTTTCTGTCAGTTCAATTACTTCATTTCCATTGGTTGCTTCTCCAATGATTTCAAATTGGGGATCGTTTTCGATGATTAAGCGCATGGCTTGTCTAGCATGCTCATGATCATCTCCGATAAGAATTCGATACATACTCTCCCTCCCTTATAATAGCTAGTTTTGTTTGTTGATTTTCACGTTGCAAGGTAAGGGAAGCACTGATTTCAGCTGCCCTATCTTTCATGATTTTCAGACCAAAGTGATCCATTGTTTGAAAAGGATCATTCTGAAAGCCCACTCCATCATCGACAATTTCCAATTTCCATCCCTTTTCATATGGGATCAAACAAAGTGAAACTGCTTTGGCTTGAGCATGTTTACGGATATTGGTTAATGCTTCTTGAATACAAGCGAATAATTCCACTTTTTCTTTAGGACAAAGTGAATCAGTGGGATACTCGATCGTTACCTCAACAGATAATCCGGTATCTAGCTGATATTGGTTGATCCAATCTTTTACTTGTATTTGCCATTGATGATTATCAGATGTTGGAGGAGTTTTTAAGTTACTAATAGCATGTCGAACATAATCATGCATTTGTCGCAGGCTTTTTTCAAGATCAGCCCAATCGAAAGAAGGATTTTGTTTTTTGAGTTGATTAATTTGGACTGAATATAGAAATAAGGACTGAGCGATTCCGTCGTGTAATTCACGAGCAATTCGTTCACGTTCTTGCAAGATCACCTTTTCAGCTCTTTCTTGTTCAAGTTGAACCTGCATCTTTTCGTAGATTAAGAATAATTTCCTTAAAATGGTAATTGTTACTAAAAAAACAATTAGCGGAGATAACCAATTACCTAAATCCATAGAGATATAGGGGAGTAGAAATGCATGCCGTGTATATTCCCAAAGACCTATAATTAAAGTAGGGAGAATCAAAATCAATGCTTTAATTTGTTTATAACTCACCCAATCCACTCCTCTTTATTTGGGCTATAAAACTTGTATTATGAAGATGGCTGTTTTTAATGCATCATTAAAGGGAAAAATTTATGTTACGAATAGGATATGATTTAAATTAGTTATTTTAAGTTATTTTAAGTTCAGTATACTTACTAGAACAAGTTGTATTATTGGTTTGAAAGCTCAAGTCGTTCCTAAAGTAGCTGATTTAGAGGGTATCCAAATAAAGTATATCGTAAAAGAAGGTGTAAAAAGTGCGAGCAATTATTTTTGATTTAGATGGAACATTATTCCAAACTGAGAAAATTGTGATCCCTGCTTTCCAAAAAGCTTTTATATGGCTAAAAGAACAAGGAAAGTATCATGGTAAAATCCCAACAGAAGAGGAGATATTAGCTGTAACAGGGGATACGATCGATCATTTATGGGATCGTCTTTTACCTAATGCTGATATTCAGGTAAAAGAGACAATGAATAAGAAAGCATTAGAGATAGAGCTTGAGCTATTAAATAAAGGAAAAGGGGAACTATATCCAGGGGTAATCGATACATTAAATCAATTGCTTAAAGAGGGATGGAACTTATTTATTGCTAGCAATGGACTTGGACCATATGTAAAAGGAGTGTTACATGCCAAAGGGATTGATTCACTATTTACCGAAATATATGCTGCTGGAGAGGCTGGAACGAAAAGTAAAGTGGATCTGGTGTACAAATGCATCGAAGCACATCAAATTACAAAGGGGTATATGGTAGGAGATCGTAGCTCAGATGTAGAAGCGGGTAAAAAGAATCAGCTTTGTGTCATTGGATGTCAGTATGCAAATTTTCCACAGTTTGGTGAAGTAGATGAACTAAAAGATGCAGATATTAAAATTAAATCCATTAACGAGTTATTGAAAGTTATTACTCCATAAGATTGGATGTCGGATAGATCCCGGCATTATTTTTGCATAGGCAGGTGTCGAACATGAGTGATGTCTGGGTCATTTCCTATGGTGAACTAGCTTCGCGATTGGTTATAGCGGCAGTTTTAGGGGGACTTGTAGGATGGGAGAGAGAATTAAATAACTCACCTGCTGGTTTTCGGACACATATTTTGGTAAGTGTTGGCTCGACGCTGATTATGCTGATATCTATTTATGGCTTTTCTGATTTTATGAGTGAACCTCGCGTTACATTTGATCCTAGACGAATTAGTGCTCAAGTAGTAAGTGGTATCGGATTTTTAGGAGCTGGTACAATTCTTAGACAAGGTGTTACAGTGAGCGGTTTAACGACAGCTGCTTCATTGTGGGTTGTTGCAGGGATCGGATTAGCTGTAGGAACCGGGTTTATGTTTGCTGCAGTAGTGACGACGGTTATTGCCCTTGTTAGTTTAGAACTACTAAATCGGATTGAAACATTAATGCATAAAAAGCGATCCTTGCGTATCATTCATGTCACAGTCATTGATGAGCCGGGGAAATTAGGAGAATTAGCTTCTTGTATTGCTGGACAAGGTGGAAATGTTAGAAAGGTCAAGATCGAAGAAAGAGATGAAAATACAGCAGCTGAGTTAGATATTACTTTTACCATTCGTGTTCCAGAAGCTGTACCTATGGCAGAGATGCTAGACCATATTCGTTCGATTTATGGGGTAAAGCAGGTTCGCACTGAATAGTTTATGTGTATAAAAGCAGTTTTATGATGGGAAAATAATAAGAAATGACTTGGCAAAAAGATTTAACTTGTTTATAATAAAGTCAAAAGGTCAAAGATAGTCAAAGTCAGCAGGGGGAATGTCCGATGAGTAGCATTTCGGACATCATTGAGCTTTATCTAAAACAGATTTTAAGTGAAAGTGATTCAGGTGTAGTCGAGATTAAAAGAAGTGAGTTGGCCGATATTTTTCAGTGTGTTCCTTCTCAAATCAATTATGTGATTAGTACTCGTTTTACGATCGAAAAGGGATATATTGTCGAAAGTAAAAGAGGTGGTGGCGGTTTTATTCGTATTAAAAGAGTTCCGCTTCATCCTAAACAGGCCAATCTTTTTGAAGTCTTATTAGAACAAATTGGTCACTCGATTTCACAAGTGACCGCAGAACATATCATTAGTCGTCTCATTGAAAATGGATTGATGACAGAACGTGAAGCGTTATTAATGCGTCATCTTATTTCGAGAGAGACTTTACAATTGCCGATCCGATTTCGTGATGAACTGAGGGCGCGAATGATGCGGATGATGGTCACGATTCTATTTGCTAGTAAAGGAGAGTGACGACGGATGCTTTGCCCAGAATGCGGAAAACGTCCGGCGACGATTCATTACACCAAAATTGTGAATGGAAATAAGACAGAGCAATATCTATGTGAAGTTTGTGCACATGAAAAAGGGGAAATGCCTAACTTAGAAAGTGGCTTTTCTTTTCAAAAATTATTATCAAGCTTTTTAAATTTTGATCCTTCTTTTTCAGAACATGATAGCCGACCGGCAATGAAGGGGCAAACCCTACGTTGTCCTACGTGCGGCATGACCTATAACCAATTTGGTAAATTTGGCCGATTTGGTTGCAGTGATTGCTATGTTACCTTTCGTACACATCTAGAACCAATGTTACGTAGAATTCATGGGCATACAACACATTGCGGAAAAATTCCTGAGCGTACAAAGGGTGAGTTAAAGCTACGTAGACGACTTGAACAATTAAAAGAAAAGCTTGCACACAAAGTACAAGCGGAAGAGTTTGAAGAGGCAGCAAAAATTCGTGATCAAATTCGTGCATTACAAGA
Organism: Thermoflavimicrobium daqui; assembly: GCF_003313465.1. Lineage (GTDB taxonomy): Bacteria > Bacillota > Bacilli > Thermoactinomycetales > Thermoactinomycetaceae > Thermoflavimicrobium > Thermoflavimicrobium daqui. The sequence continues at coordinate 73,026 of NZ_KZ845669.1, forward strand.
GCAGCTCGAAAAGTGAGGGAGGAAGTTTCATGTCACTCCAACATTTTATGAAAAATGCGATTAGTGAATGGATGCGAGTCAAAGGTCCACAATCTGATATCGTGTTTTCTAGTCGAATTCGGATTGCTCGAAACTTAGCTGGACTTCCATTTCCAACTTTAAGCACAGCCTCCCAAGCGGAAGAGGTTATTCGCATGGTATATGAGGCTTGGAAAAAAGATCCAAGTGTATCTTCTTTGAAAAAGGCAGCCTTTATTCGTATGAGTGAACTTACTCCTCTTGAGAAGAGGGTTCTCGTTGAAAAACATTTGATTAGTCCACAACTAGCTGAGGAATCTCCTAATGGTGCTGTTTTATTAAGTCAAGATGAATCGATTAGCATTATGATCAATGAAGAAGATCACATTAGGATTCAGTGCTTATTTCCGGGATTGCAGTTGGAAAAAGCTTGGGAAATGGCAAGTCAGATTGATGATTGGTTAGAGAAACACTTTGTCTTTGCTTTTGATGATCAGTGTGGATATTTAACAAGCTGTCCAACTAATTTAGGAACGGGGATACGTGCCTCCGTAATGGTTCATTTACCAGCACTAGCAATGACGCAACAATTACCACGGCTACTACCAGTGATTACACAAGTAGGCTTAGCTGTTCGAGGGATTTATGGTGAAGGTAGTGAAGCATTGGGACAGCTTTATCAAATATCTAACCAAGTCACCTTAGGGCAATCTGAAGAGGAAATTATTGATAAATTACAAAGTGTGGTAAAGCAAATTATTGAGCATGAAATAAACGCGCGTAGACGGATTCTTGCCCAATCTGGGATCGAGTTAGAAGATCGGGTTTATCGCTCGTATGGAACATTATCACACTCTCGAATTATCGATTCAAAAGAAGCGATGCAACGTTTATCCGATGTTCGCTTAGGGGTAGACTTAAATTTAATGAAAGATGTATCCGCTAGTGTGATGAATGAATTAATGGTATTAATTCAGCCAGGTTTTCTGCAGCAATATGCGGGACAACGTTTAGATCCCGAAGAACGGGATATCAGGCGTGCTAAATTGATCAGAGAAAGACTTTTACTTGAAAGTCAAGAAAATCCCTCAAGTGAGGTGTGAATGATCTATGTTATTTGGTCGATTTACAGAACGTGCACAAAAGGTACTTGCATTAGCTCAAGAAGAAGCAGTTCGTCTCGGGCATAGTAGTATTGGAACAGAGCATATCTTACTAGGATTGGTGCGTGAAGGTGAGGGTATTGCAGCAAAAGCTCTGATTGCTCTGGGCTTAGGACTCGAGAAAATACAAAAAGAAGTAGAAACATTAATTGGTCGTGGAACTGCTCAAACCCATAATATTGGCTATACTCCTCGTGCGAAAAAGGTGATTGAGCTTTCGATGGATGAAGCTCGGAAGTTAGGTCATACGTATGTAGGAACGGAGCATATTTTATTAGGACTCATTCGTGAAGGAGAAGGGGTAGCTGCACGAGTTTTAAATAATTTGGGAATTAGCTTAAATAAAGCACGTCAACAAGTTTTACAGCTGCTTGGTAGTAGTGAGCTTGGTGGTGCCCACCAAGGTAACAGCTCTCATGCAAATACACCTACACTCGATAGCCTTGCTAGGGACTTAACACAAGCTGCAAGAGATCATAATTTAGATCCGGTTATTGGAAGAAGTAAAGAAATAGAACGAGTCATCCAAGTATTGTCTCGTCGAACCAAGAACAATCCGGTTCTAATTGGAGAACCTGGTGTAGGGAAAACGGCTGTAGCAGAAGGTTTAGCTCAACGTATTGTGGATGGTGAAATTCCAGAGACGCTCCGTGGTAAGCGTGTAATGACTTTAGATATGGGGACAGTGGTTGCTGGTACAAAATATCGCGGTGAGTTTGAAGATCGTTTGAAAAAGATTATGGATGAAATTCGTCAAGCTGGAAATATCATTTTGTTTATTGATGAATTACACACCTTAATCGGAGCAGGTGGAGCAGAAGGAGCAATTGACGCTTCAAATATTTTAAAACCAGCTTTAGCTCGTGGTGAGCTTCAATGTATAGGTGCAACCACACTCGATGAATATCGGAAATATATTGAAAAGGATGCTGCACTTGAACGACGCTTTCAGCCGATCACTGTAGATGAACCAACAACAGAAGAAGCGATTCTAATTCTAGAAGGACTACGAGATCGTTATGAAGCCCATCATCGTGTTAAAATCACGGATGAAGCGATTGAGCAAGCTGTGAAACTATCTGATCGTTATATTACTGATCGTTATCTTCCAGATAAAGCGATTGACTTAATCGATGAAGCAGCTTCGAAAGTACGATTGTCTTCTTATACAGTTCCACCTGAGCTTAAGAAGTTAGAACAAGAAATGGAAGAAGTAAAGAAAGAAAAAGATGCTGCAGTACAAAGCCAAGAGTTTGAGAAGGCAGCCGCCTTGCGAGATCGTGAACAAAAGTTACGTGAAAAACTCGATCTGACACGAAATAATTGGAAGCAGGCACAAGGAAAGACAGACTCTGAAGTTACTGCTGATGACATTGCTGAAGTAGTGGCTAACTGGACAGGAATTCCAGTGAAAAAACTAGCACAAGCAGAATCAGAACGACTTCTTAAACTAGAAAGTATTTTGCATAGCCGTGTAATCGGGCAAGAAGAAGCTGTTAAATCCGTCTCACGGGCAATACGTCGAGCACGGGCGGGATTAAAAGATCCAAAGCGCCCTATTGGATCATTTATCTTTTTAGGTCCTACAGGGGTAGGTAAAACAGAATTAGCTCGTGCACTTGCCGAATCGATGTTTGGCGATGAAGATGCTATGATTCGAATTGATATGTCGGAGTATATGGAAAAGCATGCAACAAGTAGGTTGATTGGATCACCGCCTGGATATGTTGGATATGACGAAGGTGGGCAGTTGACAGAAAAAGTACGTCGTAAACCTTACTCAGTCGTTTTATTTGATGAGATCGAAAAAGCTCATCCTGAAGTCTTTAATATCCTTTTACAAGTATTAGAGGATGGCCGACTGACCGATGGAAAAGGAAGAACGGTTGACTTTAGAAATACGATTATTATTATGACGTCGAATATCGGTGCCCATGCGATTCGTAAAAACACTCGTTTAGGGTTTACTCAGTCCAATAATAGTGAAGATGATTATGAAAACATGAAACGAAGTGTCATGGATGAGCTAAAGAAGAGCTTCCGGCCAGAGTTTTTAAATAGGATTGATGATGTGATTGTCTTCCATGCACTAAAAGAAGAACATTTGCAAGAAATTGTGTCTCTGATGGCTGAACAACTTCGTAAGCGACTCCATGAACAAGAAATTGATTTTACTTTGACAGAGGAAGCCAAAAAACATTTAGCTAAAGAAGGGTATGATCCCACCTATGGAGCTAGACCACTTCGTAGAGCGATTCAAAAGCATATCGAGGATCGGCTTTCTGAGGAGCTTTTACGTGGTACCATCAACCGGGGAGATTCTGTCAAGATCGATGTCCAAGATAATCAATTAAGTGTTGAAAAAGTGAATCCAACCCATTCTAAGTAAAAGAGAAATGAAAAAACGCCTAGCATTTATTTTTAAAATGCTAGGCGTTTTCTAATCAAGTATATTGTATTAATGGATTGAAAAATCTGATATTGTAATGGAATAGATGGAAGGCTATGGATATGCTTGTCAATAACCTGAAACTTTCTATTTTAGTCGTTTTGTTATTTGTTTGATATAATTTGGCTGGAAGTTTTTTTAGAATAGAGGATGAGCCGTGGTAAAATCCAAAAGCAAGTTTGTATGCCAAGAATGTGGATATGAAACTCCAAAATGGATGGGGCGTTGTCCAGGGTGTCAAGAATGGAATACTCTAATGGAAGAAAGAGATTCGACTAAAAATAGAAACCTCGGGGCAACAAATAAAGGGAGAAGAAGAATAGAAAGAGCTACGCCGATTACTGCTGTAGAAAAATTAGAGGAACCACGTTTTGATACAGGAATTAACGAATTAAATCGAGTACTAGGTGGAGGATTAGTTCCGGGATCTCTGATTTTGGTAGGTGGTGACCCAGGAATTGGGAAATCAACACTACTGTTACAAGCTACATATCAATTGGCTAAACGAGGTATGCCTATTTTATATGTTACTGGAGAAGAATCGATGGAACAGATTCGTCTTCGGGCAGAGCGCCTCGAAGCTTTACATGAACAAGTTATGGTAGCATCGGAAACAGATTTAACTACAATCGAATCACTAATCGATGAGACAAAACCCAAGCTCGTGATTATTGATTCGATCCAAACGATGTTTCATCCCGAAGTGACTTCAGCTCCAGGATCAGTATCCCAAGTCAGAGAATGTACAGGGCAGCTAATGCGTTTTGCGAAAGACTTAGGGGTTGCTATTATTATTGTAGGACATGTTACCAAAGCGGGTGCGATTGCTGGGCCAAGAATGTTAGAGCATATGGTGGATTCCGTTCTCTATTTTGAGGGCGAACGTCATCATACATATCGAGTCTTACGAGCAGTAAAAAATCGCTTTGGTTCAACTAATGAGATTGGCGTTTTTGAAATGAAAGAAGTTGGACTAGCCGAGGTAGAAAATCCATCAGAAATGTTTTTATCGGGAAGGCCCATTGGTGCCCCAGGGACAGCTGTAGCGGCAAGTATTGAAGGAACTCGTCCTGTTCTTGTGGAATTACAGGCATTAGTAGCTCCGACTACCTTTGTAACCCCCAAACGTATGGCTACAGGAGTAGATCATCAACGAGTTACTATGATTATGGCAGTGCTTGAAAAAAGACTGGGTCTATTCCTACAAAATCAAGATGCATATCTGAATGTTGTAGGAGGAGTTCGATTGGATGAACCAGCTGTCGATTTAGCGATGGCAGTGAGTTTGGTCTCCAGCTTTCGGGATCAACCTACTGAAGCATATGATTTATTTATTGGGGAAGTAGGGTTAACCGGTGAAGTACGTTCGGTATCTCGGGTTGAATCACGAGTTTCTGAAGCTTATAATATGGGATTTAAACGTGTAATCCTACCAGCTAAAAACTTACATGGATGGACACCGCCTACTGGGATTAAGCTAATGGGTGTGAGGACTTTAGGGGAAGCATTGGAAGCGGCGTTAGGAGGGTAAGAAGTTGTGAGAGACGAAAGTCAAATGAGTGAAATCTTGCGCCTCACTGCTCCTGGAACCCCGCTTCGAGAAGGTTTGGATAATGTACTAGGAGCGAAAACAGGCGCACTGATTGTGATTGGTTATGATGATAGTGTTCATGAGATTGTAGATGGAGGTTTTTGTATTGATAGTCCATTTTCGGCAGCCAGTCTGTATGAATTAGCAAAAATGGATGGGGCGATTATTTTAAGTAATGACGGGAAAAGAATACTATATGCTAATGCCCAGCTTGTTCCTAATTCTTCTATCCCTTCTACAGAAACAGGAATTCGACATCGGACTGCTCAACGAACTGCCAGACAAACGGGGAAACTTGTAGTATCTATATCACAGCGTAGAAATACAATAACACTATATAAAGGTAGTACTCGTTATGCTTTAAAGGATATCGGTGTAATTTTAACAAAAGCCAACCAGGCAATCCAAACCTTAGAAAAGTATAAATCAGTTTTGGATCAAGCAACGACAAATTTAAGTGCACTTGAATTTGAGGAGATTGTTACATTAAATGAAGTCGCTATGGTATTACAAAGAATTGAAATGGTTTTACGAATTAAACGTGAGATTCAAAGTTATATTAATGAGTTGGGTATAGAAGGTCGATTGATTCAAATGCAACTTGAGGAGCTGGTTAATGATGTAGCAGAAGAAGCCTCTTTATTAATTAAAGACTATGTCATTGACTTAGGCATACCTACATCTGATGAGGTGCTTTCAGATTTAAAAAAGCTATCTGCTGATGAGTTACTTGAGCATATTCATCTCATACGGATTTTAGGGTATATGGGTAATATAAATATTAATGAAGAAGCTGTGGCTCCTAGAGGTTATCGTATTTTAAGTAAAATTCCACGTTTACCTTCAAATATTATTCATAAATTAATTTTACGTTTTGAAACCCTTCCGCGTATTATGACAGCAACGATTGAAGAATTGGATGAAGTAGAGGGAATTGGGGATGTTCGTGCTCGCGCGATTAAGGAAGGTCTTAAGCGCATTCAAGAGCAGGTCTTTATTGACAGACATATCTAAATAACCTAGAATGAATGAAACTAAACATATAAAAATGGGTGATGAGCGAAGGAGGGGGCATTAGCCGCCTTAAAGCGGTATTTGATTAACTTAGGAGGTTCCCTTTTATGTTTGCGAGAGCATTACCGAATTTTTTTACCGTTGGGAACTTATTTCTCGGTATTATAGCGATTTTATTTGCTTTCCAAGGGCATTGGAAATATGCAGCAATTATGGTCATTATTGGTATGTTATTAGATGGATTAGATGGGCGAGTAGCCCGTATGCTCAATACACAGAGCGATTTTGGTAAGGAACTGGACTCACTTTCGGATGTGATTTCATTTGGAGTAGCTCCCGCCTTTATCATGTATGTATCAGCTTTTCAAAGTACAGGAATTGAAGGCTGGATCATAACCGCTATCTTTCCAATCTGTGGAGCGCTTCGGTTAGCTCGATTTAATGTTAATCCAGGCGAGCCAGGGTATTTTATTGGTTTGCCGATTACAGCAGCTGGTGGTATTCTAGCTACATTTTCTTTATATACCCCCCATCTAAAGAATGTCTATATAGCCATGGCGGCTACGTTGTTCCTTTCTTACCTAATGGTTAGTCGGATCAAGTACCCTGCTTTTAAAAAGCAGGAGGTTCCACGGATTTTATATGTATTGGTTCCAGTCTTTTTCATTGTGTTAATTGTTTCGGCTATTCGTTATCCTGAGGACTTACCAAAGATCATTTGTATACCGCTTATTTTGTATGCTTTATATGGATTTAAAAAAACTTGGGAATTAAAACGGCGTAGATCATGATACTTTTATATTAGATATAAAGACAAATAAAAAACAATCTGGAATGTGAGTGTAAAAATATAGCAAATAGTACACTCATACCCGATTGTTTTTTATTATGTAGATGATATGTAAGTCCAGATAAAATACCGAATTTTTCATATTTTATAAAAATAATAGAAAGTGATTGATCCATATCCTATCTAAAATACAAAAATAACCAATATGAGGAGAAACAGGTTGAGTCAATCTGACTTTTTATTGACTAGAAACATTGCTTATTTTTTCAAAACTACTTTTCTATAGATTTGGATTTTCAAGTATAATGACATGGTTAGGAATAACGTAGGACGAACCCCCATATATTAGATTAGTTGTATTTTTCTCTTTAACGTAAGTTAAAAACACCTAGGGTATTTAACTTACTTGATTCTTGATCAATCACATCAGACAGATTCATTTCGAGGAGATTACACAAAGCAGCCAGATAAAACAAGTTTTTGCCCATTTCAGCTTTAACGATATCTAAGCAATTGTCACAAAGCTTGCCATCGAGATGTGTCTTTAGTCTTTTTTTTAAGAGTGAAATAGCTGCATCCTGTGGGAATGGCTGCCTCTCGCCCTGTACTTTAATACATCCACACTCTGTAATGGATTTCATTAAAGCACGATTGACACGGGCATTCGACTCTTGAAATTTTGATATAACATCTAAAAAACTACGGTGGCGCAATAATAATTCAGAGACTTGATGTTGAAAAGAGTGGACAGAGTAATCCTCACTCATGGATGGCACCTCTTTTTCTAAAGAGATATAACAAAATGGTTGGGTATCATTTGGTTATATCCCTATTATATCGGCTTTTATTCCTAAGTGTCAATTTTTTGTCAAATTAGGAAAGAGTATGACAGAAAGAAAAAGTATTGACGTATTTTGTAGTAATGTGCTAATATTTATTTTTATTTATTGACATTATTTTTTGCTTGTGATATCTTGGAAAATAGATATTTCCCCTGGAGGTGGGCCATTTTGTTCAATGTTGGTGATAAGGTCGTTTACCCAATGTATGGAGCTGGCGTCATCGAATCGATTGAAGAGAAAGAGATTTTAGGGGAAAGACAAAAATATTACATTATGCATATGCCCATCGGAGATATGAAAGTAATGGTTCCGGTAAAAAATGTGGAAAGCATTGGGCTAAGAGAAGTGGTTGATTCAAACACTGTCCAAATGGTCTTGGAACGACTACGTAGTAAAGATGTAGATGACACCGCAAATTGGAATCGTCGTTATCGTACCAATATGGACAAAATGAAGAGTGGAGATATTTATGAAGTGGCAGATGTAGTAAAGTCACTGATGCTCCGTGAAGGGGATAAAGGGTTATCTACTGGAGAACGGAAAATGTTAGACAATGCCAAGCAGATATTAATAAGTGAGCTGGCTTTAGCAAGTGATTTAAGAGAGGATCAGGCAGTTGAATTGCTGGAAGAAAGTGTTCCGGTGAGCGACGAATAGAAATAAAAAGACTGTGTTATTTGAATAAAGTCACGTTTGAAACATCTAAAAGAATAATCGTATATCACTACATTTGAAACGTTTAAGTATAATACGAAAAAAATCGGGGAATCTAGGTTTCCATTTTGATAGATTGTCTATAATAATGAATAGAATATGAATGAGTGGAGGAGGTGGAGCCCTCTATGCTAAAACGATTTGTGCAACTCGCCTTCATTGTAATTGGAGCATCTGCGGGCTACTATGCTGGTCCACCATTATTCCAGGTGCTTCGAACATCTCCTCTAAGACTTGGTGAGATTCCATATTCTCACTTAATTGGAGCAGGTTTAGGTGCTGTCATTGCTTTTGTCGCAACCCTTTGGCTAACTGACTATGTAGTAAAATGGATTCGTTGGATCGAAGAACGGCTGATTAAAATTCCAGCGGTAGATGGTTTGTTTGGGACAGTGGGACTTATTTTCGGACTTATTATTGCTTTTCTTGTTCAACAGCCATTGTCACTTCTACCTCTTCCTGGACTCAAAAGCGTTTTACCGTTTGTAGTTTCTGGAGTAATGGGTTACTTGGGATTTCGTGTAGGGTATAAAAAACGGGATGAACTTATCTCCATTTTTACATTAGGTCGTCAGGGAAAAGATAAGGATAAAAACAAAAAAGAAAATAAGGACCTCTTTGAACACAAAATTTTAGATACAAGTGTAATTATCGATGGTCGAATCGCAGATATTTGTCGTACAGGATTTTTAGAAGGGACATTAGTCATTCCGAGTTTTGTCCTAGAAGAACTTCAACATATTGCCGACTCGTCAGATGTATTAAAAAGAAACCGCGGGCGGCGCGGTCTTGACATTTTAAATAAAATTCAAAAGGAACTGGATGTCAAGGTTTTAATATATGAAGGCGATTTCGAAGATGTATCTGAAGTTGATAGCAAGTTAGTTAAGTTAGCTAAAGTATTATCAGGCAAAGTAGTAACGAATGACTTTAACCTAAATAAAGTATGTGAGTTGCAAGGAGTTCAAGTATTAAATATCAATGACTTAGCAAATGCCGTGAAACCAATTGTTCTTCCTGGAGAAGAAATCAATGTCCAAGTGATTAAGGATGGTAAAGAACATAATCAAGGTGTGGCTTATTTAGATGATGGTACAATGATTGTAATTGAGGGCGGTCGTGAATATATTGGTAACCAAATCGATGTCTTGGTCACAAGTGTTCTACAAACATCCGCTGGAAGAATGATTTTTGCTAAGCCTAAACTTTTGGAACGAGCTTTATAATATAACAAGCAAACTCTACGCCCGTGTCGGCCTAAGCCGCCGGGCATTCTTGTGTATGGAAAGGAGTTAGGGTAAGTGAAGGTTGGTGTAGTCATTCCAGCAGCAGGTCAAGGAAAACGAATGAGGACTAAGACAAGTAAACAGTTTTTAATGCTTGAAAATAAGCCTATTCTTATACATACTTTATTGGTGTTTGAATCACATCCTGATATAGATGAGATCGTTGTAGTTACTCAAGCAAAGGAACTAGAAGAAACACAAAAGTGGATTAGACAGTATCAGCTCAGTAAAGTAACCTATGTTTTACAGGGAGGGAAAGAGCGACAAGATAGTGTTTATGAAGGCCTTCAAATGATGAAAGCAGATTTAGTCTTGGTTCACGATGCAGTACGCCCTTTTGTATCCCATGATGCGATTGATCGAATACTTGAAGCGGTCAAAATGCATGGAGCAGCCATTTTAGCTGTACCTGTAAAAGATACTATTAAGCAAGTGGATCAAGCTGGAATTGTCGAGATGACTCCTGATCGGAACCGGCTTTGGGCAGTCCAAACACCGCAAGCTTTTCGGTACCAATTATTATGGGAAGCACATAAGCAAGCGAAGGAGCAGCAAATATTAGCTACAGACGATTCAATGCTTGTTGAAGAACTTGGGATTGATGTTCGTGTTGTTATGGGGGAATATACTAATTTGAAGTTAACCACACCTGAAGATTTATTTCTAGCAGAAATCATTTATAAAGCGAGGAGTCAGTCAGAATGATACGTGTTGGACAAGGATTTGATGTTCATCAGTTGGTTGAAGGACGGCCATTAATTATAGGTGGAATTGAGATTCCCTATCCAAAAGGTTTATTGGGACATTCCGATGCAGACGTATTATTACATGCTATCACTGATGCAATCTTAGGTGCACTGGCTTTAGGGGATATTGGTAAGCATTTTCCGGATACAGACCCAACGTATAAAGGAGCTGATAGTGCTCAGCTCCTAAAGGAGACTTGGAAATTAGTTCAAGAACGGGGCTATTTATTAGGGAATGTAGATGCGACTATCATTGCACAAAAGCCCAAAATGGCTCCATATATACCACAGATGACAGAACGGATCGCTAAGCTATTAGAAGCTGAGCCTACTCAGATCAATATCAAGGCAACAACTACAGAAAAACTAGGCTTTACGGGCAGAGAAGAAGGAATTACTGCTATGGCAGTTGTTTGTTTAATGAAATAATGAAATGGAATGAATTACAGTATGTTGCTCAATTCGAGCCAAAACCTAGATCATTCCTAGAGCTAGAGCAAATCGTTTTTGTGTAGGATCGACTTTTGAAGGATCAAGGCTACGGGAGTGAGTGGGGAATCAATGAGCGACCGATTAAGAGGGTAACCTCGAATTGATGAGTTATAGGAGTATGTTTCAAAGGATATTTAAGTGACTATTTTAGAGAGGAACCTCTGTCTATAATAGAACGATAGAGATGGTTTATCGAATGGGAAAATAAAGGAGCTACAGAAAATGAGAAGAGTTCGTACACGTTATGCACCAAGCCCCACTGGTCATTTACATATCGGAAATGCACGTACTGCTTTATTTAGTTATCTTTTTGCGAAAAAACATGGTGGAGATTATATTCTTCGTATTGAAGATACAGATACTGAGCGTAATATCGCTGGTGGAGAGTATAGCCAAATGGAGGGTCTACACTGGCTTGGGATCGATTGGGATGAGTCCATTGATAAAGGAGGATCTTATGGTCCTTATCGTTGTTTAGAGAGAATGGATATCTATAAAAAATATATAGATCAATTATTAGCTGAAGGTAAAGCATATAAAAGTTATAGTACGCCAGAAGAGATAGAAAAAGAAAGAGAAGAGCAATTAGCTCGTGGAGAAACGCCAAAATATAGTGGATGGGATCGAGATTTAACACCTGAGCAGCAAGCTAAGCTAGAGGCTGAAGGAAGAATACCCAGTATTCGCTTTCGGGTTCCAGAAGGGAAATCAATAATATTTGAAGATGCCGTGCGTGGTACAGTAAAGTTTGACTCAGATGGTATTGGTGACTTTGTCATTATGCGTCCAGATGGTCGCCCCACGTATAATTTTGCTTGTGTCATTGATGATGCACTCATGGAAATTTCCCATGTGATTCGGGGAGAAGAACATATATCCAATACACCTCGACAACTACTTATTTATGAAGCATTTGGGTTTGAAGTACCTCAATTTGCTCATCTCCCGCTGATTTTAAATCCAGAAGGTAAAAAGATGAGTAAACGGGATGAATCGATTATTCAATTTATTAACCAATATAAAGAGCTTGGGTTTTTACCTGAAGCATTGGTAAACTTTATGGCCCTTTTAGGTTGGGCTCCTGAGGTGGAGGAAGAAATTTTTTCTTTAGCAGAACTATGTCAAAACTTCTCATTAGAGCGTATATCTAAAGCACCAGCTGTTTTTGACACTGGAAAATTAAAGTGGATGAACAACCATTATATCAAAAAAGCTTCATTAGAACGGATTGTTGAGTTAGCACTGCCTTATTTTGAACAAGCAAATCGAATTACTCTCCCTTTATCGGAAATTCAAAAGCAGTGGTTCACACGTCTTGTAGCACTATATCAAGAGAAACTGGATCAAGTTTCCAGTATAGTGCCATTGACGGAAATATTTTTCCGAAGCGAGATAGAGTATAATGAAGAGGCAAAGCAAGTACTTACAGGAGAACATATTCCTATCGTCCTTTCTGCATTTCTTACACAATTGGAGGCAGAAGAAGAATTTACTCCGAACCAGATTAAAGCCATGTTTAAACGGGTACAAAAAGAAACAGGATATAAAGGTAAGCAGTTATTTATGCCTATTCGTGTTGTAGTAACTGGAGAAGTACATGGCCCTGATTTAAACGAAACATTATCTTTAATTGGTATGGAAACAGTGAAGCAGCGTATAAAAAGATTAGTTGACAGTCATGATTTGCTTGTTAGAAAATGAAATGTACTTTAGGATTGGTATTTTTGTAAGAACGATTTATTTGAAAAGCAATGTGTAACCTAGATTGAAAATAAAGTGCTACGTTTTTACTCGACAACAACATAAATGATAAGTGATGATTGGGAGAGTAAAGTCTGGTTGGAATCTCAGAGAGGAGCTATTTGGTGGAAAGCTTCATTTCTCCAGATTTGAAATGCACCCATGAGCTGACATCTGAATCGGCTTTTATGCTGTAGTAGGATGATCCGATATCCATCGTTAACGGAGTAGAGAGGAATTCTATTTTGGATGAATTCAAGCAGAGTGGAACCGCGGAGTGATGCCGTCTCTGTAGCATATGCTACAGAGACTTTTTTATTAAAGAGGGGTGAAACAAATCATGAACTGGTGGAGAAAACTAAAAGAAATACGTAAGGGAATGAAATCAGATATCCAAGCTGTATTTGATCGAGATCCCGCAGCGAGAAGTACGATAGAAGTGGTTCTCACTTATGCTGGTTTACATGCTATCTGGTCACATCGACTTGCACACTTCTTTTATCAAAAGCACCTATTTTTGATAGCTCGAATTATTTCACAGGTAAGTCGTTTTTTTACAGGGATTGAAATCCATCCAGGAGCTAAGATTGGTCATGGTGTGTTTATTGATCATGGAATGGGTGTGGTCATTGGTGAGACATGTGAGATTGGTGACTATGTGACGATCTATCAAGGTGTAACACTTGGCGGTACAGGAAAAGAAAAGGGGAAGCGTCATCCTACTATTGAAGAACATGTACTTATTTCATCTGGAGCTAAGGTATTAGGGTCGATCACTGTTGGAAGGTGTGCTAAAATTGGTGCGGGTTCAGTTGTCTTAAAAAATATCCCTCCTAATTCAACGGTCGTAGGAGTACCTGGACGAGTGGTCATCCAAGATGGCGTTCGGGTACAAACGGATCTAGATCATGTTAATTTGCCTGATCCTGTAGCAGAAATGTTTCGTTCTATGCAATCTGAGATTAGCCAGTTGAAAACAGAGTTAGAAGCGTTAAAAAGAGCAGTGGATTCGAATGAACAAGGAGGAACGAAAGAACATGGCAGTCCAGCTTTACAATACAATGACTAGGCGTAAAGAATTATTTGAACCACTAAATTCAAATCAAGTCAAAATGTACGTGTGTGGACCAACAGTATATAACTATATTCATATTGGGAATGCACGTGTATTTGTTTTTTTTGATGTTGTTCGTCGCTATTTACAATATTTGGGTTATGATGTTACCTATGTTCAAAACTTTACAGATGTGGATGATCGATTGATACAAGCTTCAATGGATACAGGACGCACAGTACCAGAGATCGCTGAAGAGTATATTCATGCCTATTTCGAAGATATGGATGCACTGAAAGTAAAACGGGCTGATGTCCATCCACGGGCGACAGAGCATATAGAGGAAATGATTTCCGCAGTGCAAACTTTAATCGAAAAGGGTTATGCTTATGAGAGGGATGGTGATGTTTATTATCGTTCTCTATATAAAAAGGATTACGGTAAGCTATCCCATCAATCTTTGGATGAATTAAAGTCAGGTGCGAGAATTGAGATCAACGAGCGCAAAGAACATGCCTTAGATTTTGCTTTGTGGAAGGCTGCAAAGCCAGGAGAAATTAGTTGGGAAAGCCCTTGGGGACCTGGACGGCCTGGTTGGCATTTAGAATGTTCGGTAATGGCGCGTAAATATTTAGGCGATACATTAGATATTCATGCTGGCGGGATGGATCTTTGTTTTCCCCACCATGAGAATGAAATTGCACAAAGTGAGGCATGGACCGAAAAGCAGTTTGTTAGATATTGGTTGCACAATGGATTTATTAATATAGATAATGAGAAAATGTCTAAATCACTTGGTAATATTATTCGAGTTGTGGAACTACGTAAAAACTATTCGGTACCAGCGATTCGCTACTTCTTATTATCTTCGCATTATCGTAATCCGATTAACTTTAACCAAGAAGTTATGCAGCAAGCAGAAGCTAGTGTGGATCGTATACAAACAGCTGTGTCTAATCTGCAGCATCGTAAAGAGACAGCACTCTCTGGTGATGTGCCTGAGGAATTAACACATGAATTGAAAAGATTAACTGATCAATTTACGTTAGAAATGAATGATGACTTTAATACAGCCAACGCCATTAGTGTCTTGTTTGATGCGGTTCGCTTATCAAATGAATGGGTTGCACGCTCTGTTGTTACGATTGAGTCACTCAATTTACTATTAGACTTCCTTCAAGAGATTGGTGGAAATATACTAGGGCTCATAGATACCCATGCACAAGAATGTTTGGATCAAGAGGTTGAAGTTTTAATTGCGGAACGACAGCAAGCGCGGAAAGATAAGAATTTTAAACGGGCAGATGAAATTCGTGATATGTTAAATGCGAAGGGAATTATATTAGAGGATACTCCTCAAGGTGTACGGTGGAGAAGAAAATGAATCAATTCTTCTCTTCTTCTCTACCTAAACTGCCCCAAGAGATAAATCCGCTCACCCTTGCTTATATGGGAGATGCGATTTATGAAATATATGTACGTGAGTATTTGATTGCACAAGGCATTTCCTTACCCCAACATTTGCAAAAAGAAGCAACCAAATATGTTTCGGCAAATGCGCAGGCAAAGGCATTTTACCAGATCAAATCACTTTTAAGTGAAGATGAATTAACCATCCTAAAGCGAGGTAGAAATGCAAAGTCAGGAAGTATACCCAAGAATGCCAAGGTCTCTGATTACCGTTATAGTACAGGGTTAGAAGCTTTATTTGGCTACTTATA
Source organism: Thermoflavimicrobium daqui (assembly GCF_003313465.1). GTDB lineage: Bacteria > Bacillota > Bacilli > Thermoactinomycetales > Thermoactinomycetaceae > Thermoflavimicrobium > Thermoflavimicrobium daqui. The sequence continues at coordinate 88,646 of NZ_KZ845669.1, forward strand.
TTTGTCTGGAAAACAGTCACGTATCCAACAATTAATGCAAACGATTTTGCAAAAAGATCATGAAGAGGTGTAGTTTAGTGGGATCAGAATGGATAATCGGCAGACATGCGGTACAAGAGGCGATCCGCTCTGGCAGGAGTATTGATAAAGTTCTTTTCGCTGAGGGAGTTCAAAAGAAAAACTTAAAAGGAATTTTAGATCATATAGCTGTGGCTAAAGTACCTTATCAATGGGTTCCACGTTCAAAGTTAGATCAACTAGCAGAAGGTGGGAATCATCAAGGAGTCATGGCACAGGTAGCAGCTTATCAATATGCTACACTTGAAGAATGTTTTCAGCGTGCAGAGAGATTGGGAGAGTCCCCATTTTTTCTTTTATTGGATGGGATTGAAGATCCACATAACCTTGGTTCAATCTTACGAACTGCAGACGCTTCAGGGGTGCATGGTGTGATTATTCCAAAGCGCAGAGCGGTTGGACTTACAACAACTGTGGCTAAAACATCGGCTGGAGCGATTGAATATGTCCCTGTTGTGCGTGTACCCAACTTAAATCGGCTAGTTGAAGAATTAAAAGAAAGAGGAATTTGGATCATTGGTAGTGATGGAGAAGCTAAGCAGACTTATAACCAAGTCGATTATCAGATGCCGATTGCCATTGTTATTGGTAATGAGGGGCAAGGAATTAGCCCTCTTTTAAAGAAAAAATGTGACTTTTTGGTTCGCCTACCTATGTTAGGAAAAGTATCTTCTCTAAATGCTTCTGTTGCCGCTGGGATTTTAATGTACGAAGTACTACGTGGTAGGATGAGAAATGAATAAGCTAGAAGAATGGCTTGTTGTTGATGGTTATAATGTAATTGGCTCTAATACGGGGACAGATCGATCGATTCATTGGAATCCTTCTCAGTTGGAAGAAGAGCGAATCAAGTTGATCCGAGACCTTTCTGAATACCAAGCTGCATCAGGTAGACGAGTGTTTCTTGTGTTTGATGCTCATCGGACAGCTGGGAAAGAAGTCGTTGAAGAACAGGAAAAAATTACTGTGTATTATACTAGATATGGAGAAACAGCAGATGAGTTAATTGAGCGTTTTGTCAAAAAGTATAAGAGCCCCCATCGACGCATCTTTGTGGCAACCTCGGATTATTTAGAGCAGCGTATGGTGTTTGGTCAAGGTGCTTATCGCATTTCTTCCCGTGAGCTGTTACAAGAAATTAGGCTAGGGAAACAAAAATTAAGTGATAGATTACGTAAAAAGGGGAATATCAATATTACTTCAGGAAACGCCTTAGAAGAGAGATTATCTGATGAAATTAGAAACAAATTGGAAAAATGGCGAAGGAAAAATTAGTGAAAATTTGACGTTTTTGTTTCAGTTCAGCTATAATAGCATAAATCGGGTCTCTATGCTTACTTAGTCGGAGGGATAGCGGTGAGTGTAGATCTACAGTCCAGTGAATGGATTAATTATGATAAACTGGTAGATTATAAGTCATTACCCGACGAAGAGCTGGTAGAAGAAGTGCGTTTCGGCGATGATGAGGCTTTGGAATACTTGATCAATAAGTACAAAAATTTTGTTAGAGCAAAAGCAAGATCATATTTCTTAATTGGTGCGGATCATGAAGATATTGTGCAAGAAGGTATGATCGGCTTATATAAGGCGATTCGGGATTTTCGTGGAGACAAGCTTTCATCTTTTAAAGCTTTTGCTGAACTATGCATTACTCGTCAGATTATTACAGCGATCAAAACAGCTACTCGGCAAAAGCATATTCCACTTAATTCTTATGTCTCGTTGGACAAGCCTGCATATGATGAGGATTCTGATCGCACATTGATGGACAAGATTCCTGGTAGCCGACTAAATCCCGAAGAGATTTATATTACACAAGAGGAGTATAATGATATTGAAGGGAAGATTTCCCAGATTCTAAGTGATTTAGAACGAAAAGTATTAATGTTATATTTAGATGGACGTTCCTATCAAGAGATTGCTGTTGACTTAAATCGACATGTGAAATCGATTGATAATGCACTACAGAGAGTGAAACGAAAACTCGAACGTTATCTAGAAGTGCGTGAAATTTCACTTTAGACTGACATATCTTATTTTCCGAAAACAGGTACACAAATGGTACCTGTTTTTCATATTCGACAAAAAGTTACATATTCCTTTTTTGTTGTCATAAAAAGATGTGTAATAGAGTTAAAAGGCCTACCTAAAAAGTTCTTTTAAAGTGGGCTGAAAGAATGGAGTTGAAATGGTAATCGATTCGTTTATGAACGACTGGTGATCGGGAAAAATAGCGAAAAAAGGAGAAATGGGTAGATGGCTCATTCTCTGTTCTGTGAATATCTGATCAAGGTGGCAAATAAAGAGGAATTAGCAGATCTTGTTATTAAGAATGGACAGATAATGGATGTTTTCACCAAAGATATTTATATTGCTGATATAGCTATTGTTTGTGGAACTATGGCGGGGATATACTTCGTTAACAAGTCGCGGATTGGTTTAGGTATCTCAAGAGAGATATATTTCCATACAAGCATAATTTACAATCAAGTGCGTTTATATAGACAATAAAAAATGTTTGCAAATCTGTTTTTAGACATTTTAGAAGCGTTAAGATAAGAAAACAAGTAGGACATGACATTGACAGAAAAAGTTCATTATGATAATGTAATTTGGTGATTTTATATATTTATTTTATGAGCGGTTATTTTGAATCAAGGAGGTGCCGACCATGCGGGTAACAGTTACCATGCAATGCACAGAATGCCGCAATCGTAACTATACAACTTCTAAAAATAAACGGAAACATCCAGACCGTATGGAACTCCGTAAATTTTGTCCTCGTTGCAACGCACACACCGTACATCGCGAAACAAAATAAAGCTTTCGCGCTTTGTTAGAAGATGGGGGTGACAGCATGGCATCATTTATTAGCGGTATCGGTCGCGGGATCAAAAAAAGTGTATCCGGTACATCGGGCTTCTTTCGCGGTAGTATACAAGAGCTAAAAAAAGTACGTTGGCCCAGCCGTAAAGAAATGGTTAGTTATACCACTGTTGTATTATCAATTTGTATAGTACTTACAATCTTCTTTTTTATTATCGACTTGGGTATCGCTGAGATTGTAAAACTGATTATGAAGTAATAGTTAAGGCGTTATGCCATGAAGGGGGGATAGGGTAGACCCGATAGGTTATGGAAAAGCAATGGTATGTCGTTCATACGTATTCTGGCTACGAGAATAAAGTAAAAGCTAACTTGGAGAAGCGCGTTCACTCCATGGATATGCAAGATAAAATCTTTCGTGTCCTCGTTCCAATGGAAGAAGAGATCGAGCACAAGGAAGGTAAGAAAAAAACAGTCATGCGTAAAGTATTCCCAGGATACGTCTTAGTCGAGATGATCATGACTGATGACTCGTGGTATGTCGTACGGAACACACCAGGTGTAACCGGATTTGTCGGTTCGTCTGGGGCAGGTTCAAAACCGACCCCCCTTCGGTCGGAAGAAGCACACACCATCCTTCATCAAATGGGTCTAGAAGAGCCACGGGCAACTGCTGACTTTACTGTTGGTGAAAATGTCAAAGTAAAAGAAGGCCCATTTGCTAACTTTGTTGGTGTGATTGAAGAGGTGGATCTTAGCCGTTCAAAACTAAAAGTATTGGTTAATATGTTTGGGCGGGAAACGCCAGTGGAACTCGACTTCTTCCAGATAGAAAAAATTTAAAGTTTAGGAAGCCTTTCGTTTTCGGCTGTGTTGTGATAAATTAGTACTGTTTTAGTTGTACCCCTATCTTCGGGGCAGACGTCTGTCGTTGCCGTGGGAGGGTCAAACCCGAGAAAACCACATTCTTGAAGGAGGTAGATTTGCATGGCCAAAAAAGTGATTAAAGTGGTCAAGCTGCAAATCCCCGCTGGTAAGGCGAATCCGGCACCACCAGTAGGTCCGGCACTTGGTCAAGCTGGGGTTAACATTATGGGCTTTTGTAAAGAATTTAATGCCCGTACTGCAGAACAAGCTGGATTAATCATTCCAGTTGAAATTACAGTATATGAAGATCGTTCGTTTACTTTCATCACCAAAACACCACCAGCAGCAGTGTTATTAAAGAAAGCTGCAGGGATTGAATCAGGTTCTGGTGAACCAAACAAAACGAAAGTGGCAACGGTTAAACGGGATAAAGTACGTGAGATTGCAGAGCTTAAAATGCCTGATCTCAATGCAGCGAGCGTAGAAGCAGCTATGCGTATGGTCGAAGGTACTGCTCGTAGCATGGGTATTGTTATCGAAGATTAAGCATGACTACTCTGCCACGAGTAATCATGGCTTGTGGGAGGATTATCCGTTACGACCACGAAGGGAGGAAAAACAGTGGCTAAACATGGTAAAAAGTATTTAGAAGCACTTGGTAAAGTGGATAGCGAAAAGCAATATGATCCTATTGAAGCGCTTGAGCTTATCAAAAGTATTTCAACTGCTAAATTTGATGAGACCATTGAAGCAGCATTCCGTCTTGGGGTTGATACCAAACGTGCGGATCAACAAGTAAGAGGGGCTGTTGTACTTCCTCATGGAACAGGTAAAACGAAGCGAGTACTTGTTTTTGCAAAAGGCGAGAAAGCGAAAGAAGCAGAACAAGCAGGTGCTGAGTTCGTAGGCGATGAGGACCTCATCAACAAGGTAAGTCAAGGATGGCTTGACTTTGACGTGGTAGTTGCTACCCCAGATATGATGGGACAAGTAGGTCGTTTAGGGCGGATTTTAGGACCTAAAGGTCTTATGCCAAACCCAAAAACGGGTACCGTTACTTTTGAAGTAGCCAAAGCAGTTCAAGAAATTAAAGCTGGTAAAATCGAGTACCGTGCTGATAAATCAGGTAACGTGCATGCGGCGATTGGTAAGGTTTCATTTGATGTAGAAAAGCTAGCTGAAAACTTACAAGTTTTGGCTGAAACATTAATCAAAGCAAAACCTGCAGCTGCTAAAGGTACCTATATGAAGAATTGCACCATTTCTTCTACAATGGGTCCTGGTGTAACTGTTAATGTAGCTCGCTTATCTGGTCGTTAATTTTTGGCAAACCCTTGACAACGAGGTAGAATTTCAGTATCCTTAACCTCGTCAAAATTCGAATAAAAGATTACCGTAGACAGTAGGTGTGCATGTGCACTTAATTCCCTACCGAGGTGGCTTGGATAAAATGTGTATTTTTGCGGCCTTCGACTGTCTACGGAGGCTTTTTCTATTTCTGAAAAACTCCTGATGAGGAGGTGTACCCATGTCCAAAGCAATTGAGTTAAAAAAGCAAAAAGTAGCTGAGATCGTTGAAAAGTTATCTAACAGCAAAAGTACAATTTTGACTGACTACCGTGGTCTAACAGTAGCTGAGTCCAATGAGTTACGTAAGCAGTTGCGAGAAGCAGGGGTTGAGTTCTATGTACTTAAAAATACGCTGACTCGCCGTGCAAGTGCAGAAGTAGGATATACGGAGTTAGAGAAACATTTAACTGGACCTACTGCGGTTGCGTTTAGCAATGATGATGTGGTTGCTCCTGCAAAAGTACTCTATCAATTTGCGAAAGATCACGAAGCTCTCAAAATCAAAGCTGGAGTCGTAGAGGGAAATGTGGTAGATGTTGAGGCGATTACTGAGCTCGCTCAACTACCATCTCGCGAAGGTCTTTTGTCTATGCTGCTTAGTGTTCTTCAAGCACCAATGCGTCAATTTGCGCTTGCAGTTAAAGCTGTGGCTGAGAAAAACGAAGAAGGTGCTCCTGCTCAGGAAGCTTAATGCTGTTTGAAAAAATAAATATGGAAAGAATATAAGGAGGTAAACTCTCATGACGAAAGAACAAATCATTGAAGCGATTAAAGGAATGAGCGTTCTCGAACTGAACGACCTCGTAAAAGCAATCGAAGAAGAATTTGATGTAAAAGCAGCTGCTCCAGTAGCAGTAGTAGGACCAGTTGATGGTGGCAAAGAAGAAGAAAAAACCGAATTCGATGTTATCTTAAACAGTGCTGGTGCTTCCAAAATCAACGTAATCAAAGTGGTTCGTGGAATTACTGGTCTCGGACTCAAAGAAGCAAAAGCGCTTGTTGATGGTGCTCCAAGCCCAATTAAAGAAGGAGCTTCTAAAGAAGAAGCAGAAAAAATCAAAGCAGAACTCGAAGAAGCCGGTGCTAGTGTAGAACTGAAGTAATGCAGATTCCGGCCTGACCCGCCGTCATTGGTCGGCGGGTCGCTTTGTTCTATCAGCCGAGATGTTCCCGTAAGATTTGACGAGGAATTGATCGGCTTCTGATTTGTTAAGGCTCTCGCAAACCTCCATATCATTTTCCGTAGAGGAGGTTTCTATTCATGCACGAGCATTATTACTCGTCGAACCCATCTGCAAAAAGTGAAGAACGCTGCTTTCAAGCCCATCTACTAGAACACTCGTTTACCTTTTATACGGACAGCGGAGTATTCTCCAAAAAAGGCATTGATTTTGGAAGTCGACTTCTAATAGAGAATGTTTCTCTGCAACAAGAGAAGACTGTTCTTGATTTAGGAGCAGGTTATGGTCCGATTGGTATAACACTCGCCAGAGCATATCCACAGCTTTCAGTGGTGATGGTGGATATCAATGAACGAGCCATTGCACTTGCCAAACGAAATGCTGAAGTTAATCGTGTTATAGGACAAGTTGAGTGTATAGTCAGTGAAGGATTTAGTGAGCTTGCTAACCGTTCTTTTGATATGATTTTGTTTAATCCGCCCATTCGTATTGGTAAATCAGCTATTTACGAATTATTTTCTGAAGCAAAAAGCCATCTGGTCCCAGGTGGAAGTTTATGGATTGTCATTCGTAAAAAGCAGGGGGCAGAGTCTGCAAAAAAAGAGTTAGAACGAAACTATGATCATGTAGAAGTGGTAGCGCAAAAAAAGGGTTATTGGATCATTCAAGCGACAATTTATTGACATGTTTGTCCCTATATGCTAATGTAATAAATTGCAGAAAGTCTATCTGAACGAACTTAACCATTTTTTGCTAAGTACATTTCTTCTAGTTTTATTTTGCCATTAATTGGTTAAGATAGGTAAATAAACTACATCTAGGTTAAAATGAGGTATTACACCCATTTTCTTTTTTTAGGCACAAACGCCTTGATAGCGTCAAGCGACTCGGTACGAGGGGGGAGTTTGTTTGGCTGGTAAAATGATAGAGTGCGGTCGGAGGCAAAGAAGGAGCTATGCTCGAATTCATGAAGTCTTAGAACTGCCTAATCTGATTGAAATTCAAAAGAAGTCGTATGAGTGGTTTCTCGATGAAGGACTTCGAGAGATGTTTCGTGACATTTCTCCCATCGAAGACTTCACCGGAAATCTTGTACTCGAATTTATCGACTACAGTTTAGGTGAAACCAAGTACAATGTAGAAGAAGCCAAAGATCACCAAGTGACCTATGCGGCTCCTCTACGTGTGAAAGTACGACTCATTAATAAAGAAACTGGCGAAGTAAAAGAACAAGAAGTATTCATGGGAGACTTCCCACTAATGACCGAGACTGGTACCTTTATCATTAATGGTGCTGAACGTGTCATTGTTAGCCAATTGGTTCGTTCACCTAGTGTGTATTATAACACGAAAGTAGATAAGAACGGTAAACCAACTTATACAGCAACGGTAATTCCGAATCGTGGTGCTTGGCTCGAGTTTGAAACAGATGCCAAAGATATCATCTATGTAAGAATTGATCGTACTCGGAAAATACCAGTGACAGTTTTGTTACGTGCTTTAGGGTTTAGTAGTGATGCTGAAATCCTTGATCTTTTGGGTGATGATGAGTATGTTCGGAATACCTTGGATAAGGATAATACCGGAAATACAGAAAAAGCATTGATAGAAATCTATGAACGCTTACGACCAGGTGAACCACCTACTGCTGATAATGCCCGTAGTCTTTTATATTCCCGTTTTTTCGATCCAAAACGCTATGATTTAGCAGCAGTGGGTCGATACAAGATCAATAAAAAACTGCATATTAAAAACCGCTTATTGAACCAAAAGCTTGCCCAAGCTATCGTTGATCCTGAAACAGGTGAAATCTTAGCAGAAGCAGGTACAACATTAGAGCGTCGTGTTCTTGATAAACTACTTCCTTACTTAGTTGGAGACCAAGCTGTTGGTTTACAAGATCATTCGGTACGTGGTGGTGTACCTGATGAAGGGGCTATTCGATTGCAGACGGTACATATTGAATCACCGCTGCAAGAGGGTAAAGCGATCAAGGTGATTTCAAACGGAGAAATTGATCAGTCTGTTAAACATATTACTCCAGCTGATATTATTTCTTCCATCAACTATTTTATTAACTTACTACATGGTGTAGGTACAATTGATGACATTGATCATTTAGGAAACCGTCGTCTTCGTTCGGTTGGTGAGTTGTTACAAAATCAATTCCGTATCGGTTTATCTAGAATGGAACGGGTTGTACGCGAACGGATGTCTATTCAAGATGCGAATGCAATTACTCCACAGGCACTTATTAATATTCGTCCTGTGATTGCTTCCATTAAAGAATTCTTTGGTAGCAGCCAGTTATCACAGTTTATGGATCAAACCAATCCACTTGCAGAGTTAACTCACAAACGACGTTTATCTGCACTTGGACCAGGAGGTTTAACCCGGGAGCGTGCAGGGTTTGAAGTGCGTGACGTTCACCACTCACACTATGGTCGGATGTGTCCAATCGAAACTCCTGAGGGACCGAACATTGGTCTGATTAACTCATTATCCTCATATGCTCGTATCAATGACTACGGTTTTATTGAGACACCATATCGGCGTGTTGATCCTGAAACAGGACGTGTAACAGATCAGATTGATTACTTAACTGCTGATGAAGAGGATAACTACTATGTAGCGCAAGCAAATGCACTCATTGATGATGAGGGTAATTTTATCAATGATTTAGTAGATGTTCGTTATCAGGATGAGATCTTAACAGTACCACGTGATCGCGTAGACTATATGGATGTTTCTCCTAAACAGGTAGTTTCAGTTGCTACAGCATGTATTCCGTTTTTGGAAAACGATGATTCGAACCGTGCCTTAATGGGATCAAACATGCAACGGCAAGCTGTTCCATTATTAATGCCTCAAGCTCCTTTTATTGGAACGGGGATGGAGCATAAAGCAGCACGTGATTCAGGTGTTATGATTTTGGCTAGACGAGGTGGGACGGTTGAGCGTGTAACTGCCAATGAAATCTGGGTTCGTCATGAAAAAGAAGTAGATGGCGTTCTTGTAAGAGGTGACCTAGATAAATATAAGCTCACTAAATTTTCTCGTTCTAACCAAGGAACTTGTATTAACCAACGTCCTTTGGTTCGCGCAGGAGATAAAGTGAAAGCAGGAGACGTTTTAGGAGACGGTCCATCGACAGAGCAAGGTGAAATGGCATTAGGACGTAATGTAGTGGTAGCCTTTATGACATGGGAAGGTTATAACTACGAGGATGCTATATTGCTTAGTGAAAAACTGGTTAAAGAAGATGTATATACTTCCATTCACATTGAAAAACATGAAATAGAAGCACGTGACACCAAACTAGGTCCGGAAGAGATCACCCGAGATATTCCTAACGTGGGTGAAGAGGCTCTAAAGAACTTAGATGAACGTGGAATTATTCGTGTGGGAGCCGAAATTAAGGCAGGAGATATCTTAGTAGGAAAAGTTACACCGAAAGGAGTAACAGAGCTGACTGCTGAGGAACGGCTACTTCATGCTATTTTCGGAGAAAAAGCTCGGGAAGTTCGGGATACTTCTTTACGTGTACCGCATGGCCAAGATGGTATTGTAGTTGATGTAAAAGTATTTACACGTGAAAATGGCGATGAATTACCTCCAGGTGTAAATCAATTAGTTCGTGTCTATATTGCCCAAAAGCGGAAGATTTCCGAAGGGGATAAAATGGCTGGTCGTCATGGAAATAAAGGGGTTATTGCTCGGATTCTACCTGAAGAAGATATGCCATTCTTACCAGATGGTAGACCTGTAGAAGTGGTGCTTAACCCACTTGGAGTACCTTCGCGGATGAATATTGGACAGGTACTTGAAGTCCATTTGGGAATGGCAGCCAAAGCACTTGGGATACACGTGGCAACCCCGGTTTTTGATGGAGCTACCGAGATCGATGTATTTGATACACTCGAAGAAGCTGGCTTATCTCGTGATGGTAAAACAGTTCTTTATGATGGAAGAACAGGAGAGCCATTTGAAAATCGAGTTACCGTTGGTGTCATGTATATGATCAAGCTGGCACATATGGTTGATGATAAGATCCATGCTCGCTCAACAGGACCATATTCACTCGTTACGCAACAGCCATTAGGTGGTAAAGCGCAGTTTGGTGGACAACGGTTTGGTGAGATGGAGGTATGGGCACTTGAAGCTTATGGTGCAGCTTATACCCTCCAAGAGATTTTAACTGTGAAGTCCGATGATGTGGTTGGACGGGTTAAAACTTATGAATCGATTGTCAAAGGTGAAAATGTGCCTGAGCCAGGCGTGCCTGAGTCGTTTAAGGTATTGATTAAAGAGCTGCAAAGTCTTGGAATGGATGTTAAAATCCTTGCTGAAGATGAGAAAGAAATCGAGATGCGTGAGTTAGATGATGAGGATGAACCATCCAATGATAAGTTAGGCTTAGACTTAGATCCAGAAGAAAATGCCCGGTCAACTTCATAATGATGGATGATGGGGAGCGCTAAAAAGCTTGCTCCCTATTTCCACCCTACCTATATAACGGGATGAATCCTGAGGGAGGAATGCCCATGTTAGACGTAAATAACTTTGAATATATGAAAATCGGCCTCGCCTCTCCTGAAAAAATTCGCTCATGGTCTCGTGGTGAGGTAAAAAAGCCTGAAACGATCAACTATCGTACTTTAAAGCCCGAAAAAGAAGGTTTGTTTTGTGAAAAGATTTTTGGTCCAACGAAGGATTGGGAGTGTCACTGTGGTAAGTATAAGCGGGTTCGTTATAAAGGAGTAGTTTGTGACCGTTGTGGTGTTGAGGTGACTCGTGCCAAAGTACGTCGTGAGCGTATGGGACATATTGAACTAGCTGCCCCTGTATCCCATATTTGGTATTTTAAAGGGATTCCAAGTCGAATGGGCTTGGTTTTAGATATGTCTCCACGTTCACTCGAAGAAGTCATTTACTTTGCTTCTTATGTGGTGGTTGATCCTGGATCTACAACACTTGAGAAAAAACAGCTACTTTCTGAAAAAGAATATCGCAGTTATCGTGAGAAATATGGTAATGCGTTTGTTGCTACTATGGGAGCTGAAGCGATAAAGAGACTTTTACAAGATATCGACCTCGATAAAGAAGTAGAACTACTTAAAGAAGAGTTAGCTACCGCACAAGGGCAACGGCGTAATCGAGCTGTGAAGAGGCTAGAAGTACTTGAAGCATTTCGTTCATCAGGTAATAATCCAGAGTGGATGGTACTAGATGTACTACCTGTCATCCCACCTGAGCTCCGTCCTATGGTTCAGTTAGATGGTGGACGATTTGCTACTTCAGATCTCAATGATTTATATCGTCGTGTGATTAACCGGAATAATCGTCTCAAACGTTTGCTTGACTTAGGTGCACCCGATATCATCGTTCAGAACGAAAAGCGGATGTTACAAGAAGCAGTCGATTCATTGATCGATAATGGTCGTCGGGGTCGTCCTGTCACAGGACCCGGTAATCGTCCACTAAAATCACTATCCCATATGCTCAAAGGGAAACAAGGACGTTTCCGACAAAACTTACTTGGGAAGCGAGTAGATTATTCAGGTCGTTCTGTTATCGTTGTAGGACCATATTTAAAAATGTATCAGTGTGGTTTACCGAAAGAAATGGCACTGGAACTCTTTAAGCCTTTTGTAATGAAAGAGCTAGTAGCCAAAGGATTAGCTCATAATATTAAAAGTGCAAAACGGAAAGTAGAGCGCGTTCATCCAGAAGTCTGGGATGTGTTAGAGGAAGTAATTAAGGAGCACCCTGTTCTTTTAAACCGTGCACCTACCCTTCACCGCTTGGGTATTCAGGCATTTGAACCAGTTCTTGTCGAAGGACGGGCTATACGTTTGCATCCATTGGTTTGTACAGCGTATAATGCAGACTTTGATGGTGACCAAATGGCGGTTCACGTACCATTATCCGCGGAAGCTCAAGCAGAGGCACGACTGTTGATGCTTGCAGCTCAAAATATATTGAATCCGAAAGATGGAAAGCCTGTTGTGACTCCTTCTCAGGATATGGTTTTAGGTTGTTATTATTTAACCATTGAAAAAGAAGGAGAAAAAGGAGAAGGAAGTATATTCCATTCAATCGGTGAAGCAATTAACTCCTATCAACAAGGATATGTTACATTACACTCGCGGATTGCTATCCCAGCGAAAAATATTAAGAAATCCTCCTTTACTGAGAAGCAAAAACAGGCTTTATTAGTTACGACCGTTGGTAAATTAATTTTTAATGAGATTTTCCCAGCTGAGTTTCCATATCTAAATGAACCGACCTCAAGGAATTTTAATGGAACTCCTGATAAGTTCTTCATCTTTGAAAAAGGAATAAACGTAAAAGAATTTTTAAGTAAACTTCCTGATCCTGGTGCTTTTAAAAAGAAATTCTTAGGATCGATTATTGCAGAGATCTTCCGCCGTTTTGGAACAACCATTACATCAGAGACACTGGATAAGATTAAAGCCCTAGGTTATTCCTATTCAACCAAAGCTGGCATTACGATGTCGGTTTCTGATGTTAAGGTTCCAGAAGAAAAACAAGAAATTCTAAATGAAGCACAGAAAAAAGTCGATACGGTCTTGAAACAATATCGTCGGGGTCTGATTACGGATGAAGAACGCTATGAGCGAGTTATTTCGATCTGGAGTCAATCGAAAGATCAGATTACTGAAGTATTAATGAACAATATGGGTAAATATAATCCGATCTTTATGATGGCTGACTCTGGAGCACGGGGTAACGTTTCACAGATTACACAGTTAGCTGGTATGCGTGGTTTGATGGCAAACCCTGCAGGTAAAATTATTGAGCAACCAATTCGTACCAACTTCCGGGAAGGTCTTACCGTGTTAGAATACTTTATTTCTACTCACGGTGCGCGGAAAGGATTGGCAGATACAGCCCTTCGTACTGCGGACTCTGGTTATCTGACACGCCGTTTAGTAGATGTAGCCCAGGATGTTATTGTTCGTGAAGATGACTGTGGAACAGATAAAGGGCTTGCTGTCACAAAGATTAGCGATGGAAATGAAATTATTGAGGGCTTGTATGACCGAATTGTAGGTCGCACTGCTTTTGAAACAGTACGCCATCCTGAAACAGGAAAAATCATCGTGAAGCGCGGACAAATGATCGACGAAGAATGTGCTTCACATATGATTGAAGCGGGTATCGAAAAAGTTGTCATTCGCTCTGTTCTACTATGTCGTACGAAACACGGTGTCTGTAAAAAATGTTATGGTCGGAACTTGGCTCTAGGTACACCTGTCGAGATTGGTGAAGCAGTTGGAATTATCGCTGCTCAGTCCATTGGAGAACCAGGAACTCAGTTAACCATGCGTACTTTCCATACCGGTGGTGTAGCTGGAGATGATATCACACAAGGTTTACCGCGGATTCAAGAGCTATTTGAAGCACGGAATCCAAAAGGCTTAGCGATTATTAGTGAAATTAGCGGAAAAGTCATTGATATTCGTGAAGTGAAAGATCGCCGTGAGATTGAGATCGAAGGCGAAGTTGAAACCAAAGTACAGCATGTACCATATGGTTCACGAATTAAAGTAGCTGTTGGCGATATCATTCAAGCCGGTGATGAGCTTACTGAAGGATCAATTGATCCAAAAGAACTTTTACGTGTTAAAGGAATCAAAGGCGTACAAGGTTACCTATTGCAAGAAGTACAGAAAGTATATCGTTTGCAAGGGGTAGAAATTAACGATAAGCACGTGGAAGTAATGATTCGCCAAATGATGCGAAAAGTTAAGGTCACTGATTCCGGTACAACGGAACTACTTCCAGGAGCGACTGTAGATATTCATGACTTTGAAGAAGCCAATCGCAAAGTTCTTTTATCGGGTGGTGAGCCAGCTGTAGCCCGTCCAATTCTGCTCGGGATTACGAAAGCTTCGCTGGAAACAGAGTCTTTCTTGTCAGCAGCATCATTCCAAGAAACAACACGCGTTTTAACCGATGCAGCAATCAAAGGAAAGGTAGACCGATTACTAGGGCTAAAAGAAAATGTAATTATTGGTAAGTTGGTTCCGGCTGGAACAGGTATGGCACGGTATCGTACTTTACAACCAAAACTTGCTAACGAAATTACGGATGACTTAGAATCAGTCACTAAAGAAACCGTTCTTGTAGAGTAGAGATTTGGAAAAACGTTTTTTCATGACATTTTATTGACAGATGAATGCTTCGGTGGTAAGATATTTTCGTGTGCTTGGGAATTCTTCACTTTGGAGGGCGAATCGATGTCTTATGAAAAAGTGAAACAAGCAAAGTGGATCGCGATTGGTACCAAGCAAACAAGAAAAGCAATTGAGCAGGGAAAAACAGAAGAAGTTTATGTGGCTGTTGATGCTAAACCACATATTACGGATTTGATCATTTCACTGTGCAAACAACACGGAGTTGCTGTTGTTCGTGTCGATTCGATGAAAGAGCTCGGAAAGGCATGTGGCATCGAAGTATCGGCTGCTACAGCAGCAATTTTATCCGATTGAGCGACTATAGATTTGACCGCGTACAAATCAATGTGCGCGGTCCCATGTTGAAATAAGTCGTTCGTCTTTTTAGATTCAAAAATGAACCGCCTGGATCTGTGGTCTTAATTTATTGAAAAGAAGGAGGTGCGACGAATGCCAACAATTAATCAGCTAGTTCGTAAAGGTCGTAAGAGTAAAGTGACGAAATCGAAATCTCCTGCTCTTCAAGTAAGTTACAATAGCTTTAAGAAAGCACACGTTCCACAAAGTTCTCCACAAAAACGTGGTGTGTGTACTCGTGTTGGTACCATGACCCCGAAAAAACCGAACTCAGCTTTACGTAAATATGCGCGTGTACGTTTAAGCAACAATATTGAAGTCACAGCGTATATTCCAGGGATTGGACATAATTTGCAAGAACACTCCGTTGTTCTTGTTCGTGGTGGTCGTGTAAAAGACTTACCTGGTGTACGTTATCACATCGTACGTGGTACACTCGACACTGCAGGTGTGGCTAATCGTATGCAAGGTCGTTCTAAATATGGTGCAAAACGTCCTAAAAAATAAATGAATGATTAATGATAAAACATCAATCTAGGAGAAAAGGAGGGAAAAGCATGCCGCGTAAAGGCCCAGTACCTCGCAGAGAAGTACTGCCAGATCCTATTTACAACAGCAAGCTTGTTACTCGCCTTATCAATCGTCTTATGTACGATGGTCAAAAAGGACAAGCGCAAAGAATCTTATACGAAGCGTTTGATCGGATTCGTGAGCGCACGGGTAATGATCCAATGGAAGTATTTGAGCAAGCATTAAAAAATGTAATGCCGGTACTTGAGGTGAAAGCACGTCGTGTTGGTGGTTCAAACTACCAAGTTCCTGTTGAGGTTAAACCAGAGCGTCGTACCAGTCTCGGACTGCGTTGGCTCGTAAGCTATGCTCGCCTACGTAATGAAAAAACAATGCAAGAACGTTTAGCAAATGAAATCTTGGATGCTGCTAATAATACGGGATCAGCTGTGAAGAAGAAAGAAGATACTCACCGTATGGCAGAAGCAAACCGTGCGTTTGCACATTATCGCTGGTAATCGCATCAAATTCCTGTGAACATGAAGGGAGAAAATTCCGATGGCACGACAATTCTCCTTAGAAAAAACACGCAATATCGGAATCATGGCTCACATTGATGCAGGAAAAACAACAACCACTGAGCGGATTTTGTTCTATACTGGTCGTGTTCATAAGATCGGTGAAACACATGAAGGTGCTGCACAAATGGACTGGATGGAACAAGAACAAGAGCGTGGTATTACTATCACCTCTGCTGCTACTACTGCTCAGTGGAATGACCATCGTATTAATATTATCGATACGCCGGGTCACGTTGATTTCACTGTAGAGGTAGAGCGTTCACTGCGTGTATTAGATGGAGCTGTAGGTGTTTTTTGTGCAAAAGGTGGCGTAGAGCCACAATCCGAAACCGTATGGAGACAAGCTGATGGCTATCGTGTCCCACGGATTGCGTATGTAAATAAAATGGATATCCTAGGTGCTAACTTCGAAAGTGTTGTTGAGCAATTACGTGAGCGCCTCGGTGCTAATGCGATTGCGATTCAACTCCCAATCGGTGCCGAAGATACTTTTGAAGGAATTATTGACTTAATTGAAAATAAAGCGATGTTCTATCTTGATGATCTGGGTAAGGAATATGAAGTTCGTGATATTCCTGCGGATTATCAAGATAAAGCTGAAGAATATCGTACTCAACTCATTGAGGCTGTTGCTGAATTAGATGAAGATCTTATGATGAAGTATTTAGAAGGGGAAGAGATCACCATCGAGGAGATCAAATCCGCTTTACGTGAAGGAGTATGTAAAGTTCAAATTACTCCAGTACTTTGTGGATCTTCATACAAAAATAAAGGGGTACAATTACTCCTTGATGCAGTTGTAGATTACTTGCCTTCACCACTCGATGTACCAGCTATTCAAGGGGAACTTCCTGATGGATCTGAAGCGGTACGTCATTCTAGTGATGAAGAACCATTCTCTGCGCTTGCGTTTAAAATCATGACAGATCCTTATGTAGGTAAACTTACCTTCTTCCGTGTATATTCGGGAGTTTTGGATTCTGGATCTTATGTATTAAACTCTACAAAAGGTAAGCGCGAGCGGATCGGTCGTATCGTACAAATGCACGCAAATCACCGTGAAGAAATCAACAGAGTATACTCTGGGGATATTGCTTCTGCAGTAGGCTTAAAAGATACTACCACTGGTGATACTCTCTGTGATGAGAAGAACCCAATTATCCTTGAGTCTATGACATTCCCTGATCCTGTGATTGAGATTGCAATCGAACCAAAATCAAAAGCAGATCAGGATAAAATGGGCATTGCTTTAGCAAAATTGGCTGAAGAAGATCCCACCTTTAAAACCTATACCAATGAGGAAACAGGTCAAACCATCATTTCTGGTATGGGTGAGTTGCATCTAGATATCATTGTTGATCGTCTAAAACGTGAATTTAAAGTAGAGGCAAATGTGGGTGACCCACAAGTTTCTTACAAAGAAACATTCACTTCTTCTGCAAAAGTAGAAGGGAAGTTTATCCGTCAATCCGGTGGACGTGGACAATATGGTCACGTTTGGGTTGAATTCGAACCACTTGAAAGAGGTAAAGGTTTCGAATTCGTTAATAAAATTGTAGGTGGTGTGGTACCAAGAGAGTACATCCCTGCAGTTCAATCCGGTATTGAAGAAGCTCTCCAAAATGGCGTTTTAGCTGGTTATCCAATGATTGACGTTCGTGCAACTTTAGTAGATGGATCTTACCATGATGTAGACTCATCGGAAATGGCATTTAAAATTGCTGGTTCTATGGCTCTAAAAGCTGCTAAATCTAAATGTAACCCTGTTATTCTCGAACCGATTATGAAAGTAGAAGTAACGGTTCCAGAAGAATATATGGGTGACGTAATGGGGGATATCAATTCACGCCGAGGGCGCGTAGAGGGTATGGAAGCACGTGCTGGTGGCCAAATCATTCGTGCAATGGTTCCGCTTGCTAATATGTTTGGTTATGTAAATACTCTACGTTCTCGTACACAAGGTCGTGGTACCTTCATTATGCAGTTTGATCACTATGAAGAAGTACCAAAAAGCGTAGCTGAAGAAGTAATTAAAAAAGCTACTGGTGCATAATCACTATTTTTGTTATAAAGATACTGGAGAAGCGTTAACCCGCTTCCCCGGCTCTTTCAAATAAATCTTATACTTCACTCACATACTTACACTTGTATTTAAGGAGGATTTAATCATGGCTAAAGCCAAATTCGAGCGTAATAAACCTCACGTTAATATTGGTACTATTGGTCACGTAGACCACGGTAAAACCACTTTGACAGCTGCTATTACTGCTGTTCTTGCTCAAGCTGGTAAAGCTCAAGCACAAGCATATGATCAAATCGATAAAGCTCCAGAAGAAAAAGAGCGTGGTATCACCATTTCTACCTCTCACGTTGAGTATGAAACCGATAATCGTCACTATGCTCACGTAGACTGCCCAGGTCACGCTGACTATGTTAAAAACATGATTACTGGTGCTGCTCAAATGGACGGAGCGATCTTGGTAGTATCTGCTGCTGATGGCCCAATGCCACAAACTCGTGAGCACATCTTGCTTTCCGACCGTGTAGGTGTTGAATATATTGTAGTATTCTTGAACAAATGTGACATGGTTGACGATGAAGAACTTCTTGAACTCGTTGAAATGGAAGTTCGTGATCTTCTGTCTGAGTATGGTTTCCCAGGAGATGACATTCCAATCATTAAAGGTTCTGCATTAAAAGCTCTTGAAGATCCAACTGGAGAAGCTGCTAAACCTATCCATGAACTTATGGCTGCTGTTGACGAGTATATTCCAGAGCCACAACGTGATGTTGATAAAACATTCTTGATGCCAATCGAGGACGTATTCTCTATCACTGGTCGTGGTACTGTTGCTACTGGTCGTGTAGAGCGTGGAATTATCCAATCAGGTCAAGAAATAGAAATCGTAGGTCTTGGTGAAACTCGTAAAACCGTATGTACTGGTATCGAGATGTTCCGTAAAATCCTTGACCAAGCACAAGCTGGTGACAACATCGGTGCACTTCTCCGTGGTGTAGACCGTAAAGAAATCCAACGTGGTCAAGTACTTGCAAAACCAGGTACTGTTAACCCACACACCAAATTTAAAGCACAAGTATACGTTTTAAGTAAAGAAGAAGGTGGACGTCATACCCCATTCCTTAACGGATACCGTCCACAATTCTACTTCCGTACTACTGACGTTACTGGTGTAATCAAGTTACCAGAAGGTACCGAAATGTGCATGCCTGGTGACAACGTTGAAATGGAAGTAGAACTTATCGCTCCTATCGCTATTGAAGATGGTACTAAATTCGCTATTCGTGAAGGTGGACGTACGGTAGGTTCTGGTTCCGTAACCGCTGTTATCGAAAAGTAATGTTGATAAGACTACTGGCTATATGTCAGTAGTCTTTTTTTATATGGAATTTTTTTGGGGAGGGTACTTATTCATCAATTTGTGATGTTTTGTTGCGCCTCTAATAAAGTACTCTGGTTCAACTTAAGATAAAAAAGAACTTCTCTTACGTATGGTCTTTTTTATGTAAGAAGAAGTCCATTTTGTGATATGTTAAATTGGCAATGCTTAAAATCAATTTAAAGTATCTGATCACTTTTAGGAATAGAATGGATCACAAAGCTATTGAAATAAAGCAGATTGTAACGTGATTTTTTAGAGTTCCATTTGATGGTAAGAGGTCTTTATAGTTATTTCGATTGCCTAAATGAGGAATAGCATAACATTTATTCCCTCTATATCTTCTTTATCGAATGCCATGAGCTACTTTTTGAATTAATCCTTTTGCGCTTACTAAACTAGTGATTAATCCAACAATAAAAAAGAGTAAGCTACTTAGGTTACCATTTGATTTTACCATTTTTACTAGTAATAGTATGAGTGGTAAATGATAGACTCTCTCAATAGTAATAAACACAACCATAATTACTAAAAAATAAGCTCCAGAAATCCAGAAATATCTGTGACCAGGTTGTATTAATTCAATATAAAGATAGGGAATTAAAAGGAAAAGAAAGAGCCCAAAAAAGGAAAGAATCAATGAAAAGGTTTCTCCGGCTGTTATTTCAATTTTAAACAGAACAGGTATGCTAAAAAAAAGAATCATAAATATAAAACAGTATATAAATAACGCCATGATCAAGATATGAAGAAGGCGACTTATCAATATAGAGTGAGTAGAAATAGGAAATGAACGTAAAAAAGTGATTTCTTGGCGTATCTGATCTCGGTAAAATGATTGAAATGAGAAATGCTCTGATTTAATCATGGCTGGTAAGATTAACAGATAACTAAACAAATAGTTACGAGAGATCTCCAAGAGGAGATTATTATCTTTAGTATTTAAAAGCATGATTGGTAGACATATAAATACAGACAAGAGATTGATCAGGAATATATGCATAGAAGAACGGATAGATTGCTTAGTTAAACTAATCATATCTCTCCACATATTTTCTATCCTCCTTTTTATTTCTTATTTTATAAGACGATGTTTTCTGGTAATCTCTGTTATGATATCCTCGATCGCCATTGCAGTGACTTTCAGAATAGGGATATTTTTGGTTTGAAGGGCTTGAAGGGTTTTTTCAGCATTCGAACTAATTAAGCATGAAGTTGGTGCGCTTTGGTCGAGTCGTATTATATTTGGAATATCCTCGGTACTTTCTAGTGGTTTTTGCAGCCAGATTGTACGCCATTGTTCGATTAATGTATCTTTTTCAAAGGTGCCTAAAATCATCCCACGATCCATAAGGGTAATATAATCGGCTACTTTATTGATTTCTTCGCTAGAATGAGTAGCAATGACCGCTGTGCGATCGCCATCCTGAATCCAATTGAGTAATTGTTCATAAAAGATTTGCCTCGAAATGAAATCATATCCATTGGTAGGTTCATCTAAAAGAAGCAATTTTGTATGACATGCAAGTGCGAGTGAAAAGAGTAGTTTTCGTTTGCTTCCTGTTGATAAATTTATATATGGTTCACGGTCTGAGATCTCGAACTGCTCAAGAAGTGAGATAAAATACTGCTGATCCCAATTTGGATACCATTTATGATAGAAGTTAGCCAATTTTTGAGCAGACCATCTTTCTGGTCCTAAATATTCAGGAGGAATATAGCTAATTTGTTCTTTAATCTCTTTTTCTGCATGAGGATAGTTCATACCAAAGATAGAGATTTGACCTTGGTCAGGGATGATGAGACCCATGATTGTTTGTAGTAACGTGCTTTTACCTGCACCATTCGACCCGATCAATGCATGAACATACCCTTCTTCTATGGAAAGGTCGATTGGACCTAATTGAAATCTAGGGAACGAAAGCGATACTTGCTGTATTTGGATAACAGATGCTTTGGTCGTCATATGAATCACCTCATCATATAATGGTTATTCGGAGGGGAAAATTTCCGTACAGAGTTTTTGAAATAAGGCTTGTAACTCTTCTTTTGGATAATGAAGGCGGATGGCCGTCTGAATTGCTTCATTTAAGGCTTGTTCGATTACTTCTTGTTTATATTTTTTGCTTTGATCTGTCTTTACCTCTGCGACAAAAGTCCCTCTTCCTTGCCGTGTATAGATAAGCCCTTCATACTCAAGGTCTTGGTATGCACGACGCGTAGTAATGACACTACAAGATAAACTTTGTGCAAGAGCACGTATAGAAGGAAGGGAGGTTCCCGCAGGTAGCTGTCCACTAACAATGAGATCTCGTAGTTGATGCTTAATTTGATGATAAATGGGTTCTGAACTATTTAGATTCACTTCGATAGGTAAAATCAGAATCACCCCCTCGTAGATACGAGTAAATAAAAAAGTTAAGTAGACTAATAAATAACATGGGTATCCGATTAAGATCATCAGTAAAGCTAAAGAACGATAAGCATAATTTTCGATACGATAAGAGCCAGCCATGGTTAACATACTTAAAAAGATAAAGGATTCAATCTATGATACAAACCAAGGATGAAAATGGTAATCGATGTGGTTACCTAGTAAAATAAAGGTACATAAAATGTAATAGAATCAACCGAGAATGATCGTAGGAATTTAATCCTTTAAGGTGAAAGTGATTAAACTCCATATTCTCCTCATGCGTATAGTCTCCCTCTATCCATATTAGAAAAGTGAGGGTATAAAGACTAAATCATACTAATCTATTTAGCCATTTTCGTTTATGCTTGTTTCTAAATCATATTTTCTTCCATTTCGATTGTATGATCATAAACCAGCCGAATAGTATTAAATAACCCAATAACAAAATACAAATCGGATATAAAACTTGCTGTTCTTCTATCCAATATCTAACCTTACCGAGGAAATAAAATGAGAATATTGATTGAAGACTAGATAAAAGTAGGGTAAGCCCAGTAATATAACCTATACAAATCCAGATTATATTTTGAGAACTAAATATCGTCCAATAAAGAATAGGACCGATAACTAACATGGAAAGACCCATAAATATGAAAACAAGGAGAATGACTCCAGTAAGTGTAAAATGATTAGGATGATACACATCATATAAAATTGGAATGGAAATACCATAAATGAAGATCATCGCGATATTCATATAAATGAGCCGACTTAACAGAATACTTTGACTGTTAAGTGGCATAGTGTGTAAAAAGTAAAACTCCTTTCGATAACTGTAGCGAATGAAATCAAGATGTTTATTCATAATTAATTGGGCTGGTAATAAAGCAATACTAATCAGAACAAGGGTATCGAAAAAGAAAACGATAAAATTAACTCCAATGTTTGAAGTAAGATGAATGTCAAACAGTCGAATTTGAAATATGGGATTTAAGAGTAAGAAGGTCATAAGCCAAATAGGAATATTCCCTATCCAGAATTTTTGCAGAGCCTTTTTGCTTAGCCACCAAGCATCTTTCCATATCATCTACTTTTCACCTTCCTAGTTAAGTCTTGGCTTAATATAGAGGAATCCTTTTTTGTTGGCAATAGGGAAATTTTAAAATTGATATCTGCGTTTTTTTACAATTACTGATGTGATTTTATTTGGTATCATTATCTATATATGGCTTTGCAAGTAACTCTAGTTATGAAGAGTTGCTAGTCGATAGTAGCGACTAGCAACCTTTTTTAGTTTGCAAGCATTCGTTTAGGCTGTTTAAAGAGGCTAGCACTTATCCATATCATTAGTACGATAAACACAAAACTACTACCGATTGCGAGTAGGAGATGGGAGAAAGTGAGACTTTGGGCTGCACCTTCATAGACAACGGATTGAATATTGGAAAATGGAATAAAGAAGAATGTATGGGATAATGTTTCTTGACCTTGCATACCAAAACCGATATAAAAGGTAATCCCTCCGGGTACTAATAATACAGGTGTATAATACCCTTGTGCTTCTTTATAAGATTTTGCGAAGGTGCTAACGAAAAGAAGTAAAGCAGCACACATTCCAATATATAGGAGTAAAAGAATAACCAACCCGATATGAAAATGGATAGGAAGAGCTTTTAGCCAGCTAATATTCAAGGTTGGATTTTTCAGTAAAGGCTGAATTCCACTGTAGATGGAAAAAGAGATAATAACAGAAAGGGCTGAGTAGAAACAAACCGCTAACCATTTTCCACTCCAGATCGTGGTCGCAGAAAAAGGAAGGGATAGTATCGAGCGGATCGTTCCACGTTCTCTTTCTCCAGCGATCGCATCGGTTGCAATGGCTGAACCAGCAATTAAAGGAGTCATAGCGATAATGATATTGAACATAGCGAAGCCTTGGTATATTTTAAGGAAGGTGTTTTCCTTACCTTGTGTTTTCGAAGTGATTAGTTTGAATTGGTTTTTCGATTCCTTTGGTGATAGTTTACTTTGGTTTAGTTTGTATACATAGTTTTCGATTTGGGTGATTAATACAGGATTGGGTTCTTTATCTGAGACATAGAGTTTCATCTGCTTCGTATTCTTATCCAAATCGATATATACATTCGATTTACCTTCTTTTACTTCTTTGGCAGGATCTTTAGCGATATAGGTTTTAATGCCACTCATCTTGGTAAACTGATCTTGATCAGTTTTACTCCAAGCGGATGTTACAGCAACCTTGTAGTCCAAAGAAGTGTCACTTTGGGAAAAGTTTGAGCTATCACCAGCAAAGCGATCTGTTGCAAAAGCAATTCCGACCCACATCAAAACGGGTAAGAGTAGAGCATTGAAAATGGTTTTGCGATCACGAAATTGTTCTAGGATTTCTTTTTTAAAAATTAACCAAATGGCCTTCACTTTGTTACCCTCCGATCACTTTTCTCATTACTTCTGTTAAATTATTGGTTTGCATGGTTTCGTAAAGTTTAGTTAGAGTTCCTTGGAAGCTAACGATTCCACTTTGCAAGATAATAACTTGCGAGCATAAGGCTTCGACTTCTTCCATGATGTGTGTAGAGAAGATGATCGTTTTACCTTCTGCTTTTAGATCTTTAAGAAGATCTTGGAATGATAGACTTGCAGAGATATCCAAGCCTGTTGTTGGTTCATCGAAAAAGATGATATCTGGATCATGAATTAAAGTACGGATAATTGCTGTTTTCTGATGATTTCCTTTGGATAATGCACCAGCTGGTTTGTGTAAATGTGGAGTGAGTTGTAATCGTTCTGCCCAATCTTTAATGCGCTGATCATAAATAGATTGGGGTACACCAAAAAATTCAGCAAAATAAGATATGTTTTCATAGGCAGTTAATCGATGATAAAGACCTGTATCATTCCCAAATAATAAGCCAATATGTTTTTTTACGTATAATGGATCACTTTGCACATTTTTACCAAGTACCTTTGCCTCTCCAGAAGAGGGGATGATTAATGTAGACAAGATTTGTAATAAGGTCGATTTCCCCGCACCATTAGCTCCAAGGAGCCCTACAACTTCTCCTCTTTCGACCGAAAAGTCAACCTTTTTTAAGGCGATCGTTTTATCAAATTTTTTTTCTAAATTGCTGACTTCAATAACCTTATCAGTCATTGTTTCTCCTCCTTTATATCTGAAATTTATTAATAATGATTTGAATATTTCGAGTAGCTTTGGTGTTCGCCTTCGTATTTCATGTATAAAGAGTAATTTCTCCAAATAAGAATGCTCGTTAAAAATATTAAATATAATTGTATATGCAGTTCATACTGTGTATATCTATATTAACAGTATAATGATAACAAAGAACTGTCAATAAGATTTTTTTATTTATCAATAGAATAAGATATCATTGATATAAAGTACTGCTTATAAAAGGGATTATAAGGGGCTTTAAATGGATATTTTTCTTATAGATTGCATACAAAAGGTAGCTTGTATAGAGAGGGATATGAGGCGATGAGCGGCTGATTAAGAGGCCAACCTTAAGATAGTGTAATAAATCAGCTTTATGATTGCACCAGCAGGTATGAGCAATAAAAGGTAAAATTCCCTAAAAAAAGCTGACACATATAATTGGGTGTCAGCTGAGTACAATATGAATAAACTGGAGGAGACAACTCTGAAAATGTATTGCTGAAATTAAAGCTTGTAGAATCTAGCCTTAATGAGGCTTGAATTTCTACTTTCACAATAAATGATAATGATAATTATTTTCATAATCAAGTGTATTTTAGTAAATTATAAGCCCTCTACGAAATAATAATTTATTTTGTAAATAAAAAACGACATTATTCACAGCAAAAATTGTCATCGCTTGATATGTTTCACCATTCCGTTGTAAAGTTAATGACCTAGTGGTCTATGATTTGCAATTAACATGAGTAATTTTTGTGCAAATTGCGCTTCTTTTGGATCCGAAAAGGGATCGGAAACGATATTATCAAGATATGTATAAATATAGTTTAAAGTCATTGCTTTTTCTTGATCACTTTTTTTAACGATTTTTTCATGAAGCTCTTTGAGTACCATATGTAAAACTCCTCTCCATTTGGTTATTCTCATTTCTCATCCATTTACTAAAATATATATTTACTTACTAATAAATATTTATGAAACCATATGTTATTGATAAGGAAAGAAGCTAAGCTACTGTATCCCCATTGGTTTAAGCATCTATTCATTTTAGAGATACCCCAAAAAGGAGAGTTAAAACATTAACCTTACTTTCTGTCATAAATAGTATATAATTAACTCTATTTAGTACTTAATTGGTTGTTTTTTCTTTTTGTATATTCTCCGAGTATAATATGAAAAATAATAAAGAAATTAGCTTACTAGCAAGTATCTTTAAGTCCTGATTTATAAATATCGAATGAGGATAATCAGGGGGGCTCTGTCTCAAATAGCAGTAATTTAAACTAGGTTATCTATCTCATTTTTGTTATAATTTTACTTAATGTGTTTAATAACTTTTGGGTAGGGCGAGGGGCTATAATGAAGAAGGTACGAAGGCGAAGGTGCTAGAGAGATTTTTTCAACTAAAAAAATACCAATCATCTCTGAAACAAGAGTTAGTTGCAGGACTTGTTTCATTTTTTACGATTGTTTATATTGTTGTCGTTAACTCATCGATTTTAGCGGACGCAGGAATCCCTTTTGAAGCTGGAGTGATTGTGACTGCACTTACCTCATTTGTGGGATGTTTATTGGTAGGACTGTATAGTAATACTCCTATTATATTAGTACCAGGTATGGGGATTAACGCACTGTTTTCGTATACGATTGTAAAATCAATGGGACTTTCATGGCAAGAAGCCTTGGCAGCCGTTACTGTGTCTGGGCTTATTTTTGTCGTCGTTGCATTCACTAAACTGTCCCATTTAATTATGACAGCGATCCCAGACTCATTAAAAAATGCTACAACTGTAGGTATTGGTCTCTTTTTAACGTTTATCGGCTTACAAAAAGGCGGAATTGTGATTTCTAGCCCAAGTACATTTGTCTCCTTAGGGCATTTAGGAAGTCCACATGTGATCGTTACTATTATAACTTTAATCATTACCTTAGTATTATTTGTACGACAAGTTCCTGGTAACTTCCTGATTAGTATCGTCTTGGGAACAGGACTTTCCTTTATTTGGGGAATCGTTGATATTAGTCATCTTCAGAGTACTGCGCTTCCTTTTGCTAGTTATGCCAAAGTATTTATGGGCTTCTCTTTTGCAAAGTGGTGGAGCTTGCCGTTTTGGGTGGCAACTTTTTCGTTAGCTTTGGTGGTTATTTTTGAAAACATGGGTCTGGTTCATGGATATCTTCAACAGTTAGGGCGTCCTGAAGACCAGTCTCGGGTATTACAAGCGAATGCTATTTCTGCGGCGAGCTGTGGTTTGCTTGGAACCAGCCCGACAGTATCTACAGCTGAAACGGTTGCAGGT
The DNA here is from genome assembly GCF_003313465.1 of Thermoflavimicrobium daqui. Lineage (GTDB taxonomy): Bacteria > Bacillota > Bacilli > Thermoactinomycetales > Thermoactinomycetaceae > Thermoflavimicrobium > Thermoflavimicrobium daqui. The sequence continues at coordinate 115,913 of NZ_KZ845669.1, forward strand.
ATTGCGGCAGGGGGACGAACAGGTCTTACTGCTATCATCACTGGCACGTTATTTTTGATCGCTTTATTTTTTATTCCTTATATTCGGTTGATCCCGGATAGTGCTATTGCCCCTATTTTAATTTTGATCGGGGGAATTATGATCCAAAGCATCCAAAGCATCAACTTCAAAGATTTGAGTGAAGGTCTTCCTGCTTTTTTTGTGATTGTATTTATTCCTTTAACCTACAGTATTGTTGATGGGCTCGCTTTTGGATTTATCGCATATCCTTTGTTAAAATTAGTATTGGGTAAACGAAAAGAAGTAGCTTTTCCACTTTACTTGGTTTCATTTTTATTTCTACTGAATTTCGTTATAAATGCCCTAGAAATGTAAAAATAAAAGCTGTTTCCTTGATGCAGAGGGAGCAGCTTTTGTTGTGTTTAAATTGGTTATGGATTAAATAAGACAATGTCTAAGGGGATGGCTCAATATAGAATTAAATTAATATAAACGATGATATTATTTGCATATATACAAAGATACGAGCGGAAAATGGACAGGGATTTGGATGTGAGGTAATTAAAAAGGCAAATTCAAAGTATAATTGAATATTGGATAGGTTTATGAAGTACCTATAAGATATTGAAATTCATGTAACTTGCCAAGCTGCTCTGGCTATACATTAAAAATGTTTTAGAAATAGGCAATATTGTGACTATAGAAGTACTGTAACTTCGGATATTGAGGTCTAGCGGCATTTTGTTTAAGAGTTGAACCTCGCTTATTAATTTTAACTTGTTTTTTTTTCTAACTATGTAATAATTAATAAGTTGTTACTGTATATAGATGAACTAATGGAAGAGAGTATTGATAACAAAAATGCCATATTAGCTGTCGGTATGTAATTTTTATCGATTTTTTGGCGAAACCATAACAATTTCTCTTGCGTCCATTCCATTTTTTCAGTATAATATCTACCGTTGGTCTCTATGAACAGCGATGAAGTGGAAGGTTGCCGACACACCCGGCCCCATTGCCATGGGCTGGGAGGGAAATTTCCATGGAGAAGTTCATTTCTTAAAATGAGCGAGAAGGAGGGTATATGCATGGCAAAACAAAAAATCCGCATTCGTCTTAAAGCGTATGACCACCGCGTATTGGATCAATCTGCTGTGAAAATTGTTGATACAGCGAAACGGACAGGTGCACAAGTTTCAGGTCCGATTCCGCTACCAACAGAAAAAGCAGTTTACACGATCTTGCGGGCGGTTCACAAATATAAAGACTCTCGTGAGCAATTTGAAATGCGCACTCATAAACGTCTCATTGACATTATTAATCCAACAGAGCAAACTGTTGATGCGCTAATGAGATTGGATTTGCCATCTGGCGTTGATATCGAGATCAAATTATAATCTGTCATTTTCTTATGCTAGGAGGTGTACAAGGTGAAAGGTATTCTTGGGAAAAAGATTGGGATGACTCAAATCTTTAATGAAGAGGGAGTTGTAATCCCAGTTACCGTTATCCAAGCAGGTCCATGTGTCGTTCTGCAAAAGAAAGAGCTGGATACTGACGGATATGAAGCGATTCAGATCGGATATGATGAGAAAAAAGAACATCGGGCTAATCGTCCAGAGTTGGGACATGCCAAAAAGGCGAATGCCAAACCACAAAAGATTGTTCGTGAAATCCGTGGCGTAAACCCAGCTGAATATGAATTGGGTAGCGAATTAAAAGTAGATATCTTTGGTGCAGGTGAACTCGTTGATGTGACAGGCACTTCGAAAGGTAAAGGTTTTGCTGGTGCGATCAAACGTCACAACCAAGCTCGTGGACCTATGAGTCACGGTTCTCGTTACCATCGTGGTCCTGGTTCACTCGGTGCTATTGCTCCTAACCGCGTATTTAAAGGACAAACCTTACCTGGACGTATGGGTGGAGAAAAAGTTACCGTCCAAAACCTTGAAGTAGCAGGAATCGATACTGAACGCAACTTAATTATGATTAAAGGTTCCGTACCTGGACCTAAAAATAGTTATGTATTTATTAAATCTGCCGTAAAAGCTGCTAAGTAATTGACTGAAGGAAGGAGGATTTATCATGCCAAAGGTTCAAGTGCTAGATGTAAACGGTCAGCAAGTTGGGGAAGTGGAATTATCAGAGGCTGTATTTGGTATTACTCCCAACAAAGCTGTATTGCATGATGCAGTAGTGATGCAACAAGCATCGCTTAGAAAAGGTACTCATGCAACCAAAAATCGAGCAGCAGTGAGTGGTGGCGGAAGAAAGCCATGGCGCCAAAAAGGAACGGGTCGTGCTCGTGCAGGTAGCATTCGTTCCCCGCTTTGGGTAGGTGGTGGTGTTGTTTTCGGACCACAACCACGTAACTATGCTTACAAAATGCCAAAAAAAGTTCGCCGTCTTGCGATTAAGTCTGCTCTATCTACTAAAGTGAATGAGAATGGACTGGTTGTACTCGATCAATTGCAACTTGAGCAACCAAAAACCCGTGAAATGGTTAAAGTATTAAATAACCTAGGTGCAGATCGGAAAGCACTCGTTGTAACAGACCAGCTTGAGGATAATGCAGTATTATCTGTACGCAACATTCCAGGAGTAAAATTGATCCATGCAGATGGATTAAATGTACTTGATGTGTTGTATCATGATAAATTAATTCTCACTCGTGGTGCTGTAAATCGCGTTGAGGAGGTGCTTGGCCAGTGAAAGACCCACGCGATATTATCCGTCGTCCAGTTATTACCGAACAATCTACTGAAATGATGGAACAAGGTAAGTATGTTTTTGAAGTAGATATTCGTGCTAATAAAGTGGAGATCAAAAAAGCGATCGAAAAAATCTTTGACGGTGTTAAAGTTGATAAAGTAAACACATTACGTGTACCAGGTAAACAAAAACGTTATGGTCGTTACACAGGTCGCACTCCTGAGCGTAAAAAAGCGGTCGTAAAACTCGCTGAAGACAGCAAACCTATTGAAATTTTCGAAGCGTAATTACGCTATCATAGGATAAAGGAGGGAAAGTGAAGTGGGTATCAAGCATTTTAAACCGGTGACACCATCCCGTCGTCATATGACATCATCTACTTTTGAAGAAATCACTACTGATAAGCCGGAGAAGTCTCTGGTTGTCAACCTGAACAAAAAAGCAGGTCGTAACAACCAAGGTAAATTAACCGTGCGCCATCAAGGTGGTGGACATAAGCGTAAATACCGGATCATCGACTTCAAACGGAATAAAGATGGTATTGTAGGTAAAGTGGCTACCATTGAGTATGATCCAAACCGTTCTGCTAACATTGCGCTTATTCATTACCGTGATGGTGAAAAACGTTATATCCTAGCACCTCATGGATTGAAAGTAGGAACTGAAATCGTTTCAGGTCCTGATGCAGATATCCGTGTTGGTAATGCATTACCACTTCGTAATATCCCAGTAGGTACTGTAATTCACAATATCGAGTTAAAACCAGGTCGTGGTGGACAACTTGTACGTGCAGCAGGTGCTTCTGCACAACTATTGGGTAAAGAAGGTAAATATGCGATTATTCGTCTAACCTCTGGCGAAACACGTATGGTGCTTTTAGATTGTCGTGCAACGATTGGTCAAGTAGGTAACTTGGATCATGAGTTAATCACCATTGGTAAAGCAGGTCGTTCTCGTTGGTTAGGTAAGCGCCCAACTGTTCGTGGATCTGTCATGAACCCAGTTGATCACCCACACGGTGGTGGTGAAGGTAGAGCACCAATCGGACGTAAATCACCAATGAGTCCATGGGGTAAACCAACGCTTGGCTACAAAACCCGTAAGAAAAACAAGGCTTCTGATAAATACATTATCCGTCGTCGCAAAAAATAAACATGCTTTTAAAATACCCTCACTCGAAGGGAGGTTCAAAATATGGGCCGCAGCTTGAAAAAAGGACCTTTTGCGGATCAACATCTTTTGAAAAAAGTTGAAGAGCTGAATGAAAAGAACGAAAAACGCGTGATAAAAACATGGTCTCGTCGTTCTACTATTTTCCCTGAGTTTGTTGGTCATACATTTGCGGTTCACGATGGTCGCAAACATGTGCCTGTTTATGTATCCGAAGATATGGTAGGTCATAAATTGGGTGAGTTTGTACCGACTCGGACTTACAAAGGTCACGCAGGTGATGATAAGAAAACACGTAAACGGTAGAGGATAGGAAAGCGAGAGAGGAGGGAAGTAGATGTCTGCAAAAGCCATTGCACGTTATGTGCGAATCAGTCCACGCAAAGCGCGCTTGGTAATCGACTTAATTCGCGGAAAATCTGTAGATGAAGCTTTAGCTATTTTAAAATTTACTCCTCGTGCCGCCTCGCCAATCATTGAAAAAGTGCTTTTGTCAGCGATAGCGAACGCTGAGCATAACAAAAACCTAGATCGTAGTAATCTTTTGGTAACAAAAGCATTTGTAGATGAGGGGCCAACTATGAAGCGCTATATGCCTCGTGCTATGGGGCGTGCGAGCCGGATTAATAAGCGTACCAGCCACATTACAGTGGTTGTTGGTGAAAAATAATCATGATGGAATAAGGAGGGAAGAAGATTGGGTCAGAAGGTAAGTCCTATTGGTCTGCGTGTTGGGATCATTCGCGACTGGGATTCCAAATGGTATGCAGACAAAGACTATGCAGAACTGTTACATGAAGACATTAAAGTCCGTGAGTATGTCAAAAACCGCTTGAAAGATGCTGCAGTTTCTCGTATTGAGATCGAACGTGCTGCAAATCGCGTAAATATTACTATTCACACTGCAAAACCTGGGATGGTAATTGGTAAAGGCGGTTCTGAAGTTGAAGCACTTCGTTTAGCGCTTGCTAATCTTACTAATAAAAAAGTGCACATCAATATCTCTGAGATTAAAAATCCTGAATTGGATGCTCTCTTGGTAGCTGAAAACATTGCACAGCAATTAGAGCGTCGTGTTTCTTTCCGTCGTGCAATGAAGCAATCTATTCAAAGAGTGATTCGTGCTGGTGCTAAAGGAATTCGTACACAAGTCAGTGGACGTTTAGGTGGTGCAGATATCGCTCGTAGTGAAGGATACAGTGAAGGAACAGTACCACTTCACACTTTACGTGCAGATATTGACTACGGCTTTGCTGAAGCACATACCACTTATGGTCGTATCGGCGTCAAAGTATGGATTTATCGTGGTGAAGTACTCCCTACCAAAAATAAGGGAGAAGTGGAAGGAGGGAAGTAATCCATGTTAATGCCAAAACGAGTGAAATTCCGTCGTCAACACCGTGGTAAAATGAAAGGTCGTGCAAAGGGTGGCACGGAAGTAGCCTTCGGTGAATATGGTTTACAGGCATTAGAGCCATCTTGGATTACGAACCGTCAGATCGAAGCTGCCCGTGTGGCGATGACCCGCTATATGAAACGTGGTGGTAAAGTTTGGATCAAGATCTTCCCAGATAAGCCGATTACTCAAAAACCTTTAGAGGTACGGATGGGTAGCGGTAAAGGTTCTCCAGAAAAATGGGTGGCTGTCGTTAAACCAGGTAAAATCATGTTTGAAATTGCAGGCGTATCGGAAGAAATCGCACGCGAAGCAATGCGTCTTGCAGCAAACAAACTACCAATTAAAACGAAATTTGTAAAACGTGAGGCGGGTGGAACAGATGAAAGCTAAAGAGGTATTAGAGTTGACCACCGCCGAAATCGAGCAAAAGCTCGCACAGTACAAGGAAGAACTGTTTAACCTCCGTTTTCAAAAAGCAATTGGGCATTTAGAAAACCCTGCTCGTTTAAGCCAAGTTCGTAAAAATATTGCTCGTTGTAAAACAGTACTCCGTGAGCGTGAACTAGGCATCGAAAGGAGGAAACAGGGATGAGCCAGCGCACAACGCGCCGTAAAGTACGTGTCGGCAAAGTGGTTAGCGATAAAATGGATAAAACGATCGTCGTCAGCGTAGAAACTTACAAAAGACATTCTCTATACGGTAAACGTGTTAAATATACGAAGAAATTCAAAGCGCATGATGAGTTAAATCAAGCAAAAGTGGGCGATATCGTACGGATTATGGAAACTCGTCCACTCTCCAAAGAAAAACGTTGGCGTTTAGTTGATATCGTTGAAGAAGCAGTAATTATTTAATGTGTTCCTGTTGATTTTAAGCCGGAAGGAGGAAATACGATGATTCAACCTCAAAGTCGCCTTCGTGTTGCAGACAACTCCGGTGCAAAAGAAATTATGTGTATCCGTGTGTTAGGTGGTTCTAAAAGAGCCTCTGCAGGTATTGGCGATATCATCGTGGCTTCTGTGAAACAAGCAACACCCGGTGGCGTTGTTAAGAAGGGTGACGTTGTTAAAGCAGTTATCGTTCGCACAGTTCGCCCATCTCGTCGTCAAGATGGTTCTTACATTCGATTCGATGAGAATGCTGCTGTTATCATTAAAGAAGACAAGAGCCCAAGGGGTACACGTATCTTCGGACCAGTAGCTCGTGAATTACGTGAGCGTGATTTTATGAAAATCGTATCTCTTGCACCAGAAGTGCTATAATGACTGTTTGATTTAGATACACCCCGAAAAAGTAAGGAGGTGCAATGCATGGCAGCGAAAAAGGCAAACTCTAAGCCAAATAAGCTTCACATCAAAAAAGATGACGTTGTGATCGTCATGCGCGGGAAAGAAGCGCCTTACTTCGATGAAAAGCAAGGTAAAAAGGTTTATACCAAAGGGCGGGTTATTAAAGTATTCCCTAAAGAAGAGCGGGTGCTAGTTGAAGGATGCAATATTGTGAAAAAGCATTCCCGTCCAACTCAAACAAACCCACAAGGTGGAATTATTGAGAAAGAAGCGCCTATTCACGTTTCAAATGTGATGATTGAAGACCCAAAAACCAAGCAACCAACCCGTATTGGTTATAAGTTCATCGAAGGTAAAAACGGAGAAAAGAAAAAAGTACGTTACGCTAAAAAATCCGGCGAAATTCTAGATAAATAATGTGGTAAAGAAGGGAGGTCAATCTAATGGCAGCTCGATTAAAAGAACTTTACCTCAATGAGGTTAATCCTGCATTGATGAAAAAGTTTAACTATCAATCAACAATGCAAGTACCAAAGATCGAGAAAGTTGTAATTAATATGGGATTAGGTGAAGCCGTTCAAAACTCCAAAGTTTTGGATCATGCAGTTGCTGATCTCGCAACCATCTCTGGTCAAAAGCCAGTAATTACTCGTGCGAAAAAATCAATTGCTGGTTTTAAATTGCGTGAAGGAATGCCAATTGGTGCGAAAGTAACTCTTCGTGGTGAGCGCATGTATCACTTTTTGGATAAATTGATGAATGTAGCATTGCCACGAGTTCGTGACTTCCGTGGTGTTTCCCAAAAATCATTTGATGGACGTGGAAACTATACATTGGGCTTAAAAGAGCAATTGATCTTCCCAGAGATTGATTATGATAAAATTGACAAAGTTCGTGGTATGGATGTCGTCATTGTAACTTCTGCTAATTCGGATGAAGAGGCACGTGAACTATTAACCCTAATGGGTATGCCGTTCCGTAAATAATAAGCGTTGATAAATTTATTTAAAAAGGAGGGAATCCAATGGCCAAGAAGTCAATGATCGCCAAAGCGAAGCGTCAACCAAAATTCCAAGTACGTGCTTATACTCGTTGCGAACGTTGCGGTCGTCCACATTCGGTACTTCGTAAATTCCGTCTGTGTCGTATCTGCTTCCGTGAATTGGCTTATAAAGGGCAGATTCCCGGCGTGAAAAAAGCAAGCTGGTAAACAGGAAGGAGGGACTAAGTCATGGTAATGACAGATCCGATCGCTGATATGCTGACAAGAATCCGTAATGCGAACATGGTACGCCATGAGAGTTTAGAGGTTCCAGCTTCTCGTATGAAACGTGAAATCGCTGAAATCTTAAAGCGTGAAGGATTCATTCGTGATGCTGAATATATCGATGATAACAAGCAAGGGATCATTCGTATTTTCTTAAAGTACGGTTCAAACAATGAAAAAGTGATCAGCGGCTTAAAGCGCATCAGTAAACCAGGACTTCGTGTCTATTGTAAATCGAACGAGATTCCACGTGTATTACGTGGACTGGGTATTGCGATCTTATCTACTTCCAAAGGTGTTATGACTGATAAGGAAGCACGTCACTACAATGTCGGTGGAGAAGTTATTGCATACGTTTGGTAAGATATGTAGATGGATGGAGGTGACAGCATGTCTCGAATTGGTAAGAAACCAGTCGCTATTCCAAGTGGTGTAGAAGTAAAAATCGATGGTAACACGGTGACTGTAAAAGGGCCAAAAGGTACCTTATCTCGTGACTTCCATTCCGATATTGAAATCAAATTGGAAGAAAATGAATTAGTAGTTACTCGTCCAAGTGACCATCGTGTACATCGTTCCTTACATGGTACGACTCGTAGCATTCTCGCTAATATGGTTGAGGGTGTAACCAATGGATTTAGCAAAACATTGGAACTCGTAGGTGTTGGTTACCGTGCAAATAAAAAGGGGAATACGCTTGTATTAAACCTAGGGTTTTCTCACCCCATTGACTTTCCTCAGCCAGAGGGAGTTGAAATTGAAGTACCATCAACTACACAAGTGATCGTAAAAGGTATCGATAAACAAGTCGTTGGCCAAGTTGCTGCTAAAATTCGTTCATATCGTGAACCAGAGCCTTACAAAGGTAAAGGGATTAAATATAGCAGTGAACGTATTCGTCGTAAAGAGGGTAAAACTGGTAAGTAATGCAGCTTAAGCAAGAAGGGAGTGAGCTAGGCCGTGCTAAAAAAAGATGTTCGCAATAAAAAGCGGAAAGTACGTCATCTGCGAGTGCGTAAGAAATTATTTGGAACTACTGAACGTCCTCGTTTGAACGTATTTCGTTCCAATAAAAATATTTATGCACAATTAATTGATGATACCAAGGGAGTTACTTTGGTTTCAGCTTCAACCATGGACAAAGGATTGCAAGTTGAAGGCAATGGAAGTACGGTTGAAGCTGCACGCGCTGTAGGTGAAGTGATTGCAAAACGTGCGCTTGAAAAAGGAATCTCTCAAGTGGTATTTGATCGTGGTGGATACCTCTATCATGGCCGTGTCAAAGCATTAGCTGAAGGTGCAAGGGAAGGAGGTTTAGAGTTTTGAGCAAGCAAAAATCCAAACGAGATGCTGGACAAAGCGAATATATTGAAAAAGTGGTTAATATTAACCGCGTAGCTAAAGTAGTTCAAGGTGGTCGTCGTTTCAGCTTTAGTGCTCTTGTTGTTGTTGGTGACGGAAAAGGTAAAGTTGGCGCAGGCATTGGTAAAGCATCTGAGGTACCTGAAGCAATCCGCAAAGGTATTGAAGCTGCTAAAAAGAATATGGTAAGTGTGCCTATCTATGGCTCAACCATTCCACATGAAGTGATCGGACATTATGGAGCAGGTAAAGTTTTGATGAAGCCAGCTTCGAAAGGTACTGGAGTTATCGCAGGTGGTGCAGTACGTGATGTTTTGACTGTAGCAGGTGTTAGCGATATTATTTCGAAGTCAACAGGTTCAAATAACCCTATTAATATGGTACGTGCGACCTTAGAAGGTCTTCAAAGCTTGAAACGTCCAGAAGATGTTGCAAGATTACGCGGAAAATCAGTAGAAGAACTGTTAGGATAAGGAGGGATGACCGTGGCTAAGAGACTTTCGATTACCCTGAAACGGAGTATGATTGGCCGTCCGGAAGTCCAACGTGTCACCCTGCGCACGCTCGGTCTTAAGAAGCGGGAGCAGACCGTAACCCATCAAGATAGCCCAGCCATTCGTGGAATGATCAATAAGGTCAAACACTTGGTTGAAGTGAAAGAAATTAGCGAGTAATGTGCAGGACATGTTGAAGAGGAGGTGCGAGCTATGAAACTGCATGAGTTAAAACCAGCTCCAGGTTCTCGAAAAAAGAAAAAACGTCTAGGTCGTGGTATTTCAGCTGGTCAAGGTAAAACTGCAGGCCGTGGGCATAAAGGCCAAAAAGCCCGTTCGGGTGGAGGTGTACGCCCTGGATTTGAGGGTGGACAAAATCCAATTTATAGACGTTTGCCAAAACGAGGTTTTACCAATCCAAATCGTATTGAATATGCAATTATCAACTTAGATACCTTAAATCGTTTTGCTGAAGGAACTGAAGTTACTCCAGAATTACTAGTACAAGAGGGTATTGTGAAAAACCTCAAAGACGGTTTAAAAGTATTAGGCAATGGAGAACTCAATGTGAAATTGACCGTAAAAGCTCATAAGTTCTCCCATTCAGCTGCAGAAAAAATTGCTGCTGCTGGTGGAGTGACGGAGGTAATCTAATGTTGGATACCTTGAGGAACATCTTTAAGGTTGAAGATCTTCGTCGGCGTATCTTATTTACGTTACTTATGCTTGTTGTATTTCGGATCGGAAGTTTTATTCCGGTCCCAAATACCAATGCGGATGTAATTAAACAATTGGTAAGCCAAGGCCAAGGTGTTTTTAACTTGATGAATGCCTTTTCGGGTGGAGCGTTTACCAACTTCTCCATCTTTGCAATGGGAATTATGCCTTATATTACGGCATCGATTATTGTTAACTTATTGTCGATGGATGTAATCCCTGCTTTTTCTCGTTGGGCTAAAGAAGGTGAAGTAGGCCGGCGTAAGATGTCGCAAGTGACTCGCTACATTACCATTGGATTAGCAATTATTCAATCGATCGGTATGACGATCGGATTTAATAATGTCTCTAATAACTTAGGTGGTTTTATTAAAGATGATAGTTTTTGGGGCTATGCGCTAATTTCAATTACCCTAACTGCAGGAACTGCCTTTTTGATGTGGCTAGGTGAGCAAATTACGGATAAAGGTATCGGTAACGGGATCTCTATTCTAATCTTTGCAGGGATTCTTTCTTCTATCCCTTCGGGTATTCAATTAGTTTATCCAACACTATTTCCTAGTGGTGGAAATATAACCATGGGTGTTCTAAAAGCGATTGGTATTGTGTTGGTAATTGTTTTAGTAATTGTAGCAAGTATTTTCATTCAGCAAGGAGTTCGTAAGATCCCTATCCAATATACGAAGCGTATTGTTGGTCGTAAGATGTATGGTGGACAATCTACTCACATTCCTTTAAAAGTGAATGCAGCAGGTGTAATTCCAATCATCTTTGCGGTAGCGCTGGTAATGTTTCCTTATACAATCGCTAGTTTCTGGCGCGGGAACCCTGTAGCAGATTGGATTATGGTCAACTTTGACTATACACAATCAGTACTAGGTGTAGTTCTTTACGTACTCTTTATTATTGGGTTTACGTACTTCTATACATTTGTTCAGATTAACCCAATGCAACTTGCTGATCAATTAAAGAAAAATGGTGGATTTATTCCTGGAGTTCGCCCTGGAAAAACCACTGAAAAGTATATGACTAAACTTCTTAACCGTTTAACTCTAAGTGGTTCAATCTTCTTGGCGTTAATTGCAATTCTACCCGTATTTTTCATTATGCTTGCCGGCTTACCTCAATCAGTTCAAATAGGTGGAACGTCTCTTTTGATCGTAGTAGGGGTTGGTTTAGAATTAATGAAAACGATCGAGAGCCAGTTGATTCAGCGCCACTACAAAGGTTTTATGAAAAAATAGTAGAAAGCCCCGGAAAGGTTCCGGGGGAACTCTTTCTACCTTATTTTTGTTGATAGTTAGATCGGCTTTATCGTTGAGTTGATTTAACTCTTTGCTTACTGCGGACTGCCGGTAGGCTAATGACACCGGGAGGGATGACGCTTGAATATCGTACTAATGGGATTACCTGGAGCTGGCAAAGGAACACAAGCCTCTAACATCATTGCTGAGTTAAAAATCCCACATATTTCAACAGGAGATATGTTTCGACAAGCTGTGAAAGAACAAACTCCTCTTGGAATTGAAGCTAAGTCTTTTATGGATCAAGGGCAGCTTGTTCCTGACCGTGTCACAATTGGTATTGTTCGTGAGCGTCTCAGTAAAGATGATTGTGCGAATGGATTTTTATTAGACGGCTTTCCTCGCACCGTACCACAAGCAGAAGCACTTGATGAACTACTAAAGGAGTTAGATCGTAATTTGCATCATGTTATCTACATTGATGTTGATGAAGATGAACTTATTAAACGTTTGACTGGACGTCGGATTTGTCGTCAGTGCGGAACTACTTATCATCTTGTTTTTGCACCACCAAAACAAGATGGTATTTGCGATCGCTGTGGTGCAGAGCTATATCAACGTGACGATGATCGTGAAGAAACTGTTAAAAACCGTTTAAAAATCAACATGGAACAAACAAAGCATCTCTTAGATTACTATCAGTCTACTGGAACCCTTAAACGTGTAGATGGTCAACAGCCAATTGATCAAGTAACCCATACAATTTTGTCACTAATTCGAGGGAATTTAAAATGATTGTTATAAAATCGCCAAAAGAATTAGAGATTATGAGACAAGCTGGCAAGATTGTATATCTAACCCATCAAGAATTAAAAAAAGCGATTCATCCGGGAATCACTACGAAGGAATTGGATCGAATTGCCGAGAAAGTTATTCGAGGTTATGGTGCAACTCCTTCTTTTAAAGGTTATAATGGGTTTTCAGGAAGTATTTGTACATCTGTCAACGAAGAGCTTGTACATGGTATTCCGAGTTCGAGAAAACTCAAAGACGGGGATATTATCTCTTTGGATATTGGCGCTTGTTATGATGGATATCATGGGGATTCTGCTTGGACTTATCCTGTTGGAAATGTTTCTGAGGAAGCAAAGAGGTTACTTGAAGTAACTGAAGCTTCGTTGTATAAAGGTTTAGAACAAGCAAAGCCGGGTGCAAGACTTGGAGATATCTCTCATGCAATTCAAACGGTAGCCGAAAATGCAGGCTTTTCAATTGTTCGTGAATATGTCGGACACGGCATTGGCCAAAGCTTACATGAAGCACCTAGTGTTCCAAACTATGGCTTACCTAGGAGAGGTCCTAGACTTAAGCGTGGCATGACATTGGCCATTGAACCGATGATCAATGCTGGTAGTCGCTATGTACGAACACTTGATGATGATTGGACGGTTGTGACCACAGATGGTTCTTTATGTGCCCATTTTGAGCATACCATCGCGATCACGGAAGAAGGCTATGAGATTCTAACTACAGCATCGATGGGTGAAGGGTGATGGACGTGACAGTGACGGACAATCATCCTAAGTTAGGGCAGATTGTCCAGGTACTACGTGGCCGTATTGCTGGGTCATATGCAATTGTCATTGATTTCGAAGAACCACATTTTGTTTGGTTGGCTGATGGAGATCAGCGTAAAGCGGACCGTCCGAAAAAGAAAAATGTGAAGCATATTCAACCCACGAGAATAGTTGTGGAAGAAATCGCTCGCGTTTTGAAGGATGTCGGTCGTGTGCCTGATGCGATGTTACGGTACGCCCTAAACCAATACCTGCTCCAGCAAAATAGTGAGCAGAAAGGAGAGTGAATCGATGGCCAAGGAAGATGTGATCGAAGTGGAAGGGATCGTTCAAGAACCTTTACCTAATGCCATGTTTAAGGTTAAATTAGAAAACGGTCACGAGGTACTTGCGCACGTCTCTGGCAAGATTCGTATGCACTTTATCCGCATTTTGCCAGGAGATAAAGTGACAGTGCAACTTTCACCATACGACTTAACCCGGGGACGTATCACTTATCGTTATAAATAACCAACCTGAAAGGGAAAAGACAGGAGGTAGCCGAAGTGAAAGTAAGACCATCGGTGAAACCCATTTGCGAGAAGTGTAAAGTGATTCGTCGCAAAGGAAGAGTTATGGTAATATGTGAAAACCCTAAGCATAAACAAAGACAAGGTTAATAAGGAGGTGTAGTGTAAATGGCACGTATTGCTGGGATTGACTTACCACGTGAGAAGCGCGTAGAAGTTTCTTTAACCTACATCTACGGAATTGGACGGGCAAAAGCTAAAGAAATTTTAAGTGCTACAGGAGTAAATCCTGATACTCGGGTTCGTGATTTAACAGAAGAAGAAGTTAATCAATTACGTAGCTACATTGATAAAAACGTTTTAACAGAAGGTGATCTACGTAGAGAGATTGCTTTAAATATCAAACGTCTTATTGAGATTGGTAGCTACCGTGGTATTCGTCATCGTCGTGGTTTACCTGTTCGTGGTCAAAGAACTAAAACAAATGCTCGTACACGTAAAGGTCCTCGTCGTACAGTAGCGAATAAGAAAAAATAATAGATAAGGAGGGAAATACTATGGCAAAGCGTAAAGCTACACAACGTGTGAAACGTCGTGCCAAAAAGAATATTGAATCTGGCGTTGCACATATCCGCTCTACTTTTAACAACACCATTATTACTATTACTGACCCTCGTGGTAATTCTGTAGCATGGTCTAGTGCAGGTACAGCTGGTTTTAAAGGAAGTCGTAAAAGCACACCATTTGCAGCACAAATCGCTGCAGAACAAGCTGCAAAAACTGCGATGGAAAATGGAATGAGATCTGTAGAAGTATTAGTTAAAGGTCCGGGTGCTGGTCGTGAAGCTGCAATCCGCAGTTTGCAAGCTGCAGGGTTAGAAGTTAGCTTAATTAAAGATGTCACACCAATTCCTCATAATGGTTGCCGCCCACCTAAACGTCGTCGTGTATAATGCACCCTGCTTTTTGAAGGCTTCCTAGGTTTAACTTGGAAGATGTTTGTATATACTGGATAGGACTAGTCCTGTAAAAAAGAACCATATTATTAAATCTGTTCTCCCTTTTGCTGGAAGAGCTTGTCCGGAACGCGACGTTTCGAAGGAGGGTTTGCGAGCCGTGATTGAAATTGAAAAGCCAAAGATTGAAAAGGTTGAAATCAGTGAGGATCATCGTTACGGGAAGTTTGTGGTAGAACCTTTGGAACGTGGATATGGTACGACACTAGGTAACTCCTTACGCCGTATTCTGCTCTCCTCTTTACCCGGCGCGGCGGTAACATCCATTCAGATAGATGGAGTTTTACATGAGTTCTCCACGATTCCTGGCGTTGTGGAAGATACAACGGAAATCATCTTAAACTTAAAAAAGTTAGCTTTACGAATCCATTCGGACGAGGAAAAAGTTTTAGAGATTGATGTTAGTGGAGGAGGCGCTGTGACCGCTGCTGATATTCGGGCGGATAGCGATGTAGAAATCCTCAATCCTGACTTGCATATTGCGACTCTCGCTGATGATGCAAGTTTACGTATGCGGATGACAGCTAATCGAGGCCGTGGATATGTCTCTGCTGATAAAAATAAAAGCGAAGATCAACCTATTGGTGTGATTCCAATTGATTCCATCTATACACCAATTGAAAGGGTTAATTATCAAATAGAAAATACACGTGTTGGGCAAGTGACAAACTATGATAAATTAACCCTAGAAGTATGGTCGGATGGTAGTTTAATGCCTGATGAAGCTGTAAGCTTAGGGGCAAAAATATTAAATGATCATTTGATGCTTTTTGTTGGGCTCACTGAAGAAGCACAAATTACGGATACCATGAAAGAACCTGTGGAAGATAAGACTGAGAAAGTCATGGAGATGACAATTGAAGAGCTTGATCTTTCCGTTCGTTCTTATAATTGTCTCAAACGTGCTGGTATTAACACTGTACAAGAGCTTACACAAAAATCAGAAGAAGATATGATGAAGGTTCGTAACCTTGGACGTAAGTCTTTAGAGGAAGTTCAAGAAAAGCTTGCAGAGCTTGGTTTGGGCTTGCGAAAAGACGACTAAATTATCGAAGGGGGAGGGAGTACGATGGCATACGCAAAATTGGGTAGAAATTCTGCAGCACGTAAAGCTTTATTCCGTGATTTAGTTACAGATCTAATCATTAATGAACGGATTGAAACCACGGAATCTAAAGCGAAGGAAGTACGTTCTATTGCTGAAAAGCTAATCACATTAGGTAAACGTGGTGACTTACATGCACGTCGTCAAGCGGCTGCATATGTTCGTAAGTTCCGTTCTCATACCGTTAAAGATGGTGAAGAAGTTAAACATCAGCAAGTGGATGCAGTTAAAAAATTATTTGATGAAATCGCACCACGATACAAGGAGCGCAATGGTGGTTATACACGCATTTTGAAACTTGGGCCACGCCGTGGTGACGGTGCTCCGATGGTATTTATAGAACTGGTTAAATAAGGTTATGTTTTTCTTTTGTTTTAATCAAAGGGTGAGGGCAGGATCCGGGCCGGTCCTGACATTTACCCTTTTTTCTTTTAGGGAGATCTTATGGAACCAATCATTCAAGTATCAAATGTGTGGTTTAAGTATCCAGGAGAAGATCCATCTGTAGAGTATTTTGTCTTAAGAGATATCAACCTTTCTATTGGTATAGGGGAATATGTAGCCATCATTGGTCCAAATGGCTCTGGAAAATCCACGTTAGCCCGTATGTTTAATGGACTATTATTACCAAATCAAGGCGAGATCAAGATTGCCGGTTTAGCTACAACAACACTAGAAAATTTGTGGGATATACGTAAGACTGTAGGAATGGTATTTCAAAATCCAGATAACCAGATTGTAGCCACCACAGTCCGTGATGATGTCGCTTTCGGTCTAGAAAACTTAGGTGTTCCACGTTCGGAAATGCAAAAGCGTATTTCTAGAGCATTAGAAGCTGTTGGTCTTTCTGGGATGGAGGAAAGTGCACCCCATTATCTATCTGGTGGACAAAAGCAACGCTTAAGTATTGCTGGTATTTTAGCTATGCAGCCTAAAGTAGTTGTGTTTGATGAGGCAACTTCCATGTTAGATCCTCAGGGGCGTAAAGAAGTTCTTAACTTGATTGCAAGCTTACATCAGAGCGGAACTACCGTCGTTCATATTACACACTCCGCAGAAGAAGCTTTTCTAGCCAAACGGATATTGGTAATCGCTAAAGGCCAAATTCAGTTGGATTTACCTCGTGATGAGCTTTATAAGCAATCAATCAATTTAGAAAAATGGGGATTAGAGGTACCACTTCCTGTCCAATTACATCAGCGTTTGATAAAACGCGGAATTCCTTTGACTGATCATGTTAAATCAACGGAGGATCTGGTGATGCAGATATGGAAATTGTTATCAAAAACTTAAATCATATATATATGCCAGGGACTCCTTTTGAAAGGCAAGCGCTTCAAGACCTGAATATGCAAATTTCTAGTGGCTCTTTTGTTGCTATTCTTGGGCAAACAGGATCAGGAAAATCCACACTCATCCAACTTATTGCAGGCTTGATGTCTCCTACTTCAGGAAATATCCAAATTGGATCTTATCATCTAACACCAAATAGCAAAGAGAGATTGGCTGTTCGCAAGCATGTCGGTGTTGTATTCCAATATCCAGAACATCAATTATTTGAAGAGACAGTCGTGAAAGATATTGCTTTTGGTCCTCGAAACCAAGGCTTATCTGAAAAGGAAGTCACAGAAAGAGTTCAAATGGCAATGGAGATGGTCGGTTTAAGCCCCGAATTAGGTGATCGCTCTCCGTTTCAGCTTAGTGGAGGACAAATGCGTCGTGTGGCGATTGCGGGAGTCCTAGCCTTATCTCCAGAGATTTTAATATTAGATGAACCGACAGCAGGACTTGATCCGCATGGAAAATCTGAACTCTTAAATACCATTTCCAAGCTGCATAAAGAAAGGCAAATGACAGTTATTTTAGTTACCCATGATATGAATGATGCTGCTAGATTTGCCGATTATCTTTTTGTGCTAGCAAGGGGTACCTGTGAGTTAGAAGGGACACCTGGGGATGTATTTAAGGAACAAGATCATCTTGTTCAGTTTGCCTTGGATTTACCCGATATTACTCGCCTTATTAATCAATTGAATCGCCAGATCCATCCACCCATTCCAACTAATATTTTTTCAATGAATGAGTTAGAGAATCATTTAATTGAGCGATTGAAGAAGGTCGTGAGCTTGTGAACCAGTTGGTGATTGGACAGTATGTCCCTGGCCGTTCACTGATACATCAGCTAGATCCCAGAGCAAAACTAGCTTTTGTTTTTGCTTATATGATTTTAGTTTTTTTTGCTAACAATATAGCTTCTTATGGTCTTCTATTGTTTTTTTCAGCTTGTACTATTTATTTATCACAGATTCCACTTCGAATTTTTTCCGCTTCATTAAAACCTATCCTTTTTCTCATTTTGGTTATGATCTTATTTCATTTATTTTTAACAAAGGGTGGGCAAGTTTTATTTCATTTTTCTTTTCTAACGATTTATGAAGAAGGTGTAAGACAAGCTGTCTTTATTTCTTTACGTTTAATTCTACTCGTTTTGACAGCCTCACTGCTTACATTTACGACTTCTCCTATGGATTTAACAGATGGTTTAGAAAATATGCTACATCCTTTTACTCGCTTTGGCTTACCTGCACATGAGTTTGCGTTGATGATGTCCATCGCACTTCGATTTATTCCTACAATTTGGGATGAAACAGAAAAAATTAAGAAGGCACAAATGGCTCGTGGGGCTGACTTTGAAAGTGGTCACATATTCCGTAGAGTCAAGAGCTATATTCCTGTCCTCATTCCTTTATTTATTTCTGCATTTCGACGTGCTGAAGACTTGGCATTAGCCATGGAAGCGAGATGCTATCGTGGTGGAATCAATCGAACTAAACTTCGAGAACTTCATTTTTCAACCAAAGATCTCGGACTTGTTATTATTTTTGCCTTCCTTGTGCTGGGGATTTGTCTTTTAAGAGAATAGGGGTAGTAGAAGTGAAGAAGATCAAGCTGGTAATTGCATATGATGGAACCGACTTTTCGGGTTTTCAACGCCAGCCGGATAAGCGAACGATTCAAGGAACTTTGGAAAAAGTTTTGAGTCAGTTGACTGGGGAAGAAATACAGATTTATGGTTCTGGACGAACCGATGCAGGTGTACATGCTTTAGGACAGGTTTGTCATTTTTCAACCAATAGTCCGATTCCGGTTGATAAGTACTTGTATATACTACGTCGCCTTCTACCTCGTGATATCGTGGTTCAATCTTGTGAGGAGGTACCTTGCGATTTTCATGCTCGTAAAAGTGCCTACTGGAAAACTTATCGGTATCAAATCGAGACAAGTAGGATCCCACATATATTTATGCGGCGTTTTTATACACATCGTCCATTTGTACTTGATACAAAGGCAATGCAAGAAGCTGGACAACTTTTACTAGGCACATATGACTTTACCTCTTTTTGTTCTGCAAAGACAGTCATTGAGGATCGCGTGCGGACTATTTATGATTGCCAGATCCTTAAAGAGTCTAATAGTATATTGATTGAAGTTACAGGTAATGGTTTTTTATATAATATGGTTCGTATTATTGCTGGAACTTTATACGAGGTAGGAAGAGGAATACGTTCAGCACAAGAGATTGTTCAGATTTTAGCTGCGAAAGATCGTACGAAAGCTGGACCTACTTTTCCACCAGAAGGTCTGATTCTCTTGCAAGTTGGATATGTCCCTTGGCAAGATTCGGCAACACATTTTTCTTGTAAGTAGTGGAAATAAAATTGACATCACGGCTAATTTAGGATATGATTACTTTTGGTATTTTCCACACCTTGCCCCGGTGGAAACATGTTCGGCGCAATATCATCAATCTTAATAATCATATACGGAATACTTCCGTTTATTGATAGAGGAGGGAACTACATGCGTACCACATATATGGCAAAACCGCTTGAAGTAGAACGGAAATGGTATGTGGTTGATGCTAAAGGGAAAACCTTAGGTCGTTTAGCATCTGAAGTAGCAAAAATTCTTCGTGGAAAACATAAACCACAATTTACTCCACATGTGGATACTGGTGACTTCGTTATTGTGATTAATGCTTCGCAAGTTGAATTAACTGGTAAAAAGTTAAACGATAAATTCTATTATCGTCACTCCGGTTATCCAGGTGGATTAAAATCCATTTCAGCTGGAGATCTACGTGCAACACGTCCTGATCGTATGATTGAATTAGCTGTTAGAGGTATGTTGCCTAAAAATAGCTTAGGTCGTCAACAATTAAAGAAATTAAAAGTATATGCTGGTTCTGAACATCCACATCAAGCTCAACAACCTGTTGAGTTAGAACTGCGCGGATAATTAAAGGAGGTTTTGAAACGTGGCACAAGTTCAGTTTTATGGAACCGGTCGCCGTAAGGAATCCGTTGCGCGTGTGCGTCTGGTTGCCGGAGATGGCCGGATTGTAGTAAATGGTCGCAATTTGGATGAGTTTTTTGGTCTTGAAACTTTAAAAGCAATTGTACGTCAGCCATTAGTATTAACGGATACGTTAGGTCGCTATGATGTATTAATTAATGTTCATGGTGGAGGCTTTACCGGACAAGCAGGTGCAATTCGTCATGGTATCGCTCGCGCTCTTTTAAAAGTAAATCCTGAGCTTCGTCCTGTTCTCAAAAAAGCAGGCTTCTTAACCCGTGACCCACGGATGAAAGAACGTAAAAAATATGGTCTTAAAGCAGCTCGTCGCGCTCCTCAGTTCTCTAAGCGTTAACGACTTGCATACTCATTTACCAACCCTCGCTGGCCGAGGGTTTTTTCTTTTTCTATTTTTCAAGTATGCTTTAAATAAAATTGTCTACAATGGTATTTAGAAAGTGATTACACCAAAGGAGAAGCTGTTATGAGTGGAGAAATTATCGATTTTGAACAGAAGTATAGTGAGCGGAAAGAAAAGTTGCGTGTAGAGGCTCTGCGTACCTTTCCTTGGGATGAAGTAGAAAGCTTTCGTAATGAAGCTTTAGAGCCTATTATCCGTTCACTCTCTGATCAAAAACGGATTATCTTATTAGAAATGGCTTACCGTTTAATTTTTGAGGCTTATGCGGTAGGAATGGTCGAGGCTAAAAAGGCACTGTCTTTGAAACGAGGTTTATCACAAGAAGTAGATTGGAATACGGTTTACTTACATTTTTATAAAAAACTTGGTGAGGAATTGATTCAAGAGACAATCAATGATTTCGCAATATTTTATTGGATGGAAGAATGGAACAGTCAAAGTATATATTTTTTATTTGAGGATATATTTCAAGGTTGGTTTATTCAAGGAATTAAAGTAGCACTTAAATTAAATATCCGTTAGCAGAGGT
The DNA here is from genome assembly GCF_003313465.1 of Thermoflavimicrobium daqui. GTDB lineage: Bacteria > Bacillota > Bacilli > Thermoactinomycetales > Thermoactinomycetaceae > Thermoflavimicrobium > Thermoflavimicrobium daqui. Next base: position 137,081 of record NZ_KZ845669.1, read on the forward strand.
TTTTAACGACTCCTTGTCACTTTACCATCATCTATCCAATCTGTGTAACAAGAGTTTATAAACTCTTTCTCCTTTTATAAAATATTTGTATACAATTTAAAGATGGGCATTCAGTATTTGTAAGTAGTAAACTATCAACCTTAGGAGTAATTATGATTTACTAAAAAGACTACTTTTTTCCTTGCTAGGAGAGGATTTATGTTTATAAATAGGCATATTTGTAGTGATAATATAATAATAGAGAGACCAAAAAAGCCCTTAGTTTATCAGTTGACTAAGGGTTTTTTTTCTTTGATTAATCAGTAATCATAAGCTACAAAAATGCTTAAGGCAGTTGTCCTCACCATAAATAGTAGCTAAAGTCCATTTCATCCATTGCTGGATCTTTTCATTTTGTTTCGATCACTTAATTCATTGGCAATTTAATTGTTTGCGTTTATTGATAATAATAAAAATGGATAGGAATTAAAAAAGGTAAGCACAAGTAGATTTGTACTTACCTTTGGATTAACTTACTCTTTATAAGTTACCAACTCGATTTTTCTTTTTTCGTAGGAATAGGAAGTAGTAAATATAACATAATATGACCACTACACTACCACCATAGAAAATTACTTTTAAATCCTCTACTAAGAGAAGGCTAAAAAGGAAGATAAGGTTTAGTATAAAGGCTACAATTGGTAAGAATGGATAAAGCGGTGTACGGAATTTCAAATCCTCAAGTTTGTTTCCTTGAGCTAAATAACGTTTTCTAAAGAAAAGAAGCGATAGTGGAATGGACATCCAACCGATAATAGCTCCCATTCCAGCTGCATTAATCAGCCAATTAAATGCTTTTTCCGGTGAATATAGATTGGTAAGTAATGCGATAATCGAGAAAAAGAATGTGAAGATCAGAGAAACGATAGGGACTCCACGTTTATTTACTTTACTAAGTGCAGAACTAACGAGTCCTTCTTTTGACATTGACCAAATAATACGAGTTGATGAGTATAGTCCAGCATTTGCCGCAGAGAATAGTGCGGTTATAATAACAAAGTTCATAATATCTGCTGCATAAGGAATACCAATTCGATCAAAAACCCAAACAAAAGGACTTTCGACTTTTCCGGCTTCGGTCCATGGCATTAAACCTGCTAATATAGCAATGGCTAAAACAAAGAAAATAACAGTACGCCAAGCTGTTTGACGAATGGCACGTGGTATGGTCTTTTCGGGTTCACTACTTTCTCCGGCAGCAATGCCAACCATTTCTGTACCTTGGAAAGAAAAGTTAACCGTAATCATCGTTAGGAGAATGGCAGCAATTCCATGTGGGAAGAAACCACCATGAGCTGTGTAGTTGGATAACATGGGTGCTTCTGTATACCCTTTCATTGGAATTAGTCCAAATAAAGCTCCTAGCCCTAAGATAATAAAGAGAATAATGGTAATCACTTTGATACTGGAGAACCAGAACTCACTTTCACCAAAACTTCGAGCCGAAACAGCATTAATGATAAAGAGTAAAGAGGCAAAAAGTACAATCCAAATCCATGATGGAGTATGTGGGAACCATCGTTTCATCATTTCTGAAATTGAAGTAATATCCAGAGCTATTGTTGGTGGCCAACTAAACCAATACATCATTCCTACGGTAAATCCAGTTCCTGGACCGATATATTTACTAGCATAAGCTTGGAAAGATCCAGATACTGGCATGCTTACAGCAAGCTCACCTAAACAAAGCATAATCATAAACATAACCAGACCACCAAAAGTATAGGCTAAAAGCGCCCCACCAGGTCCAGCCTGATTTAAGGTTTGACTAGTTCCTAGGAAGAAACCTGTTCCAACAACGCCTCCTAACGCAATCATAAATAAATGTCTTGGTTTAAGAGTACGTTTTAACTGTTGATTTTCCATAAATGACCTCCATCTATTTGAAAGTACGTTTGATAAATATAACAGGAATACTGAAGTAGCTATTATCGATGAGCTTTTTTATGGATGTTCTTACTATTGTAGACAGATCTGTCGATACGCTTTCTTATAAAGATAAAATAGTATAGATAACATAATACAATTGCGATACTACCGCCAATAAATACGGGTTGCTGCTCAGGAATAAAGATCAAACTAATCAAAACAATGAAGTTGAAACCAAAAGCTAGAATAGGTACTACAGGATAAAATGGTGTATGGAACTTCAATTCTTCAATTTTTCCGCCTTCAGAAAGATATTGTTTCCGAAAGAAAAATTGAGAAAGTGGGATAGAAATCCAACCTACTAGTGCTGCTAAAGCAGCTGCATTTAATAACCAAGCAAATGCCTTTTCAGGAGAGACGAGGTTGGTAAGTAAGCCTAAAATCGAGATTGCAAAAGTAAAAGCAAGTGCTGTAAATGGTACACCCCGTTGATTTACTTTACCTAGGCGAGGACTTACTAGTTTTTCTTGAGCTAAAGACCAAATCATTCGGGTAGATGAATATAAACCAGAATTAGCTGCTGAGAAAAGGGCTGTGATAATAACAAAGTTCATAATATCAGCAGCATAAGGAATCCCAATTTTATCAAATACTACTACGAAAGGGCTTTCTACTTTTCCTGCTTCAGTCCAAGGGATCAGCCCAGCGAGAATTGTAATTCCAAGAACAAAGAAAAGGACTGTACGCCAAGCTGTTTGTCGAATAGCACGTGGAATTGATTTTTCAGGTTGATCACTTTCTCCAGCCGCAATACCAACGATTTCTGTACCCTGAAATGAGAAGTTCACTGCAATCATAGTTAGAAAAACAGCAGATAGACCATTTGGGAATAAGCCGCCATGATTCATATAATTAGAAAACATTGGAGCGGATTGATCTTTCATAGAGATAAGTCCAAATAGTGCTGCTCCTCCTAAAATAATAAATAGAACAATCGTGACAACTTTAATTCCTGCTAGCCAAAACTCACTTTCACCATAACTACGTGTTGAAAGTGCATTAATGATAAAAATTAAGACTGAGAAAGTAATAATCCATATCCATGATGAGGAATGAGGAAACCACCGTTTCATTAGTTCAGACATAGAAGTAATGTCGAGAGAAATAGTTGCAACCCAATTTAACCAATACATGATCCCAACCATAAATCCAGTGGCTGGGCCAATAAACATACTCGCATACCTTTGAAAAGAACCAGATACCGGCATAGCTACTGCTAATTCTCCCAAACAAAGCATGATTAAAAACATAACCAAACCACCAACAGTAAATGATAAGATGGCTCCACCAGGTCCTGCTTGATGGATAATCTGGCTTGTTCCTAAAAAAAATCCGGTTCCAATCACGCCACCTAATGCAATCATTGAGATATGTCTTGGCTTTAAGGATCGCTTAAGTTGTTGCTCTTCCATTGGTCAGCCTCCTTACTGTCTTGAAAAGTGAGTAGCGAATGATGGCTTTTTATTTTATATCATTCTTTATAAATACAGGACTCTATATTTATAATAGTGATTGTAGGTTGCCACATCGTTTGGTCTCACTCACTTATTACATAAACCTATGCTAGAAAGCGCTTTCTCGGTCTTTTCTCGTAATCTAATGATTTTATTTTAGTATAATATATATACATTTATCAACATAAAATATAATTTTTGGTAATAATTATCTAATTTTATGTATAAATATAATATATTTTTAAAGAAAATATAAAGTATACTCTGCTCGTTGCTTTATTGTGTTTGGTTAGCGCAATGAATAAAACATGTATTAAAAATTTCTTAAAGCTGTATTTTTATTATTTTTCGCTGAAAATACCCTCATCTACTATAAGTAGGGGTGAAATATTATCATATCCATCTGAATAAGTAAAAAGCCTTCATTACTTTTAAACTTGTCCCATATATATTTACTATCTGAGCATACTAAAGAGGAAAAAGAGTTGAGTGAGGGGACAAAATATGCAAGTTACGTTTGGTTACAAGTTATTACGGTATATAAGTTGGGTGATATTTGGAATCAGTATCGCTTTATTTACATATGTGGAGATGGCTCAACCAGTATGGAGTGCAAACAAAATACCACTAATTGGTAAGGTTATTGTTATCGATCCTGGACATGGTGGCCCAGATGGCGGAGCCGTTAGTAAATACGGAATTATTGAGAAGGAAATTACATTGAAGATTAGTAGCTATTTAAGAGACTATCTAGTTCAAAGTGGAGCTAAAGTTGTGATGACACGAGAAAAGGATATGGATTTAGCTGACTCAGAAACAAATCGTCTAAGTAAACGAAAGACCCAAGATTTGATTCGACGAATTCAGTTGGTAAAAAAAATCAAACCAGATACATTTATTAGTATTCATTTGAACGCTTATCCTTCTGCAGTTTGGAATGGAGCACAAACTTTTTATTATCCAGTACGTGATGAAAATAAAAAGTTAGCTACCTTTATACAGTCGAGTCTTATCAAATATTTAGGGAATACAACACGTGTTCCCAAGCCTATTCATAATGTTTTTGTGTTGAAACAATCACCAGTCCCTACTGCTTTAGTTGAAGCAGGATTTCTATCTAATCATCAAGAAGCTATGCTTTTATCTACTAGTTCATATCAAGAAAAAATAGCTGCTGCGATTTACTATGGAATTTTGGATTATTATTCAGGTAAAAAAGCGTTGGAATTTGCGTTATAATAAGATGCATAAATTTGAATTTATCATCGAGGTGTTCTCGTCAATGATTACAAAAGAAAAAATACTAGAAGTATTAAGCAATGTGAAGGATCCTGAGCTCAATAAGAGCCTAGTTGAGCTAAATATGATTCGAAATATCCAGATAGATGGATTGAGCGTTTCATTGGATGTTATTCTTACAGTTCAAGGTTGTCCATTGAAGCTCAAAATTCAAGAAGATGTAGAAGAAGCCATTCGCAATTTAGGTGCAAAGGAAGTTCATGTTCGCTTTGGAGCGATGACAGATGAGGAAAGAGCTGCACTTGCTGCACAATTACGTAATGAACGACAAACAGACCAAACAAAAGTGAATTCTGGAGTTTCGTCTATTTCTCCTCTTCTTTCATCGGAATCTAAGACTGAGTTTATTGCAATTGCGAGTGGAAAAGGTGGCGTTGGAAAATCAACTGTATCAGTTAACCTAGCAGTGGCTTTAGCACGTGAAGGAAAACAGGTAGGGATTATTGATGCAGATATCTATGGTTTTAGTGTTCCAGATATGATGGGAATTGAGCAACGCCCTGTTGTTATCGACCGTACAATCATTCCGGTTAATCGCTTTGGAGTAAAAGTTATGTCGATGGGGTTCTTTGTAGAAGATAATGCACCTGTTGTTTGGCGGGGACCCATGTTAGGAAAAATGTTACGTAACTTCTTTAGTGAAGTACATTGGGGAGACTTAGATTATCTATTGTTGGATCTCCCACCAGGTACTGGAGATGTTGCTTTAGATGTGCACCAGTTAATACCACAAAGTAAAGAAATTATCGTAACGACTCCACATGCAACTGCTGCTTTTGTAGCGGCCCGTGCTGGTGCAATGGCGATTCATACGAAACATGATCTAATTGGTGTTGTTGAAAATATGTCTTGGTATGAAAATAGACTTGGAGAAAAAGAATATGTGTTTGGACGCGGAGGTGGCCAGAAGCTAGCTCAAGCGTTAAATGTAGAGTTATTAGCCCAAATTCCGCTAGGAGCACCCGAAGAAAAAGATATCCAAGATCCAAATTACTCTCCATCGATTTATAATGAACAGCATCCAATCGGTAGTATATACCAAAAATTAGCCCAGAAAGTCATTGCTAACACTGGAAAATAATAATTTCTTTCTTATAAAAAGGTATCTGGATACTTCCAGATACCTTTTTTTCTGTGATGGGATTAACCACCACCGCCACCAGTAGCGCCACCGCCGCCACCGCCGCCACCAGCGCCACCGGCACCACCACCACCACCTTCGCCCCCTTTTTGGCCACCTTGTTGAAATAATTTTTTTAACTTTTCTTGGAAACTAGGAATTTGAATGGCTTCTTCCATAACTTTCATGGTTTCCTTACGAAATTCTTGGCTTTTTAGTAGTTGGATCACTTGCTTAGAAAACGCCGGATCTTTCATAATATCTAAAAGAAGTTTTTGATACTCAGGGTCTTTAAGCAAGATCTTTACCAATTCTTTTTGCTGCTTCTCAGTTGCTTTGGCTAGATTATCGGCAACTTTTGGCTTAGATAAGAGCTTTTCCCATTCTTTTTTTGTGTGTTGGTTAGTAAGGGATTTGGATATGGTTTCTTCTAGTTCTTGATTTGAAACAATAATGGCTTGCTTAAACTCTGGATCACTCATTAAATCCTTTAAGGCTTTTTTCCCTTCTGAAGTACGAATGAGGTCCAGTACCATTTCTTTGGTTTTTTGATAATCAGGTGTTGTCCCTGCTTCTGGGCTTGGTGAACTACAAGAAGTTAATGAAAAGATAAGGATAAGTACAAAAAGAAAGTACTTACGGTACATGGTCATCGGACCTCCGTTTTGCAGGTTACTATTTGTTAATATGAGAAGTTATTTATCTCTTTATGCTTGACTAGTCAACCTTAAGTGGATTTTGTTAAAATCAGAGAAGTGAATGAAACAGGAGCGTTGAAAGCATATGACATTAAAAAAATTGGTTTGGTGGTTTTTTTCAACTTTACTTCTTGGAGGAATCTTAGGCATTGTTTTAGGTGGCACAATTAGTCTAATAACCGATATCCATTTAGGAAATGTAACCAAGCTCCTTTTAACTGGTACAATGTTTGCCTCTGTTGCGGTATTAGGCTTCTTTTCTTACCTAATTTTTAACTGGCTCGGTGCCGGTTTTGTACGTAATGCTCTTTTATTTCAGGTTATCCAAGTTCTTTTAATTTTACTTGTTCTTGGTAGCTTAACTTATCTTTTTGTATCTAAATTTGTAGGGAAGGATTTATATCTTCACTTACTGGTTCCTTTGTTGATTGCTGTTATAGCGTGGATTGTAGCACGAGTTAAAGTAAAATGGACGCAACCTACAGCTTTTATCCCAGCCTTATTTTTTATGATTGCAGCTACAACTTTGGAAGCAATCCCTTCAATTAAACCAAAAGGAGGAGAAGTTCCGTTAGCCCATCTTTTTTATACGGTGCTAACATTATTAAGCTGTAATGCTTGGCAAATTTTAAACTTACATCGTTGGATAAAAAAGCGTCCATCTATACAGACAGTACCAGCAGAAACAAAAAAGAATGAAGAGCAGGAAAAAGGGAAAGTAGAAAATAAAACTGAACAAACGGATAAAGTAATTAATTCTCCTAAAAAGAAAGGTAAAAAGAAAAAGAAGAAAAAGAAATAAAAAAACAAAGGTGATTCGTCTTAAGAATCACCTTTGTTTATAATGAATAGAAGAACCATGGCTATTCAACTGGGTCCATTTTTACATTTGAACCGGCGATCAAATCAGAAACGGTAACAAATTCATAACCTTGGGCACGTAATTGGTCGATAATGACTGGGAGTGCTTCATGTGTTTGTCGGCAGGAATCGCTAGCATGCATTAAAATGATATCGCCAGGGTGTACTTTACTAGTTACTCGTTTAATAATTTTGTCTACACCTGGGTTTTTCCAATCCAAGGAGTCTGTATCCCATTGGATTGTTTTATATCCCATTTGGTCGGAAATACGAAGAACACGTTTATCAAAATCACCATTTGGGAATCGGATGAGATTTGGCTTTTTCCCAGTTAATTTGGTCAAAATGGTATCTGCTTTTTGAATTTGTGTACGAATTTGTTCTTCTGTATAGGAACTATAATTGTCATGTCTATGACCATGACTACCAATTTCATATTTCATATCTACAATACGTTTCACAAGGTCGGGATGTGTCTCAGCCCAAGGCGAAGATAAGAAGAAGGTGGCTTTTTTTAATCCTTTTTGCTGCAATACATCTAAGATGGGTCCAGTACGTTCCTCTCCCCAGCTAATGTCAAAAGTAAGGGCAACTTGTTTTTTATCTGTCTTCACACTATAAATAGCCGAGGGATCTTTGGATAGTGGATAAAAAACTTGGATATCATTATTTTCAGCATAATAAATACCTGTGGCAAAAAGGAATGCGATGACAATAAGTGCGATTTTTTTTAGGCGTTTTCCTGATAAAACCCAAAAAAAGCTCATAAATTTACCTCCAGATCTCTAAATTGAATTTTTAAAGGAGCTAGCGATTCGATGACTGTCATGCAGAAATGTTTATATGAATCGCCTTTGTAAACTTAAATTTTCTTGTGGACTAACAGACCTCCATATTTAAACCTGTCCCCTAATAAAATGTATGCATATGGACGAGTGTTATGAATGACTTTCACAAAGGTGGGATTTGATGAGGCGTTTTTGGCAAGCAGTGCAAGCAGAAAGACAGATGATTTTTATTGCAGCACTTATTTTCTTGGTAAGTGCAATTTATAGCTACTTCAATGCAGATACTTTAATAAAGACTTTGGTAAGTAGTCCAGCTTATCAACAGATCTTAGAGATTGTAAAAAATACAAAACAGAATCCACAGTTTAGTCAGGTGTTCATAACTCTCTTTCTAAATAACATTCAAGCAAGTTTCATCATGTTGGCTTCGGGATTGCTCTTTGGCTTTCTTCCATTTATAGGAGTTATTACAAATGGTGTCCTCTTAGGTATTACATTAAATCAAGCTGCTCTGAAAACTGGACAGGACCCATTGACGATTTTTGTAAAGTATATTTTACCCCATGGAATCTTGGAGTTACCTGCTTTTATCTTAGCTGTAGCGATGGGTTTACGATTAGGGTTAAGTGTTTTTCGTACATTTACAAGCTTTTTACGTAATCAGCGGGAAAAGAGTATAATGGAGTGGAAAGCGTTATTGAAGAGGTTACCTGCTTATTGTATTGGGATTATTGTGTTGCTTTTATTTGCGGCGATCATTGAATCAGCATTAATCGTATCGTCGATAACTTGATAAAAGGAAGGATATATTTATGAAAGTAGACATTCAGTGGAAAGGTAAGATGCAGTTCGAAACGAGTACCCCTTCTGGACATACATTCTCTCTAGATGCTGCACCAGATATAGGTGGGGAAAATACAGGCCCTAGACCAACAGAAGCTTTACTTTCAGCAGTTGGCTCTTGTTCCGGGATTGATATTGTCCTTATTTTAAATAAAATGCGTTTGAATGTTGAAGCGTTTTCGATGGAAGTTAGTGGTGAAAGAGCAGAAGACTATCCTAAGCGATTTACAAAAGTACATATGCACTATCGCTTAACGGGTGACTTACCTAAAGAACAAGTGCATCGTGCTGTAAAGTTATCCGTAGAAAAATATTGTTCAGTTGCTCAATCACTGCAAGCTGATTTGTCCGCAACCTATGACATTAATGGTCAAACTTATCATCTATAAAAATGGAGTATAAGATGGATGAGAATCGTCTTACCTGTTCTTTTTAGAATAGGTGAGACGATTATTACTAATTCCCACCATTGCTAGGAGATGCAAGATCTAAATATGGAAATAAATAACTTTAAAATTCCTCTTGTAATGATATTTTAAACATGGTATATTAATAAACGTCGCATCGAAGCAATATATTGAAGACGATAAAAAAGTGTTGATGTGATTTGGTTATTATGTTATAATAACGGTTGTCATTAATAATAATTAATTTTAAAAGTGTTCCTTGAAAACTAAAGAGTGAAACATGACTCGTTAATTCTGATGAGCAATCAAACTAGTAGCGGTAGCCCCAGAATCGTAGATTCCGGGACAAGAAGTACTAAGCTATCGCTAAGAACTTTTTTGAGAGTTTGATCCTGGCTCAGGATGAACGCTGGCGGCGTGCCTAATACATGCAAGTCGAGCGGGGAGTTTTCCTTCGGGAAAACTCCTAGCGGCGAACGGGTGAGTAACACGTGGGCAACTTGCCCCTAAGACTGGGATAACTCCGGGAAACCGGGGCTAATACCAGATAATCTTTTCGCTCGCATGAGCGAATCGTAAAAGGTTTCGACCACTTAGGGATGGGCCCGCGGCGCATTAGCTTGTTGGTGA
>NZ_KZ845670.1 GCF_003313465.1 Thermoflavimicrobium daqui
TAGTAAACGAAAAGAAACGATTGAAAGAGTTTTTGCAGATATGAAAGAAAAGCATGGTATGCGTTGGACAACGCTTCGTGGGAAGCGCCGAGTTCAAATGCAGGCGATGCTACTTTTCGCTGCCATGAATTTAAAGAAACTCGCCAATTGGCGATGGAAAAACCATCGCCTTCGTCGATTTTTTTATCAATTAATTAGTAAACCCCTTCTGAATTCGTTTTTCAGAAGGGGTTTATCTACAGTCTGAAACATCCCTTATGGGGATGTTAGCTTATAGAGAACGTTTTCTTGGATATATGCAAAGATAGGAATAGAAGAAAGGCTTCTTATATCGATTTATGCAGTTATCCTACTCTACCATTTCTTACAGTAATTGCTGGCTTCAACTGTGGGAGTGTCAATTTGAAACTTATCCTCCTGTTTATTGATGGATTTCAGCAATCTTCATATTATATTTGTTTAGTAGCTTAGCTAACTCGGTTCCATCGATCAAAACCATATTTTGTGGAATCTGCTCTGCATATTTCTTGGCAGGAATGGTAAAACGCGAAGTTGTAATAAATACACCTTTTTCCGCATTTTTACCGATCAAAGCTCCTGCAAATTTTTGAATTTCTGGTCTACCAACACTATTTTTCCATCGTTTTGCTTGGACATAGATTTTATGCAAACCTAATGGATCTTCGAGAATAATTCCATCAATACCTTCATCTCCTGTACCTCCGACCACAAAGGCAGAGTCTGGCACTGATCCACCATAGCCCATCTTACTAAGCAGTTGAATAACGAGTTTCTCAAAAAAATCGGGAGAACAGGATAAGACTTGATGGATCAATTCTTCTATTTCTGATTCAGATAAGATGATCGATTCCTTCGTTTGTACCTTTTTTGGCTGATCGGTTTCTTTATCATCTTTTGGATTTTCTTGTAGAAACTTCGTAAGAGCGCCAAAGGAAGTAATATAAACTTTATCACGTGCCCGGGTCATCGCTACATAGAGTAAAGATCGCTCTAGCTTCATCAGTTCCGTTTTATCGTCTTCATCTTCTAAAGATTCGAGCTCCCATTCGGGGGGAATCATCTCTTCATTTGCTTCGACTAAGAAGACAATCTTAAATTCAAGTCCTTTACTATTATGCATCGTTCCACAGTAGATTTTCGGCTGATCGGATTTCATACTTGCTGAAAGCTTTTGTGCCTGGATTCGTTGCTCTTCAAATTCTTTTAGATAACGATCCACTGTATGATCAAATCGAGCGAGAATCGCTATTTCATTGGGCTTAATTTCATCGCTTAATAACTCTTTCACTTTTTGGATAACGAATTCTCTCTCTGCTTGTGCATCGACAAAGTTTCGAATCTCAGGTTTCGTCCCAGATAAAAGGGAAGTATCTATACCTGTATCAATTCCTTTTTCCAAATCATCTACTGTATAGTTAATAATATCGATCGCTTTTTCCCGAATTTCTTCTGTAGTACGGTAGTTGACAGTTAATCGTTTCGAACGACCACGAACATGTATGCCACATTTACTTAAGACGAGTTTTCGTGAATAAATGCGTTGATGTGCATCCCCTACGATAAATAGGTCATTATCTCCTTCTGGTACCAAAGCTCGAATCATTTTAAACGCTTCTGGGTGAAAGTCTTGTGCCTCATCAATCAAAGCAAAGCGGTAAGTATATGTATAGCGATCCGGATTTTCATGAAGCCAATTGCGTGCCTTTCGTAGAATATCAATATATTCAAATAAATCCTTTTCCTCCATCTTTTGTCGGAACCACATCGCAGTGTCCCAAATCTTCTTTCGTAACTCTCTCGTGATTCGCTTCTTCCGTCCAGCTCTTGCTGTATTTAAATATTCCTGCCATGATTCTGCTCCACCTTGTTGAATCACCCAATGATATTCGTTTTTTAGAAAGTATAAATCTTCTGGTTCCCAACCAAATTCTTTTATTGCTTCCTTCCAAATGGCGTTGACTTTTACATCATCTTTATCCACAATCCGAGCCTGGTTTTTATATGCCTTTTCAACAATCTCTTTGGCCAGATCATCGATAGGGCGAATATCAATATGTTCCATCTCTTCTTCACTACACATCGTCGCCAGAACCTCGCGAATGTTATTGGCTAATATTTTGGTATAAGTGGTCACAAGAATTCGTTCGGTTGATTTCAGCTTATTTTGTACTAAGTGATGTGCTCGATGCATAACAACAACCGTTTTTCCCGTTCCAGCTCCCCCTAAGACACGAACTGGACCTTTATAATCTTTTTCTACTAATTCTCTTTGATCAGGATGTAAAAAAATACGCCACCATTCCAGAGGCTTATCTAGAATAGGATTTAAATCCTTATCATTCGTAATCACTACAATACGGCGGCTAGCATACGCACTCTTCATGGCCGCTTCATACGAGAGGTGTTCTTCTGGCTTCTTATATTCTTGAACACTCTCCACTACGATCTCAAAAGGTGTTCCATTTAGTAACCTCGCTAAATTTTCAAAAGCTTCCAGTGGTAAGTCTCGCTTATACTTACGAAATTCCTGCTCCGTCGTTATACTCCGTAAAAGGGGAAGCTGGTTGTCAGGAATCCCTAAGCGCAATAACTGATCATCGGTATAATCCGCAAATAAGTTAGGCTGCTCACTAATCTCTCCCTTGACCTCAACGTCCGTCCACATTTGTAACGAACCAGTGTATTGGTTGATGACAAAACGCTTCCGTTTTGCCCAGAGATAAGCGGATTCATCGCGATCCACCCAAGCTAGCAAGGTGGCTTTTTCTTCTTCAGGCCGAACAACAACCATACTATGATGGGGGCCTGTACGAATCAGAAATACTTTTGAGTCGATGGCGTCCTTATATCGTTCCATTTTTAATTCGTTTTCTTTTTGTTCACGTAATAAACGAATATTTTTTTGTACCAACTGCTGTACTGATTTGGGCAATTCAGCATAGGCTTCCAAAAAGGTATCTTGAATCGCAACAAGGCTCATCTTGTTCCCTCCTTCTATGGTGCTTGAGCCATAACTATATGTTTAATTTTACTAGCAACAATCAAAATTCGTCTAACTCTATTAATCTCGCTATCACTTCTCTACCCAATTGGTTTGTCTCTTTTCTCCGTGAAAACTCATAAAGAGAAATCTGTAGATGTTTCTGCTGGATGATTTTTAAGAGAATGTACCTGGTCAGTAGAGGCTGATCTCTTTGATTTATCTTTTCCACATGAATAGAGCGATCTTTGTATTCTTTCAGTTGGTATATTCCCTCTTGTAATTGGACGTTTACTTGTATTTTTAAAGCCTCTTTTTCTTGCTGTTGCTTTAAAATCTCCTTCCAAACTCGATTCCAGTTTAAAGACTCCAGTGGTTCAGGCGTATCATTCTCTTGAGAATAAGCATGTAAGTCCCAAATAAACCAATCACGCTTTTTAAGCTCTTCCTGAAACTCCAATTGCTCTTGTGTTAGTACACATACCTTGGGTTCGACCCATGCAAATTCTGCTTCAGCGATCACTTCTTCTCCTTCTACGAATTCATATCCAATTTCAGGAAGTGGAATTCCTGACTTGATGAATTGCTTTAGAATCTCCTGATATGCTGGGTGTACAATTTCACAGGCTATTGTATATTTCTGGTCGTCCACTTGATTCGGCTCTGATAAAATGACCTGTTGATTTACTGTAGATTTCTTTTCTTGAATTTCCATCCATCTTTCTCTCCCAAAATACAAATCTATCTTTCAAATAAAAAGTAGTATAGATGTAATTAAAACGGGTGTTACTAAAAAGTATATTTTCTTCATACAGCTAATGATGTTTGACGATATTCAAGTGGATATAAGTTAGATTATAAAAATTTTATTATTCTTATCCATCCACACCATTATAATATGATGATACAAAGTAATGGGAATGTAAAGGGAACAATTTGAACACGTTTTCTCACTTAAAACCATAATAAAAAAGGGTGGTTTACTCCCACACCTTACTGTAATCACTCGATTATAAACTCTACCTTATTCATTCTCCTTGCCTTTGGTGTAACAGATTTTGGAGTTTTGCTCTTGTTTTTTTCTGATCACGAACCTCTACCTTCCTACCAGCTAGAAAAAAGAGAAAGTACACCAATATCATCCATTCAAGTGAAAAAGCAATGAAATCTCCTACTGAAAAAAGGAATAGAAAATCTCCAAATAAACGTAACCAGTCTATTTTCATCTTCTCTAAAAAAGCAAGTGGGATAAATAGAGGAAGGTGAAAAATGATAAAAAGACAGACCGCTTTTAAAAAAGAGAAACCATAGGTATACTTAGCTGAGGAGCCCAGTCCTAGATAAATAAAACAAGTAATGACTGATATGATTAATACCGTCCACATCATCATTTGACTGGATACATCATCGGTTGGGTACCAAATCGAAATAAAGAAGGGGAAAACCCATATTTTCAAAACAATAATCATCATAAGTACCAAAAATGCTTCACATGCAAACCAGAAATATTCCCGCCTAACCATCGGACAACCTCCCTTAACAGAGGTTATGACTCATGTTACAAAAAAAGAACCGTTCTTACAAAGAACGGTTCACGATGGAAACGAACAGGAGTGGAGAGAAAGCATACTGTACCCAATATTATAAACGGTAATAACAAAAATAGTCAATAAACTTTTATAATTTTCCGATTTAATGGTGATAGAGCCCATGAGCTTTGGCGAACCAGTCGTGTCGAGGAACAAGAAATAGAAAATATACTGTTGATAAAACCCATTTTGATGCAAATCGAAGCTCCTGTCACCGAACAGACAATAATTCTTTTTCTTCCTTTTCCTCATCAGTAAACACAATATACCCTCTTTGGCGCAAACATTGTACGGCCCGTCTATAATCTTCTTCTTGGCGAAAAGTAAGCTGCAGTAGACCAGGTGCATCTTCTCGATTTTCTAAAACACCAATATTACTGATATTAATCTCATCTTCTGCCAAATAGCTCGCAATTTTAGCAATGATACCTGGACGGTCAGGAATATCCAAATAACACTGATATAAACGGGCGATCATCCCTTTTTTACGATCAGGTAATTGATCCCTAAGCCGTCTAGCTCGATCAAACAAATGTTCAATCTTCTTTGCATCACGGTTTAGCATCGCAACACGAAACTCTTCCATTTGTTCAATCCAGTCATCAATCAGTTGCACGAGTTTCGGTCCATTACTTAATAGCACATCTCTCCACATGATTGGATGACTAGAGGCAATTCGTGTTATATCACGAAATCCTCCAGCAGCAAGCTGATGAAACCAGCCATTATTTTCATTATACTTCCCAATCTGATAGACCAGCCCTGAAGCGATAATATGCGGTAAATGACTAATAGCTCCTACCACCCGGTCATGCTCATCAGCATCCATCAAGACGATTTGTGCTTGAGTAGCTTCCTGAATGAGCCGTTTCAGCTTTTCAACTGCCTCTGGTGTTGTGCTAGTTTGCGGGGTGAGTATATAAAAAGCATTTTCAAATAAAAGTGAGTGTGCTGCCTTAAATCCTGAACGATGCGAACCGGCCATGGGATGTCCACCAATGAAGGTAATTCCTTGTCGATTTAACTCTCGCCCAATATCTACAATCTCCGCTTTTGTGCTCCCTACATCTGTAACAATCACGTTTGATTTAAGAGATAATTGAGTTAAACTACTAATCGCTTGCTTAATTTTTTCAACAGGCAGTGCGATAATGATATAATCTGCCTCTTTCACAGCAGGAAGTAGCTCCGTATACCCCTCATCAATCGCTCCACCAGCTTTAGCGAATAACAAGTCTTCCTCATACAAATCAAAACCTACTACTTTACAATCCGTTCGTTCTTTTAAGCATAATGCTAAAGAACCTCCGATAAGTCCAATTCCTAAAATAGCTACACACTCACGCATTGCTTGCTAACCCTCGCTTGCTCTTGATTAAAGCTTCTAATGCTTCAACCAGTTGCTGATTTTCATCTTCTTTACCTACTGTTGCTCGAAGTACCGTTTCACCAAAGCCCGCCCGAATAATTAAACCTCTATGGAGTAAAAATTGAAATGCTTCTTCCGCTGGAATGCCCGTATCAAAGAAAATAAAGTTTCCATGTGCTGGGAAATATTTCAATCCTAGCTCTTCTAGTTTATTGGTAATTTTCTCGATCCCTCTTCGATTTTGATAGCGACAATAAGTGACGAAGCTTTGATCCTCCAATGCTGCGATCGCCGCTGCTTGCCCTAAAGCATTGACATTAAATGGTTCTCTTACTCGTTCGAGAGACTCTATCACTTCTGGATGAGTAATCCCATAACCCACTCGCAAACTTGCTAATCCATAGATTTTGGAGAATGTACGTAAAATCAAGATCTGTGGGTTATAATCTAAAAGCGAAATGGAATCAGGATATGATGAGTCCATCACATATTCATAGTACGCTTCATCCAGTACAACTAATACATGCTCAGGTATCTGATCGAGAAAAGCACTTAATTCCGATTCACGAACGATCGTTCCTGTTGGATTGTTCGGATTGCAAACAAACACAATACGAGTCTGATCTGTAATCGCTTGAAGCATCGCTTCTAAGTCATGAGTCCCCTCTTTAAGAGGGACTTTGATCGGAGTAGCGCCTTCAATCTGTATACCTGTTTCATAACGTGAAAAAGATAAGTCCGCGATCACTGCTTCTGCTCCTGGTTCCAAATAAGCACGGCATACCATTTGAATAATCTCATCGGAGCCATTCCCTACAATAAGGCGGCGTGAATCTACTTCTAGGTGTTCTGCTAATTTCTCCTTTAGTTTAAGTGAAGCCCCATCAGGATATAGATGAAACTGATCCTTCATATCTTGCAAAGCGGTAAAAACTTGAGAAGAGCAACCATATGGATTTTCATTGGAAGACAGCTTAATAATGTGTTTAAGACCTAACTCTTCCATTACATCTTCTGGGTTTTTTCCTGGTTGATAAACAGCAAGACCTTCAATCGATGTCTTTGGCTTCATTGCTCATTTTCCTCTCAGTTTTTTATCTCTTATCTTACTATTTTCTTAGTTCTTTGACAAACTTTATTATGTCTTGAAGGGCATAGGAGCGCTTATCTAAATCTAACAAACTCTCACGCTTTTCATGGATTAATTGGACCAAGGCACTACCAACGATCACGGCATCAACATACTGAGAAAAATACGCAACATGCTTAGGAGTTGCAACCCCAAATCCTACTGCGACAGGAAGAGGGCTTTTCTCTTTCACTGTTTGTAAAAAACTCGCAATTTCTGGAGCAAACTGACTACGGATTCCAGTCGTTCCCAGTGAAGAAACGCAGTAAACAAATCCTTGTGATTCTTTGACAATTTGTTCGATTCTTTGTTTAGTAGTAGGGGCAACAAATAAGATCAGAGGTATACCATATTGCATACAAAGCTCACGAATCTCTGAACTTTCTTCATACGGTAAATCCGGAATAATCAATCCATCAAATCCGATTTCACTTGCATCTTGTAATAGCTTTTGTAAACCATATTGCAAAAGCGGATTCAGATAGGAAAACAAGATAAGCGGGGTATTACAGCCACGGTCTCGCACGGCTTTACCTACCTGTAAGACATCATAACAAGTTATCTGTTGATGTAATGCACGTTCACTCGCTGCTTGAATAACTGGACCATCCGCAGTCGGATCGGAAAAAGGAACTCCCAGCTCAATTGCGGTAACACCTGCTCGACCTAACTCTATAATCAATTCGACCGTAACCTCTAAATGGGGATCACCTGTCATCATAAATGGAATTATTCGTGGGTTTGCATTTTCTTCAAAAGAAGAGGCTAATCGATTCATCATTTTTTCTCCCCTTTATAAGCTCGAATGGTTTCTACATCTTTATCACCACGGCCAGATAGACACACCAATATAATCTCTTCTTTAGTCCGCTTCCGAGCCAATTTGATGGCTTCTGCTACTGCATGGGCCGATTCTAACGCAGGTAAAATCCCTTCATAACGACATAATAAGGATACTGCTTCAAGAGCTTCTTTATCTGTCACCGCAGTATACTTCACCCGTTTGCTATCTTTGAGATAAGCATGTTCAGGCCCTACACCAGGATAATCAAGTCCAGCAGAAATCGAATGAGCAACTTGGATTTGTCCATATTCATCTTGGATCACATACGTATACGTGCCATGTAACACTCCGGGACTTCCTTTACTTAAAGTAGCGGCATGCTCATCTGTATGAAGACCTTTGCCGCCTGCCTCTACACCATGTAACCTCACCGTTGTCTCTTCGAGAAAAGCTGTAAAGATGCCCATTGCATTACTTCCGCCTCCGACACAAGCGACTACATCATTTGGAAGTCGTCCTACCCGTTCTTTCAACTGAGCCTCCGCTTCATCACCAATAATTCGCTGAAAATACTTCACCATTTGGGGATAAGGATGTGGTCCTGTGACTGTGCCCATCAAATAAAATGTATCTTCTACTTGTGCCACCCATTGTCGCAAAGCTTCATTGGTCGCATCTTTTAAGGTACGTGAACCCGTAGTAACAGGAATCACTTTTGCTCCCAAAAGCTCCATTCGAAAGACATTTAACTGTTGCCGCTTGATATCTTCTTCTCCCATATAAATGTGACACTGCATGTCTAAAAGTGCCGCAACAGTAGCAGTCGCTACACCATGCTGACCCGCACCTGTTTCAGCAATGAGTTTCTTTTTACCCATCCGTTTTGCTAAAAGAGCTTGTCCCAAAGTATTATTAATTTTATGTGCTCCCGTATGATTTAAATCCTCACGTTTTAAGTAAATCTGAGCACCACCAGCATATTCCGTCAGTCGCTTAGCAAAAGTAAGTGGGGTTGGTCGACCTGAATAATGAACATATAGCTTCCGTAAGTCTTCCTGAAAAGAAGGATCCTGAATGGCTTCAAGAAAAGCTTGCTCTAACTCCAATACAGCATTCATCAATGTTTCAGCAACATATCTTCCACCAAATTTCCCAAATCGATCATGGGCATATGTGCTCATATTCCGTCACTCTTTCTATGAATGTTTTAATTTTGTTAAAATCCTTTACACCATCACTCTCAATGCCACTTGATACATCAATTCCATTCGGATGAACTTGTTGTAATAGAGAAAAAACATTTTCTGATGTTAATCCTCCAGCAACCCATAGTGGAATATGTAAATCCTGACACCGCTTTTGGTATGGTGGGATTACTGACCAATCATAAGTCTGGCCTGTCCCGCCATGTGCATGATCCAGTAAGGCAACGTCAATGCTTGATTGATAAGCGGTAATCGGATCAACCCATTCATGACTATGGATGTGAAAAGTTTTAATGATTTGTACATGAAATATATCTCTCACCCATTTACAGAACTCAGGAGATTCTGTTCCATGTAGTTGTACGATATC
Organism: Thermoflavimicrobium daqui; assembly: GCF_003313465.1. Lineage (GTDB taxonomy): Bacteria > Bacillota > Bacilli > Thermoactinomycetales > Thermoactinomycetaceae > Thermoflavimicrobium > Thermoflavimicrobium daqui. The sequence continues at coordinate 9,448 of NZ_KZ845670.1, forward strand.
TAGGGGTGCTATCTTAAACCATTTTTCCATTTCTGATTGGGTTGGGTTTAGAAACACCCCTACCTTTTTTACGGATGAAGGTACTGCAGCTAATAACTCTGGATACTCTTCCTCTCGAACTGTCCGCTTGCGTCCTGGTACTAAAATAAAGCCGATCGCATCAATTGGAAACGTCTTCACCTTCTGAACGTCTTCTACACAGCGAAATCCGCATAATTTGATTTGAATCCGACTCATCCGAGTACACCTACCATATCTTGTACGGCTTTTTCGGGGTCAGGTTGACGCATAAAGTACTCGCCAATTAGGACACCATCTACGCCCATTGTCGCTATCTTTTGTGCATCTTCCTGAGATAAAACACCACTTTCACTAATGACTGGGATCAATGGTTGAGCGATCTGTAGAATTCTCTCTGTTTGCTTGATATCTACTGTAAAAGTAGTAAGATCACGATTATTGATACCAAATACATCCGCATCACAAGCAAGTGCTTTGTCTAACTCAGACGCTTCGTGTACTTCCACCAATACTTCCATTTGTAGTTGATGGGCTATTTTCACAAACTCGTTCAGCTGATCCGCTGATAAAATGGTTGCAATCAATAAAATGGCATCGGCACCCAAATATTTACTCTCCAAAATTTGACTAGGATCAATAATAAAATCCTTACGTAAGACAGGGATTTGGACAGACTGTTTTACTTTGACTAAGTTTTCATTACTCGCTTTAAAAAAAGAGGTATCTGTTAATACTGAAATGGCTTTAGCACCCGCTCGCTCGTAACCTTGTGCAATCTTGCCTGGATCAACTTGTTGCCTGATCACACCTTTACTAGGGGATGCAGGCTTGACCTCTGCAATAATTCCAAGTGACGTCGATTCTTGCAAAGCTTTTGCTAATGAGATACAGGGAGGGAGCTGTTTTGCTTGTTGAAAATCTTGTTCAGTCCAGCTAATCTGGGCCACTTCTTGCTGTTTCACTTCGACGATTCGATCAAGAATATGCATGTTTTTTTACCTCCCAAGAATAATGAATGACTTCATGTAACTTTTGTTTGGCTTTTCCTGTGTCAATCATTTCAGCTGCCAATTGAACCCCTTCTTTTAAACTTTTTGCCTTTCCTGATACATAGAGGACAGCTCCGGCATTCGCTAAGACAATCTCTCGAGCATCCCCACCTTCTCCTGTTAAAATCCGATGAATCTGCCGAGCACTTTCTTTTACATCACGTGAATGAATCTCAGGCTCTGGACGTGTTGTAAGACCGATCTCTTCAGGTGTAATTTCATATGTGCTGATTTCACCCTGGATAAGTTCACTGATGCGAGTTGGACCCGCAATCGAAATTTCATCTAAACCATCTCGACCCGATACCACTAATACCCTTTCACTCCCCATCTCCTTGAGTACCTCTGCGACTACCTCGGTCAATTCAAGATCATATACACCTACCAACTGGACTTTGACTTGAAAGGGGTTAACCAAGGGACCTAGCAAGTTAAAACAGGTTCGAAAACCTAGTTCTTTACGCGTAGGCATCACATGCTTCATTGATTCATGAAAGAGGGGAGCAAATAAAAAGCAGAATCCTGTTTCAGAAAGCAATTGATAAGCTTCATCTGTAGACATATAGATATTGATCCCTAATTGCTCCAATACATCCGCACTGCCACTTTTACTAGAAACCGAACGATTACCATGTTTCGCAATCGAAACACCTGCCGCAGTAGCTATGAGGGCAGCAGCCGTTGAGATATTAAACGTATATTTTCCATCTCCACCGGTTCCACAAGTATCTACCGTATCTGGAAATACAGATGGAAGCGTTGTTGCATGCTCCTGCATTGCCTTAGCAAATCCAACCAATTCCTCTCTTGATTCTCTTTTGATCTTCAATGCTGTTAACAAAGCCGCCATTTGCGAAGAGCTTAATTTACCTTTCATCATCGCATCCATTAATGCAAACGCTTCGATACGGGTTAAGTCTTTTCCCTCAACAACCTTGGCTAACCTTTCTTGGACCATCTTGTTCACTCTCCATTCTCTCCATTTGTGAAGCCATTTCTAATGCTTTTAGCATCGCTGTAGCTTTATTCACCGATTCCATATACTCATTTTCGGGCACTGATCCCGATACAACGCCACCACCAGCTTGGATATAGGCCTTATTATCTCGGAAATAAATGGTTCGAATAGCAATACACGTATCCACATTACCTGTATAGCTAAAATAGCCAATCGCCCCTGCATAAATCCCTCTTGGTTCAGGTTCTAATTCTGCAATAATCTCCATGGCTCGAATCTTAGGTGCCCCAGAAACTGTTCCGGCTGGAAAACAAGCTCGAACTGCATCCGATGCACGATATTCATCTTTTAGCCGACCCATGACATGGGATACGATGTGCATAATATGGGAATATTTCTCAATTTTCATCTTTTCTGTCACTTGAACAGTTCCATAATGAGAAATCCGTCCTAAATCGTTTCGTCCTAAATCAACTAACATCACATGCTCAGCAATCTCTTTAGGATCTTGTAGTAACTCTATCATCAACTGTTCATCTTCCATGTGATTACGTCCTCTCGGACGAGAACCGGCAATGGGACGAGTGTTCGCAATACCATCGATCACTTTTACCAATAATTCTGGAGAAGCTCCTACCACCGTTTCGTCTTTCATCTGGAGATAGTACATATAAGTTGATGGATTGATTTGTCTTAGCACACGATATACATGCATGGGTGAAGGATGATCATTCCATGTCCAACGCTGGGAAGGAACGACTTGAAATATATCTCCTGCACGGATATACTCTTTCGCCTTTTCAACCATATCCATATAAGTTTCTTTTGACACATTGGAGGTGACTTTCTCCCATGGTATCGCTGGTTCCGTGAGGGGGATGGATTTAGGGATGTCCGTTGGCATGCGTTTTAAATCACGATACCAAGAATCTAGCTGGGAAATCGTTTCTTTGTAAAGAACTTGCAGCTCAGATAAACTTTTATTTCGAACCAAAATATTTTGTACCAAAATAATTTGGCGCTTGAAATGGTCATACACTAGTAATCGATCATAAAACATCAAATGAACATCATAAGCCCCAGTTCCTTTACCTTTAGGAGGGGTATCCAAAACAGGTTCAAAATAGCGCACCAGATCATAGCTCAGATATCCCACAGCTCCACCTAAAAATGGAGGATAAGCTGGGTATTTGGGAGTCTTACATTCCGTCATCCACTCTTCTAAAAGAGGAAGTGGATCTGTAGCTTGGATATCATGCTGACCTTGGTATCGATCTTGGATCGTATAATTTCCATCTTTTCCTGTTAAGGTGCGAAAGGGACGACAACCCATAAAAGAATAGCGAGCAATCTTCTGTTCTCCTTCCACACTCTCTAGTAGAAAGGAATAGTCTGACTCAGGTAAACGATGGTACAAGGAAATCGGTGTTTCCATATCATCAATAATCGTTTTACAAATAGGAATCATCGTATAGGATGGTTGATACGCGATGACATCATCGAATGAGGGATAAATCAATCAATTGGCCTCCTTTGCTGATGAAAGGAGAATGGAATTGAGGAACAATGTGGGGAATTATTCATATATAAATAGCCGAAGCATCTCGCTTCGGCTATCATCTTCAAACACTATGCCTCGGCTCTGCTCCTCTCAGCTCTACCCATTCTCATCTCTACTCTGCTATACACTCGATTACTCTAAATTCAAATAAAAGGCTACCCTCTAAAACAGTCTCTAAGCTCTTAAAATACTCTCAAATTTATAAATGCAATCTTCCTATACTCCAAAATTTATCTTAGATCTTTCTATCTGTCAACCTTCGTTTTCTACTAAATCAGGGCGTAAACACACCGCCTCATTTAAGTATACATGGCGAATCTCTTTTTGTGACTTATCCGTATTCCATAAGATCATTAAGCGAATACAACGTGGTAAACCTCCGGGTACCTCTAGTTCACTTGAACCCATGACTGGCACCAACTCCCAATTGGGGAGGGAGCGAATGGCTGATGCTGGATAAGCTGCATTTAAATCCGTAGTTGAGGTAATAAAGATACTTGCAATATCATCTGGCTTAAGCTCATTTTCTTGTACAATCGCAAAAATTAACTCTCTTACTGCTGAACGGATCTCTTCTGGCTCATTCACGGAAACAGTCGTTGCTCCACGAATCCCCCTCACAGTCATGCTTTTCCTCCCCTTATCTCTTGAAGTATCGTACGAATTTGTTCTTCATGTATTCCTCTTACTAACTCTACACTTCCCAAGTCACTCGTTAAAACAAAGGAATATTCATCATTTCTAACTTTTTTATCGCGTTTCATCGCTTGTAGAAGCAACTCATCGGTCACATGGCTTGGATTATATTGTGTTGGCAACTCAAACGCATGCAGTAGCTTTTCTGTTTTCACAACAACTTGCTTATCGGTACCTAACACCTTGGTACTTAATCGAACGGCTCCAGCCATTCCAATCGCTACTGCTTCACCATGAGTATATACGCCATAACCTGCAACAGCTTCCAAGGCATGACCAATCGTATGCCCGTAATTGAGTATCGCTCTTAAGCCTACTTCCTTCTCATCTTGAGATACTACAGCTACCTTCACTTGGCAACCACGATAAATCGCTTCAGAAATCTTCTCAGCATGAAGAGCCATGAGTTCTTCACTATTTTGTTCTAGCCACTTGATAAATGAAGGATCCCAGATAAGTGCATGTTTAACCACTTCAGCAAAGCCAGAGATCAACTCTCGTTTCGGTAAGGTGTTTAATGTTTCTACATCGTATAATACAAGCATGGGTTGATGAAAAGCGCCGATTACATTTTTCCCTAGTGCATGATTCACCCCTACTTTTCCTCCGACACTACTATCATGAGCAAGCAGTGTCGTAGGAATTTGTATAAATGGAATTCCTCGCATATAGGTGGCGGCTACAAATCCGGCTAAATCCCCGATTACTCCTCCACCGAGAGCGATGATTACACTTTGACGATCCAAACCGAAACGAAGGCATTCACCGATTAAATGCTCTAACTGTTGTAAATTTTTGCTACTTTCACCAGCGGGGACGATCGCCATCCCCACTTCATATCCCGCTTTCTCTAATACAGTTTGTACCTGCTTACTATATAATGGCGCAACATGTGAATCAGAGATGATAAACAGTTTACGCCTAAATGTCATTCCCGCTTCTTGTAGTACTTCAGGTAGTTTGGCTAAAATGCCCTTACCAATATAAATAGGATATTGGCAATGATCCAACGAAACGGTTAGCTTCTTCATGATTAAAACCTCAATGTCCGCTCACGATATTGCTTAACTTGTTCTACAAGCTCATCGGCCGTATCTGCGGGGAATTTCTCTAGCAAGGCACAAGCTACTTCCCATGCCACGACATTTTCAGCGACGACACTAGCAGCAGGTACGGCACAACTATCTGAGCGTTCAATACTTGCTGCAAATGTTTCTTTGGTGTCTATATCTACACTATTTAGCGGTTTATATAGCGTAGGAATGGGCTTCATCACACCACGAACGACAATAGCTTCTCCTGTCGTCATACCGCCTTCAAATCCACCTAACCGATTGGTTGCACGATAAAATCCACGCTCTTTCGACCACATGATTTCATCGTGAACTTTTGAACCTTTGCGTTTTGCTGCTTCAAAGCCGATACCAAATTCAACTCCTTTAAAAGCATTAATACTGACAACTGCTTGAGCAATCCGTGCATCTAGTTTACGATCCCAATGCACATGACTACCTAAGCCAATGGGTACTCCTTCGACGATCACTTCCACAATGCCACCCAGTGAGTCTCCTTCTTTTTTGGCTTGATCGATCAGCTCCATCATTCGTTTCGCTGCCTCTTTATCTAAACAGCGAACAGGTGAGTCTTCGGCTTGTTGAATCAAGTCCGCTAAAGGAAGCTCAACTCGTTCTGCTTCGATTTCTCCTATCCTTACCACGTGGCTAGCTAACTGAATGCCACATTCCTCTAGAATCAGACGAGCAACCGCTCCAGCTGCAACACGAGCCGCTGTTTCACGAGCACTGGATCTTTCTAAGACATCGCGCATATCATGATGTCCATATTTGATAGCCCCATTCAGATCAGCATGACCGGGGCGTGGGCGGGGAATCCGACGCTTTTCGGCTTCTTCCGGGCTGGAATAGGGATCCATGATTTTTTGCCAGTGAGTCCAATCTTTATTTTCTATCACTAAAGTTACTGGTGCTCCGGTCGTTTTTCCGAATCGAACACCTGATAAAATTTCTACTTGATCCGATTCGATCTGCATCCGACGGCCACGCCCATATCCTTTTTGTCTCCGCTTTAACTGCCAGTCAATTTTTTCTTTTGCAAAAGATAGTTGACTAGGGAGTCCTTCGACGATGACAGTTAATTGTGGTCCATGTGATTCTCCTGCAGTTAGGTATCTCATCTAACTCTCAGCTCCTATATTCCAATAATTGCTCTACGTTCATTTCCTTACTTCCGATTGCTTGAATTTTAGCAACGAGGTTTTAATTTTCTAACATCTGTTCTAGCTTTTACTTTAGTATATATAATAAGGCCTATTAGATATAATAGATATAATAACACAATCATTTACTGTTGTAATGCACTGAATTGTATTTCCCTATCAAAAATAATATTCCTATAAACTTTTATAAGAACATTAGCTGGAACGTGCAATGCCGAACGGAAGTCTCGTAAGGAAACATGCCCCTAAATACCCCTCTCATTCCATGTTCTTCTGCAGAGTCAAGACATGATAGAAGTTGAGAGCCGACTTAGCTGAAAAATGCTTCTCCCTCGTACTTATCTCTGGTTATTCGACAATTGATAAAAACAAGCACTCCTAGCCATTCATGGCGAGTGCTTGTTTTATACTAAGCCTCCACAGCCAAACGGCTTTGATCTTGCTCTCGAATGTACTTTGTAAGCTCTTCTGTCATTCGCCAATAGGAAAAAGGCGTCATTAAGTAAATTCCTTGGAATTTCTCCATGGCTATATCGAGTAAACCTCTCGCAATGGCCACTCCTTCCGCACGACCTAATTGTTTATCCGTATGCTTTTCCATGCGGTTTAAGATGGCTTTCGGAATTTTAATCCCAGGCACTTCATTATGGAGGAATACTGCATTTCGATAACCGGTAAGTGGCATAATCCCTATAAATACGGGAACACCCAAATCTTTAGTCGCTTCATAAATGTTATCAATACTTTCTTCATCATAAACGGGTTGGGTCATCACAAAGTCAGCCCCAGCTTCAATTTTTTTCTGAAGTCGATTCACTGCCGCTTCCAGCTTTTGTACATGGGGGTTAAATGCAGTTCCCACCACAAAGTGGGCTTTTTTCTTTAAATGTTTTCCGGAAAAAGAGATTCCTTGATTTAATCGCTTCACCATGCGAATCAATTCAAAAGAAGTCACATCATATATGGAGCTCGCTCCGGGCAAGTCTCCCATACGGGTTGGATCACCTGTAATGATTAGAATTTGATCAATTCCCAAAGCATGCAATCCCATTAGATGAGACTGTTGACCGAGTAGATTACGATCCCGACAGGCCACGTGAATGAGCGGCTCAATCCCTAGTTGCGATTTAAGAATGGCTCCTAAAGCAATATTACTCATCCGTGCTGTAGCAAGGGAGTTATCTGCCATGGTAAGTAAGTCGATTCCCGCTTGGGACAAGCGATGAGCACCAGTCAAAAATTGACGGATGTCCAAGTCTTTAGGTGGATCTAGTTCACATATAATCGTCCGTTTCTTCTTCACTTGCTCAACCACGGATGATTTTGGTGGCTTTGTTTCGGTGATTTCCGGCACAATGATCTCCAGTTGCTTCGGCTCGGGGTTTTTCCTCAGTACAGGCTTTTTACCTTCGAGTGCCTGCGATATTTGTCGGATATGCTCCGGTGTCGTACCACAACAACCACCGATTAACCGGACACCTTGTTCGATTAACAAAGGGGCTGTTTCACCAAAGTATTCAGGGAATGACTTATATCTGATCTTTCCATCATCGATTCCGAGTCGCCCTGCATTAGGGAATGCCGAAATAATGAGTGACTCAGGAATGACTGTTTTTTCTAAGCTACGCAGGATTTCCATCGGTCCTAGCCGGCAATTGATGCCCACGCCATCTACTCCTTGATCCGCTAGCTGCTGAAATGCCTCAGTTAACGTATATGCATCACGAGTCCGTCCCACTTCAAGCATCGACATTTGGGCAATGATGGGAAGATCGGTCAAAGAGCGAATGGTTTTGACAGCAATTAAGATCTCTTTTAAGTCTAGAAAGGTTTCGAGTAGAATACCATCAACCCCTGCAGATAATAAAGCAGTGGCTTGCTCTTCATACATATCGCGATATTCTTCTTCATCATAATCAATTACCCGACCTGCGCAAATCGAACCAATTGCCCCAACAATGAAAGCATCATCTCCTACAGCATCCCTAGCCACCTTCACAGCTTCCCGATTAATCCGTACAACTTTACTATCTAACCCATAGCGAGTTAGTCGCTCTCGGTTGGCAGCAAACGTATTCGTTTCAATCATACGTGCTCCCGCTTGATAGTAAGCTTGATGAATTTGAGCAACAAAGGCAGGATTCCTTAGAACAAGCTCTTCTTGACATTGCCCTAACGAAATTCCTTGTTGAAACATATACGTAGCCATGGCCCCATCACCAACTAATAATGAATCCGCTAAATGTTCTCGCAAGCTTCTATTAGCCATCTCTTCAACCCCTTTATACGGCATTAAAATATCGTGCTTGTGGATGGGCAAAAACCATAGCAGATACAGAAGCTTCCGGCTCCATCATACAACCTTCGGTCAACTCGATCCCAATAGCCTCTGGTTGTAGTAGACGAAAGAGCTTCTTTTGATCTTCTAAGTCTGGGCAAGCTGGATAGCCAAAGGAGACACGAATCCCTTGATATCTCGCAGCAAATCGCTCTTTCATTGTAAATTCAGCTGGATCTGGAAAGCCCCAGTGATCTCGCATCACCTGATGGAGTCTTTCAGCAAACCCCTCCGCTAATTCAAGGGCAAGCGCCTGTACCATATGGGAGTAAAGATAATCTCCTCGTTCCTTCCACTGATCAGAGAGCTCACGAACTCCCTTCCCTGCTGTTACAGCTAAAAACCCAACATAATCCATCTCTTTTGAGTCAACCGATTTGATAAAGTCAGCTAAACACAGATGAGGTGGTTTACTTTGTCTTGGAAAAGAAAAACGTTCAAGAACACGTCCTTGCTCTTGGGGATCATAGATTAAAATATCATTACCATCGGCTTGAGCCGGGAAAAATTGATACATGCCTTGCGGACGAAGCAATTGGTCATGCAAGAGTTGGTGAAACAAATCATCCACTTTATTGCGGAGCTCAACTGTTTTTTCATCTCCTGCTTGTAACAAATCTTCAATTTTCCCACGAATACCCAAATGTTTTCCTAGTAACATTTGCTCATTGAGATAAGATCTTAGATGCTGGAGCGGATAATCGCGAAAGATATGTCGTTTTAGATCAGGTGGTACATGAACAGGAACATTTTGATCGACAGAACTTTTAATGACTTCTTGGGTCGCCGTGTTTCCAGTAGGCCAAGCTACTTCACTCTTCATATTTGCTTGTTTTTTCTGTAAGAGCTCTTGAACGAGCTGCTCTTTTTCTTGTGGGTTCATCAGCCGATTTGCTAGCTCTAAACCGTTCATTGCATCTTTCGCATACAAAACAACCCCATCATATTCTGGAGAAATCCGTGTTTCTGTAAACTTCCGTGTCAATGCCGCTCCGCCAACCATAATGGGTAGGTCGATATTTGCTTCCTTTAAGTCTTGAGCAGTAATGACCATTTGTTGCGCCGATTTTACGAGTAACCCAGATAAACCGATCATATCCGGTTTCTCCCTACGAGTCGCTTCGATTAAAACTTCAGGTGGTACTTTAATCCCTAGATTAACCACTTGATAGCCATTATTAGATAGAATAATTTCAACTAAGTTTTTGCCGATATCATGAACATCCCCTTTGACTGTCGCCAACATGATTTTTCCCTTGGTGTTGGTATCTTCTTTGTCCATATGAGGCTCTAAAAAGGCAACAGATGCTTTCATAACCTCCGCACTTTGCAATACTTCTGCAACAATCAGCTGATTATCATTAAAGAGACGTCCTACTTCGTCCATCCCAGCCATCAAAGGACCATTAATGATGTCGAGAGGAGCATATTTCTGTAAAGCTGCTGCTAAATCCTCAATGAGTCCATCTTTCGATCCTTCTACAACATAACGGGCTAGCCGTTCTTCTAAGGAAAGATTGGAAATCGGCTCTTTCTTTACTACTTTTTTATCACGATAGAAATCAGCAAATTCATTGAGAATCTCTTCATAGTTCGTAGAGTTTGTCTCAAATAATAGCTTTTCCGCTAGCCGTCTTTCTGCTTCAGGTATAGAAGCATAACGTTCTAACTTTTCTGTATTTACGATCGCATAATCCAATCCTGCTTTCGTACATTCATATAAAAAAACCGCATTGAGGACTTCACGTCCCGCACTAGGTAAGCCAAATGAAACATTAGAAATCCCCAGAATCGTCGCACACTCTGGCAATGCTTCTTTAATCAATCGAATTCCTTCAACCGTTTCAAGCGCAGAGCCAATATATTGCTCATCCCCAGTTCCCACAGGAAATACCAGTGGATCAAAAATGAGGTCTTGAGCTGACAAACCATATTGATGAACTAATAAATCATAGGAGCGTTTAGCTACTTCCAGCTTCCTCTCACGAGTCACGGCCATTCCAGTTTCATCAATGGTTCCAACCACCACCGCTGCACCATACTTATGAATGAGTGGAACAACTTCACTAAATCGTTTCTCCCCATCTTCTAGATTCATAGAGTTAATAACAGCTTTTCCCTGTGAATAGCTTAAAGCCATATCCATTACATTTGGGTCTGTGGAGTCTATCATTAAAGGGGCTTTCACTTTCTTCGTCACAAATTGCAAAAATGTTTCCATATCAGAAAGTTCATCCCGATCAGGATCAGCTAAACAAACATCGATAACTTGGGCTCCACCCTTTACTTGCTTCCGAGCAATCTCTGAAGCTTCTTCGTATTTCCCCTCTGCAATCAAACGCTTAAATTTACGTGATCCAATCACATTCGTACGTTCGCCTACCAAGAGAGGGCGATTATCTGGTTCCAAATAAACAGGTTCAATCCCTGATACTGCTGGTAAATGTTTTTCAATGGGTTCTCGTGGCTGATAGTCTTTCATCACTTCAGCAATCGCTCGAATATGATCAGGTGTAGTACCACAACACCCACCTGCAAAATTTAGCCATCCTGCACCGGCAAAATCAGCTAATTTACGTGCTAGAGCTTGAGGGGTTTCTAAGTAGTTTCCATCTTCATCAGGCAATCCCGCATTCGGATAGCAACTAATTGCACAACTGGCCAAACTTGATAATGTCCGAATATGATCTTTCATAAATTCTGGGCCTGTTGCACAGTTAAGACCTACGGCGATAGGTTTTAAATGTTCAATGGATAAGTAAAAAGCTTCGATCCCTTGTCCCGCCAACATCGTTCCCATCGGTTCAATGGTTCCTGAAATCATCAGCGGAACTTCTATGCCAAGCTCTGTAAATGCTTGCCGAATCCCAATACTGCCTGCCTTCACGTTCAACGTATCTTGCGATGTCTCTAAAAGTAGGAGATCAACTCCTCCTTGAATCAGTGCTTTCGCTTGCAGATAGTAAGATTGAATCATTTCAGCAAAAGTCGCTCCACCCGTCACGGAAAGGGTTTTGGTCGTTGGTCCCATTGCCCCCGCTACATATCTTGGCCATTTGGTAGTAGACCATTTATCGCGTGCCCGTACAGCACAACGTACAGCAGCAATATTAATTTCTTCTGTTAAGTCTTCCAATCCATATTCTGCAAGCACAATGGGAGTTGCTCCAAAGGTATTGGTTTCGACAATATCGGCACCTGCTTGAAAATAAGCTGAATGAATCTCTTCAATTAGATCAGGACGAGTCAAGTTCAGATGTTCATTACAACCGTCATAGGCTTCACCACCAAAATCGGCTTCGGTAAGGTTGGCTTGTTGTAACATCGTTCCCATCGCACCATCAATAATTAGAATTTTCTCTTTTATACGTTCATCTATCGTTCGCTTTTGCATAGCATTCATCCCTTTTATCTTATATCAACTAACAGATGACAACTGTACCTCTGCCTCCTCAGAAAGTTCCAAAACAGGTAACATTAAGGGAAGATCAATCCCAAGATCAAATCTCATCGATAAGTGATTAAGTGCTTTCCATAGTCTAAACCGATGGACTCTTTGGATGATAAAACCTATAAAAGTATATGGGCCTACTTTTTCCACGAGTGGCTCAGACATAACTCCATACAGATCATGATGAATCATCTCTTTTAATTTTTCGATTAGCTCCTCTTTGATATTATTAGGAACATTCAATCGAACAAAAAAAGTCGAATCATTCATCTGGTTTCCGCTATCTAACTTAATGGACTCTTGCCAATCGGTCGAGCGAATCATCTCTTCAGACTGACGCATCAGCGCCGTTAAATCTTCCATCACTGCACTTGCTGTTGGATAAGATCCTGCCCCTTTTCCCACCAACGTCACTTCACCTACTACATCACTATCTATCATTACGGCATTAAACACATCTTTGACTTGTGCTAAAGGATGCGTTAGTGGTAACAAACAAGGCTCTACAGAAAGATATAACTCGTCATTTGTATTCCGAGTGCGACCCAGTAGCCTTGTTGCATATCCTAGCTGCTTTGCCCACATGAGATCAACTTGACAGATTCTTGTAATTCCCTCACGAAAAATCTGTATGGGATCCACATTTACATCAAAAGCTAGATTGGTTAAAATCGCCAATTTATATGCCGCATCATATCCTTCGACATCTGAGGTTGGATCTGCCTCTGCATAGCCTAGTGCTTGTGCTTCAGCTAAGGCCTCTTGGTAACTTTGCCCTGTTTCTTCCATTTTGGTTAAAATATAATTGGTCGTTCCATTTAAGATCCCTGATATCTCCTGTACTTGGTTCACAGTTAAATATTTTTGTAGGAAATGAATGACAGGTATTCCACCAGCGACACTCGCTTCAAATAAAAGCTGGACACCTGCTTTTTTAGCCTCTTGCAATAGTTCGGCACCATGTTTCGCTAGAAGCTCCTTATTGGCTGTGATCACATGCTTTCCAGAGCGGATCGCCTTAAGTAGCAGTGTTCTTGCTGGTTCAATACCTCCGATCACTTCAATCACGACAGATATATCAGGGTTTTCTACCACCCGGTCACCTTCTGTAGTCAATTGATCTATCCTAACCGTAACTTCCCTTTTTTTCTTCAAATCACGAACCAAAATCAAAGGTACCTCTATCTGATATCCTGTACGCTCCTTAATTAGCTCTTGTTGTTTCTCTAATACCTGAATAACTCCTGAGCCTACAGTACCTAATCCCAAAAGTCCTATCCGCATTATACCTAGTTGCTTGCTTGTTCGTTGATTACCCATTGTTACTTCCCCCGCTCTGATAAAAATGAACCAATCCATTCATTTAAGAAGTCCCACTCGATTAAAAATGCATCATGCCCATGAATACTTTGCATCTCTTTATATACCACAGGCTTTCCGATCTGCCGTAAAAGTTCAGCTGTCTGTAGTAGTTCCTTTCCTGGAAATAAGAAATCCGTATCAATGCCAATCAACAGCCCTGATGCGGTAATCCGCTCTAATACACTCCAGTCATCTCCACGTTCCCTTGTAATATCGTGTAAATCCATTGCTTTAAGTAAATATAGATATGAATTAGCATCAAATCGTTTGGTTAATTTATCCCCTTGATAGCTCAAATAGTTTTCAATTTGAAATTTTGACTCGAGTGTATATGGTTGAGAGCTGGTGTCCATCTGACGTGAAAACCTTTCTTCATACAAGTCAAAGCTACGATACGTAATCATTGCCAACCGTCTAGCCAAGTTGAGTCCACTTTTTGGAAAATGTTCTTCATCATAGTTCCCCTGACTCCAGTTAGGATCATTCATAATCGCTTGCCGCATCACATGATTCCAAGCAATCCCCATCGCCGAAAAACGTATACAAGAAGCGATAGAAATATAGGTTTGAACGATTTCAGGATACATGACAGCCCATTCAAAAACTTGCATTCCACCCATGGATCCACCGATCACTGAATACAACTGCTCAATCCCTAAACTTTTAATCAAAAGAAATTGGGCTTTGACCATGTCTCGAATCGTTACTACTGGGAATTCGAGTCCATAAGGTTTTCCACTTTGTGGATTGATTGAAGCCGGACCCGTCGATCCATAACAGCTCCCCAAAACATTGATACAAATAATAAAATATCGCTGGGTATCTAACGCTTTGCCGGGTCCAATCACCCCATCCCACCAGCCCAGCCACCCGGGGCTACTTGCGGCATGTGAATCCCCTGTTAAAGCATGACAAACTAAAATGGCATTATCTTTTGCTGGGTTTAGTGTCCCGAATGTTTCATAAGCGAGCACTGCGTTTCGTAGGACTTTACCGCTCTGTAAAGTTAGATCTGGCAGGGGATATATTTTGCGAATTGCTTCTTTCTTTGCGGTAGCTCTCATGCCAGCACCCCTCTCACTTTAAAAGTCACTTTCTAGAAATCATGATGGAGACTTTCGTTTCTATCGCTTGTGCTAAATCTTGAATAATATCTTCTACATTTTCTAGTCCTACAGATAATCGCAGTAAACCATCCGTAATTCCATGTTGTAACCGTACTTCAGGTGGCATCGCTGCATGTGACATTTTAGCTGGGTAGGATAAAATACTTTCTACCGCTCCCAAACTAACAGCAACAATCGGCAATTGAACTTTACTTAAAATTTGTCTAGCGATTGCACCACTACCCACATCAAATGAAAGAACAGCTCCATGGCCGCTGGCTTGCTCTGTTTGTACTTGGTGTCCAGGATGAGTAGGAAGCCCCGTATAATACACTTTTTTTATCATTGGATGCTGTTCTAGCCAACAAGCCAAGATTTCTGCATTCTTTGTCGATGTTTCCAGACGAGCAGACAATGTTTTCAATCCACGTAACGTAAGCCAAGAATCTTGAACACCCAAAATCGCCCCAAATGAATTTTGCAAAAAGCGAATCTGTTCTGCTAAATCTAGGTCCTTGACCACGACAAGACCCGCTACGACGTCACTATGCCCACTGATAAATTTAGTCGCACTATGGACAACGATATCTACACCAAGTGATAACGGTTGTTGAAAGTAAGGAGTTAAAAATGTATTATCGACAATCGTTAATAAATTATAATTTTTGGCAATCTTTACAATCCTACGCAAATCACTTACTTTTAACAAGGGATTGGATGGAGTTTCCACATAGATCGCTTTCGTTTGTGGGCTAATCGCTGCTTCTATCGCTTGTAAATTTGAGGTATCTACAAATGTGGTTTTGATCCCCATTCGTGATAATACCTGAGTTAAAAATCGATAAGTTCCACCATAAACATCTTGTGAAACAATCAAATGATCTCCACGCGAAAAGAGTAAAAAAACAGTGGAAATAGCTGCCATTCCAGAAGCAAATGCATATCCTCTACAACCACCCTCTAATTTAGCAATGGCATTTTCAAGTGCCTGCCGGGTCGGATTTCCTGAGCGTGCATAATCAAAAACTCCAGGCTGATCCACCGAAAATTGGTGAAAAGTTGACGCTTGATAAATAGGGATACTGGCTGCACCTGTGTGAGGATCGATTTCATTGCCATTATGTAGTGCCATCGTTTCAAATCTCATTTAGACTCACTCCCATAGACAATTTCTTCGGAACGTTGCAAAGCTTGTGCCAAATCCTGTTCTAAATCTTCGATATGTTCTACACCGACAGAAACACGAAGCAGTCGATCACAAACTCCTACCTTTTGCCGAATATCAGCAGGCACATCTGCATGCGTTTGAGTTGCAGGATACGTTAATAAACTTTCAACTCCGCCCAAACTTTCTGCAAAGGTGAAAACCTGCAACTGTTCCAAAAATGGTTGAACCAATTTAGCCTCTTTCACTCGGAATGATAGCATTCCACCATAACCTTTTGCCTGTTCACTAAGTATTCGTTTACTATTTGGATCGAACTCAGGAAAAAATACCTCATCGACTAGTGGATGCTCTTTTAAAAAGTGAGCTAAACCTTGTGCATTCGCTTGATGCCTCTCCATTCGTAGTGCGAGTGTCTTCATTCCTCGCATCAGTAAATAGCTATCCATTGGTGATAATGTAGCTCCAATCGATTGTTGAAGAAAACGAACCCGTTCTGACAACTCGTCACCTTTGGTAACAATTAAACCCGCTAGCACATCGTTATGGCCCCCTAAATACTTGGTAGCGCTATGAATCACGATGTTTGCTCCTAGTTCGAGAGGGTTGAGGAGATATGGTGTCATAAAAGTATTATCTACAATGGTCCACAATTGGTATTGTTTAGACAGTCGAGTAATCGCTTGTAAATCAGTTACATGCATCAGTGGATTCGTAGGTGTTTCTATAAAGAGCGCTTTTGTCTGTGGTTGAATTGCTTCCTCCACCGCCTTGATATCTCGTAAATCCACATAAGAAAACTGGATACCATAACGATTTAAGACTTGCTCAAACAAACGATAGGTACCGCCATATAAATCCATGGAAACAATCAAATGATCACCTTGCGAAAATAAACCCATGATCGTTTGAATGGCAGCCATTCCTGAGCTACAGGCAAACCCAGCATCCCCTTTTTCCAACATGGCAATACTTTCTTCTAAGATATGACGAGTTGGATTTGAGCTTCGTGCATAATCATAGCCAGTACTTACGCCACCGATATGTTCATAAGCCGTTGCCAGATAGATAGGAAAGTTTATTGATCCGGTTGTTCTTGCTTTTTTCGTTCCAATCTGTGCCAGTTTTGTCTCGATGCGCAACGATGTGTCCTCCTTAACTAATGATAGGCATATAAAAAACCTCTTCTCTGGTAAGAGAAGAGGCTGCTTTCGTGGTCAACTTCCTCCCTTATCTTCCAGGAAAACGTTCCTGCTGGAATTAGCACCATCCAATGTCTATATCCATAGACATCAAGGTTGCCGGGCTTCATCGGGCCAGTCCCTCCGCCGCTCTTGATAAGAGAAAACTCTATATAAAATATTTAATTTCGGGCAATTCACGATTTCGATATTAATTATAATAATCCTTCTCTTATACGTCAAGCAAATTTTATTTACCTCTTTTTTGTTGCTCTTAAAGTCATATATTTTCAAATACAGTATTTAAAAGTAACAAATGATTCATATTCCATTCACAAATAAGAGGTACTATTTTATAAAAAAACGAAAATAAGAAATTATAACTCTCTTCCAAATGTGCCTTTTTAAACCTTCAAAAAAGGCCGTTGACTTATATCCTTTGTCAACGACCTGCGATTACGTATATCCCACCCAATTAGATCCAACGATTTACGGTTTTTTCGTAGCTTAATAGCTCTTCATCTCCAAACCAAAGAGCAATTTCGCGTTCTGCACTTTCAGGTGAGTCAGATCCATGAATGATATTCATGCCAACACTGACACCATAGTCACCACGGATCGTACCTGGTAATGCTTCGGTTGGATTGGTTTTACCCATCATTTGACGAGCGGTCGCAATTACATTGGTTCCTTCCCAAACCATTGCAAACACGGGGCTAGAAGTAATAAAGTCAACAAGCTCACCAAAGAAAGGTCTTTCTTTATGTTCAGCATAGTGTTGTTCGGCTAGTTCTTTGGAAACAGCCATCAATTTTGCACTCACAAGCTGATATCCTTTTTTTTCAAAACGTGAAACGATTTCACCGATTAATCCACGTTGTACACCATCTGGCTTTACCATAATAAATGTTTTTTCCATAAGTATAAGCCTCCATTAAATAAAATCATATGTACAAGAAACAACAAAATTTTAACAAGAAGTGAAGGGGAAAGCAACACTATTTAAAGTCAGTACGAACGATTTACCACAAATGTTGTCAGCATTTTTAACGATTGATTTGCCTGTGACATAGGCAGCTTTTCTAGTATACTCAACGCCTTCATCAGATAACGCTGAGATAGCCGTGACGTATAATCAATTCCCCCAGATCGCCGAACGACATCGATAATTTCCTCAATATTTCCACTTTCCCCAATTGATTCAAGATATTGTTTAATTTTCTTTTTGTTCTCAGGTGTATCATGCTTTAATGCATAAATAACAGGTAAGGTTACATTTCCTTGGCGTAAATCACTTCCTGCTGGTTTGCCTAAAGTTTTTTCATCGCCAACTAGATCTAATACATCGTCTGTCATCTGAAAGGCCATTCCTACATAATAGCCATAGAGATAGCAATTTCGTACGATGGGAAGCGGTGCTTTACTTATTAATGCTCCGAGTTGGCAGCTAATCGCTATCAAAAAAGCTGTTTTTCGCTTAATACGATGTAAATACTTTTTTAAAGTTTGCTCCCCATTATATAAATCACGAATTTGTTCAATCTCACCCAAACACATCTCCTTCATCGCCATGGACAAGATCTGATGAACTTCTGGATTTTCTAATTGAGAAACCAATTGAAGAGCCTGAGAAAGAATATAATCACCTGTATACATGGCTACACGGTTATCCCATTGGGCACGTACGGTTTGTCTACCTCGTCTGAGATCAGCATCATCGATAACATCATCATGTACAAGTGTTGCACTATGGATTAATTCTAAAGCTACAGCAATTTTTCTTAATTTTTCTTTATCATTTGTACCAAAGTGACCCGAGAGCAAAACAAAAACGGGCCGTATCCTCTTGCCACCTGCTTCTAATAGATGCACTGAAGAAGCTTGTAGCTGATCAACAGAAGAGTAAACTGTCTTTGTGAGATCTTCTTCGATCAATCGAAGGTCACACTCTAAACTCTTATAAATATCTTGCAAATTCATATGCTTCACCTTAAATTTATGTACTCAACTTAGCTAGTGAGTCTAATGTACAAATGTGTATCTCTTTTTTTAGTATTCCAAGCTCCGTCACATATTGAAAATACGCTTGAAGTCCCTGTATTTCACTTTTACCAAAATCATGAATTAAGCCATCAAAATAGTGTTGCCAGAACTCTTTATCTCCACCCACTTTACGTATCGCTTTATCAATCACAGGTGTCAGATTTCTTTTGCTCTTCTCTTTGGCTTCGATAAAACGTTGATAAATCCTTTCTAACTCTGGCGAACGTGTTTCAAGAATTTCTTTGCGGACAGCCCATACTGCAAAAGTCATAGAAAGTCCAGTTCTTTTAAACCATTCTAAGCCTAAATCATACACGCGATAACCAGGATTATGCCATGAACCTCGAATCGCATCGTCTCCAATCATTAAAGCAGCATCTGCTTGCTCCATCATTTGTTCTAAATTTGGAGACATGGTTATATAATTGGGAGTTATTTTTTCAAAGCGTTCTAAAATAACGCGCAGTAAATTAACAGATGTCCAAGAGGTATTGGTAAGGGCAATTTTGGCTCCTTCTAGTTCATGTAACTCTTGCCCTTTGGTAAAAAGAAAGATGGAGCCGACTGGTCCACGAACACTAACCGACAGATTTGGCAAAATTACATAATTAGGATATGCAGCACCATAAGCAAATGAGGAAATAGCACCTAGGTCAATCTCGCCTTTAGCCATACCCTGATTTAACTGGCTTGGAACTTGTGGAATTAATTCAACTGAAAGCCCAGCTGTCTCAAAATAATAATGAATAGGCCAAACATTGGTATATGAAATTTCGCTGATTCGTATCGGTTTCATCTGCCACCCTCCCAAGGCTGATATAGTTGATGTTTTACTCTTAACATATCTAGCACTTTTCCAGTTATGAAACGGACCATATCTTCAATCTGGGTAGGTGTTGTATAAAAAGCGGGCATTGCAGGTAGGATCATTGCCCCTACTTTCGATAGCGTCAACATATTCTTAAGATGAATTGTACTAAGCGGTGTCTCACGTGGTACTAGAATAAGAGGGCGTCGTTCTTTTAACATGACATCTGCGGTTCGCTCCAGCAAATTTGAAGAAATACCATGAGCAATCTTAGCTAGTGTTCCCATTGTGCATGGAATCACAATCATAGCATCACACCAAAATGAACCTGAAGCGATCGATGCTCCAATGTCTTTGATTGGATGATAAACTAATTTTCCTGGCAAATGACCAAACCGCTCGAAGAAAATATGCTCACGCTTTTCAATAGGCCACTGATGCTCTTCTTTCAATACACGCCAACCCGCTTCTGTGACGAGTAAATGCACTTCATGTTCTTGCTTCAGTAGCTCTTCAATTAAACATAAAGCATACGGTGCCCCACTGGCACCGCTCATTGCAACAACAAACCGCTTCAAACTATGATTCATAATAACACATCCATCATCGTAAATGCGAACACAATCACACTTAAAATTCCATTCATCGTAAAAAAGGCTGTATTCAAACGTGATAGGTCATCAGCAGAAACAATCATATGTTCATAAATTAAAATGATTAAAGCAATGATAACTCCTACAGCATACCAAATATGAAGTCGTGTCAAAAATAATAAAGTAATTAAACCAATCGCTGTCCCTACATGCATTAGTGAGGAAATGGTAAGGGCATGTTTCACTCCAAAACGAACAGGAATAGAGTGTAATTTTTCCTTCTTATCAAACTCTACATCTTGGCAAGCATATATGACATCAAAACCACCGATCCAGAGTGCCACGGTAGCAAATAAAACCAATCCCATTCCATCGATTTGCCCTGTTGTAGCCACCCATCCTCCTAAAGGTCCGAGTGCCGTGGTTATACCGAGAATCAGATGGCATGTCCAAGTAAAACGCTTGGTATAAGAATAGAAAACTAAAAAGAAGACAGCGATGGGAAGGAGTTTTACTGCCAACATATTTAGTTTGGCTGCTGCAAAGAAAAGAACAATGAATGAAATAATAACAAATCCCCAAGCAAAGGCTACAGAGATTATGCCAGCTGGAATATGGCGATTCGCTGTACGTGGATTTTTGGCATCGATGTGCCGATCAATAATCCGATTTAAAGCCATAGCTGCACTTCTTGCTCCAGCCATAGCAAGTGTAATCCAACCAATCTGAGCCCAAGTGGGTAATGTGCCATGAACTTCTATACTACCAAGTACTGCACCTAAATAAGCAAAAGGAAGAGCAAAGATTGTATGTTCAAATTTAATCATATCCAAAACAAGCCGAATTCGCTTAAGTAGTTCCATCCAGACCATCTTCCTTCATTACTCTGTTCGTTTACGCCCAATATGAAGCGCTGTAATTCCTCCAGTAAGCGGGTATACTTGAACCTCTTCTAAACCGACCTCTTCTTTCATGATACGGGCTAGCTCTTTATAGTCAGGAAAATCCACTAAGGATTCAGGTAGCCATCGATATTGTTCATAGCGGTTTGCTAAAAGCTTACCTAGCCAAGGTAATAGCTTTTGAAAATAAAAATAGTAGAGAGTACGAAATAATGGCCAAGTTGGTTTGGAAAGCTCCAGAGAGACTACCTGTCCGCCTGGCTTAACAACTCGCTGCATTTCCTTCAATACCTGAATAATATCTGGGACATTGCGAAGAGCGAATCCGATTGTTGCATGATCAAATGAATTATCCGGAAATGGTAGCTTCATCGCATCCCCTTGTACCAACTCGATTTGCTGACTTAATCCCGCAGTATGAACCTTCTTTTCTCCCTCTTGTAACATATTGGCACTAAAGTCGATGCCAATCACTTTCCCTGTTTCTGAAGCTTTAGCTAAAGAGATGGCCCAATCACACGTTCCACAACAGACATCAACAGCAGTGTCTCCTAGTTTTACCGCCATTTTCTTCATGGTAAATTTTCGCCAAGCTTGATGTTGTCGAAAGCTAAGTAAGGTATTCATCCGATCATAATCTTTGGCGATACTTTCAAATACTTGATGAACATATTTCCCTTTTTCTTGTTTTTCCACCTGAAATCAAAAGCCCCCTTTCACAAGAGGATCATCCTTGATCAGAGTTGCCCACTTAGTGATTCGCTCTGATAACATTGCTTTAACTTCCCCTTTTGTAAGCTCTGAAACAGCTTTCTTCGCCTCAAACCATGCGATCTGAACTTTGTTAGTTACAGAAAAGCTATTTGATTCCTTATACTCCTCTTCTGCCATATGAAGCAGAAGGAGTGGTGGAAAAAGGCGATGCCAGAGATCGCACAAATCCTTTTCAACATGAAAAAAGTCGGCTAGCGCCGTCAACAAATTGCTTTCAATCATTTGTGACTGTAGTTGTTTTTGTTCGTGATCACTTACGAAGTACCTTGTCATTTTAGCCTCATTGATACGACTTAAAGCTTTAGCCAAACACTGGATTCCTTCAGTTTCTTGATGACTGGACATCAAATGATAAAATAGGCTACTGAAGTAATCACCAGCAAGTACATATAACTGTCTTGCGCGAATCTTCTTTAGCTCACGCTCTTGCAGAAGTGATACATTCTCATGTAAATCGAGTCCCATTTTCAAAAGGGTTGTAGCTACGCAATAGACATGAGCTCTCTGCTTTGGAATACCGTAAGATTCCATTAATAAATGTAATAATTGCACAAAAAAAACAGGGACCGTTGGTTTACCGATCACTTTTTCGATATAAGGTTCATACGTTAGTTTTCTAATCTGCTGAATACTTTTATCAATTTCTGTATGTATGGACGTCATTCAAGCGCCCCCCAAATATGACCAACAAGTCTGTTTGCTTAAATAGTATACCATACTTTTAAAAAACATTGTCATCCTTCTAACGGCTTCCCTTCAAGGTATTATCTGGGATTGTATGAAACTCAAACATTTGTTTTAAGTAAGTCTGATAAGAATGCTTTTGACTATTCTCCATCTTGGGATCCTTCCTTAAGTGTTCTTGATTTGCTTGAACAAAAAAAGAATCTCGCTCGGGAGTAACAATGAATAGTCGAACTTCTTTAATATTATCCAATCCTAATAAGCTACTTTTTATCAAGCGAAAACAGTCTTTATAAAGCTGTTCATCCTCCAACGTACTTGGTTGGATTAGCTCAAACAAAAGCTGAGAGCCGTCTAAGTTTATTCGTCTAATTTCAACAGCCATCTCTACACCCTTTACGAAGTCAACGATGTTTTTCTCCGTTAGGATCGTAGAGTCAGGTCGAAAAACAGCTATATCACTATTCCTATCGCTTTGATTTTGCAAAAAAGGTACAAAAGATAGCAAAGCTGCTAACATAATTGATAAAACAACAGTAGCCAATAGCCGTTTTGCCAACGCTTTCATCCGACCACTCCACATCTTTTTTGTCTTCATTATTTTTATTTATTTGCACAAAAAAGATGACAAGAAATGAAAGCTTTTGAGTTTAATTATGTGTCTGATTCCACTTCACCAAATGGTGTTAAGATCGTTGCTTTCCCACGAATTTTGATCGCTGAAGTATGATCCGTAAATTGAGCAATCATCACTTCACCACGGTCAAGCTTCTCTGAATGGTGGAAACGTGTATCTCTACCTCGAGTTAGTCCAATAACATTTACACCATTTTCTTTCGCTTTAATGACAACAAATTCCCATGAGTCTTTTCCCATCTCATCTTCCCTCCGTGTGGCTATTTATCACACTTCATAAACTTCAGTTTACCATGAAATGATCATAATATGAAAACAAAAAATAAAAGACTCTTCCACTAGAAGGAAGAGTCTTTGGTCGGGCTAGCCAGATTTGAACTGACGACCTCTTGCGCCCCATGCAAGCGCGCTACCAAGCTGCGCCATAGCCCGTTAGCAAATCATCTCTAATCGTTTTGATGGAGAGATTTTACATTTATTAATATATAACAGGCTATTAAGAGTGTCAAGAGAATTTTATAAGAGATAGTTGCATGAATCAGTCTCTCATCGTTATCAATCACAAATCACTTTTGATTAAAAAATATCATTTTAGTCCCATTAAACTAAGTACTTCAGCACGTGATGTCTGATCTTCAGCAAAAATTCCTCGGACTGCAGAAGTAATGGTTTTGGAGCCTGGCTTCTTAACCCCTCGCATAGTCATACACATATGTTCCGCTTCAACAACCACTATTACGCCATGTGGGTCTAATTTATTCATAATGGAGTCAGCTACATTCGCTGTGATTCGTTCTTGTAATTGTGGCCGTCTAGCTACTGCTTCAACAGCACGGGCTAATTTAGATAAACCAACTACTCTCCCACCTCTTGGAATATAGCCTACATGAGCTTTACCAAAAAACGGGACCAAATGATGCTCACAAGTCGAATAAAAAGGAATATCTTTAACTAACACTAACTCTTCATGGTCCTCACTAAAAATAACAGAGAAATAGTCCTCTGGATTTTGCTTTAAACCTACAAAAATCTCTTCATACATTCTTGCAACTCGTTTCGGTGTATCTAATAAACCTTCACGGTTAGGATCTTCACCAACAGCCTCTAAAATCATGCGAACTGCTTGTTCTATTTTCTGATGGTCAACTTGCATGAATGATTCCTCCATCCATTTCTACATTCCTAAACAATGAATAAAGACAAAAGGTTGTCCTCAATATCAGTTTCTTCTTCGCTTTTGAGCTCACTCACATACTCCTAATCATCTCATAGATGGATTTTAAAGTCCTACTTTATGGAAAACGGTCTCTTAATAAGAAAAATCAATTCTCCAAAAATGATTCGTCCTGATTTGAGGTTTGATCTAGGTCAATCAAATAATGCAACATGCTTAGATTATTATTATAGATTATAACACATTTCTAATTCCTTTACCCATCATACCAAAAAGAAAAGGCCCATACGGGCCTTTTAGCAGGATTATGTATGTTCCTTTCGAAACTTCCTGCTTAGTTGTTAACTTCGTGCTTATTATTTACTTCTTCTTTGAGCTGTTTACCTGCTCGGAAAGATGGGACTTTAGTCGCAGGAATCACAATTTCTTCCCCAGTTTGCGGGTTTCTTCCCTTGCGCTCAGCACGATCTTTCACTTCAAAATTACCAAAACCGATCAACTGTACTTTATCTCCTGCACTCAATGCTTCTGTGATCGCTTTAAGCACAGCCTCTACAGCTGATGTTGCCTCTTTTTTGCTCAGTTTAGTAGCATCTGCTACTTTATTGATCAGATCGGTTTTATTCATAATGGCACCTCCTGTACAAGTCCACGCGACTTCAATCTCTTTTTAGTGAATTTCACTTAAAGAAGAGCGAATTTGCGCGGGAACAAGGATATAGTAATACAGACAGTAGGAAAAGTTCAAGAGAATTATTGCAGATTTCTGGTGTTTAAGCAAAAAAATAATAAAAAAGTGATGAAAGTGGATTATTTAGACCAAAAAACCCCTTAATATGCAAGAATTTACAAAATAGTCCAGAGGATTATGGACACCTTTTTTCTAAAAAAATCTTCGTTATCATGGTGAATTTTTTCAAAATATTTCCAATATCAAATTATTTATTTAGTTTTAGTTTCAACTATTCTCTGAACCTCCTAGCTAAACTAATAATAAGTTCTCCATATTATCCATTCCCTAAACAATCACACAGAAAACATTTGTTCTTTAGCGAACATCTTTTATTCGTAGATTTATTACTATCACGCTCAACAGGATCGTGACGCTTACTATAAAATAAATGCCCCTCTCCGTGAAGGAGAATGGGGCGTCGATTATAAATCATAAAATAATTGCGATCAAACCGCCTGAACCTTCATTAATGATTCTCTCCAATGTTTCTTGAAGTTTATACCGGGCATTTTCAGGCATCATCGACAATTTAGCTTGAATTCCTTCCCGAACGATCGAATTGAGTGAACGACCAAAAATATCTGAATCCCAAATACGAAGAGGATCATTTTCAAAATCCTTCATAAGATAGTTGACTAACTCTTCACTTTGGCGTTCAGACCCAATTATAGGAGCAAACTCTGACTGGACATTGACACGAATCATATGAATCGAGGGTGCTGTTGCTTTTAAACGAACTCCAAATCTGGAGCCTTGTTTAATCAATTCAGGTTCATCAAGAGTCATCTCCTCAACAGATGGGGCTGCTACTCCATAGCCTGTCGTACGTACCATCTTAATCGCATGAGCAACTTTATCATACTCACGTTTAGCGACCGTCAGTTCTTGCATTAGTTCGAGTAAATGATCTTTTCCTTTGATCTCCACACCTACTACTTCTGTTAATACCTGATCATATAGTTCATCTGGCGCGAAAAGATCAATTTCAGCCATTCCTTGCCCCATGTCCATACCTGATAAGCTTGCTCTCTCGATAAAATCAAACTCATTAAATTGACCGACTACCCGATCCACATCACGTAGCCGTTTAATATCTTTAACCGTTTCACGTACGGCATTCTCAAAATCTCTACGTAGCCAATGATCTTCATTTAAAACCATTACCCAGCTAGGTAAATTGACATTTACTTCATGAACAGGAAATTCAAATAATGCTTCTCGCAGCACACCCAAAATATCTTGTTCGCTCATGCTAGCTACACTAAGTGCAATCACAGGAATATCATACTTTTCAGAGAGTTCAGCTCGTAAATTTTGAGCTTGTTCACCGTAAGGATGTGCGGTATTAAGCAGTAGAATAAATGGCTTACCTAATTCCTTCAGCTCTAAAACCACACGCTCTTCTATTTCCTCATAGGAGGATCGTGGAATGTCTGTAATCGTTCCATCTGTTGTTACCACAATACCAATTGTCGAATGATCTTGAATGACTTTACGAGTTCCTACTTCGGCAGCTTCTTGAAAAGGAATGGGTTCGTCAAACCATGGAGTATTAATCATCCGTGGCCCATTTTCATCTTCATAGCCTTTGGCACCTTCGATGGCATAACCGACACAATCAACCAATCGAATGTTTACGTCTAAACCTTCATCTACATGAATTTGGATCGCTTGATTGGGTACAAATTTCGGCTCAATCGTCGTAATCGTTTTTCCCGCACCACTGTGTGGTAATTCATCGGTCGCCCGGACACGCTCTGCTTCATCACTAATGTTTGGAATAACTACTTGTTCCATAAAGCGTTTGATAAACGTTGACTTTCCGGTGCGCACCGCACCGACCACACCTAGGTAGATGTCTCCTCCCGTTCGCTCTGCAATATCTTTCAAGATATCTACTTTTTCCACTTTTTACCCTCCTTTAATATCTTCCAACATGCTGTGTCGCCGGTGCGAAGGCTATCTCCTCCCTCCGGTTTCCTTTCCTAAGACACTACTAATATATGAGTGGGTATTCTTATTATGATTCTTATCAAAGAAAAAATAGAAAATAGCTTATTAACAAATCTTCCTGATACGGCAGTTTTTCTAATCCGTTTTACTCCATTTGCTATAAGCAAACCAAATCAAAACGAAATCCTTTCTCTTAGTCAGATAAAAAGCGAGATTTCACTTTTTTTGCGCGAAATCCAGTAACTTTTACAGATCTTGACAAACGTCCCAATAGAAAAATGCCTGGGATGACGATAAAATGAAATAACAAACTATTCATGCTGCTCGACCTCCCACCCGTCTCTTCTTTAAGTTTATGTATCATTACTAAATATTATGATTTTTATCCATTACCTATTTTAAAAAGAAATCTACATAACCTAATCAAAATTCCATCAAACTATTACACTACTTTAAAAATGATTCCTTATAATGATAAAGGAAAGCAAAAATGTGTTTCCTAAATATCTCTTTTGCATTTACCTCCCGCAGAACTCCTCTCTTCAAACCGTCCCATTGTGGACAAATAAACGGACTCCTCAAGAAAGGAGTCCGCTTTTTATTCTGGCATCACTTCAAAGATAGGCTCATTATTTTTAAATTTCATGGGCGGAGAATAAGCAGGTACAAAATATGATTGCTTTGCTAACCATATACGTAAATCCTGATTCGCATCAGGCTTTTCCTTTGCTTTCTGGATTAATCTCATTGCTTCTGGGCGATAATCAATAAATACTCTTCCTTTTTGATCAATCACAGGCTCTAACTTTATTTGAGAGCTATAAGGACTTTGAATGACTACTGAACGAATTCGCAGCTTATCAAAATCGATCGTGGCATAATTGGCATCTATTTTATTTTTAATAGGTAATTGCTTTTTTTGTTTTTGATATTCATGAATTAAGGGTTGTACCATCCGTATTTCTTCATTGATTCTTAGATCCATCACTCGAACGATCGGCTTTTTCTCTACATCAGTTAGTATATAGAAATAATTACCTCCCTTCTCAAACGAAGTTTTCGGAACCTCAGCAAGATAGCCTTTCAATATATCAAAGTCTACTAAATATTTTGTTGTCAGCATAATCTCTTCATCTTTATACCGGTAAGGTAACACTTTTTTTTGTTGCTTATATACATCTACTGCTGATTGTACCTGAGCAATATGATTGGGTAATTGATCTAATTGTTGACGTTCTTCTTGTGGAAATAAACAGCCTGATAAAAATATAGTACAAAAAATACTAAATCCAATCAGCCATCGTTTCATCAAACTTCTCCTCCTTGCCTACATAATCGCTCTTAGTCCAAAAATCAAAGCGGGAAAAACAAGAATTATTGCAATTGAAATTAAGAGAACACGAAGCCACTTCCTTTTTTGGAGTCGTCCCCAGGTTACCAAAATATTAATGAATGCTAATAGAAGAATGACTATCATTAAATCCATCATCATATAACACCATCCTCCGTATGTTTCCTCCATACAGTATAGCAAATCCACTCTTGCCTACCAATCATTTAGTCATCTGTCTTAACTCTATACTGATTCTCCTGCATAAGATAAATAGACAGCAGCCTTGAATAGGAGGAAATAAAAGTGAAAACGCGCCCTAAACAGCGACCTCTACCAAGAAAAGGTCGAAAAAAAACCAAAAGACTCCCGACTCGTGCCGTCGTTCCTGCATACCGGCCTCAATCTGAACCCATACCGATCTTATCTTCACAAAATATCGCTAAAGCTCTTAGTGGATTTATGAGTTTTCGTTCAACTGTACAAAGTCTAAGTCAATCACTATCTAAATTAGAGTCCATGTTAAATACCACTTATCAAATGTTTGACCTAGCTCATCGTATGATCTCGATCAAAAAGCCAGGTTTCCGCGGTGGACTACCTTTTTCATCAAAACCAACTAAACAAAACGATAACCTAATCCAACTTCCACCCGCAAATGATCCTCCTAAAACACAAACAGAAAACAGCGGAGGAGCACCTTGGCTTTCTTTTTTTGAACAAATCGATATGAATCAACTCTTTTCCATTTTACAATCTCCCTTTATACAAAAGTTAATCTCCAATTTTTTTCAAGAACCCAGAGCAACTACATCGATTCAACAAAGAAAGCGAGGGTAATGCTGTCTAGCATTACCCTCGCTCCATTCCATCATCCCACTCGCCACTTGTTTGATCTAACTGAGTCCCTGTCCCTCTTTATCAAGTGCTCAAGGTTATGGATAATGATTGAAACTAATACAAAATATGAATACTGGCAAAACCTTGTAACAGGGAAATCGCCCAAATGACTACCAAGAACGAATAATTTCTTCCCATTCACTCGTTCGACCACGTCGCATTAGATCTTCCACTGCTTTTGCTGGAGATTTGTCCGCAAATAATACAGCATGTAATTGCTCAGAGATCGGCATCTCTACTTGATAACGCATCGCTAATTGATAGACTGTTCGGGTCGTTTCTACACCTTCGACAACCATTCCCATTGTCTCCAGTACTTCACTCAGTGTTTTTCCTTGACTTATCATATATCCTGCTCGCCAATTTCGACTGTGCTTGCTTGTACAAGTGACCACTAAATCTCCTACCCCGGCCAGTCCTACATAAGTGATAGGTTTTGCTCCCATCGCTGTTCCAAGCCGTGCTACTTCGGCTAATCCACGTGTGACCAGAGCTGCTTTTGCATTATCACCACAATTGAGTCCATCACTTAAGCCAGCAGCTAAAGCAATAATATTTTTTAGAGCTCCACCAACTTCCACACCCACCATATCCGAGTTGGTATAGACTCTAAAATAGTCATTAATAAAGGCTCCTTGCAAATCTTCTGCTACCTCTTGATTTTCACTAGCAACCACCACGGTAGTTGGCAATTTGCGAACCACTTCCTCAGCATGACTTGGACCTGAAAGTACTGCGATCTTTGTTTGAAAATGTTCAGGTAATTCCTCGATTAATACCTCTGACATCCTCTTTGCTGTTCTTTTTTCAAAACCTTTTACAGCATGTATAATTAATGCGCCAGGCTCAATCCATGCACTTGCTTGCTTGACTATACTACGAAATGAATGGGAAGGAACTACAAATAATACAATTTCTTTATTAGCCAAAGCCTCTGAAAGAGAAGTGGTAGCAGTTAGCTGTTCTGGTAGCTTAATTCCTGGCAAATACTTCTCATTCGTGTGCTTTTCATTAATTTCGCTAATCAAATCCTCTCGACGACCCCACAACGTGACCTGATGTCCATTATCTGTCAAAACCGTGGCCAAAGCTGTTCCCCAACTACCAGCTCCAAGTACTACGATCTGTTTACGCATTCTTCTCCCCTTCAAAGCTAAATCTTACGTTCTTTTCCTTTGAGTAAATTAACAATATTTTCTTTATGTCGAATAATAGCTAATACCATCATTACTAAGCTTAGCCAAAAATAAACACTAGAATTGGAATCAAATAACATAATGAAAATCGGTAAGCTTGCTGTATAAATTAAAGATCCAAGCGAAACATAACGAGTAACCATTATAAACAAAATAGCCAATATTCCAGCACCGAGTGCTGGAAAAAATACAAGGATTGAAGTAACTCCGATCGTCGTCGCAATCCCTTTACCACCACGAAAACGGAGGAAAATCGGCCAGTTATGTCCCGCGATAGCAGCAATTCCACATGACATCCACACAGCCATTTCACCATTAGCCAATAAATAACCAATTCCTACCGCTGCCATTCCCTTTAATGCATCTAATATAAATACGATAATCCCCGGTAACTTTCCTAAAACACGAAGTGTATTGGTTGCTCCTGCATTCCCACTTCCGTGATTTCGAATATCAATTCCTTTCGTTAGCTTTGCTATCATATAACTAAAACTAATCGATCCAATCAGATAGGAAAGTACGATGGGCAATATCCATGTTTGAAGCATACTGTTTCTCTCTCCCTATCGTTTTAAGCGTTTTTCTTTCTTAAGCGAAGACGAATAGGTGTCCCAAAAAATTGAAACGCAGCACGCAACTGATTTTCTATATATCGTATATAACTAAAATGCGCTAACTCAGGGTCATTGACAAACAATAAAATGGTAGGTGGTTTTACTCCAACTTGTGTAGCATAATAAATACGGAATCGTTTTCCCTTGTCTGATGGTGGAGGAGTCGTAGCGATCGCATCACTGATCACCTGATTTAGAACGGATGTAGCGATTCGTAACGCATGATGTTCGGCTACCTCTGTCACCATTGGTAAAATTCTATGAATCCGTTGGGTTGTCTTTGCTGATACGAATAAAATAGGTGCATAAGGCATAAATTGGAATTCTTTTCTAATCTTTTCCTGAAATAGGTTCATTGTTTTATCATCTTTTTCAACAATATCCCATTTATTAACAACAAAGATGCAAGCACATCCCGCTTCATGCGCATATCCAGCAATACGTTTATCTTGTTCAGCAATACCCCTTTCACCATCAATAACAATTAAGCATACATCTGAGCGCTCAATTGATTTTAAAGCTCGAATTACACTGTATTTTTCTACAGTTTCATAAACTTTTCCTCGTTTTCTAAGTCCTGCTGTATCTACCAATACAAAAGATTGACCCATATGTTCAAAAGGCGTATCAATCGCATCTCGTGTTGTACCTGCAACAGGACTTACAATGACTCGCTCTTCTCCTAAGATCGCATTGACCAATGAAGATTTACCAACATTCGGTCTTCCTATTAAGGAGACTCGAATCGTATCTTCATCATACTCTTCTTCGTCTTTTTCTGGGAAATAATCGACTAATGCATCGAGCATATCTCCCGTACCCGTTCCATGTAATGCAGATATAGCAATGACTTGTTCAAAGCCTAACCGATAAAAATCATACATCTCATCAGCATGCTTATGACTATCCACTTTATTAACTGCAACTACAACTGGCTTTTTGGTTCGATAAAGTAATCGAGCCACTTCTTCATCTGCAGGTGTCACACTATCTCGGGCATTCGTTACAAATAAAATAACATCTGCTTCTTCAAGAGCTAATTCTACCTGATTTTTAATATGCTCAAGAATTTCATCTTTTTCTCCAAACTCCAAGCCACCTGTATCGATCAAATGAAACTCACGACCATTCCATTCACTGCGTGTATAAATACGGTCGCGGGTAATGCCTGGTTGATCTTCCACAATGGCGATACGCTCGCCTGCTAGGCGATTAAATATCGTGGACTTCCCCACATTTGGACGTCCTACAATAGCTACAACAGGTAAACTCATATTTCGTACCCTTTCTTCTCAAACAAGATTCCAGTTCTCTCACTTACATTTGCTTTATGACAGGTTTATAATCTTATGATGACATATCTAATCTTATCCGGAATTATAGCTTTAAGCAACCTTCCATTTCCTCAATCTCCTTCTCAATCAGTTCTTCATGATGATCCTCATCCGTTTTTAATCCTAGTTTTAAGACCAGTCAGGTATACATTCACTTCTGGGACATTTCGATTCATACAAAGATGAGTTTTACCGACTCAAACTAATCGACACTGCTGTTATGAATTACCTTTTCTTTTTTATTTTATCATTTTCTTGTTGAATGTAGGTTATCATACCGCTTATTCCATAATAAGAGTAATGCTTCTAATCCGAAATGACATAAAATAATACATAATATACCAAGCCAAAGAGAATCTAAAAAAATTTTGTCCCCAATCGTTACTGGTTTTACTACATCCGTATAAATTAGAACCATTAACACATGCGCAAATACATAACTACCTATTTGTAAATACAACTTTTCAAGTATTGTTTTTCGCATGATCAGTGAGATTAACGTTACTCCAATCAATGTACTAATTCGGAAAAAACTTTGGTCCCATTTTGTTTGAACATCAAATATTTCATGCCATAAGAATATCAACGAACCCAACAAAATGATATTGATTTGCAAAAAGAAAATAGTTCGTAGACGTAATTTCATAATAAAAAATAACAATAATCCAATGACTACAAATATTCCCGGTTCAACTTCATATTGAGGTGTGAGCGAAAAAATAGGAATTAAATTAAGAAGAAAACATACAATTAAGCCCCATATAACTTGTGAATATTTACAGTCTAAACGCTTTGCCAATGAAGGAAGCCATCCTGTATATAACAAAATAATAAGAGTAGTTATTGATAAAATAGACAACACACCTGCACTCAAGTATTTTACCCCCATCCATTTTGTCATCTAGTATGAGACGAAAAAGATTTTTTAAACAACAAAAAACCAGCCAAAAATTGGCTGGTCAACTTTTCTATGATTACTTTAAATTGCGTAGTTCGGGATACATATCACCTAAGGTTACATTAAGTCCTGAATTATTACCTGCCTGCACATCTTTTTCTTCTTCTACTTTTTCTTCCTTGACTTCTTCCTCAACGTCTTTGATACTTAAGCTAATCCGTTTTTGATCTAAGTTCAAATCCAGTACTTTCACTTTTACTTCTTGTCCTTCTTTTAATGCTTCGTGTGGTGTTCCAATGTGGCGATTAGAGATTTGTGAAATGTGTACAAGCCCTTCAACACCAGGATAAACTTCTACAAAAGCACCAAAAGAAACCAATCGTTTTACTTTTCCAGTGACAACATCATCCACTTTAATGTGATCAGCTACTTGCTGCCAAGGACCTGCTTGTGTTTCTTTTAAGCTTAAACTAATGCGCTCGTTTTCCTTATCTACTTTTAAAACTTTTACCTTTACGGCTTGACCTTCTGATAGAACATCAGCTGGGTGCTCTACATGATCCCAAGCAAGCTCAGAAACATGCACCAAACCATCAACTCCACCAATATCCACGAATGCACCAAAATCGGTTAAACGCTGAACTGTGCCTTCAATGACTTGACCTGGCTCTATTTGGCTTAACCTTTCTTCTTTCTTTTTGTTCTCTTCTTCCTCTAATACAAGCTTCCGAGACAAAATTAATTTATTTTTCTCTGGATCAAGTTCAACCACTTTTAATGTTAATTCACGACCTTTATAGTCGCTAAAATCTTCAACAAAATGTTGTTCTACATGAGAAGCTGGGATAAAACCACGAACTCCTACATTTACAACTAAACCGCCCTTCACGATTTCGGCAACGGTAGCAGTTAAAGTTTCACCGGTTTCTAATTTATGTTGCAATCTTTCCCAAGCTTTGTCAGCAATGACTGCTTTTTTGGAGACAATAACTTTGTCCTCTTCTTCTAAGCGTAAAACTTTAACCTCAATTTCATCTCCTACATTTAGCTCATCACTTACTTGTTCTACATGTAAGGCAGAAATTTCGGAGATTGGAAGAATAACATCCGCTTTATAACCAACATCGACTAGAGCTTGATTTTTTTCTACTTTTACTACCTTCCCTTTGACAACATCTCCAACATGCAAAGTTAAAACTTCAGTTATTTCAGATTTAATCTGTTCTGACATAGCAAAAGACCTCCTCGTTAACCAACCAAAAGCTGATCAATTTGTTTATAGTTTAAGATCAAACTGAAACGAATAAAATCCTATTCAGTTGATCCGATTCCCCATCAATCAAAATATATTTTTCAAATATACAAGGAAGGCGGGCGAGTACAATTCATATATGCCCGCTACCTTTTTAATAGATAACATATTCTACTCTCCACCGCCCACTTTGGTGCGACAAAGTTCCAAAATCTTTTCAACAACTTCTGGTATAGATTGCTCTGTGGTATCAATAAGTATAGCGTCTTCTGCTTTCCGGAGGGGAGAATGTTTACGTTTTCGATCGTTTTCATCTCGCTTACGTATTTCCTCTTGCAAGGTCTTTTCATTGACCGAAAGCCCTTTGGCTTGAAGTTCTAAAAAACGACGATGTGCCCTTTTTTCAATGGAAGCAGTCAAAAACACTTTTATATTAGCATGCGGTAATACATGAGTTCCAATATCTCGACCATCCATCACCACATTTTGATATCGGGCGATTTCCTGTTGCTTGCTTACAAGAGCCTGTCTCACTTTTGCCATTTTTGCGATGGCTGAGGCTAATTGTGATACTTGTGGTGTACGTAACTCTTCATTTAACCATTGGCCATTGATACGAATTCCTTCATTCTCTAATTGAAACTGCGTTTCCTTAGCTAGAGCAGATAACGCATCTTCATGTGAGATCGAAATGTTTTCCTTTAATGCTCGCCACGCTATTCCACGATACATGGCACCTGTATCTACGTATGTAAGACCAAGCTGTTTTGCAACCAAGCGCGCTACAGTACTCTTGCCAGCTCCTGCTGGTCCATCAATGGCAATTTGGAATCTACTCATCAACCTGACAAATCCTCCCTGATACGGGATGCAAAAATAATGAGCAGGTCGCCCCTGCTCGATGATGGCTGGACTGTATTCGATTAAACTACGATCAAAGTACAATCCGTATCGCAAATATCGACCGAACCTTACTTAAAAAAGTATGTACTTCTTTTTAAAATAAAGAGAAAATCTAGGAATAAATACCCCTATATTAAATTTTAACTTGTTTTAAGAATAACATAAAAACTTCATATTTGCAATGAAAACAATCTTTCATATTTGCAATTTTCCTAGTGATTTGTAACTAAACTGTTAGAAAAACTAAAGAGAGAGTCCGTTCCCATATGGAAACACTTTCACTTGCAACGAGAAACGGATCTCTCTAATGATTTATTCATTTATTTTAAACAATTCATTAAAATTAAATATGATCAGCATCGGCTTTTTTCACACGTTCTACTTTCTCCTCTTCACCTGTCATCGCATTGATAAAGATACGATATTGTTCTTTACCAATCATTCCCAAAAACTCATAACAGAGAACAGGATCACCTGTAATGGGGCTATAAATGTAAGCTTTATTGATCTTTTGTACCTTTAACTTAGCACTAACCCTCTTTTGCGCCTCCATTTGAGTCAGTTTTGGTTTTACTGTTATTGGCGAAATTTTATTAAAGACATATTCGTCAGCCTGTAAACCCACAATTTCTCCATTGTCAAGAGCTACTCTGATGGCTACTAACTCAGGATAAATATATATTCCATTTTCTTGATGTACAAAGTTTAGTGCTACAATATTTCCAGTCTCAGCATAGCTAGTTGCCACCATATTTTTATACCCAAGTCGATTTAAGAAACGACGTGCCATTTGTTCAGCTTGATCTAAGCTAAGCTTGGCTTTTTTGACGGGTCGATCATACATCATAAAGATCATGTGACCACCCGTTTTGGTTAGATCCGTATATACTTCTCCATCTTTCTTCTTAAAGGTTACACTAATTGTTTGAAAATCGCCACCTTTTCCGTTAACAGTTGCATTCATTCCTTTTGCTGAAGGACGGCCCAACGCATATGCTACTTTTCGTTTCGCTTCTTCAGCTGAGATATTTTTTCCTGATAGTCTTTGATACTTTTCTCGCTTACGAACTTCCATATTCGAAATGGTTGGGCCCCAATCTACTTCGGGATATTGCTCCACCTTTTTGTTAACCAATTGAAATCCATCGATGATCGCATTGTCCATTTTCTTATCTTCTGAGGCCATAGCGAGCTCAACATCCATCCAACGCAATTGATTATTGAGCACTTTGTTTTGCACCCCAGCCAGATCATTGCGGATATCATGTGCATGATTATAGAGGGTTGAAAGTGTATTCCACTCTTTATCAGAAAGTGGCTCTTTATTTAAATCACGTACTCCTACCTGATGAGCAAAGGAACCTATTTTCCCTAAGAAAGTTTCTGCTTTATCAAAAGGCATCAGAGTTAGCGGGAGTTGGCTTAAGTCTTCTTGCGCAGCATAAGCAAGTCGCCATACATTGGTCATACAATCTGAAAGTTGACGGCGTGAATTTAGAGCGAGTGCTTTCCCCATCTCATCTTGAAGCTTATCCACGTGATTGTTTAGATCATGGAATGCACGCTGATAATGATTTTCTGCTTTAATTAAAACCGAATTCTTCTCCTGACTTTCCCGATAACCCCAAATACCTGTCCCTATCAAAGCGACAAGGGTTATCGGAAATAAAAACGCTGCCACTGTTCGATACACAGCTTACCATCTCTCCTTTATTTACAAAAAATATGTTTCCCTATCCGTTTGACTTGTGGGCGAGACCAAATCCATTTGGAAGTTGCTGTTACTGGATTGAAATAATAAATACAATTCCCTGTTGGATCCCAACCATTTATCGCATCCATAACAGCCTTTCTAGCAGTTTCATTCGGCTTTAACCAAATCTGACCGTCAGCGACCGCAGTAAATGCACCAGGTTGAAAGATTACCCCTGTAACTGTATTAGGGAATTGCTCATGTTCTAAGCGGTTTAAAATCACTGCAGCTACCGCTACCTGTCCAACATAGGGCTCTCCACGCGATTCACCATATACGGCGTTGGCTAACATCTGAATATCATTTTGTGAAAAGCCATGACTACTCTTTCCCACATTGGCTGCATAGGTGGTCTGCTCACCACTTAGTAAAAATACACTCATGAAACAAATCATAAGAGAAAGCCACAGCCTAATCCGTCTGGGCATGAGCACCTTACAGACCTCCATTTTTTATATTTTTTGGTAGTTTGAGCTTTCGTTTGTTTATTTATACAACAGAAAAAAGAGTACAACCTGCTCAAAAATAAGCTACTACATCCCAAGCTCCTCATTCTCATTCAATCATTTGATCAAGCAACGGATACTTTCATAAAAAAATATATAACTTCAAGATAAAAACCCACCTCTCATATGAAAAGTGGGCTTAAACAATGAACAAGTCATATATTCATTTTTCGACTTTACCTTATTTTTTAATGGTATTAAAATTTAAAAAGAAAACTACTTTAAGCAATGCCTCAAGAATATAGGGTTTCATTTCGGATGTCAAAATCATTTTCGTTATCACAAAGACAACGTTTAAAGCCGGTTTCAATTTTTCCTTTTTTAACTCGTCCCTTCAGTAAAAAACGCTCGCCGCATTGTAAGCAACGTATCGTCACCATCATCCGATCGTTATCCCTCATGTTGTCATCACCATCTCTTCTCTTTGCAATATATTATTTACATATCTGTAGATATTTCATACAGTTTTCTTATATGATAGAACAGGTGAGAATCGTCATTCGTAATTGAACTTATTTTAATTATTCAAAAAGGTTACTATAGAAAGGAGTGCTCCAATGAAACAAATCGTTATCATTACTACAGGCGGAACGATCGCTATGGTAGAATCAACTGAAGGAAATGGGGTCAAACCTCAAGATCCAGCAGCACTCCAGTCGGTCTTACCGCTTCTCACCCCTTATGCACAGACACGAATGGAGCATATTTTAAACCTTCCTAGTCCACATATTACCCCACAAGAAATGTACTTGATTGCCCAAAAAGTGACAGAGTGTTTAGCTCAAATAGATACAGATGGGGTCGTGATTACACATGGAACAGATACATTAGAGGAAACGGCATTTTTCTTAGATTTAGTCATCCAAAGCGATAAACCAGTAGTGGTAACGGGAGCTATGCGCAGTCATAACGAATTGGGAGCAGACGGTCCCTATAATTTGGTAAATGCAGTACGTGTAGCTGCACACGATCAGGCTAAAGGGCTAGGAACCCTTGTCGTATTTAATGATGAAATCCATACCGCCCGGCAAGTGACTAAAACACATACAAGTAATGTGGCTACATTTCAGTCGCCAGCACTGGGACCCATCGGTCATTTATCTAAAAAAGATATTCGTTTTTACCGACAGGAAGTCGTGCGAGAAAAAGCACTACCTTTGGTTAATCCAACAGCAACTGTTGCTTTAATCAAAGCAGCTGCAGGTATGGATGACTCAATGATTCAATGGGCGATAAAGCAAAATTATGATGGGATCGTTATTGAAGCGTTAGGACAAGGAAACCTTCCTCCAGCTATGCTTCCTGGAATCCGTCAAAGTTTAAAACAAAACATCCCTATTGTTCTCGTCTCCCGTTGTTTTAATGGATCTGTTCAAGATATCTATGCGTATGTTGGGGGAGGTAAACAACTAAAAGAGATGGGAGTTATTTTTGCCAGTGATCTAAGTGGACAAAAGGCACGGATCAAACTTATGTTGTCATTAGAGTTGAATCTTCCTATCTCGTTGCTAAAAGAACGTTTCGAAAAGCTGATATAAACAATCGAAAAAGAATGGCACTATAAACAAGTAATCCATTTACTTATTTATAAGAGCCATTCCTTTTTATCAGCAGTCACACCGCAAAAATATGCCCTCAGTTATACAAAATCATGCAAATCAATATCCCTGAAACTATATATCTTTTATTTTGCAGCCTATTTCTCTTTTAACCTTAGCTAAGATGTCGCTCGCAATTTTTTCACCGTGATAACGACCATTTTCGATAAAAATCTTTGTCGCATCATGTCCTGTAGCGACAACACCTGCGAGGTATAACCCAGGTATGGATGTTTCCATTGTTTCAGAGCAAATGGGGACGTGTGTCTTCTCATCAACTCGTGCACCCATTTTTTCTAGTATTGTTAAATTGGGTCGATATCCCGTCATAGCAAACACAAAATCAGCACGAATCTCTGAACGCACCCCTTTGGAATCTACAATGATACTTCTTGGCTTGATTTCAACCACCTCGGTCTCCCAAACCATATGTATCCTTTCATTCTCAATTGCTGACTCAATTACCGGTTTTACCCATGCTTTAACACTCGCATGAAAAGCATTCTTACGGTATACCATGGTTACGTTAGCTCCAGATTGATATAGCTCAAGCGCTGCATCAATCGCCGAGTTCCTACCACCGATAACGACTACATCATGTCCTGTATAGGGATGTCCATCTCTAAAATAGTGAAACACATGAGGAAAATTTTCACCTGGAATATTTAAAAGATTAGGTTGATCATAATAACCAGTAGCTATTATGACATTTTTTGCCTGATAAACCTTTTGACCCTCACGAGTTTCAGTATAAAGTAAGAAGCCAGTATTCACTTTTTCCATGTTTGTTACACGTTCATACATATGAACTTGAATATTATATAATTCAACCACTTTTCGATAATATTTTAATGCTTCATGGCGAGTCGGTTTATCATTGATCGTCATAAACGGAACTTCACCAATCTCGATATTTTCTGGTGAGCTAAAAAAAGTCATTGAAAGAGGATAATGGTAAATTGAATTCGCAATACACCCTTTTTCAATAATTAATGGTTTTATACCTCGCTTTTTTAGTTCAACGGCTGCTGAAATACCACAGGGTCCTGCCCCGATAATAATCGCTTCCTCCATAATCTATCCTCCTCACCAATAAGAAAAACACCCTAATCCGGGGTGCTTTTCTTTGTTTCACTCTTATTATATTATACCCAACCACGAAAGCGGGATGCTTCCGCCATTTTTCTTACACCAACCATGTAAGCAGCTAGTCGCATGTCGATATTACGTGCATGTGCGGTATGATAAACATTATCAAATGCGCGAACCATAATATCTTCCAATTTTTGCTCGACTTCTTCTTCAGACCAATAATAGCCTTGATTGTTTTGAACCCATTCAAAGTAGGAGACGGTAACTCCACCAGCACTAGCCAATACATCAGGAACCAAAAGAATACCGCGTTCAGTTAGGATTTGAGTTGCCTCAAGTGTTGTAGGACCATTCGCAGCTTCTACCACAATTCTCGCTTTAATGTCATGCGCATTTTTGGCTGTGATTTGATTTTCTACAGCTGCAGGTACAAGAATATCACATTCGAGCTCAAGAAGCTCTTTATTGGAGATAGTATCTTCAAATAACTTCGTGACTGTACCAAATGAGTCGCGGCGATCTAGCAGGTAGTCAATATCTAAGCCATTTGGATCATATAGTGCTCCATATGCATCAGAGATACCGATAACTTTTGCACCCGCATCATGCATAAATTTAGCTAAGAAG
Organism: Thermoflavimicrobium daqui; assembly: GCF_003313465.1. Lineage (GTDB taxonomy): Bacteria > Bacillota > Bacilli > Thermoactinomycetales > Thermoactinomycetaceae > Thermoflavimicrobium > Thermoflavimicrobium daqui. The sequence goes on from NZ_KZ845670.1 coordinate 50,875, forward strand.
CTACCTGCATTTCCGAATCCTTGAATGACGACACGCGCGCCTTCAATATCGATTCCTTTTTTTCTAGCAGCCTCACGAATCATAATAGTAACGCCTTTGGCAGTAGCGGTTTCACGACCACGAGAGCCTCCGAGTACCAACGGTTTACCAGTAATAAAACCTGGTGAATCAAACTCGCGAATATGACTATACTCGTCCATCATCCAAGCCATGATCTGTGAGTTTGTAAATACGTCTGGAGCTGGTATATCTTTAGCTGGACCAACGATCTGGCTAATCGCTCGTACATATCCACGAGATAATGCTTCGATTTCACGGAAAGACATGGTACGTGGATCGCAAACAATACCACCTTTTCCTCCACCATAAGGAAGATCAACAATACCCGATTTTAAACTCATCCAGATAGATAACGCTTTCACTTCCGATTCGGTCACATCAGGATGAAAACGAACTCCACCTTTAGTTGGACCCACAGCATCATTATGCTGAGCACGATATCCCGTAAACACCTGTACCGAGCCATCATCCATGCGAACCGGAATCCGAACAGTCAGCAAACGTAATGGTTCTTTTAATAATTCATACATTGCTTCTGGATAACCTAGCTTTTCCAATGCTTTTTTAATAACTACTTGGGTTGAAGCTAGAACATCAAGATTTTCTTGCTCTTGCGACTGCTGACTTGTCGCAACAGATTGTTGTTCCATTACAATTCACCTCAAAATAAGTTGCATATGTTCCTTAATACAGTATTAACCCGAATAAATAATTCCTAACACAAACATCTAACAGTATACTACATCTGTTTCAGGAAGCGAACCCAAATCCCAATCTTTTTTAAAAAAAGGAGGTTCTTCTATATCATAGAACAAGAAAGCGAAGATGGCTACTCCCTTCCTTTCCCAATAAAAGTAGTTCTTTTCATTTTGAAGTTATCCTATGATTTGATTAGGAAATTGAACATTATAATGTAGGTTCGACTTTTTATAAACAGGTTACAAGATAATAAAAAAATGAGCTACGAGGATAGCCTCATTAACAAAATGTACTATACTATTTAACAGGAATCAACCAAAGAAAGTTTTTTTAGGGTCATACTCGATTATTATTAAGTGATTTATCTCGTTTCTAAAACGAAAAAATCGCGCCTTATGCGCGACTTTTGTTTATCTTAAGCAAAGCACTGGCAAATTTCTTCAATCGCATTATTTGCCCAAATTACTTTGCCATATTCTTCTAAAACTGCATGCGTTACAGTCGAGATTTCTCCAAACTCAGATAACAAGGCCATCACCGCATCAAAACGGTCTGTTTGTAAATCTTTACCAAACACAAGATAATAAGTATGATTATAATTGTAAACCTGTCCACCTTGTTCGATAAGAGAATTCATGCGCATCGCTGCTTGAATTAGGTTTTCTAGGTCGGCAAAGCGAAAAACAATATGCTCTGTTTCTAACATCGGATATACTTCCAGTTCATATGTTTCTTCGCTTTCAAAGTCGTCCTCATCGGTTCGAAAAGTCCGTCCTCTAGTGACGACAACAATCATCCCTTGTGTAGGTAGATCATGAACTTCGACTGCAACAGGTCCCGCAATCTCGAAACCAAGTTCTTCGTACGCATGCTCCATCATTTCGCTAAATAGTTCTTGGACCTTTGGAATATCTCGCCACATATCTTCCTTTTCAATCCCTCGATCAGAAAGATCATCTAAGGTTAAAAAGAAACGGATTTTATCTCCGCCTAGACGCTCGACACGCATGGCTTTCCCTCCCTCGCTGGAGACCTCCACAAAATATATTATGTGGTTCATTATCATTCGGTTACGGAGATGGGTCTCCTTATCTCTTCTACTTTAATAATACACAAAAGCGAGTGAATTTGCACCCATATAATGATAAGTATATATTTTATCATATTCATAATAAAAGATCATCTTAATTACCTAAAAAAACGACTCTTATTTGTACCATTTTTCAATCCTTATAACGTATATATAATCCTAAACATAAATTAACAATGAAATGCACAGCAATAGCTGGAGCAAGTACACCTGATACAACAACAAGCTCGCCCAAAAATACACTTACGAGTAGGAGATATATTACCAATAACCATTTTTTCAAGTAACGAAAATGCAGAAGTACAAATAATATACTAGTTCCCCAAACCCCCAGCCAATGTTGAATAGCTCCACGAAACAACCATTCTTCTACAAAGCTAGAAATCAAAGCAATGAAAAAGATGTGGAGAACCGAGCGTCTTTGAAAAAGTTGCTGATTCTTTCCACCATCATCTATCCACTTTTTAGGAACAATTGTTTTTAACAATAACGCTATAATTAGTACAACCAAACTGGCTCCTACACCAACAAGCCACCATTTTATTTCATAAATACCCAATAAACTGATATTCAAACGCTCTTGCCACCATAATAGTATCCCTGTGCATAAAAAGAGGATACCTTGGGAAAAGTAAAAGTCGATAAGGATCTCTCTTTGTAATTGATGTTGAAATAATCCCTGCCTCTCTTGATCCATTATCTTTCTCTCCTTTATAGCAGTTCCTTGTTTGCTCCTTGCATTTCTACTTAAAACGTTCTAAAATGGTGGTTGGAAGTGGACTTATTTGGGAATTAAATATGGGAGGAGATTTACACTCATGCGTACTTGGGTAGATAAAGACACCTGTATCGCTTGTGGAGCATGTGGAGCAACAGCTCCTGATGTATATGATTATGATGAAGATGGTATCGCATACGTGATTTTGGATGATAACACTGGAACTGCTGAAGTACCAGAAGACCTTCACGATTCTGTACGCGATGCTCAAGAAGGTTGCCCAACTGACTCGATTAAAGTTGAAGAATAAGCTTAAGAGCTGCTTAGCATACTAAGCAGCTTTTATATACGCTTTCTCTTTTACTTTTCCCCGTTTTCCTCTAAATAAATGCTTACTTCAGCGAGTCCTCCATCAACATTAATCACATCTTTAAATCCTTGACTTAATAAAAAGTTAGCTGCATGTAAACTCCGTATACCATGGGCACAGAAAAGATAAATCGGCTTTTTGGGGTCTAATTTAGATACACAGGTAGGTAAAGAAGCTAAGGGAATCAACTGACTGTCTCTTAAATGATACACTTCCCACTCTTCTGGCTCTCTTACATCGATTAACTGAGCATGACCAAGCTCCCTTTTCTGAAACTTCTGAGCGAATTCTTCTGCGGAAATATGATATTTTGCTTGATTTTCTATCATTGAATCACCTTATTTTTTTGATCTTTATTCTTTTAAACTTTTGTTTGCGAATGATAGCAAAAGTGAATACAATGTGATTTAGATGGGTTTACAATATCATCTACATAATATATCGAGGAGGATTTTCATGTCCAAAGAATTAGTTGTTGATGCTTTTATTGAGATCCCTACTGGTAGCCAAAATAAATATGAATATGATAAAGAAAAAGGCGTTTTTCGTCTCGATCGTGTATTATATTCTCCTATGCACTATCCAACTGAATATGGTTACTTGGAAGGAACACTCGCCGAAGACGGAGATCCATTGGATATCTTAGTATTAACGAGCTTCCCTACTTTTCCAGGTTGTGTCATCAGCAGCCGTGTCTTAGGTGTATTAATCATGTCTGATGATAAAGGACAAGATGAAAAATTGCTGGCTGTACCTGTAGATGACCCTCGGTTTAACAATGTAAACACCTTGGATGATGTAGCTCCACACATTTTAGATGAGATTTCTCACTTCTTTCAAGTATATAAAGATCTGGAGAAAAAAGAAACTAAAATCGAAGGCTGGAAAGATGCTGAGTTTGCTCGCAACTTATATGAAGAGTGCTTAAAACGATATCAAGAAACGAAGTAATCAGTCCCCCCTTTAACAGGGGGTTTTCATTTGCCTACAAATCTTACAACGACTTTCTTTTTCTGTTTCACTTTTACTGGGTAAAAAACAAAAAAGTTATTCAACAGAAAAAGGAAAATCAAGTAAAAGGTGGTTTAGACAAGAGTGATCCTATTTTATTCCTGAAAAAGTAGACGTAGTTGTCTTGCAAGCTCATAATGTAAGGTTTTCACCTCATTCTCAAAGCGTAGCTGGATTTTCCTACCAGGTACAGTTCCCGCAAGAGGTGTCACTTTTACCACTGTACCTATTCCTAATTTGCTATGTCTTAATCTCATACCCGGAATTACTTCTTCATGGACAAAGCGCAATTGTGGCTGTGATTTTAGTTGGCTTTGACTTATCTGGTGCACAGTAACTATGTTTCGCTCATGGGTAACAGCTATTTCATCAGCTGCCATGTTTTTATCAGGCATTTTAAACCCTAGTTCTTTTAAAAAGGGAGAAGGACTAAGTTTTTTTCCTTGTCTCATCTTACTTATAGACAAATAAAGTTCACTTTTCGCCCGTGTTATCGCGACATATAAAAGACGACGTTCTTCTTCCCAAGCATCTTGCTTTCGATGTTCGGGTACTTGCAAGCTACGACGGTGTGGCAAGAACATAGCATGAAGACCGATTAAAAAAACACGGTCAAACTCCAATCCCTTGGATTTATGAAATGTCATCAGATGAACCTGTGGCTTAGGATGTGGTTTTTTCATATAGCTTTCCACTTTTTCAGTGTGCAAGAGCAATGCTTGTCCATCAGTCCAATATTTCGCTGCCAATAATAGCTCCTCAGCAGGTTCAAATACAAGCAGACGGTCATTCCCCGTCTCTTCGGCAAATTTCTCCAAAAAACGGTCATAGCCAATCTCTTGTCTAATAAGATGGACTCCTTCTAATGCAGTCATCTCCTTCAAACGCATAATCATCTTTCGCATTTCTTTTAGTAAACGAATTTGGTAATGTTCTAGACCTGGTATCTCAGGCAGGACATCGAGTAAAGTGCGATCTGATCTTCGGGCTAAATCCCAACAAGAGTCTATCCATCTTTCATTAAAAAGATATCGTTTTGGTTTATTCATAATTCGTACTAGGGAATCTAAGTCATTAGGTTGATAGGCAAGCCGAAAATAAGCCAAGATATCTTGTACTTGCCAACGCTTATAAAAAGAACCTTCGCCTGATGAAACAGAGAAAGGAATCCCTTTTCTAATAAGTGCATCAACCATCGAGCGTGCTTGCGTCGATGTTCGATATAATATGGCTGTTTCAACACCATCTGATAAATAAGATAAAATTTGATTAGACTCTGCTTCTTCATCTTCTGGCTCTAGCCATTCAGGCGAAGCCCCTTTTGTTCCTAATCCTTGTCGTAGCTTTTTTTGACGTTTTTTGTTCTTACGAATCAACTGATCACTTAAATGGATAATCTCATCTGTTGAACGATAATTGATGGATAAAATCACTTGTTTTAACTCTGGAAATTCCTTCTTTAGCTTATACATGTAAGTTGGGTCACTTCCGCGAAACCCATAGATAGCTTGATCATCATCCCCCACCACAAATAGGCATCGATGTTTTTCACTAAGCTGAATGATGATGTCATATTGAACTCGGTTGATATCTTGAAATTCATCAACCAAAATATATTTAAATCGCTCTTGCCATTTAGCTAGAATATGAGGGTTTTGTAGTTGACGATAAGTAGCTACTAAGATATCATCATAGTCCCAATAATGAAACTGTTTCTTTTTCTCTTCATACGCTTGATATAAATCACGGAATAGAATATTGCTTTTCTTTTGCACGTTTAAGTTTTGAGGAAAAATAAGATTCCCCTTACATAAGCCAATTTGATTCAGATATGTCGAAATCGATTCGTCGTCAGCTGGTAGTTCTTTGCCTGCTAACCACTCACGAATCCATTCTTTTTGCTCTACAGCGGATAAAAAAGATGGAATGCGTCCGAAATCTTCACGTAACATGAGTAAAAATAATGAATGAAAAGTCCCGATCATCATTTTATTTACTTTATCTGGCATAATTTGTGCCAAGCGCTCTTTCATCTCTTTGGCTGCAGCACGTGTAAATGTAACAACCATAAGTTGTTCAGGTAGGGTTCCTTTTTCTAATAAATAGAGAACCCGACGAGTGAGTACAGTTGTTTTTCCACTTCCGGGACCAGCAAATACTACTGTCGGACCATCTGCTGCCGTTACAGCTTCCCGTTGTGCTTCATTTAAATCATCCAATAATAACTCTATTGTAGAACCGAACATATAAATTGAATTCCCCTTTCTTCCACGTGAAAGGTCTCTTCTAAACAAACTTATGTTATCATAGATTGAACCTGTTTGAATCATGGTAATTAGTCACATAGAATCCATGCTAATTATTTGCATAATAATACAAGTGACAAGTAAGTTCTAAAACAATTAGAAGATCGTTTATATGATATTCCAGACACAATTTAGACTTAAAATAGGGAAAATTAGACATTGACTCTTTAATTTTTCCTTGCTACAGTAATAAGCATAATTTAACAAGTTAACACGATGATGGAGCCAAGCATGATATCAAACTTACAGAGAGCCGATGGCTGGTGAAAATCGGCAGTTGATCCATGTGGAGCACTCCGGAGCGGCTTACTGAAATCATATGTAGGTAAGCACGGTTGTACCGTTATCCATGACAGGTCGTAAAGACCTACTAAGGTTGCACAGCGTGAGCATGCAACGAATGAGGGTGGCACCACGAACCTTTCGTCCCTCACACCTAGCCATAGGTGTGAAGGCGAAAGGTTTTTTTATTTTATTTTAAGGAGGGTCTCATATGTTTTTTGCAGATAAGTTTCAACTTCGTATTCCTGGTCCTACTCCAATTCCCCCAAGTGTAGAGCGAGCAATGGCTCAACCCATGATTGGACATCGCAGTACGGATGCGTCTGAACTAGTCGCTTTATGTAGCAATAAACTCAAACCCATTTTAGGAACAGAGGAACAACCCCTTATTTTAAGTAGCTCAGGTACAGCAGCACTCGAAGCTTGCGTTGTTAATACACTCTCTCCGAGTGAAGAAGCAGTTGTAATAGTAACAGGTGTATTTGGAGAGCGCTTTGTAAAGATTCTCGAACGCTACCAAGTATATGTTCATCGCCTTGATATTCCTTGGGGGACAGCCTGTAGCCCAGATGTACTTCAAGCATTCCTTCATCAACATCCTCATGTAAAAGCGGTATTTATGACCTATTGCGAAACATCTACAGGAGTACTCAATCCGATTAGAGAACTCGCTCAAGTTACTCATACCCATTCTGATGCACTGGTGATCGTGGATGGTGTAAGTTGTATCGGTGCGGTTCCAAGCCAGATGGATGAATGGGGTATTGACCTTTTGGTAACAGGTTCACAAAAAGCCTTTATGCTTCCACCAGGGCTTGCTTTTGTTGGAGTAAGCAAACGAGCATGGAAAGTGATTGAGCAAAATCAAACACCGCGCTTTTATCTTGATCTTCGAGCTTATCAGAGCCAGCTCAACAAAAAGACCACACCATATACACCTGCACTTTCATTATTATTTGGTCTAAAAGAAGTGCTCCGGTTACTCGAAGAAGAAGGTCTCGTCCATGTTTATCATCGACACGAGTTACTTAAAAATATGACCCGTGCGGGGATTCGGGGACTTGGTCTTCCTTTAATGACATCAGATGAAGACGCATCTCCAACCGTTACATCGATTGATGGAAAAGATGCAGATTGGGATGTTGAAGAGCTACGAAAGGCGCTAAGAAAGCTTAATGTTACCGTTGCTGGTGGACAACAATATCTCAAAGGACAAATCTTCCGTATTGGACATATGGGTTATTGTGATCCATTTGATATTCTATCAACTCTTTCAGCACTCGAAATTGCTCTAAAACAAATCAACGCCCCAATCGAACTAGGTCAAGGCGTTCAAGCTGCTCAGGAGGTGTTCTTACAACATGTATAAAGTATTAATCACTGATCCACTCAGCGATTTAGGTATTCAAAAATTGCTAATGGATCCAGAAGTCGAAGTAGTCCGTAAAACCAATTTATCCTTCGATGAATTGCTACTCGAAATCGAAAGTGCTGATGCCTTATTAGTTCGTAGCCAAACCCAAGTAACAGCTGAAGTGATCGAAAAAGCTGCCCGTTTAAAAGTAATTGGTCGTGCAGGTGTGGGAGTAGATAATATCGATATTACTGCCGCAACCAAAAAAGGGATTATCGTGGTTAATGCCCCAGACGGAAATACCATTTCAACAGCAGAACATACCTTTGCCATGATGATTGCTCTCGCTCGCAATATTCCACAAGCTTACCGTTCAACCATCCAAGGGGAGTGGAAACGCAAACAATTTGTTGGAGTCGAATTGAAGGGCAAAACCTTAAGTATTATCGGACTAGGCAGAATTGGGGGTGAATTGGCAAAACGAGCTAAAGTATTTCAGATGGATGTGGTTGCTTACGATCCTTATCTAACAGAACAGCGTGCTAAAAAATTAGGGGTAAAAAAAGCATCCTTCGAAGAAGCCATTGCTATAGGTGACTTTATTACTGTTCACACTCCACTTACTAAAACGACTCGTCATTTGATCAATCAAGATGTATTTACTCAGATGAAGCCAGGTGTGCGTATTTTAAATTGTGCCCGAGGTGGAATTATTGATGAAGATGCATTATACGAAGCCATTCAATCTGGAAAAGTAGCAGGAGCAGCTCTCGATGTATTCGTTACCGAACCTCCTGGAGAACATCCATTGTTTTCTTTGCCACAAGTGATCGCTACACCGCATTTAGGTGCATCAACGGTAGAGGCTCAGGAAAATGTCGCTATCGACGTTTCGGAAGAAGTGCTTCATATATTGCATAAGCAACCTTTTAAAAATGCGGTCAATTTGCCTTCAATCCCTGAAGAATTGCAAGCTAAGCTACAACCTTATCAAGGACTAGCCGAAAAATTAGGGCAATTTGCGGCTCAAGTGGTACAAGGTGCTTTGGAAAAAATTACAGTTACTTTTGCTGGAGAAGTTGCTCAGTGGGATATTGCCCCTCTTACCCGTACCATTTTAAAAGGAGCACTTTCTTGCCACCTTTCCGATGTCAATGACGTGAATGCTCCACATCTAGCCAAACATAGGGGGATTCAAATCATAGAGCAAAAATCTACTAAAAACTATGGTTTTACTCAACTTATCAAAGTGGAAATTAAAACCGATCAGGAACAAAGAAGTGTAGCGGGAACTCTACTTAATGGCTTAGGGCCCCGGATTACCAAAGTAGATAATTACTCGATTGATATTTCACCAGATGGTCATCTCCTCTTTATTCAACATCAAGATCGCCCCGGAGCTATCGGCCGAGTAGGTTCGGTTTTAGGCAAATATGATATCAATATTGCTACGATGCAAGTAGGTCGGGAAGAGATTGGCGGACAGGCCATTATGCTCCTGCACATCGATAAAGGACTTACATCTGATATCTTACAAGAGCTCCAGCAAGTAGAAGGGATTTACTCTGTAAAAGAAATTGCATTATAAACATCATAAAATAATCTCCTACTATTTAGAGTAACTGCTTTGTTTTAATAGTATAATTAGAGGGATGACTACAAAGGCTACCATACCTTTGTGGATCATCCCTTTATTATTTTTAACCATTACTTAAAAGGAATAGGCTTCCTCCATTTCTGTCCATTGTAATGGGAATATATTTCATATATACAGAAATTTAATCATATATCAATTGTTGATGGTATTGAATGTTCTAAAATGTGTTATCTAATCGACAGGATTGATCTAACGTTGTGCCAAGACTAACCACACAGGAGGATGGATACTGATGGTAGAAGATCAACGAAAGAAAACGCTTATTGTGGTTTACTCTACTTTGTTTCTCTCTCTGTTGTTTTATGTTATTCTTTTGTGGATAGCTCCACCCTTATACTTATTTTCATTGATTCCAAGGGTTTTGGTCTTTTTGGCTTTCCCCATTTTAAGTATTTTTATATTGATTATCTTAACCCCTTTGATTATCATGGCTTGGCGTCGCTTAGGAAGCCGCCATGGCTGGGGAATTATTATTGGTTTGGTTGTTGTCTGGTGGCTTTGCTTAATATCATATACGATATGGGCCCTATTACTTATCGTTCTGAAATCAGTATTTCATTTTGTAGCCTAAGGAGTGTTCTTCATGGATCAAGTAGCTATTGTTACTGGAGCTAGCAAAGGGCTTGGAGCTGCGATTGCACGTCGTTTAGCGCGACAGGGATTAACTGTTGTTGCTTCTGCTCGTAGTCAAGAGCAACTCCAGTCTCTTGCACAAGAATATCCTAGTCAAATTTTCCCTTTTACATGTGATGTAACCAAAAGTGAACAAGTTCAGTCGCTGATCCAATTCACGATCGAAAAATGTGGAAAGATCGATGTTCTAATTAATAATGCTGGGTTAGGACGCTTTGCTCCCATACACGAATTAGATGAGTCTGATTGGGATGAAATGATGGATGTCAATCTCAAAGGAACCTTTCTCGCTTGTAAATACGCCATACCTTATCTCAAGCAAACCGAAGGGCACATCATCAATATTTCCAGTGTAGCTGGAATGGTTGCTTTTCCTAATGGTGGTGGCTATTGTGCTTCAAAATTTGGGCTTATGGGTTTTTCCGAAGCTCTTACTTTAGAACTTAAATCACATCATGTAAATGTATCTACACTTTGCCCTGGCTCGATAAAAACCGAGTTTAACAACCCCAAAGACTGGGCGATGGAGCCAGAGCAAGTGGCAGAAACGGTTTGGTTGATAATTTCCGCACCCAAAAATGTAATTATCAACCAAGTTGTCATGCGTCCCCAAGTACCTAAAGAATTCCAAAAAAAATAAGAATAAGACAGAACATCTCCTATTCGATGAGGTGTTCTGTTTTTTTGGAACCGATGCTTATTAATCTTTATTTGCAATGAATTCCATTCTATTTTCCAGCAATAGATATCTAAATATTCCATTTTATATAATATATGCTATAATTAGAGTGTGTTCGTGTAAAAAACTGAAAAATCTACAAGTTAAACAGTAATTTGCCATACTATGAGCCTATCCCATTTATTTTATTCCCAATATTGCAAAAATAGAGAAGAGAAACCGCTAGGAGGTGATCAGTAACAACACCTATCTTCTGCAACTCATTTCTATCACATCAATCATAGAATAAGAGGAGTGGTTTATCATGAGGAAACTTCGTTCATTTTCCTTTATCTTTGTTTTGACTGGTTTACTTATGTTTTGTCTGATGTCTACTGTTCAATCCTCTTCTGCAGCCAATCCATCTGATCTAGATACTTCCATTTCTAAAAATCTAATAACCAATGAAGAGAGTTACGATGCTATGCCCGCTGTATCAGAGCAGCAGTCCATTTCGCCTGCTTATCAAGGATCAGGTAAACTACATCCACAAGAAATCCCAATCCTTCCTAGTCAACAGAAGCCAGATATTACGACTCATTCTATCATTGGAAAAGACAATCGAGCACAAGTTAAGAATACCAAATCATACCCATACAGCGCGATTGCATTTATTGAATTACCGAAAAATTATGTATGTACAGGTTGGTTTATAAGTCCCGATACTGTCGTAACAGCTGGTCACTGTGTTTATGATGTCTCGAAAAAAAATGGATTAAAAGGTTGGGTCCCTTGGGCGAAAATTTATCCAGGACGAAACGGTTCCTCCTCTCCGTATGGTTATGCCGATGCAACTTATTTATATACAGTGAAAGGCTGGACCAACAGTAATGATCCAAAATATGATTATGGTGCGATTAAGATCAACCGTCCTCTAGGCAATCAAACCGGTTGGTTCGGTTATCGATGGCAATCAGCTAGTTTAAACGGAATTGGTGAAAATATTGCCGGATATCCTGCCAGTAAACCACAAACCATGTGGCAACATTCTGATAAAATTAGAAAAAACAAAGATAGACAACTCGGTTATCAAAACGACACAGAAGGTGGGCAAAGTGGTTCACCTGTGTATGAGCCTAATAATTCCAAGTGTAAAGGTCCTTGCGGAATTGCTATTCATGCATATGGAACAGGTCTCTACAATGATAATCACAACTACGGAACACGGATTACCAAGGACGTATTTGACAATCTGAGTAATTGGAAGAATGCCAAAAAATAGAAATGGCTTCAAACAAGAGTTTGTTACTACAGGGGATTCTTTCGTCAAGAACTCCCCTTATTTCTATTTTCTATAGTAAAGGGGAGAAATCTATGTTTTTTAGAAGGATTAGTTATTTTTTCGTATCTATTCTATTACTGTTTCTAATTGGATGTCATGATCAGTCTTCAACCCATCATGAGCCTACTCTTCCTCCTAAATTAGAATACAGCCTGTTGAAAGGAATAGTCACAAACGAACGTGGAGAACCCATTGCTCAAGCTGGGATTAATCCTATCCCGCAGTTCCAAGTCGCCTTACCAGAAATCGGGAAACAGACCGACAATCAAGGGAAATTTGAGTGGAATTTACCAGTAGGGAAATATCAGATTCAAATCAGTAAAGAGGGATATCAAGTCAGTACAAGCGAAATCAATTTAACCAAAAAAGGGATGACCCTGCGTATTGTTTTAAAGGAGAAAAAATAATCGAATCCTATCGTATTTGTGTCATTACTTTTACACCTATCCTTAACAGGGCAAGTGAACCACGGAAAAGATCGGAGTCGGATGTGTTTTTAAGGCAATCGAAAGAGGGGTCCATTTTAATTATAAAAGGGAACTATCTTTACAACAATAGTTCCCTTTTACATTGTTTTTATTGTAATGGATTAGCAAAATCGTTTACCAAAATCTTGATTTGATCTCCAGGCTTGATGGTTCCTGGTCGTTCTACCAAACAAACAATGCCCCTTTTCTTATAAGCAGCTCGGACAAACTTTTTCTCTAACTCTGGTACCATGGGGAGATTTTTTTGTATCACTTCACCAGGAAAACGACAAGGTCTATTTTCTCCCATACAAACAAGCCCTGCTCCACTCGGAAATAATAGCCGAGAGCCCATCGTAAGTTGTGTAAGATTTGAAAGTCCACTAATCAGTAGATTTGCCCCTAGCCACTCGGGAAGAATTGCTTTCACACCTAATTCTTTTGCTATGACATCTAATTCTTCAACGGATAATATACTAATTTGTCGTCGATTAAAGATTTCTGTATCCTTTGGATACATGGGTTGACGAGTATCAGCACGTGCAGTAATTCCAAAATGTCGATCACCAGGAATACCACCATAAGTTAAATCGGCTTCTTCTAGTCGACGTGTAACAAAACTTTCCGTTTGATCAGCTATCATGACTGCTTCTACTTTAGCTAGAAGTTTTTTCAACTTGACACCTCTTGATTAATAGCCCAATTTTTGTCTTTCCAATTCCCTACCATATTGGATATTTGCATATTTAATGAGTACTGGAATAGCTGTCTCAATTAGCTTAAGAGCACTACCATAATATTTTCCTCTTGGTGAACGAAATGGGCAGATATAATATCCCTTTTCCGTTTGCTCAATGGTAGCATAACGATCATCTTCTTTAAATAATGTAGTAAACAATACCTCTTTGGCTCGCTTTAACACTTCTTCTCGATCATTTAGCCTTTTTATTTGTTCCTGCCAAATCTTCATCACTTTTTCTCTGGAGATCTTTTCTTTTTCCACTAAAGGTGCTTCATCAAATTCTTCTTCATCTCCTTCGTCTTGCATGATTTCAACAGGCACTCCCCCGTGATCTTCTGATTTTGCATACAAAAGAGATAAATCGAACAAATAGTGGTCATCGATTTCCGGTTCCTGTTTCTTTATCTTGTTTATTCCTTTATCCGAAAGTTCCTTACGGAGGTACTCTAGTTCTGCTTTTAGTTGCTCATTTTCTGCTAATAATGTATCTCGTTCTTTTTTTAGTACTTCATAGGCTTCATAGATGTGGATAGTCGATGTTTGACTATCTTGTGACTTCTTAGACTGTATAAACTGGATCAAGTGTTTTTGATCCACTCTCCAGCCTTCTTTTCGGTTTTTGGGGCGCTTTCCTTTAAGTTTCCCTTCACGAAGCCAGCGACGAATCATATGATCACTAACTGATACGCCTTCACTTTTTAATAGATCTAGCGCTTCTTTTACTGTAAGCCACGCCACTTGTATACACCTCTATACCCTATTCTATTACTAACTGAAGGGTTAGTAATATTAAAGACCATTGTACTGAAAAAACAAAAGATATTCTAGAACACAGTACGTTAGAAAAAGCGAGATTATTAACCTTTCTTCACTATTAATGGCTCTTTTTATATAAAAAAGCCTCTCTCTTCCATATTCCTTAACTAAAATTCCCCCGATCTATTGCTTTCCTTTAGTAGATTCCGTAATCATGGTAGACATGATTCTATATGACTAAATCTTATAAGTCCTTGTCTAAACGGTAAAAATAGAAAAACCCCTAATATCTAAAGACTAACGTCTATATATCAAGGGTTTATCACTATCTTTTTTCTTATATAACCTCTTTGCATTCCACTATGAACAACTATTCTCTTTAACATTTGATTGCTGAAGTGTAACTTTACGATTAGCAATCATGATCCCAAGGAGGATTAAGAATACTCCTACCCATTGCAGCCATGTTATCTGCTCCCTTAATACGATATGTGACATAATAATCACTGTTGGTAGCTCGATCGAGCTTAGGATTGCTCCTAATCCAGTTCCTACATGTGGCAGTGCTCGAGCAAAGAGGATGGTTGGAATCATTGTACTAAAAATCCCTAACAATCCACCCCAAATCCACAGGCCTTTTGGTAAGGCACCACTTATCAAAAACTCTGGCGGATATATGATAAAGATAAAGATCATCGTTCCCGTCTGCATAAGTGCACTTCGAAATAATGGATAAACATGATTGGCCACATTTCCACTAAAGTGTAAAAATCCAGTATAGCTTGCAGCAGCAATTAAACCATAGATGATCCCTCTGGTCGAAATTTGCTCTAGAGGGGTACTTGTTAATCCTGCTGCAAAATAAGTTCCTAATAAGATCACAGCTATCGCAACCCATTGATGAACGAGTGGCCATTTTCGTTTCTGAAACGATTCAACAATCATTCCCATCCAAGCAAACTGAAATAAAAGAATAATCCCTATACTTACAGGCAATTCTTTCAATGATAAATAATAAAAGATACCAGTCATCCCTGAAGCTACACCGCAAACAACTAAAGAGAATACATTTTTTTTACGAACTTCCCTTACTTTTTTGATCATTGGCAAAAAAATAAGCCATAATCCCAAACATCCGATAAATGCTTGTGCCCCTGTTATCTCCTTGGGAGTAAAACCAGCTTGATAACCAAGTTTGATCACTGCGGACATGGCTCCATATGAAGCAGCACCTAGTAGGACTGAACCAATCGCAACAAAGCGTTTCATATCAAAACGTTGCTCCTCCTCCCCAAATATATAAAAATAGCCCCCAAATATAGGAGCTATTTTTATTTAATCATACTTTTAATCTTTTTTATAGAGGTTATCTTCTAAATCAGCTGCTTATCGCTCTGAACTAAGGAATAATTAGATTTTAGAGTCAATCATATCATATACTTTTATAGTTTTAATTCAGCATCCTCGGGTACTTCGACAGGAAGCTGGATGGAGAAAACGGTTCCTTTTCCAATCTGACTGCGAACAGTCGCATTTCCTTGATGTGCAGTCACTAAGTGCTTCACAATCGAAAGTCCTAAACCAGTACCACCCGATTGACCACGGGTTCTTGCTTTATCCGCTTTATAGAAGCGTTCAAATACAAAAGGAAGATCTTCTTCTGGAATCCCTGTTCCTGTATCTTCGACTTCGATGAACATATTTTTCTCATTCCAAAATGCACGTACAGTTACCTTCCCACCTTGTGGTGTATGACGAATAGCGTTATCTACCAAGTTAGTAAGTACTTGTTCGATTTTATCCTCATCCCACCGAACAAAGGGGAGATCTTCCGCCACTTCACCAATTACTTCGACATCTCGATCACGTGCCAAGTTTTGGAATTTACGAACAACACGTTGAACAAACATGGATACATCTAAGTCAGATAGCTGTACTTGAATATGTCCTGCCTCCATCCGAGCAAGATCAAGAAGTTCGCGAACTAAACGGCCCATTCGCATGGACTCTTCATTGATCACTTGAGCGATCTCTTTCACTTCTTCAGGCGACTGCGCAATATCATCAATCAATGCTTCACTGTATCCTTGAAGCATGGCTAAAGGCGTCCGTAGTTCATGCGACACATTGGCTACAAAGTCTTTACGCATCTTATCTAAGCGACGCTCTTCAGTCACATCTCGGAATACGGCTACAGCACCTCGTAATTGACCTCGAGCATAAAGAGGAGCCATGACTACAGCCCATGTTCTACCTTGTTCCGTAATATCACCAAAATGTTCTTTCTCCTCTTTAACAACCGTATCAAAAAAATCTTTCAGTGGAGGAGGTAATGTGGCTTTCAAACTAAGTTCACCAGGCTCACGAAAAATCGCCAATAAGCGATCAGCTGGTGGATTCGTCATGATGACTTTGCCCTTCGCATTTAAAGTAATAACTCCGTCAGTCATACTACGTAGTATACTGGTTAGCTGTTCTTTTTCATGAGAAAGCATATTAACTAAATCATCTAATTGTCCAGCCATTCTATTGAAGGTTAAAGAAAGATCTGCAATCTCATCTTTTTCATGCTCTCTGACATGAACTCGAGCTGTAAAATCCCCTTTCGCCATCTTTTCAGCTGCCTTTTTCATTTGAATCAGCGGCTGAGAAATTCGTGTAGATAAAAAGAAAGCGAAAATGGTTGTTAGAGCGATCCCAATTAAAGCAGAGTAAAGAATCCACATTTTAAGGTCTTCTTCGATTGACTCATTTAAAGGCTGATAAAATATCAACGTAACTTGGTCATTTGTTAAATGGTAAGGAACCGCAGCTAACATGATATCACCATGTTTCGCTTCGACCTTCCCTGTTTGAATATATACATCGTTCTCAGAAACTTTACTTGTATCAACGAGTTGAATTACCTCTTCAGCTACAGGTAATGAATCAGGCTTTGATTTGGATGTATCTATTTTTCCTTGTGAATTCATCACAATCATATAAGTATCGAATATTTTACTAACCTCTTGGACATGATTTAAATCAGCACTCTTTGATCGAATCTCCTTTGCGAGACGTTCTAAGCTCTCTTTATGTGTTCGTGTATACGTATTATCAACTTGTTCATTTAAAAACAGGCTTAAAGCAATAAGCACAACTGATACAAGTATGATAATGGTTAACCATAGTTTCCCTACTACACTTCGTAATATCACTCTTTCGGCACCTCTAATTTATAACCGACTCCCCAAACGGTCGTAATCATTTGTGCTGCTCTTTTCGAAGCACGATTTAGTTTTTCACGTAAACGTTTGACATGTGTATCTACAGTACGTAAATCTCCAAAAAACTCATAATGCCAAACATCACGTAACAAGGTTTCACGTGTAAAAACCTTATCAGGTGATTTAGCTAGGTAATATAATAACTCATATTCTTTGGGAGTTAAATTAATGGCTTTGCCTCCCGCTTTAACCTCATGTGCATCGTGGTCAATCTGTAGATCCGGAAATACAATCACATTATGTGTTTCCGTATTGGTTGAAAGATAAGCAGTAGCTGACGCACGACGTAAGACCGCTTTCACACGATGTACCAACTCACGTGGGCTAAACGGCTTTACAACGTAATCGTCTGTACCAGCTTCAAAGCCTTCAATCCGATTGGCTTCTTCTCCTCTGGCTGTCAACATAATAATCGGTGTTGCTTTATTCTTACGAATCTCCTGACACACATTTAGACCATCTACGCCCGGAAGCATTAGATCTAATAGAATTAAATCATAGTTTTTTTCTGAAGCCTTAACTAACGCTTCTTCTCCATCTTCAGCTTCATCAATCTTGTAACCCTCTCTTTCCAAATACATACGAAGTAATCTTCGAATTCTTGATTCATCATCAACTACTAAAATATGATATTGCCTATCCATGGTTTCACCTCATGCGAACAATCGATCTTTTTCTTTCATTTTTTTATTCTATTTTATAACTTTTACGCGTAAGAATGTAGACCGGAAATTACCATATTAATTACAATTTGATTGAACATGATGATCACATAGCCACCAACAGCTAACCATGAGGACTTCATTCCATGCCAGCCACGGGATAAACGCAAATGAAGATAGACACTATAAAATAGCCAAGTAATTAGTGCCCAAACTTCTTTGGGGTCCCATCCCCAGAAACGACCCCAAGCTTCATGTGCCCAAATCATTGCGAAAATCAATGCTCCCAATGTAAAAATAGGGAACCCAATCGCAATTGAACGGTAACTAATCTCATCAAGTAATTCAGGATTCCATTTTTTAACCAAAGGATAAAGGATTTCAGTTAGTCGTTTTTTTGTGAATAAGCGGATCAACCCATACAAAATCAATCCGGTTATGATTCCCCAAAACGTAGAGTTTACATTTTTAGCAGCATTTTGCCCTTTCATCCAGCTTGGTACTTCAAATAAAGGCTCTTTTTGTCCAAGGAAGGAATCCATCTTAACTACCTTTCCTTCATGGGGGCCAAAAATCGGTGGTAAATCAAATTTTTGTGTAACTTGTTTCCCTTCTATTTGTGCTGTAATTTCCGCTTGATATCCGAGTGCACCTGAAACAAAACTACTCAAAATAAAGCTTACCCACATCAAGACAACCACTAAAGTCACTTCCAAGTAGGCTGCATTTTTTCCACTTTTTTTGTTACCAACTTGGTTAATTAAATAAACCAATCCAGCAGCAAATCCAACTGCAAAGGCACCTGACCCAAGAGCGGCAACTGTTACGTGAATATATAACCAATGGCTCTGCAAGGCTGGGATGAGTGGCTGTATATCTTTAGGAAAAACGGAGGCATATGCAAGCAAAATGACGGCTAGTGGCATTACAAAAGCACCTAATACTACCGTGCGATAAATAAAGAAGAGCACAATAAAGGAGAGGACCACCGTAAAACATAAAAACGCCGTAAACTCAAACATATTACTCGTTGGGAAATGTCCACTAATAAATATTCGGGTAATGGTAAAAGCAATCTGAAACACTACACCAATAATAGCAAGTCCTACAGCAATATTCCCCCACTTTCGCTCTCTTTGTTTGGGCTCTTCACCTTTTTTACCCTTTATACCCATCACAAAAGCAACAGAGGAAAGTAAATAAAGGAAAAAAGTACAAAGCAATAGATTTTCCATTAGCTGTTCCATTATATCACCCACCTATTCTTGAACCAATTTCAAATCGATTCCTGACTGTTTTCCTACTTGATTTAACTCACGACGTAGGGAAAACCAACTCTTATTGGTATGTGCTCCTAGGTAAAGGACACCATCTTTGTATCGTATCCAAACCCGACGATGATGCCAATAAAATCCCATCGCTAAGCCAATAAGACAGATAAAACCACCCACAAATATGATAGGTAAGCTCTTATCTATACGAACCAATAAACCTGACGTTGGAATCATCTCAAAGCCAGCTAGTTTAATCACATATTTATTTTCTGGAGTGAGTGCATCGGCGTTCTCTCCAGAAATTACCCAAGAACGCTCACCTTCTTTTTGTCCTTTTTCTTTGACTTCAAAAATAAAAGCAGGTTTAACCACTTCTTGTGACTTAGTGATCGGTCTCCCATTTTCTAAAGCAAAATCGGGATAATACTCTAAAGCTCTCACTTCTAGATTGGAACCGACCGTATACACCTGATTGGGTTTAATATTACCTAGATCCACTAAAAAGGTTCCTTTGGACTGCTGACTCTTTTTATCCATGAGTTTCAGCTTAATCCCTTTTAGATTCGTTTGAGCATCAACTTGAACCAAAAATAAGTCTTTATATTCAAAAGGATGGTTTACAATTGCGGACCCTCGGTGAACCGGTTTTAAGTTTCCGGATGAATCTTGTTGATATAAAATTAACTTGGTTTGATATTTCTTAGGAATCCCTGCAAATTTTCCATCATATTGTTCAACGATGAATTTCTCATTTTTAACGTAGTAAGGTGTATCAGGAACTTTTCTTGTTTGTCCCTCTTGAATATACATGGCTTGATCCAGATACCACCCTGGAATCAAGAAACGTAAAAGAACACCCAATAAAAATATGATGAGACCAATATGGTTAATATAAGGACCCCAACGGCTGATTCGTCCTTTTTCGGCAAGGATCGAATCTCCTTCTTGTCGAATTTGGTAGCGTCGTTTCTTTAGTGCAGTCGTAAGCGCATCAAATTTCTCTTCTTTCTTTTCATCAGCTACCGATTCCTGATAGGAAATACGTTGCCGTAATAGAAAGTCAGTACTTTTCTCTACCTTTTGATTTTTAAGGGCACGATAAAGAGGTATCACACGATCCAGACTACAAATAACAAGTGAGACACCAATCATCGCTAATAAGGTCATAAACCACCAAGAATTATACATATCCGATAAGCCTAACTTATAGAACCATTCTCCCCAAATCCCATACTCCTGAGAATAAAATAGTTCGGGATTACTTGTTGCTGCTACACGCTCTTGTGGTAAGAGTGAACCGATTCCTGCAGCGATCAAAGTAATTAAAATGAGGATAATCGCCACTTTGACAGAGGAGAAAAAACTCCAAACTTGATCAATGAAGTTTTTATGTTTTATCTGTGATCGACGCGCTTTTCCTTCATAGCGCATCTCTTGTTCAATCGTCTTTTTCTCCTTTGTTTCTTCTAAAAGCGGCTTTCCGCAATACTCACATAAAATAGTACCAATGGGGTTGTTATGTCCACATTCACACTTTGTATTTTCAATCATTCCATTCCCCCCATATAAAGTTTAGACTTTGTGAAACTCTAAACTTTATTATATCGCCATATTCTTCATTCACTGATCGTTAAAATTTGAAGATTGTTTGAACATCCAATGAAGTCAATATGCTCTAGTTTAAAAAATCCACAACATAAAAGAAAGCCACTTCCAACTTACAAGTTCTGCTAAAATCTTCTTTTTCTGTGCTTGTCCTTAGTCGAGGAACTGAGCAACTTCTTTAATCGCTGGATTTCTCCTGATGTTAGCTCTCGGGATTGCCCTTTTTTGAGACCTTTTAGTGTAAGAAAAGCCAATCGCGTCCGAATTAGATGGATAACAGGATGACCGATCACTTCACACATACGACGTACTTGCCGATTTCTTCCTTCATGAATCACGATCTCTAATACTGATTTTTTATCATTTCCTTCGAGTATTTTTACTTTGGCTGGAGCTGTTTGTCCATCTTCCAACATAACTCCTTCTCGAAGCTGTGCTAGAGCTTCCTTAGAAGGTCTTCCTTGCACAGTCACTTTATACACTTTATCCATTTCATAACGTGGATGGATTAAGTGATTCGCCAGTTCGCCATCATTCGTAACGAGTAAAAGCCCTTCCGTATCATAGTCCAAACGTCCTACAGGATAAACGCGCTCGGAGATATGACGAAAATAATCGGCCACGACTTTTCTTCCTTGTGGATCATTCATACTTGTAATCACGCGTAGAGGCTTATAAAAAAGAAAGGTTCGCTTCTTTTCCTGTTGTAACTTCTTCCCTTTCACCTCGATTACATCACGTTTCGGATTTACTTTGACTCCCAGTGTTTGGACTACTTGTCCATTTACTTTAACCAAGCCTTTTTGAATCAGCTCTTCACATTGTCGCCTTGAAGCTACACCTGCTTGAGCCATCACTTTTTGTAGTCGTTCCATCTTTGTCACCTCTTAGACATCTTATCCATTATAACCCTTTATCACAAGTGCTAGATCCTATCAGAAAGGTTTTCAATCTTTTTCTCAATAAAATAGCCCCCTCTCAATTAGCTGGTCGTCGCTTTAGATATCATTTTTAAATCAAATGACATAGATATCTCCAAAATAGAGGAAAGGTTCTTACTTTGCCAACCATACAAAGTAAGAACCTTTTCAACTTTCTAGGAAAGCTATTTCTCATATAGACTCTTTTCGATTGGATAACTCCAAGTGGTAAACCTTTTGTCGACCAATCGGACCTACCCTTCTTCTTCCCTTATCCACAAATCCCACTTTCTGATACAAACGTTGGGCAGCTAGATTCTTTTCATTTACTACTAATACAATCTCATCTATCTCATCAAAATGTTCACATACAAACATAGAAAGATTAGACATCGCTTGATAGGCATAGCCTCTGCCTTGATGTATATGATTTATGGATAGTGTACGAAGCAAAAGGGCATGCGGAAAATCGGTAAGTTGTTGAGTATTCTCTGTCTTATGTAAAATAAAAAAGCCAACAGGTGTATCCCCTAGCAAAATGACAACGGGATATTGATTCTGATCCTCTATCGCTTGTTTAAGAATCTCATTGGGAAGAGCTGTATACTGATGTTGTTCCTTAGGAAGTTGGAATGTACTTAGAATCACATCAAATTCAGGCTTATAAAAAGATAGCTGAATAGGCTGACAAGCAGTTTGCATGATTTAATCCCCCTCGTATATCAAGCTAATGATCTAGAGGTTATCCCACAAAAATCCGCTCATATTTCGATTATCGGGCAAATAGTTCCTTTAGACAAGTTAATTAGGAACCAAACACATGATCTATCCCCTATCGATGAGGGAGGATTTTTTAAAGAAAAACCAATGAACAAAAAATCAAAGAGAAAATAAATCCTGCTAAATCAGCCCAGAGTCCTACTTTTAGTGCATACATCGAACGTTTAATCCCAACTGCTCCGAAGTAAACGGTAATAACGTATAATGTCGTGTCTGTACTAGCTTGAATGGTTGAAGCCACCTTCCCAATGAAAGAGTCCGGTCCATAGGTTCTTAAAATACTCTCCACAAAAGCGAGCGAACCTGTTCCCGAAATGGGTCGTAACAAGCCAATTGGTAAAACTTCATCTGGAATGTGAAACCAATGTGCTACTGGCTTTAAGAATTGGAGATAAAATTGCATCGCTCCTGAGTCTCGAAAAATCGCCACTGCTACCATCATACCGACTAAGTGAGGAATGATTTGAATCGCTGTCGGGAAACCTTCTTTTGCACCCTCTATAAAACTTTCATAAATCGGGACTTTTCGAATCAATGCATACAAGGGGATGAAAATCACCAAACAAGGTAACATCCATTTCGATATCGTTGTAATGATCTCATACATTTTTTCATCCCCTTCCTTATTACGAAAATTCTCTAAATCGATTCTATGAATAATTAGCGGTCATGCTTTTATCCTATTCTCCGATGCATTCATATTCGCTACTTATTCCAAGTCCGATACTGGTAATAACGATCGAGTAAAACAGCGAAGGTCGTTGCACAAAATGTAGCTAACAAAGTAGGACCAATGATATCCGTTGGGTCCACAGACTCATACTTCATACGGATACCAATAATTGTTGTTGGAATTAAAGTAAGGCCTGATGTATTTAATGCAAGTAAGGTACACATTGCGGGTGTTGCTATGGTTGGATTTGGATTTAGCTTTTGGAGTTCTTCCATTGCCTTAATGCCCATGGGAGTAGCTGCATTTCCAAGACCAAATAAATTGGCACTCATATTGGATAAAATATAACCCATTGCTGGATGATCTTGTGGTACAGTAGGAAAAAGTAGCTTAGCAACAGGCCGTAGCAACTTAGCGAGTTTTTCAAGCAATCCCGCATCTTTGGCAATGTGCATCATCCCTAGCCAAAACACTAAAATACTAATGAGTCCAATACAGACGGCCACCGCTTCTTTTGCGCCTGTTAAAGCAGCAGTCGTAACCAAATCAATTCTTCCTTGAAGTGCAGCTGCAGTCACACCACTAGCAATCATAAATAGCCAGATATAGTTAATCATGATTTATCCCCCTGTACCATCCATGAAAAAAGAATCTGTTTCCATTTTGAGAAAAAAGTCGATTCTGTTGATCTTTTTACAAGTAAAGGAACAGAGCCTAATAATTGATCATTTAGGTAAATGCGGGCACTGCCAACTGATATATTTTCTTTATCTACCAATTGGAGCGGATAGCTAATAATCGGTTGAATTTGAAATCGTTTATGCTTTTTTTCATCTGCAGTAAGTGGATAACGAAAATCCTCACCAGCAACGAGTTCCAGAGGCTTTTTGTCCTTCATCTTTCGCACAATGACTTGTCCTTTATGTAGGGGAGTAACAAGTTGATACGATCGGAACCCATATTCAAACATTTTTGTAGAATCCAACCAATCATTAGGATCATTGAGTGTGACAGCAACGAGTTGTTGACCATTTTTTGTAGCAGATGTTACCAAAGTACGACCTGCTTGTTTGGTAAACCCCGTTTTCACACCATCAGCATAGGAATACATACGTAATAACTTATTTTTGTTATAAAATTTATGGCGCCACGTTTCTCCTGGCCAAGGTAAAGCGATCACTTTCGTTTTTACTATTTCTCGAAACACAGGGTTTTTTAATGCATAAGATGTTAATATAGCTAAGTCATGAGCAGATGAATAATGATTCGGTTTATCTAATCCATGTGGATTCATAAAATGGGTATTTTTTAAACCTAAGTAAGTCGCTTTCTCATTCATTAGATAGACAAATCCCTCTACAGATCCTCCAATATGTTCAGCAATCGCCATCGCAGCGTCATTTCCTGAACGGAGCATCAGACCATAAAGTAAGGTACGCAAAGGAACTTGATCTCCTGCCTTTAAATAAATAGAAGATCCCTCGATTCCAACTGCTTTAGGACTTACTCTAACAAGCTGATCTAACTCTCCTTTTTCAATAGCAATAATCGCTGTCATAATTTTAGTAAGGCTAGCTACTTTCATAGGCTGATCTGCATTTTTAGCAAAAAGTACTCGATCAGAAGCAACATCCATCAAGATAGCTGCTTGTGCACTAATTTCTGGTTCTTTAGAAGGCTCCGCATAAGCGATCATTTGTTGCATAGGATTGCCCATGAGCCAGACCAAACAAGTTAGCAAACATAAATAAATTTTTTTCATTCCTCTCACCTCACTCACATATAGAGGTTTGTACCAAAAATATATGCAAGTGGGACGAGGTTATGTAAACAAAATAGATAAAATAAAAAAACCCTTAATAGACGGGCTTTGGAAATGATATTTGTTATTTTGAAATGTTTACACTCAAACTAAAACATCCCCAACCACATATGGAGAGGGATGTTGAATTTACAATAAAAGGTCGCTTATTATTTTTGCATTCACTTGCTCCATTTATATTCTTGCTGTTTTCTTAGTACTTTACGCTTAGAAATACTTAACAACCCGATAGATTCTCAGGCTTACTCGCTTCTTTCTGCTGATCTTCTTGCTTTTGTCCTTCTTTGCTCTTCATTCCGTCACCGATTTTATCAATAACTTTGGTGGCTGAGTCGATAATACGATCATACAAGTGCGTATTCCCTTCCAGACTCATGAGTTTAATATTATTTTCACTAACGACAATAAAAGCGACAGGTGTTATCGAGACGCCACCACCGCTACCTCCACCAAATGGATAAGACTTTTGTTGTTGATCTTTTTGTTTTGTTCCATTTTTATCTTGTCCACTGTCGTCACATGTTGAACTTGCATTTTGCTTTTGCTTGGCTCCACTAAATTCACTTCCACCCGCTGCAAATCCAAATCCCACTTTAGATACCGGAATGATAACTTGTCCATCTGGTGTTTCCACAGCTTCACCAATAATCGTATTCACATCAATCATTTCTTTTAAATTTTCCATGGCGGTTTGCATTAAGCCTTGGATTGGATGCTCTGCCACTTTTTGTCCCTCCTCACAAACTGATCCCAAACCAAACGTTTCATGGCAAGGATAGCATGCCCAATTCGAAAGCGAATTATGCTATGAAAGTAGATATCGAACATCGCTTGATGGAATGCAGGCTGTACATTTAACAATGGATATGTTTGCCACTGGATATAGTGACTTATAAAACCTACCAAGGTAGATTTCACTCCCCAAATCATTCCAGTTAGGATTCCAGCTTCCGCCGCATCGCCTGTCCCTACCTTTGTGTGCCAAATCCATTTTTCACAAGTCACCTTACTTAAGAACCAGTTCGTTACTTCGATAAAATCCGTGAAGTGATCAAGTAGCTCTTGATATTTTTCCTTGAAAAATTGAATACTTTTTGGACCGATTTTATCTTCCATACGAGTTTTAGTAATGATATTAGCTTTACTTTTCATATGTATCCCTTGATCCAGCCCTTTAAAATCGAGTTTAGGTAGCTTTAACTGAAAACGTATGAGACCAAATAAAGCTCTTACCTCCACTCGACCTTGATCATTTTCCTTTGTACGCTGATATAAAACTTCGATACGTATGGAAGTAAAGGGAATGATTAGTAAAAAAACTAATAAAATAATGCCTATCCATATAAAAAAATTCACCCCAACCACCTGCCATTATTAGGTATTTTAGGCAAATGATTAGGGATTTTATACAAACCTTCAAATATAGTTAAAAAGAGTAAGTAATTTAAACGACAAGCTCTAAATCTGTCACTTTTCGCTCCTCAGTTTAAAATTATCTAGTTTTTTAGTCGAATTATACTAATTACTTTATTTGGATAGTGCATCTTTAAGAAAGGCTGGCAAAGCAAAACATTGTTGTAACAGATCTTGGCTCACATATTTCGTTTCTTTGTCAAAAGAATGAGCATTTACTTCCTGATACTTTTTCGATCCTAATGTAAAGCTCCACATTCCACCAGGGTAAGTAGGGACAACTGCTGTATAGACACGACTAATCGGGAATAGTTCGTGAAGGTATCCATACGTTTGCTGTAAGATATTCAAATGAAAAACAGGAGATTGGCTTTGACATACCATGATCCCATCCTCTTTAAGTGCTTCCTTGATATTTGCATAGAAGCTCTTCTCAAATAATTGAACGGCTGGACCGATCGGATCAGAAGAATCAACAATAATGACATCATAATGATCTTTATATTTGCTTACATGCTTCAATCCGTCATCAAAGATAAAATTCACACGTGGATCGGACAAGTTTCCTGAAACAGCGGGAAGGTATTCCTGACATGCTTTAACAACCAGCTCATCAATTTCTACCATATCAATCTCTTCGATCTCTGAGTATTTAGCTACTTCACGTGCTGCACCACAGTCCCCACCACCAATTATCAATACTCGTTTAGGATTGGGATGGATGGATAAAGGTACATGAGTAATCATTTCATTATAAATATGTCCGTCTAATGAGGTCGTTTGAACGATTCCATCCAGAACAAGCATTCGGCCAAAAACAGGAGAGTTAACAACCATGACATGCTGGAATGGTGACTTTTCTGAATACAATACATCATCGACCCGATACTGTATTTTCATATTTTCTGCTTCATCTTCAATCAGCCAAGTGCTTCCATCAATCGTTTTTAAGCCTTGTGGATTTTCTACCATGGCTACGGCCTCCTTTTATGTAAATGGTCACACTAAGAATTAATTGTATCAGAATCAAGTAGGTTTTGCAGTATCTTCCACTTTTGAATCCAGCGATTGATGTTCACAAAGTTTTTGAGAATGACTCATTCAAGAGGACATTGCCTAATTCAGCCGCTCATCGTTTTCTCCTGTGCCTTTTTAGTCATAAAAACGATTCGCTTTGATTCCAGAAGTGATCTAGGTTAAGAAGTTCATCCAAAAAGTAGATTGAATGATTCTTCATATAAAAAAGAAGAGTAAAAAATACCCTTCTTGTTCTAACTTTCTAAGACTAATATCTGTCTTTTTGTAACTTTGCTGATATTCTAAATCAGGACTCTCCCCATATGGACACCACGGATGGGCTATGTATTTCATATCAAATAACTATTCTTTACTCTTATTTTTCTTTCTATCCCGTATAAAATATATGATACTGGCTGCTAAACCTACACACGCAGCTATCCCAATCTTTTGGTTTAATTCGAGTGAACTCGAATTTGAAAAAGCTCCTAAGCCAAGGAAAAAATCAAACCAAAAATAATCCCACTAATCACACTCGTAATGATGTTCTTCATAAAATAGCACCCCCATATTTAACATTCAAATTAATATTGATAATAACATGGCAATTCATTTCAACTATTTATTATTGCATAATTATATAACAACTTCTATTCCATGATTCGAAGGAATCACTACAAAAAAAGAAAACGATATGAGTAGTCATCACAAAATACCCCTACCACTTTTTTTATTGTGATTGGGGTATTTTTATAAATGAGGCTCTTTACATAAGCCCCACGTTTATTATTTTTTCACTAACTCTGATTCCATGAGTAGCTGTTTAAAAACAGCAGATACATCCATCTCACCAAATCCAGAGTTAAGAGCATTTGTATAACTTTGATGCGTTGCCATCGTTGCTGGTAGTGCACTCTCCGCCTCTGTTTTTCTAGCCTGCTCTAAAATCAACTCCAAATCTTTATGCATATGTTTTAAAGCAAACGCAATGGGGAATTTTTCTGCCATCAATAATTCTTCTTTAAACCCTATAAAAGGGGAAGCAACGGCTGTCTGTTTCATCATTTGGAGGACTGTTTTTCGGTCCAGATTAAATTTTTCCGCGAGTACTAAGGCTTCTGAGATTCCTTGCATCGTAACGCCCATTAATAAGTTAATAACTAATTTGGCTCGGGAACCACTACCATTTTCACCAAAATAGTACGAAGCTTTTCCTATAGCACTAAAAACAGATTGAAGTGACTCAAAAACTTGTAAATCTCCACCGCCTAAGACAACCAGTCCAGCTCGTTTCGCAGCATTAGAGTCGCCTGAAACAGGTGCATCGATAAAAGAGACTCCTTTTTGCTTCATAGCTGTAGCAATGGTTAGGGAAGTATCTGGGGAGACCGTGCTCATATCTACTAAAATCGTTGTAGGTGCGATGTGCTTCAGTACCCCTTTTTCTCCCAATACGACTTGTTTAACAGCCTCATCATTGGAGAGCATAGTGATTACTATATCTTTATCTTGTACGGTGTGTGCTATGTCCAACCCAATAGAAATTCCTTTTTCTTTTAAAGTGACTATACGTTCTTTCGTACGATTAAATACGGTCACATCAAACCCAGCATTATGTAAATTCAAAGCCATAGGAGCTCCCATTGCTCCTATACCAATGAAACCAATCTTTTTCATTGCACTCCACCCCTAAAACTCTTATTATTTGATTTAAAAAATATTCTATTTATTATAACACAAAATGAGTTTAACATTGAGTATATTGCATCATTCACGTAAAAGCCTAGATCATTTAAAAATTAGAGTGAATCACTTTTGTGTCCGTTATGTCGATTTGGATAAAAATAAATGGTAGTGAAAGCATATTTTTATCACGTGACTGAAGATGTCAATCAGAGATAAGTCCGATGATTCTTAATATATTTTACCACATTTTGGATTCATGCTATGATGATCATATGATACTAGCAGAGGTGAAACTCATGCCCAAACAAGCGTTGGTTTTAGGGGCCACAGGATTAATCGGTCAGGCAATTATGCAGCTCTTATTAGAACATGCTGCTTATGAGAAAGTCCGAATTATCACTCGTCGTCCCATTACATTTTCCCATTCAAAGTTAGAAGCCCATGTTATTCCATTCGATCAGCTCCATCGATATCCTCTCTTATTTCAAGTCGATGAAGTTTATTGTGCCTTAGGAACTACGATCAAAAAAGCCAAAACCAAAGAAAACTTTCGCCTCGTTGACTTTAACTATCCTTATCAAGCTGCAACTATAGCACAAAAGCAAGGCATACAACAATTTTTACTGGTTACTGGTACAGGGGCTAATAAAAATTCTTTCTTTTTTTATAATCGTGTAAAAGGTGAACTGGAGGAAGCTATCCAAAAGCTCAACATTCCAAGTATCCATATCTTTCGTCCGTCTCTTCTACTCGGAAAACGAGATGAATTCCGATCCAAAGAAAAAGTGGCTGAGATCTTCATGAAAATGACTGAATTCCTCATGATAGGTCCACTTACCAAGTATCGTGCAATTCAAGGGGAAGACGTGGCGAAAGCAATGATTCAAGTAGCTAATCAAAATCGGAAAGGATACCAAATCTACGATTCACAAGAAACACAAAAGCTGGCAGATGCGTTTACGATATCATCTTCGTAAAAAACAACAAATCAAAAGAAGAGGATGATTCAAAATAACATACTAAAAACTCGTACTACTTTATAAGTGATACGGACATGTTTAGGGATGGGCTCAACTTGTTTTATCTTTTGAGGTCATCCTCTTCTTATTCTATGAACTATTTTTCTTCTCCATTCGGATATCTTTGATCCAATAATAAATCGTGGTGAAGATAAAAATCCCCACAAACATTTGAATGACAAAACCGGTCATGCGCCCCGTTCCCCTTTCTGTTTGTTCACAGATACAGAGTTATCTAATTCTCTTGTTTGTGCAAAAATCAAAAATAATTTTTTTCGATCCAGCCATAAGAGAATGATACACATTCCAACCATCAATGTACTCAGGTCTTGTACGCCAATTTGATAGCAGTAGTTGACCATCATCACATTAAGCGCAATAGGAAAAAAACAAACTACACCTAGCGTCGCCGTTCGCGGAATCATAATCAAAATTCCTGAAATCACTTCACCTAAACCGATAAAAATTTCATAAATACGTGAATATCCAAAAAATGACCAAGCCATAACAAACCCTTCGCCATTTTTGGTAGCTATTTCTGGAGTGGGTACACCAAATTGCCCTGGATAGAGTTTAGCTAATCCATAAATTAAAAATGTAATGCCTAAAAACAAGCGAAATGTAGTAGGGATCGACTGTGTAAGCACACGTCTAATGCGGCCTGTATTCATTAATATCACCTTATCCTCTATTTCATTTCTAAAAATCTTTGTCGAATTTCTGGAGTTGGAATCATACAACTCTCCTGCTTTCCAAAAAGTTTATAACGATATTTCGCAAACAAGCGGTAGCCTATATCTCGTAGCGGCTTTGGGATAATGATTAACCCATATAAACATTTCCAAAGAAAACCATCCAACTGTCTACATATTTTTAAAATGGCGGTTGATTCTGTATAATAGTGATCGCCTTCAATGAGAATAACTGAATCTAAGGTATGAGAAATCGAATGATCGGATAGTAGTTGTTTGGCAATGGAGGATTGGAGTGATGCAAACCGAAATAACCCCCTTGAATCATGACGAATGACAAATTGAACAGCCCCATTACAAAAGTTACATACACCATCAAACAGGATTACTGCATCATTCTTTGAAATCATTAGGAGAAAACCTCCTTTTCATCAATTGCATTTATTATTCTATCTCAAAAATAGTTAATTTGGGCTTAACTATCCATTAAATCGAGGTTAATTCATTCTTTACTTATAATCCTATATTAAAAAATAGGATTCCTCTTCTATTCCATATCTAAAGAGGAATCCTATTTTATATAGAAATCCTTAATGTAGATTTCCTTTTACTTCTGATGTGTAATGAATCGTTCCGTCCAAATAGCGAATAGCTAAGGCGTACATTGCATCAGGATGGCCCTTTTCTGCTGCTTCGATCAGTAATTTTTCGCCTTCTGACATGTTTTTCCGTAAGGATACTCCATCAACCAAACGCCAGCCCAGTTCATACATCGCGTCTAAATTACCCGCTTTAATCGCAAGGCGAAGCCATTTTTCACCTTCTTCTATATTTTGTTCCATGCCTTTTCCATCTAGTAATCGCCAGCCTAATGCTTTCATCGCCATGGGATATTCTAGATCAGCAGCTTGGCGTAACAGCTTTTCCCCTTCTGCTGGATCTTCTCCATCGATCTTGCCGTCCACGATGAATAGTCCCAAGCAATAGATCGCTTTCGTATCTTTATTTAACATAGCTTGCCTTAGTAACTTTGCTCCCTCTGCACGGTCTGTCGTTGGAGTCATTCCTTCGATGATCCGCCAACCTAATTCACACATGGCAGCCACACTTTGATGAGCAATCGCCTTGCGCAGCCATTTCTCACCTTCCGTCGGGTCCTTCTTGATTCCATCACCATCGATTAAACGCCAACCCAGCTGACACATCGCTGAAGTATATTCTAGTTTTGCCGCTAGACGGAGCCATTTTTCGCCTTCATTTGGTTCATCTTCAGTGATTTCTTGAGATAACATCGACCAGCCTAAATAGTACATCGCATAAGCATCGCCCAGTATGGCCGACTTTTTCAGCCAGCGCTTCCCTTCCTCCATATCCTGATTAAGATTTTTCCCTTCAACGAAACGCCAGCCTAGTTCATACATGGCAATTTCATCACCGGCATCGGCTGCTTTGTATAACCAATTTTTCCCTTCTTCGATATTTTGCTCAACGCCATACCCGTCAACGAGCCGCCAGCCTAATGCACGCATCGCACCGATTTCTCCAGCTTCTGCAGCAGTACGGAGAAATCGTTCTCCTTCTTTGGGGTTCATATGTGGGAGCTTTCCATCTAAGATCCGAAAACCTAGATAATACATCGCTCGCATATCCCCCATTGTCATTGCCTTACGAAGTAGTAGCTCCCCTTCTTCAATATTTTGACGCACTCCCGCACCATCGAGAAAGCGCCAACCCAGTTCACGCATACCATAAACACTATCCATTTCGATCGCACGTAAAATTAAGTTTTGTCCTTCGGTTGGATTTTGAGGAACACCTTTTCCATCAATCAATCGCCAGCCTAGGTTCACCATCGCCCCTACATTACCTGCATCCACTGCTTTTTTAAGCCACTGTGCTCCTTCTTCCTTTTTAGTTGTATAGTCAATGAGGCGCCAACCTAAGTCATTCATAGCTTCTACATGGCCCGCTTCAATTGCCTTTTTAAGCCAATGTTCCCCTTCTTCTTGATCTACTTTCACACCAACCCCATCAAAGAGACGCCAACCTAAGCCACGCATGGCATAAATATATCCAGCCTCAGCAGCTTGTCTTACGCATTTCTCCCCTTCCATTTGATTACGATTGATTCCACTACCATCCAATAAACGCCAGCCTAGTTCATATAAAGCGGGAAGATGACCTGCAGTAGCTGCACGTCGCAACCATTTTTCTCCTTCTTTGGCCATTAGATTGATAGGTTGTTGACTCATCTGCTCCTCCTCTTTTCTATGTGTAATAAATGGTTATCATACTAAACTATTTCAAAATAGGAGTCGTGTCGTTGCCTTATTCGTTTTTTAAAATGGCTAAAAAATACCCCTAATTTTCAATATAACAAATTAGGCAAAACTGAGCTATCCATTCATAAGAAAACACTCGCTGTCCAGCAAGTGTTCTCTAATCTGAATATAGGAAGCTCTAGCTAATCTTTATTTTTTGAGTGTTAGTTTAAATTTGCTCCATGGTTTCAGATATTTGAGTAGAAAAGCTTCTTCAGGTACAACTCGACCGATTACATTGGTTTTACCTGAGTTTTTCATAGGCTGAAGGGCAATTTGTAGCTCCCCTTTATATTGGCCATACAATTCATTGTCAATGAGTAGATCACCCTGTTGAATATCTTCAGTATGATGTGGTGGAAAGTTCTCCGCTTTGTATTTAACCCGACTCTGTGTAGAACGAATCAGGTATTCCGATACATCTCCTCTATAAAAATGGAACTCTTCTAAGACAATTTTTCGTTCGATATCACTAATTCCTTCTACTAACTCAACATTGAGGGTGATTATATCACGATTCACTTGGCTAAGCGCTTTTAACTCTTCTTCTGATGCATATGCATTGGCAATAATCACATCATCAATTAAGCCTGTTGCATATAAATGCTTAGCTTGTACTTCAATCGGTAAATCACGATGCATTTCAAGTGTACATAAGCCTTCAGTAACAGGCCATGGACCAAACGTAGCTGAAGGAGAATTAACAAAAGCTGCTGTACGAATTCCCTTCTCTTTAAACTGCTGACTACACTTGATAAAATGGTCATAAGATAATCCAGAGTAGCGATGCGGATAAAAATTATGACATCCTAATAAGTTATCAAGATTGGCTTGATAGCTGATAATATTATCGATATATTTCGTACCTTGACTCATGTTAATTTCGATTTTGATACCGCTTGGGTTATAAGTCATCGCCGATTCTTCAAGCCCCGTAAATCCAAGATCTAAACGAATTCCATAAGCGCCCATTTCTTGAAAGAAAGATAAATCATTGTAAGAAACGTTCAGTTTACTTAAAACCGGTGGTGCTACATCAATAACAACTTGCATTTCCAATTCATTGGCATAGGAAATGATCTCCTTAAATCGGTGAAAAATCTCATCCTTATTACCCTCTGCTGAAAGTAAACAGGTAAAGATCCGACGAAATCCATATTGGTGTGCTAACTTTATGTATTCTTTATCTCTCTCAGCTGTGGAATGTTCAGGATAAATAGAGATTCCTAGTTGTTTGCTCACTTATGAACCACCTCGCCATAATAGTTATAAAATTTAAAAAGAAAATGAGTCTTCTATACATTTTATCAATATTTATCTATTACGGGCAAAATAAATTATTAAATCTTATGATGCTATTTTTCCTAAGAATTCGTAATGATTACTTAAGAATATTATAATAAACAAAGCCCAAATAAAACAAGTGTGAGTATTTAAGTTATTTTAACTATATGAGGTTGTTGCATTCATCAGCCACTGTTCCCTTCCCCACTCACTTCTGCTAAAGGGGTGGCGCAAATGTCGATCCCATACAAAATGATACGCAATTTCTTTAGCTATGATCTGGATTTTCAATCGAAAGATGCAATATGCTGTATATGATTAAATATAGTTATAGAGTGAGGTAAAAGCAAAAAATGAATTCATTAATCCTCCG
Source organism: Thermoflavimicrobium daqui (assembly GCF_003313465.1). Lineage (GTDB taxonomy): Bacteria > Bacillota > Bacilli > Thermoactinomycetales > Thermoactinomycetaceae > Thermoflavimicrobium > Thermoflavimicrobium daqui. The sequence continues at coordinate 85,827 of NZ_KZ845670.1, forward strand.
TACTGAAAGATTAAACTTAAGAAAAATGAATCCAAACGATGTTACAAATTTAATGGAGATTTTCTCAGATCCTAAAGCTATGAAATATTATCCTTCAACCAAAAACGTAGAGCAGACAATCGAATGGATTGAATGGACAATGAACAATTATACTCAGTATGGTGTAGGCCTATGGATCGTAGAGGATAAGGAAACAGGAGAGTTTTTAGGACAATGTGGGATTGTCCCGCAAGAAATTGATGGAGCCATCGAAATGGAGATTGGTTATCTTTTTGCAAGGCGAGTATGGGGAAATGGGTATGCTACAGAATCAGCTTTAGCTTGTAAGAAATATGGCTTTGAGCAAATGAAATTCAGCAAGATGATTTCTTTAATTGATATAAAGAACCTACCTTCAATTCAAGTTGCTAGGCGCATCGGTATGAACAAGGAAAAGAGGATGATGAAGTGGGGAAAAGAAATATTTGTTTATTCAGTGTTTAATTAATTGAATGATGGTGCAATATAATTTACGCAACATATAAAAAACAAAGGCGTCGGACTCATCTCTGATAACAACACCACTGATAAAAAAGGGACTTCTATTGGTAGGAAGTCCCTTTTTTTCTTATTCTTTATCTCTACTCTATGAAATCCGTCCCAAGTATTCGATCGCTAACTGTCGGTAGAAGAGAATGGATCGTAGATAAGCTTGGATATCAACCCATTCATCAGGCTGATGAGCTAACTGATCATTACCCGGACCATAGATGAGAGTCGGAATTTTACTATGAGGATTTAAAACGGAACCATCTGTATAATAAGAAACACCATACACATTTTCGGCTGAACATTCTTTGATTTTTAATGCCGTTTGAATAATATCAGAGGAGGTAGAACTATAAATGGGGGCACGATCTAATAACATACGTATCTCTGCTCGAAAATCTGGAATTTGTTTGGATAAATCCTCGATCTTCTTGTTTATATCATCGATTAATTCTTGATGGGACTGAGAAGGTACACTTCGAATATCCAAATGCATCACACATCGATCAGGAATCACATTGGTTTGAATTCCACCGTGCATCTGTGTAACAGTGATACTACTTTTACCTAAAATTCGTTCTTCTTTTTTCCACTTCTGCTCATATTTTTTTAGTATTTCTATAAAATGAATCGTATGATCAATCGCATTGATCCCTTGATCTGGCATGGAACCATGAGCCGTTTTTCCGAAGCAAGTTATTTCCAACCAAAGAGCACCTTTATGTCCAATCGCAATTCTCTCGTTGGTTGGCTCCCCAATTACCATCGCATCGATTTCATCTACCCCCATGTTATCCAGATAATTTCGAGCACCACAGCTATCGACTTCTTCACCAGCTGTAGCTAATAAGATGAGGTCACCATCTAAAGAAATTCCATCACGATATAGTGATTCCACAGCGAGTATCATGGCAGCTAAGCCACTTTTCATATCCGATGCACCACGACCATATAAGCGATTGTTGATAATCTTTCCTGAAAAAGGTGGATACGTCCAATGAGAGAGATCACCTATGGTGACGGTATCCATATGACCACAATAGAAAAGTTTTTTCCGTCCCGTTCCAATGAGGCGAATTTCAAGGTTACTTCTTCCTTCTTCCACGTTCATCACTTGCACAGGTATATCCCATCGCTTTAAACGTTTTACTAGCCATTCTGTCACCCGGTGTTCATTTCCGGGTGGATTTGAACTATCAATCTGAATCATTTCTTGTAAAAACTGTATTGCATCGTTCGCATCCACAATCTCACTCATCATGTTTCTCCCCTAATGTATTTTGTTAAGGAGTGAAAATTTTATTTATTTCCCCATTTATATAGGAGCTAAAATTTGCATTTTAAGTGGAGTCACTTTCCACCCATTGACAGGTGCTAAGTCTTGGGAACAAGCCGCTAATGCGATGAGACAGTCTTCCAAAGCTTCTATTTCTACATAATCGCCTGGTTTTGACAAAGGCTCTTCAATAACATAGTCCCAGTTTTCATCCAGTTGGTTATTCATAAACCAGTTAATTGGATCCGGTAAATAGGGCGGATGAAGATGATATTGAGCGATGGCCTTCGTGAGGTTATCATGACAGTTTGGATGGTCCTCTAAACCAAAATCGATTTTATAACGATAGTAATCGCAAGCTGCAAAGAAAAAATCATGTCTACCCACTGTATCTTTTACTAACTGCATCAGAGGTCTCCGCCGATTACTATACAAATAGTCGCCTTCTTTTAGACGAATACTACTTAGACATGTACGCATATGGACGGGAGAAACATGCTCAGTCAGATCATTAAGATTAAAACAAATAAAGTCGCCGACTTGCTTTCCTTCTATATCGATAATGCAAAGGCGTTCACCTTTTCGAATACGAGTAGCCCGTCCTTCGTAACCTGGAACCATAATTTCTTCGCGAATACGATATCTACTCACTGCCTCTACCTCCTAACTGGGCTCTTAAGAGTCTAATAATGCCACTGCACGAATGGGTGAGCCTGTCCCTTTACGAATTTTAAGCGGTAAACCAAAGTATACAAACCGTTTGCCTGCTACTTGATCTAAATTACACAAGTTTTCAGTATTGGTTATTTTATATTCTCTACAAATTAAATGACCGGAATATTTGGTATCATCTGGTTTATCGATCCCGGGAGCATCAATTCCGATGTTAACGGTTCCTTTTTCGGCTAACCATTTAGCTGCTTGATAGTTTAGTCCCGCATGTCTGTTTAACCATTCGTCCGTTTCATAGGCACGATTCCAGTGACCTGTATATAGTAGTACGATATCTCCTTTTTCAATGGTTAAGCCAGATCGATTCAGAGCTGTTTGAAGATGTTCAGGAGTGATATATTCATCTGGTGATACAAAAGATAAGTCTAAACAAATAGCCGGACCATAAAAAAATTCTAAAGGCATATCATTAATGTAATCACCGTTCGGATCATATTCATAAGTAGCATCACTGTGGGTAGTACCATGTTCATTGATCAATAAATTATTCGTAGCAAAAGGAAAACCGATTTTAGCGATACTTTCTTCGTGTGTCATATTGGGGAAGATCATCGTTTTTTGATGGAGTCCCCAGACAGGGGCTCCCTGATAGATTTCAAGAGACAAGTCAACTAAACGTACACCTTGTTGAAACAAAAAGGTCCCCTCCTTAAATTAAAGTTGGTATTACTTTAAATTGATCGACTTCGATCAAACCATAGTCTGTGATTTTCCATTTTGGACTTGTAATCAGTGATAAGAAAGATAAATGCATAAATGGTGCATGGAGAGTACAACCTAGTTCTGTTTCTGCCAATTGGGTAAGTTCAGCAATTTTTTCACTTAACTCTTTTCCTGTTAACTCATCGGAAATAAGTCCTCCTACACGGAGTGGTAAGTCACCGATCACTTTTCCTTCTTTGATCATGGCAAGTCCACCACCCATCGCAATCACACGATTGACAGCGAGCACCATATCTTCATAATTAGTCCCGGTCACAATGATGTTATGAGTATCATGAGCGACCGACTCCGCCATCGCCCCTTCTTTGATACGCATACCATGTACAAATGTTTTACCGATTTTACCACTACGACCATGACGTTCGATCATGTAGATGGGTAGAACATCACGACTAACATCAGGTTGAATAATTCCATTCGAAACACTCATATCAAACTCAAGAGCCCCTGTTAAGTTTTGGTCTGGAATCACTTCGATCGCTCGGACACGCGCCCGATGACCACTCGCACGAATATATAGATCCTCTACTTTTATCGGTTTACGTTTGATCGAGTTTTTCACTGTGTCAGGATAGGTATATGAAGGAATATCGATCACAAGTTCACCATGTTCTGCGACCTTTTTCCCTCTTAAATAAACAGCATCGACTCGCATTTGTTCTAAGTCACTAATGATCGCGATATCTGCATACCGACCTGGTAAAAGCGCTCCTACATCTTCGAAACCAAAATGGGTGGCAGGATTAATCGTAGCCATTTGAATGGCTTCGACTGGATCTACTCCTTGGGCAATCGTTCGCCGAACAATATCATTCATATGACCGTACTTAATCAAGTCATCAGGTACCATGTCATCAGAAACCAATACCGCATTGCGAGAATCAAGTCCTTCTTCCGTGATCGCCCGGATACACTCAGCCATGTTACGTTGAGAAGAACCTTCACGCATAAAGACGGTAATTCCATATCGTAATTTTTCAACCATTTCTTCTTTCTCCGTGGTTTCGTGACAAGATACATGACCTCCACCACTTATAATGTGAGCTGCTAAATCTTCATTATATAATCCTGGACAGTTCCCTTCGACTGTTTTGCCGATACTTTTCGCATAAGCTACAGAGGTTAGCTGATCATCCAATACTTCAGGAGTATGCTCAAATACAGGGCGTACGTTGGCAAAGCCCTGTATTTCTCCAATTCCTTGTACATATGGATCATTGAGTAGCTCTTCCATGTCTTTGGAAGTTACATCATAACCAGCCGTTTCCAAGCCGGGGACATCCGGAGTTAAGCAGGGAACTGTAAACAAAACATGATTGGGTAAGGTTTTGGCTTCTTCAATCATCGCTTTCATCCCTACCACTCCTAGTACATTTCCGATTTCATGCGGGTCTGCTACCAGTGTGGTGGTTCCTGTAGGAATGGATAGTTTGGAAAACTCCGTCACTGTTAACATGGCACTTTCAAAGTGCATATGTGAATCAATAAATCCTGGACTAATAAATTTACCTTGTACGTTTTCAATCATTGTTTTTGGACCGATTAATTTTGAAGCATCACCAACTAATAAGATTCGCTGCCCGAGAATAGCTACATCGGCTGCATAGATTTCCCGGGTAATGACATTAATGACATATCCACCTTGTAGTACAACATCCGCATATTTCCCTTCGCCTAACAATGTTTCAATTAACATTCGCCATTCGATGGCTTTTTTTATTTGCGAAGTTTTCATGATGTATCTCCTTTCTACTCCCCTTGTTAGAAACCTACCGGAACGTAATCTTCCTTCCGATATGTCTTTTACCCACTTAAACCTTCTATACTATCAATAATTCCGACAATAGCGGCATCACAAGGAGCTTCCGGTTTGGACATCGCTCTTGCAGCAACGCTTCCTGTTACAAAAATGACTAATTCTCCGATCCCCGCCCCAACCGTATCAACTGCAATAATTGGCTGACCAATTAAGCTACCATCCATAGAAATGGGCTGTGTAATCAGTAATTTTGTTCCGACCAATCGTTCATCTTTTCTTGTGGCAATCGCTAGTCCAATCACTTTTCCCATTTGCATAAGATCTTCCCCTTATTTTCGAATAATTTGGATGTAGCTTTCGGCAGCTAAATCGGCAGCCAATGGAGTGACAAGTGTACTCTTTCCAATGATTAGGCTATTCTGATGGTCTAACCGTGCTTGACGAATATCTTCACTGGTTAATACTTGTTTCTTCGAATAAGTATCACTGTTTAACCATTCTTCAATTTGACTTACCTCGATGAGCGAAATTCCTAAATTACGTAACTGATCCAACTGTCTACGCATCTGCTGTTTTAAAAGGGGAGGGGATGATATCCTGCGATCTCCCCCTTTAGTGTGATTCGAATCGATTGCCATGTTTACAGCTGCTACTTGTTTTCCAGATAAAAGCGCCCATAGGATGAGCTGTACAAAAGGATGATCATCTTCTAATTGAACTAATTTAGAGATCAACGAAAATGATAAGACAGGAATAAGTAAATGACTAAATCGATTTTTGCTTTCCTCAAACCAATTCATCATCCATAGTGGATCTTCCATTTTCAATGGAGTAACGCTCAAATTCCACTCCGTAGATATCCTCGCATATTGATCAGACCAAATCTCTAAGCAAGCTTTCTCTTTTTTTACTGCTTCAAGAGCTTGGAGTCCTTGCTCAAGCCCAGTGATATGATAAGTAAGCAGTGCTAAAACCTTGGGTATTCTTACTACCTCATGCTCTCGACCACGGTAATATAATTGAAGTAAAATTTCCCGAAACAACGTATTTCCTGTCATATTCATTGTTTAGATCATTCTTTTCCTTTGCTTAGGAGCGCTCTTTCTACTTCAGTATGAGGACGTGGAATGACATGTACGGATACTAATTCTCCAACACGGCTAGCCGCACTAGCTCCAGCATCTGTTGCTGCTTTAACTGCTCCAACATCTCCTCTTACCATCACTGTTACCAAACCAAAACCAATTTTTTCATAACCACAAATTTGCACATTGGCCGCTTTTACCATGGCATCGGCTGCTTCAATCGCTCCTACTAAACCCTTAGTTTCAATTAAACCTAATGCTTCACTCATTTTTAGTCCTCCCTTGTTATTGGATCAATGAATGATCCGTTGTCATGTTTTACATAAAAATGGGCTTTTACCTAAGGCATATTTTTCAGTAGACTGATGGTGTCAGGAAAAGTATTCGGACATCCTCTATTTACTCTTATTACTTCTATTTCTTTTCTTTTTGACTTCACCCGATGGGTCTTTTTCCGCTTTAGCAAGATCCTCTTTTTCTACAGAGGGATCGTCTATATTTTCCGTTTTCAACTCTTCGTTTGGCTCTGCTACTTCTTTAGTTTCTTCTACATCTACTTCTTCTTTTTTCTCTTTCATGAGAAACTGGGAAACAATTTTATCGCTTACTTCATTATGTGCTCGAGGGATTACATGAGCAGAAACGACTTTACCCACTTGCTCCCCTACCTCCTTACCAGCTTGTACTGCAGCAGTGACTGCAGCAACATCGCCACTTAAGTGAATGGTCACCCCTAAGGCTTGACCTACACCAATAATCCGTTCCATACCGACTAACGTTACATTGGCTGCTTTTAAAGCGGCGTCGGCTGCGGAAATCGCCGTTGTATAACCGATCGTTTCAATGAGTCCTAAAGCTTGTTGGTTCATCTTACCCTCCCCTTAATTAGTCTGCAATCAGTCTGTCTGCTTCTTGTTTCAATGAGGTGATCATATTTTTAATTACTTCTTGTTCACCTTGGATCAAGAGATAATTGGATTCAATCCGAAAGCGCAATGAAGAGGGGCGTTTTTGCTTAAACAGCCGGTCCATCAGCCCGACTCCATGGAAAACATTGATTCCATCAAGTACAGCCACTGCTTCTTGGTTTTGCAGTCTAAGACTTTGAACTAAGAAGCGAGTCGGTGTCGGTTGAAAATAAGATGTGACTCCTTGAATGACCCGACGGTTTAGCCTTAGATAAATTTCTTTTACAACCTTTTGAATTTCCTGTGCATGACTACCTACCACTCGAAAGACAAATGGGAATTCATCAGTTTGGCAACTTTCCGTATTATAAGCCAATTGCGGGAATTCCTTCATAACTTCATCAATATAAAAAAGTTGTCCTGGCGAAAAGCAACTAACCGCTACAATTCCTACAGCATCGCTCTTTTTTTCTTTCATTTGGAGGTAAGAAGCTAAACTTTCTTCCAGTTGTGGGAAGAACCATACAATACTTCCATCTCTCGTTTTTCCAATAAATTGCGCTATATCTGTTGAAGCTTGAGCAGAAATTTTGCCCCCGATAGACTGTGAAAGTGAAAGTTTTTGTAAAGGAGATAGTGCTTTTTCTACCAAAGATCCTGGAACTTGATTTGGCTTTTTCTCTAGGACAGATGAAATCATTTGGTTCGTAGATGGTGCTGAAACCGTATTTGATGAGAGTCGATTTAAAGTTTGGGTTGCACCTTTTGATACTGATCCCGAACCATTTGCCAGTGGTGATAAACGCTGCTTGATCTTTTCTTTCTGATAGTTAGGTCGTTGAATATTAGGAAGCTGATTACCCTGCTTGCTTTGCCCTAGTGATGGAGAAGTAGCATTTGATTCATTTTTTCCTAAAATGCCATTTACGAGATTTCTCATAAAATCTGACAATCTAAGTCACCTCCATTCCTACAGTGTAAATGCGAGTGCTAGTTCAGGATGTGGGTGTGGAATCACATTGCTGGATACTAGCTCTCCGCCCGTCACGGTGTAAACTTGTTTTCCAGCCTCAACTGCTGCGGTTACGGCTGCTACATCTCCTTCAACAATCACTGTGACTAAGCCAGATCCTACTCTTTTCAAGTCAATCATTCGTACATTGGCTGCCTTACACATCGTATCCAGTGCTTCAATAGCCACAACCAAACCCCTTGTCTCCACCAAGCCAATGGCTTGCATAAAAATCCCCCTTTAGTGCGTTTAAAAATCTATAAATACTCTTTCAGATCAATTGGCCCCCATGGAATCGACTTCCGTTTAAATTCTTCAGCAGCATGTAGTGGATAAGTCGCATCAATACCCATTTTGGCTGACACACCGCGTAAGTTATGCGAAGCCTCTAGCGGAGAACCTTTGGCACCTGGAACGATAAAAATATCCTGATCAGCTTGTACACGTGTAGCAATCGCCCACTCTACATCATTCGGGTCCCAGATATTCACATCATCATTGACGACGACGACGTGTTTTAAGTCTTTATCACTAGCAAAGGCTGCTAAACAAGCTTGTTTTCCATCCCCTTCATGACGCTTCTGAATCTGAATCACAGCATGACAACGTGATGCACCATTTAAGGTAACTACACAATCTTTGATTCCAGGAACAACCTGACGAACTGTACTGAGCAAGGTAGCTTCTCTGACGATAGCCATGGGTAGTAATTCTTCATGACTTGAAGGATGGATCGTTTGCCAAATGGGGTTGTTCCGATAGGTTACTGCAGAAATTTCAATCACAGGTTGCGGAGCTTGTTTTCCGTAGTAGCCTGCCAACTCTCCAAACGGCCCTTCAATTTCGCGAGTGTGAGGTAACATTCGCCCTTCAAAGACCACTTCGGCTTCAGCTAAAACCTCGAGATCAACCGTTTTACATTTCACAACATCAAGTGATTTGCCAATCAAGGCACCCGCGATATCAAACTTATCTGTATGATACAAATGTGTGCTTACCTGCGAGCTAAGTACAACTGCTGGAACGACTCCAAACATGACAGCAATTTCCATCGGCTCATTTTGCTGTTCATAGAAGTAGTATTGATCATTTAGTTCAGGAGAAGTAATTAGGATATTCGTACGATTCCCGCCGATAAAGCGCATCCGACGAATTGAAGTATAACGTTTATTTCCTGCGATATCCTTAACGACAAGCACTCCAGCAACGTAATACTTACCAAAGTCAAGCTCATGATATCGACAGAGAGGAAATAACATTTCAAGATCGTGGGGGTCTAAAATAACATTTTCATGGACAGGCCCCGTTGATACTCGGTTAGTGGAAAGTGGGTTTACCACCGATTCGATTAATTTGGGAACCAACTCAGAACCCGTTGATAGCCCCATACTATCAGCTACCAACTCACGATCCCCACCAAACCCTGCAATCATCGGTACTTGTGAACCTTTTACTTTTTCAAAGTACATGGGCTGTCTTCCCTGAAGATGATTCACTACTGCTCCTAGTTCAAAATCGGGATCGACTTCCTTCTTGATTTTCATTAACTTACCTGTTTGACTCCAATAGTCGATTAGTTCTCTTATATTTGTAATCATCTCAATGTTTTTCTCCCCACCTTGCTATAAATTCATGTTCAATATCTAATGCGTCTAAAATACGCCCCACGACAAAGTTAACTAACTCCCATATTTCTTTAGGACGCTGATAAAAGCCAGGTGAAGCGGGCAAAATCATCGAACCAGCTTGTGCTAATTTGGTCATATTCTCCAAATGAATGAGGCTTAATGGTGTTTCACGCGGTACTACCACCAGCTTTCTTCGCTCTTTGAGTACGACACTTGCTGTACGGCTTAACAAGGTATCTCCCACACCATGAGCAATAGCACCTAAGGTATTCATCGAGCAGGGTACAATCACCATGCCATCTGTTTTAAAAGAACCGCTAGCCGTAGGAGCAAATAAGTTTTTATTGCTTAAAATCGTAGCGTACTGCTTTAACTGCTCTATGGTTACACCTGTTTCAAATTCGAGAACTTTCTCACCCATTTGTGTGGTAATGACATAGGTTTCTACACCTAACTCATATAAAGCACGAATTAGAGTATAGCCATACACTGAACCACTCGCTCCAGTTATTCCGACTACAATTCTCATAGCTATGCTCCTTTGTAATCAGACGGTTCGGAAGATCCGAACCGTCCACTAGTACATCTTCTCTTTATTTACCGATTTTTTCTAACATTAATTTTTTATACTCTTCTGTACTAAATACTTCTCCAAATATACCGATGTCGCGAAGTCCAGATTCATGCATATCATTTGTTTGAGATGCACATGCATCGCTGATTGCGATTACATTATAACCGTGGTAGAGAGCATCAGAGCCGGTGCTACGTACACAAACATTGGTCCATACGCCAGTGAGCACAACTGTATCAATTCCTTCTTCACGTAAGAAAAGATCCATATCAGTATAAGAAAAAGCACTGTGACGTCGTTTTTGTATGATATAGTCACCTTTATCTTCTTCAGGCTGTAATTCAGGGATAAAGTCAGCTCCCCAAGTACCACGAATTGCATGTACAGGGCGTACGCGGAAATCCGCATCATTTTTACGGTGCCATTCTTGCACATGGATGACTTGAATATCGTTCTCATGACAGAAATCGATTAGCTCACGGATTTTCGATACGATTTTTTCGCCATTTTCACAGCGTAGTGTTGCTTTTTCACCAATAAAATCATTTAACATATCAATAATTACGAGTGCGTGTTTATTTCCTCTCATGGATTCATACCTCCAGCAAGTCAAATATTTGATTTGTAATTCAATTGGATTTATATTTTGAACAATGAGCGATTCCGAGCCAATAGCTATTCGATTTGGATAAGCTCATCAGTAGCTCATTTTAATTTCGCAGACATTGATTTCAATTAGGTATATTAGAACTGAATTTGTCTTGGTGGGTGAATATTTGTTTGACGTCTGACATATTGACCATAGCCGACTTGCCCTACTAAACCACCACGATCTTCATCATAAACAACCGTACCCCGAACGATCGTCATAATCGGTTTGCCTTTTAGTTTCATACCATGGAACGGAGTATATTTGGCCATCGTATGAACTTTGTCTTTATCGATGGTATATTCTCTTTCGAGATCAATGACCGTAAAGTCAGCATCCGCACCCATTCCCATATGACCTTTTTGCGGATACAACCCGTGAAGAATAGCTCCATTGGTACTTGTTACTTCTACAAAGCGCTGTAAAGTAAGGCGGCCTTTGTTAAGTCCTTCGCTTACCAATACGGGAACCATCGTTTCTACACCTGGGAACCCTGGGAAACTATCCCAAATATTTAATCCTTCACCCACTTTTTCTATTGGAATCTCATAGGGGGCATGATCTGTTGCCACAAAGTCAATCGTTCCATCAGCGAGGGCTTTCCAGTGGGCTTCATTATCCGCTGTTTCACGTAGTGGAGGAGCCACTTTAGCAAAAGTACCAAACTCGGTTAAAGCATCTTTATAGTTTAGGACTAAGTAGTGTGGACAAGTTTCTGCAGTGATCGGTACTCCACGTAATTTTGCTTGGCGGACCAGTTCAACACCTTCTTTGGTACTCATATGCACAATGTGAGCGCGAGCACCTGTCGCTTCAGCAAAGCTAATTACCAGCTCAATCGCCACTTTTTCAGCAAGATTGTTTCGAGCTTCAGACCAAGCTGGAGCATCCATACGTCCTTCTTTACGAAGCTTTTTTACTCGAAAGTCACAGATATCGAAGTTTTCGGCATGAATACCAACGGGTAAACCTGTTTCAGCCACTTTAGCGAAGATTTCCAACATTTCCGCATCCGTTACCTTTGGGAATGTTGGCACAGATGGAGTCATATAAACTTTAAAGCAAGTAATCCCTTCTTCAACTTGCCCCCAAACATTATCCAATTTATCTTCGCGTACATCTTCTCCAGTCATTCCACCCCAAGAACCAAAATCAATGTACGAATTATTTTTGACTTTATCCCACTTCGCATGGAATTCATCTTTACTTCTGACTGAAGGTTTACTACAGCAAGGCATATCTACAATCGTTGTCAGACCTCCAGCTGCAGCAGAAGCACTTCCAGTTTCAAAAGTTTCGCGGTGTGTAAATCCCGGGTCCATGAAATGAGTATGGGGATCAATACAACCAGGAACCACTAATTTTCCTTCTAAGTCGATCACTTGTTGTGCTTCAATCCCATCTACATGATTCACAAATCCAGCAATCTTATTTTCATTGACTAGAATGTTGGTAATGACAGTATCATTTCCTTGACCTTGAGGAATTCTTGCATTTTTTAAGATTAATTGCATAAAATTACGCCTCCTATATGGATGATTATTTTGAGTTGTTGCATGAACCAGTTGCTTATCGCTTCCTTACTCACTCCCTCCCAGTTACGTCTTAGAGTTCTACTCTTGACGCTATTAGGGCGGTGATCCTACAAAAAACGATTCACTCAGGTTCTTGATAATTAGATCATGCAACAAATTCTATTTTTTATATGAGTCTAACAACGAGGTTGCTAGAACGGATAAACCTTCTACTAGTTTATTCCCTATTTTTTACATAATTAGTTTAATATGGAATAAATTCGTTTTACTTTTTAAACGATCTCATTATCCTTGCTTGAAAGCATCACCTCCCAACAGTCATGCCCAGAACTATCTAAATAGGGATCCACAAAAAAACGCCGTAGAAATAGAGAGCTCTCTCTATTTCTACGGCGTGAAACACTCCGTTTAACAGAGTATTAACGTCCGTTTATCCTCTTATTTTCTGGTAGACAAAACGACCTTTGCGTAATGTCTCCAAGAAATATATATTATCGATTTCATTTTATTAATCTTGTATGGTTAAAGGTTTTTTCAGATAAATTGCAATAAAAGCGTTTTCAGTTATAGGGTCATAATCTTTGAGAATGGTAACTACTTCGATTTGTAACTCTTTCTCAATGTAGTCTTTGAGTCTCACCTTATACTCTCTAATCAAAGCAGCATCTACCGTTAAGGTTAGATCCAGATACTTTCCAGTAAGAGCGGATAAAGCAGGGACTCGTTTATGTTGCCCAAAGATAATGATTTTGTCATCATATATTTCGATGCGTTGTTTTTTAACCCCTAAGCCATACATCTCCTGACTAATTTCATTACAAAATTGCGCTAATTTTCTTTTGAATGTGTTATTAGGAGAAAGGTACTTAGGGTTTTTCATGCACATGTCCTCCTTAAGGATTAATGAGCGATGCAATATAAATTTAACTTTGTATTTCTTATCTTAAGACAAAAAAAAGAACCCGTCAATAGTTAGTATATCATTTTTATGAATCTTCCCTGTTGACATGGTTTATTTTCCTTTTTGTAAACTTCAATAATATACAATATCGTGATAAATCTAAATAAAAGGTTTGGGATGTTAGATTCATAGAGTAAGCTATCATGATTGTCGATTGGCCTCAAAAAAGAAAAGAGATTTGTAAGACTTACCTTCTTTAAGACTATTTTATTCTATTCCTATAAAAAAGATCTACTTATAAGATCAATGGATTTTGCGTTTTCTTTTCATGATCGAGAGAATGAGCATCACAATTTCATCGATAATAAAATAGAGGAAAGCTATTTTTATAAAATAAGTGATAAAATTTAGACTCCCTTTATCTAAACTTCCGTTCTGGATAGCATGATGAAGCTCCCCCCTTTCATCGAATAACCCCTACTTATCATATATGCTTTGCTTGCTATATAGGATATCCAATTCATACTATTACCACATTCCAAGTAGCCACTATGATTTATATTATATGTCCTTCTAATATTTTTATATTGTATTGATAAGTAGAATATTTACCTATAATTATATATTATTTTTTATTATACCTAATATTTTGACCTATTGATTCATTATAAAAATTATAATACATTTATTTATATAGTGTTATTAAAAACTAAAAGGAGACAGCTATGAAACTACTTCAATGGAAAAAGACTTTGATTGCAACAGGTGTCGTTCTAAGCACTATAATCTTACCGATCTTTCCAGAGTCTTGGGCAAAACCGAAAGTGGTAAAGGTGCTTCACGATGAGATCCACCATGAGAAAAAAGTAGATTTTTCTGGGAAAAACAAAAACATCACATTAAAAGATGCAAAAAACAAAGCACAATTAACGATGAACACAGATGGAGAAGAGGCTGTTTATACCTCTCCCACCATTAAAACGAAAATCGAATTTACTGATTTAGGAGTTCATTGGCTAGAAAATAATAAGCTACCTGTTGATGCTGTGAAGTTTGAAATACGAACCTCAAAGGATAATCGATCTTGGTCAAAATGGAGCTGGCTCCGTGTTGAGGACCAAGAAGGACCTGATCATAAGAAAAATAAAGAGACTTTTACTCAATTACTCTTAGGGCAACGTGGTAAATACCTACAATATCGTATCACTTTAAATACGAAAAATGGGAAGAAGCCGGAATTACAAGATTTAAAGATTACCTTAATGAACTCCGAAGATGGAGCAAAAATAACACCGACTAGCAGTAAAGAGAAAGATAAGAAAATTTCTTTAGCATCCTTATTTGCAAAGAAAGTAGATGCTGCTATTAATAAACCACCTGTCATAAGTCGTGCCGACTGGGGGGCTGACGAGTCTATCCGCTTTGATCAAACGGGAAAAGAATTATGGCCCCGAGATTATCTAGCTCCAACACATATGGTCGTACATCATACTGCAACAGAAAATAATGAACCTGATCCAGCAGCGAGAATGCGTTCGATTTATTACTTCCATACAGTCACTCGTGGTTGGGGTGATATCGGCTATAATGCTATCATCGGCAGTGATGGGAAGATCTATGAAGGCCGTCATGGAAAAGATGGAGAAGTTTTAAGCAATGGTGTTGTTGGTGGACATGCTTATTCATTTAACTATGGAACATTTGGTGTCTCGATGATGGGAGATTATGATCAAGTGGTGCTACCTGATCATATGCGCAAATCATTGGTTCAGATTCTTACCTATGTAGCTGATCTCAACAAGATTGATCCAACAATCAAAAAAGATTATGTCCGAAATTACAGTTATAATGATCCCAATGTACCTAAAGTAGATGCTGGCATTCCTACACTAACTGGTCATGGATTACTACCACGTGCTTCAACAAACTGTCCAGGCGCTTATATTAAGAACGAACTACCTAATTTACGTACTAGCGTCTCTAATAACCTAAATCAACCACAAGTACCCACCGAACCAATCATTATCGATAATGATGCTTCGACGAATACAAGAACAGGAAGTTGGACACTCTCCACATTATTATCCCAAAAATATAATGAAAATTATTATTATAGTGGAAGTGGAATAGGTAGTGATGTATTTACTTGGAACTTTAATCTTCCATTAACTGGAGTCTATCGTGTATCCATTTGGTATCCGGGCAGTGTAAGTAATGCAACCAATGCACAATATACAATTCATACGAAAAATGGGGCTATTACCCAAACGATTAACCAAACCACTAATGGTGGAAAATGGGTCGATGTAGGGCTTTATGAATTGAATAGCGGTGCAAATAAGATTTCTTTATCTGATCTAGCTGATAATACACGAGTTGTGGCAGATGCAGTGAAATTAGAATATATTCCGTCTGCTATTGTAGACGATTCGGACACAAATCATGTCATTGCATCCCCTGCTTTAACCGATTGGCGTTCATCATCCAGTATGTCTGGTGGGTATAAAGGAAGTTATCGGGTTCATAACAAAGATACTTCTGCTTCTTTTACTTGGAAACTAAATGTACCTGAATCCGGAAACTATCGTGTCTATGTCTGGTATACATCTGCTAATGACCGAGCAACTAATGCTCCTTATACTATCCGCTATGGTGATGGACAAAGTGTTATCAAACCTGTAAACCAAAAAACAGATGGCAAAAAATGGGTTGATCTAGGGGTCTATTCCTTTGTTCAAGGTGCAACTTCCATCACTTTATCTGCAAATGCAGATGGCTATGTGATCGCGGATGCAGTGAAGTTAGTTAAAGAGTAATAAGACATTTTTACATAAAAAAGGGCTCAATGAAACCTGAGCTCTTTTTTCAAAATAGACTTCCATTTTATTACTCAATATATTGACATATTTGTTTTTGACAATTATGATGACTATAAAAGCCAATTAAATAAGCGGATGACTGTTGTGGGAGAGATCGGACAATCCCGTTCGACACCGAAGGAGCAATGTCCCTAAAAACCTTGGGGCGCAATCTCTCAGGTAAAGAGACCACAATACGACGCACCTCTGGAAAGAGCCGGCTGGCCACCGATGGGGAAAGCTTCATATCCTTGAAGTAAAACTCTCAGGTAAAAAGACAGAGGAAGGGTAGAATGGGTACAATTCTGCCTTTCCTCTGTCTTTTTGTGTTGTCTTGGAAAGGTAGAAAAACAGCTGGCCTAGGAGGATTCTTATGACTCTAAAAGACCGTGACATTGAAATTTATGAAGCGATCCAACAAGAACAACATAGACAACTTTCTACCTTAGAACTCATCGCATCCGAAAATTTTGTAAGTGAAGACGTTTTAGAAGCAATGGGCTCAGAATTAACCAATAAGTATGCTGAAGGATATCCAAGCAAACGCTATTATGGTGGCTGTGAATTTGTCGATGTTGTCGAAAAATTAGCGATTGAACGAGTCACTCAACTATTTAACGCGAAGTACGCTAATGTACAGCCTCATTCAGGAGCACAAGCCAATACTGCTGTGTTCTTCGCCCTCTTACAGCCGGGTGATACCATTATGGGTATGAACCTATCCCACGGCGGACACCTTACACATGGTAGCCCAGTAAGTATGTCTGGTAAATGGTTTCATGTCGTTCAATATGGTGTACATGAAGAATCACACATGATCGATTATGATGAAGTTGCCTCTATTGCTAAACGTGAACGACCCAAATTAATCATTGCTGGTGCAAGCGCTTACCCACGCTATATTGACTTCGCTAAATTCAGAGAGATTGCCGATTCCATTGGAGCATATTTGATGGTAGACATGGCTCATATCGCTGGGCTTGTTGCTACCCATCTCCATCCTTCCCCGATTCCACATGCCCATGTCGTTACAAGCACGACACATAAAACATTACGAGGGCCACGCGGTGGAATTATCTTAACTAATGATGAAGAAATTAGCAAAAAAGTAAATAAAGCGATTTTTCCTGGTATTCAAGGTGGGCCTTTAATGCATGTCATCGCTGCGAAAGCGGTTGCTTTTAAAGAAGCCTTACAACCTGATTTCAAAAAATATGCCATTCAAGTGGTACGTAATGCTACCCAACTAGCTAACACTTTGAAAAAAGAAGGAGCTGCTCTTGTATCTGGCGGAACGGATAATCACTTAATCCTAGTTGATGTTCGTCCATGGGGATTGACTGGTAAAGTAGCTGAAAAGATCCTCGAAGACGCTGGTATCACTGTTAATAAAAATACCATCCCCTATGATCCTACAAGTCCATTTGTAACCAGTGGTGTTCGAATCGGAACAGCAGCAGTCACTACACGTGGAATGAAAGAGAACGAAATGAAAGTAATTGGAGAGTTGATTGCCAAAGTACTAATGAGCCAAGGAAATCCAGAAGTGATAAAAGAAGTTCGTCAGAACATAAGACAGCTATGTGAGTCTTTTCCTCTCCATCAAAAAGTGGCGATAAGCTAAAGGAGGAAGATCATGGAATTCAAAAGCTGTTTTGATATTATCGGTCCCATCATGGTGGGGCCTTCCAGCTCCCATACCGCTGGGGTTGTATCCATAGGAAAATTTGTGTATGACCTGATCGGGGATGTCCCTGACCGAGCCGAGATTACCTTTTATGATTCATTTGCCGAAACATACCAAGGTCATGGTACAGATAAGGCGATCGTAGGTGGACTTTTAGGAATGGAAACCGATGATATTCGCATTCGTCACTCCCTGAACCATGCCAAACATAATCAGGTTGAAATCATCTTTCATTTAAAAGGAACATGCACTTATTATGATCATCCCAATACGGTGGTGATTCAAGCAGAAAAAAACGGTGAAACCATCACCGTGGGTGGTGTTTCTCTTGGCGGTGGGCTCTCTAAAATCTTTCTCATTGATGACAAGAAAGTAGACATTCTACTAAACACTCCTTATGATCTTGAGAAGTTAAGAAGTTATCGTCGAACCTCATCGACTTATATTCCGCTTGTCGGGAGTTGAAATTATGAATATCCAATCAATCGAAGAGCTCATCAAACACTGTGAACAAAGGAATAAAAGTATCGCTGAAGTGATGTTGGACTTTGAAAGTGAGAAATCGGGTCGATCGAATGAGCAAATTATAGAAATGATGGCCGAACGTCTCATAAAAATGAAAGAGGCAATTGACACGGGTCTTTCTGATCGTTCAACTGCTCCAAGTGGAATTTCAGGCGGAGATGCCATCTTGATGACCGAATATCAAGAAAAAGGGCAAGCACTCTCTGGTTCTATCGTCTCTGATGCGATGCGCTTTGCTTTTGCCACATCAGAAAATAATGCGAGAATGGGTGTCATTGTGGCAACTCCAACGGCTGGATCGGCTGGAATCCTTCCCGGATGTCTTTTTTCTTTACATCATAACCTAGGATATTCTTATGAGAAACTAGTGTTGGGCTTGATGACAGCAAGTGCAATTGGCTATGTTATAGCTAACCGTGCATTTATCTCTGGTGCTGCTGGAGGTTGCCAAGCTGAAGTCGGATCTGCGACGGCCATGGCAGCTGCGGCGATTGTAGAATTAAAAGGTGGAACACCGATGCAAGCGACTCAAGCAACCGCCATTGCTCTTAAATCTCTACTTGGACTTGTCTGTGATCCCGTCGCTGGCTTGGTCGAAGTGCCTTGTATCAAACGCAATGTGATTGGTACTTCCATTGCCTTCGCAGCTGCCGATCTCGGCTTAGCAGGGATAAAGAGCCAGATTCCGTGTGATGAAGTCATTGGTGCTATGTATGACATTGGCAGAAACATGCCAAGAACATTACGCGAGACAGCTTTGGGCGGTCTAGCTATGACTCCTACAGGTAAAAAAGTAAAGAAACGTATTTTTCAAGACAAAAATCAAATGGGGTATGAAAAATGAGTACGACAAACCAAGAGTTAAAACGAACTCCCTTGTTCCCTGTATACCAAAAGTATGGTGCGAAAACCATTGATTTTGGTGGTTGGGAGCTTCCCGTTCAATTCACCAGCATTCTAGACGAGCACCAAGCGGTAAGAACCAAAGCTGGTTTGTTTGATGTCTCTCATATGGGTGAAGTGCTCTTAAAAGGTGAAGGAGCCATCGATTCCCTGCAATATCTGATGACCAATGATATTCGTCGTCTATCCATTAACCAAGCGATGTATACGGCTATGTGTTACCCAGATGGTGGCACCATTGACGATTTGCTGATCTATAAACTAGCAGAGGACGAATACTTATTAGTTATCAATGCCTCCAATATCAATAAAGATGTAAAATGGATTGAAGAACATGTCAATAGCAAAACAACGGTGAAAAATATTTCATCCGAAGTGGCACTGTTAGCATTGCAAGGTCCTCTAGCAGAAGCGGTCTTGCAAAAGCTTACCTCTGTCAACTTATCAGAAATCGGCTTCTTCCATTTCTTGCCTAAGGTAGATATATCCGGCATTGAAGTGCTTGTTTCACGAACAGGCTATACGGGTGAAGATGGTTTTGAGCTTTATCTGGATGCCAAAGACGCAGAGAGTTTATGGGATAAAATCTTAGAGGCAGGTAAAGAAGAGGGGGTTCTTCCTTGCGGATTAGGAGCTCGTGATACCCTCCGCTTTGAAGCAAAATTACCACTTTATGGTCAAGAATTAAGTGCTGATATTAGTCCACTTGAAGCTGGGATCGGCTTTGCTGTCAAAGTAAATAAAGAAAATGATTTTATTGGGAAAGAAGCACTCAAAGAACAAAAAGAAAAAGGGCTCTCAAGAAAGTTAGTAGGAATTGAAATGGTAGGACGTGGAATTCCACGTCATGGCTATGCTGTTTATGCGATCGATAAAGCGGAGCCAATTGGATTTGTCACCTCTGGTACCCATTCTCCTACATTAAAGAAAAACTTAGGATTTGCCCTCATTCAAGCAGAATATGCCAGTGTTGGTACCCCAGTTGCCGTCGAGATTCGTAATAAACGAGTTGAAGCAGTTACCGTAAAAACACCATTCTATAAAAGAACATAACGATTTTTTGGGGAGGAATAAATCGTGAGTCAAGTCAAAGAAAATCTCATATACAGTAAAGAACATGAATGGGTACAAGTGTTAGATGATGATACAGTAAGAATTGGGATTAGTGATTTTGCCCAAGATCAACTCGGTGAAATTGTTTTCTTAGAGTTACCTGAAGTAGATTCTGAAGTTGAGGCACATACCAGTATCGGAAGTGTAGAGTCGGTCAAAGCCGTTTCCGACTTGTATTGTCCTGTTTCAGGTGTGGTGACCAAAGTCAATGAACTATTAGTAGACTCTCCAGAAGTGATTAATGATGATCCATTTGGTGAAGGCTGGATGTTTGAAGTAAAACTCTCCAACTTAGATGAACTAAAAGAACTCCTTAGTGCAGACCAATACAAAGAATTTATTGAGGGTGAATAATATGAACTTCCGTTACTTACCAATGACTGAAGAAGATCAAAAAGAAATGCTACAGTTCTTAGGCATTTCTTCTGTAGATGAACTATTCGCTGACATTCCAGACGAAATCAAATTAAATCGTCGTCTCCAAATTCCTGAAGCACTGTCTGAGCCTGAAGCTGTCAAGTATTTTAGTCGCTTAGCTAAAAAGAACGTAAATAGTGATGATTATATCTACTTCTTAGGTGCTGGTATTTATGATCATTACATTCCTAGTACCGTAAACCATGTGATCTCACGTTCTGAATTCTATACAGCTTATACTCCCTATCAGCCAGAAATTAGTCAGGGAGAATTACAAGCTATTTTCGAATTCCAAACGATGATTTGTGAATTAACGGGCATGGATGCGGCCAACTCTTCCATGTATGACGGCCCTACCGCATTGGCTGAAGCAGCGAATCTCGCTTGTGGAGTAACACGAAAGAAAAAAGTAGTTATTTCTAAAGCGGTTCATCCACAATCTCGTGCTATTTTACAAGTCAATGCCAATGGGCAAGGTTATGATGTAGTAGAAGTTGATATAAAAAATGGACTGACTGATTTGGAAGCTTTAGATCAAGCTGTCGATCAAGACACTGCCGCAGTCATTGTACAATATCCAAACTTCTTGGGTAGCATCGAAGATCTAGCAGCCATTGAAAAAATTGCTCATAAGCATAAAGGATTGTTCGTCGTAAGCTCCAATCCACTCTCTTTGGGTGTTTTAAAACCACCAGGAGAATTTGCTGCTGATATCGTTGTCGGTGAAGCACAACCTTTTGGGATCCCGATGCAGTTTGGCGGACCAAGCTGTGGTTATTTTGCTGTTCGTAATAAATATATGCGTAAAATTCCAGGCAGAATTGTCGGGCAAACCACGGATGAAGATGGTAAACGTGGATTTGTACTTACTTTACAAGCTCGTGAACAGCATATCCGTCGGGAGAAAGCTACTTCCAATATTTGTTCCAACCAAGCTCTCAACGCCTTAGCAGCTTCTGTCGCCATGACTGCCCTTGGTAAAAGAGGAGTTCAAGAAGTTGCCATACAAAACATCCAAAAAGCGCACTATGCTAAACAGGCTATTAATCAATTAGAGGGATATGAAGTCGTATTTGATGCTCCTACCTTTAATGAATTTGTAATCAAAGCTCCTAAGCCCGTGTCCGAGATCAACTCCGCATTACTTAAACGTGGCATTGTAGGTGGATATGATCTAGGTCGTGATTATAAAGAGCTATCGCAGCATATATTACTCGCAGTTACTGAAGCACGTACAAAAGAAGAAATTGACTTGTTAGTTCAAGGATTGGGGGAAATCTAATATGATCAAGCAAAAGGAAAAAGCGCTCATTTTTGAGATGAGCCGACCTGGACGTGCGGCTTACGACCTCCCTGATTGCGATGTACCTGAAACAAAGTTGGAAGAGCTGATTCCATCTCATTTAATTCGCCAAACTCCAGCTGAACTACCTGAGGTTTCGGAATTAGACTTAATGCGTCACTATACCGAGCTATCCAATCGAAATCACGGGATTGATTCTGGATTCTATCCGCTTGGTTCTTGTACCATGAAATACAATCCAAAAATTAATGAAGATGTAGCACGTTATCCTGGCTTTGCGAAGATTCACCCCTACCAATCTGAAGAAACGGTACAAGGTGCATTAGAAGTTCTTTATAACCTTCAGACTGAGCTTGCTGAAATTACAGGGATGGACGAAGTAACTCTACAACCAGCAGCTGGCGCACAAGGTGAATGGTCTGCTTTGATGATGATTCGTGCTTACCATGAAAGCCGTGGCGAAAATCGTACCAAGGTAATCGTTCCAGATAGTGCTCATGGTACCAATCCAGCTAGTGCTGCAGTAGCCGGTCTAGATACGATTACAATTCCATCAGATGAACATGGTCTCGTCGATGTTGAAGAACTGAAAAAAGCGGTCGGTCCTGACACGGCAGCACTGATGCTTACCAATCCCAATACTTTAGGTTTATTTGAAGAACACATTGTCGAAATCGCTAAAGTCGTACACGAAGCAGGTGGGCTTCTTTATTATGATGGAGCCAATGCCAATGCGATCTTAGGGATTACCCGTCCTGGGGACATGGGCTTTGACGTGGTTCACCTTAACTTGCATAAAACCTTTACTGGACCCCACGGGGGCGGTGGTCCTGGTGCAGGACCCGTTGGTGTGAAAAAAATCTTAGCACCATTCTTACCACGTCCACAGGTGGTAAAAGTTGGAGATCACTTTAAATTAAACCATGATATTCCACAATCGATCGGACGTGTTAAAGCATTCTTTGGGAACTTTGGTATCTTACTACGTGCTTTTGTTTATATTCGTTCCAATGGACCAGATGGACTTCTCAAAGTGTCACAAGATGCTGTTTTAAATGCCAACTATATGATGCGTAAATTACAGCCTTACTTTGATCTTCCTTATGACCGGGTTTGTAAACACGAATTTGTCCTTTCAGGTCGCCGTCAAAAGAAACTGGGAGTTCGTACACTTGATATCGCTAAAAGACTACTGGACTTTGGCTTCCATCCTCCAACTATCTACTTCCCACTGATTGTCGAGGAATGTATGATGATCGAACCAACCGAAACCGAGTCCAAAGAAACCTTAGACGCATTTATTAACACCATGATCCAAATCGCCAAAGAGGCAGAAGAATCACCAGAGATTGTTTTAGAAGCACCTCATGATACAGTAGTTTCCCGATTAGATGAAGTATCTGCAGCTCGTAAGCCTATTCTTCGTTATACTCCAAATCATGAAGCAAGCGCAAACCCATCCAACAAAGAAACGGTTAAAGCCTAAACAAACTCCCCCATCCTCTATGCCAAAGAGGTGGGGGAATATCCCTACTAAGGTTAGATGATGCTCGTTGATACAACCTTAACAATAAAACACTACCTAATTACTATATATTTCTAATATTTACTATTGATATTATATGGTGAAATTAATAAATATTTTTCCATAAAAGTATTGATTTATCATTAAATACTTGATAGAATAATAATCGAATGAAATATAAAAATAATTACAATCAATAGGTTATTTATAGCTATTATTTTCGGATAATTTCATAGATTCATCATCGCTCGTATAATCCTGAAAATATGGTTTGGGACTATCTAGAGGGAACCGATAACTTCCTAGCTACGAGAACAGTCGTTTTATGCGATTGTTCTTGTCGTTAGGAAGTTTTTTATTATGGAATACTATTAGGAGGTGAGTCAAAAATGTAAGCGCTTTATCAATTTAGCATCATCCTGTTGAAGGTCACCTAGGTCATGCTAAATGATCCATATTGGAGGGAAAACCATTGAGTAGCGCCAAAGTAAATCATGAAGATCATACCCAAGTAGGTCAAACCTCTTTTTTGCAAAAATTCTTCCAATTAAAAGAAAGAGGTACAAATGTTCGCACTGAGATTATTGCAGGATTAACGACTTTTATGACAATCAGCTATATTCTTTTGGTAAATCCAAAAGCTCTACATGATGCTGGAATTCCACTAGAAGCAGCGATCGGAGCGACTGGCTTTGTGATTGTGTTAGGGTCACTCTTATATGCTTTATTTGCAAACTTACCCATTGCTGTAGGACCTGGTGTTGGATTAAATGCATTTTTTGCTTATTCCATCGTACAAGGGATGGGATTACCTTGGCAAACTGCTTTAGGCGCTGTATTTATCTCTGGTGTTGTATTTTTCATTCTAACCATCACCAATATTCGAAAGGTGATTATCGAAGCAATACCTAATCCGCTCAAATATTCCGTTGGCGTTGGTGTAGGAGCATTTCTCTGTTTGATTGGTCTTAAAAGTGCTGGAGTGGTAGTCGCTGACAAATCCACTTTTGTGACTCTTGGATCGATAACCTCCCCTAGTGTGATTCTATTTTTCATCGGTTTAATCATTGCTGGAGTACTCACGGCTAGGAATATCAAAGGAAGTTTAGTTATTAGTATTCTCATCGTGACCCTCTTGTCGATGGTGGTAGGAAACTCTCCTGCTCCTAAAGCGGTCGGCGATATTTTCTCATTTAAATTCCCTGATATAACAGCTACATTCCTAGCCATGGATATTCCTGCAGCATTTGGCTACGGCGTATTCTCAGTCATCTTTTCTTTTACCATCATCGATTTGCTAGACAACTCTGCAACACTCGTTGCCTTGGCACAAAAAGCGGGCTTAATCAATAAAGAAGGAAAAATTCCGAACATGCAACAAGCATTCTATGGTGATGCATTCGCCATTATGGGAAGTGCAGCACTTGGTTCAACCGCAACCAACGCATACAGTGATAATGCAGCAGGAATTGCTGCTGGTGGCAGAACAGGCTTAACAGCTCTGATTGTAGCTGGATTAGTAGCCATCTCCGTTATCTTCTTAATGCCTTTTATTCAACTAATTCCAAGTGTAGCAACTGCTCCTATTCTCGTTCTTGTCGGTGCATTTATGTTGGAAGAAATACGACATCTTAAGTTTGATGATTTCACAGATACACTTCCTGCTTTTATCACCATTTTTATGATGCCGCTTACTTATAGTATTGCCAATGGAATTGGAATTGGCTTTATCGCTTATAGCTTGCTAAAAATCTTAAGTGGTAAATATAAAGAGCCCCATTGGATGGTTCACGTGATCAGCATAGCCTTTATCATTAGCTTTCTCTATCATGGCTAACCAAATTTATACAAGTAGGTGATATGAATGTCCAGTCTACTAATTAAGAACGCCCAAATCATTACCATGGATCCCAATCATACGATTTTCACAGGTGATCTCTATATTGAAAACGATTCCATCCGTGAAGTAGGAGAAAATCTAAATCCCAGTTCAGTAGATAAAGTGATTGATGGAACGGGTCGGATCGTTATTCCTGGCTTTATCCAGACACACATTCATTTATGCCAAACATTATTCCGTGGACAAGCTGATGACTTAGAACTGATGGATTGGCTACAAAAACGGGTATGGCCACTTGAAGCATCTCATGATGAAGAATCGCTTTACTACTCTGCCCTACTTGGCATTGGGGAATTAATCCAAAGTGGTACCACCTGTATCGTCGATATGGAAACCGTACACCATACCGATTCTGCTTTCCAAGCCCTTGCAGATAGTGGTTTCCGCGCTTTATCTGGAAAATGTATGATGGATCATGGTAACGAAGTTCCGATCCTACTTCGCGAAAACACAGCTCATTCTATTCAAGAAAGTGTAAACTTGCTGGAGAAGTGGCATAACTATGATCATGGTCGGATTGAATATGCTTTTTGCCCTCGCTTTGTCGTATCTTGTACCGAAGAACTACTCGTCAATGTACGTGATCTAGCTGAACAGTATGGTGTTAAAATTCATACTCATGCTTCCGAAAACCGTGGGGAGATCGCCATCGTTGAAGCTGAACGCGGTATGCGTAACGTTGTTTATCTCGATCATATTGGTATGGCTCGGGAAAATCTTATTCTCGCTCACTGTGTACACCTTAATGATGAAGAGAAAGAAATCATTAAAAAGCGTGGGGTTAAGGTTTCTCACTGTCCGGGCTCTAACTTAAAGCTCGCTTCCGGAATCTCTGATGTTCCCGATATGATCGATCGAGCGATCCATGTTAGCTTAGGTTCAGATGGAGCACCTTGTAACAATACGTTGGATATGTTTCATGAGATGCGCTTAGCTGCGATTATGCATAAGCCTGCCTACGGTCCAACAGCGATGAAAGCAAGACAGGTATTTGAAATGGCCACCATCAGTGGTGCTAAAGCAGTGGGAATGGAAGACAAAATCGGAAGTCTAGAAGTGGGTAAAAAAGCGGACTTAGCTATCCTTAACTTAAACAAATTCCACTCTGCACCATGGGCAGAGGTCGATCCGATCTCCCGGATTGTCTACACCGCCAACTCGGGTGATGTGGAAACCACCATCATAGGCGGTCAAATCGTTATGGAAAATCGGATCATGAAAACCATTGACGAAAAAGTCGTACTTAAAGAAGCAAATAAGTCCATCAAACGTTTACTTAAAAAGTTACCATCCATCCAATACTAATTAAACAGTTTTTTTGGAATAGTTTTTATATAAGTCTCTTTTTTATTATATGATTTCTCCTCCTTCTATTTCAACGAATAGATATAGTCCCTTGTGATAAGATAGGCTACTGACAATTAGAATAGTCAGTCCAATTGTCAGTAGTCTTTTTCAATAGCCTACGATTAACTCCATTATAATAATTATCCATCACTATACATTTTTGGGGATTATCCCCCATCCACCAAGGATGAACCAGATTTAATATCATCGGGAAGTAAAAAAGAAAGCCCACAGTTTAAGGAACTGTGGGTATACTTAACCTTCTAATTGCTTTAGTATTTGTAAAACTTGGTCAAATTCTTCTTTAGTGTCAGGCAAGACAATACCTGCTTCCAAAATCTCATCCGTAATTCTGTTAAAGATTTCTTGATAATCAGACCGTAACTTATGTTTTTGCAAAAAGTCCATCACCATCTTAACATCATGCCAATTAGCAATGATATAAAAAATGGTATCTGGATTATGGATTCCGCTATTGCGATGATAATCTAGCCCATGCTCTATTTGTTTGATACGTTCATGAATGCCTGTTTCTAAAACGCTTAGTACTTCAGACCCAATCATACATGATATGCTCCTTCTCTCTAAGACGAAAAGTTTAGAGAGATCTATTATAACGTTATTTCTATAGCAAATTCAAATTCCCTCAGCTCAATCTGAAGCCTATATCTATTTTTCTTTAACATTGAATACAAACCGTTCATTTAAGGCTATTTCATTGGCTTTAATAAATCAATTCCCCACACAGGTGGCATGATAAAATAAATCGCTAGGACAATCACAATAATAGAAATGATATTTAGCCAGAATCCCGCTTTCGCCATGGTCCCAATTCGGACATAACCGGAACCAAAGACAACGGCATTCGGTGGGGTGGCCACTGGTAACATAAAGGCACAAGATGCTGCTAAGCCAGCTCCTACCATTAATCCATACGGATGAACGGCAATTGCACTTGCAAAAGCTGCCATAATTGGGAACATCATCGTAGCCGTGGCTGTATTTGACGTTATTTCGGTCAAGAAGATAACCAGTGTCACTACAAGTGTAAGTACTAGGATAAATGAAACGCCTTGAAGCCCTGTTAGTTGCTCGCCGATCCACTTCGTCAGTCCAGAATCTTTAAATCCTCCAGCAATAGCCAGTCCACCGCCAAACAATAGCAAAATGCCCCATGGTAGTTTTTTGGCAGTATCCCAATCCATAATCATTTTTCCAGGTTGGCTCTTCGCTGGTAATAAAAAGAGGACGACAGCCGCTACAATCGCAATCATCGTATCATCAATCCCAGGAATCCATAGGTCTAGGAGAAAGTCTCGTGTAATCCATGCCAATGCTGTGAGTGTAAATACCACCATCACCATTTTTTCTTCGCTTGATGTTTTTCCAAGGGTTTGAATCTCTTTTTGAATCACTTCTTTTCCACCCGGAATTTCTTTCACTTTCATTGGAAAAGCGATTTTCACTAGATAAAGCCAAGTTAATGCTAGTAAAATAATCACAATGGGAACACCGATCAACATCCAAGTAGCAAAAGAAACTTCTACATTATATAGTTTTTTGACTTGTGCAGCAAAAATCGCATTGGGCGGGGTTCCAATCAATGTTCCAAGTCCACCAATCGACGCTGCATAAGCAATTCCTAACATCATTGAATTACCAAATGGGAAATTTCCTTGACTTGTATCCACATCGGGATGATCTTTTAATACTGCGGAAAATTGATAAATGATTGCTAAACCGATGGGAACCATCATCATAGCGGTAGCCGTATTGGAAATCCACATTGAAAGAAAGCCAGTTGCAGCCATGGTACCTAGCACAATCCGATCTGCTTTTGTTCCAATCCAAGAAATGATCGTCAAAGCGATACGTTTATGTAAGTTCCACTTTTCCATCGCCAAAGCGACGATAAATCCACCCATAAACAGGAAAATCGTTGTATCACCATAGTCTGCAGTGACATCCTTTACTTCAGTTACTTTTGTGATGGGAAATAAGATAATGGGTAAGAGTGACGTCGCAGGAATAGGGATCGCTTCAGTTACCCACCATGTCGCAATCCAAACAGTAGAAGCTAGGACAGCTTTGGCTTCATAACCCATTCCAGGAAAATTACCGAATATAAGAATAAGTAGGAATAGGAGCGGTCCTAAAATCAATCCAACTTTTTGTCTTGTTTCCAATTTGGGAGGCTTTTTTGGTTGCTCTTCTTTCGTTTGCCCTTTTTCTAATTTACCTGCTTTTATTTTTTTCTTTCCACTAAAGAATCGAAGTAAATCTTTTGTTTCCGCATGAAGCTGCCATGCGTAACTCCACCATTTTGTAAGTGTAGCCAATCTCATCCATATCAACATCCTTATAATTTTCGATTTTTATTAACATTCTATATATAAGTATACATAAATAGTAAACGCTTTCAATTATATTTATAATTTTCGTCTATACAGGAATTATTTTACTTAATAATTCCTTATATTTATAATCTTATTTACTTCCTAATAGAAGGTTTTTGGATATAGAGGTTATTGTATGGTAACGTAGCCTAAGCAAGTTGATCTACCAATAGGTACTTCGATAGCTCGATTTCCCAGCAAATATGTTAAAGCTCCTTTCATTGTTTTTATTCGATAAAATATAGATAAGACCGTAGAAATACGATCATAGGAGGAATACATGTGTCCCTTATTTTCCAGCCATTCCAACAAAAAAACTGTATTCTACCCAACCGAATTGTTTGCTCACCCATGTTTATGTATTCCGCTACCGAGCAAGGACAAGTAACAGACTGGCATATCGTACATTATGGAACACGTGCAGCGGGAAATCTTGATGATTGAAGCCACAGCAGTGGAAAGTCGTGGACGTATCAGTATGAAAGATCTGGGTCTTTGGGAAGAATATCAGATGGAAGTGCTACATCAAATAGTCTCTTTCGCAAAATCTCAAGCAGAAGAAATCTTGGGCAACAACCGAGATGACCTTATCTTTCTTGGTAGGGAATTATTACGCAACCCTTATTGGGTATTAGATGCTGCTAAAGATAGGAAGAGAGACTATATCGGACCTAAGCAATATGCTCGTGCGTTTTAGAATAAAAGCCATTCCTCAATGATTCAACTTAAGAGGAATGGCGACTCTATTTTTATATCTCTTCCTTCTATACCAAACTGTCAAACTTATCTCATCCTTACATAATCACGGCATTCTCGTCAAACGTAGGCAGCTTGATGATATTTACTCTCTCTTGACATCTATCAGAATCATTTTTAGTAACAGATCGATAGAATAAAACAATACAAAACGTAGGACTTTTTTCCCAAGAGGGGTTGATAATTTTGGTTAACTCATTAAAACAACGCCTTATCTTTCTTTCTCGTTTTCTTTACTCTCCAAAAACAATCGGCAGTATTACTCCTAGTTCTAAGCATCTTGTTCATGCGCTAATGAACCCCATTCCCTGGCATAATCTCAAATCAATCGTCGAATTGGGATCTGGAACAGGGATTGTTACTCATGAAATCTTGCAACGTGCACCATCTGATTGCCATGTCGTCCTTTTTGAGCAGGATCAGGCACTCCGCCAATATTTACATCATCGCTATCCGCATATCTCTCTTTTCTCAGATGCCCAATATTTAACGCAAAAGCTTAAGCAACTTCAGCTAAAACAAGTAGACTGTATTGTTTCTTGTTTACCGTTGACTAATTTTCATCCCAGTTTGCGTGCAGACATTTTAAATGAAATTCAAAATGCCCTAACACCAAATGGACTTTATATTCAATACCAATATTCTTTACACCTTAAGAAGTGGTTGGAAGTACGTTTTTCATCTGTCAACATCCGCTTTATCCCTTTAAACATTCCACCTAGTTTTATCTTTATTTGTAAAAATTTTATCCAATAAACATCTAATCATATTTATCATCGAAAGACTATAGATCATTTCCAAACTCTTTCTAATTTCTTTGACCCATGCTTAAAAACGACTCATTTGATTGAATAAAAACCACTCCTAACTTTTTATTTACAAGGAGTGGTTTTACTCACTATTTTTGTTTATTTACTAGAATTAAAATGATATAATCTTTCTTGCCAGTATACATAAATTTCAAAATTTCACATTTTTATGATCTGGGGTGTTTCTATGTATAAGTTAATTGTTTTTATTGAGGACAATAATGAGTTTGATCAAGAAAGATTATTAATCGAATCGGTTGTACCTCAACTCTTAACCATTCCAGGCATTCACAAAGTCAATGTAAATCCGCTTACCGGTTTTAGGTTTAAATCCCCATCCGATACAAAGTATCGTTTACAAATTGAAATATATTATACGGATAAGGAAACTTTCTATACAGTCACCCAACATCCTCTAACCCAACAGCTATTAAATGACTACTTTCAGGACATTACAGATGAAACAGCCCTTTATTTAGCCAAAGAAACGACCTATCAACGTTAGCTTATTTGAGTCATTGAGCTAGTTATAAGCCTATGACAACGATATTATTTTTAAAAAAGATAGAATAGTATATTATTTAGCTTGATAAAGAGCTCATCCAGTCGCTTCATAGCAATATACCCTCACCCAATCAAAAAGAAGCAGCCCCGTATCACACCGATAGTAATACGGGGCTGCTTCTTTTTTTGGCATGATTCCGGTGTAAAATTCTTGATACAGGATAAAATAGGAAAAAATATAAAGGAAATCAGCAATCCTAATGAACTGTGTTCTCAAAAAGGAGAAGTTTATGTCTACCCAAACTGTCAATCCAAAAATAAAATCGAATGATCCTACTCGCTACGTATACTCAGCTCGTAATTTCTGGTCCGGTTTCCTCTTCGGACTGGGTCTAGTCGCCTTTATCGATGAAGCTGTTTTTCATCAGCTCCTACATTGGCACCATTTTTATGATAAGTCCACAACTGATCTCGGGCTGGTCTCTGATGGACTTTTTCATGCTTTTAGTTGGTTTGCAACGATTGGTGCATTATTCATGTTTGCTGACCTTCGACGCCGAAACGCATTATGGCTTACGAGATGGGTAGGTGGTTTGCTGTTTGGAGCAGGGTTATTTCAGTTATACGACGGCATTATACAGCACAAGCTGATGCGACTGCACCAGATTCGCTACAATGTGAACATTCTTCCATACGACTTGGTCTGGAACATCACGGCTTTGATTATGCTTCTTATCGGGATTATTCTCCTTATTCGTACAAGGCAAGGATCACCACAAGAGGAAAGGAACGCTTCAAATGCATATGAATAATCATATTCATCATGATGGAACCTTTTCTTCCTTTATCTTAACACTTCCTTTTATCCTAGCTTTGATGGGCTATGTCTTTGCTTCCGTGATATCGAGTCGTCATCATAAACCATGGCCTCTCTATCGCACTATCCTCTTTATTTTGGGGGTTACCTGCGCCATGGCCGCTGTTATCGGTCCCCTAGCCGACCGTGCCCATACTGATTTTACAGCGCATATGCTTGGTCATTTGCTCCTTGGAATGCTTGCCCCACTTCTCATGGTACTCGCTAGACCGATGACTCTGATCCTACGAACACTCCATGTGCAGACAGCTCGACATATATCATCCATTCTCAGGAGTCGACCTATGAGTATCCTGAATCATCCTATTGTCACATCTCTTCTCAATATCGGAGGATTGTGGATACTTTATACGACCGATTTATATGTGTTGATGCATCAATACATCCTACTCCATATCTTGATACACATCCATGTTTTCCTCGCAGGCTACCTTTTTACAGCATCCCTGATCTATGTTGACCCGACACCCCATCGGTATAGCTTTACTTATCGCTTGATCGTATTCTGGATGGCCTTAGCAGGTCACGGTATCCTATCGAAAGCCATTTATGCTCACCCCCCGACAGGTGTTCCTACATCTCAGGCAGAAACCGGCGGGATGCTCATGTATTACGGTGGCGATGCGATTGATCTTGTCATGATCTTTATTCTTTGCTATCAATGGTACAAAGGCAGCTGGCCCCGAGCCTTGAAGGCAATGAGTTCGTGAACGATCTTCCAACACGCTTGATTAATTATAAGACAATTCAGATACATATTTTCTACATAACTCTTGTTTACAATATACTCAGTTTCTAAAGGAGGGATTATATCCGATGTCAAGATCGACTCGTTTTTTTGCTTCTTTGTCTTGTATTTTAGCTTTTTCGTTGATTGTTGCAGGTTGTGGTGAAGCCACAGGCAACAATCAAGCAGAAGCCACTACAGACCATTCCAAACATGGAACCCATTCAAATACAGCAGCTGCCAAAGGACGATTAAACTTCAATACCAAGAATATAACTCGGATTAACCAAGATGATGCAGTTCGCGTTGCTGTAGAGACATCGCAAACGATATGGCCAGCAACGAGTAATAAAAATCGTCCAGGAACGGTTTTACTCGGAATAAAAGGATCATGGAAAATAAATCTACCTGCGGTTACCTTGGTTCACCATCCGAACAATGGCCCGCTTCTATATGCAGAAAAAGATCGGATTCCTGAAGTGACACTCCAAGAGATTCAACGTCTAAATCCGACTGGTAGTAAAATGAACCAAGGGGTACAAGTGATTCTAATTGGTGACTTTGCAAATAAAGTACGCCAACAATTAGAGAAACACGGTTGGAAAGTGGATCAGATCAAAGGAACGGAGCCCGCACAAATAGCAAAAGAAATTGATGCTTATTATGCAAAAAACAGCGGTGGAAAGTTCCCGAATGGTGTCGTGATTGGTTCGATGGACGCTTCCGAATATACTCTTCCAGCAGCTAATTGGATTAGTCATATGCCGGAACCACTACTGTATGTAAACAAAGACGCGATTCCACAAGCTACGATGGATGCGCTCAAACAACGAAACAACAAAGCGAATATTTATCTTTTGGGACCAGAAAAATCGGTTTCTAACAAAGTGGAACAACAGTTGCAAGCGTATGGGAAAGTAACAAGAATTAGCGGAGAAACTCCAGAGGAAAATGCGATTGCTTTTGCCAAGTTTAAAGATTCTACGACTGGTTTTGGCTGGGGAATTACTAAACCTGGGCATGGTTTTACCTTTAATCGGGTTAATCGCGTAGATGCGGCTATTGCTAGTGCCCCTTTTGCTCATTTAGGAAAGCATGCTCCTATGCTTCTATTGCAAGGAGCAGAATTATCTAACCCCTTACATAAATATCTAATGAGTTTACAGCCCAAATATAAAAAGGAACCGACAGAAGGACCTTATAGCCACGCTTTTCTAATTGGAACAGAAAAATCCATCCCATTTTCTACACAAGGAATGATCGATGAAATGTTAGAAATTGTCCCTGAGAGCGGTGAAGGACATGAAGCAATGGGACATTAAAAGTGGACGACTAACCATGCTATAGAATTTACATATACCAGACATACATGTAAAAAAGGAAGCGACCAGTGTCGGCTTCCTTTTTTACATGTATGTCTAAAACAATAAAAAGGCAATGGGTGTCGCCAATATCAATGTCAACACAGTCCGTTCAAACCAAATAATGATTATTTCCCAAAGCGAAATTGGAATTTCTGTGGATAAAATACAGGGAATGGAAGCAGAGAAAAATAAAATAGCGGAAACGGAAACGATCGCAATGATAAATTTGGTTACCAAAGGTAGTTTCACCGCAATGAGGGCGGGTAAAAACATCTCGGCAATTTCGATTGCAGATGCTTTGGCTGCAACCATTGGTTCAGGAATCTGTAAGATCCAAGTAACAGGATAGAATAAATAGGCTAACCAATCAAATACGGGTGTAAATTCAGCCAGCACCAAGCCGATAAACCCCACGGACATAATCGACGGTAAGATGGACATGGTCATCACTAAACCATCTTTTAGGTTACTCCAAATATTCCGCAAAAGTGGCGCTGCTTGACTAGCAGCAGTCATTGCTTCCATCCAAGCGTTCTTCCATAGCTGACTTTTATACTCGGGTTCGGGATCACCTTCGCCTGTGATATATGTATCGCTTTTACGCGAGATCGGCCAAATGCGAACGGTGATGGCTGTTACCAAAAAAGTGACTAACATACTTATCCAAAAATAGAGATTCCAATATTCCATGATTCCCAATGTTTTTGCCACGATAATCATAAAGGTAGCGGATACAGTCGAAAAACCAGTAGCGATAATCACCGCTTCACGAATTGTATATTTTCCTTCCTTAAATAACCGATTGGTAATTAATAAAGCAAGTGAATAACTACCAACAAATGAAGCCACTGCATCTACTGCTGAACGTCTAGGGGTTTTCCAAACGACACGCATAATCGGGCGAACCCAGACACCGATCCATTCCAATAAGCCATATCCCACCAATAATGCTAAGAAGACAGATCCCAAGGGAACTAGAAGTCCAACTGGAATAACCAATTTATCAAAAAGGAAGGGGCCCATATTAGGAGCAAATAACCACTTGGGACCGATTTTTAAGAAAATCATGATCGCTACGATTAAGCCTACTATTTTTAAGAGCGAAAAGATAAGATCGACTGGACTCTTCTTCCATGTTCCTTTGATAAATGGATAGACAACCCCAGCGGCAATTAAAATAAGGACATAAATGGGTACGAAGGACGGAATATGCTCGCGAATCAAGGTAACCAGATGATCGAGCGGAATAGAAGATTTTCCGCTCATGGTTACAGGGATGAAAAACATAAAGATCCCGATGATACTATAGACAAAAAAACGAATAACTTGTGAGGGTGTGGCTGTATGGATGTTTTTATGGGTGTCGATCAGGATTTTGTTCATGCACCTTCCCCCTTCCTCTTCTTATCCTCTTTTTCTTTGCACAAGTCCTGTCAAAAACGACAGCATGACATGAACACCCGCTTTGACCGTGGTTTGTCCAACATCCCGGTAAGGGTCTAGGCAGACAAGATCCATCGCTTTGACTTGGGGACAAGCTCCAGCCAATAAAACAGCTTCGAATAGTTCATCTGTACGCATTCCCCCGGGCGTCGCTGCAGGTGCTCCAGGTCCCATGCTGATATCCAATACATCCATATCAACGGTGAGATAGATGGTGTCTACTTTCTGGCTCAATTGCTCTAAAGCGTCTCGTACTACTTGGGCTACCCCTTTTTTACGCGCTTCTTTTAAAGTGACGTAATGAACCCCTACTTCATCCGCATATGTTTTTAATGATTTCGCATTGAAAAAGCCATGAAGTCCGATGTTATAAACATCTTCCCCACGAATCGTACCGCTTTCAATCAAGTTGCGGATTGGTGTACCATTGCTAGGACCATTATCTGCCATGGAACGGAGATCAAAGTGAGTATCCAACTGCAAAATGCCGATGCGTTCATCTGGATGGGCTTCTTTCCATCCTTTGACTAACATCGCGGTGATGGAATGATCCCCTCCGATCATCAAGGGCAAGGTGTGCGGATGATGAGTCCGCATTGCGATCATTGCTTCTCGAATATGGCGGTGACAGGTAGAAATATCGGTCACATGCTGTTTGACGTCGCCTAAGTCCACCACTCGTAGGGCGGTTAAGTCTACATCTTCATCCAAGTTATAGGTGGTAAATAATTTCCACGCCCGGCGTATCGCATCGGGATTTTCACTTGCAGCGGATGCACTAATGGAGGAACGGGAAAGAGGGACACCGAGGATAGTCACATCCCATTGTGACCAATCCACGGTTTCTCCTTCTTTTAGATTCAAGGTTTGAATCCATTCATGAACTTTCGGTTCTTCCAAATCTTTTGCAGCATACCAGCGAAAGGGAGGCGGACTTAGCAAAGGATATGGATAATTACGCATTCACTCCACTCCTTTTGATCCGGTTTTCAATAACCACTCTTCCATTTTTGATGACCGTTTGGGCATGATTCACCCCATAGAGATAGGACAGACTCATATAATTGGGTACGTCAAAGATCACCAAATCTGCTTTTTTCCCTACTTCAATACTGCCGATCTCATGTCCACGACAAATGGCATGGGCGGCATTGATGGTTACAGCCGTTAATACTTCCGCCGGAGTCATCCCCATCTTGAGACAACCCAGGTTCATAATAAGTGGTAAGGAAACTGTTGGTGAAGAGCCCGGATTACAATCCGTCGATAAAGCGACAGGCACACCTGCATCCACCATTTTGCGTCCTTGAGCCATCTCGGCCATCAGGAAGAATGCCGTACCGGGTAATAGAACTGCGACCACTTCCTTTTCCGCCATCGCTTGAATGCCTTGATCCGACGCTTTAAGCAAATGATCTGCAGATACAGCACCCACTGCAGCAGCTAACTCCGCTCCTGCATAAGGTTCAATCTCATCGGCGTGAATTTTCGGTTTGAGACCATATTCAAGCCCCGCTTCCAAAATGCGGCGGGATTGCTCAGGTGTAAATACGCCCCGTTCACAAAAGACATCATTAAACTCAGCAAGCCCACGCCTTGCTACTTCAGGAATCATTTCTGTAATCACTTCATCAACAAAACGGTCGGGATTTTCTTTATCTTTCACAGGAACAGCATGCGCCCCCATAAATGTAGATACCAAATCAACTTCATGCTGTTCATTTAGCGTCTGGGCTACTTCCAATTGTTTGATTTCATGCTCAAGAGTAAGTCCATAACCGCTTTTCGCTTCGACCGTGGTTACTCCATGGAACAAGAATTGATCCAAGCGCCGTTTACTTTCCTGCAAAAGTTGCTCATGATCTGCTTGCTGAGTAGCTCGAGTGGTTGCATGAATACCGCCACCTGCATTCATGATTTCCATATAGGTAGCCCCTTTGAGACGCATCTCAAACTCATTTTCCCGGCTCCCTGCATATACGAGGTGGGTATGCGGATCAACTAGTCCGGGGGTGACGAGTTTACCTCTGGCATCGACGATGTCGGCTTCGGCAAGGCGATCTTGATAGTGTTGGACGATTTCTTCGTCTTTGCCCACTTTTTGAATGACACCGTTTTCGATCCATACACTTCCATCTTCAATGATGTTTAGGTTGTTCATCGCTTGACCTTTAAGCGGTCTTTCTGAGCTTCTAGCTAAGGTGACGAGTTGTTTGGCATGACGAATGAATAGTGGTTTATGATTCAATGGATGATCCTCCTTTTTTGGGGAGCCGTATTTCCCACTCACTCCCATAAGTGCTTGCATAGGGGGATTATTCTGTCCGCTCCGGAATACTACACAGGACGGGCGGGCAAAGCCATACGGATGTTTCTACACTGATGCTGTTGCCCTCCTTGATCACCCTGTTCCGTTTTCCTCTGCTAGGTAGCGCACTGAAAGTCGGTTCGTTGGGAAATACGGCTCCTTTGGTTTATTATTTTGATTCCTAGTAAAATGTCTACCCTTTTAGCATGGGAATATGAACGCCTTTTTCTTTCGCTGTTTTGACAGCCAGCTCATATCCAGCATCAACGTGACGGACAACCCCCATCCCCGGATCAGTTGTTAGGACTCGCTGTAAACGCTTTTCCGCTTCTTTCGTTCCATCAGCTACGATCACCATTCCGGCATGGAGGGAGTAGCCCATGCCTACACCACCGCCATGATGGACTGAGATCCAGCTTGCTCCGCCGACTGCATTGACTAAAGCATTGAGAATTGGCCAGTCCGCTACTGCATCACTGCCATCTTTCATCCCTTC
The DNA here is from genome assembly GCF_003313465.1 of Thermoflavimicrobium daqui. GTDB lineage: Bacteria > Bacillota > Bacilli > Thermoactinomycetales > Thermoactinomycetaceae > Thermoflavimicrobium > Thermoflavimicrobium daqui. Next base: position 124,395 of record NZ_KZ845670.1, read on the forward strand.
CGTTTCCCGGTTGGGTGATGCAACTGAGCCTGAATCCAAGTGATCTCGTCCGATGACGATCGGTGCTTTAAGCTCTCCTGAAGCCACCATGTCGTTGATGATTTTGCCAAAACGAGCCCGTTCACCATAGCCTAACCAGCAGATCCGTGATGGCAGCCCTTGGAATGTGATTTTCTCCTGTGCCATCCGAATCCAGCGGCAAAGATGCTCATTGTAGCTAAACTCTCGTAAAATCACTTCATCCGTTTTGTAAATGTCCTCTGGATCGCCTGACAGGGCTACCCAGCGGAATGGTCCTTTACCTTCGCAGAAGAGAGGACGGATATAAGCAGGGACAAAGCCCGGGAAGTCAAAAGCATTCTCCACTCCTTGATCTTTCGCCACTTGACGGATGTTGTTGCCATAGTCAAAGGTGATAGCCCCCTGCTTTTGCATCTCCAACATCGCTTGTACATGGACCGCCATACTTTGCTTAGCTCGCTCTTCCACTTGTTTGGGATCGGTTTTTCGAAGCTCAGCGGCTTCTTCTAAAGTCATTCCTTGTGGAAGATAGCCATTTAGTGGATCATGAGCTGACGTTTGATCCGTCAAGATATCGGGGATAAAGCCTTTTTCAATCATTTGTGGTAGGAGGTCAGCTGCATTCCCTAAGAGTCCAATCGATAATGGTTTTCCTTCTTCTTTCGCTTTTTGAGCCAATGCAATCGCTTCATCGAGGCTATCGACTCGAACATCGAGATATTGGGTATCCAAACGACGCTGAATCCGAACCGGATCGACTTCAATAGCAATAACGACACCTTCATTGAGGGTAACGGCTAACGGTTGTGCTCCACCCATGCCACCTAGTCCGGCAGTAAGGCTAATCGTTCCTTTTAGACTACCACCAAAATGTTGCCGTGCACACTCCGCAAAAGTTTCATAGGTACCTTGGACAATCCCTTGGCTACCGATATAGATCCAGCTTCCGGCAGTCATCTGCCCATACATCATTAACCCTTTTTTCTCTAATTCATGGAAATGATCCCAATTTGCCCAAGCTGGCACGAGATTGGAGTTAGCCAGCAATACCCGAGGTGCATCAGTGTGGGTTTTAAATACGGCAACCGGTTTTCCCGATTGAATTAATAGCGTTTCATCGTTTTCTAGATTCGTTAGCGTCTCTACAATCGCCTCAAAAGCTTCCCAGTTCCGAGCCGCTTTTCCGATCCCTCCATAAACGACTAACTCTTCCGGCTTTTCTGCCACTTCTGGATCAAGGTTATTCATGATCATCCGTAAAGCAGCTTCTTGAATCCACCCTTTTGCATGTAACTCAGTTCCTCGATAAGCTCGAATGGTACGAGACATATCATTCACTCTCCTTTTGAATGGGGTATATGGTTTTAATGAAATCGCTTTCTTTTTAATCCTAATCCAGCGGTATTTACTTTCTCTCATTTAGGGAGGATAAATGACTCTCAGTAGTGTCGATTTGCACAAAAATGGATGATAGCAAGGGCATGTTTTCGCCACGTGACTGATGATGTCTGGCAAGGATGAATCCGAGTCCGCTTCAGCTCATTCCATCAGATGGAACACTGGGAGACGTATGGAAGCAACACACAGAAACATCTTGCGCTAAAAGCCCATCTGATTCCATTCCCTTCCGCTAGGTAAGACATGATAGAAGTTCTTATGGGCTTTGCCTCTTAGAACTTCTTATCCCGTAGAGCGAGGCATGAGGTCGACTTAGTCGAAAAATGCCTCCTTTTCTTACCTAATTTTGGTTAATCAACACTCCTGAATGACTCTCGATCATTATTGAATAATAGATATACTGTTTAATTCAAATATAACGAAACATATTGTTTAAAAATAGAATATCAAGATTCGAAAAATATCATTTTTTTTCGATAAAAAAAGAAGAAAGCAATCGCTTTCAACAGATTTTGCAACTTATTTTTGATTTCTATCCATTCTTTTGATCACGGAACACACGAGGTGTACACCCCATCTTTTCCTTAAAGAGACGACTAAAATAGTTTGGATTGCGAATACCAATCCGATCCGCAATTTCCTGAATCGTCCAAGTGGTCTCCTTCAGATAACGACATGCTTGTCCGATCCGAATTTGTGCCACCAACTCCCGGAAGGAAGTCCCTTTTTTCTGACTGAGCAGATGGCTTAGATAAGTGGGATTTCGCCCAACAAATTCAGCAACTTGCGCCAGAGATAGATCAGATCTGGCAAAATGTTGTTCAATATACTGCACCGCCTGTTCCAATACATCCGAACTTCCCTGTAAACTCCGCTCTTGTGCCCCTTCTAGCAGATCAAAGATAAACAGCAAAATATCCTGCACAATCCGGAACAACACCGGGCTATACAAAACAGAAGCAAACACCCGATGATAATGCGTTTCATACATCGCCTCTTCATGTAACCGGTGTGATTGCATAAAACGACGCAACTGTGCCAAAATACTGGTCAGCCGAATCCGTAATAGTCCCGGTTCAGGAAATGGGGGCTCCCGGTAAGAAAACTGCTGATGCATCCAGCTTTGGATTCGTTCTTTACTAAAATCCGAAAGCATCTGAATCCATTCTCGCTGTTCCTCAGGAGTCAGAAAAGGATCGATCCGTCTCCACTCTTGATACTCATCAACAAAAATCACTTGTTGATGGCCAATGAAAAAACGCGTTTCGAGTGCTTGTTTCGCAGCCACATACTTGTGATGAAGGGAAATACTCCCATCCAACGCCAGATGGATCACCAATGTCAACGCATCATCATACCGCTGTGCCCACTCGTTTAAAAGGCGATGCCCCTCTTGTTGAAAATATTTCCGTTCATCAGGCTGGACACGAGGAAAAATACAGACTACCGCATCACTTAGCGGAAATAGCTCGGGTTGTTTATGAAAAGGATATTCTTGCAAAAACTGATATAACAATGGGATACGCTCAGTATGTTCAGGTTGGACGAGGATGAGACTACGATTTTCTCCGAGCGATTGATAGTCCAAAAAGAGCGTTTGATAGGAGATCGGTGTATAAGTCGCCGGCATCGCAAACATCGGTCGGGAATGTTCCTCAGCGATTTGCTTCACTGTTTGATTAAGCATCCGTTTAATCCGATCCGGTGAAATCGGCTTTACCCATAAGTCAACCGCATGGAGTTCAATCGCCTGCGTTGCCCGCTCAAACGTCGCCTCGGCTGTCAACCCAATCACTCGGCGCACATAAAAATGGATGCGTTTCTTAACCTCTTCCCACTGGTCACGTGGAACCATATCTAGCTCGATGCATAAGACATCAGGTGTCTCCTGCTCCATGATACGAATTAACTCTTCCACATCCCCTGCCAGCTCCACCTGATCAAAAGGGATCGGATACGCCTGAACCAACCATTTGATTCCTTCTCTTTCCTTGCTATCTCGATCGGCAATCAGTAACTTGACCATAGCTTTATCTCCTGTATTTAAGTGTTTTTAGGATGGAAAAGGTTCTAGATATAGTTTACCATGGATGTTTTTTGAATAGAGTTGGTTTGGAGCTGGGATATTCTGAACGACAAAAAAACCCATCACCTGTCGGAAAGAGCGAAGGTGATGGGCTTTTTGGGTGATTTTTTAGTTTGATGTAGATATACCCTTTTCTGATAAAGGATCTCGGAGGAGTGTTTCAATTCTATCGTAGATTCAGTACCTTATCGGTGAAACGGGTCAGGGAAAGTCTACTATGTTACGTTTCAATTCTAATGTAGACCCAATACACATGTGCAAAAATCTAGCTGCGACCGACCGACACGAATGTTTTCATTCTATAGTAGATCCAATACGTTATGGCAAGTCTGGAACAAAAACTAAAAAATCTTGAATGTTTTCATTCTATAGTAGATCCAATACGTCTCATCAAAAGGGCTAGAAAAGCGGAAGAAAAACGGAATGTTTTCATTCTATAGTAGATCCAATACTTTTGTTTTGGGTTGTATGTTGTTGAATGATGTGATGAATGTTTTCATTCTATAGTAGATCCAATACTTGGAAAAATAGATATATTCGTTCGTCTTCAAGAAATATGTTTTCATTCTATAGTAGATCCAATACCCCAAATTCACTACACACCAAATTCCTTGTTATTCCTAGTATACACCCGTTCCTCCATCTCCTGCAACACCCCTTTTTTGCCGTAAACCTCTGGTCGTGTTTTCACTATTCCGTCAAAACAGGAGCAAATCCCTTGATATTTCTCGCTTCAAGGCACATCCACTCTAAAAGAGGTTTGCGGCAAATCGATCCAACCTTTTCCTTAAATCATAATCCACTTCTTTGAACACTTGATAAACCATGATATGATGATAAGGATCTAATCCATTCATACCAAGGAGAAAATAGGTATGCGAAAAATCGATCATTTAAACGAGCTCCGCAAACAATATCCGATCCATCCGATTACCATGCAGAGCTTCAAAGAAACATTGGATATTGAGTGGACTTATCATTCTAATAGCATTGAAGGAAGCACTCTTACTCTAGCAGAAACAGCGATTATTATCGCAGATGGGATTACTGTTGGTGGGAAAAGCGTGCGGGAGCACCTAGAAGCGATTAATCATAAAGAAGCAATTTTATATCTCGAAGAGCTTGTCAAAGATAACACACTCTTAACGGAACAAATCATCAAAGAAATCCACTCTATCATCCTTCGTGGCATCGATACCAAAAGTGCTGGTGTGTATAGGCATGTTCCTGTCTATATCCGTGGACAGCAACATGTCCCCCCACAGCCATGGCAAGTTCCCACCGAGATGGAACAGATGATCACAGACTATAACTCAACATGGCAAAACCATCATCCGATTGAACGGGCTGCCTTTTTGCATTGTGAGTTTGTTCGTATCCATCCATTTATCGATGGCAATGGGCGTACAGCTCGTCTCATTATGAATCTGGAACTAATGAAAAGTGGACTGGTACCCCTTATTCTTCGTAAGGAACAACGGGTAGCATACTTCTCATCGCTCCAACACTACGACGATCAGAAGGACATCGAACCCTTTCTTCAGATCATCGAAGCTTTGGAAGAAGAAATGTTAGAGCGATATATTGAAGCAGGAAAGGCGTGCATGCTGTCTGTGGAGGATATAGATGGAGAACGTTAGAAGCAGGTGGAGACAGCCTTTATCTCCATATACAACAAGACCCCCATCATCTTTTTTATTTCCAGAGAGGTGATGGGGGTTATTTTGTTTGATTCTAATGTAGATCCAATACAATAAGGGAAATGTTTAGTGTCTACTTTTAAACACTCAAAGTTTCAATTCTAATGTAGATCCAATACCCCAAATTTCCTACACACTAAATCCCTTGCTATTCCTAGTATACACCCACTCCTCCATCTCCTGCAACACCCCTTTTTTGCCGTAAGCCTCCAGTCGTGTTTTCACTATTCCTCCAAAACAGGAGCAAACCCCTTGATATTTCTCGTTTCAAAGCACATCCACTCCAAAAGAGGTTTGCGGCAAATCGATCTAGTTTCTTCTTTTCTACCTTCTCACATCCATCATGCCAAATCCTTGGCTTCCATAGCTGCCAAGTCCAGCTTCATAGATGACTTGTTGCATGGGGACGGGGGCTTCGATGGCTAGCTTGAGTTGATAGGCTTTGATGTTTTTGCCATGATATTGTACCAAAGCAGCAGCTCGCTCGAGGCGGAAGGAAGCGGGGTCTACCAGTTGGATATGGATTTCTTCATTATCTGGAAAGGGCTCTTTCCATTTCATCTCATACCAATTATGTAATGAGTAGCGCAGGTTATCGTAGAAGCGGCTTTCCAGTGGATGGCAGAAATGCAGCTCATCATGGATCCGAACGGGAACGGTGATCGGACTGATCGTTTCATAGGTCATCTGTGGTGTAAAGGAAACTGCTTCTTTCACCCGTAGATCGACGAGGGGGAACTGCTCCCCTAAGAGATGGAGACAGCCGAGCTTCTCAACACCTTCATAGATGGATCGCACAACTTCGGTTTGGATTGAATCGACCTGAATCCGGCATTTTCCTTGGACTTCCATTTGCTTTGCTAAATGGGTACGTGAGTCAAACCAAGGGCGTGAAAAGAGGAATGGTTTATATGCTTTACCACGAAAAGCGATCCCCTCTTCATGGAGCCACCCCCCTAACTGTGGATTCACTTCTCGAATCGCGCGATAAAAGTAGCTGGTGAGATAGTAATTGAGACTATAGGGTAAAGGGGTTGGTTTTGGAACCATAAAGGTCATTTGAATCCGCATTTGATCTTTTCCTTTCTGGCTAACTCTCTCTTTCTAAGATGAGTCTGGCTAAGGAGGATAGCTTGACTTGCTTGCCCTCCCAGACGAAAATTTTGCGATAGCGTTCGGCTAGTTGGTTATAGGTTAAGTTGGAAAAGGAAAACAAGTCATCCTCCAAGACTCCTTCTCTCGCTAAACGGAAGATGGTATTCGGCGGAAAGTCCATTCGCAATTGATCCAAAACCGCATAGTCAAAGTCGAGTGGTAGGGATGGAAGTTCAATCAAATCATGCCCATGTTCTTCATATACATACTTTACCGGGATTCCTTCGATGAGTCCGAGCAAGGTTAGATAAGGAACGACGGCTTTATAGCCTCCGGTCATATTTAACACGATGGGATGTTTGGACTTTCGATACGAGTCACAGATACGGCGAACCGCCAAGACCAAAGAGCGAATGCCTTCTTCTTGAAATTTTTTGGCATTTTTCACCTGTAGGCCTTTGAGGACTTGAACATATGTTTTAGCTCCCCATCTCCGCTGACCAATCTGACTGAGCACTTCGCCACACAGCTTGCCAGCCATGCTATCAGTCACTAAGAAGTACAAATGATCTCCTTTTGTTACACCCATTCGGTTCAGACTGTTGGTCTCTGCACTAAAGCTAGTAGGGTCAAATGAATGATGATCAGCTTTTTGTAGTAGAAACTGAAAGAGATGTTGATAGGATGTATCTTCAAGTGTATCATCGACAGATACATTCGCAAAGGCTTGAAACGCTTGGTTTTCTGGTGTATCTTTACCGAGATTTCGCTGCATCGAAATTCCAACTGTTGAAATGATAACCATATAAGACTCCCTTCAAAGTTCTATCAATCCATATAAAAAAATTATATAATATTTTTGTAAAACGGGAAATAATCAATAAATCAGCAGGGGTGTTTATTTACTTAAAAATGGGTTTTATTGAAGGCATACTTTCGTCACGTAACTGATGATGTTTGAGAGTAGCATATGAACTATTTAGCCAAGGAGGTGAAACGATGAATGACTCATCACAACAGGAACAACAGAAATCAAAATCTCGCGGTTGGAGATGGATTGGACTAATTAGTTTAGGGCTTTTTCTCTTTGTCACTGGTGCTTTTGTCTCCCCCATCATCAATAAACTGTTTAATACGACAGTGGTGGTTTCTACCGATCAGCAGAAGGAATCTTTGATCCCGGAGCGGGTCGAAAAAACTTGGCAAGAGGCTGATGTCCTTGCGAACCAGTACGCCTATATGAGTTATTTATTAAATCTGCTGGCTGTCATTTGTACCATTGGTGGACTGGGTTTAGCTTACTTCACCTATCGGCAGGAGAAGAAGATTCCTGAGCTGATTACCAAGCAAGTCACAGATAAAACAGAAAAAATGCAAGAGCAATTAAAGTCAGAACTAAGTGAGTTAGATCAGGCGATTGAGCAGCGTTTAAAAGCGTTTGCGATCTTGTCCGAACGATTTATCCTCCACCAACATGGAAATCATATTCCTTCATCTCATGAGTTTGAATTGATTAAGAAGGTGGAACATATATATCCTGAGCTGTGGGGACTTTCTTTTTTTAAGGCCGTTTTTCTGTGGTATGACTCATCCAAGACAATCGGTATCGATGAAGCGGATTGGCTAGAAAGACAATATCAAAAAAGCATGGAATCGATTCAACTCATGCATGAACATCTCAAGCAAAATCCAGAGCATGACCGCGCCTATCTCTTCTTAATTATTTGGAATCTACAACTGATTCGCCATGATATTAGTCATTATACCGAAGCGATTCATTGCTTAAAAAAACTTCTACAGATTCAACCAACTTATTGCTACGACCGGACACTACTACAGCAAAAAGAGTGGTACCAAGCTTCAGCAGATCGCTATCAAGAGCGAAATGGTCTCCTATTTTCAGCGGAATATCAGATTTTTCGCTCTCGCCAGCAACATCAACACTATTTTACGAGAGAAAGCCTGACCGATTTGGAGCATAGGCTCGCCGATATTCGGTACAGGTTAAGGGAGTCTGAGCAATTCCCCCCTAAGTTGGATCAGCGTCATACCTATCTGCAGAAAATACGAGCTATGGAACAATCGATTTCATAAAAGGTGGTGTTGATTATTCGACACTCCTGATTTCATCAGGCTAACTGTTCAAAAAAATGGTCATTAAACGATAAAGGAGCGCAGCGATGACTTATCCATCCCTTCCTGAAGAAGTCCCGATCTTACATACCCGCTTTCGGATCATTACGCCCATGTTTATCCATGGTATCTATCCTCAAAAAGCGGAACTCCGTCTCCCATCAGTGAAAGGTTGTTTGCGTTTCTGGTTTCGTGCGATTCATCCCGGGTATTTTGTCCAGACGGATCAGCGCCGAAAAGCTCCTACTTTGGAAGAGATGATTTTCGGTAGTGCACAGCATGGTCAATCCCGTTTTCTTATGCATCTACCGAAGCACTCCCTTCGCCATGTCCCTTATTTTGAGCCCAGAAGAGGCACTTGTTCTTTTTTTGTGGTCAAAGGTGTATCCAAGCATTACTTTCTACCGGGTCAATCCTTTTCGCTTTCCTTTGCTTTTCGTCCTGAAGAAAATCAATTACGGATGAAACAAGTATATCAGGCGGTCATCGCGAGTACTTGGTTGTTGGGGAATATCGGTGGGCTCGGTAGTCACACACGGAGAAGTTATGGCTCTTTGCTTCTGGAAGAATGGCAATCAGATGATCATTCCATTTCAAAATGGACCTCTTCCCTTCCCATGCTCCACTCTGTTTCTACTTTAGAGGAGTGGAAAACCCAATTTCACAACGGCATTAAAACGATTCGTTCTTGGTTTCCACCACCTAAGCAGGCAGTTCCGCATGTGAAAGATTTTCCGAACACCCGGCTTGATCAAGAAGCCCGGCTTTACTTTCAAGCTAACCTGTTTGATTCAGAAGAAGCAGCCCGAAAAGCAGGGGAGAGGGTTCTCCATGCTTTTGCCAACAGTCGATCAGACGACCAATCCCATCGTTTTGTATTGGGGCTATTGATGTATTTTCGCGGGAGACAGGTTAACGCCACGGCACCCAAAGATTTTAAGTCAGCACATGCAAAAAACCTCTTTGAAGCCTAGAAGTAGGATTCAAAGAGGTTTTTTAAACGAACAATGTATTCCTTGAAAACTAAAGGTGAGACATGACCCGAGAGGTTTCGATTCAAAAATTTGTATCCATAAAGATACTCCGTAGAAAGGAGGTGATCCATCCCCACCTTCCGGTAGGGATACCTTGTTACGACTTCACCCCAATCATCTGCCCCACCTTCGGCGGCTGGGTCCTTCCCGGGGTTCCCCGCAAAGTAGTACTTTGTGGGGTGGGTAGGTTCCCTCACCGACTTCGGGTGTTGCAAACTCTCGTGGTGTGACGGGCGGTGTGTACAAGGCCCGGGAACGTATTCACCGCGGCATGCTGATCCGCGATT
>NZ_KZ845671.1 GCF_003313465.1 Thermoflavimicrobium daqui
CACAAAGTACTACTTTGCGGGGAACCCCGGGAAGGACCCAGCCGCCGAAGGTGGGGCAGATGATTGGGGTGAAGTCGTAACAAGGTATCCCTACCGGAAGGTGGGGATGGATCACCTCCTTTCTACGGAGTATCTTTATCGATACAAATTTTTGAATCGAAACCTCTCGGGTCATGTTCTCACCTTTAGTTTTCAAGGAATACAAAGATGAAAAACTCCTATTCTCTAAAATGAGGATAGGAGTTTTTTCAGTTCTAAAAAAGAGTACAGGAAGTAACCTTGTTCTCTTTTTTATTTAATATTTATAGGGCTTATTATGATCATTTTTTTAATGATATTTGTATGTTTGTCTGAATAAACTATACAAATAGAAATGGTATCTGAAGGGGTAATGATCATGATATTTCGTCGCGGTTTAGTTCGCCGCCGCAAATTTTTATTCTTCCACCATTGGTGGAAACTAAGGAATAATTGGAAGTTTAGATTTCGCAATAAGCCCCCTATACATCAGCACTCAAGTGGTACATATCGTAAATTTCCGTTAATCAAACTACGCTTTCGAAAATCTATCATTTTGATCTTCATATTTTCAGTGATCCTTTTCATATCCTTTTGGATAGGAGAAAATCATTTACAACCTTCACTAAAAGTGATCGCTAAAACGAAAGTAAAAACAGTTGCACAGAAAGCTTTTTTAAAAGGAATACACACGATGAATAAAGAGTTAAATAGTACAAAAAATCAATTAATCTTTTTGCAAAAGGATAAAGAAGGTCGAATCATTGGTGCCAGTTTTAATAGTCAAGCGGAAGTACTTATTTATAATAGGGTAACAGAAAGTATCATGAAAGAATTACATAAGTCTGAAAATCATATTATAAAGATGTCTTTAGGTGAAGTAGTAAGAAGTAGCATCCTTTCTGATATAGGAATGGAACTTCCATTAAATATTTGGGTAGAAGGAGTACCACATGTAGTACTAACTTCTAAAATTGAATCTTCAGGAATTAACACTTCATTAGTGATTGTATATCTTCAAGCAGAGATTGATATGGGAGTACTTATCCCATTTACAGAAGAACATTTTAAGGTTAAGTTTAGTCAACCTATTGTAAGGCAAATTATTGTCGGAGATGTACCTAGCTATTTTCCTCCAGCACAACCCATATTACCGATAGAGTCGAGAAAATAGCTTGAAAAAGAAGATAGATGGATAGGGATGGGAGGGAATACTTTCCATCCCTTTTGTTTGTTGTTAAAATGAATATCTTGTTAAAAAATATACAAGATTATTCTGACAGAGTTTAAAATGATTACTTATACTATAATTACTCATCAGTTTTATTATGAACATTTGGTGGAGATTGAAAATTTTATTTTACTACTAAATAGATATCTGTTAAAATGTGATTTTGTAAGACTAATTTTGTCAAAAAAGTTATCATTCTCCATGTTTCATGGAAATACAATGGTAGCAAGAAAGGAATACTTTTATGAAGAGAATATGGATCATTATGTTTTCGATGATATTTCTTTTGTCAGGGTGTTCTTCTGGTCCAGATGAAAAAGAAAAGCTTCGTAATATTTTAGATATGGCTGTTGAAAAGTTTGATAAATTGGTGGATATCGAAAGAAAAATAAATGAACCCTACAAACAAATAAAAAGCGACACAGCATTTTCGATAGATAAGAAAATTACAATGGATCAAGCGAAAAAATATGCTGATGGGCTCCAAAAGTCAAAACAGGAATTACCCAATTTATTAAATGGAATTAAAGAAGTAGAAAGGTATATGCCGTTAGCAAAAAATCAAATTGACTTGTTTTCCGATGAAGAAGAAAAAAGGCTAGCTAATGATTTTTATGATAGCTTTTCAAAAACACTAAAGGTATATTATGACTATGTCAAAGCGTTTGAAGATGTGATTAAGTCTGATAAAGATTACTATCAAGCATTGGCTGATGGATCCAAACCACCAAAAGATAACTATAAAGATTTATATGATCGACTGGATCGATTAAATAAAGAGCTTAAAATCCAAGATGGTAAAGAGCGTCAAGCATGGAAAGATCTTAATAAAAAAGTTTATAATCGAACAATTACGGAGTTACCAAATATTAATCCTTAAACAGCAAAAAAAGGGATGACTCTAAAGGCACTTGAAGGGTCCTTTAGGTCATCCCTTTTTTATTGTATATCCGGTATGGATACCTTGCTCTAATTAGTTAAATTTTTAAATAATCAAGAGCCTTGATCTGTTTGGTCTCTTTGTAAAAGTAGATGGTAAACTCTTCAGAGACGACCCCTTTTTGCCAGTTATTAACATAAGGAATACGAAATCGTATATTTCGTTTGACTTTGGTAGCTTGATATGTTTTTTTGTTAAACGAATAGACAAGATGAAAGGAATCGAATTTTAACTGATGAAAGGAATAGGAAGGGTTATCCTTATATCTTCTGATGGAGTCACCAACAAACGGCAATATTTGTGGCACTTCTTGGAGGGAAATCTCTAGATGGTAAGAGTGATCATCTTCTCTAACTTTAATGTTGTTCGCTTGTTCTTTTAAAAGTTGAAATATCCTCTTTAGATCATAATAATCTTTTTCTGGTGGCCATAACCGAGCTTTTAAGGCCTTATCTACTTTCTTCCATGCTCCTCCTCTTTCATTTTTCCTATAACATGATTGATTTTTGAGAAAGACCTCTTCAAAAAAAGTTTGATGGATATGATCAGGAAAGTCTGCGATGATATCTGTTTTGTAATAAAAATGACTTGGATTAATAAATTCGACGTCAACATAATAGGTCATATTTGTCTGTTGTGAGATCATGGGTTGTTGCAAAACGTGGACGCCTTGATGGAAAGTTATTGTTTCCACTTTGTGCTTAGTCATTTTTAAACGATAACCAACTTCTTTCTTGATTCGTTCAGTGGCTTGTAAGATGATATTTTCTGGAGAAGGTTCAGGATATGGCTTGTTTTTTTTTTAAAAGCATATATGGTTGCTGCAATTAAGATTAGGATTAGGATAATCAACGTTAGAGAGGTCCAAGTGAAAGTCACTATATCACCTCGATATAATCAAACAAAAATCAAAATAATTAATTTTATTTTAACATTAATTTACGATATAAACAAATTTATATATAATTTTTATCAATCCCTTTTCTAAGAAGCGGTTGCCCTTCTTAATCAGCCGCTCATCGTTTTTGAACTCACTCCCACTAAAGGTTTGGCGCAAAGGTCGATCCTACACAAAAACGATTCGCGGCTTCATCTAGGAATGATCTAGGTTCTGGTTCCAATTATGCAACATGCTCTAAGAAGTAAATGTATCTCCTTATACTATGAAAAGTTTACAGCAAAAATCAAATAAAAATTACCCTTGAAGTGAAAGGGAGAGCCAAATGCCACAAATGATAAAATCGAATATAAATAAGAAGAAAAAGTTTTTATTAAGCTGTGTATTCCTTCTTTTATTGGTATATTCAGTTCAGGGAGTTATGTATCACTTCTTTTCCAAAAAACAGTCAGATGTATTTGCAAATCGTAAAAAACCCTTAGTAATAGCTCACCAAGGTGGTGAACTATTGGCACCTGCTGATACATTAGCCGCTTTTGAAAAAGCTCATCGCCTAAATGTAGATGTATTAGAGCTAGATATCCATATGACAAAAGATGGTCATTTAGTCACTATTCATGATGATACGGTCGATCGAACAACAAATGGAAAAGGTAGAGTTGATGAATTATCTTTAAAAGAGTTACAAAGATTAGATGCAGGATATCGTTTTAAAGATTTAAAAGGAGAGTATAGTTTTCGAGGAAAAGGAGTGTATATCCCTACTTTAGATGAAGTTTTTTCGAAATATGGGAAAGATCATTATTTTAATATTGAAATTAAAGATGCTTATCCATTGAAAGGAAAGTCACAAATTGAACATAAACTATGGCAATTGATTCAAAAGCACAAGCTTGAAAAGAAAGTGGTTGTAACATCTTTTGAAGATGATATTGTGGATCGTTTTATCGAAGAGTCCAAGGGAGAGACAGGCATAGGTGCAAGCCTTGCTGAGGTGGCTCAGTTTGTGATCTTAAATCAGCTTTGGTTAGATGGATTATATCGTCCATCCGCCCATGTAATACAGATTCCGATCGAGTATAGTGGAATGAACCTAAAGGACAAAAGTTTAATTGATGCAGCCCATCGTCTCAACATGCAAGTGCATTATTGGACCATTGATGACAAGAAAACAATGAAAGAGCTGATCCAACTGGGAGCAGATGGAATCATTACCAATCGACCCGATTTGTTAAAAGAAGTGGTGTCAGAAATGAAACTAAAATAGAAAAGAAAAACCTTACTTTTCATGGATGCAATGGTTTTCAACGTTTTTACATAAGAAAGTTCTACTCATCTATAAGAAGTGCGTCGCTGATTCAAGAGGGACAGAAGACTTCTGATTCTGTGATCAAGTATACTGCAATCTTCCTGTTCTTCGATTGATCAGAAACGCTTTCTTCAAAGCTATAGCATAAGTAGGATAGGTTCATTTCAATCATTTTCTTGGTTTGGGAAAGATTTAAAGACTTAAGGTATGGAAGCCTATTATAGTTTCACTTTGAAGTGGGTATCTGGACTTGAAATTGCAAATATCTGAAAATATAATGAATTAGAATCGACTTGGTGAGAGACGACTAAAGGGGTTGAACGAAATTATTAAGGGGAAAATACGTTATTTATTTACAAAGCAGAAGCAAGAATCTTTACACAAAGAGCAAGGGAATTGGTTGACATTCGTTGCTCCAGTTACAGGTAAAGCTGTTTCATTAGATGAAGTTGAGGATTTAGTTTTTTCACAAAGGATAGCTGGTGATGGATTAGCGATTATTCCTACAAATGGAAAAGTAGTAGCGCCAATCGATGGAGTTGTTTCTCATTTATTTGATACAAGTCATGCTGTTAGTATCCAGCATCCGAGTGGTCTTCGAGTTTTAATTCATGTGGGTATTGATACTGTTAAGTTATATGGAGAGGGTTTTACTGCTTTGGTAGGTATAGATCAACAGGTGAAAAAGGGAGATGAATTAATCCAATTTGACTTAGATTTGATTCAACAGGCAGGATGTTCAATTGCTACTCCAGTCGTAATTACAAATATGGATCTAGCACTCAAGCAAAAAGCTATGATTCAAAGAAATGTAGTAGCAGGGGTCGATCCTGTTTTGGAAGTATTGGTAAAGGGGATATAGAGGGAGACATGCATTATTAGATGAGTAGGTTTTAATGGTTAGCCTGTCAGGTTGCTGATTATAGACAGCAACCTGACGGAAGGAAGATTCAACTATTAGATAGTTTTTTAAAAAAAATTATTGCATTTATATAAAAAGCATGTTAAAGTATATATCTGTGAGCAGCAAATGATTGAATAAGTCGAAGGAAAAATGAATATGAGGGCCTATAGCTCAGTTGGTTAGAGCGCACGCCTGATAAGCGTGAGGTCGGCTGTTCGAGTCAGCCTAGGCCCACCATATAGGGCTCGGTAGCTCAGTCGGTAGAGCAGAGGACTGAAAATCCTCGTGTCGGCGGTTCGATTCCGTCCCGAGCCACCAGTAAGTAATATGATGGCCCGTTGGTGAAGCGGTTAACACACCAGCCTTTCACGCTGGCATACAGGGGTTCGAATCCCCTACGGGTCACCATCCTATTGCGAAAATGACTTATAAAGTCTCACCTTCCGCTCTATATGTGCCCTTAGCTCAGCTGGACAGAGCGTCTGACTACGGATCAGAAGGTCGGGAGTTCGAATCTTCCAGGGCACGCCAAAAACTTATCAACATCGGTTGATAAGTTTTTTTATATCTTTAAAAATGAAGAAAATCCCTCTTCATCGATGATTATCCTAAATTTTTGTCTTTAGATATGGGGAATAGTTAAATGGAATTGATGTGAGTTACTGATAATTAGATTTACAAATGGTAAAATATATATATAAACAGTAGTGTCGATTATCAAGGATAAATATACCTCTAAAATCTTTTTAGTAGTAGTTCGACACCATTGATATTAAATAGAATAGTAGGTGCTACATATGAGCAAATCAACTCATGATACAGTCATGCTAAATAATGGTGTTCAAATGCCTTGGTTAGGCTTAGGTGTATGGAAAACAAAAGAAGGGCAAGAAGTTGAAAATGCAGTTAAAGCAGCTATAAAAGCTGGATATCGTAGTATTGACACAGCTGCAGTATATGGAAATGAAGTAGGTGTGGGTAAAGCGATCAAAGATTCAGGTATTGCTCGCGAAGATCTGTTTATTACTACAAAAGTGTGGAATGCTGATCAAGGATATGATTCAACTTTGGCTGCATTTGAAGAAAGTCGTCAAAAGCTCGGTATTGACTATGTTGATTTATATTTAATTCACTGGCCAGTTAAAGAGAAATATAAAGAAACTTGGAAGGCATTAGAAAAGCTTTATCGTGATGGTTTGGTTCGAGCGATAGGCGTAAGTAATTTCCAAGTCCATCATTTAGAAGATATATTAGCTGATTGCACTGTGAAGCCTATGGTAAACCAAGTAGAGTTTCATCCTTACTTGACTCAAAAAGAGTTATTAGCCTTTTGTAAGGAAAAACAAATTCAATTGGAAGCATGGAGTCCTCTGATGCAGGGAGCAGTAGTTAATGATGAGACCATTCAAACATTAGCTAAGAAGTATCAAAAAACTCCAGCTCAAATTGTTTTGAGATGGGATTTGCAGCATGGAGTCGTCACCATTCCAAAGTCAATAAAAGAGCATCGTATTATAGAGAATGCAGATATTTTTGATTTTGAGCTTGCACCAGAAGATATGGATCAAATAGATCAATTGAATAAAAATCATCGCTTTGGCCCAGATCCTGATAACTTTGACTTTTAATTAATGTCATCAGCACCCTCTTTGGTAGGGTGCTTTTTATGTGATCATTTCCTTTATAAAAGAAGTAGTATTTCGTATTTTTTCGTGATACGCTTTGACTATAGATTAAATTAGAATATGAAATCTGTTTTTAATTATTTTATAAATCAGAAGAATAGTTGAGATGAATTGATGGGGCAATGTTATGCAGAAAAGGGAATATATTGAATGAGGAGGGGTAAAGATGTCACATTTAATTTTTGTTTATGGAACTTTACGAACTGGGGAAGCGAATCATCATTTTCTGCAATCTGCTGAAAAAGTAGCTGAGCAATGTTGGACTGAAGGAGCACTATATATTACAGGAACTAATCCGGTTATGATTGTCGGTTCTGATAGTCGCGTATATGGAGAGTTATATAGAATAACAAATGATCAATTGGCTGAATTAGATCGATTGGAATTAGAGATCAATTCAGATGAAAAAAAACAAGTCAAAAGAATTACACAAATCGTTCATTATGACCAAGGAACAAAACATGCGTGGATGTATGTCTTTGAACCGACTCAGATAGAAGGATTAGCCTCGATTCCTAGAGGGGATTGGAAATGCTATCAATATTTAAAACTACCCGAGTTGTATTATTTTGCCTATGGTTCTTGTATGGATGATGAACGTTTTCATATTCATGGGTGTCCACATCTTTTCCAAGACGTCGTAGGAAGAGGAGAAATCACAGGGTATTCATTTCGTTATACCTACCGTGCTCAAGATGGTGGTAGAGCCGATATTGTAGAAATAGGAGGGACGGTAGAAGGGAAAGTATATCGTGTTAATCAAGAAGCTTTAGACTATTTGTACATAAGAGAGGGTGCTCAGCGAACCGCGGGTATTTATCGTCCTGCTTTTGTTACAGGGAAAATTAATGGAGAAGTTACACAACATTTATTAACGTTTATAGTCAGAGAAAAAGAAGAAGAGACAGCCCCGCCAATGCATTATCTTCGGGAAATTATCCGTGGAGCAAAAGGATTTGTAAGTGACGAATACTTAAATCAATTGGTAAAGTACCATAAAGATCAGTTTAATTTGGATATTTTATCTTTACAGCTTGAAGAATAAGATTTGTTCCCACTAGATAAGACTGGTTTCGCCTTCATAAGCTAGAAGGGAAACCAGTAACTTATTCCATCATTTTTACTAGTTTCTTTGAAATAAATAAAAGAATGATACCAAGTAATATAGAAGTAATGCCGATAAGACTAAACACCTCAAAGTATCCAAGTGACTGTGTAAATGCGGCCAGTTGTCCTGCTAGAATGTTGGCAATTCCGTTTCCAGCTAGCCAAATTCCCATCAGTAGAGATGTTAATTTAACGGGGGCGATTTGACTAACTAAAGATAGACCAACGGGGGAGAGAAAAAGCTCACCTAATGTATGGAGTAAATAAGTAGCGACAATAAAAAGGATATGAGCTTTATGTGGGATGTGATTTGGATTACTTCCTGTTTGAAGTACGGCAAATAATAGGATAATGTAGCCAAGACCGAGTAGGATCATACCAAGTCCCATCTTAGTAGGGATGGGAAGATCAGCTTTTTTTGAATTGGCTAGTTTTAACCATAGGGCTGAGACTAATGGAGCTAAAAGGATAATAAATAAAGGATTTACCGACTGAAACCAAGAAGTTGGTATCGTCCAACCGAATATTTCACGATGAACAAATGTGTTCGTATAGACGGTTAATGAACTTCCTGCTTGCTCAAATCCCGCCCAAAAGAAGATGACAAAGACGGTTAGGATAAATATAACAGCAGTGCGTTGTTTTTCTTTTTTCGTTAGGGGTTTATTGTTATTTTTGCCTTTATCTCGTCTTCCTACAGGCTTCTTACCAATATCCCCAAGGTAACGTTTTCCAAAGAGATTAAATATAACCTGACCTAGAATCATACCGATTGATGAAACTAGAAATCCATACTGAAATCCATAGTGGATCACTTCATTTACTTTTGTTTTAAATAAATCTTCAGCTAAGAAACCACAAATAAGTGGTGCCATGAAGGCGCCGAGATTAATACCCATATAAAAGATGGTAAAAGCTGCATCACGTCTTTTATCATTTACAGCATATAATTCTCCAACAAGTGTTGAGATATTCGGTTTAAAAAAACCATTCCCCAAGATAATGAATGCAAGCCCCAGATAAAGCCCCCAGTTACTATGTTTGGCAAACAAAATAATATTTCCTATTGCGATAGTTATCCCACCGAGTGTAATAGCTACCCGTCTACCGAAAAAACGATCTGTTAAATAACCGCCAATAATAGGTGTCCAATATGTTGCTCCAGTATATAGTCCGTAAATGCTCATTGCCGTGGTTTCTTTAAATCCTAAGCCTCCTTGAATATAGGAGGTGGTTAGATAAAGAACCAATAATGATCGCAATCCATAGTAGCTAAACCTTTCCCATAGTTCAGTGAAAAATAAGAGATATAAACCAGGTGGATGTTTTTTGGATGAAGAATGATCTGAGCGTTGCCCTTGAAGTGTTACTTCCATTTCCATTTCCTCCTCGATCATATATATATTCATATCTTATAAAGAACTTATTTTTAATGATTGAAAGTGAATGAAACTACACAGACATATAAATATAGATTTTCAATTAATGAAGGAACTTATTCTTGATAGGTTAAAAACACTATGATCTAAGATAAAAAGCCGTTGATACTATATCTGTATCCAAAGGGGGAAAGATAGAAAGGACAGACAAAAGATACTGGAAAATCCTAAAAAGGAGGAAGTTGAAAATGACAGCATCCACAAAGAGGTTATTTATAGCGATTCCTATTGTTAAGGAGCAGAAAGAGTTTTTAGCAAAACAGGTAAAAGTTTTACAAGAAAATTTGCCATTCCAAAAATGGGTTTGCCCTGAAGATTATCATTTAACTTTGTATTTTTTGGGAGAAACGAGCTTAGCTAAATTAAACTTCATTCGAGATGCTATTAGACAGGTTGCTCAGGAAACAACTCCCTTTTTCCTATCTATTTCAAATTTAGGTGTATTCGGGAAAGAGCAACAACCAAGAGTTTTATGGATGGGGGTCAAAGGAAATTTGATGGCTTTGACTTCACTACAGAAAGAAGTACTACAAGCATTGGAACCATTTGGGTTTTATGGTGAAGATCGCCCTTATCGTCCTCATATTACTTTGGCTCGGAAATTTCGTGAAAATAATTTTGTCCTTTCAACACTTTTATTTGATAAGAAAGAATATAGAAGATTTTTGGAGTGGAAAGTCGATCAGATTGTACTTTACGAAACTCAGCTAGGAAAAAAGCCTATGTATCATGCATTAGAAATATTTCATTTTGATACGGATATCAAATAGTTAATGGATCTATAAAAATAATGTTTTAACCCCTTTTTAGATTGAGGTATTCTTAAAAAAAATAAAAAAGTGTTGCATAAGAAAAAGAACCATGCTATACTTTGAATTGTTCTCAGGAAGAACTAACCAAATATATGCCGGGGTGGCGGAATAGGCAGACGCACAGGACTTAAAATCCTGCGGTAGGTGACTATCGTGCCGGTTCGAGTCCGGCCCTCGGCACCAAATAAAAAAATCTCCTAATCATTATTCGATTAGGAGATTTTTTTATTTGGTGTTTTTTCTAATCAATATTTATTCAACTGATTAGGTGTAGAAAAATTTTTACAAAGAGGAAATATCCATTGACATTTCTGAAATGTGTAGTAGTATTTATATACACTCCTATTTAGGAGTGTATATAAATACTACTAATAAAAGGAGTTTCTAATGATTGATTTACTAAAAAAAATAGGTTTGTCTGATCTTGAAGCTAGATGTTACATCACACTCCATGAAGAGCATGATTTATCAGGTTATGAGGTAGCTAAGCGAATATCTGTCTCACGCACGAATGTTTATTCTGCTTTGCGTTCACTAACAGATAAAGGTGCCTGTCGTAGAATGGAAGGAGAAACGACTCGGTATAATGCTGTTCCGATAGAACAATTAGTACGTCTTGTTCAATCGGAACTTGAACAAACTTCAAAAGCTCTTATCCAACAAATGAAATCGCAACCAAGCCCCGCTCCAGCTTTCTACAACTGGCAAGGAAGTAAAGTGATAGAAACAGCAATACGGCGGATTATTGCTAATGCGGATACATCCATTATTGTAGATATATGGGCAGAGGATCTACAGTGGGTGGAGGAGGCGTTACTTTTAGCAGAAAGTAAAGGAATTACTGTCATCGTTATTACCATTGGTTCATGTCACACTCCTCTTAAACATGTTTTTAATCATCAGAGAGATGATCAATGGCCTATGGATGAAAGGAAATTTTCTATTCTATGTGACTCTAGTTCAGCTTTGCTGGGTAGCTTTGGAGGGACAATTAAACCTTCTGCATTAGAAACGGACCATCCAGCTGTAATCGAAATGTTAAAAAATGCTTTCTACCACGATATGATTATGAAACATATCGAAGATGACTTTGGTACAGAGTTTGAAGAAAAGTACGGTGAAAATTACAAAAAGCTGTTTTCTTATTTCGAAGAAAAAGGATGGAATATATAATGACTACCATTGATATTCGCTTTTGTGAAGAACTACTTAAAAGTGTTGGTGAACGTCTAAATAAGACTTTGAAGCAAGAGAATCGTGGATCCTCCATAGATGATTTATTGATACGATTTACGGAATCCAATGATTGGGCTACTCATCGAATAAAAGGCGCTCTTGCAAAAAAATATCCACATATCCATTGGTCTGAATCAGAATTTGAGATTCAAAAGCAAGAGAATGTAGAGTTTCAAGGAGAATATTGGGTTTGTGATCCAATTGATGGCGCTGTACAATTTTTACAAGGAATTTCTTCATATGCCATTTCTTTATGTCTAATCCGTGATGGTGAACCTGTATTATCCTTTATATATGATCCAAGTCACCAAGAGTTATTTCATGCTATTGCTGGTAAGGGGGCCTATCTAAATGGAAAACGGATTCGGGTTTCACATAAGACAAAACTACAGGATGCAATTATTACTACAACGCCACCATCCTTCCCAGCTAGAGATAAAGAAGTAACAAACCTTACTTTAAGTGGAATGGCGCAAATAATGCCAAAATCATTTGCTATAAGGATGCTTGGGTCTGTTTCACTCCAGCTAGCTTACACTGCATGTGGTCGAGTAGATGGATATTTTGAATATGGCTATGAACTATATAATTGGATTGCTGGTGCTCTATTGATCCGGGAAGCTGGTGGAGTGGTTTCTGATAGTCAAGGTAGTAACTTTACATGGGGAACAGCGGGTATCATAGCAGCAAATCTCGATATACATCAAGAAATAAGAGATGAACTGCGAACAATTCTATAAAAAACGAAGCCAATTTCCATGATACTAAGGAAATTGGCTCTTTACATATAATCCTTCGAATTCTATAGTTATTTTTTAATCGAAACGAATCTATACAGCAATATCAACATCAACATTTATATTAATTTCTTCTATTTCAAATTCAATTTCATTGTTATTAAAATTATTACTAAAATCAAAATTGAAATTGGCTGCATACGTTGGAGATATTTGTTCTTCAAGGATTATTCCTGAGCTTAAAGATATAACTAAAATGAGTAAAGTAACAGAAAAGAGGCGTAAGATCAATCTGATCACTCCTTTTGTTTTTATTTTAACACTATCTGAATTATTCAATAAAATTTTACTAAACCCTTCTGATTTAGCTAAATAACCATCATTTTTTTACTATATTATATATAAATAAAACTATATGATAGACATAAAATGACAGTTTATTAATATGGCGATTTAAATCTTTGGAACTATTAGCAAACTAGATTTCCTATTTCGGTTAAACGAGAATCACTTATTTTTATCCATTGTGAATAAAGAAGTGGTGGGAGAATGATGCTCTACAATCTAAAATAAATTAAATTTTCTTTTATTAAAAAACCCTATTGCATTTATAGATGAAGGCTGTTATATTATATATCTGTCAGGACATTACATAAATGAATAAAGCAAAGAAAAAATGAGAAAAAGGGCCTATAGCTCAGTTGGTTAGAGCGCACGCCTGATAAGCGTGAGGTCGGCTGTTCGAGTCAGCCTAGGCCCACCATTTTAGTATGGGGCTATAGCTCAGCTGGGAGAGCGCCTGCCTTGCAAGCAGGAGGTCAGCGGTTCGATCCCGCTTAGCTCCACCAAGAAAAACTTTATGGAGGGATACCAAAGTGGCCAACTGGGGCGGACTGTAAATCCGCTGGCATCGCCTTCGTAGGTTCGAATCCTACTCCCTCCACCAACTCCTTTTTAGGAATTTTAAATTGATTTTGATTGAGCCATTAGCTCAGTTGGTAGAGCATCTGACTTTTAATCAGAGGGTCGAAGGTTCGAGTCCTTCATGGCTCACCAATCGAAAATGCGGGTGTAGTTCAATGGTAGAACATCGGCCTTCCAAGCCGAATGTGAGGGTTCGATTCCCTTCACCCGCTCCATTATTCCTCAGTAGCTCAATGGGTAGAGCACCCGGCTGTTAACCGGTAGGTTGCAGGTTCGAGTCCTGCCTGAGGAGCCATCTTACCTTTATCACATTAGGAATACTGGATTTAAATTTCATATGGCCCGTTGGTGAAGCGGTCAACACACCAGCCTTTCACGCTGGCATGCAGGGGTTCGAATCCCCTACGGGTCACCAATTTTAACTGGGCTAGATTTTCTAGTCCATTCTATGGACGGTTAGCTCAGCTGGGAGAGCACCTGCCTTACAAGCAGGGGGTCGGCGGTTCGATCCCGTCACTGTCCACCACTTGCGGAGCTGTGGTGTAGAGGCCTAACATGCCTGCCTGTCACGCAGGAGATCGCGGGTTCGAATCCCGTCAGCTCCGCCAAAATTGAATATGCGGAAGTGGCTCAGGGGTAGAGCATCGCCTTGCCAAGGCGAGGGTCGCGGGTTCGAATCCCGTCTTCCGCTCCAAATATAATACGCAAACTAAAAGAAGTCTAGCTCTCATGCTGGGCTTCTTTCTATTTATATCAGATGTTCTATAAAGAAAGAAAAATGGCAACCTATACACTGTATCAAAAGTGATGAGGAGGGGATTATATAAAATATCCATTATGATAAGGAGGATATTTAATGAGTCATAAGGAAAAAGCGACGGAAAATGGCATATCAGTTACTGGTGCAGGAGACTCATTGGATAAACGCATGTCAGAAGGTGAAGAAGAAACAACGTTAACGACTCGTCAAGGACATCCTGTTACAAACAACCAAAATATGCGAACGGTAGGTAACCGTGGACCTGCTACATTAGAGAATTATCATTTTATTGAAAAAATCACTCATTTTGATCGGGAACGCATTCCTGAACGTGTTGTTCATGCACGTGGAGCAGGTGCTCATGGATACTTTGAAAGCTATGGGAAAGTAGGGGACGAACCTATCTCCAAATATACACGTGCAAAGTTATTTCAGGCGGCGGGAAAAAGAACCCCTGTATTTGTTCGCTTCTCGACGGTCATTCACGGTGGGCATTCTCCAGAAACCTTACGTGATCCAAGAGGTTTTGCCGTCAAGTTTTATACGGAGGATGGAAACTGGGATCTTGTGGGTAACAACCTTAAGATATTCTTTATTCGAGATGCGATTAAGTTTCCAGACATGATTCATGCTTTTAAACCTGATCCTGTTACCAATATTCAAGACAATGAGCGGTTTTTCGATTTCTGTAGTAATTCCCCTGAAACACTTCATATGGTTACTTTTGTCTACTCTCCGTGGGGAATACCAGCAAACTATCGGCAAATGCAAGGATCAGGTGTGAATACATATAAGTGGGTAAACAAGGAAGGGAAAGCGGTTCTTGTTAAATATCACTGGGAGCCAAAGCAAGGAATTAAAAACTTAACACAAGCCGAAGCTGAAGCTATTCAGGCTAAAAACTTTAATCACGCTACACAAGATTTATATGAAGCGATTGAACGTGGTGATTATCCAGAGTGGGAACTGTTCGTGCAAATTTTAAGCGATGATGATCATCCCGAACTCGATTTTGATCCATTGGATGATACAAAAATTTGGCCGAGGGACCAGATTCCTTGGCGACCCGTTGGACGAATGGTATTAAATAAAAATCCAGAAAATTACTTTGCTGAGGTCGAACAAGCTGCCTTTGGGACAGGAGTACTTGTTGATGGCTTAGACTTTTCTGATGACAAAATGCTTCAAGGACGAACACTTTCTTATTCAGATACCCAACGGTATCGGGTTGGTCCAAATTATCTACAACTACCGATTAATGCACCCAAAAAACATGTGGCTACCAATCAACGTGATGGTCAAATGACGTTCTACGTTGATCAAGCTCCAGGTCAAAATCCGCATATCAATTATGAACCATCATCTCTAAATGGCTTAAAAGAAGCAACAAAATCAGCTGAAGAGTATAAGCCTTATATTGAAGGGCATTTGGTACGTGAAAGCATCGACCGTACCAATGATTTTAAACAAGCTGGCGAAACGTACCGGGCTTTTAGTGATTTTGAGCGAGATGATTTAATTTATAATCTCGTCAATGCATTATCCACCTGCCGGACTGAGATTCAAGAAAAGATGATCGAGCTATTTACAAAGTGCGATGAAGACTACGGTCGCCGTGTCGCTGAGGGTCTAAAGCAGCATGGAAATAGCAATCATCACGGGCCATTGGGCGCAACGAGTACACATGAGGCTGTCAAGGAAGCAGAACGTAAAGGTCATCGTACGGACTCTTATTAGACACATAAACTGTGACAAAAAAACACTTTTAATGAATAATCCTATGGAAGTAAAAGTCGTTTACTCCATGGGATTATTGTTTGTTTATTCCACCCACCAATTGATCAAGCGTTGTAGTAAACAGACCATGAGTAAGATATAACCAAGTTTATAAGGATCTTGATAATCAATTTCTAGCATGATTTTTTCATGAAGTTGAAATGTCAGTGGGGTATTCGCACCATTATATGACAAGCTATCTTGATATGTTTTTCGATAGATAAGATAAGGAAGACCGGTAGGAATATAATAGCTATTTTCTTAAGCAAGTGATAATCCTCTTTTTTGACTGATGATATTATTATTAGATATTAGAGCCTGTGGATCAATCGTTGGAAGTATAGAGTATTTGCACTGAATTAAGATTATTTTGGTAAAAAGTAATGAATCAACGCATGAACCTTTATAATATATAGCGATTATACTACGGGAATAGAAAGTATATTCATATTTACCGTACTTATTATTATTGGTATAATATATTGAAAAATATAAATATTATAGGGTTGTATCTAAAGGAGCGACATGGGATGAGATCACTGGATCGATTAAATATGTGCTGGATTGACGGACGGAGTATTACATTACCCAAGTCTTTTTCGGTATTCAATCCAGCAACGGGTAAAGAGATCGGAAATGTCCCCTTAGATGAAGGGGAGCTGACAACTCAAGCAATCGAATCCGCTTGGGCTGCTTTTTCTACTTGGTCTAAACGATCTGCAGGTGAAAGGGCTACTTATTTACATAGTTGGGCAGATCGTTTGATAGAGCATAAGCGTGAGTTAGCAGAGCTACTATCGATGGAACAAGGTAAGCCGATGTTAGAGGCTAAGGAAGAAATAGAAGGAGCGGTAGAGTTTATCCGCTGGTATGCAGAGGAAGGAAAGCGTATACAAGGGGAAGTACTTACACCATTGCGAGCAAACCAGCGAATTTCAGTCATTCGTCAACCGGTGGGAGTTGCTGCGTTGATCACTCCTTGGAACTACCCAGCAGCGATGGTGACACGCAAAGTAGCACCAGCACTCGCCGCTGGCTGTACAGTGATTTTAAAACCTGCAAAAGAAACACCTCTCATTGCTATCGCCTTGTTTGAGCAATTGATGGCAACGGGAATTCCAGCAGGAGTTGCTAATTTGGTAACAGGTGAAGCAGCGAAAATAGCCCAAGTTCTTTTAAATGATCATCGTGTTCGTAAAATCTCTTTTACGGGATCAACTGAGGTTGGTAAGCGGTTAATGAGCCAAGCTGCAGCCCAAGTGAAACGTATTTCCTTGGAGTTAGGTGGGAATGCCCCTTGTATTGTATTTTCTGATGCGGATATCGATTTAGCAGCAGAGAGGATTGTTCTAAACAAATTTGAAAACTGTGGGCAAATGTGTAATGGAATTAATGTAGTTTATGTACATGAAACAATTGCTTCAAAACTTGAAGAGAGAATCATTCAGCTGGTAAAAAGGATGAAAGTCGGCAAGGGAAGTGATCCTGATGTAAAAATCGGACCACTGATTAATCAGAGAGAAAGACAGAAGGTACATGAATTAGTGCTAGATGCGAAACAACAGGGAGCAACTCTTTTACTTGGTGGCGATATGTTGGAAAAAGATGAGTTTCATCAGGGTGCTTTTTATGCCCCAACCATCATGAATCAGGTTCATCAGAACATGCGCTGTGTACAAGAAGAGATCTTTGGTCCTGTATTACCTATCTTAACATTTCAGACAGAAGAAGAGGTGATCAAGCAGGTAAACCAGACATCTTATGGCTTAGCCGCTTATTTCTTTACCAAAGATCACAATCGTGTTCATCGTGTGAGTGAAGCGTTGGAATTTGGCATGATTGGTGTGAATGGAACCTCGCTCAGTGTTCCACAAGCTCCTTTTGGTGGGATTAAGGAAAGTGGGCAAGGACGAGAAGGTGGGACTTATGGATTGGAAGAGTATTTAGAACTGAAATATATTTCGACAATACTCGATTGACTTGAAGCTTGGGAAGGATGGATGTTCATGTGTGATCAACCGATGGGGAAGATCTCAAAGGCGGACTTACACGCGTGCTTGCAAAATGGAGTGATTGATACATTGATCATTGCTATTTGTGATATGCAAGGACGCTTGATGGGGAAACGTTTAACACGTGAGTTTTTGTTAAGTCAAGATTTGGATCATGGAACTCATTTTTGTAATTACTTATTAGGTACAGATATGGAGATGACTACACCAGAAGGTTATCAGCATATGAACTGGAATCAAGGATATGGTGATTGGCTAGCTAAGCCCGATTGGTCCACTTTACGGATCATTCCTTGGCTGGAGAAAACCGCGATGGTACTTGCGGATTCGGTAGATGAAAAAACGGGAGAGCTGATTGAAATTGCACCTCGTACCATTTTAAGAAAGCAGTTAAAACGTGCATCCAGTTTAGGATATCAACTTCATATGGCGAGCGAACTGGAATTTTATTTATTGAAGGATTCTTACGAAGAAGTACATCAGAAGGGTTATGAACATATTTGTCTAGCTGGTCACTATAACGAAGATTACAACTTGCTACAAGGAACAAGAAATGAGCCGATTTATGCTAAGATGCGTAAATATATGAATCAATCAGGAATCTTAATTGAGTCATCCAAAGGGGAAGCTTATACGGGACAACATGAGATGAATATCAGTTATTCAGAAGCGCTTAGCTCTGCTGATCATCATGTACTATTTAAGCATGGTTTAAAAGAAATTGCTCTCCAAGAAGGAGTTGCCATTACCTTTATGGCAAAGCCGGATCACCGCTGGACGGGCTCAAGTGGTCATATTCATTTGAGTTTATGGGATCAAGAAGGAACGAAAAATTTATTTGATGATCCAAAGAGAACTCAACCTCAGATGTCCGAAAAAATGCGCTTCTTCCTTGGAGGTCTATTAAAGTATACGAGGGACTTTTCATTGTTTTTAGCACCCAATGTAAACTCGTATAAACGATATGCTCCAGAAAGTTGGGCTCCGGTAAATATTGTTTGGAGCTACGATAATCGATCGACGGGGTTTCGCATTGTTGGGAAGGGTTCAGGGTTACGAATTGAAAATCGCATACCAGGAGCGGATATCAATCCTTATTTAGCTTATGCTGCAATGATTGGTACAGGTCTGAAAG
The DNA here is from genome assembly GCF_003313465.1 of Thermoflavimicrobium daqui. GTDB lineage: Bacteria > Bacillota > Bacilli > Thermoactinomycetales > Thermoactinomycetaceae > Thermoflavimicrobium > Thermoflavimicrobium daqui. The sequence goes on from NZ_KZ845671.1 coordinate 18,924, forward strand.
GAATAGAAAAGCAAATCGAGCCCACCGAGGAATTTAAAGGAAACGCCTACCAAGCTCAAAATGTACCCCGTATTCCTGCTTCATTAGCTGAAGCCATCCATTGTTGGGCAAATAGTGAAATCGTTGACGAAATATTAGGAGAACATGTGGCGAGGCACTACGAACTTACCGCTCGTAATGAACAGCAACTTTATGATCGGATTGTGACCTCATGGGAGAGAGCGCGCTATTTTGAGCAAGGCTAATATCGGACATTCATGTCGATTAACTAGATAAAGATAGCGAAGCGAAGAGGTGTTTTTCGGCTACGTTGATACCACTGAAAATAGGGGGCTTTAAGATGCGCTTACAAGGAAAAGTAGCAGTAATTACAGGAGCTGGGAGTGGAATGGGGCGGGTGGCTGCACAGATGTTTGCCGCAGAGGGAGCCAAAGTCGCTGTGTTGGAGATCGATGAGAAAGCAGGACTGGAGACTGCCGAGTTGATAGAAAAAAAGGGAGGGCAAGCGATTTTTTGCCCGTGTAATGTGGTAATTGAATCGGATGTGAAGCAAGCAGTTGAAAAGTGCTTGCAATCTTTTACTAAAATCGATGTGCTTTATAACAATGCGGGCATTATGCCTGCTGAAGATCAATCAGTGATCAATACAGAAGTTGAAGTTTGGGATCGTGTATATGATGTCAATGTAAAAGGATCATTTCTAACCTGTAAATATGTGATTCCTGAAATGATCAAAAGGCAGAGTGGCTCCATTATTAATATTGCCTCTTTTGTTGCTTTCATGGGATGTACTGTTCCCCAAGATGCTTACACAGCCTCCAAAGGGGCGATTGTTGCCTTTACCAAGTCGCTTGCGATTCAGTTTCGTCCACAAGGAATACGTAGCAATGTCATTTGTCCAGGACCGATTGAAACACCGTTACTGACTGAGTGGCTGGTCAAAGACGAAGAAGCACGAAAAATACGCCTCAGCCGTCAACCAAGTGGTCGCTTTGGTAAACCCGAAGATATTGTCCATTGTGCCATCTATTTAGCATCTGATGAGTCCGATTGGACCAATGGTGCAGAGATTCACATTGATGGAGGAATTACGAGTAATTATTTTTAGTAAGGCTTATTCTAACTCTGTGCCCTACAAAAATTATTCCCAATAAAATGGGCTCATCCAAAAGTTTTCAGACCTTTGGATGAGCCAGTTTTTTGATTCGATTATATTGTAAAAGGGTAAGATCGTATGTTTCTAATGATCTTACAAGCATTATATTTTGTTGAGGGAAAATATGATTTATTATTAAATATTTCCTACCATAATTGGCTATCAAAACACCAATGTTTATCTAATCTATTTTTCTCTGTTAATATAGGACGGCTATTTTGAGCAATTTTTTACAATCCTCTATATAATAGGTTGTTTATAATCGTTTATAGGAGTGAGAAGAGAGAAGATGGGTATCATCGAGAAAGCGAATCAAGAAGCAGTGAAGTTCTGGAAGTTAAAAGAGTTGGACAGCCTTGAATGTTTACGAGCAACCTATATTACCCATACCTTTGCAAAGCATGCTCATGAAGAGTTTGCCATTGGGGTGATTGAAAAAGGAGTTGAAGGATTTGCTTATCGGGGAGAAACGCACTATGGAGTACCACGAAGTTTGATCATTGTTCATCCGGGTGAGGTGCATACAGGTTATTCTGCCACAGAACAAGGTTGGACTTATCGGATGATCTACCCAAGTATTAAGTTAATAACTCGAGTGATACAGAGAATAACGAAAATGGACCCCAATCATCTATATTTTCCAGATGCAGTCATACAAGATTCTGATTTGGTTTCCTTATTTTTAAGGATGCATTATTCGTTGGAAGTAGCTACTTCATCTCTTGAGCAAGAATTCTATTTTCTAGAGTTTATGATTCGATTGATGAAGAACTATGCCAAAGTTAAGCTGCCAGATACTACCATTTATACGGATCAGAGACGAGCTAAGTGGATACGTGAATATATCGATGCTCATTTTGCTGAGAAATTAACACTAAAAAAGTTAGCGCAAATTTTTCATGTGAGTGAATTTCATCTGATTCGCTTATTTAAACGAGAGATGCAAATACCACCTCATCTTTATCTAAATATGGTTCGGATCAATAAGGCGAAACATTACCTCTTGTCTGATTTATCAATCGCACAAATAGCTACAATGACTGGCTATTATGATCAAAGCCATTTTACCAAACAATTTAAAAAGATTCTAGGTATTACTCCAAACCAATATAGACAAGCAATTTACAAAAGAGAATTGCAAAATTAGCTGTTTATCGCTTTAAATGTCATTTTCTAAAGAAGGAGGGAACAATATTCATCATAAAAATAGTTGGATTGGAATAGGATGCGGACTGGGTACAGGTGCACTATGGGGACTTGCATTTCTCTTTCCCAAAATATTAAATTCCTTTCAATCTTTAGAGATTGCCTTAGGAAGGTATTTTTTCTTTGGTCTTTTTTCGATCTTGGTATTTATTTTCCGTTATCGAAAGCAATTTACCATAGAAAGAAAAATCGTATGGAAAACTTTTTGGTATGCCCTTTCAAGTAATATAGGCTACTATTTTTTACTGGTTATTAGTATTAAAAAAATGGGTTCTTCTATTCCTACTTTAATTATTGGTACGCTCCCTATTACTGTTAGTCTCTATGGAAATTGGATAAAGAAAGAGTATCCTTTTCGGAAAATGATACTACCTATATGCTTTATCTTGGTCGGTCTTGCTTTTTTACATCGATTTGATTCCGGTTTAATTAAAATAAAATGGTTTGAAGATAGTAATATGGTAATCGGATTGTTTTGCTGTTTAACTGCATTAGGACTTTGGACATGGTATGGGGTTTCAAATGACTGCTTTTTAAAGGAAAATCCAAGTATTTCTCCTGCACTGTTATCTACCTTAATAGGAATTCAAAGTTTTTTTATTGTGATATGTGCTATATTACTTGATATATGGGTGTTTGATCAGTGGGTTTCTCATCTTTTAAAGCAAAAAGAATTACCTATGTTTGTATGGATTAGCTTTTTACTAGGCGTTTTAGCCTCTTGGATGGGCACTTGGTTATGGAATCAAGCTTCGACCAGGTTATCTGTCACATTAGCTGGAAAGTTGATCGTCACAGAAACCATTTTCGGGTTAATTTATGTATATATATGGGATCAGTCAATACCTACCTTGAACGAATGGATAGGAATGATCGTCATATTAGCTGGTATTTTCTTAGGAGTTCAGCGTTTATTATCGAATAAAACGATGGCTCATTCATCTGAATAAATATAAAAAAGTATCTTTTTCAAATAGAAAAGGATGCTTTTTTTATTTCGTTTTGATCTTATCCTCAGATATGTTAAATAATATTTGAGTTCAGGGTCATGAATTTCGCTATAATATTCTTATGTACCTTAAGAGAGGTGAGGGAATGAATCAGCACTTTTTAAGACAACCATTCAAATTTGAATTGGATGGTCTTTTTCGGATTTACCGTCAGTATTTTAAGGGATTGGCACTAGTTAGTTTTTTGATGAATGCGGTTTTTCTCGGATGGTTCAATTGGCAATACATGGGTCATGTTCAAAATCAAAGTAGTAGTATTTTTGATTCTGAGCAAATGTTATTTCTATATTTGATTAAGGTTGGTATTTACCTACTGATCATTTATCCATTGTTACAAGTAATTTGTCATGAGTTGATTATTCAACACTTTAAGCAAATGAAACCATCGATTTCTTACCGGTCCATGATTATTCATTCAATTAAACATGGAAGGAAAGGTTTGCTAGCGCATGGGATGCTTGTTTTGTTTTTGCTCTTTTTCTATATGCTATTTGGAAGTATGATCTATTTTAATTTCTATTTTGGAGATCCCTTCGATCGCTTGCTGATTAGTTTCATCATTTCAACAGTGTTATTTTTCTTACCCCTTGCTTATATTTTTTATCGCTTTTCTTTAGTTATTCCCATTATCACTTTAGAGCAAAGTAGTTTTTGGCAAGCTTTTCTGAGAAGTTGGGAGCTTACTCGTGGTGGATATTTTCAAACGTTAGGTAAATTGATCTGGCTTTATCTTACAACCATTCCATTACAATTATTAGAGGGACTCATTTTCGAGGTAGCTGCGTACGTAAGCTTTCAAGGGTTTTGGTTGCAGCTTTTTCTTTTTTTGTTTGAGTTTTTATTCATTCCATTATTGTATCCTCTTATCCCACTTTTTTTTAATTTAGTATACTGGGATGAGCGAACTAGAAAAGAAGCTTTCGATCTTAGACAGAAGTTAGAGCAGGAGATATAAGGGGTGAGTATGATTTCAACTGATTTACAACAAGTCAAAAAAGAATTGCAAGAAATTTTGTCTCGTCCTGAATTTCAAAATAACCAAGAACTAGAGAAGCAAAGTCCCATGAACTCTGTACAGTCGGATTTTTTGCCATTTTCTATTCCGAGCGAATGGATTTGGGCTATCTATATTTTCATTGGTATTTTGTTTTTGGCTATCATGATTGGTTGGATTGTGCTTAGATGGAGGAGACGTGAGCAACAACAAAAAGACTTATTAGATGGTAAAGCTAATCATGCTATGAAATGGCATGCAGAAGCCCAAAGTTATGCACAGCAAGGAGAATATCGTTTAGCACTTCGGGCACTCTTTCATTACTTGTTAATAAATCTATCAAAGAAAAATAAAATTACTTATGAACAATCAAAAACGAATGAGGATTATAAAAGGGAAATCGAACAAAATTGGCCCATTCAAGTGCATTCCTTCTCTAATGTCAGAGATCAATTTGATGAAACTTGGTATGGTGAAAGAGCCGTCTCTTCGGAAGGTTACCACAAATATCAGCAGCAAATTAATCAATTAATGCCGAAGGAGGAGGCCGATGAGACGAAGTAATATCTTATGGATTTTAGTAGGGATTATTCTGATTAGTTTGATCATCGCTTACTCTTTTTCAGCATTAAAACCAACGAATGGTAGACCGTACTCTGCTGAAAACACAGAATCCCTTGGTGTTAAAGCGCTCTATTATTTATACCAAAAAAGAGGAATTGATGTAGACTACTTTAAAGCTCCTTATGACCAATTACCTCTTTCCTCTACTCAAGATACACTGTTAATTATAAACCCTGAAGCAGATCCACCGAAAGAAGAACAACGACAAAGTATGTTAGATTGGGTTAAAAAAGGGAATCAAGTGGTGTTATGGGGTTCAAATCATATCAATTGGCCACACGCTTTCCAGTTTCAGTTAGCAGAGTGTAGGATCAAACGAAAAAATCTAAAAGTAAAAACACGGATGGACAATCGATGGCTCAATCAGATTGCACAATTAGATTGGGCTGGGAAGTGCATTGCTCCTACAAACCAAGTTGAGCCAGTGTTACAAGATCAAAAGGGGCATATTTTAGTTGCTAAGCGTTTAGTAGGAAAAGGATCGATTTACTATATTCCAGATGCTACACTACTTACGAACGAAAAGATTTTGCACCAAGACCATGTAGCTTTACCATTCGCATTGATCCAACAAGGGAAAGTATGGATAGATGAAACGGTACATCCTTGGTTACCTCTTTCCTCTTCTTCATCATCTGTTTCGAGTCAACAATCAAAGGAGCTAACGTTAAGTTTTTTTTCTTTGCTTAAACAAGATGGTTTATTTATTTTTCTGCAAATTTTATTGCTCTTATTGCTTTGGCTATATGCAAAGGGTAAAAGATTTGCCGCCCCACGTTTTGAAACAGTCCGTGAAGAACGAAATGCCTTGGAATATATAGAAGCTATAGCCAAGTGGTATGGTAGTATATCTATTCGAAAGGAAATATTAGAAAAACAACACCAACTTCTACGTACAGAGATCATAGAGAAGTTATATTTACCTACTAATATCACCGATGAACAACTAAACAGGAAGATTGAACAATATTTTGGCTCTCCGTTTCGCAACCGGTATGAAGAGTTAACCCATCAGGTTAAGAAGGCTCAAAATCAAAAAAGAATTTCATCAGAACGATTTATAAAGTGGAGTATTCAAATCGATGAACTGAGAAAGGAGATAGTTTAGTGGAAAGCATATTCACCTCGAACCCAAACCGTATCCAAAAGATAACAGGTGATGTCATTACGATGCTTGAGAAAGCGGTACTAGGTCAAACCGAAAACTTACAATTCATGTGGGAATGTTTATTAATGGGTGGTCATGTTTTGATTGAAGGTGTTCCTGGCTTAGGAAAAACATTGATGGTTCGTTCACTCTCTCAGGTGATTCAATGTCATCAGTCCCGTATTCAATTTACGCCAGATTTAATGCCATCAGATATCACGGGAACCAAAGTATATGATTTACAAACCGGACATTTTTCATTTCGTCAAGGTCCGATCTTTACGCATATTTTATTAGCAGATGAAATTAACCGAACACCGCCTAAGACCCAAGCCGCTTTGCTCGAAGCCATGGAGGAGAAGCAAGTTACCGTAGATGGAGAGACGTATCAGTTACCATCCCTTTTCTTTGTAGTAGCCACACAAAATCCCGTTGAGCATGAAGGTACATATACTTTGCCCGAAGCTCAAATGGATCGTTTTACCATGAAACTGATGATGAACTATCCAACAGGAGAGCATGAAGCACTTCTCTTAGCTACACAAAAGATTCATTCACGGAGAGAAAGTAAGCTAGAATCGGTGATATCGATCGAAGAGATTATAGAGATTCGGCAGGAACTCGAAGATGTAACTGTTGAAAGTTCTGTTATTCACTACATATTAGCTTTGGTACAAGCTACACGAAATCATCCAAAAGTTTACTTAGGGGCAAGTCCACGTGCGGGACTGGATGTGTTAGCGATGAGTAAAGCAGGAGCCATCGTCAAGGGACGTCAGTTTGTAACCCCAGATGATGTAAGAAGAATTGTAAAGCCAGTACTGCGTCATCGACTGATACTTCATCCTGATGGAGAATTGGAGGGATGGAAAGCAGATGACATTTTGGAAGAGATTATCCAGTCGATTCCTGTTCCTAGGTAAAGCAATGATTCCGTCTCCATTATTGCTCACCTTATTACTATTAGGTATAGGAATTACTACATTAGGAGCTTTTTGGGGATGGGGTTGGGTCTGTTTTAGTATTTATAACGGGATCCTATTTTCTCTATTGATTATCGATATTTATTTAGTTAAACAACTTCCTAAGCTTATAGCGACACGTCAGATCGATTCATTATTTGAGATTGCAGAGGATAACACAGTCCGACTGATCATTCGTGCAAATGCTCCCTTATCGACAAAAATGTGGGTACAAGATGACTATCCACATGGATTTCATACTAGTGAACGCACCTTCTATCAAGTATGGAAAAATGAGACAAGTAAGGTGATCACCTATTACGTAAAACCACATCGTCGCGGACGTCATCAATTTGAAAAGATTCATCTTCGTTTGCAAAGCCAATTCCGTCTCCTGCACATTCAACAATCATTTACACAACGCATGGAGGTTAAAGTATATCCTCGCTTAGAAGCAGTACGACGAGTACGGAAGGGCTTTTACCGTCGCCAGTCATTACAGGATGGAAGAGCGTTGTATCGTTCGTTTGGGGCTGGAAAAGAGTTTTCACATATTCGTGAGTATATCCCAGATGATGATCCGCGTCAGATTAATTGGATGGCCACAGCTCGGCGTGGAAAATTAGTATCCAATGTATACCACCCAGAAGCAGGACAACAGGTGGCCATTCTTTTAGACTGTGGGCGATTAATGGGTGTACATAATGAAGGGCGAACCCAATTAGACTATGCACTTGAAGCTGTTTTGGGTTATGCTGCTATTGCATTACAAAGAGGAGAGCAAGTTAGCTTTATCGCTTTCTCAGATCAAATTTTACGTTTTGTTCCACTTGGGAAAGGGATAGAACATCTGAATCGGATCGTGGAAGCTTCATTTGATTTAGAGCCGAGCTATAAAGAGACGGATTATCTTCAAGTATGGAATCTACTGCAATCCATGCATCGTCATCGATCGTTAGTTACGTTGTTTACCGATATGGGCAATATCACGTTTGCAGAAAGTCTGCAAAATTTAATGAGCTATACCAAAAAGAAATTCGCATTCTTAACCGTTTCGATGCAAAATCCGCGTTTAATAGATCAGTTAAAACAACCACTGGTAACTGAAGAAGATATCTACCGAAAAATAGCGATAGAAGAGCTGCAACAAGAACGTAAGAGAGTGCTCCGATATTGGTCCAATCAAAAAGTAGGGACTTTGGACGTAATGCCTGATCAATTGGCAAGTGCTGTTATCGATACCTATTTAAAGATACGAAGTCGTGTAGAAACTTAAAAAATAGATTCAAGAAAATTGCCGACAGGAGACTCGCCTTTTTTTAAAGGCGTAGAAAAACTGTATCTATCAGGTTGCAAGGAGAAATGTTTTCTTGCGTAAAAGATACAAACTGGGGAATTGAGTATCTTGTTGCTGGGACTATATCAGCATGACTGGTGTAGTACGGATAGTTGTCAACCTGCCCATGATGTATCGTCAATGAAGGCAGGAGTCTCTATGACGTTTGTACTGCTGGACAGATATAAGCTCACCATTGAAATGGTGAGTAGTTGACATCATTACCCTATTTTCTTTTTCAGTTGAATAATTTTGCCTGCTTTACTTTCTAATAGCTACCTCTTCTAACAAAGGAGAGGTTTTTTTGTAGTTAGGAATATCAAGAAAAAATATCGTTTAAAAAATGATATGTAGGGAAAAATCTAACCGTTATGTAAATTCGGAAATAATGGGTGATAGGGTTTATGTCTTATTTTAACAATATTACCGATGTCCTTGGGATTAAAGTAGGAAATGTCGAAGATACTCAAGCTTTGACTGGATGTACAGTCGTCTTGATAGAGCAAGGAGCTGTTTGTGGTGTAGATGTTCGTGGATCGGCACCTGGAACGAGAGAAACAGATCTTTTGAATCCAATGAATGCCGTAGATCAAGTGCATGCTATTTGTTTATCGGGAGGCAGTGCATATGGACTTGACGCTGCAAGTGGCGTCATGCAATATTTGGAGGAACATGGATATGGATTACAAGTGGATGTAGGTGTAGTTCCGATCGTGCCAGCTGCTGTTTTATTCGACTTACAGATTGGGGACTCAAAGGTTCGTCCTAATCGGGACATGGGATATCAAGCTGCAATGCGGGCGATGTCAGGCTCATTTCCACTGGGGAATGTAGGAGCGGGCTGTGGTGCTACCGTGGGGAAAATAGCTGGGTATGCAAGATGTATGAAGGCAGGACTTGGCTCTGCATCCGTATCTATCCTAATGGACTAGTTGTCGGAGCGATTGTCGCAGTCAATGCATTAGGAGAAGTTCGAGACCCCCAAACCGGACGGATACTCGCTGGTGCAAGAGACAACGACGGAATGATTCGTAATAGTCTTGATTGGATGCTAGAAATGGGCAGATTAACGGTATCAAAAGGAACAAATACCACGATTGGAGTTATTGCAACTAACGCCCATTTGAATAAAGTACAAGCGACCAAAGTATCTGCGATGGCTCACAATGGATTAGCTCGTACGATTTACCCTGTACATACGATGTTAGACGGAGATACAATCTTTACTTTAGCAACAGGCGAAATAGAAGCATCTGTTGATTTGGTAGGGAGTATTGCAGCGGAAGTAATGGCTGATGCGATTATCGTAGCAATTCGTGCCGCTAAAGGAATTGCAGGGATTCCAGCATATCAAGATTTAAATGATAAAGAAATCTAAATAATATATATGATTATTAAGGGTATGATCTCTATGGAAATATCCGTATTTTGAGCTCATACCCTTTTTTAGAGAAAAGCTTTGCTTATCATATATTTAATCTAGAATTTTTGATAGGTAAAAGAAGGATCAAATTTTTGCACTTTCTTTTGTTGAAAAGCCGATAGTAAATAAGGTCTACAAAAATAGATGATTAGTAAGATGAGATGAACAGCAGATAAGATATACTTTGCTAAATACGAGATCTTAGCAGGAGTTACAAATCCCTCGATGATACCAGCAATAACAAATAAAGGAATTACTCCTAGTATCATTTGAATGGTGACGATTCCTTCTTTCTTTAAAGCATTGAGTCGTGTATCATCTCCAGGAACGAGAAAGTGATAAGCGAGTGATAAACCAGCAGCTCCTGCAATATAAATCGCTGTTAGTTCGATCACACCATGTGGCCAGATTAAAGCCCAAAACTCATATCCATGTCCAGCTTGATGAAATATTGCAGCTAGAGCTCCGAGTAGTAGCCCATTATAAAATAGAACCCAGATAGTACCAATGCCTAACAATGCACCTAACGCAAAACAAAGGATAGCGACTTTGATATTATTTACCATGATTTCGCTAGATGCGATGGCAGGGTTCCACTCGTTATTTCCGACTTCACTAGGATTAATTTGTCCTAGCATATCAGGAGGTAAAAAATAAGCAGCAAAGCTTTGGTCTTGCATCGTTAGTAAGAAAGCTAGGAAAAAACCCCCAGCGTCAACCAACAGAGAAATAAGGAAAAAAGAGCCACGCTTAAATAAGTATTGAGGGAATTTTGTTACCAAAAAGTGAACAATTACTTTCAAATAGCTTTTTTTGGCAACTCCATAAACCAAATTGTGCCCCCGAATAACAAGTCGGCTTAAATATTCGGTGACCTCATGATTGGGAAAATAAGTTTGGGCATAGGCTAGGTGTGCAGATACAGCGCGATAGAAGATACCTAATTCATCGATTTGCGCTTTATTTGGCTTGACGTCGGAGATTTGCTCCAATGTATGTTCAAGCTGGGCCCAAGTCGATTGATTTTTTTGTATAAACTTACCTATGTTCATTCATCTGCCTCTTTCTTCTTTGATGATTGCAGTATAATGATATAGAAGGAGGTTTCCCATGAGAAATGTGGTGATGGTTCATACACCAGAATATGTGCAAATTCCATTGGAAACGGCAGGTATTGCAACACGTGGAATCGCCAAAGTGATTGATTATCTTTGTGTTTTTGTCCTATCTACCATCCTAAGCTTTGTTGGATTGATTTTTACCTCTATGGGCACAGATGTATCAGCTAATGATCCACTCACATCCATGGAAATAGCTGTTTTAATTGTTATTGGAGCGGCAATTCCTATTGGTTATTTTACTATGACTGAATACTGGATGAAAGGGCAGACTATTGGCAAAAGAGTGATGCGACTTCGTGTGATTCAAGATAATGGACAAAGGCCTACTATTTTCTCTGTATTTTTGCGTAATTTACTACAACTTGTAGATATGTTACCATTTGCTTTCTTTCTTGGGATGGCTACAGCTTTTATCAATCGCAAAGAGAAAAGAATTGGCGATTTAGTAGCAGGAACCATGGTAGTTTGTGAAAAAAAGAGTCCATCGGAGTTACATCTCTATTTTACATACCCCGATTTATCTTCGTATGAAAGGGAAATGTATCAACGACTACCGATCATTTCTGGTGATCTATATAAGATTTTAGAAGACTTTCTTATCCGAAGAGAAAAGCTAAATCCTGTCGTACGGAAAGAGTTAGCTATCAAGCTGATTAATAAAGGCTGGTCCAGTATTCAAGTCTATCCTAACCAAGAAGAGTTTTTTTTAGAAAAGGTATATTTGTATTTGCGAGGAGTGACTTATCCATCTCAATATCCTTATATTTATTCCCAATATTTCCCTAATGAAAAATAAGTTGGAGCAAAAATGACACCACTTGTATCACCTGAACAATGAGGTGTCATTTTTATTAATAAATTGAATCGATGTATGAATGAAGATTTAAGGTCTATCAGGAATATCTTCTTTTATTATTTTGCATTGGTAAGTTAGACCGTTAAATTCACTTACAAAGAATTGGACATTTTCAACCCAAGTATGATTGGTTTGATGGGGATCATTATCTGCATCAATCGGTGACCACTTGGGACCAATTTGTGCTGGAGTTAACTTTTGTTCAGAAAGATAATAGCTTCTTAAAGTCCAAGCCATGGTTTCAATTCCTGCTTGGACAGTTGGAAAAGATTCAAAGTCGGATGGATTATCCGTTTTCATAATACCACCTGGGTTATTATATTTTTTTAAAGCGGATGATGTCCCACGATCTGTTTCTAGCATGGCAATGGATAATAGTAGAATAGGATCAACACGATATTTCTTTCCAGCATTTACGAATAGAGCAGCTTGATTGCGAAATAAGCTATCTGGTTTTTTTGCTGTTAGTTTTAAAATCACTTCGTTTAATTCACGGATCGATTTTTCTTTACCTGTTGGAAAACAGGCTGTAGTTTCTTTTGGTGTTATTAAATAATAAATGAAACCAATGGTCAAAAGTACAAGAAAGATACATAAAGGTAAAAGCCATTTATTTTTTTGAAAAGTCCCGATAAAATTATTTTGAATATTAAACATATGAGCTTCATCCATATCATTATTTTATAGTTTCTATAGTAAGAGAAACCCTTAATATATTAGTAAAAATACAATATATTACCGGAAATATGCAAGGCGTCATTTTGAATTTCGGCAGAATCGATATTCGTGTAATGATTTTATATCCGATTTGAATAAAAAAATTAATTCTACCTATTTTAATATGAAATAAAATAAAATACTATTTATCTTCTTTTGATTAAGAAGAAGTTAATGTTATAGCAGTATTACAATTCTGTGATAAAGAATAAATCTGAAAAGAGGTCAAATTATGTTGGCTTTGATATATAAATGGTTTATGGGGAATACTTCGAAAAAATCAACTAAAAAATGGAGAGGCTATTTTTTAAGAGGATGAAGATAGGCTATTGAAGAATTCTTCTCAAGAATTTATATGAACTTCCTATATCATACAAATTAGTCATAATTAATACCATTTAATTTTATAAGGATTATTAAATGATTGGTTTCGATTTATTATATCCTCCTCTTGGTTGGGGTATTTTATATTTCCATAAAAATAGATCAGAAATATATGACCGAATTTTTAAATACTTTTGTTAGAGCCTTTAATCTTGCTAGATATAGCTAGTTAAATTAATATAGAAAATATAGGACTTTTTATCATCATGCGATTCATAAGGAGCATTTCATCGACCTTGTAGAATTATGATTGTGCAATTAATTATAGATCCTAATAAGCCATAAATCCAAAACATATAGGTATTTTTAATCATAAGGCGGGTTAACAATGTGGAATAATCAGCAACAACAAATAGGTGAACAGCTAATTTTATCTAAGGAAAATGGAGGTGTTCGTTTCGAAGTAATCCAGCATTACTTAAAAGGAAGCTCTGATTTAACTAGAGCTTCAGAATTATATTATGCTCAAAAAGCAGGGGTACGTTTAAAGCAAGTACGGATTCTTTTAAATAATGCTGGTGTTCAAATCGAAGCAGGGGCTTTACACTATATGCGAGGAAATCTTGATGTAAAAGCAAATATTGGTGGTGTAAGTGGTCTCTTGAAAAAAATGGTTACTAGTAAGGTAACAGGAGAAGAAATGTTTAAGCCTCTTTATCAAGGGTATGGAGAAATCTTTTTAGAACCTAGTTTTGATAATTATCTGCTTGTGGAATTAAGTAATGAAGAAATGGTTTGTGATGATGGTATGTTCTATGCTTGTGAAGCAGGAATCGACGTTGGTGCCTATCGTAATAAAGGATTGACAGCTTTATTAGGTGATGAAGGAGCATTTCAAACTCGATTAACAGGCACAGGTATATGCTGTTTAACAAGTCCTGTTCCCATTGAAGAAATTAAGATAATCCACTTACAAAATGAAACACTCCAAGTAGATGGGAATTTTACCTTGCTAAGGAAAGGAAATATTGAATTTACAGTAGAAAGATCAAGTAAAAGTATGATGGGATCACTAACCAGCGGCGAAGGTCTATTACAAACCTTCCGTGGTACAGGTGAGGTTTGGCTAGCTCCAACATTAGTTGCATATTCAGGATAAAAAATAGATGAGTTCACCTCTATTATAGAGGTGAGCTCATCTATTTTGAGTGGGGAAGCGATGAGCGACTGATTAATGCAATAACTTAAATATAAATATATTAGACTGTAATAATAGGAAGATTTCGAAATATACATCTATGGTTTTACTGCACTAAAAAACGATTTACCAAGACTAGGTGGAATCCCAAACTCATTGGTATCTATTTCTAAAATTTCTTGAAATCCTACTTCTTCAAGAAGTTGAATTACTTCATTCACATCATAACTTCTTTGACAAAGAGGAATATCAGACCGATGCCAAGTTTCTTCTGTCATCAGAAATAAGGTGATTTGGTAGTGAGCTAATCTCGTTTCCGGTTGATATTCGACACTTTTGATACAGACATGATCTGGTTTAATAATGTGGAAAGAGCCTTTGTGTTGTTGATAGATCGCCTCTGTATTTATATCAAAAATAAAACGCCCATTTTTGGCTAAACATGAAAATACATTTTGGAAAACTTGTTTTAGCTCTTCAAGTGAAATAATGTGATTAAGACTATCAAAAACAGATATGACACCTGTAAATGTAGATGGTGGGAATGAAAAAAAGCGAGCATCTTCAACGAAAAACTTGACTTCTGGGGCATTTTGCTTGGCATATTTAATCATCTCGTTAGAAAGATCAATTCCGATGACTTGATAACCACGCATAGAAAGTGATTTGGCTAACTGGCCTGTACCACAACATAGATCCAAAATCGGTGTAGATTTAGAAATTTGATTGAGTAAATGCTTTTGGATAATTGGTAAAATCCCTTTGGAAAACCCTGCGAATTTTTGATTATACATCCAAGCAAACTCATCGTAGTTATTGATTGTTTGAGTTAAACTCATTAGTAACCCTTCCTTCCTCGTTTTGTGTAAGATATATTCCATTTTTATAGCGGTATTCCTTTTTTTGAACAGCATGTTGCATCATTTGATTGAAAATCCATAGAGTTAAAGCGAATTGTCGGATCAACTTTTGCCCCAACCCTTTAGCGGGAGTGAGTGGGAAGCGATGAGCGGCTGATTAAGAGGCAATCTCAAATAAATGTCTGTGTTATAAAGGGAGTTCTTTAAAATTAAATTTATATCAGTAAGCAGTAAACTTTCTGATCTAATAAAATATGCATTGTTTATGCTATAAGTACATTGTGTTATAGTTAATATGAAGGATGCATTAATTTCTCCTAAGTAAGAAAAATTTTTATCTTATGACTCTTATCTATTTTCTGCTTTTAAGATTGGATATTTGCTATACATATAAAGGAGATGGAGTTTGATGAACATGGATCACAAAGAATCTCAACAAAATAATGAAGAGATGAAAATATACCTTCGTGAAGCCGAAGCTGGAAATATCGAAGCGATGAGAATAGTTGGACTACGATATATAGATGGAGATGGTTTTCCACAGGATATTAAAGCAGGGACAAGCTGGCTTGAAAAAGCAGCAAAAACAGGTGATTCTATATCGATGGGACTGCTAGGACAGATGCTTTTGCAAGGAGATGGATTAGAACAGAACATTGAAGAGGGAGAAAAATGGCTTCGCAGTTCAGCCGAAGCTGGAAATGTTATGGCGATGGGAATGCTTGGAAGCTTACTCTTTGAGGGAGATCTCTTGAAACCAAATTTAGTGGAAGGAGAGAAATGGTTATGGAAAGCGGCAAAAGCCGGTGATGCTCAATCCATGCGCATTTTAGGTTATCGTTTTCTCGAAGGGGATGGTGTTGTCCGAAATCTGGAAGAAGGAATAAAATGGATTCGAAAGGCAGCCGAAGCGGAAGAACCTGCTGCGATGCGAATTTTGGCTATTTTACTTCTAGAAGGAGAAATTGTTGAGCAAGATATCGAAGAAGGAATGAAGTGGATTTGTCTAGCAGCTGAATTAGGAGAGCCTATTGCGATGCGAATTCGGGGTCGACATCTTTTGGCAGGAGATCACCTTGAACAAGATGTAGAAGAAGGAGTGAAATGGCTTCGTCGTGCAGCTGAAGCTGGTGAGCCTGTTGCGGCCGGAATTTTAGGGAGTTTATTGTTAGAAGGCGAAGTAGTAACCCAGGATATTGAAGCAGGAGTAATGTTCCTTTTGCGTGCGGCTGAAATGGGAGAGCCCATTGCGATGCGTCTTTTAGGTATTTATTACTTAGAAGGGGAAGTACTTGTACAAAATATTCAAGAAGGCGAGAGATGGCTTCGACAAGCTGCTGAAGCCGGAGAGTCTGTAGCTATGAGGATCTTAGGCTATCGACTTTTAACCGGAGATGTTTTATCCCAAGATATTGAAGAAGGAGAAAAATGGTTCCGTAAAGCAGCTGAAGCGGAAGAGGTCATTGCAATGGGTGTTTTAGGAGATATTCTGCTTGAAGGAGAATTGTTAAAACCCGACAGAGAAAATGGTGAGAGATGGCTTCGACAAGCAGCTGAAGCGCATGAAACAGTAGCGATGCGCATGTTGGGTTATCGACTACTTTCTGGAGATGGATTAGAAAAAAATATCGTAGAAGGGGAGCTATGGCTTCGTCGAGCAGCTGAAGCAGGAGAGCCCATAGCGATGCGCTTACTAGCTATCGAGCTGATGGAAGGAGATGTCTTAAATCAAAATATAGAAGAAGGAGAAAAATGGTTCCGCTTTGCATCAGATGCTGGAGATCCTATTGCGATGCGCATTTTAGCAGAACTTCTGCTTGAAGGGCAAATTTTAAAGCAAGATATAGCGCAAGGAGAAAGTTGGCTAAGGCAGGCTGCACTATTGGGAGAAGTCACTGCCATGCGCATGTTGGGAAATGATCTATTACATGGAAGAAATTTAGAGCAAAATGTCGAAGAAGGAGAAAGATGGCTTCGTCGAGCTGCACAAGCCGAAGAACCAACCGCTATGGGGATGTTGGGTAATCATCTCGTTCATGGGGAGAAACTAGAGCAAGATATTGAAGAAGGTTTAAAGTGGCTTAAAAGAGCAGCCGAAGCAGGCGAAACGATCGCCATGTCTATCCTAAGCGATTTATTTTTAGAGGGAGAAATTGTAGAACAAAGCCTAGAAGAGGGAGAGAAATGGCTTCGTAAAGCGGCTGAAACTCAAGATCCTGTATTCATGCGCATTTTAGGCTATCGGCTCATGGAAGGAAGTTTAGTACAGATCAATCGGCAAGAAGGAGAAAAATGGCTTCGACAAGCAGCCGAAGCGGGTGAGCCGATTGCCATGGGAATGTTGGGAAATCTGTTATTAGAGGGAGATTGGATAGAACAAAACATTCAAGAAGGAGAAAAGTGGATTAATCGAGCAGCTGAGGCTGGAGAGCCCGTAGCGATGCGCATTTTAGGGATTACCCTGTTAGAAGGTGATAATTTAGAGAAAGATATCGAAGCAGGAGAAAAATGGCTTCGTAAAGCGGCTGAACGAGAAGATTTGATTGCGATGCGCATTTTAGGCTATCAACTTATTGCAGGAAATATGATTCAGCCAGATGTCCAAGAAGGAAAAGCATGGCTCAAGAAAGCAGCTGAGCTAGGTGAACCAATCGCTATGGGAATGTTAGGTGATCTCCTTATTGAAGGCAATATCATCAGACAAGATGTTCAAGAAGGAAAAAAGTGGCTCTATCAAGCAGCAAAAATGGGGGAGACAGTAGCGATGCGCTTATTGGGCTATCGTTTCCTTGTTGGAGATTGCTTAGAGCAGAACACGATCGAAGCAGAAAAATGGCTCCGACAAGCAGCTGGATCAGGAGAAGCGATCGCCATGCGCATTTTAGGGATTGAGCTATTAGAAGGTGATATATTGGAGCAAAATCTTGAAGAAGGAGAAACATGGCTCCGTCAGGCAACGGAAGTGGGTGATGTAGTTGCTGCTCGGATTTTAGGTAATCTTCTCATTCAAGGAAATTTCCTTTCACAAGACTTAGTTGAAGGAGAAGGTTGGCTCCGTCGAGTAGCAGAGATCGGTGATTCAGAAGCGATGCGGAACTTAGGGATTTATCTCATTGAAGGAGAAAACCTACCACGAGATATCGAAGAAGGAGAAGCATGGTTGTATAAAGCGGCTGAACAAGAAGATATAATCGCGATGCGGGTTTTAGGTAATTTGTATATTGAAGGAGAAATATTAGAAAAGGATTTCGAAGAGGGAATCAAATGGTTAGAAAGAGCATCAGCTGCAGGTGACTCTATTTCTATGCGGATGTTAGGAAGCACGCTAATTTTCGATGGAGAAAGAGAAGAAGACTTCGAGAAGGGGATCGAATGGTTAGAAAAAGCAGCTAAAGCCGATAATCCAGCAGCCATGGGTCTGTTAGGAAGCCTTCTACTCGAAGGTGAAAGAGTTCAATTTAATCCATCTGAAGGGGAGATGTGGCTTCGACGAGCAGCTGAAGCAGGTGAACCAACATCAATGAGTTTACTAGCAAATCGATTGCTTGACGGTGATGGTTTAAAACAAGATGCAGTTGAAGGCGTAAAATGGCTTCGTTTAGCCGCTGAAGCCGGAGATGTTGATGCGATGAAGCGATTGGGAGAATTATTAATTGAAGGAAAATGGATGGATCGAAATATTGAAGAAGCTGGAAAATGGCTTCGCAAAGCTGCTGAAGCCGGAGCTACTTGGCCAAATAAACAAGTACATTAAATAAAAAAGAAAAAGGTGTTTCTTCTTTCCAAACGATAAAAGAAGGAACACCTTTTTTATAATGGAACAGGATCACAAGAGTATAAAAATAGTCATAATATTTAAAAATATACATTTATTTAGTTAAATTCTCTATTTTTTATTACATCATGGATTTTATTAGAAATAGAAATTATTATTTAGTAGTATAACATGTTTTAATAATATACTATAATATAGTTCGATTTTAATAGAAAGGAGATAGTTTATTGTTTATAGAACATTTAGAAAAAATAATCACACTGCTTAATGATTTTCTTTGGTCGAAACTATTAGTCTATGTACTTGTTTTACTAGGAATTTATTTTACACTTCGCACTCGGTTTGTACAGATTCGGAATATAGGTGAAATGATTCGCTTAATGGGAGATGGGATTGGTGCCTCTGTAAAAGGTAAAAAAGGGGTATCCTCATTTCAAGCATTTTGTATTAGTACTGCATCACGAGTAGGGGTAGGAAATTTAGCTGGGGTTGCTATGGCTATTTCACTAGGAGGTCCTGGTGCTGTATTTTGGATGTGGCTAATTGCTATTCTTGGAAGTGCTTCTGCTTTTGTAGAGAGCACACTAGCTCAAATTTATAAAGTTAAAGATAAAGATGTATATCGTGGTGGGCCTGCCTATTATATGCAAAAGGGATTAAATGCTCGTTGGATGGGAATCATTTTTGCTATTTTAATTACTTTTTGTTTTGGACTTGTATTTAATTCCGTTCAGGCAAATACGTTAACCCTCGCATTTAACACTGCCTTTCATATTGATCGAGTCTATGTAGGGATCGCTATTACTATTTTGTTGGCGGTGATTATCTTTGGTGGTGTAAAAAGAATTGCGAAAGCGGCTGAACTTACTGTTCCATTTATGGCAGTTGCTTATATTCTCGTTGCTCTTTATATCATCATTATGAATTATGATAAGATCCCGACTGTATTTACATTAATCATTAAAAATGCTTTTGGACTTGAAGCCGCATTTGGCGGAGGAGTAGGAGCTGCTATTTTACAAGGTATAAAAAGAGGTTTATTTTCTAATGAAGCAGGAATGGGAAGTGCACCAAATGCTGCAGCCACAGCAGAAGTGACTCATCCAGTAAAGCAAGGATTTATCCAAGCATTAAGTGTTTTTACAGATACATTGTTAGTATGTAGTGCAACCGCATTGATTATTCTATTTTCTGGTAACCAATTGGATAGCAAATTAGAAGGTATCCAATTAACACAAAATGCTTTGGCTACACAAATGGGTGCATGGGCACCTGGTTTTGTTACCATTGCTATTCTGTTCTTTGCGTTCACTTCACTAATAGGGAACTATTATTATGGTGAAACGAATATTGAATTTATTAAAGAAAGTAAAGGTTGGCTTTTTGTCTACCGAGTCGCTGTCATTGTCATGGTATTGTGGGGATCAATGGCAAAAGTCCAGTTGGTTTGGGATTTAGCCGATTTATTTATGGCTCTTATGGCAATTACAAACTTAATTGCGATCACCCTGCTAGGTAGAGTTGCCTTTGCTGCACTAAAAGATTATTTAGAACAAAGAAAGCAAGGTAAAGATCCTGTATTTTATGCTAGTCGGATTAAAGGATTAGAAAATGTAGAATGCTGGAAAGATGAAAAAGAAGAAAATATAGGATAAAATGAGCCAGATAGGAGAATTTCCTATCTGGTTTTTTATGATTAATTTAGCCTTATTATTTACCGTAATTCCTTTAACCTTCTTCATTGCGAAAGATTGATATTTGATGTATAATCTATAAATTGCAGAGAGTATGTATATATAAGAAAAGATCGAGGAAATTGATAGATCATTCCCATCAAAAAAACTAAATACAAATCGGATAGGTCAACGAAAGCATTTTTTTATGAAAGTAAAGTGATTAAAATAGATGGATCGTAGATTTGCAAGTGTAGGAAGGTGTGAAAGCAATGGCTACCAAAACCAAGGATTTTAGTCAATATTTTGTGGCTCCCGATCTAAAAGCTGCCAAAAAACGGGGCAAAGAAGATATTCAAGTACTACAATTTGAACAAATTCCTGAAGACATGCGTGAAGTCGGAAAAAATAAACGCTACATGATTCAAACTTATGGTTGTCAAATGAATGTCCACGATAGTGAGACAATTGCAGGGATTTTTGAGCAAATGGGTTATGAAGCAACAGATCAGGAGCAAGAAGCCGACATTATTTTACTCAATACCTGTGCTATTCGAGAAAACGCAGAAGATAAAGTGTTTGGTACACTTGGTCGATTAAAGCAACTAAAGCTTGAAAAACCCGATTTAATTCTTGGTGTATGTGGTTGTATGTCTCAAGAAGAATCAGTGGTGAACCGTATTTTAAAAAGTTATCAACATGTAGATTTAGTATTTGGTACGCATAATATTCATCGTCTACCTTATCTGTTACAAAATGCTCTATATAGTAAAGAGATGGTCATCGAAGTATGGTCTAAAGAAGGAGACGTTGTTGAAAATATACCCAAAGTGCGTAGTGATGGTTTACGTGCTTGGGTAAATATTATGTATGGTTGTGACAAATTCTGTACCTACTGTATTGTGCCATATACTCGTGGGAAAGAGAGAAGTCGTCGTCCTGAAGATGTGCTAAATGAGATCCGTGAACTTGCACGTAAGGGATATCAAGAAGTCACCTTACTCGGTCAAAATGTCAATGCTTATGGAAAAGATTTTAAGGATATCGACTATCGCTTTGGGGACTTAATGGATGATGTGCATAAAATCGGTATTCCACGTGTTCGTTTTACCACAAGCCATCCACGTGATTTCGATGATCACTTAATTGAAGTTTTAGCGAAACGTGGTAATTTAGTAGAGCATATTCATTTACCTGTGCAATCAGGTAGTTCTGAAGTACTCAAGTTAATGGCACGGAAGTATACGCGTGAACAATATCTTGAATTGGTGAGAAAAATTAAAAAAGCGATCCCTGATGTAGTATTAACAACGGATATTATCGTTGGTTTCCCTGGTGAAACGGATGAGCAATTTGCAGAAACACTAACTCTTGTTAAAGAAGTGGAATATGATTCAGCTTATACGTTTATTTACTCTCCACGAGAAGGAACCCCAGCAGCAAAAATGAAAGATGATATTCCGATGGAAGTGAAAAAAGAACGATTACAGCAGTTAAACGAGGTAGTCAATGAGATAGCACGTCGGAAGAATGAAGCTTTGCGTGGGGAAGTTCTTGAAGTTTTAGTTGAAGGAGAGAGTAAGAAAAACTCGGAAGTTCTTTCTGGACGTACTCGAACCAATAAATTAGTTAACTTCCGTGGTCCTAAACATTTGATTGGACAATTGGTATATGTAAAAATTACCGAACCTCAAACGTGGACATTAAATGGTGAATGGGTTGAAGAACCAATGATGCAGGTGGGGATGTAATGATGCCAACCACAATGACAGATCATCCAATCATTCATTTGGCTCGACAATTTGCTGATCGCTTGCAAAATTACGCAGAAGTACAACGGTTTCGGCTCGCTGAACAGCAAGTGAACCAAAGTGAGACCGTTCATGATTTGATCGATGCGATTAAAAAGAAACAAAAAGAATGGGTTCACGCAAAGCACTACAAAAAGATGGAACACCTTAAGCGTTTGGAACAAGAACTCGATCAACTACAACAAGACCTTGATAATTTGCCTATCGTTCGGGAATATCAACAAGCTCAAGTGGATGTCAACGAGCTATTACAAACCATCCAGCAAGTAGTTGCTGATACAGTATCTAAAAAAATCCATGTTGAAACAGGTGGCGAAGTGCTAAGTGGATGTGGGCATGGAGGTCCATGTGGATGCAAAAGTAGTTAAAATGATTCCCAGTATCTGTTATAAATGGATACTGGGAGTTTTTGAACGAAATATCAAGCTCGTCGACATATTTCCCTTATATCAAAAGCAAAAGTGTTTGATCCTCTGTCTCATATAGTAAGAACCAATTATTATTGTGCAGTATAACCGCCATCGATAAGTAAGCTGGTTCCTGTGATGAAAGAAGCATCGTCACTAGCTAAAAATAAGACAGCTTTTTACTTCTTCGGGTTTTCCAAGACGTCCGAGGGGATGAAGGTTTATTAAATGTTGCCTCATCTCGGTATCCGCGCCCGCAATTAATGGCGTATCAATATATCCAGGACATACAGCATTCACACGAATTCCTTCTTTTGCATAAGTCACAGTTAATGTTTGTGTTAATAGCTTCACTCCCCCTTTAGCAGAGGAATACGCTGTTACCCCTTTTTTCCCTGCATAACTATGAATGGACCCCGAGTTAACGATGACTCCTCCCTTCCCTTGTTTAAGCATTTGTTCAATTGCATATTTATTGGAGAGAAAAACCCCCGATAAATTGATATCTATAGTTCGTTTCCATTGTTCAAAAGTTAGCTCATGGGCAACGTTATCGTTGGCAATTCCAACGTTTGCAAACATAATATCCAGTTTTCCATATTGTTTAACGGTTTCTGTGATCATATGTTTGACTTCTTCTTCTTTTGTTACATCTGTTTTGAGAAATAAAGTATCATAGCCATCTGTATTCAATTGTTTGGATAATTCTTGTCCATGTTCAGAAAAGTCTGCGATGACCACTTTCGCTCCTGCTTCTACAAATAATTGAACGGTTGCTTTACCGATTCCACTTGCTCCTCCAGTTATAATTGCTACTTTATTTGGTTAATTTCATTGTAAATTATCTCCATTTCTATTGAGAGTGAGCAAACATTAGTGCCATTAACGTGCAGTTGCGCCACCATCGATCACAAACTCAGCACCTGTCGTATAGGATGATTCGTCTGACGCTAAGAAAAGAACCATATTCGCTACATCTTTGACAGTGCCTAGACGCCCCATAGGAAATTCCTTCCCTAATTCATCTTTTGTACTACCCGTAACTTTAGAAGCATATTCTGCCATTCCAGTATCGATATATCCTGGATGGATGGAATTAACTCGAACGCCAGTTGGTGCATATTCAATGGCTGCATCTTTTGTCATGATCCGTACCGCCCCTTTGCTTGCCCCATAAAGAACATGACCAGGTGCACCCATTAAACCAGCGATAGATGATGCATTAATAACAGACCCTTTTTTTTGTTTAGCCATAAGAGGCATAATGTGTTTCATTCCTAAAAATACACCAGTCACATTAATTGACATCAGACGATTCCATTCTTCTAATTGAATCTCTGCAAGTGGTTTAATAATATAAATTCCAGCATTGTTGAATAGGATATCTACTTTTCCAAATGAATGAATCGTTTTCTCCGTAACCTTTTTCCAATCTTCTTCTTTGCTCACATCAAGACGAATAAAGATCGCTTCTCCTCCATGTGATTGAATGTCTTTGACCGCTTGATTGCCGGAGTCTTCGTTTATGTCAGTAATGACGATTTTCGCTCCTTCTCTTGCAAATAATAATGCTGTTTCTTTACCGATTCCTGTACCCGCCCCTGTTATGATCGCTACTTTGTTTTCAAGTCTCATTAAAAGATCACCATGCCTTATCAGCTTTTGTATTTGTAAATGAATAAACAAGTTCCCTTTTTTTGAAGGAATATTTCTTTAAAGGGGATTGATGTCTTCGGAAGAAAGTGGTTTTCCCTGTAATAAAGCTACTGTTATTATCTACTAATTCCTGATTTTATTCTTTTCCTCTAAAAAACTTTTCTGGGTATTTGCACCTAAGGCAAATGCCCTGCATACATTTGTTATTGAACCATTACTGGAGGAGGGAATAACGTGCCATATAGAGATAGAGGTGTCGACTATCGTCAGATTATTACCAAGGCTGTATGTGGAAAAGGTCGGAAATTTTCTCAGGCAACCCATACAATTCATCCGCCGGATAATATTTATAACATTTTAGGGGCATGGATTATTAACCACAAGTATGAAAGTGATAAGATAGGGGAAGTAGTTGAAGTTCGTGGTAGCTATGATATAAATATATGGTATTCTACTAAAGGGAATACTAAAACCGATGTGGTTAAAGAAACTGTACACTATGTAGAGCAAGTCCCCTTAGGCTACTATGACCGTAATACACGAGAAGCTACCCTTCAAGTAAGTGCAACCGCTACGCAAGCTCCTAATTGTGTGGAAGCATCCATCGCAGCACAGTCTGATTTAGTAGTTGTTCGTGTAGAAAAAGAGTTTGTCGTCGAGATGGTAGGAGAAACAAAAATTTGTGTTCCTGTTTATCCATTAGAATATGCAGAAGCAGATGACAAAGAGATGATGTCATACTCCCCAGAAGAACAAGAAGCCTATGATGATCTCGATCCCGATTTGATTATTGATGACTTGGATGACTAGGTAGTAGAAGGCGAATGCCTTCTTTTTTCTTTTAGCTAACCATTTTCCCATATAGAACATAACATAACAGAAGAATAATGAAACATGTTGGTACGGTAGAAAGGGGAAAGGTTTAATGGGAGCCGTCACCCTACCATCGATTCCGATTTATAATGAGGATAGGCTTCGTGAAGTCATTATTACAAAAGAACGAAGATTAGCATCAACCATTCAATTAGAGGCTCCAGAGCTTAGCCTTGTCTCTAAGTCGATGCTTATCTTAAACCAACCAGAACACGTTGATCGTTTGCGAGATGTGAAGCAAAGGGATGAATTGCTTGAGCTTCATGGTGTCTCTTTATATAAGCATACACGTACATTAAGGGAATATATTCTTTGTGTGTTTCAAACACATGTGATTACGATATATCGCTCCAAACAACAAAGTGTATGGACACCATCTATAAAGAAACCACGTCGTCTAAGTTACCAACGTGTACCTACACATGATTCCAGTAAGGAAGTAAAAAAAGTACAGATGCTGGCGATTCGTGCGATCTATGCCCTCGGCTTAGACTATGGAGTCGTTATTTGTGGTGTAGGGGCAGGAAGACATCTTGGAATCATGAAAGTGATTCCCCATCCTCAATTAAATGATGAGATGGAAGCAGCTTATATTCGAGCTGTAGGGGAGTATACCAAATTAATTGCAACGCCTACCACTTTAATCGATCGGATTGTACTTGGAGCTGATCCGGAATTTGTCATGTTATCAAAAAAAGGAAACTTACTGATTGCCTCTCGCTATTTTCCGAGGAATGGGAAAGTCGGATATGATGCCATTTGGATTGGGCAAAATCGTTCAAATAAGCCAGTAGCGGAGATTCGTCCTAGTCCCTCGACAGACCCGCAGGTATTGGTAGTACGGATTTACCAAAGTTTATATTATGCAGCCAAAAAAATGGAACATATTTCATCCAAATGGTTAGCAGGTTCGATGCCATATCAAGGGTTTCCGCTAGGAGGGCATATCCACTTTAGCGGAATTCAACCCAATTTTAAAATGCTTAGAGCTTTTGATAACTACTTAGCTTTACCTTTTGTAATAGTAGAAGATACGCAAAGTAGTAGAAAGAGAAGGCCTCAATATGGTTTTTTGGGAGACTTTCGTTTCCAAGAACATGGAGGTTTTGAATATCGCACTTTACCGAGCTGGTTGGTTTCACCAACACTAACCAAAGGTGTATTTGCACTAGCAAAACTGATTGCAGCTCATTATGATCAATTACAACTAGATCCGCTAAGTGATCCAGAAGTCCAAAAAGCGTATTATGCTGGAGAAAAAGAAACCTTACGAAAATGGTTTGAGGTTTTATGGGCTGATCTGGAGCGTCTCGATAACTATGAACGATATAAAAAATTTTTAGATGGATTTTATCGCTTTATTGTCTCCGGTAATTCTTGGAGTGAAACAAGGGATATAAGAAGATATTGGAGAGTACCTCCGTTTACTTTGAAAAAATCGTAAATAGGCTTACTTGTTCCATGATTTATGACCATGTTAAAATAAGTTGAATTTAATTTGAATACGGAGGCAAGAGAAATTGGCTAAATATACTCCGATGATACAACAATACTTGTCGATTAAGGCACAATACTCCGATGCCTTTTTATTTTTTCGTTTAGGTGACTTTTACGAGATGTTTGTGCGCCCGTAAGGGCTCTTAGAGAATCTGCTTTGGCAAAGCAGTAGGTACAAGACGCATCATACCTATCGTCAACCAACTTATCCGGCAGGGAAACCTAAAGGGGAGTGTAGCATGTTGGTAAAGTCATAAGTTGGCGAGCTATCACGCCACGACTGAATGGCGAGACGAAATGCTGTGAACAAGGATGAAAGCTAAACTGCTTGAAGGTTAGCCTAAGTGGACTGAGCGTAGTCTATGACGAAAGGTAGCTAGAAACGTCATATAGTCCTAAGATAGCTGTATAAAAACATGACAGCTATTGGAGCGTCTTGGGACTACACAATCTCAATCAGAGATAAAAGGTGAACGACCCATCCGATATCACAGTAGGCTTGTCTCTAAGAGGCTAAACGGGGATTACCTAAGTGGGAGCGCCTTTAAATGGCTATGTGACGAGGACACTGAAAATCCCATAGGGTAACGGAATTCTCATAGTAGTCGGAGCTAGGGAAAGCCTAGTACATGGCGAAGGAGAATAGCCTATCGGGTTTAATACCATTTGGGAAGGAGCGAGAGGCTCTTGAGAAGTCCTGAAATTGTATTAAACAATCTAGCTTCTAAATCAAATAACCCCTTGTATCATTATGAAAGATTGTATCGAAATTTATATAATAAAGAATTTTACATGTTGGCTTATCAAAACCTACTCTCTAAACATGCATACCGAAAAATACCCATTGATAGAAAAAGAGATTTTGAGGAACGAATCGACCGAGTTATTAGAAAGCTTAAGGATCAGACGTATAGGCTACAGCCTGTTTCAAAGCAAAATGGCGTTTTGGAGGATCAACTGGTACTTGAAATCATACGGATGTTACTCGTTGCAATTTATGAAGGCACCTTTTCTGATCACTCTCATTCCTTCAGGTCCAAACGTAGTTGCCATACTGCGCTTACAGAAGTACAAAGTACCTTCACCAATGTAAAGTGGTTTATTTTGGGTGGAATCCAAGGATGTTTCGAACAAATGGATCAACATCTGTTAATCCATTTATTAAGGCGAAAGGTTAAAGATGAGAAGTTTATTCAGCTTATCTATCAATGTTTGAAAGCAGGCTATTTGTATGAATGGAAATATCACCAAACATATAGTGGTACGCCACTAGGAGGAGTACTAAGCTCGATTTTGGCTAATATTTACTTTCACCAATTAGATACCTTTGTATCTGAGCTTAAGCATTCCTATGAGACAATGGATGTTCATAAAAATCCGAATGATAAGCAGTTATTTTATACTCGGTATGCTGATGATTATTTGATTGGAGTCATTGGAAGTAAAAAAGATGCAGAAACAGTAAAAGATAAGCTGATTCATTTCTGTCATGAGAAGCTTAAACTATCTCTGAAGGATGTACAGATTGTCCATGCTAAAAAAGCAGTTCATTTTTTGGGATATCAACTGAAGTGTACAAGGGAAGAGGGGCAAACAAGAAAGATAAAATTATATGTTCCTAAAGAAAAATGGATAGGAAAATTGAGAAGCCTCAATGTCCTTAAGGTCGATTCGAATAATCAATGGAAAGCGATACACAGAACCGACTTAGTAAATTTGGAGGATACAAGAATACTTCAGGTATACAATCAAGAAATCAAGGGGATATACCGATACTATCAATTAGCAAACAATGTAACAGTATTACGTCATTTTTATTACATTATGCAACAAAGTTTAGCTAAAACTTTGGCTTGTAAATACAATACCTCTGTTCGAAAGATCATGGGAAAATATCGCCGAGATGGTCTTTTTACAGTGACTGACTCATCTATCAAAGGACGAAGTTCTATTCTTTATCATGGAGGATTTAAAAGACGAAAAAAAGTGATTACCGACAGTATGGTAGATGTATTCCCAGTTCGAAACTTGAATCCCCAACAGAAAAAGTGAAAAATGCTAGTTCTGTGTATGCTTTTCATGAAATTGATATTTAAGGGAGAAGCTAGATCAAGATAGGTGGAGAGCCGTATACGCTGAGAGGTGTAAGTACGGTTCGGAGGGGAGTTCTGGGAAACCTGCTATAGAAATATAGTAAGGCGCCGAGTACTTACCCTACTTTGATGACGCGAAAAAAGCGGCAGAAGAGTTGGAGATAACATTAACTGGAAGAGATGGGGGTGGAAATGAACGAATCCCTATGTGTGGGGTTCCCTATCATTCTGCTCAATCATACATTGAAAAATTGATTCAAAAGGGCTATAAAGTGGCTATTTGTGAACAAGTTGAAGATCCTTCTGTGGCGAAAGGTGTTGTAAAACGGGAAGTTGTCCGTGTGATTACCCCAGGTACGATTATTGAAGAGAATATGTTAGTCGAACAGGAAAACAACTTTTTATTGGTAATAACAGAGACAGAAGGGTCTTATGCACTTGTGGCAAGCGATTTATCAACAGGTGAGTGTCATTTAACAGAAATCAATCATTCTCTCGACTTTTTACTAGACGAAATATCTACTTATGCACCGAAAGAAGTGGTATTGGATCAGCATCTGTTTCACCAACAACAACTAGTTCAATCACTAAAAATGCGAATAAAAGCAGTGGTAACACCGTTTTCACTTGAAAATTTGGATGAAGAAGTATTGCAGCAGCAATTCTCAAGGTATACACAAATATGTACAACTCAAGTAAGAAAACAAGGTCTAGCTTTGCTGTATGCGTATTTAAAACAAACCCAAAAACGCTCTCTGGGCCACTTGCATCGGCTTCAATATTATGATGCTAAACAGTTTATGATGCTTGATGATGTGGCACGTCGTAATTTAGAACTTACACTAACACTAGGTGAAGGAAAAAAACGTGGCTCCTTACTTTGGATGTTGGATCGAACAGCAACAGCAATGGGAAGTCGTTTATTAAAAAAATGGCTGGATAAGCCTCTACTATCCATTCCAGAAATTCAGCAGCGTCAAGATATTGTAGCAGCATTTTTGGAGGACTTCCTATTCTTAGAAGAAATGCATGACTTATTAAAACAAGTCTATGATTTAGAGCGGCTGGCAACACGAATTGCCTATGGATCAGCGAATGCTAGAGATCTTAATGCAGTAAAACGTTCCTTACAAGTAATCCCTTCACTTAAAGAGTTGTTAAAAAGCTCTTCCTGCCAACATTTACAAAAAATCGAAAAATGGCTTGATGACTGTCATGATATATGCGAATTAATTGGACAGGCCATCGTCGATGAACCTCCGATTACAACAAAAGAAGGAGGAATTATCCGAGAAGGCTTTCATCAAAAGTTAGATGAAATCAGGGAAATTCAAAAAAATGGTAAAAATTGGATTGCTCAATTAGAGCAAAAAGAGCGAGCGGCAACAGGGATTAAGTCACTAAAGATTGGATATAATCGTGTGTTTGGTTACTATATTGAAGTAACAAAATCCAATTTACGTAATATTCCAGAGGGGCGATACATTCGTAAACAAACATTGGCGAATGCAGAGCGTTTTATTACCCCTGAGTTAAAAGAAAAAGAGCAATTGATTTTAAATGCCTCAGAGAAATCAGTCGAATTAGAATATGATTTATTTGTGCAAGTACGTAATCATATTTCCCGAGAGGTTCAACGGATTCAATCGGTTGCTGAATGGGTAGCTTCATTGGATGTTTTACATGCTTTTGCCAAAGTAGCAAAAACCTATCGCTATGTTCGTCCGATTGTGCATCAGCAAGATCATTTACTTATTGAGGCAGGACGTCATCCTGTTGTTGAAGCTGTATCGGAAGAGAGTAGTTTTGTCGCCAATGATGTAAAGTTAAATGCACAAGATCGGCAAATTCTCTTAATTACGGGTCCAAACATGGCAGGAAAAAGTACTTATATGCGTCAAGTAGCTTTAATTACAATTTTGGCTCAGATTGGTAGCTTTGTTCCCGCGGATCATGCTGAGATTGCTTTAGTCGATCGTATTTTCACTCGAATTGGAGCAGCTGATGATTTAGTAGGTGGACGGAGTACCTTCATGGTAGAGATGGTCGAAACTTGCCATGCATTAAAAGAAGCAACACCACGTAGTTTAATTTTGTTAGATGAGGTAGGGAGAGGGACTTCCACCTATGATGGGATGGCTCTTGCTCATGCAATTGTCGAGTATATTCATCATCATGTACAAGCTAAAACCTTGTTTTCTACTCACTATCATGAATTAACTCGTTTGGAAGAAGAGTTAACACGGGTTTTTAATGTACATGCTGAATGTAGGGAAGAAGATGGGAAAGTTGTATTTCTACATCGTATTGTCCCAGGTGGGGCAGATCGGAGTTATGGAATTCATGTAGCAGAGTTAGCAGGTTTGCCTAAAGAAGTAACTCATCGGGCCAGAGAGATCTTACAAGAATTAGAAAGTGGACAAGCTGAAGTAGCAGCAACTTCCTTAGCGGCTTCCTCTACCACTCTATTACAAAAACCAGAAGGAACACAACTGACATTATTCGATTATTTGTCACAAGATGAAGTGAAGAAAATAGAAGAAAACCCTAAATCTTCGGCTGAGCAAGAAGTTTTAGAAGCGATACGCAGTTGTGATCTGATGAACCAAACACCACTGGATACCATGCAATTTCTACTCAAACTTCAGCAAAAGCTAAAATAGACAGAGATTGATAGATATCATCTTAACCAGAGGGTTTTCAGCTAGCTCTGGTTGAACTTAAAGGGGGGAGACTGTTATGGGCAATATCGCCATATTAGATGATCATGTAGCAAACCAAATTGCTGCAGGTGAGGTGGTGGAGCGTCCAGCATCCATTGTGAAAGAGCTCGTCGAAAATGCAATTGATGCACATGCAACTCAAATAACCATCCAACTGGAAGAAGGTGGCATATCTCGAATCCGGGTTACGGACAATGGCGTGGGAATGGAGCCTGAAGATGCTAAATTAGCTTTTGCCCGTCATGCAACAAGTAAATTAAAAAAAGAACGGGATTTATTTGCGATTCGTACATTAGGCTTTCGAGGTGAAGCTTTGCCTAGTATCGCTTCTGTTGCTCGTGTAACGCTTACCACTTCCCATGATCCTTCCCAGTTAGCCACCTCGATTCAAATGGAAGGAGGAGAGGAAAAAAGTGTCGAATCCACCTCTCGTCCTCGCGGAACGGATGTGGTTGTAACAGACTTATTTTATAATACACCTGCCCGCTTAAAGTACCTTAAGACAGTGAATACAGAAGTCGGACATGTTGCAGATGTTGTTGGAAGAATGGCACTTGCTCATCCCCATATTTCTTTCACTTTAAGTCATCAACAACGTGAGCTTTTTCGAACTTCAGGAGACGGTAAGTTACTACATGTTTTATATGCTTTATATGGAAAGCAAGTCGCAAGTAAGATGATGCCGATTCAAATTGACAATATGGATTTTGGGATAAAAGGATTTTTTAGTAAACCTGAGATTACACGAGCAAGTCGTTCCTATATTACCCTGATTTTAAATGGTCGTTTTGTCCGAAGTATCCCTATTACTCAGTCTATCCTACATGCCTATGGAACATTACTCCCGTCAGGACGTTATCCCATTGGTGCTTTACATATTGAGATGGATCCGAAATTGGTCGATGTCAATGTACATCCTGCTAAGCTGGAAGTGAGATTAAGTAAAGAAAAAGATTGCTGTGAATTGATTCAACGAGGACTTCAAGAGACATTTGTTAAACAGACATTTGTTCCTCAAGCGACCAGTCCTTGGGAGCGTAAAAATGAAAAAACAGTTACAGTCCAGGAACGGCTTGATTTAGCTGCACCTGTTCCCAAAAAGATGAATCAGATGACGTCATTGCATAATGAATCAGCATATATTCAGAAATCACCAGCCACACAAGAGATACGTGAGGCATCGGTCCAAATAAAAAAAGAGTTACAAGAAAAAACGGTGGATGATTCTGCCATAATAGAAGCAAAACAATCAAAAGTGGTTAAAGAGCCATCTTCTTCATGGTTTGAAATGAGTATTGATCAAGAGTTGGTTCGTGCCAAGGAGAAAGTATCAGATTTAAATCGTCTTCCAGATATCATGCCGCTAGCGCAAGTTCATGGTACGTATATCGTGGCACAAGCGGAGGATGGATTTTATTTATTAGATCAGCATGCAGCCCATGAACGAATTTATTATGAACGATTTTCTCAAAAGTTAGGTGAGAAAAATCACCGTCAACAGTCTTTACTCATTCCAATAACGATGGAGTGTACAGCATCTGAGGCAAAAATATTAGAAGCCTATCAATCTTATTTAAGAGACTGGGGAGTAGAGATCGAACACTTTGGAGGAACTACCTTTATTATTCGCTCTTATCCTCATTGGTTTCCTAAAGAAAGTGAAGAAGAGATTATCTATGAAATCATCGAGTGGCTCAAAGAGAATGGAAAAGTAGATACAGCTCGACTTCGTGATGAAAGTGCTAAGATGATGGCTTGTAAAGCAGCCATCAAAGCAAATCGCCATCTAAGACAAGATGAGATGGAACATTTGCTTATGGAGTTAAAAGGGTGTCATAATCCTTTTACGTGTCCTCATGGACGACCGATTTTTGTGCATTTTTCGACCTATGAACTAGAAAAAATGTTTAAGCGAGTGATGTAAGCATTGTTTGTGACAACATCTTTTAACCCAACACCTAAGCAGATTAGAGAGGCCAGGACTCTAGCTTCCAAGTTAGGGGTTCCTTTCATTGAGCGAAAGCGAGCCTCTTTAAACGAATTATTTAGTGAGTTACACCAAGAGAAGGCATGTATTGTAACTAAGCAAGAATGGCGATATGAAGATATCCAAGGACATGTGTTCTTTTTTCATCCAAATATGTCCATACTACGAATAAAACATTTAATAAAGGGAATGCCTGACTCATTCATCCAAAGCTCAGGCATGGAACAAGGGGATCATATTTTAGACTGTACTCTAGGTATGGGAGCGGATGCCATTGTCTCTTCTTTTGTTGTTGGTGAGCAAGGAAGAGTGGTTGGTTTAGAAAGCGAACCGGCTATAGCAGCCATTGTACAGCATGGTCTTAAGACTTATGATAGTAAACGTAAACCGGTTAATGAAGCGATGAGACGAATTGAAGTAGTCCAAGCTGACTATGATTCTTATCTCAGAGAAAGTCCTGATTGCTCATACGATATTGTTTGCTTTGATCCAATGTTTCGACAAACTGTAAAAGAATCAGCAGCGATGCAAGCACTAAAACCATTAGCAAACCCAGCCCCTCTAAATAAATGGGCAGTTAAGGAGGCATTGCGTGTAGCACGTAAAGCAGTACTATTGAAAGAGCGAGTCGTAAGTGGAGAATTTGAACGCTTGGGCTTTCAAGTGGTAAAAGAGGCTTCCAACTATGCCTGGGGAATAATTAAACCGAGGGAGGGAGCGTGGTGAATCCAGATTTACTGGTTATTGTAGGGCCCACAGCAGTAGGGAAAACCGCACTTAGCTTAAAGTTAGCCAAAGAGTTTACGGGAGAAATCATTTCAGGAGATTCGATGCAAGTTTATAAGGAGATGGATATTGGCACAGCTAAAGCTACGGCTCAAGAACGTAGAGAAATTCCTCATCATATGATTGATCTGATATATCCAGATACCTCTTTTTCTGTACAGGAATTTCAACAGTTAGCTGAGAGAGCGATTTGGGATGTTTATCAGCGTGGTCATCTTCCTATGCTAGTAGGAGGAACGGGTTTATATGTAGAATCAATTACACATGGATATCATATGCCGAAAGTTTCCGAAAACCGAGCATATCGATCCGAACTGATCAACTTAGCTGAACGAGAAGGAAATATGGTACTTTATCAGCGTTTACAAGAAGTAGACTCAGAAACAGCGAGTCGTCTTCATCCGAATGATCGAAGAAGAATTATACGTGCACTTGAAGTCTATCACGAAACTGGTAAACGATTTTCTGATCAAAAAAAAAGAAAAACTTCTCCTTATAATTTGCTATGGATTGGTCTCACTATGCCACGTGATCTCCTATACGACAGGATCAATCAGCGAGTTGATCAGATGATCGAACAAGGGCTTATACAAGAAGTAAAGCAACTAAAAGAAAAAGGGTATCATGATGGTTTGACTTCGATACAGGCAATCGGGTATAAAGAAATCATAAGTTACCTCGATGGCGATATCACATTGGAGGAGGCTATCGAATCGATCAAAAGAGGAACGCGAAAGTTTGCAAAACGTCAATTATCTTGGTTTCGTAGGATTCCAGAGATCCATTGGTTTGACGTAATGCAAAACCCAGTCTATACTGAAATTCAACAACTTGTAGCAGGAAAGTTCCCACGCTATAGAGAATAAAGTTAAGTAATGTAAAAATACATAGGAGGAGTTACATAGAAAAATAGTAGAAAAGTAGGTCCTGAGATTATTTGTATGTTATCCATGAAAATAATAGTCGAAAGGCAGGTACAGACATTGAAACAGACCATTAATATTCAAGATACATTTCTCAATCAGATCCGCAAAGAATCAGTACCAGTAACGATCTATTTAGTAAATGGTTATCAACTTCGAGGTGTGGTTAAAGGATTTGATAACTTTACCATCATTATCGACAGTGAAGGAAAACAGCAAATGGTATATAAACATGCAATTTCCACCTTTACACCTGCACGTCCTGTTTCTTTAATGTCTTCAGAAGAACATAGAGAAAATATAGGTGCGGCTGAATAAAGAAATACCCCGATTCCCCAAAGAATGGTGGATTCGGGGTATTTCTTTATTTTATTATTTCTTTTTTTAAGGATTCAATTTCTTTTTTAATTGCATTAATTTTGGTACGCTTTTCAGTAATCGATATGTTTGATTTGGAAATATACTCCATTTCCTTTTCCTTAACGATTTGCATTAAAAACTTCGATTTTTGTAGTTTAGCTTGTTCAAAAGCTTTAGTGTAGTCATTTTTTTGAATGTGGGAAAGAACTACTTCAAACTTTTTCTCTTTGTGTTTTTTAACAAACTCTAGAGCTTGATTGAAGTCATGTTCCTTCATATAAGTAAAAGCGATTAAAAAAATACGTCTTTGATCTAGTTGTTTAGGTGAAAGTTTATTGATGAGGGAAAGTATGGTTTTACGATCATCTTTAATAACTGCTTGTTCAAATTGTATTAATAAATGGTTCGATTTTAGTTTTTTAATAGCCTCAAAATTACTGTCCTTAATATAAAAATCAAGAACATCATCAACGAGGTTTGGTTGTAAATCAATAATTCTTTGTGGCTTATTGGCATTGATATAGGCGGATAAAACAATCTGTAACTGATCTTTCGTAAGCTTTTTAAAGTCAACCTTATCAAAGTGTTGGATTGCTTCATCAAATAATTGTGCAGCTACTAAATTTTTTCCTTTTTCGAAATGATTTTCCTGTGGATTAGCTTGAGATGAAGGAAATAGATAGCTTTTAGCAAAGTAGAAACTAATTCCACCTATTAGAAGAGTAGCTATGCTAATTGCAATTATTTTTGTATATTTTTTAGGTGATGGAGTTACAGTTGGAATAGTTATAGGTTGATTATGGTTTGCTTCCTCCTCTTCTTCTATACTTTCCTCTACCTCGTCTTCTTCCTCCTCCTCCTCTTTTTTCTTAGCTACTTCTTGTTGTCTAATTTCCAATAACTTTTTTTGCAAATCGTGTTCTTTTTGAATAATCTCCTCTAATTCATGAAAATCTTTTGCCTCATCAACTGCTTGTCTAAATTGGATATTTGCTACCTGCTCTTGTGTTGATAGAGTACTAAAGATTTTTTCATTTAGCTGAAATAAAAAACCAAGTAGATTTTTTACTTGATCAATAGGTAAACCTGAAAATTCTTCCGTAACAGGCATAGCCCCTTTAATTCCTACATAAAGTACTTTAACTGTTAAGCTTTTTTCATGAATATAAATATTTAAAGGGCTCATTACGAGAACGAATTCAGTGTTTTTTTCAAAATATTTACCCAAATTAAGTACATTTTGAGCAACTTGAAGTTTTTGTATAGAAGATAAGCTATCTTTGGCAAAAGTAACCGATGAATAATCCTGTTCCAGCTGATATTTCATAATAAGAGTATGATCTTCTTGATTTTTTTCTATCTCTACTTCAAAAGAGATACCAATATCATATAAGTCAACTAAGTCATACAAGGTATCGATAGGAGTATCTTTGTTTATCAAAGAGGTAACATATAGCATTTCATTGGTATGTAGATAATGAGTAAGAGTACTACCATTTAAATCATAGGAAATACTTTTCAAAGACAACCCTCCCATTTCATAAAGAATAGGGGTGGATTATACCACCCCTTTATTTATAGAGCATTTAGTTTCTTTTGTCCAAGGTTATTTTTTTGAAGCTTTACTTCTGTAATCTTACTTTTCTTGCCATTTTTTTTGGTTAAATATGTTTTTGATTTCTTTAAGCTAACTTTTTTATTATACTCACCTTTGGTAAATGCGGATTGCTTTTTAGTAAGCTTGTATTGTTTGACTTGAGCTTTTTTGGTATATGATTTTTTAGAAGTAATATTATTATTTTGAGTTTTGTTTGTGGGTGTAAAGTTTTTAACGACATCTTTCGTTGGTTGGTCTTGTTTTGGAAGTACTACTTTGTTGTCATTCGTATGATTCGATTTATTGTCTAAAGTTTTGATCGACTTAACTACAGGTTGTTCTTTTGGACTGGATGTTTTAGGTTTATCCTTTAACAATGCAACATTCGGTTTATCGTGATTATCCTTCTTAAGAATAATGAGACCATCATCGTTTTGTTTGTTATTGCCGTCTTTATCATGTTTGTTATTGCCGTCTTTATCATGTTTGTTATTGCCGTCTTTATCATGTTTGTTATTGCCGTCTTTATCATGTTTGTTATTGCCGTCTTTATCATGTTTGTTATTGCCGTCTTTATCATGTTTGTTATTGCCGTCTTTGTCATGTTTGTTATTGCCGTCTTTGTCATGTTTGTTATTGCCGTCTTTATCATGTTTGTTATTGCTGTCTTTATCATGTTTGTTATTGCCGTCTTTATCATGTTTGTTATTGTCGTCTTTATCATGTTTGTTATTGTCGTCTTTATCATGTTTGTTGTTGTCGTCTTTATCATGTTTGTTATTGCTGTCTTTATCATGTTTGTTATTGCCGTCTTTATCATGTTTGTTATTGTCGTCTTTATCATGTTTGTTGTTGTCGTCTTTATTGTTTTTGTTGTTGTCGTCTTTATTGTTTTTATTGTTGTCGTCTTTATTGTTTTTATTGTTGTCGTCTTTATTGTTTTTATTGTTGTCGTCTTTATTGTTTTTGTTGTTGTCGTCTTTATTGTGGTTTTTATCTGTGTAATCTATAACGGATGTACCATCTGAATAGTAGGTTTGTGTACCAATATAGTTACCATAATCATCAAATACTGGTACTACAGCTATAACAATTTTCAGTTCATCATCATTTTTTGGTTGCCATTTTTTATCATGACCTTTTCCTTTGCCTTTGTTATTAGGCTTCTTTGTATCACTATCGTCATCATAATAATCATCATAATAATCGTCATCATAATAATCATCATCAATGAATGGGTTTCCTAGATTTTTAATAGAAGATATTCCAGCTGTTTTCAAATTATCATCTTGCTGTTTATTATTTTTATTAACAGTTTGAATTGGCTGAGTGCTCGCTGTAATGGATGGAGTATCTGATTTGGAAGGCTCTGGATTGTCGTCTGGAACACTAATTATTAGGTCTAGTAAGCTTTTTTTGCCATGGTTAAGAGCCAAAGGAGATGAATTGATCAGATCATCCACCGTTTTTTCTTCTACTTGTGGTTCAGTTTTCTGTGCTACAAATTCTTCACTCTTTTGAGATTGTTTTTGTTCAATGACTTTTACAGCAGAATCGATAATTTTTTGAAACTGATCATCGGAGATGTTAATTTCGACTTGCTTCTTGCTTGATTCTTCAGAAGTTTGATCAGCCTCTTGAACTTTAGCAGTAGCCATCTCATTAAAGTGCTTAATTCCTTTGGCACTGTCTACACCATTAATGCATCCAGCAAGTGCACCAGCTGATAATGCGGATACCATAATGGTTGCACCGACTTTTGTTGCGATTTTTTTATAATCAATGGGCGAGCCATGAGTCGATGTTGTTTCAATAGGTTGACCATCTTCGGTACGGAAGTATTCCAGTAGTTCATGGGGTTGTTTATTTTTCATAAGCTCCTCCTTTCTCTTCTTTTATATAAGAAGAGAGTTAAAAAAGACCACAAGAAATGGGTGAAAAATAGTAAATCCTACATAGAGAGAAAATAGTGATACTAAATAATTATATCAATAAATTAGTATTAACTAAATACTATAACTATTATAATGCAAGAATTTATTCTGTACAAGCTAATTGCTATGTAGAGGACCGTTTTACCGAGATTACCTTTTAAAGCTATCTAGTTCCTTTAGAAGAAAATCTCCTCCACATAAGAGATTGGATACTTTTGTTTAGAAATCTGATTTTTGATTGTGCAACATACTCTTTCTGCTTTCGTAATAGTTAGTTATTTTTTCTGGGTAACCAATGATTGGGCGAATGCGTATATATATTGAAGCACACCCAGTATAGAGGTGATAAAGAAATGACCCATCGGATGCTGAAACAAGAAGTTAAGCATCGCATTCATGTTGTGTTTGATCGAGAATCAAAGGGGATGCAAATGCATTACCCACAAATGGAATCTCATTTAGAAGAAGAAAGCCCTTTAGAAAATTGTTTAGCTCAGTTAAATCGTTTAGTAGGGCTTACACAAATACGAGAGTTTGTAAAAGAAATTTATGCTTGGTTAGAGATTAACAAACGACGGCGAGCAGTAGGGCTTATGACGGAGCAACAAGTTTTACATATGGTGTTTACGGGTAATCCTGGAACGGGAAAAACGACAGTGGCTCGTATTTTGGCACAGCTATTTAAAGAGATTGGCATTTTATCAAAAGGACATCTAATCGAAGTAGAGCGGGCTGATTTAGTAGGTGAATATATTGGACATACGGCACAAAAAACAAGAGAGCATGTAAAAAAAGCATTAGGTGGTATTTTATTTATTGATGAGGCTTACTCATTGGCTCGTGGAGGAGAAAAAGATTTTGGTAAGGAAGCAATTGATACGCTTGTTAAATCAATGGAGGATTATCGAAATCACTTTATCTTAATCTTGGCAGGTTATTCTGAGGAAATGGAATATTTTTTACGGATGAATCCCGGATTACCTTCGAGGTTTCCGATCCATCTTCATTTTCCTGACTTCTCCAAAGAGCAATTAATGCAAATAACAGAAAAGATGCTTAGGGAACGGCAGTATCGTTTATCATTAGCAGCAGCAGAAAAGTTTAAAAATCATTTAATAAACATGGTATCTAAATCAGATCAACCATTTGGGAATGCACGCTATATACGGAATGTGATCGAACAAGCGATTCGACATCATGCCGTCCGATTACTACGTATGCGTTATCCGAGTAAGGATGAATTGATGACGATTCATAGTGAAGACCTTGTGTTTTCATCTCATCGGAAGGAACAAAAAGTGCATTCATGGTATAATTAAAATGGACAAAAGTTGAAAGGATGATCCAGCATCGAAATGAATCGAATGCAAGAGAAAGCGATACTTGTGGGATGTGGATCAAAAAGAGATTTGTGGGAAATTAAGTCATCTTTAGCTGAACTAAAAAGCTTGGCTGAAACTTCAAGGTGTATGGTCATCGAAACAGTGATTCAGTTTCGAGAGCGCAAAGATCCAGCTTGGTTTATTGGGAAAGGAAAAGTTGAAGAAGTAGCCCAGCTGGCAGCAGCGAATCAGGTAGATCTGGTGATTTTTGATCAGGAGTTATCACCAGCTCAAGTGAATCATTTGGAAAAGATACTTCCTTGTAAAGTAATAGATCGAACACAATTAATTTTAGATATTTTTGCTCAGCGCGCTCACACGAGAGAAGGGCGTGTTCAGGTAGAATTAGCACAGCTACAATATCTCCTTCCACGTTTAACAGGACGAGGTAAAGAGCTTTCGCGTTTAGGTGGAGGGATTGGAACCCGGGGCCCTGGAGAGAAAAAGCTAGAGACGGATCGGCGTCATATTCGTCGGCAGATTCGGGCATTAAAAAAGGATTTATCCGAAATGAAGGGGCACCAAAACCTGTTTCGAACGAGAAGAAAGAAAAATAACTTGACTCAAATCGCCCTTGTCGGATATACCAATGTAGGGAAATCTACCTTGCTCAACCGTTTAACAGGATCCAATGTACTTGTTGAAGATCAGCTATTTGCTACTTTAGATCCGATCTCACGCATGTTGGAACTGTCACATGGGAAAAAAGTATTACTTACAGATACAGTTGGTTTTATTCGTAACCTACCACATGACTTGATCGCTGCTTTCCGGTCTACCTTAGAAGAAGTTAAGGAAGCCGACTTATTGTTACATGTAGTTGATGCAAGCCATCCGGAAGCAAGAGAGCAGATGGACACGGTCGAAAAAGTTTTGACAGAATTAGGGGCGGCCCATCTCCCCATGTTAACCATTTTGAATAAGAAGGATAAAATCAGTTCTTCTGTTCAAATTGAGGCTCAACCTGAGCAAGAGATGATTATGATTTCTGCGCAAGATGATCAAGATCTGCTTTTACTGAAAGATAAAATTGACCAAATGTTAACCAGAGAAAATTTATGGGCTCAAGCTGAAATTCCAGTAGATAAAGGAGACTGGATTTCCATTCTTTATCGCTCTGCCGAAGTAATAAGCTCTAAAGTTACTGGCTTAACCATGCAATTTCAACTTCGTCTTTCTGTTGAAAGCTATAAAAAATTGGCTCCCGAGTTAAGAGCATGTATTCAGATGTATTAATATATTGTTATGTTGAAGTATGTTTCCATTAAATCAGTGAGAAATATGATTGACTATGACCTGTAGAAATGGTGTGAAAAGTGTACAAGCAATTAAAACATTCAGCTTGGATTCAAGCAAAAGTACAAAACGTAGAAAAACTGATTTCCTCTCAAATTAAACAGATTGAACAAACTGTAGATGAACAACAATGGAAAGTGCTTCATTACTTTCGCCAACATGGTGTTAGTGAATATCATCTACAAGCTTCTACTGGATATGGATATGATGATATTGGGCGTGAAACGTTCGAGAAAATTTTTGCCGATTTATTTGGAGCTGAAATAGCTATTGTTCGTCCTTCGATTATTTCCGGAACGCATGCAATTGCCGCTTGTTTATATGGGACTTTACGTCCTGGAGATGAGCTAATTTATCTAACTGGACAGCCTTATGATACATTACAACAAGTAATTGGCAAGGAACAGGACGGATCAGGCTCTCTTGCTGATTATGGAATAAGGTATCGTGAAATTCCATTACTCTCTGATGGACAGATCGATTTCGATGCGTTTCAGCAAGCTTTGACAGAGAACACCAAAGTTATTGGTATTCAACGTTCTCGTGGATATGCTGATCGCCCTTCATTTACCATAGCTCAAATAAAGAAGATGATCCAGCAACTTCGCCAGATTAGGTCTGATTTGGTTATTTTTGTAGATAATTGCTATGGTGAGTTTGTAGAGTTAGAGGAACCAACCCATATAGGAGCCGATCTTATCGCGGGTTCGCTTATAAAAAATCCTGGTGGTGGATTAGCTAAGTCAGGTGGCTATATTGCTGGTAAAGAAAAATGGGTTAGGAAAGCAGCTGCACGCTTGGTGGCTCCAGGAATTGGTTTGGAAGGTGGCGCGACCTATGCTTATTTACGCGACTATTATCAAGGACTATTTTTAGCTCCACATGTCGTGGGTGAAGCTCTAAAAGGTGCTGTATTTACTTCTGCATTGTTAGAAGAGATAGGCTTTAATACGACACCAAAATGGAATGAGCCTCGTACAGATATTATTCAACAAGTCCATTTAGGAAACCCAGAGCTTTTAGTTGCTTTTTGTCAAGGGATTCAAGCAGGGTCCCCAGTGGATGCGCACATTTCACCTGTTCCTGCTCCGATGCCCGGTTATGAAGATCCAGTAATCATGGCTGCAGGTACTTTTGTACAAGGATCAAGTATTGAGTTATCAGCAGATGGACCGCTGCGTCCCCCTTATATAGCCTATTTGCAAGGTGGGCTTACTTATTCACATGTGAAAATTGCCATGATCCAAGCGATTGATCGGATGATTGAGTCTGGGCTTCAAGTGTCATTGATAAAATAGAATTTTGA
Organism: Thermoflavimicrobium daqui; assembly: GCF_003313465.1. GTDB lineage: Bacteria > Bacillota > Bacilli > Thermoactinomycetales > Thermoactinomycetaceae > Thermoflavimicrobium > Thermoflavimicrobium daqui. Next base: position 61,937 of record NZ_KZ845671.1, read on the forward strand.
TCCAAGCGATTCGTTATCGATAACGAATCGCTTGGAAAATGTGCCGTATTTTTAACAAAATAAGTACAAAAAAACCTACTTTTATAGATACAATGTTTTTAAAAGCCCTTAATAAAAGGAGAGGAGGATCTGCTACTACATATCGATTGAATGCTGATTTTTTGTCATTTGTAAGTGGTTGTGTACATATGAATGATCTATTCTTGAAATGCACAACCAAGTCGATCGCTATCTTTTACTATCTGTCTGATTTGGAGATATGGAGTAGCAGAAGGATCTGAGTGGATACACTTTGGTGGATACTTATCATTGTACTATTGGTATTGGGGTATGCAGGAATAATTTTACCAGTACTTCCTGATATGCCCTTGATTTGGGGAGCCTTCCTCATTTATCGTTTCTTTATTAATGATGTCGATTTGGGTTGGGGTTTTTGGATAGTGGTTCATAGTATGACCTTAGTATTTTTAATAGGCGATTTTGTGATACAGGGGTATTTGGCCAAAAAGTATGGCGGATCTAGTTGGTCTGTATGGGCCTCGATTATAGGAATGATCGTTTGTATTCCTTTCGGTCCCATTGCTATTATCGTAGGTCCTATGGTGTTAATCTTTATCATTGAGCTGGTACTCCAGAAAAATGCAAGCGATGCGTTTAAAGTTAGTTTAAGTAGTGTGTTTACCTTTATCTTTGGAACAATTTTCAAACTCATTTCTGTTACTGGATTATTGGTTTGGTTTATCTGGAAAGTGGTTTAAATGGAAAAGCTTATTCCTTTTATCTGCCTAAGGAATAAGCTTTTTTCTGTTTTTGTTATACTAAAATATAATTAGATTACTTCATGTCAACTTTTTTAACATTTATTTGACATGAAAGCTGACATAGGTATATAATGACAACAGGAAAGACATTCTTTAAAAGAAAGGGGAATGCTGCGATGAGGGACCATATCCGGCGGAATATGCCTTTACTTCCAATGCGCATTGTCACGACGCTAACCGAACTTACACCGCGTCAAATTCGCTACTATGAGCAACAACAATTGATTCATCCAGCTCGAACCAGTGGGAATCAACGACTCTTTTCTTTTAATGATGTAGAACGACTTTTAGAAATTAAAGCATTGATTGAAAAAGGTGTGAATACTGCTGGAGTAAAAGAGGTATTGGTGAAATCGCAGCAGGTGCTCATAGCTAAACAAGAAGTAGAAAAAGTGAAAAAAGAGTTATCCGAAAAAGAATTACGTAAAATGCTTAAACAGCAACTAACACATCCTTTACGTCCTGGGCAAACCCTATTAAATCAAGGGGAAATGACTCGTTTCTTTAGGCACTGATCGATGAAACTAAATGAAGGGAAGGCCAATACATGCCTAAAAAATTCACCAAAGAAGATATTTTAAAGATTGCTGAGCAAGAAAACGTTCAATATATTCGTTTGCAATTTACCGATTTGCTTGGAACTATTAAAAATGTAGAAATCCCTCGTAGTCAATTACAAAAAGCACTTGATAATAAAATGATGTTTGATGGCTCTTCGATTGAAGGATTTGTTCGCATTGAAGAATCAGATATGTACTTATTTCCAGATTTAGATACTTGGTTTATTTATCCTTGGGACAATGACCTTGGGAAAGTAGCAGGACTTACATGTGATATTTATAATCCAGATGGAACTCCTTTTGAAGGAGATCCACGTGGAATCTTGAAGAAAGTATTAAAAGAAGCACAAGAAATGGGCTTCACTGACTTAAATGTAGGAACGGAGCCGGAGTTCTTTCTCTTTAAAGCAGATGAAAATGGCGAACCTACGATGAATCTAAACGATAAAGGTGGATATTTTGATTTAGCACCATTGGATTTGGGTGAAAATTGTCGTCGTGATATCGTACTTACTCTTGATAAGATGGGCTTTGAAGTAGAAGCTTCTCACCATGAAGTAGCTCCTGGACAACATGAGATCGATTTTAAATATGCAGATGCTGTGACAACAGCAGATAATATTCAAATCTTTAAATTAGTGGTTAAAAATATTGCTCGTAATTATGGATTACACGCAACTTTTATGCCAAAGCCTCTGTTTGGGGTAAGTGGTTCAGGTATGCACTGTCATTTATCTCTTTTCAAAGATCATGTAAATGTTTTCTTTGATGAGAAGGATGAATTAGGTCTAAGTGAAACGGCTCGTTATTTCTTAGCAGGTATTTTAAAACATGCTCGTGCTTTTACAGCAATCACCAATCCAACCGTTAATTCATATAAGCGTTTAGTACCTGGATATGAAGCTCCGTGTTATGTCGCATGGTCGGCGAAAAATCGCAGTCCATTAGTACGAATTCCGGCATCTCGTGGACTTAGTACACGTGTTGAGTTACGGAGTCCAGACCCATCTGCTAATCCATACCTTGCTCTTGCTGTTATGCTTAAGGCAGGTTTGGATGGTATAAAAAATAAATTAGAATTGCCATCACAGGTAGATCGAAATATTTATATTATGGATGAAGCAGAGCGCAGAGACGCTGGTATAGAAAGCTTACCAGCTAGCTTAGTAGAAGCTTTAGAAGAGTTGAAAAATAATCCAGTTATCATCGATGCGCTTGGAGAACATGCATTAAGCCATTTTATCGAAGCAAAAGAAATCGAATGGGATATGTTCCGCACACATGTACACGAATGGGAACGTGAACAATATATGTCTTTGTACTAAGTAAGCTTGTTATACTTAATCCTCTACCTTGCGGATTTATAGGTAGGGGATTATTTTATATAATAAAAATAGGAAGTTATTGGTTAGTCGAAAGAGTGCTCTGAAAATGTACCGTATGTTCAATCTGACGAAGAGGAAGAAGGGATTGGATGTTGACAGGTTTATTACTCCTGAGTGTCATTGTGTTAGCATTTATTGTCATTCATTTTTATACAAAATTAAAGCAATTAGAGCAGCGAATTAAAAGTGTGGATGAATCATTGCAACACTTGAGGCAGAACGGGTACCAAACAGATTGGATTAAAGAGTCACTAGTTCCCTTAGATAAAAAGAATAACGCAATTAAAGAACAGATACCTGTCGTACAAGAAGAAGCAGGTAGGATATCTACACAGCCATACGAGAAGATAGAAACAGAATTCCAAGTAGAAAAAGCGGGTGATGAGTTTACTTCCGAGGTGTCAGAGCCAATACAAGTTAAACCAGAAAACCAATCACTACAAGCAGAAGTGCCAGATTTAGGTTCAATGGAAGTTCAAGATGCCAGAACAAAGACCGAATGGGAGATGCTGATTGGCGGCAAATGGCTGAATCGGATTGGTGCGATTGCTTTAATTCTTGGGATTGGTTTCTTTATTAAATATGCTTTTGATCATGAATGGATTAATGAAACGGCTCGAGTATTAATTGGGGCAGTGATCGGAGGATTATTGTTATGGGGTGGAGCACGCTCTTATAAGAAGAACATACCTATTTTTGGTCAAGGTATAGTGGGCGGGATTGCGATTTTTTATTTATCTGCTTATGCAACTTATAATTTTTATCAACTCGTTTCCTATGAAATCGCTTTACTTTTGATGACAAGTGTTACTATCCTTGCTTTTCAGCAAGCTATGCGATATAACTCGCTGGCAATTAGTATTCTTGGCTGGATCGGTGGTTTTTTAACTCCTTTCTTATTAAATTCGGGCGAAGTTAGTACCATCGGATTATTAAGCTATTTGGCTTTCTTAGCGGTCGGCATGGTGTGGATAACAGTAAAAAAAGAGAAATGGCGAGTTCTTTATTTTTTAACTTTTGTGGGTATTTATCTTATTTCTCTTATTTGGATAATTCATTTATCAAATCGGCAGTCGGAGTTTGGATGGTTATTTTTCTTTACCACTTTGTTTTGGGCTATTTTTTATCTGTTTGAAAATTATTTGCTTATTCGTCCGAGGAGAAAACGTTTTTCCTTCCTTATTTGCCATGTGGGAAATACGCTCCTTTACTATGTAACATTAATCATTCTCTTTTTACCAGATCATCGGAAATGGATGGGGCTTATTACCTTGAGTGTAGGTATCCTTTATCTTATACCAATTCTATTACAAGGACGCTTTTCATCATTACATAAACTTTCTCCATGGCAAGAAGATCGCTTTAGTTTGACTTTCTACAGCTTACTGATCATGGCCACAACCTGGGAATGGATGAAGTTTCCACTCGTATATCTGTGGACGATTGAAGCTTTTCTGATTTCTATAATAGGTATCCATTGGAAAAAACAGGCAAGTCATTGGTTTGGAGTTGGATTACTGTCTCTTACGAGTTGGTATCTACTCTTCTTATCTTCGAATGAAGTGGTAAGTATTCCACTTTGGAATCAACGCGCTTTGGCTTGTTTATTACTAGCCTTTGCTTTTGGAGTTCTCGCTTTCTTCTATGGAACAGCTAAGCTTCGATATGCAAAGAGAATTTCACAAATCTACCATCTCACTTGGGCTATCTTCATTTGGATAGGAATTTTGTCCGTGGAATGGATAAATGGTTTGGAAAAATGGTTATTCCCAAATGATCCGCAGTTTATATTATTAATGGTTTTATTTGCTTCATGGATGTTCTATAGTTTGGTGATTCATTGGTTTGGGATAAGGTTTAAACTGGAATGTATGATTTATCTATCGTGGATTATTATGGCTGTAAGCATATTTGGAGTAGTTACAGTTGGTTTTTCTTATGAGCCAATCCATAGCTTTATACCTGTATTGAATCTTCGTCTTTTGGTTTTTCTAATCGCTGTTTTCATATTATGGATTCATTTAAAATGGTGGCAAAGCCAGAAAATCGTTGACAATAAGTGGATTCCATTAACTTTTACTTTAGGGATCGCTGGGCTAATGTTTGAATTAGTTTCAGTAGAAGTACTTGATTATTTTAATCGTCTCTTACTTCATCAACAATATTCGGATCATTTTATCCATTTACAACAATGGTCGTTATCCATTACGTGGCTTATTTATTCGAGTATATTAATGACGATAGGTATTTGGAGGAAAATACAAAGCGTTCGTTTTCTATCAATCGGATTGTTTGGTATTGCGATTTTAAAAATCTTTGTATTCGACCTTCAATTTTTGGATACCCTATATCGGATTATCTCTTTTATTGGGCTTGGATTGATCCTACTTGGAATCTCTTTTATTTATCAAAAATATAAACATTGGTTTCGTCAGTGGTAGATTCTTATTTTAGTTTGTTAGGAAATGGCTGAAATATGTTTGATTAAAAAAAGCTTAGTCCCTTCTGGATAGAGGGGACTAAGCTTTTGTTCGTTTCATATAACCGTTTTCTTTAAAAAAGGAAAACGAAGTTATTAGATAGTTTATCAGCTTGTCCAATTATTTGGTATAGATCGGAAATTTTTGTTTACTGGTGATGACATCTACGATATTTTGATAAGATGTTTTCCATTTTGTCTTGGTTATTCCTGGCCAGTTCTCTAAAGACTCTGGCTGATCCGAAGGAAGTGGGACAACTTCAACATAGTATCCCTTTTTATAAGTTAAAATAGGAAGGAAAGACACATTTTCTATTTTAACTTGGTTCTTAACAGGATCTTTCACGACATCAAAGTAGATAATGGCACTCTCATCTGTATGAGGTTGTACTTGATAGGACATGAAGTTCCCCATGGAGTATATGATTAGTTTTTCTTTTCCATCTACGTTTACTTTCTCAACACGTTGGAGCACATGGGGATGATTACCTAATATAGCATCCGCTCCGTCTTTTAAAACTTGCTTTGCTACTTTCTTTTGATATTCATTAGGCTGTTTTTGATATTCTTCTCCGAAATGAAGCGAGACGGCTACAAAATCAGCCCCTTGCTTTTTGGCATCTTCAATATCTTTTTTGATCTGCTCTAGTTTAATTCGATTTACTAAATAATTTTTAGGGACGGGGATGCCATTGGTCATTTCAGTGTAAGATAAAAAGGCAAATTTAATGCCATTTTTTTCTACAAAAGCAGGTTTTCTTTTACCAGGAGATGGTGCAGTACCTGCTGTTTTAATCCCTTTTTCATTTAACACGCGATAGGTACGTTTCACACCAGGTACACCTGTATCTATTGAATGATTGTTTGCTGTACTAACTACATCAAACCCACTTGCTTTGATGGCATCAGCAATTTCATCTGGTGAATTAAAATGGGGATAGCCCATATAGGGTTCTTTCCCCAGAAGGGTAAATTCAAAGTTTCCAATCGCAATATCGGGTTCAGTCAGATAAGGTTTTATACTCTTGAAGAAATGGTCAAAATTATAGGTTCCATCTTTCTTTTTTCCCCCTTTGATTTGCCAATCATGCATCATGATATCTCCAGTAGCAGCAATGGTTGCTTTAGTAGGTGTGGCTTGTATGGGTTGATCTTTCGCTTTAATGTCTGTAGATTCATTATCGCTTAATAATCCAAAGTCAAAAAACCAAGCTCCTAGACTCAAAATGATAATAACTAGGATCACAATAAGGACCTTCTTCAGAATGAATCATCTCCTATTATTCATTTGTCTATTTTTTATATAGAGTTTATTGCTTGAACCCCAGCAGAGACTAGTAGACTGAAAAATAACACGGGACACCCTATTCTATAAATTCTGAATTTACCTCTAGATATTTTTTGTATTGGATAGGGTTTAAGCAACACCTCTAATTTATCTCTTACAAGAATATATTAAATCATTTTCTACAAGATTTCTATTTCTCGATGGACGTGTTACGAGAATTGACTCATTTAGAAGAGGGAAGGTATAATTAAAATTAGTGTTATTTTTGGATGGAGGTTACATACGTGTTGGTGACAATTGATCAAATTGCTAAATATGTAGGACAAGAAGTGAAGATGGGTGGCTGGTTACATAACAAACGCTCAAGTGGAAAAATCCAGTTTTTGCAGTTTCGTGATGGAACTGGATTTATCCAAGGTGTTTTAGTGAAGAAACAAGTGGAACCAGAAGTATGGGAAACAGCTAAACAGCTTACTCAAGAAAGCTCTTTGTATATTTGGGGAACTGTTCGAGCAGATGAACGTGCTCCAAGTGGCTTTGAGTTGGATGTCCATAAAATAGAAGTGATTCAAATTGCCGAGGATTATCCAATTCAAAAGAAAGAGCATGGCGTTGATTTTCTGATGGATCACCGTCATCTGTGGATTCGTTCACCTAAACAGCGCGCTGTGTTAAAGATTCGTGCTGAAATTATTCGTGCGATCCAAGATTACTTGGATCAACATGGTTTTACTTTGGTTGACCCACCTATTTTAACACCGTCTTCTTGTGAAGGAACTACAAACTTGTTCCATACTAAGTATTTTGATGAAGATGCTTATTTAACCCAAAGCGGACAATTATATATGGAAGCAGCGGCGATCGCTTTAAATAAGGTTTATTCATTTGGACCCACGTTTCGAGCAGAAAAGTCGAAAACACGTCGCCATTTAATCGAATTTTGGATGATTGAGCCGGAGATGGCTTTTGTCGATCATGAACGAAACTTGGAAATTCAAGAACAATTGATTGCCCATATTGTTACCCATGTCTTAAATCATTGTAAGTCTGAGTTAAAGACACTGGGACGGGATATAGAAAAACTTGAAAAAATTAAAGCACCATTTCCACGCATCACCTACGATGAAGCTGTTGAACTATTACACAAAGAAGGCTTCACTGATTTTAAGTGGGGCGAAGACTTTGGTGCACCCCATGAGACCAAAATTGCTGAAAGCTTTGAGAGACCCGTTTTTATCACGCATTATCCAACCGAAATTAAAGCTTTTTATATGAAACCTGACCCAGCACGTCCTGAAGTTGTACTATGTGCAGACTTAATTGCTCCAGAAGGATATGGGGAAATCATAGGAGGAAGTCAGCGGATTGATGATCCAACGTTATTAGCAGAGCGCTTTGAAGCGCATAATCTACCCAAAGAAGCCTATGCTTGGTATTTGGATCTGAGAAAATATGGATCTGTACCCCATTCCGGATTTGGACTGGGCTTAGAAAGAACTGTTGCTTGGATCTGTGGCTTAGAACATGTACGGGAAACCATTCCGTTCCCACGGATGCTATATCGCTTATATCCATAATCAAGTATGGAATTAATCAATGGTGAAATCCGGTATGAACTAGACTGGAAAATGACATCACTATGGGATAGAAATAATCGACGAGTTGATTTGGATAGCAAAAAAAGCATCGGTATATCGGTTTATATATACCGATGCTTTTTTATTTTTCAAGTCTGTTTCTAAAGCTAGAAAGAATGATATAGTTATAGATTGAGGAGAGAGGAGGATGAACATGGAACAGAATGGGATGGTTCAGACTGGACTGGTTCATCTCCTTCAGGAAGGTTCTATCGCCTTACCTGTTGTGCTGTTAAAAGAATATAAACGATTAGGGCTATCAGAAAAAGAAGTCATGCTACTGATTCATCTGATCTTATTTCGAGAGAAGGAGCAAAAACTTTTTCCTTCGATCGGTGAATTAAAGGAGCGTATGAATGGGACTACCGATGAATTACTTCAATTGATTGAGCGTCTAGTGAAAAGTGGTTTGTTGAAAATTGAAGAAGAATTGGATGAAGAAGGGCTTCATTCAGAACGCTATTCGTTAGTTCCTTTGTTTGAACGGTTAATTTCTTCTTACACAGAAGAGAAAAATGACAAAATCGCTTTGGAGGAAACCACATACGATTCGATTTTTCATCTATTTGAACAAGAATTTGGACGTCCATTATCGCCATGGGAATGTGAAACACTAGCACAATGGATCGATACAGATGGTTATCAAGAAGAGCTAATTGAAGCAGCACTCAGAGAAGCGATTTATTGTGGGAAAATGAATATACGCTACATCGATCGTATTCTATTGGAATGGCAACAACACAAAATTGAAACAGTTGAACAAGCGATCGAATATTCTAGGAAGTTTCGGCAAAAAGGAACTTTATATCAATCATCAGAAAGAAATAGCTCACCAAAGCCTGCTTTTTCTTTTTATAATTGGGTAAATCAAGAATCCTAATCTAAGGAAGAATAATGATCCTAGCATCTTTTCATGGATGCTAGGATTTGCTTTTTTCTTGGGCATATTTTGATTTATTCATACATATAAATTCTTTATCTATGATAAGACTGAGGTGATCAAGTGAGTTTATTTGGCTTTGGATGGTCCGATGTTCATGCTGAAGAAAAAAGTAGCGGTTGGTTTCAAGTTCGTGTAGATGAAAAAATAGGGTTCGGTTGGGCACAAATTAAAGAGACGTCTCGATGTGAACGGCATCAGCCCCATTTTTATTTGTTTGGAGCACCTCGACCCTGTGCTTGTTGCGGACGGATGGATTAAGATAGATGGGATATATTTTGGATTAGACATACTTTGGTGTGTCTATTTTTTGTTCCAAAATCACCCCTGATCTATTTTTCCTCTCGAAAAATAGGATTGGATACCCTATGATAGAAAAGAGAGGTTTGGGTCGAGAGAGGTGAATAGTTTGCCTACGATTGTCGAGGCTGAACAGCTATTACAAAAGACATATGGATACTCTTCCTTTCGCCATGGACAACGACAAATCATCGAGAGTCTATTACAAGGAAAAGATATGCTTGGGATTATGCCAACAGGTGGAGGGAAATCCATCTGCTATCAAATTCCAGCACTGATGTTAGAAGGAGTTACACTGGTTATTTCACCCTTAATTTCATTAATGAAAGACCAAGTTGATGCACTCAAACAGCTCGGTATTTCGGCAACGTATTTAAATAGCTCGATTAGTTGGGGTGAACTACAACAACGGATTGATGAGACCAAAAAACAGAGGTATAAAATTTTATATATTGCTCCAGAACGGCTGGAGTCTGAATCATTTTTAGAACTACTTCAAGCGATCGATATTTCCTTAGTAGCCGTGGATGAAGCACATTGTATTTCCCAGTGGGGACATGATTTTCGACCCAGTTATTTACATATTGGTCGCATGATTGAGTCACTTCCGAAGCGTCCGACTGTAGTAGCTTTGACGGCAACAGCCACACAGATCGTACGTCATGATATTTTGGACAATCTATCCATTCCACCCGCTCATGTTCTGATCACTAGTTTTAAGCGACCTAACCTACGGTTCGTTGTATTACATGGGGTGGATAAAAGAGAATATGTTGTGGAATATTTACGTTCTCATCCTCATCATTCTGGAATTATTTATTGTGCGACCCGAAAGGAAGTGGATCAACTCTATCTTTATCTAAAGGACAAGCACTTTCCTGTTGGAAGATACCATGCGGGGATGGAGGAAAACGAGCGAGATCAGATGCAAGAGCAATTCTCCTTTGATCAACTACCTATAATGGTTGCAACCAATGCTTTTGGTATGGGGATTGACAAATCAAATGTTCGTTTTGTCATTCATTATCACATGCCTAAAAACTTGGAGAACTATTATCAAGAAGCAGGGCGAGCAGGGCGAGATGGCGAGGACAGTGAATGTCTGCTCCTTTATCATGCTCAAGATATTCATACACAGCGTTATCTTATCGAGCAGTCAGATTTATCAGTGGAACGGAAACAGGTTGAGCTGAGAAAGCTATTTGATATGAAAAATTATTGCTTGACACAAACCTGCTTGCAACAAACGATTGTTCGATACTTTGATGATCAAAGTGATGAAAAATGTGGAAAATGTAGCAACTGTTATAAGTATGATCCCGATGCTCAAGTTGAACTAATCGATCGAACCGTTGATGCACAAAAGGTTTTTTCATGTATCAAGCGAATGAGAGAAAAATTTGGTCTGTCCTTGGTCTCCAAGGTGCTTAAAGGCTCAAAATCACAAAAAGTCAAGCAGTTTGGCTTTGATCAATTGTCCACTTATGGGATTTTAAGTCAACATACCGAAAAAGAAATTTACCGTTTATGTCAAGAATTAGCGGCAGATGGTTATATTCAGATTGAGCTTTCATCTAACTCTTTTCCGGTTGCCAAGCTAACAGAAAATGCACTTGCTGTATTAAAAGGGACAAAAAAAGTGATCCATCGTCAATTAAGACCGGAAGAAAAACCAGTTAGTTCAAGTGCTCAGCTACTACGTGATGAGCTATTTGAAGCATTGCGTAAGCTAAGACAGGAATTCTCTATCCAAGAACAGATCCCACCTTATATGATTTTTCATGATAGTACACTTAAAGAGATGTGTGTGCATTTACCGATAGAGCAATCAGCGATGCTTCGAATCAAAGGAATGGGGGTTCATAAATATGAAAAGTATGGAGAAGCTTTCTTAAAGATGGTTAAGGAGTTTGTCGATAAGTATCAGTTATCTCCAGCACAGATAGACAAACCTTCATCAGTTGCTAGTCATCTGCTTACCTACCAGATGATTCAACAAGGAAAAACATTAGAAGATATCGCCGAAGAGAGGAAGTTAAACTTAAATACCATTCAAGATCATCTTTTTCGCTGTGAAGTAGAAGGATATCCTATTCGATGGGATGACTATATTCCAAAGGAGTATGAAAAAACGATTGCCGAGGCGATTGCTAAGCTTGGTGCTCATAAATTAAGACCGCTAAAAGATGAACTACCCGAAGAAGTGAGTTATTTTATGATCAAAGCTTTCATTGCACGCGCTCAACAGCAGAAAATGAAAGGAGAGCAAGTTGTTTCATCATAAAATTTTTAAGCCGAAATCATTTTTCGTCTTCGATAAAACTATGTCCAAAATAAAAGTGGAAAGAAACTACCTTATTTGGCGACGGAATAGCTGTCGCTTTTTTTATTAAATAAGAATGGTGTTTCGAAGTGGTCGTTTTTTACAATCATTAGTTATTATATTTCTCTGGTTCAAATAGTTCAGAAAAAACATTGACAAAAAAAACATATCGTAATAATATATTTGTACGAAAGGTAATTTTTTTATGGAGTGATTGAGGATGGCAGAGATGCAGGAAGCGTACTTGGTTCAATTGCCCGAACAAGCAACAGCTGTGCTCCATCCCTTGCGGGGAGAGATCTTAGCCCAACTAAGTGAGCCCGCGTCAGCTACTGAAGTTGCGAGAAAGATCGGAGAGAAGCCGCAGCGAGTAAACTACCATCTAAAGATTTTAGAGAAAGTTGGACTGGTAAGACGTGTGGGAACGAGACAAGTGAAAAACCTGGTTGAAGTGCTTTACCAAGCAGTGGCACGATCGTTTATATTGGCTGACTCCCTTGGCGTTCAACCAGAAATGTTACAACGTCTACAAGATCAACATTCTTTAGCTCATTTAATCTATACTAGCGAACAAATTAAAAAAGATGCGCTACTTTTGATGGACCAAACAGATGAAGGCGAAGTAATTTCCAGTGCTACTTTATCGACCCAAATTTATTTGGCAAGTGAAGGTGAAAGAGAAGCATTTGTACAAGAATATGTGTCCATGTTAAAGGAACTCGCCAGCAAATATCAGTCAAAAGAAGTCAATCATCCTTATCAAGTCGTTTTGGCGGTATACCCCGAGCCAAGAAAGGAAGAGGAAAATGAGTCAAAGTAAACAGGATCAGTCTAAGAATCAGAAAGTAGTTCCTTTTCCAGCGAAAAGCGAGACAACCCAAGAGCCGCTTCGTACAACTTGGACCGTTGGTGTTAAACCAAACCAACCACCGCTAAAAATTACACAAGTTTCGTCTGGATTTGGTAAGTCAAGAACAGTGATGATGTTCGATAGACCTCAAGCTTGTGCTGCTTAAATTATAGATAACAGGGAGGACATCGCTCATGAAGGGATTAGTACCAACAGTATTGGAAAGTACAGATCGTGGCGAACGTGCATATGATTTGTATTCACGCATGCTTAAAGATCGGATTATTTTTGTCAATGGCGAGATTGAAGATCAAATGGCAAGTATGATCGTGGCTCAGCTCCTTTTTTTAGCTGCTGAAGATCCAAAGAAGGATATCTCTATGTATATTAATTCTCCAGGAGGGTCTACCACAGCAGGAATGGCCATTTATGATACAATGCAACATATTTCACCTGATGTATCAACGATTTGTGTGGGGATGGCAGCATCGGCAGCCTCTATTTTGCTAATGGGAGGGGCTAAAGGGAAAAGATTATCTCTTAGACATTCAGAAGTGATGATACATCAGCCTTGGGGAGGATGTAAAGGGCAGGCTACGGATATTGAGATTCAAACAAAACGGATGTTACAAACAAAAGAGTTGCTCCAGCAATTAACGGCTAAACACACAGGGCAACCCCTTGAAAAAGTAGCCCAAGACATGGAACGCGATTTCTTTATGTCAGCAGAAGAAGCCAAAGAATATGGCTTGATTGATAGTGTATTGTAAGTGTTGTAAAATCGATCAGATAAAAGGCGATGGTGCTCTAGTTCCTAATCGTTGTCATAGTAAAATAAACTTCATATTTTCTTCACAAGTTTTTGTTATATTTATCTAAGACTATAGGCGATTACCCCTGCTAAAAAAAGGGTATCCGCCTTTTTCTTTTGAATAAAAGAAATGTGAAGGATCGGAGGCAAGGAGAATGAAGCGAGTTTTAGTTGTAGATGATGAAGAAAAAATTCGAGAAGTGGTCGTTTCTTATTTAGATAATGAAGGTTATCAAGTGGTTGAAGCAGCTTCAGGGGAGGAAGCAATGGAGGTGATTGGGCGGCATCCACTTGATTTAGTGATCCTCGATTTGATGTTACCTGATTTACCAGGGGAAGAAATTTGTAAGAGAGCAAGGCAAATCTCTTCCGTACCCATCATTATGCTTACGGCGAAAGTCGATGAGAAAGATCGAGTACAAGGCCTAACGATGGGTGCTGATGATTATGTAGTTAAACCATTTAGTCCAAGGGAGTTAATGGCTCGTGTGAAGGCTGTGATTCGTCGCTCGAATGAAAGTGATCTTCTAGCAGACTATCTCTCTTTTAATGATGAAGATCTGGTGATCGATACAGTAAGACGCCAAGTTTGGAAGCAAGGCCAAGAAGTTAACCTAACCCCGATGGAATTTCGCTTATTATCCATTTTAGCTCGTCATCCCAAGCGTGCCTTCTCACGCGAAGAGTTGATCGAAAAGGGGTTTGGCTTTGATTTTACAGGTGATATTCGAACCATTGATCAGCACATGAAAAATTTACGTGCCAAAATTGAGTCAGATCCAAAGCATCCTAAGTATATTCAAACCGTCTATGGATTTGGCTATCGCTTTCATGGAGCTGGTAAATGATGAAAGGCCTGCATTTTCGACTTTCTCTTATTTTAATTGGGATTGTAACAGGGGTGATTTTACTAGCTACCCTTGTACTTATGCTAGAGACCCATTATCATTTTTTACTATATAAAGAACAAGTTTCGGTCATGGATTCACAAATGGAAGGCTTAAATCAACATTTTGAGATGGCTTTAATTCAAGCTATTTTATGGACAGCTCTTGGCTCTGTCATTTTAGCGATTAGTGTTAGTTTTTATATGGCAAAGCGGATTACGGCTCCCTTAGTTGAAATGAGAAAAGCGACAGAAGAGATGATCCGAGGCAATTTACAAAAACGTGTCCATGTTAAAGGGAATGATGAGATTGCAGACTTAGGAAAAGCATTTAATCATCTGACCAAGCGGCTGGAGCAACAAGAGCTACTACGAAAAAACTTAACGGCAGATGTAGCTCATGAATTACGTACTCCACTTACAACACTAAAAAGCTATATGGAAGCATTTGCAGATGGGATATGGGAACCAACCTTTGAGCGAATCCATTCTTGTTATGAAGAAATTGAACGACTAATCCGTCTGGTCGATGATCTGCATCAGCTTACCCGTTTAGAATCTCCAGAATTTCAACTTAATCCTATTTATGAAGATTTATCATCCATTGTAGGGAGAAGTGCCAAGGCAATCCTACCCGCCTATATACAAAAAGGTGTGCAACTCGTGGTTAAAGCGGATCATCCCATATGGATGGAAGTCGATCCTGAAAGAATGACCCAAGTGATCATCAATCTCCTTTCTAATGCTTTAAAGTTTACCCCAGCATTCGGAACAGTCACTGTGAAAACTGAAGAGGCCAATTCCTCAATCCAATTAGTAGTGATAGATACAGGAATGGGTATTCCTAAATCCGATATCGAAAAGATATTTGAACGTTTTTATCGGGTTGAAAAGTCAAGAAATCGCCGATTAGGTGGTGCAGGTATCGGTTTAACCATTGTCAAGAAATTGGTTGAAGCCCATCAGGGTAAAATCGAGGTCGAAAGTGAAGTGAATCAGGGAACGACAATTAGGATACAATTTCCTAAATAGATACAGAGCAGTCATGCTTCTAAGTATTAAAGCGTTCTAAAACACATCTTCTAATCTAAAGAGGTATTCTCCTCATAAGCTCTTCATGATAATTGCCGACAGGAGACTCACCTTTTTCAAAGGCGTAGAGGAATGATGGCAATCAGCTAAGGCTTTTCAAGAAATGTCACGTCAAGCAATTCAGGCTACTGATATTCAAAATTAACCAATTTAATTTATAAAAAATCCCTGCTGAAAATAGCAGGGAATGAGGCTTCTCATCTCTATTATATGACAGAGGTGAAAAACATGAAAGATTTAGTAAATGAGTATAAAAGATCGTTATCTTCAATAAGAGATGCTAAAAAAAGTTTGGAGATAAAAGAAAATCATAATTATACTAATTTAAAAGATCTTAAGTTATGAATGAAATGGAAAGGGACTTACTTTGGAAAATAAATTGGTTGGAGATACACTTTTTGTGAGATAGGAGGTTTTTGTGAAGAGTATGATGACTGGGGAATGGAGCTACCGATATTCAATGGAAACTCAATGGGAGTGTAGGTGTGCAATCAATAGATGATCTTATATTAGAAAACTCAGTGATGCACTTTGAGCATAAAAAGAGGTTTGAAAATCAAATTTATAAAATGAACAGAGAAAGTTTTGATAAAAGAAGGCAGTTAGGGCTTAATGAAGTAAAGAGGGTAGATATTACTAGTGAGAATACGTTTATGGGGAATTTTATAAACGGAAGATTTGATAGAATAAGTAAATATTTTTTCGATATGAGGAGAATTACATTTAGAGAAAAAATGTGATAAGTTTAGGGATGAATTGCTGTAAATAGTCAAAAATGATGCTAACCACAGCTGTCTTTTAGTATTTATTATTGAAAAGGAATGGTAATAAGATGAAATCTGAAATAGTGACAGACGCATTCGCATTGATTATTACTGTGAAACATGAATCATTACAAGTTGGATTAAACGAACTTTTTGCTGTTGATAAAAATGGACATCTAGAAAAATGGTTAGG
Source organism: Thermoflavimicrobium daqui (assembly GCF_003313465.1). Lineage (GTDB taxonomy): Bacteria > Bacillota > Bacilli > Thermoactinomycetales > Thermoactinomycetaceae > Thermoflavimicrobium > Thermoflavimicrobium daqui. Next base: position 78,266 of record NZ_KZ845671.1, read on the forward strand.
TGAGGGAGTTGGACTTGTTACTTTAGATCAAAGCTTTAAAAGTGTGGCTGAACAGTTTAGTGTGAAGAAGCCTATTTTTATACAGCATATTTGTCCCGTTCATTTATCTATAAAGCTTAGTAATGATAGAGATGATCTTGAGACTATTTTGAAACATATTCAGGAAATTTCATATTTGCTGGATAAGGATAAATCGTTCTCTGTACAAACAAGGTTTGAAGGCTCCAAAGGTAAATCCTACAAAAGATTTGAAGTTAATGAGACCGTTTCAAATGCTATTGAAGCTATGGGATTTAAATTAAATATAACTAAACCAGAACAAGTGATATCCATTGTTTTGTCAGATGAAAATGGTTACTTAGGAATATCATTAGCCAAACAGAATTTAAGTAATTGGGCTGGAGGAAAGTACAGACTTGCTAAACAAGAAGATCAGATTTCAAGGGCAGAATTTAAGTTGGTTGAAGCAATTGATGTATTTAATGTTCCTATTCCCAAAAAAGGTATGGCAATTGACTTAGGAGCAGCCCCTGGAGGTTGGACTCGAGTTTTACTTAATCATAACCTAAAAGTATATGCAGTAGATCCTGCAGAATTAGATAAATCATTAAAGAGGCATCCACGAGTCGTACATTTCAAGGAAACAGCTCAAGTTTTTGTGAAAAGGCATAGCGATTTAAAATTTGATCTAATTGTGAATGACATGAGAATGGATGTTAAGGAATCTGTATCCCTTATGGGGATAGTTCAAAGCAGTTTAAAAAACGGTGGTTTTGCAATCATGACTTTGAAGTTGCAAAAAAAACATATCCAGAAAACAGTAAATCAAGCCATTGCTCAATTAGAAAGATGGTATCAAATATTGGGTGCTAGGCAGTTATTTTATAACAGGTCGGAAGTAACTGTTTTTATGAAAAAGAAATGATAAATTATATAGGAAATATTGGAATTTGGGAATTAGTTCAGATTTTTGAGAGATCGACTATACATATATAGCAATGTTTTCTCTTCTCAACTTACTATTAAACAATCAGCTTGTAAGTCTTTTTCTCAAATTGAAGGAGGTTATCCTTATGAAGAAGGCAATATTTTTTGATGCTGGTTGTACATTGATTAATCTGTTTGAAGCTAGTAGCCTAATTTACTTCAATACCATTGTGAAAGGTTTTCTAGCTTCAATTTTTCAAAAATGGATTGGAAGAGAGGACAATTAGCAGCTGAAAAGCATCTGCAGCAATCCGTAAAAGATAGAGATTATGTATTTACCGAAAGGTTCTGGATTGAAAATTATACCGTTGGTCTACTAGCATCTGGGATGAAGCATATAAAAGCGGGTCAAATTGCTAAAGAAGTGATAACAAGAGGCAGAAAAGAAAAAAGAACACCATCTCTTGATCCTGATTGTATAGAGACTCTGACACAATTTGTAGTATCTAATTGGAACGGAACTTTAGAAGCTGTTTTAAAAGACTTTGGTATTATGCATTATTTTGATTACATTGCAGATTCCCAACTAGAGGGTTATGAAAAACCAGATAAGGAAATTTTTCAGATTACATTAATGAATATGAATCCTGAAGAGGTAATGCATGTTGGCGATCTTTATTATACAGACATCGTAGGTGCTGAGGGTGCAGGGATTGATGCTATTCTCCTAGATCATCTTGGGGGATTGCATACAATTTTTGACTGTAAGAGAATAACTCGACTGAAAGAGATTATTGATAAAGTTGGAATTGTTTAATTCCAAATAGAATGAACAGTCTATATTGTTAGTTTCTATATAGGTAGTTCAGAATAGACTTGATAGTTGACTAGGAGTCATTTAGAAAATCATGATTAATTTCTGATATCGAATAAAACTATGGGAGTGTTAAGATGGATTACTATTACGGAGAAGGATGTTTGAGACACCAACTAGCGAATAGGGATACATCACATTTTAATTGGCACTTTTTTAGTCTCTTATCATATGTATATATCAGTCCTATGCCTACATGATGAATAGGGTTAAACCTGTGAGGGAGTGAGCAGATTTGTACTATTCGCCTAATCCATTTCCTTATTACGACCCGATGTATTACTCAAACGTTACGGTGAAAAAAAATCAAGGAAATATTCAACAAGTATTAGAAGCCATACTTGCTGGAATAAAAAGAGGAGCTACAGCTATTGATTTTTATAACCGGTTACTTAAGTCTGCACCTAAGCAAAAGCATAAAAATTATATCCTTCAAGCTTTAGAAGATGAAAAATTCCATTTAAACCTATTTACTGAACTGTATATCAAGCTTACTGGAAGACGGCCTATGTATGAAATCGATAAAGTTACATTCAACAGCTATAGAGAAGGATTACAAAAAGCATATGAAATAGCAGTGAAGGATTACGAAGAATATCGAAATAGTTATTTACTTACTCAGCGTTCACCATTTCAAGATGTATTTTGGAGAGCTTGTAATAACAAGGCAAATCATGCTAACCGATTTAGTTCATTATCATCATACCAAGAAGGTAGTATCAAATTGAAGGATTATGGAAAAAAACCGTTTGTGGTAAATATAAATAAGGCTGCTAAGCAAAATAATACTTTCCGTACCGCAATATGGACAGGAGATCATTTGCAAGTGACCGTGATGAGTATCAATGTTGGAGATGACATTGGATTAGAAGTTCATCCTACCGTTGATCAATTCTTACGCATTGAAGAGGGGCAAGGTTTGGTTCAAATGGGAGATAGGAAAGATCAATTGGACTTTAAAGCTAAAGTTTATGATGATTATGCCATCATGGTACCTGCTGGTAAATGGCACAATTTAATCAATACAGGAGATAAACCATTAAAGCTTTACACTATTTATGCACCGCCTGAGCATCCTTTTGGTACTGTTCATAAAACGAAAGCAGACGCATTGGTCTAAAAAAAGACTTGAGTATCCGTATAGGAACTCAAGTCTTTTTTTCATTTATTGCAAAATTGCTTTTCACTCCCTTCGAGACTGTATTCAATCTGTCATGTTCTATATGTGTGGATGGAGGGTGCTTGTAAAATGAGCAAACCAATCACATTTAACAGATTGTATTGTCCACTGATGGTAATGTGATTCAAAAATACAGCTCCTATCAAAAATTAGCAATGGTTACCGATGTAAACTATAAAGATTATAAAGGAACCTATCCTGCTGACCGCAAAAAAGTTCATGAATAATATCATCCAAAAAAAACATCCCTTTCCCACTTGTATATAGTGGGAAAGGGATGTTTTTTGTATTACTAGTTGATAATCGATGTGTTCATTATGCTTTAAACCGTTTCACAATTTTCTCTAAATGCAGTTTTCGCGAAGCTTTGAAATAGATTAGGGCATTTCTCGGAGCGTATGAAAGATGGTAGAGAACCTCTTCACGACTATGACAAACTGTAACTCTACTGCGGTCAAATCCACTTTGAATAGCAGATTGTGCTATAATCCGAGCATTTTTGCCAATCGTAATTAAATGGTCGATATTTAATCTAGCTATCAGTCGACCAATCCGTTGGTGCGAAGAATAGGTTAGCCGACCTAGCTCCAGCATATCACCAAGCACTGCAATGGTCGGTCGAGATCCTGCGATATTCTTTAATACATGCAGACCAGCTGCCATGGCGGTGGGATTGGCATTCCACGCATCATTGATTAACAAGCGGCTCGCCTGCCCCCTAATCAGTTGTAGACGCATTTGGGGAGCATGAAAACGAGCAAGCCCTGTTTGAATCGCTTTGATCGGAACTCCCATACTAAGACTAACACCGATTGCAGCCAGAGCATTATAAACATTGTGGATTCCAAAAGTCGGTATAAAGAAAGGATAGATCTTTCCATTGATCTTCGCTTCAAATTTCATTCCTCTTGAGGTGTAGTGAACATTTCTCCCTCGAATGTAGGCTGGATTTTTGATACCAAATGTTCTAATTTTCCCAATAAAATTTCGCGTATTTAGCTTACGTGAACGTGCATCATCGGCATTTAAAAATAAAGTTCCTCTAGGCCGCATTCCATCGATAATTTCTTGCTTGGCCTTAACGACGATATCTAAATTTCCCAAACTGCCAACATGTGCTTCTCCTACATTCGTAACAACGCCAATATGTGGCCTGACAATGGAGCATTGTCTCTTAATGTTATAAAGAGACTTCATTCCCATCTCCAGTAAAAGCAATTTATGTTTCGGTTTTAGCTGAACAAGATAGTTGGGTAAAAAGGTCAGAGTGTTTAGATTTATATGATACCAGTAAAGAGTGTATTAATCACTATCAAAATTGTATGATTTATATATGTGGGAAGATCTCTAAAGCAAACCCATCTCTTTTGGTTTTAGGTTTTCTTTCATACAATATTTTTTTTAAAACGGACTTAAGTAGCTGATTTTTTTTCCGAACATCATCAGTGAAGTGATAAGCTTCAATAACTGTTTTGATTTTAGGAATAAACTTTACTTGTTTTTTTTCTTTTTCTTGTTCATATTCAATTTCCTGTTTCAATTCATCAATTTCAAGTTGAACTGTTTTGATTTTATCTACAACAATTTTCTGGCGTTCCTTAAATGTGGTGACATCATAAATGCCTTGTTCAAGTAGATCGTGTAGATTGTCTTTTTGTTTATTTAGAACGACTAATTCGCTATTTTTTGTGGTCAAAGCTTTTTTCTTCATGGGTATAGTAGAAGGCTGTTTTATTTGGTGCTCTTCATTGGCTTCAAACTCACTCACAATTTGTTCTAAAGACTTTAGAACTCTTTGCTCTACTAATGATACTAGGGCACTCCTTTGCTTTCCTTTACAATGGGAACTTTTACACTTGTACATATCGCAACCTTTTTTATCTGAGGAGTAAACGATTGCGTAGCCACAGTATCTACAATATAAAAGTCCGGCTAGTGGATTGACTAACTTCGATTTTTTTCTAGTTTTTGGAGTCTTTTTTCCATATGAAGCATGAGCTCTTTCCCATAGTTCTTGGCTAATAATCGGTTCATGTGCGTTGTCTCTTCGTATCCATTGATCAGATGGTAAAGCTTTCGATATATATTTTCCACTTCGCTTTACCCATTTCATTTTTCCCCAAACAATATGCCCTAAGTACACCTCGTTGTTTAACATATTTCTGATCTGTACAGCATTCCATTCACGGGCTTTATCAGGCGACTTTATTCCTAGCTTTCGCAGCTCATGAATAACAGAAGATCGACCATGACCATCTGCAATCATCTCGAATATTTTTTTAACTACCCAACTTGTTTCAGGATCAGGATGAAGCTTTAAATTTTCATCACGTATATATCCAAAAGGAGGTTTTCTGGTAACCGACTTTCCCTCTTGTGCAGAGACACGTCTACCACGTTGCATCCTTTTTGTAATGGCTTTTAGCTCCTCGCGGGAGATAATACTTTTTACACCAAATAGAAGTTCGGCACCTTCTGCTAAAGGGTTAATTATTTCGGTTGGTGTGACAATGATCGTTTCAGAGTATTGTAAAGTTCTAAATATATAACCCATATCAAACATGTCTCCGCGTCCTAAACGATCAAGATCCATTACAAGGACAGCATCAACTGCGTTTGCTTCTACTTTACGCAACATTCGCTGAATTTCAGGACGATCGATAATATGCTCTCCTGATACTACTTCTTCAAATATTTCTAAAATATTATGATGCTCCTTCTTAGCTAGCTCTAAAAGCTGTCTTCGATGCCTCTCTAGTGTATCGTATGATCCTCCTTCATTAAGTGCCTTTCTTTCTTCCTCAATATCTTTTCGGCTTTTCCTGAGATAAATGAAACAATCTAATCCAATCGGACGATCCATCAATATCACCTTGTATTATGTAATTACCTTTATTAAAAGTGATCTATTTTTTTTCGTCAAGGAAAGATAAAGCACCTGTAATATGTCTACTTATGAAATGGCTTTTTGCTTTAAAAGCTCTATATATTATGGTTGTCCGATTATTTAGAATAGAGTAAAATAAAGATATTCAAAGGAGAGTGGGGTTCCACCTTGTCCTTCTTGCGGTAAAACTAGCACTGTAGCGCAAGACAGCAAAAGAGATATCTGGTGGTATTGCTCAGGTTACCAAATAAGATTTAGCAACTAAAAGGATGGATTGGAATGGATCTTAGACCCGAAGAGGCATTCATGTTAGGCTATAAGCCAGCTTGTACATGCCAAAAAGGAAATCTACGTTTGAAACCTTATTTTGACCGATTACTAGAAGGAAAATACCCAAACTATCGCTTTAATGATCTTGAAGCTTATATTTTTTTTCGAACCGAAGAAGAAAAAGAACAATTTGTTCAAGATATGAAAAGTGTTGAACTATATTCAGTTGAATATGTAATAAAGCTAGGTACTGTACTAGGGATACCGCCTAAGTCTATTAACTTCTTTGCAAAGTATTGGGAATCCGACTATCCAAAAGGCAAGATTGGTGTAAACTGTTCAGGAATAGTGTTTGCCACTCATGTTGATATTTTAATAGAAGAAGTGGAATATCTCTGGAATAAGTATAGAAATACCAGAGCGGAAGAGTATCCAACCATAGTTGAGATCGGAAATAATGAATATCGATACGTAATCAATTATGGTGATGTTTTAGAACTTTATTCTGTTGCTCAAGATGTTTCAAAAATAATGTCTGGTAAAGTTACTGCCTAGCCCTAGAAAGGGGCTTTTTTGTTTGCATGCAAAAAGCTGATATCCTATTTTGACTTTAGGATCTCGGCTTTTTTTAGCGGTATTTCCTTACTTTTTCAACAAGATCAGCATATTTTTGTTGTTTTTCTGTAGCTTCCTGTAAGAGCTTTGATCATTCATAGTACTTGTTAATAAGATCAATAAACGCTGCATCTATCAATCGGCTTTGTGGGTATGAGATAGCTTTGATAACTCTTCAAATGCTTCCATGATCTCTGGAATAATTGTATTTCCAAAGCGGGTTCTTGTTTTTAAGTCTTTATCTTTTTTCATTTACTTTTCTCTTTCTATACAACTATAAGTATCATATTTTTCTAAAAAAACTTGTTAACTTATCACAGTTTTATATATATTTATATCAGAAACAACAGAAAACATTAAACAAATCTAAGTTCATCCCTGATAACTGTTGTAATAGTGGACAAACTAACACTATTATTCTAGGGGGATGACGGCATGAAATTTGTTGGTGGTCAACCAGTATTGGAATGTTGTTTCAGAGCAAGTTGTCCAGGTTATTGTTATAAGGATGAACGTGGCTTTACGGTTTGTACCGATTGTGACGAGGAATCCGGTCCTGGACAATAGTATTATAAAAAGTGCGGCAGCTATTAAAGTGTCGCACTTTTTGTTATAATCTTCAATAATTATAAAAAGAGGTGATGATGTGTTATCATCCTACGAGGCATTTTTAGAAGGAGTTAAACCAGCTACGTATGTCAATTTAGATATTATCGTTCGCCCTGAGTTAATACCTAATTTAATGGAGTATGCAAACTTTAATGAGAGTGATAACTTCTGGATGTTTTTCAGAGATGAAGAAATGAAAACGCAGTTTTTAAATCAATACAGCAATTTAAGCCATAATGACCCAGAACGAGAGAGGATTCTTGGTCTTACCTTAGGATACCCTCCTAAAGCTGTTGACTTTTATACATATTATTATGAATGGCAACAGAGGGAAAGAGAAGAAGCTAAACACTGGTACTTCACACATAAAGTCGGAATGAAGTATCACGGGATAATGTTTACCAGTCATATTGATGATCTTAAAGAGAATGCCCAATGGCTTTGGGATACTTACCAGATTGAAGAAGATACATATATTAAAGTGGTTAGGATGCCTGATCGCAAGAGAGAAGAATTTCCTGTAGCCTTCCGAAATCTAGCTGATCTAGTAGATGCAAAAGAAAAAGTCCAGAGGATACTAGATCATAATCGAGTAGCATTGGAGCCAATCGCTCCTAAGTGAGCACATACATAATAAATTTGGTCTTGGAAACAGGGCTTTTTTTGTGTATGAAAATAGCCGAGGCATCCAGTTTATTTAGGATGGCTCGGCTTTTTGTTAGTATTAATCTTCGTCTTTATCATTTGACTTCTTATTAGCTTGATCTTTGTACCAGCTTACTAGCTTTTCAATCATACGACCAGCATCAGTATCGTGGTCAACTGCTAATTTTTTCAGTTCCTTTAGTTTCTCTTCATCCATCGTAGTAGTAAACTTTTTTCTCATTTTTCTAATTCCTCCCTTAGCATATACGCATGATACGCATATAATAAAAATATAGTCGTATCATACGTATTCTCCTTTGAACCATAATTTTAGCACTATTCTTTGTAATAGTCTTCGCTAAATTATTGGGAAGGAGGGGATATCGTGGCTAGTCTAACCTTCGGATGGTTGTCCATGTTCTTGGGTTCAGATGATAAAGATAATGATAAGGACAAAGACCGAGATAAAGAATGTCAGATGGGGGTAAACTCAAAAGGACATGGAATGGTGTAACATATTGTGATGGATGCGATAAGGAAGACTTTTCACAAAGTTGGTAAGACTATTCTTGAGACTGGGAGGCTGCATTGACAGCCTCCTTTTCATTTAATAATCTGGCAGAAATTTATGGGATGAGGTGTGTAGGGATGGAATTTAAACCAAACTACAATATGTCTTTTTCGGAAATACGTAAAGAGCGATGGCGATCTATTGAAGGTTTTCAAAAAGGAATTAAGCCTGCCTATTATGACAACCTGAAAAACCTATCTCTCGATGAAATCCAGCAATTGGAAAGCTATCCGCATGTGGAAGTAGACAGTGACTCAATGATCTACTTTCAGTCTGATACCTTAAAAAATGCCTTTCTTGTGAAATTAAACGACTTGGTTCCATTCTCAGCGGATTACAGGTATTGCGGGCTGAAAGCCCACGGTTTCAATCGTGGGATGAAAGACTGCGTTGCTCGGTAATCCCTTTTTGGGATTGCTTAGAGCAACAATTTTCTGTATAATCGAATACATGAGCGGTGCTCATCCTACTTATAGTAGGTTTTGTTCCTAAGTACGTCATGGTATGGGGTTCTAGTGGCGAACAAGTCTTTCCCACTAGGTAAAATCATGAGAGTGAGTGAAAAGGAACTAGAACGCTGGTGATAGGCGTTCCGCCTATGTGGGTACATTTCTAACTGCATGGGACGGGGTGATGACACACCCCTGAACTTGGGAGTTGTTCAAAACGGAAACGGACTGCGAACGCTAACTACCCAAGAATTCCATCGGCTTCAGCCGTGGGAGTGTCAAATTACTGTACTTGGTGAAACTTTGGGATACCCTCCAAAAGCAGTTTCTTTTTATGTCAATCATTGGGTTAATCTACAAAAGGATCAAGATCAGGAAAGAGTGAACTACGCAACTCATCATGTCGGATTAAAATATTGCGGTATAAATTGCTCAAGTAGCATTGTAGACTTTACTGATAATATAAAGTGGTTTTGGGATACATATGAGCAACCTATAGCAATTTGGGTTGTTGTAGATATGCTTAAATACGATATGGGGGCTGATTTTCGAATACCCTATAGAGATGGACAAGAGCTTTATAATGTAGAAAAGACAGTAAAATCGATTCTCTTACAAAATGAAATGGTAATCAGGAAAGATATAGTGGTAGCTTCAATTAATATTTAACTCAACGAGTCCCTAGAAACGGGGCTTTTTTGTTTGCATACAAAAAGCCGAGTTCCCTATGGCTAGGGAATTGGCTTTGTTGTTAATTCAAGGATCTAACATATTTTATGGATCATTTTCCCTAATGCTAATGTTGCACTAAAATAACCCAGTTTACCTTCGCGGAAGAATTCACCTATACGCAAGATTAAAATGAAAGTTCCTAGCTCAGCTGAACCAATAGCTGAGATTTTAATTGAGTTGGATAAACAAACGAGATAATAACAGGGCAATTAATTTATATCGGATACACACTATTTTGTAAAGTATAAATATTTAGAATATAATAGATGTAAAAAGCCATCATTAAGGTGCAAGGAAAAATTTTTATTCTTCATGTTTTATACAAAAAGAGACGAAAAATATGCCTGTACAGCTGTCCGATCTGCATAAAGTAGATCAGGTAGGTGATGACGAGATGGAGAAGCAGGAAGTTAAACCCAAACAATATCAGTTTGGTAATACGGTTGTTATCATTCATTCAAAGTTAGCACATATGACCAAGGAAGAGCAGAGAAATTGGTTTAAGTCTGAATGGGAAAAAGGAAATCCTGTTCTTCGTAATATTTCAAGAGCGATATTTCAATCTTTTCAATCCTCAGGAGAGTTTCAATCCACAAAAGGAGGTAATAGCATTGCAAGTTTGGGTCAGCGGTTTTGTAAAAAAGAGAGTTCCTAAGGTTTGGATTTATGTTGATGGTAAGGTTGTTTGGTAGCGTATGCCCAGCTCCTAGAGCAAAAGCTCGCTTCTCTGACGAAAGAAGCGAGCCACTAAAAATACTCAAGTGGATACATTTTACCAAATATTACGGAGGTATCCCCTCACAATCAGTTTAACCTATTGGTATGAATATTTTACATATTTAACCCCTATAAAATCAAACTATTCGGTTTATCCATAGATCAAATAATCTATCATCATTTTTTTCAATAAGGGCTAGTTCAATCCCGGTCATAGCAAACTTAGTAGCTTCTTGATATCTTTTTGTTTTATTAAGTAGTTCAGCTTGTAATTCATACATATTTAAAAGAACCTCTGTGTTAACGATTTGATGAGATTCCTGCCACATGCTTCCTAAGATATTTAAAGCTTCTTCTATTTGACTTTGATTTTTTAGATAATTAACTTGGTTGACCATCAATAGATATTTAAGATGTGTCCAATCACCATCAGCATCAAACGCTTTTAATCCTTCTTTTGAATAACTTAATGCACTATTGGTATCATTCTGGTAATAAGATACATGACTAAATTCATTGTAGTAAGTAGATTTTATATTGCTCCGAATCGAATTAGGATGGTTATCAACTGCTTTAATCCCTTTTGAAAAATAAAGCAAAGCTTGATTCCACATTTTTTCTTGGAGTAGTATTTTCCTTTTTCTAGCTTGGTTAGCGAAAGTGTCTGGCGAGGAAAAATATGAGGTATTATCTAGGGGAGCTGTTGAGCAAATTAAAATCCTATTAAAAGAGGATTTAATTAAGGGAACTATGAATATTGGAGCATATGATGGTTTAAGCGGAGTTGTTTATGTACTTTCTAATCTGGCAAAGATCTGGAAGGATGATTCCCTTTTAAGTTGGATTGACCTGATTTTAATCCAAATAGAAAAGGTGATAACTAAAGATGAGTACTTGGATTTAATTGGAGGATCGGCTGGATGTATTTTAGTTATGTTAGGACACAATCAGATAAGCAAGAATAAAAAGGCTTTATCCATTTCTCAAATATATAAATGAAGATTTTATAAAGGAAGAAATTCGAACCGCTGTTCAAACTACTCTAAAGCAAGAACTTTTTAGCGATAATCATTCACTTTGTCATGGATACTTAAGGAACCTTGATTTCTTATTGAAAGCAATGGAAGTTGTGGATGGTTTTCAAAAAGATTTCAATTACTTTGTCTCAAATGTTTTTAAAAGTATTAAGGAACACGGCTGGATTTGCGGAACACCATCTAATATCGAAATACCAGGTTTAATGACAGGTCTTTCGGGAATTGGATACAACCTCCTTCGATTTGCTTATCCAGATATTCCTTCCGTTTTGGGTTTAGAGTTTTTTGAAAGCGAAAGAAAAGGGGAAGGGTTTTGAAAAAATTTTAGAACATTTCTGATTATATGGATGACTCAGGGATTATCTGCTTTAGGAAATGCTATAAGCTATTTCACGATAGTATTTTGGTTAACCCAGACAGCACCAAAAAAAGATTTGATTTTTTTACTAACCGTTTTGAGTTTGATTACATTGATACCTCGATTTGTTATATCCCCAATCGCAGGAGTTTGGGTAGATCGTTTTGATCGAAAAAAAATTATGTTGGTTGCAGATCTTTTACAAGGATTTCTTATGATTGTTCTTTTGTTTGCATTTTATGAAGACTTAAATGTCTGGATTTTGTTTTCCTTGTTAGGTGTGATGGCATTAATTAATCAAGTAACCGAAAGCTAATATCATTTACAGATTCTTCTAGATTTATTAACTAAGACTTTTTTTGGGTATAATTCTGGGATTGATATTTGGAGTGATGACCCAGTTCATGAAGCTTTTAAGAAATACCATGCGTTATTGGCAGAACAATATTCCAATATGTCCGAAAAAGAAGGTTTTATCAAACTGAACAGTTTAGAGAATCCGAAGGTTCTCTTGGAACAGATTTGTATACATCTTAAAGATTATCTAAAGTAAAAGGTCAATTGATTCAGCATTGTAATAGTAATTAAGTTTGGATAGATTCAAAACCATCTACCATATCAAATCAATTAGATGGTTTTTTCTTATATATACTAAACTGCAATCCTGTATTTATCAGGGTATTTTTCTTCATAATAAAATGCCTCTTTATCTGTAAGAGCATGTTTCCATATATTCACCCAGTAAAATTATTAACCGAATGTACGTTTGATTTGATTGGTAAGCAATGGGATCGGTAAATGTACTTCTTAGTACTATCAACCCTTGATATTTAATTAGCAATAGTATAATCTTTTAGTAAGAAATTATGTTGCTTTGCGAACACCATGAGCTTCTGAAAAATCCCAAGGGGTGTTCGGAAATGCAAAAGCCCTTGACATATAAGGGATAAGGGAATTGTCAGACAGCTCTTAGCAATGAAAAATCACCTTAAAAAGCTGAAAAAGGCGTGGTGTTCGGAAACTGGTCTACAAAGCCAATAGTACCAAGGTCTCCGAACATCTGCTGTATCAATAGAAAACACCTCATTAAGAGGATTGAAACGCATGAGTGGTGGCGGTAAAGGTTCGTTGCTCCAGTATCAATAGAAAACACCTCATTAAGAGGATTGAAACTTTAGATATCCGAGCTGTTTTTCTAGTAAGCCTTAATAACAACAAAAAATATCTTTTAGTCAAAATTAAAGCTGCCTTCTAATCGGCAGCTTTTTTATAAACAGGAATCCCTACTAAATGAATCATTAGGGTTTTAACTTGTATCTAATTAAGCCTACTGAAGCCCAAATAATCAGCGGAGGTTTTACTGGTATCATCTAAATATAAATGTGTTTAGGTTCCCCTCTGTTTTGACCATTGGCCATCTGGATTTTAGTATGGAAGCAACCATGGCGGTTGTCGTCGATTTTCCAGCACTTCCTGTAATCCCAATCACTTTCGTAGCGTGCTGTCTCCAATTCCAGCGTGCTAGTTTCCAATAAGCAGAAAATGGATCTCTGACCTTAATAATTCCTACGCTTCGCGGGATGCTTACTGATGAAGCCTGAAGGGGGAGAACAACAGCAAGTGGCTTAACACGACGAATAGCTCTCAACTGTTTGGTCCAATTGGTCTTTTGCGAGTAAAAATAGACTTGACGCCGACTCAGTCTTTTCGGTCTGCCATAATTAACAGAATGAATCGGTAATGCACGATGTCCAGAGAGGACTTGCCCCTCGATCAAATGTGCTAGTTTTCCAAGGGTGATGGTTTTCATGCATAAACCTCCCCAACAGCTGGATCAACAAATGGTAAGTGTAGGTTAATGTCTCTGTTATCATATTCACAAGTCACTTGTTTGGGATTGGATGAAGGCCTATTTTTAAGGTGGGAAGTGGAGAGTAGGTTGTTGTGAGAGAAAAATGGTGGATATGATTTCATCTCAATATCCCGATCCGAGTTGGCGGTTCGGAATTTGTTTGATCTGATAGGTAAAGCAAAAGAAACATACTGGATTGAAGAGAAATAGAAAGGAATTTCTTTAAAATAGGATTCATTACTCCTAAAGTTTTAATCTTTGCTCAAGATATAAATAGAAAACACCTCTTGAAGAGGATTGAAATGCTGTTTATCTGGAATAGTAGTTTTATTATTACAATGGAACCAGAATTTATTTTACTGGACTTTTTGCGGGATAGATTTGCCATGCGAAATGATTTATTATCATGTACAACGAAAGTTTGGTATGAGAATTCATTTATATGAAAATGAGTGGTAATTCCGAAAGTTGTAAATCGATTATAAGCGTATTCAATAAAGACTAAATTAATTACCGCCTGTAGAATACAGGCGGTAGAATGTAGCTTAAAATCTAGGGTTTTTTAGAAGCGTGACCAGCTATCGTAGGGATTTTTTCTCCTTTTTTCTGTTGAAAAATTGCTTTCTCTAAAAGAGGAATTTACCCTTTAAGGGCATTCTCGTTTTGCTCAAAGATGAAAGTATAGCTTTTCGAGTTAGAGAATTGTCAAGCTCTACAAAAAAGCTATTGATCATCGTAGAAACAATCTGTGCCTTAGGTTGTTCCTAAGGGCTCCAATGGTTTTCTAATTATTCCACTAAGCTTTCGGCCAATTGTTTTTCTTTCCACATGACTGTAATACTAAAGCCAATGATTAAAATGATACATGCGAAAAGATAAGGATAGTGAATGTTTACGTCAAATAGTATTCCACCCGTCGCTGGCCCGACGATATTACCTAAACTCGTATAGGTTGAGTTCATTCCAGCAACAAATCCTTGCTCTTTCCCGGCAGCTTTTGATAAAAATGTCGTCAATGCGGGACGAAGCAAGTCAAATGCGAGGAAGATGAAGCAAGTTACCACCAGTACTGCCAAAAAGCTAGAGATCACGGTGGACACTACCGCCAATATGGCACCTGTAATTAAACATAATTGGATCAGTTTCTTTTCACCAAGTATATCTACCATTTTCCCAAACATAAATACTTGCACAACAACACCAAATATTGAACTTATTGTAATAATGACCGCAATATCCTTCGGCGTGAAGCCGAATTTATGATCAGAAAATAGGCTAAAAACAGTTTCATATGTTGACAAACCAAAAGCGAGTACAAATACAATGATAAATGCAATAAAGTAAAGCGGATTAAGTGATTTTTTTAAATCGCTTATAAAGCTAGTTTTCTGTGTATTAGCAGAAATTTCCGCAAGCTGCTCTTTTGTTAGCGGCTCTTTTAAAATAAATATTGAAGAAATACATGCTAAAAAGGCAATGCCTGCCGCAAAGAAGAAGGGCATGCGTATACCGTATTCTGCAATAAATCCACCGATCCCAGGTCCTATAATAAAGCCCGTACTAATAGCGGCAGATATATAGCCCATCGCTTTTGGTCGTTCCTGAATGGATGTAATATCTGCAACATATGCAGTAACACCTGGCATAACAAAGGCGGCACTAATTCCTCCTAGAATCCTTGATATATAAAGTATGGATACACTCGTGCCTAAACCAAAGATAAGTTCTGAAACTCCAAAAAGGAATAAGCCGATTATGATGATCTTCTTTCTACCATAAAGGTCAACCCAACGTCCTGCGAGGGGTGATATAAGTAGTTGTGCCACTGCAAATACGGCGACAAGATAGCCCATTGTTTTTCCTGATAAATGCATGATATTCATAAAAGACGGCATAACAGGGATGACAAGACCAATTCCTAGAAATGCAATGAATATATTGCTTAGAAGAATCATTAATACCGACTTTTGTTCTTTTATTGTTTTCTTCATGTATCAACACCCCTTTCTGTAAGAATCATCGATGTGAAATACCTCTCCAAAATACGGTCCAAGAGGCTTCTAATTTATCCTTTAGTCGTTTCTCATCATTGCCATATACCAGCTCTAACATAATGGAATCGACTACTCCTAAGAAGGCGAAGGTCGGTGTTTTTGCTACATCTCCGACGATTGCTTTTGCATCGATCCAACCCTGAAATTTACTTTCCAGTATCGCTTGTACCTTCTCTTCGATATCAATTACTTCCTTGTCGATTGCTTTCGCCAGATGTGCTGGCGGAAAAAATGACACACGTAGCCAAAACTTTAATTGTTCATTTTTTTGGAAAAGATCGATTACCAATTGTAGAAAGCCGTATAAGTCTTTTTCGGGATTTTGCGAATCAATTTTACTAAAATATTGGAGTTTTGAAGATAGCTCCGTCTCTTTCGCATCACGTAAAACTTGCAGAAAAAGATCATCCTTTCCTTTAAAATGGGCGTAAATGGACTGCTTTTTCATGCCGACCGCTTCAGCTATTAGAGAAAGGGAAGCTCCTTCATAACCATGAATTGTAAAATATTTTAGAGCTGCCTCCTTAATTTCATTGCTTTTCAATAAAATCACCTCAATTTAACGAACGTTCGTCAGTTATATTATCAAATTAAATAAATATAAGCAAGAAGAAAATATATTTATATGCATAAACTAATAATTTATAAACTAAAATGTTTTAGTAATAAATGAATATTGTCCAAAAGGCGATAGCTCCTCTACCCCTTTGCTTTAATATACATAAATATTAAAATATTACAATAGTACAAAATAGTGTATCTATATGAGATAATGAACTAGGGAACACCAATTACATATTAGGAGGAGTTATCATGAAACAGATCAGTAAATGGGTGTCTGTTTGCTTCATTAGTGCTTTGATGTCCTCGCTAAGCTTTAGTTTAGTAGCTAGTGCATCACCAGCAGCAGTGGTTTTTTTATATGAACATGGTTATTATCAAGGAGAGGAGAAGAGAGTAGCTGCAAATCCGGGTGTAAGTAGTCTAGGTTCGATGAATGATAAAACTTCTTCGATTAAAGTTAGAGGTCATTGTGTAAGAGTATTTGAACATGAGAATTTTAAAGGGAAATCCCTTCGAGTTTGTCAAGATATTGATGACTTAAGCAAATATGGTTTCAATGATCAGATTTCTTCTATATATGTTGATTGATAAAGATCCCTTCTATTGAATTACTCGTTGTGAGAATGGGTTGAGCGGCATCATTGAACGCCGCTCTTTTTTGTTGGTAAATTTCCATTTAGTTCCTTGGTGATTCCGAAATCAATCAGATGCTCTCTATTCTAGTGTAGAAGTCTATTTTTAAGTTAAATTGATAAAGAACAAGAGCTAAATAATTCCCATATATTCCCCGAATTCTAAAAGCTTCTCATAGGGGTCTCCTTCTAATCCCAAAACTCGGCAAAAAGCAGGCTCCGTTTTAAGTCCTTGTTTTTTGAGTTTTATTACTTCTTCTCTTAAGGAAGGAAACTGCTTCATTAAAGCATATTCAATGATCATATGAAGATAAGCATATTGTTCTTTTACAGGCTGTGATTGACCAAATAACTCAAATTCGAACCCATCAAAAATAAAATTCGCTTTAACTACTGGGACTTCTCTAATCAAGAGTCTTTTTAGTTTGAAATCTTTTTTATCACCGTACAAGGTTTCTACCTTTTCCTCAAATTGATGAAAATCATCAACTTCCATAATCATATCTAAGTCAGAACCCACTATATCAATTCCTATGGGAAATGTACCACACAGTGTGGGATTATACTCAGATAAGTTATCCATTATTCCTAAATTCCTAATTGCTTTATAAGCAAGCTTTTGTTTTTCATTCCCAAATTGTAAGTAATCAATAGTATTGAACATGAATGATTCTCCAAAAGATTGATTTTATGAGTTTAAATTGTACACGTTTTTAGCGGAAATAAAATATAGAAGTGGTAAAAGTACATGAAGATCAATACATATGTCTCAAATTATTTTCCATAAGTGATGAAAGGTACTGCTTTAGGTATCATTCTTAGTCTCCAAAAGATGTCTACTCAAAAAATCGACTTGATCAGAAGACACCTGTTCACGTATTTCTGGGCAGTAGAAATCGAAGTGACCAACTGGATAGGTTTGCAGTTGTGCATTTGGGGCAGCTTCTACAATCTCCTTCGCCAATTCTCCAACAGTTTCACGATCATATTCTCCGATACATACAAGCAACGGCATCTTTATCTGGGAAGCCTTTTCACTAGGCTTATACTTCATCATTTCTAAAAATACCCGAGGAGCGACTTCATTTCGCCAATGTTCACTAATCATGTTCTCTATGGTTTTTTGTGCTTCTAAGCTGGCCATCACTGCCAGCTCCCCAGGTTTTCCAACCGATTTTATATAATATGGAGATCTACCAAGCCAACCTCGAAGAAGGTGGAAATTCAGTCGCAGGATCAAGAAAATGCTCGTACCGTCAAAATATCGATTTCTAGTCCAAGATTCCTCACAGGACTTATCAGTAAATTTATTAAACAGTATCCTGATACAAAAATACAACCGGGAATCGGAGTGAAAAGTGGAATACTGACAAGCTTGAAAAAGGGGGAAATTGATTTAGGAATAGCAGGTCCACCTATAACTGATGAAGAGATAGAGAGCTGTGTGCTGATAAATGTAGATATCGTACTGGTTTTACCTTCCAATCACAAGTTTGCAGCCAAATCTGAGATTTCATTAAGCAAAGTTGCCAATGAATCGTTTATTTCCCTTGCCAATCATAAAGAATATAGCAGTTTTACAACCGAGCTCTGTGAAAAAGCAGGATTCACTCCTAAGAATATTTTTGAGGTGGATTCGAATTTACTGGCAGAAATAATAAACCTCGATCAAGGAGTGGCATTACTTCCTATTTCTATATGTAGAAAATACTATTTGAATTACATAAAAATCGTAGATGCTATATTGATCCTATCTTTACAGTCGGCTTATCTTGGGTAAAAGATAAAGTGTTATCTCCTGCAGTAAGAAATTTTCGAGACTTTATTATTTCTTACTTTAAAGATAACTACGAAATGTACAAAGTATAACCCTTCTTGATAGCAAATTGAAAAACTCCATTTTGGTCAAAATGGAGTTGTATACTAGAAAAGCCGAAAAGATCAGAAGTTCAATCATTAAAAACAACAATATAGACATTGATTGCAACTGATTCCGTTGCTGGTCATATTGTTTATCCAGTTAATGACCCTGAAAATCGTGGATGAAGAAACAATTCCTGAAAAATCACATCTGACACTGGGATTTTTGACTTTGTAGGGTATTAAACTTGAAGAACACGTACTTTTTGGAAGCATTGGTTATCCTAATGAAGAAACAAATAATGGCATGTTAAAGAAAGTTAAGGATGCAATCCATTTTCATTTCTCTTAAATATATCAGCGCTACGGAAAATGAAGAAGAAAGGAAGAGAAATCATGAATGTACTGATCATAGGGGCAAATGGTCAAATAGGTCAAATTCTTGTGAGACAAATAAAAGAATCAAGTAAGCATAACGCTATCGCTATGGTTCGAAGGGAAGAGCAAAAAGCGAAATTTGAAGAACAAGGAGTCAAAACAGCACTTGTTGATCTGGAAGGGAGCATTGAAGATATCGCCAGTGTGGCAAAGGAGGCGGATGCGATTGTATTTACAGCTGGTTCAGGTGGTCATACGGGTGCCGATAAAACAATGATGATTGATTTGGACGGAGCTATCAAATCAATGGAAGCGGCAAAGCAAGCCGGGGTTAAACGTTTCATCATTGTTAGTGCAATTGGTGTTCATCATCGTGACAAATGGATGAAAAGTGCACCGTACTATAGTGCGGCCAAGCATTACGCAGATGTTTGGTTAGAGAAGAGTGGTCTTGATTATACAATTATCCGTCCAGGGAGACTGACCAACGATCCTAGAACCGGGAAGATAAAAGTAGCGGTTGATCTTGAACGTGGGCAAATCCCTCGTGAAGATGTCGCGTCGGTAATTGTTGCTTCACTGGAAAACAACCATACGATTGGTAAAGCTTTTGATATGGTTGGCGGAGAAACGCCGATTGAAGATGCACTAAAAACATTATAAAATGCTACTCCACCCGAGGAAATGGGATGCCTTCCTTGGATTATTCGTCCAACAGTTTAAGTAGGTTAGTTAGTATAATCTATTATCTGGTCTGGAGAATCTTCTAAGGCTGACACAATAAAAAACATGGGTCTCTTTCTTTTTTAATTTTGATGGTGGCTGTTATTGCCCCGATTGTTGAAGAAATCGTGTTCCGGGGTGTCATCTATCATGGGATCGTGTTCAGTATTAACCATGACACCGCTCTGAATAATTCCAATGTTATAGTATCTACTACCATTAGGTGGTGGATTTTCTTTTTGTATAGATTAGTGAATGAGAGAATAGTGATTCCATAAAGAGCTTCCTTTTATATGCTTTGAAGAAAGCAGAATAGATAGCTAGTATGTTATTGTTATATATTGTTAATTTATAATTATTAATATATAATGAAATATGAATCAATACTAATAAATAGATTTGGAAAAGAAAGTGACCAATCTATATCCATTCTTCATTATTGATATACAGGGGGTAAAAATGGAAAATAAACCAAGCGAAAAGGGAAAGTCAATGAGTATTGACCTGGATCATCGTCAGCAAAATGCATTTAAAAATATCAAGCAGACGAATGAAGGTAAAAAAGAATTACTTCTTGACTTGTTAAAAACGACACACAAAGAAATTAGCTGGTTTCCACCTCTAAGTAGGGCTTTGGATGGGCTTACCGCTGAGCAGGCTAAGTGGTGTGATCATACAAACATGAATTCGATTTGGCAAATTGTGAATCACCTTGTGTTTTGGAATACTATCTCGCTTCAGCGGTTTAAGGAAAATTCCATTACTGATACGGGTCTTAAGAATGAAGAGACATTCGATATCCAAGATTTTTCTGAAAAGGAATGGCATGAGACATTAATTCGCTTGGATGATATCTTAAACAAGTGGCATAGTGTTCTTGTTGATTGCTCGGAATCAAGACTTCATGAGCATATTCAATTTTTTGATAAAGAGATTTATTGGTGGAAGGCGCTTTTCGACGTATTTACACATAATGCATATCATACGGGGCAAATTGTATTAATTCGAAAGAAACAAGGCTCATGGGTAGAAATCCCTTGGTAAATTCCTATAAGGAATTAAAACGACTTCGAACCAACTAAATATGAAGTTGAGCCAGCTGCTTCAAAAATAAAGCACATTTATTAGGATTTAATCAATAAGATCAATCGGGATTTGAAAATTCCGATGATGACGAATATTTTTATTCTATAAGGAATAGCTCTCATCTGCTATCATTGGGTAGCGGATTTTTTTATATAAATTAGATCGAATCGCTTTGTGTAGGATCGACTTTTCCCCAAAGGGACAAGAGCTTTTAAGAGCAAAGCTCTAAGAAGGTCTATGGACCGATCAAGGGTACGGGAATGAGCGGGAAAGCGCTAAGCGGCTGATTAATGCAGCAACCTCAATATAGAATTTTATATATATGAAATATGATTGGTGTTTAAATCTAACATGATGAGGCGATTTTCAAGTGAAAAAAGTGAAGGTTTATCATACCTTGCAAATCCTGCAAGATAAGAAACTAACTACTTGATTCCAATTTGAGCTAATAAATCGAAAAAGATACCTTTGCTAGATGGCTTCAGCTTGTCGATAAAGCCTATTTTATAATAGATCGACAAGCTTTTTTGTTGTAAGAAATAACGTGATTTACAAAGGCTGTCACAACAAAGCAGAAACGGACAGGATTTTAATCACAAAAATCTTTAATATCAAATTAAGGAGTGAGGATCATGATATGGGTCGAATCATTACAAAAGGCTATCAATTATATGGAAGAGCATTTACTAGAAAATATAACGATTGAAAGTATAGCGAAACAGGCAAATGTGTCCCCATTTTATTTTCAACGTATATTCATGATACTGACGAATATGTCAGTCGGTGAATATCTGCGTCGCCGCCGCTTAACATTAGCTGCTCAAGAATTATCGAGAACAAATTGTAAAGTAGTTGATATCGCCTATAAATATGGTTACGAAACTCCTGAGGCTTTTTCCAAAGCTTTTCGTAGACAACATGGAGTTCCACCAAGTGAAGTACGAAAGTACATGGGAAAGCTAAAATCTTATAATCGCCTTGTAATACAGGTGAAACTGAAAGGAGCAGAACCGATGCATTATAAAATTGTAGAAAGAGATCGTTTTCAAGTGGTAGGGATTAAGCGAAAATTCTCCCTGAATAATGGAGAGAATTATGAGGGAATTCCAAAACTATGGGATAAAGTGAATCAGGATGGAACAAGCGATTTATTATTTCAATTGAATAATGGGGAAATTAAAGGAGTATTAGGTGTGTGTGTGGATTATAGTGTTTCCGATAAAAGTATGGATTATTGGGTAGCTACGGAATATCATGGTGATCCACCAGATGGGTTATCGACACTCGAAATACCTGCAGCCAAATGGGCAGTATTTGAAGTGCATGGTCCAATGCCCCATGCGATGCAAAAGGCGTGGAAACAGATTTTCTCAGAGTGGTTTCCATCAAGCGGTTATCAGCATGCAGCTGTACCAGATTTAGAAGTATATAGTGATGAAGATCCATCAAGTCCTGATTTATACTCTGAAATTTGGATTCCGGTAAAGTAAAAGGATAATAGAAATTTTAATGTTTGATCAGAAATAGGGTACAATTCATGAACACTTTTAGGTCATATCGTCTATTTCCCAAACCCTAATATAAAGGTGACTGCCCGTTGTTATGTACGATGGCCAAAAATCCCTATCAACTATTGATAGGGATTTTTATTACAGCTAATCAATATCTATCATATTTTTCTATCTTATATGAAACGATTAGCATCTTACTGTGATTTTGCTTGTTTTTATTTGGTATATCCAGCCTCTTGGGCATCCTGTTCATTAAAGAAGAAAACACGTTTTTCGATCGGAATTTGCTTGTATAAAGAAGGAATTACATATTTTTTGGTATAGTAATTTCCTACGTACTTATCAGGCTCTTGACCAGAGATTCGGTCACGGAACTCAAAAGGTAATTCTTTGATGGGATTGGATGGACTCCACATACCTTTCCCACTATTTTTTGCTTCTAAATAAGCAGACTGGTAGTCAGTGAAATATTTCATATTGGGCCAGATATAATATGTAACCGCATGACCCTGACGAACCATTTCTTTGTTTACATTTAATGTTCCTTTTTTAACATGAGCCAACAGACGGCCATATGCATCTTTCGCCTCTGTATCCGTTTCGATGGTTACTTTGGTACCTGAGGGAAGAAGTTGAGATAGATAATTTTTTGCGTTAGTTCCCCAAGGGCTTTGTGATTGACCATTATAATTCGTTTCAGGTGCATCGATGGAAAGCATGCGAACCTTTGTAGTACCAAGGACTGCATTTTTTAAGTAGACGGTATCACCGTCTACAACGCGATCTACATAAGACGTATAGCTAGCAGCATAAGACTGGGAAGAAAAAGGAAAAACCAAACACGCCCCTAAGATAAGAGAAACAAAGAGTTTTTTCATTCAAATATCCCCCTTTTTGAGATTCAAAACTTATATACCCTTTTTCGTTATTACATTTATTAAATTAATATAAATATTATATTTATAATTCATTTTATATCTAATAAGAATAGTTTTAAATAGGTAAAATGGGGTATTCACCTAGAATAGAAGTAGATCAATAATGAGGAATTGAAACTTCATTGGATAATGCGTCTGTTCTTATCAAAGCAAAGCAAGAGATACTCTCAATTTGATATCTATCAGGATTACAAGATACCCACAACCATTAGGTGGTGGGTTTTCTTTCGATATCAATAATAGCCTGTTACTAGTTCAAATGGTGGGATTGACAGATGTGGAAGGAGATTTTAGGAAATTGGAAAGAGCTAGAAAAAGTTTGAAGGGAAACAGAAAAGGGATCTAGCTGATCTTGAATGTCGCAAAAAAGAAATGGATAAATTAAATGAAGGGGTATAGGGCTTAATTTGAACATCATTTTTATTTGGACAAATGGAAAGGGAATGGTTAGTTATTTTTTATAGTTAAATTATTGATGATATGTTTATATTTTTATTGTTTCATTTTATGATTTAATTAGATAATAACAACATTCAATCCTTTAAAGATTGAATAGATCAAGATTAAGAATCATCTTGAAGCGATTGTTGACAACCTTGGCTATCTTAAGTATTATTATTTTAAATTTAAGATAATTACCTTTTAAAAGTAAGAAAGGAGGAAGCCAAATGTCAGTCGAGAATGGAAGGGATCAGTCGCTTGAACTCTTTGTCGTTTTAGTACGGGCTTATAATTGGATTAGCGCACATGCTCATCGTGATATTCGGCGATATGGTTTAAATCCTACTGAATTTGGTGTGCTTGACTTGTTATACCATAAAGGCCCACAACCCCTTCAGCAGATTGGAGAAAAGATCCTTATTTCGAGTGGAAATATTACCTATGTCATCGATAAACTAGAGAAGAAAAACCTCTTGATCCGCAAACCTTGTCCGAAGGATCGTCGTGTTACTTATGCGGAATTAACAGAGCAGGGGGAGCAATTTTTTGCAGAGATTTTTTCACAGCACCAAGAAGTGATTCATCAAGCTTTAAAGGGGCTGGATGTAGATGAAAAGCAGGTTGCTATTCAGCTGATTAAAAAGTTAGGATATCAAGCACAAAAAAGCTATTCAGCATATGTATAAAATAGTTCTTGACAATTTTTTCACAATCTATTATCTTAATATCGAGATGTTTAATTTGTAAGCTTTCTTAAATATCATCCATCATGTATGTTCTTTTTATTTATTGTATATCTTGAATTTGAGATATACAACTTTAAGATTTATAACTAAAAGGAGGATCTTTTTATGAACAAAGTTTTATTTGTCAAAGCAAATTCACGTCCAGCGGAACAAGCAGTAAGTGTCCAAATGTACAATGCTTTTTTAGAAGCATACAAAGCTGCTCACCCTGAGGATCAAGTAGTTGAGTTAGATTTATTTGCGGAGAATCTCCCTTATTACAGTATAGATATGATTAATGGTATGTATAAGCTCGCACAAGGATTTGAGTTAACTTCTGAAGAACAAAAGGCGACTGCGACTGTCAATCAATATCTTGACCAATTCCTAGGTGCTGACAAAGTTGTATTTGCATTCCCACTATGGAATTTTACAGTACCAGCAGTACTGCATACGTATCTCGATTACTTAAGCCAAGCAGGTAAAACATTTAAGTACACACAAGAAGGACCAGTTGGTCTGGTAACAGATAAAAAAGTGATGTTGCTGTGCGCAAGAGGTGGTATCTATTCCGAAGGTCCAATGGCTGCAAAAGAAATGGCTTTAAACTACGTAAGTACAATTATGGGCTTCTTCGGAGTTACTGATTTACACACAGAAGTGATTGAAGGTCATAACGCATTCCCAGATCGTAGCCAGTCCATCATTGAAGATGGATTAGCCAATGTAAGAAAAGCAGCAGAGAAATTCTAATGATAAAAGCTGGATTCCAGTAGGGAGTCCAGCTTTTTATATGAATATCATTGTTTTCCTATAATTTTCGCAGCTTGATTTCTTTAATACGATGACAGGCACCTTTTTTAAGGATGAGACTAGAACGATAACGTGTAGGTATAATATTTTTTTCTAAATTAATTCCATTAATATCGTTCCATATTTGTGTAGCAATTTTTGTCGCTTCATCTTCAGATAGATCAGCATAACGATGGAAATAAGAGTGAGGGTTTTGAAACGCTGTTCGGCATAAAACATGGAAGCGATCAATATACCACTGCATAATATCTTGTTCATCTGCATCTACATAAATCGAAAAGTCGATAAAGTCAGAAACAGTTAATCTGGGACGACTTGCTTTTTGATGTCGTGGTGTTTGCAAGATATTCAGACCTTCTATAATCAAGATATCTGGCTGGCGTATGGTTTGAAACTGATTAGGTATAATATCATACTCTAAATGGGAATAGACAGGAGCGGTTACTTCCGCTTTACCTGATTTTACATCAATTAAAAACTTAATTAGTTTTTGTAGGTCATAGCTTTCTGGAAAGCCTTTTCGCTTCATGATCCCTCTTTGTTCTAGAATTCGATTGGGATATAAAAAGCCATCAGTAGTAACTAGGTCTACTTTAGGGTGGTTAGGCCAACGGGTTAAAAGTGCTTGTAAGATACGTGCTGTGGTGCTTTTTCCAACAGCTACACTACCTGCGATCCCGATGATATATGGGACTTTAGGGGTTAAATGTCCTAAAAAAAGATTGACTGCCTTATATGTATCTTGATTATTTGCTACATGAATATTTAGGAGTCGTGTCAAAGGGAGATAAATGTCACTAACTTCATCAAGTGATATTTTTTCATTGATCCCCCTTAGTTTTTCTAGTTCTGCTTCGGTTAAAGGAAGTGAAACTGAAGCACGTAACTGTTTCCAATCAGGATGTGTAAAAGTGATATAAGGTGAAAGAAGTTCGTTATCTGTCATAAAATCCCTTCCTCATTATTTAACTGTAACTCTCGAATCGGTCGCTTGCCGTTTTTTTGCATATACTCCCGTTACCTTAGATCGATCATGATCGTTTCATATGAATGTGTCTATATCCTTCTTATTTTAACTTAATCCGGATAAAATACCTAATATAGTTTTTAATCATACATAAGTTTATCAGTAGTGTCGATTAACTAAAGAAATCAATACGATTGTCAATTCGAATTCTATCTAACTTACTGACTGGATTGCTCGCTTTAGTCGATATACACCTTCTTTGATGATTTCTGGGGATAAACTACCATATCCCATCACAATTTGTTTCAGATGTCCTCCTTTTTGTAAGGCAAAATCTTCAACAGGATAGATCTTTACTCCTTCCTGTAAAATTTGTTTCGTAAGTAGAGATGTAAAGACAACATTAGCAAAATCTGCAACTAGGTGAATTCCTGTTGCTTGACCTAAAATAGAAATATAAGGAAATTCTTGTTTCAAGGAAGAAATCAATGTCTGCCGACGTTTACGGTAGATTTTTTTCATTTTACGAATATGTCTTTCCATGTGACCTTCTTCGAGAAAACGAGCTAAGATTCTCTGTTCTAAGGAAGATGTATGGCGATCCATCAGCCACTTTTGACGCTGAAAATGATGAGTGAGAATGGGAGGGAGTACAGCATAACCAATCCGTAGACCAGGCGAAAGGATTTTACTAAATGTTCCTATATATATGACTCTCTCTGGATCTAACCCTTGCAAAGAGGGTACAGGGCTTCCTTCATAGGTAAACTCACTATCATAGTCGTCCTCAATAATAAACGAATGCGTATCCCGAGCATATTGAATCAATTGGGTTCGACGCTGAATAGGGAGCACTCCGCCCATCGGAAATTGATGTGAAGGCATGACAAAAATTAGTTTACAGGAAGTGGTTGGGGGGAGAAGATGGGTTTGCATCCCTTTTTGATCAACAGGTATTGGATAAATCGAATAACCAGCGGAGATAAAAAGATTGCGAATTTCATATGTAATTGGATCTTCCATGATGATTTCAGCATTTTGTTCTTTAAAGCACTGAGAAATCAGATGGAATGCTTGCGTAGCACCTGATGTGATCAGTATTTGATCAGGGTGGCACTTAACCCCGCGATAGCGATGTAAATATTTGGAGAGTGTCTGTCGAAGTTCCGTTAGTCCGAGAGGATGGCTATAGCTAAAAATGATATCGGAAGCTTGGTTACAAACTTGCTTTGCTAGTTGTCCCCACACTTTACGAGGAAAGTAGTCAATGGCAGGATTTGCAGCACGAAAGTCGATATAGGATGTGTCGTCTTGGTTAGGGCAAGTTTCTATCATTGATGCAGGAGTCCAACTACGCCCTAAGCGTAGTGACGATCCATCAGCTACAAATGTTCCCAAGCGAGGCTGACTGTAGATAAATCCTTCAGCGATGAGCTGGTCATAAGCTTCTAAGACGATATTTCGTGAGACTCCTATATTGTTAGCTAATTCACGTGTAGAGGGAATACGTTCACCTGGTTGAAGCTCGTTATGGAGAATGCTTTCACGAATTTGTTCATAGATTTGCTGTGTCATAGGCTTATGAGAGGAACGGTCTATGGTTATCCAGATCATTTTTAATTCTCCATTTCCTTTTTTTATTGCTGGTACTATAAATATAACAGAAAGTTGGATCTACATCATACCAATATACTCATGATATGTTGGATTTGGAAGGGAGAGATAAGATGAAAACTATTGGTTTAATTGGTGGACTTAGTTGGGAATCTTCAGCGATTTATTATCGATTGATCAATGAGAAAATTCGCGAACGGTTGGGTAAGCTGCATGCAGCAAAATGTATTTTACATTCATTTAATTTCCAAGAAATAACGAATTTACAACATGTTGGGAAATGGGATCAACTAACTGATATGATGATCCATGCTGCGAGAAATTTAGAAGCAAGTGGAGCAGAATGTATCCTAATTTGTACGAATACCATGCATAAAATGGCAGATGAGATACAAGTTCAGATAAATTCGCCTTTACTACATATTGTTGATGCTACAGCTAAACGTATTCAACAGCTAGGTCTTAATAAAGTGGGTTTACTTGGAACAAAATTTACGATGGAGCAAGCTTTTTATACAAATCGCTTACAAAATCAATATGGAATACAGACGGTAATTCCTAATGAGGAAGGACGCCAGATTGTTCATCAAGTAATTTATCAAGAATTATGTGCTGGAATTATAAGTATAGCTTCTAAAGAAAAGTATAAAAAAGTAATCCAACAGTTGCTTGATGAAGGTGCAGAAGGAATCATCCTAGGATGTACAGAAATTCCCATGCTAATTAAACAAGAGGATATAAAAGTTCCGATTTTAGATACGACAGATCTTCACGCTTCATATGCAGTAGAATATTCTCTAAAATAAGAATGGATGAAATAACGGTCATATGTCCATACTGAAAATAGATCTCGAAAATAAATAGGTCAAAGATTAGCTCACAATGAGTAAGGAGATTTTCGGAGGGAAATCAGATGGATCATGGTCAAATTCAAGATACACTCGATCAGATATTTACAGATCGTGAACTAGGTCAAATCGTTTCTGCTTTGAAAAAATCTTATTTTCTTGCCAAAAGTGAACAGTCTCTAGAGCAGTTAGAGAATATTGAAGGTGCTTTACAAAAAATCGGTTGGGTTATTGATGAAGAACAACCAAAGCAAATCCGCACCCTACGTGACTATGAGCTTTAAAGACAGTGAAAAACTGACATTCAAGGAGTATTTTACTTCAGATGTCAGTTTTTTATTTGAAAAATATTTCACAAGCCTTTAATTTACCCTTTGCGGAAGCGCTCCCCACTTGTGGTATGATAGGGGATGTAAAGTGGATTATGGACTGGAGGGATATTCCATGTCAGCTGAACTTTTTGACTTATTTACTTATACAAGCAACTGGGACTTAACCCTAAATCTTGTATTTATTGCAGTAGCTATCATGTATTTACTCGTTACAGGACCACTGCGTCATCGTTTTCCTGAAACCGAACCGGTATCGGGGAAGACCAAGTTTTTTTTCCTGACCGGGCTAATCGTATACTACTTTTCGGCAGGAAGTCCTTTGAACTTGTTAGCGCATGAATTATTTAGCATGCACATGTTACAGATGTCGTTGCAGTATATTGTACTTCCACCGTTGCTATTACTTGGAATCCCAGCTTGGATGTTACGTCCATTGATTAAGATTCACTGGATTCGGGCGATTGGTAAATTTTTCACTCGACCATTGGTTATTCTATTTGTCTTTAATGGTCTGCTTTCCCTATATCACTTTCCCTATATCTTTGATCTGATAATGAGTAGTCAGGTATTGCACATTGTTTCACATACTATATTACTTTTTACTGCGCTTTGTATGTGGTGGCCAGTCGTTTGCCCTGTTCCTGAATTGGATCGGATGAAGCCTCTCTTAAAACTTGGGTTTCTTGTTGCCAATGGTGTGCTCTTGACTCCCGCTTGTGCACTTATTATGTTCGCTGATACGGTGTTGTTTGACTATTATGCTTCAGCGTCAAAGTATGTATCTGTGATAAGTTTACGTGATGATGAGCAACTTGGTGGTATCATCATGAAAATCATTCAAGAGGTAGTTTATATTACAGCAATCGGTTTTGTATTTGTACAGTGGCTCCGTATACAAAGAGCGCAAGATAAAAAGGAAATGGAAGAACTGTTTCAACAAAATCGTGTACCTTCACCTCAAGAGTGAGCTGAAATGAAACGAATTCTTCAAGCATATAACAAAGGAAAGCAAAAAAGAAAGTATTTTTTGATCTGGGGATCTGTATGGAGTATGATGATATTGTCAGGCTGTGGTTCCAACTCTTTACCAGAGAATAATCTTGACGCTACTGTAGATCAGGTATCTGCTGAAGAAAAGCTATATCAAAATTACTGTCTAAACTGCCATGGTGATAAGTTAGAAGGAGAATATGGTCCCAGTTTACGAAGAATCGGGCAAAAATACACAGCTGAAGAGATCATAAACATAATGGAAAAAGGAATTGGAAAAATGCCAGCTCAGAATTATATTCCGAAATCTGAACAGCAACAGTTGGCTAAATGGCTGGTAAAACGAAAATAGTATTAGATTACTTCACAATACGTACCGTCCTATGGGCGGTATTTTTTTGGGCTAAAACTAGGGCTTTCTATATACTCCCATTTAGTAGAAATAATGTATTTAATTTTAATACGTTTTATAATATATTTTATTTTATAATATCTTTACAGATTAAATAGAATAGTGTTATATTTTAATTAAGTTTATATTCTGAGGAGGTAAAATATGAGGAAGTATTTGAGTGTTATAACAGCCGTGTGTACAGGATTAGCATTGGCTCTAACACCTGCTTTACCATCTCTAGCAAAAGAAGAAGTTAAAGCTAAGATGCCTGCTAAAAAATTGGCACCCACTAAAACAATTAGTAAGAAGATTGGGAATACTCCTAGCTTACAAAAAGGCTTACCTGCTCCGAAAGAAGTACGTTCAAAAGATGGAAAAGCATCTTATTTTGCCAGTTTTAGTGGCACAAAAACCAAAAATATTACTCCTTCGATTGTAATTGGCCCTGATGATCGCAAACAAGTAACAGATACAACTATTTTCCCATATTCAGCTATTACCTCTCTTGAAATCACATTAGCCGATGGTAGAAAAAGTGGATGTACGGGTTGGTTAATCGGCCCACATACAGTCGCAACCGCGGGGCATTGTATATATGATACGAGTACTGATACGTGGATGAAATCCGTTCGTGTTTACCCAGGACGAAATGGTAGTTCTGCTCCATTTGGATCAGTAGAAGGGGTTGAATTAGAGAGTGTATCAGGTTGGGTGAATGATGGAGATCCTGCATATGACTATGGAGTTATTCATTTGAAAGAGAATATCGGATATGATGCAGGTTGGTTTGGATTCCGTTGGCAAGATGAAACCTACAAAGGTCAAGAAGCAACCATTGCAGGTTATCCAGGAGATAAATATCAAGGTACGCCTCTGTATTTAAAGACAATGTGGCAACATACCAGCAAAATTCTAAGTGATACCAATACTCGCTTATTTTATGATATTGATACCTTTGGTGGTCAAAGTGGTTCACCTATTTGGCAAACACGTTCAGATTGTGGAGAGTGTGGAATTGGCGTTCATGCCTATGGTTATGGAAGTCAGCAGATGAATGGTGGTACCCGTATAAATCAAGAGCGTTTCAATAAATTTAAAGAGTGGGTAAATAAAACTGTTGAATAGGAAATTGTAGGAGATAATTATTTATTGGGTTTGATTTATGCGAATATCTATTAGGAAATCTTGAAAAATAAGTAGAGTAACATTTCCTAACTGAAAATAGTAGTTTTTAGATATGAGGGAGGCTACCCTTTAAAAAGCCGCTGATCGTTTTTGAATTTGCACCTATACAAAACGATCAGCTATAGTTCTTGGTCTGACAAAGGATTTAGCTCAAATGATACAACACGCTTATTAAATTGTAGTAGATTTAACCTCTTTTTCCAAAAAAGTTAAAAAGAAACAAGGAGCGACTTCTTTCTGTTTAACTTCGATAAAACCAAGTTTTTTGTACAGTCTAAGAGCAGGAGTGTTATCTGCACCTGTACTTAGCAAATATTTATGCACATTCGTTTCAACATCAAATACATGTTGCATAAGACTTTGTCCGATGCCTTGTCGAAAATAGTCTGGATGAACCACTAAACGATCAAATTCAAGGATCCCATTTAATACTTCATAGCCGATGACACCAACTATTTTTTCTTCCTTGATATATCCATAAAAGGTAAGAGGGCTTTTGACTAGAGAATCTACTGTTTCACGTAATTGAGGTATTTGATCAAATCCAATTAGTTTTGCTTCGATTTGGTAGGCAGGAATTTGAACTGCTAAAATTTGCTTAGCGATTTGGGGATCGGTTACTTGTAGTTTAATTATCATCACGTTTGACTCCTTTAGCGATAAATGAAAACATGCTTTCTTTTTTCTATATGAGGAAAATCAAAAACCCTGATCGATAATAAGTAATATTGGGTATTTTTCAGTAATATGGCCTTTAAGTCCGTTACTCATAAAAGGTAACGGACTTCTTTTATACTATTTAAGTGTGGATAGTTGATTTGAGATTTAGAAATTGAAGTACTTCCTGTACAGCGCGTTTACCTTGATCGATGCAATCAGGGATACCTACTCCACGATAGGGGGCACCAGCAAGGAAAAGACCAGGGAGATTACTATTTAGGTGTACTTCCAGCTGTTTAACCCATTCAGTATGTCCAACGGTATATTGTGGATTGGCTTCACGCCAACGAGTGATTCGATAGAAGGACGGTTGTTTACGAATGTTCATCACTTTGGCCATATCTTTTTGGACATGCTCTAAAATAGATGAGTCGGACTCAGCGACGATCGCTGCATTTCCTGGTCGTCCTATATAAAAGCGTAGGAGGACTTTTCCATCTGGTGTAGTGTGTGGCCATTTTTTATGTGTCCATGTACAAGCAGTAATTGTGGTATTTTCTGTACGTGGAACTACGAACCCTGTTCCTTCATAAGGTGTTTCTACCTCTGTTTGATCATCAAAGCCCAAGATCACGGTGGCTACGGTTGTTGCCGGAGTATGGTTGGGGGGCTTTGGCAGGTCAATGGAAGGTAACATTTGGGTTAATGTTGGATACGGTGTTGTTACGATGACTGCATCAGCAGTTAACGGCTTTCCATTTTCCAATTGAATTTGGTAGTTTTTGTCTGTTTTTTCGATTGCTTTCACTACACTATTTCGATGAATCGTATTCGATGGTAGTTTTTTTTCGATGGCTTCGACGAAAGCATAAAGCCCGTTTTTGAGCGTTAAAAATTGACCTTTCGGTTTTCCGGGTAAATTGGTTGAGCGACTTTTCTTCATCGCTAAGATTAAGCTACGGTACTTTTCCTCCATTTGTGCAAACTGAGGGAAGGTGGCTTTTAGACTTAGCTGATCTAGATTTCCACCATAAATACCAGATAATAAAGGTTCAATCAAGTGATCGACAACATCATTACCTAGGCGATGACGGAAAAAGCTACCTACAGAGACGTCTTTGTCTAAGGTTTGTCTAGGTAATAGTAAATCAAGTGCAGCACGCATTTTTCCAACGGGTGAAAAGAGACGTGTTGAAATAAAGGGAGAAAGCCGAGTAGGTACTCCCATGACCGATCCCTCAGGAATTGGGTGGAGTCGGCTTTGATGCAATATATAAGCTTGTCCTGTCTGATTTCGTACCAGTTGATCTTCGATGCCCAAGTCGATTGCTAATTGTTTAGCACTGATTTTTCGCTCTAAAAAAGAATCAGGCCCTTTTTCCATCACAAACCCTTGAAAGAGTTCAGTGCGAATTTTACCACCAATACGCGATTTGGCTTCGAGAAGGGTAATACGAATAGGTAATTGTTGTTCTTCAGCTGATTTAAAAAGATAGAAGGCAGTGGATAAACCAGTAATTCCACCACCAATGATAACAATATGTTGTGTATTTTCCATACTCATATTTACACACGTACCTTTAACATTCAATGTTTTTGTTGAGCTAATTGATTACGAATGACAGTGACTAGAGAATCAATAAACATCGGTTTCGTATTGGGCATGTCTGGACGGTAATAGTCAGCTCCCAATTCATCACAAACCACTTTACATTCAATGTCATTATCATATAAAACTTCCAAGTGATCAGCGACAAAACCAACTGGACAATAGATAAAAGAAGTATACCCCTTTTCGTCATGAAGCTGTCGTGTTAGATCCTGTACATCTGGCCCCAGCCATGGATCAGGAGTATTTCCCGCGCTTTGCCAACCAATCTCATAATGCTGAATATCGGCTTCCTTAGCGATGAGTTCTGCTGTTTCTTGTAACTGTTCTGGATAAGGATCATTCATTTGTAGAATTTTTTCTGGCAAACTATGTGCAGAAAAAATGACAACGGTTTTGGCTCGTTTTTCATCTGGAATCTGTTGCGTAGTATGCTTAAGCTGATCCGCCCAATATCCGATAAATTTCGGCTCTTTATACCAACTATCAATGGAGTGAATGACTAGATTCCCTAATCCATCGGCTTTTTGCTTCGCTCGTCCATTGTATGATTTGACACTAAAGGTAGAGTAATGAGGAGCGAGTACAAGGCTGATTGCTTCTGTTATTCCATCCAGATGCATCTGTTCGACAGCCTCTTCGATAAAGGGATGAATATGCTTTAGCCCCAGATAAGCTTTAAACTCGATCTCAGATTGTACTTCATTGAGCCGTTTTTCAATTGCTGCTACTTGCTCTTCAGTAATATGAGCAAGTGGAGAGATTCCTCCGATAGCTTCATACCGCTCTCGTAAATCTTGGATTAGCTCATCGGAAGGTTTTCTCCCATGACGAATATGAGTATAGTAAGGAATCAGATCTTCCGGCTTACGAGGTGTTCCGTAAGCCATCAGCAATAAGCCCATTCTTTTCTTTTCCGACATAATCATTTGTTCCCTCCCTTTTTTGTGTAATGATGAACAAATTCAGTCAAACGTTGAAGGGTCTCTACTTGAACATCAGGGAAGATACCATGGCCTAGGTTAAAAATGTATCCAGGCTGGGAAATGCCTTGATCTAGGATTTCTTTGGCTTTCTTTTCAATGACTTCCCATGGTGCGAGTAATAGAGACGGATCTAAGTTCCCTTGTAGGGTTTTGGTAATACCAAGCTTTCGTGCTGAGGAGATTGAAGTACGCCAGTCAAGCCCGATCACATCAATGGGTAGTTTGTCCCATTCGGTTAATAAATGACCTGTACCTATACCAAAATAAATCAGTGGTACATCTGTAGTTTGTTTAAGCGTGTTAAAGATTTTCTGCATAATGGGTGCGACATATGTCTGATAATCTTCTGCACTTAAAGCACCCACCCACGAGTCAAATACTTGTAGGGCGTGGGCACCGGCACGAACTTGTGCTTGGAGGTATGTAATGGTCATGGCTCCGAGTTTCTCCATCAAAGCATGCCATAATGTCGGGTCAGCATACATGAGTCCTTTTGTTTTATGATAGTTTTTGGAAGGGCCACCTTCAATCATATAACTAGCTAATGTAAATGGTGCACCCGCAAAGCCGATCAAAGGAACAGACAGCCTTTGCGTAAGCATTTGAATAGCTTTTAAAATAAAAGGTACACCCGACTCAGGATCAAGTTCACCTAGACGCTTAACATCTTGTTTTGTACGAATCGGATTGGAAATGACAGGTCCAACCCCTGAACGAATTTCTACATCTACCCCAATTGGTTTTAGAGGTGTCATGATATCAGCAAATAAAATAGCAGCATCTACCCCTAGTTGGGTAACAGGTAAGCTGGTTACTTCTACACATACTTCAGGTGTTTCACTCATTTCAAAGAAAGAATACTGTTTACGAATCTGACGATATTCTGGTTGATAACGACCAGCTTGTCGCATATACCAAACAGGTATGTAGTCTGTCGGCTCCTGTCGGCAAGCTTTGAGGAATGTATCATTGATGGGTTGTTGGGTCATTATGACACACCTTTCAATCTCATTGTCATGGCATTGTATCCACGAAAAATATTTCATTTTCTTTTTATATTATTACCATATCCTTTTATAACTAATGGAGATAGAGGTTCTAATAAAATGTCATCAAATTTTCTTTCTTTCTCTCATATAGAAAGCGATAAAAGATAACAAGAATGAACGCAAGTTGCTTTTTTGTTGGCAAATGCATAGAATAAAATGTCTTTTTTAAATGAATCAATGGGGGTTAGTTTATGCTGGTGAAAAGTGGTTGGCTTAAGTATCTTTGGGTAAGTTCCTTAGGAATATTATTATTACTTGGTTGTGAACCAAAGACACAGTCCCAAGCACCATCATATAACGCAACAGTTGATCGTGTAGTCGATGGGGATACCATCAGGCTAAAACAAGATGTATTAGGTACACGTAAAGTTCGATTGCTTTCGATAGATGCTCCAGAATTACATTATCAAAATCAAGCACAAAACCCTTGGGCTAAGCAAGCGAAAGACTTTTTGGAAAATCTCATACCACCAGGAACCCAAATACAATTGCAAACTGATCAAGATGCGAAGGATGCTTATGGTCGTCTTTTAGCACATATCCGAAAAGGAAAAATCGATATTAATAAAGAAATGCTTAGAAAAGGTCATGCTGTAACCTATTATATTTATCCCAATTTAAAGCATTTTAAATCCTATCAAGCTGCGTATTTAGATGCGAAGGAAAAAGGAAAGGGAATGTGGGATTCTACTAACCCTATTCCAGAGCTCCCCTTTGAGTTTCGAGATCGTGTATCAGGACAAAGCCAAGATAAATATGTTGGTGACTTTGAGCAAAAGCAGTATGTATCCCCAGAAAAATATAAACAAATACAAGTTGAAAAGCGAGTCTTTTTTTTAAATGAAGAGGATGCTATCCAGGCCGGGTATCAAAAAAGAAATAAATAAGGAAGGTTGATTGACCACTCCTCATAGCTAAAGACGGGGATTCTTAGTTAACGCTCTAAGGTCCATTTCTGCTTCGGATAACTTCCAAGTTAGAGATGTGACATTTACCCTACCATCCCATGCAGTTCTAGGGATTTTGTCTACATGCTCCCGCCTAGTCGGTACCTATTACACGAGACGGCTCAAATTCGGTTTTCCTTTTCTAATGAAGCGGAAAAGGAAAACCGAATGGGTTAGTATTCTTGGGCAGCAAAGGATGCTGCCTTTTTATTTGGATCCCATTGCTTGGTCACTTCGCGGATATGATCAAGCTTTTTCCAATACTGTTCAATCGCTGCTTTCCCTTCAAGAGTGATACGAATAGTCGTATGTGGAATTTTTTTGCGGACAAATCTTTTATCGATGACAACATAGCCAGCTTTCTCCAATTTAGAGAGATGACAGGACATATTTCCCTTTGTTAATCCTGTTACCTCCTGCAAGAAAAGAAATTCAGCCATTGTACAAGCATAAAGAGCACTCATAATCGCTAAGCGAGCTGGTTCATGAATCGTTTTATTAAGCCTGGCCATCTCTTTAAAAGGCATCATAAATTTTATCCCCTTTACAACCTTTTAAATCTTCAACTAGTTTGTATTATAAACCATAAATAATATGAAATAAAGTCAGATATATCGTGTTGACAAGAGAAATAAGTCAACAATTTACTATCGATGAAATTTTCGAAAAATATACTCGATGTAGATTAAATGAATAATCTACTATCGTTTTGTATAAGTTCGTTTATAATTCAATTTTAATTAATATAAAATATTATTTTATCATTATAAAATCCATCTAGAAATGGAGTTTGATAGGCGATGTCTATATCGGAGTTTTTGATGTGCTCATAGTCGTACCTATGGGATTTGTAGCATCGAGTTCTTTAACTGGAAATAGCTTAGTTGCTATTTTTATAGGTTATACCGCATTTACTTTGTTTGGATTTTGTTTTCCTGTTAAGAGAAATAGGGAGAAAGTGGCTCTTTGATTCAATAAAACTGCTTGTAAAGATGTGTCCCCTGTGGTCACTTGTTTGCAAGAACAAGGATACAGGGGATGTTTTATGTTCTCTTTCCCGCATTGTTGCCTTCGTTGTTAATCTTACAGAGATTAGCTATAATAAAAATAATTTCTTAATTTTTATCAACATATTTCACATGAGAAATCTGTTGTTTAACCTGTTTTCGAATAGCTTTGAGGTAAATTTGACGTAGCTCTGTTTGCTCTTTAAATTCTTCCGCAGTAAGCCCTTCTGCTTTTCTCTTTTTAGCTAAGTCATTGAGACGCTGAATTAACTTTTGATCGATCATGTAAAAACCAACTCCTTCGTTCTGAATGTATTCTATTCTAACATGGAAAGGTTGGCAAGATAGAGTTGACTCTATTATGAGATTGTGATCGGAAGTTGCTGATCGTTTTTATATGATAGTAAGTTCGTATATGTATCGCTATACGGAAGAGACAGCCCAAATATAGGAAGGAAATTGGGGATTAAATGAAAGCAGTGATTTATACGAGGGTTAGCACGAAACGTGAAGAGCAAGAAAGTAGTTTGGAAAGACAAAAGGAAACTTTGCTTTCTTGGGCCAAAGAGTTAAAGTTCGATGTTGTTCAGGTAATTTCAGAACAACATAGTGGATATGATTTAGCAAGGGAAGGCTTATTTCAAATGCTTGATATAATTAAAAAAGAGAAAGTTGAAGTGATAGTCGTACAAGATGATACACGGCTTGGTCGTGGGGAGGCAAAGCTTGCCGTGATTCATCAGTTGGATCGGATGTCATGTCAGATTTACTCCAAACAACATAGTGGACCGCTGGAGTTAGAAGCGGGTGAATCAACGGTTTTACATATTATTGCGAAAGTAGAAGAGCTACAGCGAAAAATGATGAATCAAAAAATTAGTTGGGGTATGCAAAGAGCGATTCGAGAAAAAGGCTATGACCCATCAAAAAATTTGAAGAATCGTGGTTTAGGTGGAAGAGATCGTAAAGAAGTTCCTATTGAGCAAATTATTTCTTTAAAGAAGAAAAACCTTACATTCGAAGAAATCGCTGCTACATTAAAAGGTTTTGGTTATGATATTTCACGAGCAACCATTCATCGTCGCTACAAAGAGTGGGAAAAAGGACTAGCAAAATCTGAGATGGAGGATCAACCATGATTAATTGGCTTATGTTTGAACAATTAACACAAGCACCCGGAGCACCAGGATTTGAAGGCGAAGTACGAAGAATTATGCATACTTATATGAAACCACATGCTGAAGAGATCATTCAAGATCGTTTAGGAGGTATTTTTGCCAAAAAGGTAGGAAATGTTGAAGGACCCAAAGTTTTAGTAGCTGGCCATATGGATGAAGTGGCTTTTATGGTTACCAATATAACGGAGCAAGGATTTATTAAGTTCCAGCCACTTGGTGGTTGGTGGTCACAAGTGTTGCTATCACAAAGAGTAGATATCTATACAGATGAAGGAAAAAGTATTACAGGTATGATTGGTTCTCTTCCTCCGCATTTACTGAATCCAGAAAAACGGAATAAGCCTGTGAAAATTACAGAAATGTTTATTGATATCGGTGCTGAAAGTAAAGAGCAAGTTGAAGCATGGGGAGTACAACTAGGTGATCCCATTATCCCTTATGGTCCATTTACCGAAATGGAAGGCGGAAAACGCTTGATGAGTAAGGCTTGGGATAACCGTTTAGGATGTGGACTAGCTCTTGAGGCACTCAATGGTTTGCAAGACGAATATCACCCCAATATTTTATATGCGGGAGCAACCGTCCAAGAAGAGGTAGGACTACGTGGTGCAGCAGCTACGGCCAATTTGATCCAACCCGACATCTTCTTTGGAATTGATGTTGGACCAGCTGGGGATACTCCCGGAGTTCGTGATGGATTTGGCAAAATTGGTAAAGGAGTTTTAATTCGCTTAGTGGATCGTTCCATGATTACCCATCCGGGTATGCGTGAATTCTTGATCGAGACAGCGGAGTCTGAGAATATTCCTTACCAATTCTTTGTGTCTCAAGGTGGTACCGATGCAGGACGTGTTCATCAATCAGGAGATGGGGTACTATCTGCAGCGATCGGAGTTTGTGGTAGATATATTCATTCACATCTCTCTATTGTAGATAAAGAGGATGTTGAAGCAGCCAAAGCATTCACCATAGCCCTCATTAAACGCTTAGACCAATCTACATACCAAAAGATTTTGGGAAAATAATCAAATAAAGAGGGTCCTCCACTTGGGGAACCCTCTTTATTTTTATTTATTCTCTACGGACTCATTAAGCGTATAGTACACGATTTTATCAGTAGGAATGACAGTAGTAGAATTTTTGTGATAGGAGATATTGGGATTCGTTTTGCGTTTGTGTATGATTTGCGACTGAGGTCCAGCTGTTTTCAATTTGTCAAAGACGGTCATTGCTTCTTTACCAGAAAAAGTAAGAGGCTTTTCTTTTCCAACAAAATAAATGTTTAAAGATACTTGTTTCATCATTTTAGTATTCTATGGATCAGCTTGTATACAATCATATATTCCTAATATTCCGATGATTATATACAATGCATGATCCTTGTAGAATAACCTCCTTAAATAGAATTGTTTTTTGCTATAAAGTTCAGCTTCCCTTATCTTTTTTTGATTAAACATCTAATTTGTTACAGGAATTTGAAAAGGAAAAAATGGATAAGAAAGAAGGGGCTTGTCTGTGAGAAGTTACCAACCACCGATGTTGAATATGAATTGTTGATTAATGATCAAGAAGATTCAGAAGTGAATTTGGAACTTATAGTGAAGGGGAAATAAAAACGAGTGTCCATGTTGTCATTATAAAATGGGATGGGAATGAAGAGAAAATTTTACTAAAGCGAACTAAATAGGTTTTCATTGATAAAAAGGCTGTTCAATTAGACAAGATCCTTTCTAATTGAATAGCCTTTTTTAGAAATAAATAAATTATTCAGCACCAATTCCTGTGTTGGAGCGCACATATAATTCTGTGTATTTTTGCTGGTCTTCTTTTTTGCTTAAAAGTGTTCCGATGATTGCTCCTAGGAAGCCAAGCGGTACAGAAAGGATGGCTGGATTCTTAAGTGGGAATAGGGCTTGTTCAGGCTCCATGACATTCGGGCTAATTAATACGAGTACAATGGAACTAATTAATCCTGCTAGCATTCCGGTGACGGCACCTGCCGTATTAAAGCGCTTCCAAAAAAGGCTAAATAAGATGACGGGAAGATTAGCACTAGCAGCTACAGCAAAAGCAAGCGAAACGAGAAATGCCACATTTTGATCTTTGGCTAGTAAGGCTAAGATAATCGAAGCAACTCCGACTCCGACAGAAGCCCATTTAGCGACCCGAATTTGCTCTTGTTCGGTTGCTTTTCCACCACGAAGTACGTTGGAGTAAAAATCATGGGCGAAGGCACCTGCGGCTGAGATGACAAGTCCAGCTACTACCGCTAAAATGGTCGCAAACGCCACTGCTGCAATGAATGCAAGGAAGAAGCTTCCACCTAACGCTTCAGCTAAGAGTGGGGCAGCCATGTTTCCAGCTTGATCGGCTGCTTTAATTTTATCAGGACCAACCAATAATGCTGCACCAAATCCAAGGAAAGTTGTCATAATATAAAAGGCTCCGATAATAAACATCGCCCAGACAACCGAAGTACGGGCTTCCTTCGCTGTTGGAACGGTATAAAAACGAATCAGAATGTGGGGAAGTCCAGCAGTACCAGCAAGAAGCGCTAAACCTAATGAAATATTCTCTAAAGGATTTTTGTAAAGAAGTCCAGGCTCGAGAAAATGTTGACCAAATTTTGTGGAAACTTGATTAAACATCTCTACCATACTAAATCCATATTGACCTAAAACAAGGAGACTAAGCAAAATGGTGCCTGCCATGAGAAGGACGGCTTTAACAATTTGAACCCACGTAGTTGCTAACATACCACCAAGAACCACATATAAAATCATTAAGATTCCAATCACAATAATAGAGACTTCGTAATCAATATTTAAGAGCAACTTAACAATGGCACCCGCTCCAACCAATTGGGCAATCATATAAAAAGTAGAGATAGCAATCGTATTTAAAGCGGCTACCGAACGAACCGGTTTGCTTTTCATTCGATAAGCTAACATATCAGCGAGGGTATAACGTCCTGAGTTCCGAAGAGGTTCGGCAACGATGATCAGAACGACGAGATAAGCTACTAACCAACCGACTGAATAAAGAAAGCCATCAAAGCCACCTAATGCGATCAGTCCAGCAATCCCTAGAAAAGAAGCAGCACTCATGTAATCACCTGCGATGGCAATTCCATTTTGCCAACCTGATATCTTTCGACCTGCAGCATAAAAGTCGGAGGTTGTTTGTGTTCGTTTGGAAGCCCAATAAGTAATGAGAAGTGTTAGTAAAACAATGGCTAGAAAGAGAGCGAATGCGGTGATATTCATTCAGCTACCTCCTTTTTTCGCTTAATTTCTTCGATTAATTGATCCGTTTTATTGGCATGTCTGACATATAAAATTGCTAGAATCCAAGCCATGAAAAATTGGGATAATGCAAATAGATAAGCTCCATTAAGAGAGTCAACAATTTTATTGTTCAAAAATTTAAAATATCCGGTAAAGAATGGTAATGCGAAGTAGTATAGAATGAAGAAAATAGAGGATAAGATGATGAAGCGCTTTTTTTTCCGCATTAAAGTTTGGAACTCTTCAGATGAGGCAATTGATTCCCAATCCGGCTGAGTGGATTGCTTTTTCTCATCCATTGATGACAAAACCTCCTTTAGCTTATGAACATTTTTTGTCTAAGTTCTTATTCACAAATATATCACAAAAAAACCTCTATTGTATATTATTATTAAAATATTTTATATAAAATCATTTATATTATGATTGTTAATATATTATCAAATTAATTCTCTTATGATTTTTCCTTTGCGTCTAAATTAAGGGGAATAAGGAGAGAGACCTTATACAAACTCATCGATCATTGAAGCTTTTGAATGGCTGGGTACTTTGGATGATCATAGTATTGTTTTCGCTTGAGTTCCACCATTGAATGAACCTAATATAATTCTCTATTAATTGTGTTAAAAGTAGGTAGATATTTTGATTAAACTTTCTTGACTTTGATCAGTCAATCGATTACTCTATATATGAATAAATTATTTTTTTATTCATCAAATCATAGAAATGAGTGAGACAGTGGGGAAAAAATTTTCTGAAAGAGAAAGGGATTATATTCGTCAGAAACTGATACAAGAAGGAAAAAAGTTGTTTGAAGCGTTTGGTTTAAGAAAAACGAGTATTGAAGACCTTACAAAAGCAGCAGGTATTGCACAAGGAACCTTTTATTCCTTCTTTAATTCAAAAGAAGAGCTATATTTTGAAATTGTCGAAGTGGAAGAAGAGAACATTCGCCAAACTTTATTCAATGAATCTTTTCTACAAGGACCAGTAACGAAAGAAAGCTTGAAGCAATTTTTGGGTCACTCTATTACGATGATTGAACAACACCCGATTTTTCGCCAAATGTATGAGCAAGAGTTATTGGAGCAATTAATACGAAAATTGCCACCAGAAAAGCTGGAGAAGCATGCAAATCAGGATACAGAATGGGCATTACCTTTAATTCAACACTGGCAAAATTCAGATTGGATCATCGATTTAGATCCAAAAATAATTATAAGTATGATTCGGGCATTGATTATTTTAACGTTACAAAAACAAATGATTGGTGAAGAATTATATAAACCTACGATTGAGTTTTATATTGATATGTTAGCGGAGAGACTGATACGAAAGGAAGCGAAGTAGATCATGATTCAGGTTCGTGATCTGGTTTATCGTTACCCAGGAAATAATGTGAACACATTAAAAGGGCTTAACTTCTCTATTAAAAAAGGGGAGATATTTGGTTTTCTTGGACCATCAGGGGCAGGGAAAAGCACCACTCAAAAAATATTAATTGGCATTTTAAAGAACTACCAAGGTAATGTGATAGTACAAGGGACAGAGCTAAATACAGTACGATCTGATTATTATGAAAAGATAGGAATTGCTTTTGAATTTCCTAACTTTTACTCTCGATTTACAGCCTTGGAGAATTTATCTTTTTTTCGTTCTCTTTATGCTTATGATACCGAAGAACCTCAAGAGCTCTTAAAACGAGTAGGTTTAGAAAATCACGGGAATACCAAAGTGGCAAGCTTATCCAAAGGGATGAAAACCCGTTTAAACTTATGTCGTTCCCTTCTCAATCGACCTGAGATTTTGTTTCTGGATG
The DNA here is from genome assembly GCF_003313465.1 of Thermoflavimicrobium daqui. Lineage (GTDB taxonomy): Bacteria > Bacillota > Bacilli > Thermoactinomycetales > Thermoactinomycetaceae > Thermoflavimicrobium > Thermoflavimicrobium daqui. Next base: position 122,586 of record NZ_KZ845671.1, read on the forward strand.
AGCCTACTTCTGGTTTGGATCCAACCAATTCACGGATGGTTAAAGATATACTGCTGGAAAAGAAGGATCAAGGCAAGACAATCATTATTACTACACATCATATGAATGTAGCCGAGGAAATTTGTGATCGTGTAGCTTTTATTGTAGATGGTCAAATTTGTCTGATTGATTCTCCTCGGGAATTGAAACTACGTCAAGGTAAGAAATCATTAAAAGTAGAGTATAAAGAGGAGTACATGGTAAAAACAGCAGAGTTTCCGCTTAAGAAAATTGGTGAAAATAGAGATTTCCTCGAATTAATTCAAAAGAAAAAAATAGAAACGATGCATACCCAAGAGACAACATTGGAACAGATTTTTATTAATGTGACAGGTAGGTCTTTATCATGAGTAGAAGAGCAGCGAAGCTTTTGAATGATATACGATTTCAGTGGAGACATGGCTTTTATTTTGCATACTTTGTTGTGACTGTTATGTATATTTGTTTGCTTTCACTCGTACCAGAGTCAGTTCAATCTACTGTTTCGGTGCTCATTCTTTTGTCAGACCCTAGTGTACTGGGTTATTTTTTTATTGGCGGTATTGTGTTGTTAGAGAGAGGGCAAAATATCATGGAGAACTTATTTGTTACTCCATTGAGACTATCTGAGTACTTATGGGCGAAAGCCACTTCGTTGCCCCTACTTTCATTAGGGAGTAGCCTCCTAATACACAGATCTGTGGGGGATTTTAACCATTATTCATGGTATTTGATCATTGGAGTGGGATTAACTTCTGTTTTTTTTACTTTGTTTGGCTTAGGAGTAGCTGTTCGGCATAAAACATTAAATGGTTTTTTTCTTTCTTCGATTTTCTATACGACCCTTTTTTTTGTCCCTTTGCTTGGATATTTAAACATCGTTGAAACGCCTCTCTATTACTTGTTGCCTACACAAGCTTCTTTGGAACTTATACAGGCTAGTTTACAACCGATTGCCATCAGTAAAGGAATAGGTTTTATTTTTCTTTTATTGATTTGGATATGGATTGCCTATCATTGGGCTTATCGGTCATTTCAAAAGTATGTGATAAAAAATATCGGGGGTGGGAGCTAATGCGTCGCTACTCCTCACTACTTTTAGCCGATGTCAAAAATATTCGTCGCGATCCAATGCTAATCTTGGCTACAATGGGCCCGGTTGTGATGGCAGTCGTTTTTCGTTTCGTCGTACCTATTTTGTCCGATTGGCTTGAACAGTCTATGCACTTCCGATTATCCGATTATTACGAATTAATACTGGTGATCATTTTACAATTGGTACCACTAATGTTAGGAATGATTGTAGGCTATGTGATGCTCGATGAAAGAGATGAACAGTTAATTCAACTTTTTGCAGTAACTCCTCTACGCAAATCGGGTTATCTCTGGATTCGTTTGATAGTCCCTATGGTGATTACACTGTTTTTTACTGTTTTTTTGATATACTTTGTAGATCTTATGCCAGTTGATTGGCGAACACTCTTATTGTTCCTCCCTTTTCAACTATTGTTGACACCGATATTTGCTTTGTTGCTCGTTGGTTTTGCAGCGAATAAAGTAGAGGGGCTTGCATTTACCAAGGGAGCAGGTATCCTTGTTCTTGTCCCACTTATCGCCTATTTTGTCAAATGGCCTTGGCAACTTATGGTGGGTATTTTTCCAACATACTGGTCAAGTAAAGTCTTTTTTGTCGAAGGACAAGGTGGGGGCACTTGGTTTTTTTGGGGGATGGGAATTTTGGTGCATTTGGTGCTTTTTTGGTATTGTTATGTAAAATTTGAGGAGAGAGTTGATTGAGTGCAGGTGATTAGTCTCAAAGTTATGTAAAGTAGTTCATAAAAGACATTAACACAATGTTTGAAAATATAAATTAATCTTATAGTACAAGTAAAAATATAAAGTACAATTAAATAAAGAACGATGTCGTTTAGGAGGAGTATGATGTTAAAGTTCGATGCAGAAAAACTAAGAGATATTTTGATCCATGAAGAGGGGTATAAAGATAACGAAGCAGATGCAATGAAACATGCATTACCCAAGTTAAATAGCAAGTTACAGAAGTATTTAGACCAATGGATGGAGGATCGCACCGTTTCCGAGGAGCTAAATATCGAAGGGGTAACTTTAAAAATAATCATGGAGAAACGTAGAATTGGTTTTTGTAGTGCATTGATATTTATGAATGTTTATATTGATAAACCCGAATTAGCTAAGAAATTTCTAAAAAGACCCATCTTTCATCGAGGTAAACCTCATAGAAAAAGATCTTAAACCTTTATCCTTTATGATGAGGTATAAATATGAGGCGATTTTTAAATAGATTGATTAGAAGTAAAAAATATCCTGCTATTTTTCACAGTAGTAATTGGAAGAGATCTTCTTATAATGAGAGATTAGAGGCATTGACAAAGCTGGAAGAAGAGTTTGCGAGAAAACAGGGGAGGGAATCTTGTCCTGTTAAAGAGGATGATACTTTGGATTTTTATGAATGTGGTTACTATGATCCGAACGAAAAAGCCATTTATATTAATTCGAAACATTTAGAGGATCATCAGGACTATAGTTATCTGAATTATCTTGCTGTAGAAACGATTATTCATGAAGGAAGACATGCGTATCAAGATCATTGTATTGAAGCTGGACTGCATGATGATAAAGAAGAGTTGCAAAAATGGATAGAAAATGACATTGATTACTATGAGGATCCGCCCTTTCTGTATCGATTTCAAATACTTGAAAGAGATGCTAATGACTATGCGAATATTGAAACAGATAGGATTTTTGAGAGTTTAGAAAAAGAATTTGGAGAAAATGTAGGTTATAGTGATTATGTCTGGGAATGGAGAGAAGAAGAAAGAGAAACGTTAACAGAAGCTGCTATGATAGAGTATGGTGAGAATTTTATTCAGAAAATTGATGAACGTGTACGTGAAAAATACTTAGCGATGGGGCTTGGTGAGGAAACAGAGACCGAAAATCTTAAAGAGAGACAGAATCTGATGAGTGAAGAATCGGAAGAAAAGCCAGAGGAAGAACCAGAAGAAGAGACGGAAAATGAAAGTTTGTAAGGGATATAGGAATTAAAAAGATATATTGTAATTCGAACCAAAAATAAATCGTTCAACATCATAACTAAAAAGGGTTGATCATTTAGATCAACCCTTTTTAGTTATATTTGTTTTAATTAGGGATATAATAGTATATTATTATAACTTACTTCAAATTAAAAGAATGATTCATTATCTCTCTTTGTTTGTGTTGTAGTTGTATTCGTTGATGATGAATTTGTATTTGAATTAGTAGGGGAAGTGAATGAATCCGTAATCACTTTTTCATTTGTAAAAGAAACTTTACTCCATTTTTGATATGCAGCTTCGCCCCCGAGAACTTGTATATCATTAATTAATGCCCCTAATTCCCTCATAGCTTGTAAAGTATCCTTTGCGGGTTCTATACCAATGATAGACATGTATTCTTCATTTCTACCCCATCCAAAAATTCTAGATATAAAGCCACGATCATCACCAGAAACACCAAGAGGACTGACACTTATATTACTACAAAAAATACGTAATTCAGTTTGGATTGCTTTTTTAAATACAGCTAAATAAATTAAATATCCTGGTATTCCCAGTGTTAGAAGGAAAAATATTACTTGCATAAAGGTGATACTATCATCATAATCGGAGCCTAGTGAAGAAGTGATGATTGATAGAACGATGAATAAAATAACTGCTAATAAAATTCTACCCCAGTCAATTTTCTTTCCTACATACGAAACAATACCAGAGACTTGATCAATTTTAATTTCTCTAAAGTTTAAGTTAGTTTTGCCTTTTGATTTTTCACTATTAAGAAGAATTCTACGATCTGTAACGATTAAATACCCTGGTTCCTCAAGATCAGGTGATTGTGCCGCTTCATATTCTCTGATGACTTTCTCATCTTCGGCTAAAGCAACACCTCTAATATAATTCATATTGTCACCTCTTTTATATGGATAACAACTGATTAAATAATAGACCAATTTAGAATATTATTCAACGATCGTTTTTTAATAAAAGAAATATTTAAATAAATCAATGCTATTTTTAGGTATTTATGTTGTCTAAAATGTAAAATGTTATTAAGAACATTTTACTTTGGAGGGGAGAAAATGAAATACATCCATTCATCAATCATGGAAGGACAAGAACTAAAGCCTTTAGATCCTGGAACTGTTGTTGGAAAAGGAAAAGGGCGATCGAATGGAAATGTTGGTATTTTAGGACTAAATCAAACCGGAATAACTTTACATCCAAATGTGTTAGCAAGACACATTTTAACTTTGGGAGCGATTGGTAGTGGGAAAACGGTTACGATGAATCATATTGTAAAAGCAATTAGACAAACTATGAATCAAAACGACGTAATGATTTTTTTTGATGCAAAAGGAGATTATTTAGAAGAATTTTATCAACCAGGCGATTATGTCATATCTAATCATATTCAGGAACCCAAAGGAATGGCTTATTGGAATATTTATAAAGATATATTAATGACTCCAAAAATAAAGCGGGAAGAAACTATTCGGGAGATAGCCACTGCCTTTTTTAAAGAAGATATTGAGCACTCACAAGCTCCGATTTTTGCAATGGGAGCTCGAGATATTTTTGCAGGTATTTTGACTATACATGCTAGAGAGATGGAAAGTGGAACAAAAAAATGGAATAACTTTGAGTTAATTCAATTCATTCAATGGTCTAACGATGTAGTACTAAGAAACATGTTTTTGGAGCATCCGGATCTTAAATGGATTCGAAATTATATACAGAAAGATGGAAAGTCAACTACTCAAAGTTTTATTGTCCATTTGTACCAGACTATCTTTAAATTATTTAGTGGTAACTTTGCAAGAAAAGGAGATTTTTCAATTCGTGAGGTTGTAACCAAAAAAGAAGGTAGAGCTGTTTTTCTTGAATTTGATTTAGCAAATGGGAACATTCTTGAACCTATTTATACTGTTCTTCTAGATCTAGCAATGAAAGAAGTGTTAGGAAGATCAGCAAGTGAAGGGAATGTGTACTTTATTCTTGATGAGTTCCCTCTTATCCCAAAATTGAACTATATGGATAATGCACTTAACTTTGGTCGCTCTTTAGGTGTAAAAATAGTAGCAGGAATTCAAAATGTAGGGCAAGTGGAGCATAGATATGGGAGAGAGCTTGGTCATAGTATTTTAAGTGGATTCGGATCAGTATTTGCTTTTCGATTAAATGATGTTTCTAGTCGGGATTTTGTAACGGCTAGACATGGGGCCACAAAACGGTTTATAGGTTTAAAATCGTCAAATGCGCAAAAAGGTATACAAGACTTATTGATTGATGGAAAAGTAATTGAGGATTGGAACATCGTGACTTTGAAAACGGGTCAATGTATCGTCTCCCTTCCTGATGAAGATCCCTTTATTTTCTTTCCAGTAATGTATAGGAGATAAAAGGACATTTCTGATGTTAAGTAGTTAAGTGGTGTCGATAATCTAAACAAGAGAGCCACTAGATCTTTAAGTGGCCGCCATAATCAAAAAATTGAAATTAGTTACATCCTTAAGGATAATTACATCCAGAATTACTTTCATTTTAGGCTTCGTTCATTGCAAAGGATGGGAACATAATGAAAATATTCCTTCTACCAATTTTTATACTAGGTAAATCGACACCACGGATAATTTTAATAGTTGTGGCTTGTGAAGTGGTTTTTCTACCATAATGTAGGTTATTTGTAGCAATAAATAGATATTTGCTGCTTACTTTTAATAAAGAGTTTTAGAGAGTTAGATTTTATGGATATGATAAATCTCTGAGGATCAATGTTTTTGAAAGAGATTTTAGATAGTAGGTAGACTTATTAGTGAGAGTGTTCCATAGTCTTATAAGAGGCTCACGAATATTATGGTTAGTATCGATCAACCATTAGCCCTTAGCATTAATAGAGCATTAATAGATAAGAAGTTTCTTATCTATTAATGCATAAGTTCATACTAATAAAGAAGAGATTAGATTACAATTTTAATTAAAAAAGTATTGACGTATGATTGAGTTTATGATAGATTAATAGATGTCGCCGCAAGAACGCGGTAAAACAACAGAAAGTGTTCCTTGAAAACTAAAGAGTGAAACATGACTCGTTAATTCTGATGAGCAATCAAACTACTAGCGGTAGCCCCAGAATCATAGATTCCGGGACAAGAAAGTACTAAGCTATCGCTAAGAACTTTTTTGAGAGTTTGATCCTGGCTCAGGATGAACGCTGGCGGCGTGCCTAATACATGCAAGTCGAGCGGGGAGTTTTCCTTCGGGAAAACTCCTAGCGGCGAACGGGTGAGTAACACGTGGGCAACTTTCCCCTAAGACTGGGATAACTCCGGGAAACCGGGGCTAATACCAGATAATCTTTTCGCTCGCATGAGCGAATCGTAAAAGGTTTCGACCACTTAGGG
>NZ_KZ845672.1 GCF_003313465.1 Thermoflavimicrobium daqui
TCACCAACAAGCTAATGCGCCGCGGGCCCATCCCTAAGTGGTCGAAACCTTTTACGATTCGCTCATGCGAGCGAAAAGATTATCTGGTATTAGCCCCGGTTTCCCGGAGTTATCCCAGTCTTAGGGGCAAGTTGCCCACGTGTTACTCACCCGTTCGCCGCTAGGAGTTTTCCCGAAGGAAAACTCCCCGCTCGACTTGCATGTATTAGGCACGCCGCCAGCGTTCATCCTGAGCCAGGATCAAACTCTCAAAGAAGTTCTTAGCGATAGCTTAGTACTTCTTGTCCCGGAATCCATGATTCTGGGGCTACCGCTAGTAGTTTGATTGCTCATCAGAATTAACGAGTCATGTTCACTCTTTAGTTTTCAAGGAACACTTTCATTTATCGAGCTCATCTCTCGAGCAGCGACATCATCTATTATATCATAACTACTAAGAGGTGTCAACAATTTTTTTCTCAATCAAATTTTATGTTGTCTTAGCAACGAAATTCAATATACCATATCATTATATCAATGTCAACCTACTTTTATCAATTAACTAACATAGTAATTGTTTACGATTTAAATATACCCAAGGTTGCCTTCTAAATTAGCCAAGCATCGCTTCCCCGTCCACTCCTTTGGTCTTAAACTTCTTAGAAATTCTTGTCTCTAGAGCAGAAGAGTTAATCGTACAACAAAGTGTTTCGCTCCGAATCTAGGAATGATTTAACCATTTCTTACTTAACTCCTCTACTGATATCCCCCAAACATGATCTATTCCTTTTCTAGTTCGCCAATTGGTCGTCTTGATTTTTTCACTACTTTCACAGTCAAGCTTAGGAAACTTACCTAAAAAAGTGAAGAAACGTCTCATCTGCTTTTCTCCATACTCTTGTACCATAAAATCAAACAAATGATAGCATGACTGATAATAAAGATGTGCTTGATGCATCGGTAACTTCTCTAAACGTATCTTTTCTAGTCTGTCCAAACCAATCAATGGAGTTCTTATAATCTTCCCAGACATCGGCTTAGACAAAAGATTTTTTTCATAATAAGTTGCTGCTCCTTCTTGTAACCAATAAGATGCATTATCATTGGTTATTTCACTTACCATTTGATGAACTAACTCATGTATAAGCCCGAAAGCTAACTCTTTTTTATCCATACCTTCAGCGACAAACTTAATAGCTTGATCAGCTTCATGCCATCCAATAGCCCATTTAGGCAAAGAAGGTTTAACAGACTGGCGAAAGATCTCTGGATGATGATACAATTTCACTTCGATTCGCTTTGGTCTCCAATGATATTTACTACTCAATAAAAAAATAGCCTTTTTCAATGTATCTAATGCAAGCTTTCCTTGTTCTTTTAACTTCGAATCTGAGAAGCGTACAACAATTGAATCACTTTGGATCTGATGAAAAGCAAGATCAGCATCTTTAAAACCTAGGTGTGTTTTTACAAAACGAAGAGGATATTTGATTGTAAATAACTTTCCATTCCTTTTATATGATTGCTGAACCCATACATCAATTTGTTGATCGGATTGAGATATCACAGACAACAGATTGATCTGATAAGAACCTGGATCAATATATTGAATGGTATCAAAAAACCAACGCTTCTGTTCTTGGATATAATAGGGATGATCAGGGTGTAATATCGAAACATAACGGGACCAATCATGCTGATTTACAGCTTGTTCTTTCTGTTTAATCAGAGAGGATAGGATATTTACTGGCGAAGATGCCTCTACAGTTAAACCCATACTATTTAAATGAAGCAATATGACTAATAAACAAATTAGCAAACGAAAAATATACATAAATACCTCCTTTCAACACTAGTGTAAGAAAGATCATCAAATTTATACAAAAAGAGCCTTTCTTCAAAGAAAAGGCTCTTAATAATTCGTGCAAGATGGCTTTCACTTCTAGAGTACTTGTTCATATAGCTCCCAGATAAATAAATCGTAAAATAAAAGCGACACCTAATACATAGATAATCGGGTGTACACTTCTCCACTCACCCGAGAATAATTTCACAATGGGATATAATACAAATCCAACAGCAATCCCTGTTGCAATACTAAAAGAAAGTGGCATCATAATGATGGTTAGAAAGGCTGGAACTGCTTCAGAGAAGAAATCCCACTCAATCTCTTTCATACTCCCCGCCATTAATACTCCAACAATAATAAGTGCTGGTGAAGTAATTGCAGCAACAGAAGCAAACGTTTCAATCAATGGAAAGAAAAATAAAGAGAATGCGAAACAGATGGATGTTGTTACCGCAGTCATCCCCGTTCTCCCACCTGATGCAACACCGGCCGTTGACTCGACAAATGAGGTTACTGTTGACGTCCCGAGCAGTGCTCCACTCATCGTTGCTATGGAGTCTGTTGTTAATGCTTTGCCCGCGCGAGGTAATTGATTATCACGTAACAAACCTGCTTGATTGGCGACTGCAACCAATGTACCTGCATTGTCAAATAAGTCAACAAACAAGAAAGCAAAGACAATCGTCACTAGACCCATATCTAACGCACCCAAGATATCTAATTGAAACAAAGTAGGAGAAATACTGGGTGGTAATGCAAAGATCTTTGTGGGTACTTTCACTAATCCTGTTATCATCCCAACAATAGCCGTACTAATCATTCCTATAAAAATAGCACCTTTTACTTTACGAACCATCAAAATAACAGTGAAAATAAGTCCAAATAAAGTTAAAAGAATTTCAGGCTTATGCGTTAAATTAGGATTAAGCGTCACAAAAGTAGACTCTGATGAAATCACAATTTGTGAGTTTTTTAAACCGATAAATGCGATAAACAGACCAATTCCAGCTGATACAGCATACTTTAGCCCTCGTGGAATGGAATTAATAATCAATTCACGGACTTTGGTAATCGTTAAAATAAAGAAAATAACGCCTGAAATAAAGACAGCACCTAGAGCTTTAGGCCATGGAACTTTCATACCCAAGACGACGACATACGTAAAATAAGCGATTAAGCCTAGCCCTGGTGCTAAAGCAATCGGATAATTTGCAATGACTCCCATTAAGAAAGTTCCTAGGGCTGCAGCAATTGCTGTCGCCACAAATACAGCCCCAAAGTCCATTCCTGCTTGTTTTCCCAACATAAATGGACTGACAAGCAGGATATATGCCATGGTAAAAAAAGTGGTAACACCAGCTAAAAGCTCTGTTTTTAGGTTCGTTCCATATTTTTCGAAGCCAAAGTAGCTAGAAATTCCAGAACGTAACTTGTTCATCCAAAGCCACCTCGCTTATTCCCATTCAATCGTAGATGGCGGTTTGGATGTAATATCATAAACGACACGATTGACATCTGCAACTTCATTAACAATACGGGTAGAAATTCTCTCCAATAGATCATAGGGAATACGAGCCCAATCCGCTGTCATTCCATCAATAGAGGTAACTGCCCGAATTCCTACTGTATAGGCATAAGTTCGTACATCTCCCATAACTCCAACGCTACGGAAATCAGGTAAGGCGGTAAAGTATTGCCATATTTCGCGATCCAATCCTGCATTCTTAATCTCTTCACGTAAAATCGCATCCGATTCACGAACAATATCTAATTTATGTTCAGTCACTTCACCAATCACTCGAATCGCGAGTCCCGGCCCTGGGAATGGCTGACGCCAAACAATCTCATCTGGAAGTCCCAGTTCTTCCCCTACTTTTCGCACCTCATCTTTAAATAAGGTATTTAAGGGTTCAATTAGCTCCATTTTCATATCTTCAGGAAGTCCACCCACATTATGATGGGATTTGATCGTATGTGCTGTATCAGTCCCTGATTCAATAATATCTGTGTATAAAGTTCCTTGCCCTAAGAATCGATGATCACCAAATTTAGCTGATTCCTCTTCAAAAACACGGATAAATTCATTTCCGATAATTTTCCGTTTTTGCTCTGGATCAGATACACCCTTCAATTTTTGTAAAAAGCGATCACGAGCGTCAATTTTCACCAAGTTCATATGAAAATGCTCACCGAAGGTTTGGACGACTCCTTCTGCTTCCCCTTTACGTAAGAGCCCATGATCTACAAACATACAAGTCAACTGATCACCAATAGCTCGGTGGATCAATGCAGCAACCACTGAAGAATCAACGCCTCCACTTAAAGCACAAAGCACCTTTTCTTCACCGACACGCTGACGGATATCTTGGATGGCATCTTCAATAAATGTCTCCATACTCCAGTTGCCTTCGCACTGACAAATATCATAAAGAAAATGAGAAATCAGCTGATTTCCATTCACACTATGCCGGACTTCTGGATGAAACTGCACCGTATATATTTTTCTTTCTGGGTTACTCATGGATGCCACAGGAGCCGAATGAGTTTTTCCATCGATTTGAAATCCTTCAGGAGGTGCTACCACTACATCCGTATGGCTCATCCATACAGTCTGCTTCCGATCCATCTCTTTATAGAGAACAGAGTCAGAAATCACTTCCAGATCCGCTTTTCCATACTCCCTCTTTTCTGCTCGATCTACTTTCGCTCCAAAGTGAGCAGCAATTAACTGCATACCGTAGCAAATCCCGAGAATAGGTATATCCAGTTCAAAGATGCTTGGGTCACACTTGGGGGACTTTTCATCATATACACTATTGGGTCCTCCTGAGAATACAATCCCTTTCGGAGCCATCTTTTTAAGTTCTTCGGCAGTGATATTATGGGGTAATAATTCACTAAAAACACCTAAGTCACGAATTCGTCTAGCAATCAACTGATTATACTGCCCACCAAAATCAAGTACAACAACTCGTTCCATGGGTTTTTCCACTATCAATCCCTCATTTCTACTCCATTGGGGTATTACATATGATTGTTGTTTGAATGTTGTTTCATCCGCTTTTTTTCTAGATGTCCACCTAGAATCGTGCTTGATTGACAACAAACTCGCTTCTAAAAAAACCGGGTACTATATCGCAAATAAAGCGATATAGATCCCGGTCCCTTTTTCTTCATTTCGTCCATCCTTTTTACTATCTATGAAGAAAAACATGAGAACTCCAGAAAATCCATCGCTCGTAGTCTGACTATTTACGGTAGTCGGGTAGAAACGTTTAGGCCCTATTCCTAAACATATACGTGCTATAGATCTGTCGGAATTTATCATACCAAAGCCAGAAAGAGCAGGTCAAGCTGTATATATCCATACCCTAATCAGGGTACTTTTATTTATCAAAATGGGAAGTCGATATGATAATGATCTAATCATTCAATCATATCACCGTGACTTCACTTGCCTAAAAGTTTCCTTATGTAGTTGGTTTGTCATGAGTAGTTTCTAGACATACTTCAAATAATGAATAAATAACAACAAAAATCAAAATAGAACTCTATGCTATTTCTTTATACATCACACTTTGGTAAGATTATACAACGATTAAGTATTTAGCTGATCTCCCTATGATATAACTCGCTCTACTCCCTTCATTTTCGTTTTTTGCAATGAATCAATTGTCCAAAAAAGATCGATAAAAGAATGGAGGTACTGCGATGTGGAGACCAAACATTTTAGAAGAAGCATGTCGAAGATTTACTGGAAAAACCACCCCGCTCCAGTCTCTAAGTGGAATTTATAAAAATATGTATGAATATACACATAATGGACATCCTCATATTTTAAAACTGATTCCAATCGCTGCACGTGGTGCTGAACTTCTAGACACTGAGCTTCAGTGGGTCAATTATTTAAAGGAAAACGGGATCTCTACACCTCATTTTATTCAATCGAAAGAAATGCGTTATGTTGAAGTCATTCATAAGCTACCATTTCCTTGTTGTGTGATCTCTTTTAAAAAATTAAAGGGGAAACAGGTAAAACACCATCAAAATGAATGGAACGAGCAACTATTTCGTTCTTGGGGAAAAGCAATGGGAAAAATGCATATGCTATCCAAAAAAGACTGGTCGAAGCAACCGCTACATTTTTCCCAATGGAATGAAGGAGAGATCTATTATCGTGATCTTTCTTTTGCTGGTGAAAAAATCCTTAGAAAATGGGAAAAGTCGATCAAAACGATTTGTGACTTGAAACAAACCAAACAAAATTATGGACTCATTCACAACCATTTAACTCCAGAATCCTTCTTGGTCGCGAATGACGGTAAACCTTTGATCTTTGACTTTTCGCATTGTAAGTTTCATTTTTTCGCCTATGATATTTCTGTTGCATTATATGATGCATGTATGGTCATGAAGCCTGCTGAACGAGGCTTATTTAAAAATATTTTTCTCAACGCTTTTATAGATGGATATCAGTCCGAAAATGAACTAGATTCCAACTGGAAGGAATGGGTAGACTTTTTCATTGAATTCCGGTTTCTCTTTCTATACTTTTCGAGTTACCTTAATCCCACAGGACTATCCCCCACCCAAAAAGAAAAACTTTATCAAATGCGTCTCAAAATAGAACGCGGAACCCCTGCTTTTAGTGCATAAATTAAAACTCCTACGAGAATCGAGTTCCCGTAGGAGTGTTTATTAAAAAGAAATAGCATCCTATCTTTATATCCTTTGATAAACAAAGATTTTCTATTTATAAGAATATAAAATAGAAATGACAACTCAAAAATCTGCTTTTCAAAGGAAACTGCCAATAACATAAAACTCATGTCAATACAAATATTTTTTATATTTTAAGTGAAAAATGAAGTATGGTTCTTTATCAGTGAACTATTAACCTTTACCAAATGCAGATGTATTATATTAACATTTCTTTTATTTATTAAAACACACTACGCACTAATCCCCCATCTATTCGTAATGCGGAACCATTAATAGCCGAGGAAAGGGGACTACTTAAGAAGTTAACAAGATGTGCAATTTCTTCTGGTCGAATAAGCCTTTGAATAATAGAAGTTGGTCGATTCTCTTTCATAAATCGCTTTTCAGCTTCTTCCATTGTCAATTTTTCATTAGGATAAAGGCTATTTAACATCGTTTCTACTCCCTCTGTTAAAGTGGAACCTGGCATAACAGTATTGACAGTCACATTTGTTCCTTTAGTTAGCTCAGCTAAACTGCGGGAAAGCGAGAGCTGCATCGTTTTGGTCGCACTATAATGAGCCATTTCTTGAGATGGCATAATCGCTGCTTCGCTAGCGATAAAGATGACTCTGCCTTCTTTTTTCTGAATCATTTGTTTTAGATAATGGCGAGTAAGTCGAACACCACTCATGATGTTGGTCTCAAACAGCTTAAACCAATCTTCATCAGGGATATCAAAATATTCAACAGGCTCAAAAATTCCCAGGTTGTTAATAAGGATATCTACTTCAGGGTACTTCTCAATAACCTTTTGGCATCCTTGTTCTGTTCCTAAATCAGCTACTACTGACTGAAGGATAGCTTCAGGATACTTTGCTTTAATTTCTTTTATCGTTTGATTAACTTTTTCTTCACGACGTCCATTAATAAGTACAGTGGCACCTTCCGCCACTAATGACATGGCGATTGCTTTTCCAATTCCTGATGTAGACCCAGTAACTAGTGCCATTTTTCCTTTTAAATGCAATTGCATTCAGATCCCTCCCAGATTCATGTTTTAGATCATTAACCTATATAGAAATGAATATTTACGTTTAATAGTATGGATCACTCCTCTTACTTTAAACATCAGAAATAAGAGGAGCTACTCTTTACTCAAAGACCAAAAAATGCGACTATATCTTTCTGCGTCTTATTAAAAGTCAAAATTGTCCGGATCCGGTCCTACTCGATAATTCTGATTCAAGTCATCAATGATTTGCATTTCCTCTTTCGTCAATTCAAAATCAAACACATTCGCATTTTCAACAATTCGATGTTCTTTTGTTGATTTCGGAATTATAACAACCCCGTGTTGCAAGTGCCAACGCAAAATAATTTGGGCGACAGATTTATTATGCTTGTCCGCAATTTCCTGTAAAACTTCATTAGATAGCAATTGACCTTGCATTAATGGCGACCATGCTTCAAGTTGAATATCGTTGTTTTGACAAAATGATTGCAGCTCTTTTTGAGTTAGTCGAGGGTGGCGCTCTACTTGATTGACCATTGGTTTAATTTCAGCATCCTTCATTAATTCTTCCAAATGATGAATTTGAAAATTACTTACACCAATTGCTTTTACTCGCCCTTCTTTATAAAGAGTTTCCAATGCTCTCCAAGCATCTTTATATTTGCCTTCAACTGGCCAATGAATCAAATATAAATCTAAATACTCTAAGCCAAGTTTCTTTAAACTTGTTTCATATGCAGCAATTGTTGATTCATACCTTAAATCTGCGTTCCAAACCTTAGAAGTAACAAATAGCTCTTCTCTTGAAATACCCGCTTCTTCTAAGCCTTCTTGGATTCCTTTTCCAACACCTTCTTCATTCTCATAAATCGCTGCAGTATCTACGCTACGGTATCCATGTTTAATAGCTGCTTTTACTGCGTTTACTAATACAGGACCCTCTTCGACTTTAAAAACTCCAATTCCAAGCCAAGGCATTTTCACACCATTATGCAAAGTTGTTGTATCTTGTAATTTTTTTACCATCATCTTTAAAACCTCCAAAATTTTATATTTTACTTATTTGATATTTTCGTTCCAAAGCTCTACTAAATCCAGTTAAGACTGCAGCCACTAAAACCATAAGTGCTCCAATCCAAGACGTATGGATAAGTCCTATCGAGTCTGTAATAAGACCGCCTAAATAGGAGCCAATTGCAATCCCTGCATTGAATGCAGCAATATTTATTGCTGATGCCACATCAACCGCACTCGGAACAAAGCGTTCAGCCAGCATCACAACATATACTTGTAAGCCTGGCACATTCATAAATGCTAACAGCCCCATCAAAAGAATTGTTATTAATCCAGCAATTTTAAATGGTGCAGTAAACATCAAAATAAATAAGACAACAGCCTGTACAATAAACATATAGAACAATGCACGAATTGGATTTTGATTCGATAACTTACCTCCAATCATATTGCCAATCGCAATTGCGATTCCATAAGCTAATAAAATAACAGCTACAGTTTCTTCTTTAAACCCGGTAATATCTTGAAGCAATGGGGATAAGAAAGTGAAAACAACAAATGTTCCGCCATATCCTAATGCCGTAATGATGAATAAAAGCAATAATCGGCCATTTGTCACAAGCTTAAGCTGATCACGAAAAGAAGTTTTTACTCCTTTTCGTAAATTAGATGGAACCAAAATGCTATTTGCAATTAAGGCAATGACACCAATAATAACAATGGTAATAAAGGCCGTTCTCCAACCTAGTTGCTGCCCAATAAAGGTGCCAAATGGAACGCCAGTTACCGTAGCTACTGTAAGACCCGTAAACATAAATGAAATCGCACTGGCTCTGCGATTTTCTGGAACTAAATCGGCAGCTATTGTTGATCCTATTGACATGAAGACCCCATGTGAAAATGCTGAGATCACACGTGCTACTAGCAATAACCCAATTGTCGTAGAGATTGCAGCAAGAGTATTGCCAATAATAAAGACAAGCATAATCCAAAGTAACAATGTCTTACGTGACATTCTCGATGTCAATGATGTCAAAATAGGAGCTCCAAATGTTACCCCTAAGGCATATAAAGAAACCGTTAACCCAGCAGTGGTCACCGGAATACTTAAATCAGTTGCAATAAGAGGTAGCAATCCGACGCTGATAAATTCAGTCGTTCCGATTGCAAAAGCACTAACTGCTAAAGCGAGTAATGCTAACGTGCTTTGTTTTTTACTTAAAGCCATATTATCTCCTCCTTTCTTCTGTTATATAAATGGAAACTTTCTTTTCAGCGAATAATAAATTTCGAAAGAAAGTATAGTATGAATCGGCCTGCAAATGTTATTATGAGATATATCAATTATAAAAAAAAGTACGCACTTTAAAGTTATATAGTAACCTAAAAGTAATATAGGTACTTTTTAGTGCCTATAAGGAGGACAAGCATGCAAAAAAAGAAATACAATATTTCTGTTGAAGCGACATTAGAAGTCATCGGTGGAAAGTGGAAATGTGTGATTCTCTGCCATCTAACTCACGGAAAAAAAAGAACAAGCGAACTAAAGCGCCTCATGCCAAATATCACACAAAAAATGCTCACCCAACAGCTGCGCGAGCTAGAAAAGGATGGTGTCATCAATCGAATCGTGTACAATCAAGTTCCACCAAAAGTAGAATACGAACTCAGTGAATATGGACAAAGCTTAGAAGGTATCTTAAATTCACTATGTATATGGGGAGAAAAACATATTACCAAAGTATATGGTGATAAATTTGCTGTATTAGAGAATAGCGTTTTAAATGATAACTTGAAGTAACATTTTCATTGAATAGATTAGACTATCTAATACGAAAATATACAGGATTTTACTTATTGAGTACGTAAAAACCCAAAAATTCAACTCCAATGTAGTGGAGTTGAATTTTTTGTTAATTAACAAATTACACATTCTACGACTCTAAAGCCTATAATTCATCTAATATACTGCCTGTTTGTTTAAATTTATTTGCATATATTAAAATCTACAACATTACAAAAGGCATAAAAAAAGAAGCTTCCCAAAAGTTCAAAGAACTAATGGAAAGCCCCTTATGATCAAGGTTCATGCTACTTTAATATGACCCGAATGGGGCATTAAAGAACAGAGTCCTTATCTAGCAAGAGCTTGGGGGAATGATTACATCATGCCGCCCATTCCGCCCATGCCACCCATTCCTGCCATGTCTGGAGCTCCGCCACCTTTGTTTTCTTCAGGCTTATCAGCAACAACGGCTTCGGTGGTAAGGATCATACCAGCTACTGAAGCAGCATTTTGTAATGCAGAACGGGTTACTTTCGCTGGGTCAACAACACCTGCTTTGATCATATCGACCCATTCACCGGTTAGAGCGTTGAAACCAGTACCTAATTCTTCATTTTTCAAGCGCTCAACGATGACAGAACCTTCATAGCCAGCGTTTTGTGCGATTAAGCGAACTGGCTCTTCGAGTGCACGTTTAATAATGCTTACACCGGTTTTTTCGTCGCCTTCAGTGGTTTCTTCAAGAGCTTCTACCGCTTTAATTGCGTTAACGAGTGATGTACCACCACCAGCTACGATACCTTCTTCAACACCTGCACGAGTAGCGTTGAGGGCATCTTCGATACGCAATTTTTTCTCTTTTAATTCGGTTTCAGTAGCAGCACCTACTTTGATTACCGCTACACCACCAGCGAGTTTCGCTAAGCGCTCTTGTAATTTTTCTTTGTCAAACTCAGAAGTAGTTTCTTCGAGTTGTTGACGGATTTGTCCGATGCGGCTTTGGATATCAGCTGGCTCACCAAATCCATCGACTACAATCGTATTGTCTTTGCTTACACGTACTTGACGTGCACGACCAAGAGATTCGATTCCTGTGGATTTGAGTTCAAGACCTAACTTTTCAGTGATGAGCTGACCACCAGTAAGTGCAGCAATGTCTTGTAACATGGCTTCACGACGGTCACCAAAGCCAGGTGCTTTAACTGCTACAGCAGTAAAGGTACCACGTAATTTATTCACAACGAGAGTTGCAAGAGCTTCCCCTTCAACATCCTCAGCAATGATCAAGAGTTGTTTTCCTTGTTGAACTACTCTTTCTAAGACTGGAAGGATATCTTGGATGCTACCAATTTTCTTATCAGTGATTAAGATATATGGCTCATCAAGTACCGCTTCCATTTTGTCAGTATCGGTAACCATGTATGGGGAGATATAACCACGATCAAATTGCATACCTTCTACAACTTCAAGCTCGGTATTAAATCCTTTGGATTCTTCAACCGTGATCACACCATCTTTACCTACTTTTTCCATCGCTTCTGCAATCAAGCTTCCTACTTCATCGTCATTAGCAGAGATTGCAGCTACTTGAGCAATAGCTTCTTTACTTTCGATTGGTTTAGCAATGCTTTTAATTTCAGCTACAGCAGCATTTACTGCTTTTTCGATCCCTTTACGAAGGATCATTGGGTTTGCACCTGCTACAACGTTGGTCAAACCTTCTCGCACCATGACTTGTGCAAGAACAGTAGCGGTTGTGGTTCCATCTCCAGCTACATCATTGGTTTTGGTTGCAACTTCTTTAACCAATTGTGCACCCATGTTTTCAAATGGATCTTCTAATTCGATTTCTTTCGCAATGGAAACTCCGTCATTGGTAATGAGAGGAGAACCAAATTTTCTTTCTAATACAACGTTACGACCTTTTGGGCCAAGAGTTACTTTTACAGCATCAGCCAAAGCATCTACACCACGTAACATTGCACGACGTGCTTCTTCACTAAATTTAATCATTTTAGCCATGTTCGTGTATCCCCTTTCCTTATGTAGGGTCTTTCATTTTATCCTCAAAAATCCAAACTATTCAACGATCGCTAATACGTCGCTTTCGCGAAGGATTAAGTATTCTTTATTATCGTATTTAACTTCGGTACCTGCATATTTGGAGAAAATCACACGATCTCCAACTTTTACTTCTAAAGCTACACGGCTCCCTTTTTCATCAATACGTCCAGAGCCAACAGCTACCACACGTCCTTCTTGTGGTTTTTCTTTAGCGGTTTCAGGCAGTACGATACCGCTAGCAGTCTTTTCTTCCTTTTCAATTGCTTCTAATACAATGCGATCACCCAATGGTTTGATCATGATATGCCCTCCTTTATTAAGGTGGTCTTTTCTTTTTGTTAGCACTCGATCGGTTCGAGTGCTAACACCCAATTACTATGATATTCATCTAAGCACCTTTTTGCAAGTCCTTAAAAGAAGAAAATATCAAAACGAAAAAATAGCCATGAAGATCGCTTATTCCTCATCCGATGCGTTATATGTTAAACCGTATTTACTACGGTCATCATAAAGGCGAGTTACACTTTCTTCAATCATGGGATCTATTTTTCCATCCATTGCATTCGGTAATGAAGTGGCATTTTGTTTCTCGCTATTTTTATTCTTCCACTTATCCATTGACTGTTTAATACGCTTACTCCCACTTTTTATCCATTTACTATCTATTTTTCGAGTGAATAAAGCATATAACAGAAATAGAAGAGTAGCTATCGCGATTAGCCAACCTATTTTCTGTGATTTGGAAAACGGATAACTTTTTCTCATGACCATTCCTCCTAAGTACTTATGTCCTTATTATCCATTGTTTCCAAATCAATAGGGTCTATGTAGTAATCCAAGGTAGAAAAAAAAGAAGGCTTACTCGCCTTCTAATCCATCTTCTTCAAGTGGAATCTGTTGTTCTTCTCTTTCCATTCGTTTCGTTAGCCAATAGGAAAGCAAAATACTAATCTCATATAATAAAATGAGCGGAATCGTGACAATGACACAAGAGATCACATCGGGCGGTGTAATCACTGCTGATACAACCACTAACGCTAAATAGGCAAAACGTCTTATTTTCCCTAAAAATTGTGGTGTGATCAAACGGATTCGAGTCAAAAATAATGTGATCACAGGTAACTCAAAAAAGAATCCCAAAGGTAAAATAATATTTAACATAAAACTAAAATAGTCATAGACACCATATACTTCTGGAATTCCAAGCTGTTGATTTAATTCCTGCAAAAAGTGAATTAGATATGGAAATAAAACAAAGTATCCAAATAAAAGCCCACCTAAAAATAAAAGAATGGCTACGGGAATATAAACTAAAGCAGCTCGCTGTTCACTTTTTCTTAGTCCTGGACGTACAAACTGCCAAAGATGATATAAAATCACAGGCAAAGTTGTCACAATTGAACAGATGAATCCGATTTGCATCCAGACTCGAAGAGATTGACCAGGTGCGAAGGTATGAAGTTGTACACCTTTCATCGAATCTTGGCGAATCCACTCAAAAATATCCTTAGCATAAATCACGCTGACAATAAAAGTGATCAAGAAGAAAAGGACAATCCATAAAATACGATTACGTAGCTCACGTATATGTTCGGTCAGTGGTTGGACTTGCTCTTGATCGACATGCATAATCATACTCCTTATCGACTGTTTTCAAGCTTACTCTTCATTTATGTCTTCATCAGCAGGGAAGTTTTTTAAGAAGTAAATGAGTGTCTGAAGCTCTGAAGTTAAATCAATATGATGGATGCGCACATGTGTAGGTGTATTTAATCGAGCTGGAGTAAAGTTTAAAATACCACGAATACCCGAGTCAATGAGAAAATCTGTAGTAGCTTGAGCTACATTAACGGGTACAGTTAAAATAGCTACTTCAACATGATGTAACTCCGTTACTTCCTGAAAACGATCCATTGAATAAACAGGAATTCCATCAATATCTGTTCCTACTTTGGCAGGATCTTTATCAAAACCTGCTACAATTTTCGTACTATGACTCCGATAAAAATTATAACGTAAAAGTGCTGTTCCTAAATTCCCTACGCCTACCAAAACGACATTGGTTACTTCATCTTGCTTCAAAAAGTCACGTAAAAACTGCAATAAATACGTTACATTATATCCATATCCCTTTTTTCCTAATTCGCCCAAATAAGAAAAATCTCGTCGAATCGTTGCAGGGTCGATTTGCAATGCATCACTTAAATCCGCTGAAGAAACACGCTGTTTACCTATTGCATGTAACTTTTCTAAATATCTGTAATAAAGTGGTAATCGTTTGGCTGTCACCTGTGGGATTTTTTGTTCACCCATAATAAACCCCCATATGAATAGATTCAAGCTACCTTTAAATATATCACAAACTTAGGCTTCAATCCCGTTATTATGATTAAAATATACCATGTTCAAACTCTTCCCAAACGGTCAAACATTGAATATTTGTTGAGGAGTCACAATCAAATGCATCGGTTGATCATGACTTTCAGGATAAACGGTTGCAACTATTTGCTCAGGATACGCAACACCTACTCGAATACAGCTTGTATACTTACTAAAAAATCGATCATAATAACCGCCTCCATAACCTAAACGAAACCCTAACGGATCAAAGGCTACTCCAGGAACAATCACAAGCGGAATCGTGCCCGGATCTATTTCTTTGGTTGGATCACTCGGCGGCTCTACGATACCATAAGAGCCTAATTCCAATTCTGAAAATGAATCGATTCGATAACAATTCATGGTACGCTCTTTGGGATTTACTTTCGGTAAAGCAATTTGTTTCCCTAATTGCCATGCTGACTTCATCGCTGCTCGAAGATCGACTTCACTACGAATAGCCATATAAAATAAAATGACATCTGCATCTATAAAAAAAGATGATTGTACTAGTTTCTCACTAATTTGCTGTGAGGATTGTGTAATATATTGGGGAGATAACTGTTTTCTTACTAAAATCATTTCGGCTCTTAATTTCTTTTTTGTAATCATGTTTTTCCAGATCCTTTCTATTTGCTCAGTAGTGTTGATTATCCAAAAAGTGGATTTGAAGAGGATTATTTTTCGGCTAAGAGTCTTTTAGATGTCCTACTTAGCGGAAAAGGTCGGAATCAGATGTGCTTTTAGGGCAACCTCCTTCTTTGTGTTGCTTCCATTTCGGCTTTGCCCGTTACATCTGATAGAGATCTTTGGAGCGGACAGTTCAGCTTCGTTGTAGGACATCTGTAGAAACGTGACGAAAATATGACCTCTCCTATTTCCTCTATTTGGTAAATCAACACTACTACTATTTGCTAGGTTCTATATTCTTTTATAGACTTATAAGCAATGAGGTGAACATCATGTTAATCTTACAAACCAAAAATATTTATAAATCATATGGTAGCACAGAAGTCTTAAATCAAATTAACTTACAAGTTCGTGAGAATGAGCGGGTAGGTTTAGTTGGAGCAAATGGAGCTGGAAAAACAACTTTACTTAAAATTATAACAGGTGAAATACAACCCGACGACGGTGAGATCATCTTAAGTAAAAAGGCTCGTATAGGCTACTTAGCTCAAAATAGTAAACTCGACTCTAGTAAAACGATTTGGGATGAACTAAATCAAGTCTTTTCCGATTTAAAGCAGATGGAGGCTGATTTACGACAGCTGGAAAATAAAATGGGACAAGAACATATTTTTTCCAATGAAAAACTTTACCAGAAAACACTCGAAAAATATGCATCTCTTCAGGAAGCCTATGAAGAAAAAGGCGGTTATAGCTATGAAGCAAGAATTCGTGGTACTTTACATGGATTAGGAATAGGACATTTAGATCCGCACACCACGAGAATCCATGAGCTTAGCGGTGGACAAAAAACACGTGTTGCTTTGGCCAAAATGCTACTCGAAGAGCCTGGATTACTTATTTTGGACGAACCAACTAACTATCTGGATATCGCCGCTACTGAGTGGCTAGAACACACGCTAAGTAATTATAAAGGAGCTGTCTTACTTGTCTCTCATGATCGCTATTTTTTAGATCGACTTGTTTCAGTCATCTATGAGATCGAACAGCACCAAGCGACTCGTTATGTCGGTAATTATACAGACTATATGGTACAAAAAGAAGAGCGGATTCATGCGCAACTTAAAGCTTATGAAGAACAACAAGTTGAAATTAAAAAAATGGAAGACTTTATTCAAAAAAATATTGCTCGTGCTTCTACCACTAAACGTGCACAAAGCCGCCGAAAAACACTCGAAAAAATGGAACGTTTAGAAAAGCCTCTTATCCAAAATAAGCAAGCTGCTATTCGCTTTGATACTGCTGTTAGTAGCGGAAAACAGGTATTAGAGGTAAAAGATTTAAGTGTAGGTTATGAGAAGCCTCTTCTTAAAAATTTGTCCTTTCGTCTAGAGCGCGGTGAACACGTAGCGATTATCGGTCCCAATGGTATCGGAAAGTCTACCTTACTAAAAACCTTAGTTGGACACCTGCCTTCTCTTGATGGTGAGATGAAGTGGGGTGTACAAGTTCAAATGGATTATTATGATCAAGAGCAAAAAGAGCTAAACCCAGAAAAACAAGTGATTGATGAAATATGGGATTACCATCCACATCTAGATCAAACGACCATCCGCTCCTATTTGGGACAGTTTCTTTTTAGTGGCGAAGATGTGTTTAAGAAAGTATCTGATCTAAGTGGTGGGGAAAAAGCACGCCTTTCTTTACTGAAGCGACTCTTAAATCAAGCTAATTTTCTCTTAATGGATGAGCCGACTAACCATTTGGATATGTTTAGTAAAGAGCGTTTGGAGCAAGCACTTGAAAACTTTCCAGGTACATTATTGTTTATTTCCCATGACCGTTATTTTATCAATCGGCTTGCAAATCGCGTCTGGGAAATTTCTTCAGAAGGAATTAAGGATTATCCAGGTAGCTACGAGTGGTATCTGGAGAAAAAAGCCTTGGAAAAGCTAGAAGAAACAACTGGAGTCCCAGAGGAAGAAGCTACTCATTCATCAGCTCAAACCTATCGTCAGCAAGAAAAAGAATTAAGACGTCAACAAAAAAAGCAGCAGCAAAAAATCATGGAGCTGGAAAAAGACATTATCGAAATAGAAGAGCGGATCGCAGAAATTCATGAGCTGCTTTGTAATCCCAATCTATTTTCTGATCCCCTAAAAAGCTCTGAGCTAAAGCAAGAATTGGAACAACTCGAAAATAAACTCACCTTAAAAACAGATGAATGGGCAGAACTAGCAGATACGTAGACAAAGAGTGACTTTATCAGTGCGACAAAAATAGTCGCTCTTTTTTTATGCATAAATATGGATAGTCTTGTGCCACAATAAAAAGGAAAAATCTTGTAAGTCGACGAGGTGTAATCAAGTTGAGTTTTCTCAAATGGTTTAGTGGAATACTTGGTAAAGAAAATAAGAAGGAACCTGACCAAGCAAAGCCCATTTCAAAAAGGTTAACCCAAAACTTAAATACGCTAAAGGAGCACTTTTCATTAGCCCCTGATCTTACCGTCCGTCAATTTCAAATCCATGATGGGACGCAAGTTGCTCTAGCCTATCTAGAAGATTTAGTGGATAAAGTGGCGATCAATGATCAAGTATTGCGCCCGATCATGCTTGAATCGAAAACAATCCAAGATATTCTGAACTACCTCCTTCCCATCGGAAAGATGGAAACAGCTCAAAATTGGGAGGAGATCGATTCTTCCCTTTTAGCTGGAAAAAGTATTCTTTTTATCAACGGAAACGCTCATGTATTTATATTATATACACAAGGCTGGCCTCAACGCGCGATCGAAGAATCTCCTGTGGAGACGACCATTAAAGGAAGTCATCAAGGTTTTGTAGAGAAGGCATCGACAAATATTGCACTCATCCGGCGCTATATTCCAAACCGCGAGCTAAAAATCAAGAAGCTCTCTGTTGGTGAGCGTAGTAAAACGACTATTTTCTTATTGTATATGCAGGATATCGCAAAACCGGAGATTGTCTGGGAGTTAGAAAAGCGAATCAAAAAAGCTCGCATCGATGCCATTATAAACGCTGGGGAACTTGAGGAACTCATTGAGGATCATCCTTATAGCATCTTCCCACAATTCGAAACTTCAGAAAGACCTGATCATACTTCCATGCAACTTTTACAAGGGAGAA
This sequence comes from Thermoflavimicrobium daqui, assembly GCF_003313465.1. Lineage (GTDB taxonomy): Bacteria > Bacillota > Bacilli > Thermoactinomycetales > Thermoactinomycetaceae > Thermoflavimicrobium > Thermoflavimicrobium daqui. Next base: position 18,567 of record NZ_KZ845672.1, read on the forward strand.
TTGCCGTCCTTGTTGATCATTCACCTCGGGTAATCATAGCTCCTATGAATTTCACTTCTTATTTTCAAAGTGTTGATGATTTTAGTTTTCGATGGGCGATTGCTTCATTTACTCGTTTTTTACGACTCTCTGCTATTTTTATTGCCACAGTCTTTCCAGCTACCTATATTGCGATTATTTCTTTTCATTATGAAGTGATACCGATGGACTTAATGCTTTCCATTGCTAGTTCCCGTGCCAGAGTTCCCTTTCCTCCTATCATCGAAGCACTCTTGATGGAACTTGCGATTGAAATGCTAAGAGAAGCAGGACTTCGCCTACCCAAATCAATTGGACAAACGATCGGTGTCGTAGGAGGGATTGTGATCGGCGAGGCAGCAGTTCAGGCGGGTATTGTTAGTAACATTATGGTGATTGTTGTAGCGGTAACAGCTATTTCTTCTTATATCATTCCGAACTTCGATATGGCTTCATCTATCCGTTTATCTCGTTTTCCTATTATGATCCTAGCTTCGATTTTAGGCATGGTGGGAATTATCATTGGCGTCACCATTATTATCATTCATTTAACTTCGATGGAATCGCTAGGCGTTCCCTATACCAGTCCGCTTGCCCCCATGCGTTTTTCCGACTGGAAAGATACATGGATTCGTATTCCTTTGCGTAAAATGATTAATCGTCCTCTCTCTGTTCATCCTACCCAATTGAAGAGACAAGGACATAAGAAAGAGTGAAACCAAATGCCCAAAGAAAATCAAGTCACCCTTTCAACAACACAGTTTACTTTTACGATCTATAAAACACAAATCGGCATCGCTATCCTAACCATTCCACGTGAATTAGTGGAGATTAGTGGATGGGATGCCATTATTTCGATGACTTTTGGATGGTTGGTTGCACTTATAATTGGTTTCTTGGTTATCCATGTGATGAAAAATAATCCGAATGAAACTATATATGAAATCCTCCCCAAATACTTTGGGAAATGGATTGGAAAGAGTTTGTGCGTGATTTGGATCTTATACTCCTTTCTTATTGCTACAGTTATTCTTCTCACTACAGTGGATATTATTTGTCTCTGGATTTTACCTAACACTCCTACTTTCTTAATTATGCTCTCTTTTATCATCCCTATTTATATGCTGATACAACGAGGTCTCCAAGCCATTGGAAGATTTGCGGAAATTGCTTACCTCATCACCATCTGGATGCCCCTTATTCTTTTGGTGTCCTTAAAAAATGGTCAATGGCTGAACCTATTACCTGTAATCAAAGAGGGCTGGCTACCCATTTTTCAGTTTATTAAACTAACGGCTCCCGCTTTTTTGGGATTTGAAATCATTTTTGTTCTCTATCCCTTTTTAGAGAAGAAAAAAGAAGCTGCGAAAGGATTTTTCATCGCCAATACTTTAACACTTGTCATTTATCTATTTGCTCTACTTATTTGCTATATTCGTTTCAGTCAAGCTGAAATTCGAGCATTTATCTGGCCTACGTTAAACTTACTTAAACTGATTCAATTTCCTTTCTTAGAACGACTAGAGATTATCTTTCTATCTTTTTATATCATCATTCTATTAATGTCAGTTGTTCCCTATTTTTATATGAGCCTAATGGGAGTTAATCGCCTATTTCATAAAAAAAAGCATATCCCACTATTACCAATGGTTTGTTTCATTTGGCTAATTATCCCCTTTATTAAATCGCCGAGTTATTTTGATGTTATTGTCATTGGGAATGTAACAAGAACTATAACCAACATCGTGACTCTCTTGATGACCACGATTCTCTACTTATATAGCTACTTTTATCGTTGGCTAAAAAAGGAGCGAGTTCCATGAAGAAAGTCAGAGGCATCTTATTATCTTTGATGCTTGTTGGCTTATCGACAGGCTGTGGTGACCAGATTTACTTGGAAGAGGCTGAAGTGATCTTAGGGATTGGGATTGATCTAAATGAAAATGATCAACTGCAGATCACCAACTCTGTTCCTATTATCAGTGAGCAGACTGCTATTGCATCTCAAATGGTAACAACTTCATCAAGGAATTTACGACAGGCAAAAGATAAACTTGATTTGTCAGTGCCTGGGAAATCAGCACTCGGGAAAATCCAAAATATTTTAATTGGAAGGCGGCTTCTCGAAAAAAAGAATCTCCTTCCTTATCTCGATGTTTTTTTCCGCAATCCCAAAAGTGAGATTAATGCTAGAGTCATCGCTGTGAAAGGTACAATCCAAGAGGTGGATCATGCCGAATTTCAAGGACGGGTTCCGGGCATTTTTATAAAAGATTTAATCGATAAATCTTATGAAAGCCGTAATTCTGTACTAACCAATTTACAACAAGTTCATCGGCAATTGCTTAATCCAGAGTCAACACCCTATTTATCCGAAATTAGCGTGGTAAATAAAAAGGTATTGATTTCTGGAACGGCTTTACTAAATCGTAATGGATTATATACTACTTCTCTAAATAAAGAAGAAACTTCCACCTTTCTCGTTTTGCTAGAAGATACAGAAAGTCCTATTCCTCTTAATTTTCCATATCGCACTGGTGAAATGAGCATTTTAGTCGAGGAAGCAAAAAATGAGATCCAAACAAAGTATGAAAATGGTCGTTTTCAATTCGATATAAAGCCAAAATTAAAAGTAGTCATCATGGAGGCAATAGGCGAAATCGACTTCCCCAAACAAAGAGATGTCCTTGAGCAGTTTATCCAAAAGGTAATAAAGAAGCGCTATGAAGATTTAATCTGTAAATTTCAACAACACCAGATTGATCCAATTGGATATGGTTTATATGTTAAAGCTTTTCATTATTCTTATTGGAAAAAGATCAAGGATCATTGGTCTGAAGAGTTTGCCAAAGCTAAAGTAACAGTTACTCCCTCTATCGAAATATCTAATTTTGGAATCAAATTGTATTCCAATAAAAGTATGGCGGATATAGGCTACAGTCGATATTTTCACGCTCCTCTTCCGGTAAGTACAACATTAGCTTATGTAAAAAATAACAACTCTCCGGGAAATGATGTTCCAAAAAGCGTAATGATAAGCTATTGATAACCTTATTATCTTTATATTGGTGTACTACTTTAGAAACAAGCTGAGTAAATGCACTTACATCCCGAATAATTTGGTGGACAAATTTGACTTGGGCAGGAAATAAAGGTCTTGTAAACCGCATATAGCCAGCAAACTGTTTGTTTTTGAGCTGATAGTATCGGAATTTCAAAACCACTTTTCTCACTTGATCCATTAATTCTTCTTCAGTGCTATCCAATCCATGAATTAAAAGTAAGGCATGACCTTCTTGGTCAAATAACCATAAGTCGAGAAAACGCTCGAAAGGAAGTAGAGGAGGATTCTGACCATGTAGGTAATATTCAAGTAAGCGAAGATACTCTGCATTTTCATCCAAAGTACCATTAAAGTAAGTGGGAGGTAGGTTAAACTGAATTTGATTGTAAATCCGTAGATGTTGGATTCTACCTTCATAATGATAATATTTACATGCAATCGGATAAATCTGATTGGCCAGCAGAATCATTTCCGCTGAAGAAACTGGAGCATTCTTTGGGAGTTGTTTCAGATGTTTTCGCAACCAAGTAAACTGATCAATATATGCTTTTGCCATCTGTGTCCAATATTTTTCTTTGGGAGAAAGATAATCATAAACAAAATAAGCATGATCTCGTAAAATCCGTAACCAAAACTCATGTTCCTCCCACGGGGTGAATCTTCTATTCATCTTCTTTTCACTCCACTCTTTATTTTATTCTTTATTTCATATATATTCACCTCATTTTTTGATAACACAAACCACCTAAAAAGAATATTTTTTACAAAAACATCTATACAAAAAGGAGGATTTTCCGATTCGAAAAGCCTCCCATCCATTTCAACTTGAGACAAAATTTCTTTTTATGGCATTTTTCTTTTTATGTTTCTCTGGCGCTGGGTAAAAAGAGACAAAATCATTTAGTTAAAAAAGGTTAGACGAGTGATAAGGTTGTCTCCAAGTTTATCAGTATTCAATTTGTGCTGCACTAGCTTCCTCCACACCCAGTTGGGCTAAGCGCTCACAAACCTCATTTAACTTATGAACATCCTCCAAATAAGTGATGATCTCAACTACTTTCGTATTTTTTACATGAAGAGTATAGGTCCCTTGATTTGCATATTCCTTTCCATCGGATGTCATCGCTTGATCTTGCCAGCGAATGATTACTTTGCAGTCGTTTACGGGGCCATCAACTTCAATATCTTCAATCTTATATGTTAAATTAGGTAATAGTTTAAATAAACGGTTAAACCAGTCTTCCAAACCTTTTACACTATTCCTTGTTCCCCCCAAAGCATGCTGTCCGGGAAAGGTATGTACAACATTCGTCGCACACATTTTTAATAAAGGATGATAATCACCTCGATTTAAAGCATCAAAAGTTTTCTTCACCATATTTTTTATAATCATATTAAACATTTATGTACCTTCTTTCTAATGGATGTTATGAAATCCTTAGACTACCTACTGTCCTTATCTTTAGCATTTATTTATCAGTTCTAATAAAAGCATGAATGAACAATGATGTCAACGGATAGAATAAATATTTTAAATTTATAAACAAAACTGTGACGAATATCTGATGTATCACCGAATATTCCCTAAAATATGAATCAAACTCTTTATATTATTGAGCGAAAAATGATGAGAACTAAACTTTGTAACAATCGCCGAATTAAAAAAAGGATTTCTCTTTTCCGCTTATCACTACGCTTCCAGAGAAATCCATGTTTTTATCTTATAGCAACGATCAATTAATTAAAGATAAATTGGGATCTGCATTTAAGGATAAGTTTGCAAATTTTCCTTCATAAAATAGATAAGTTCCTGCTGCTGCAATCATTGCTGCATTATCTGTACATAGCTCTAATGGAGGAATTCTTAGATCTATTCTCTCTTGTTCACATCTGTTGGCTAACTGTACTCTCAATCCACTGTTTGCTGATACCCCTCCAGCTAGAAGTAACTGTTTCACACCTGCTTTTTTTACTGCCCGAATCGATTTTTCTACCAAAACATCCAGCACAGCTTGTTGGAAACTTGCAGCAAGATCCGCTTCATTTATCTTTTCATTACGCCCCTCAGCTTTTTGTATGAGTTGCATAACTGATGATTTAAGTCCGCTAAAACTAAAATCGAGTGAATCTGACTCTAACCAAGCACGAGGTAAATCATAGCTAGGAGAACCTTGTGTCGCTAATCGATCAATCTGTGGACCTCCAGGATAAGGAAGCCCCATTAACCGAGCTACTTTATCAAAAGCTTCACCGGCAGCATCATCTCTCGTTCTACCTAAATGCACAAAGTGATTATGCTTTTCCATATAAATTAATTCAGTGTGCCCACCAGAGACAACTAATGCAACCAATGGAAATTGAAGCGGTTTAACCAAATGATTAGCATAAATATGACCAGCTATATGATGTACGCCAATCAAAGGGATACTTGTCGCAAAGGATAGAGCTTTTGCAGCAGCTACACCAATCAATAATGCCCCTACTAAACCTGGTCCTTGTGTAACAGCAATCGCATCTAACTCAGACAGATCTACATTTGCTTTGGTTAGTGCTTCTTCAATAATCAACGTCATTCTTTCAACATGTCGCCGTGAAGCAACCTCTGGAACAACGCCACCGAACCGACGATGTACATCCATTTGCGAAGAGATTATATTGGATAAAACATCTGTTCCATTTAAGACAACTGCTGCAGAGGTTTCGTCACAACTTGTTTCAATCCCGAGTACTAGACTTTGCTTTTTTTTCATTAAATGTCACCCACATAATTAAGGCATCTTCTTGATTATCTGAATAATATTTTGGGCGTATGCCCGATGGGACAAAACCCATCTTTTTATATAACGATTGAGCAATATGATTGGAAACTCTTACTTCCAAAGTCATTTTGTTCGCCCCAAGCATTTTAGCCGTTTCCATTACATACATTAATGTAGCTTCTCCGAGTCCCTTCCCACGATAATTTGGGTGGATAGCAATATTGGTTATATGAGCTTCATCCAAAATAATCCAGAGTCCACAGTAACCAATCACTTTATCATTTATGGTTACTACTGTATAATGAGCAAATTGGTTTCGCACTAGCTCATTGTAAAAAGCTTGTTTAGGCCATGGGGCACTAAATGAATTGACCTCCACATCGAGAATAGAGGAGAGATCAGATACTTCCATCGGACGAAACGCGATTTTCTCATTTTGGTAGCTCATGCTCTCTCTCCATTTCTCTGCTTTTGTAACCACTTCGCTTCCGCTTCTGTCATTTGCAGATAATCTGGAGCAAACATTTGACCTTCTGGTTGCTCTCCACGCTTAAGCTTCTGATATGCGATCCAACCTAATTGACTTGGACGTGGGATATTTTCAGCCGGATTTCCAAAGATAGCCTGTTCACTTAGCTTTAGGATGATTGGCTCATGAAAACGCGCTACATCATCACCTAAAAATAAAACAGGTTCTGCTAGAGCCTTTATTTGGTCTAACCATCCATCTAGAGAAGCCACTTGTGGTTGTATCACTTCGATTAACTGTTCTCCCTTTCGTCGGTATACACCTGAATAAGCTCGTTGTCTTTTGGCATCAAATAACGGGACAATGAGCCCTTCAAAACGGTACCCATTCATGGCGAGTACAGTTAAACTCGATTCACTATATAGTGGGATTTTCCTCGCCCAAGCAATGGTCTTAGCAGTCGTTACTCCTATCCGTATTCCTGTATATGAACCGGGGCCATTAGTGACAGCAATCGCTTCAATCTCACTAAGTGGAATATCCAAATCTTGGAGCAGACGATCGATCGTTGGCATCAATCGAACGGAGTGATTTTTTAGCAGATTAGTTGTCACTTCACCTAGCACTTTTTCATTTTCAAGTACGGCTACTCCCATTACCAAGGTAGTCGTATCCATCGCTAGTATTTTCATATCAAAGCCCCCCCTTGCATAGCTGCTTCGCTCGTATATGTGTAGAGCGAATTTCAATCTTACGGGAGTCATCAGGTTGTACAGTGATAGAAAGATAAATCGTTTCCTCTGGTAGGATAGAGGCAATCCGAGAAGCCCACTCTACTAAACAGATCCCTTCGCCGTAAAAATATTCATCAAGTCCTAATTCTGCCTCGGCAGTTTCCAAGCGGTAGACATCCATGTGATAAAAGGGATATACACCCAAATATTCCTTAATAATCGTGAAGGTAGGGCTGTCTACATGTCTTGTAATACCTAATCCTTCTGCCAGACCTTTTGCAAAAGTGGTTTTACCAGCTCCAAGATCTCCTTCAAGAGCCAACACATCACCTGGTTTTAATTGCTTAGCAAGTCTTCGTGCTAAATCTTTCGTTTCTGCTTCAGAACGTGTAAAAAACTGACAAGTCATTCCTAATCACCTATCTGCAAAATGATTATATCCACCTTGTGGGAGAGTCATACAAGTTCCTCCCAAGTTGACTTTCACAGTTGGCTCTCCTGTTTCAATATGACCGATCCTCGTAAGACAAAATCCTAATTCTTTAGCCATTTGTTTTAATTTTACCCAGTTTTCTTGACTTACTGTACCTATAAGCTGATAATCTTCGCCACCAAACCAAACCCATTCATATGGATCTTTTTGCACTTTTTTAGCAAACTGTACCATTGAATGTGATAAAGGAATTTTATCCTTATCTAATACAATTGCTACCTGACTCGCTCTTGCAATTTCCCAAGCTTCTTGAGCCAGTCCATCACTAATATCATCACAAGTCAAACGAAACCCGGTTTCAACAAGCTTCCGACCTATTTCGATCTGTGGTTGAGGCCTACAATGTGCAGCTACGAGTTTAGGGAAATGCTCAGTTTTTGTTGGATGATTTAATAATAAATGAAGTCCTGCTGCTGAGTCTCCCAGAACTCCCGACACAAATACAATATCTCCGGGCTTAGCTGAGGAACGTAAAAGAGCTTGACCATGCTCGATTTCTCCAAGCAATGTAATTGTCAGTGTCAGATCACTTGGAGCTTTCACAGTATCCCCACCCATGATCGTAACCTGGTACTGGTTAGCCAAGGTATATATTCCATGATAAATCTCTTCAATTTCAGCTAACGCCCAAGAAGGAGGAACTGCAACTGAAACTAATGCATATGTAGGAACTCCTCCCATTGCCGCGATATCACTTAGATTGGAGGCAAGGAGCTTCCATCCAATATCAAAAGGCTGCATGGTTTCACGAAGAAAGTGAATTGTTTCTACCATAGTATCACAAGTCATTACCAATGAGCGATTTGGATGTGGTACGACTACAGCTGCATCATCCCCCACATCTACTTCAATACGATTAGTTTGTATTTGACGATGGGCAAGTAAGGAATGAATGAAAGAAAATTCACCATTCACTATGATTTCCTCTTTTCTTTTCTACAAGTGGTAAATAAAATAAAGAGCCGCAGCTAACGCCGCGACTCAAGTTTGTATGGAGCGGGTGAAGGGAATCGAACCCTCGCATTCGGCTTGGAAGGCCGATGTTCTACCACTGAACTACACCCGCATATTTAATTCATCAACACTTATTCGGGATGGTCGGGGTGACAGGATTTGAACCTGCGACCTCCTCGTCCCGAACGAGGCGCTCTACCAAGCTGAGCCACACCCCGTAATATTATTCATATGAAATATTACTCTTGGTAGTGCAAGCTGCCTTTATATGAATTGGTGCGGTCGGCGAGACTCGAACTCGCACGGTCATAGACCACTACCCCCTCAAGATAGCGTGTCTGCCGGTTCCACCACGACCGCAAACTATATGATTTTAAATTGGTGCGGGTGGAGGGACTTGAACCCCCACGCCATAGGCGCTAGAACCTAAATCTAGTGCGTCTGCCAATTCCGCCACACCCGCATATGGTGAGCCATGAAGGACTCGAACCTTCGACCCTCTGATTAAAAGTCAGATGCTCTACCAACTGAGCTAATGGCTCATAAATTTTTGGCTGGGAAGGTAGGGATCGAACCTACGCATCACGGAGTCAAAGTCCGTTGCCTTACCACTTGGCTACTTCCCAACTATAAAGTGGGGCGACTAGTGGGAATCGAACCCACGAATGCCGGAGCCACAATCCGGTGCGTTAACCACTTCGCCATAGCCGCCATAAGTGGCGGAGCTGACGGGATTCGAACCCGCGATCTCCTGCGTGACAGGCAGGCATGTTAGGCCTCTACACCACAGCTCCGCAAGTGGTGGACGGTGACGGGATCGAACCGCCGACCCCCTGCTTGTAAGGCAGGTGCTCTCCCAGCTGAGCTAACCGTCCATGGGGTAGGCTAGATATGTCTAACCTACTTTATAAAATGGTGACCCGTAGGGGATTCGAACCCCTGCATGCCAGCGTGAAAGGCTGGTGTGTTGACCGCTTCACCAACGGGCCAGAATGAATGGCGGAGAGAGAGGGATTCGAACCCTCGCGGGGCTAGTAGCCCCCTAACGGTTTAGCAAACCGTCCTCTTCGGCCTCTTGAGTATCTCTCCAAAATGGCTCCCCAGGCAGGACTCGAACCTGCAACCTACCGGTTAACAGCCGGGCGCTCTACCATTGAGCTACTGAGGAATGCTTTAAATTTATATCCGCTATCAACAGCGGCGAGATTAATTATAGCTCATTTTCCATTACTTTGCAAGAGGCTTTTTTATCTTTTTCGCTTTGCTTATTATCTCGAAGCGACTCTTATAATTTATCATGGCCTTTTAGTTTCGTCAAGGGTTTTTTATAAAAAACTATTATTTTATTTTTTATCCTCTTATAATCACTATTTATAGGATATAAGACACAAAAAGCCCCTGCTAAAAAGCAGGAGCTTTAAATCTCAATCAGTCATCACTACCTAAAATATAGATCAGATTTTTGAAAATCGCTAAAAAGTCAATATAGAGCATCAATGCACCAAAAATCGCAAATTTAGTCGCAGTCTCTTCGTCCATTGCCTGATCTCCGATCGCTTTGATCGATTGAATATCATAAGCGGTAATAAAGCAAAAGAGACCAACAATAATATAAGAAAGAATTAAGGTAAACATACTGCTTTTTAAGAAGAAGAGATTGATCAAAGTCGCAAGGATAATCCCAATGAGCGCCATGAATATAATACTACCGAACTTACTTAGATCTCGCTTCGTCACAAATCCAATCAATGCAGAAATTCCAAACATCCCTGCCGCAATAAAAAAGGCTGCACCAATCGTACCGATATTAAAGTAGGCTAAAATGACGGTGAAAGTAACCCCATTTAATGCAGCATAAAAAAAGAAAGCTAACGTCGCAAAAAAGGAAGAAATGCGATTAAGTAGAAACGATAGCCCTATTACAGTAATCAGCTCTAAAGCGATAATTCCATAAAACATAGCTTTATTCTGTACTAACATTTGAGGAACATTTGGATTCATACTTAAGGCAATCGCCACAATAGCTGTAAGTGATAATCCAACAAACATCCATGAAAAAACACGTTGCATTAGACGCTGTTGCGTTTTAGCTGAAGTGGAAGTATGCATTCTTGGAAAATTGGGTTCCATAAAAATTCTCCCCCTATTAATTCATTTCACTTACTAGTATAAAGTGAAGTATATAGAAGATCAAGCGATCCACGAACGAAGGTTCGATTATGCTAGATCCTCTTTTTATGTTTATCTATATGATCATTCCAGACTCTTTCATTCTTGTTTTTGTTTCTTCAGTTCCCAATCGATAAATCATTCGGTAAACCTCTTCCAATCGATCATCATAATTATGTTCTGCCTGTCTTTCTTTATTTTTATATGGTAAATGCGCTTGTATAAATGTATCTAAGTCTTCTTCAGCTATCTCAGAAAATAAATGCTCAAGCTCTTTAATTTCTTGAGGAGTTGCTTTGATTTCAAAATCATAAACGGCATCAAAATCATGTGCTTGTTCATGAATTTCACCAGCATTAGGACCTAAGTCAACTGCTATATAATAGGTTTTTTTCTCCATTTTTCTTAACTCCTTTAAGGTTAAAGTATCACCCAAATGCTCTTTATTCTAAAAAAATGATCTTATCTTTATCTCTTTCCTATCTTTTCTATATACATACCTAACAAAATTCTTTTCCCTTTGATGCGTTATCATGAGAAAATAATATAGAAGCTTTTCTCTAAGGGAGAGATCGATATGACCATCGACACGAAACGTTATTCTAGACAAATTTTATTTCCGCCCATAGGTAAAAACGGGCAAGAACGACTGATGCAAGCTAAGATTGCCATTGTAGGAATGGGAGCCCTCGGTACCGCTCTGGCTAATCATATGGCACGTGCTGGAATAGGGTATATACGTGTAATCGATCGTGACTTTGTCGAAGAAAGCAATTTACAACGACAAATGCTTTTTGATGAAAAAGATGCCCATGAGCAAATACCAAAAGCAATCGCAGCAAAGCAGAAACTCGAAATGATTAATTCACATATTCAGATTGAAGCTGAAGTGACAGACCTTAATTGGCGAAACGCTGAAACACTTTTATCAAATGTCGATTTAATTTTAGATGGAACTGATAATTTTTTAGTTCGCTACTTAGTAAATGATGTTAGTTTAAAGCACCATATTCCATGGATTTATGGGGGAGCAGTCAGTGCACGTGGAATGACTTTTACCATTCGCCCTGGAATCACTGCATGTTTACGTTGTCTTTTCCCCAGTCCACCTACACCGGGAAGTGCTGAGACTTGTGATACAGCAGGAGTAATTGGTCCTATTATCCATATGGTTACTTCATTCCAAGCTACGGAAGCGTTGAAATTATTGATAAACGATACGGAGTCACTCGATACGCGATTACGTCATATAGAGCTATGGAAAAATCATCATACTACCATGGATGTAAGGAAAAACCCTGAATGTCCAGCCTGTCAGAAACATCAATATGAATTTTTACAGCCACAACAGCATGAAGAACTTGCTGTGTCGCTTTGCGGACGACAAACGATCCAAATTTCCCCAACTCGTTCGACACAGTTGAATTTAAATCATCTTGCTTCACAATTACAATCTGTAGGGAAAACTGAGTTAAATCCTTTTCTACTTCGGGTAACCATAGATCCCTATCGATTAGTAGTATTTCCCGATGGGCGCGTTCTTGTACAAGGAACCGATGAAATTTCAATTGCAAAAACATTAGTCGCAAAGTATATTGGTATGTAATTAAAATAAAAATGTTTATTCTGATAAAAATGGGTTTCTCTAGAAATTTAGAGAAACCCATTTCAATTTACCTATAAAATCCTCTTATAGAATAGAGCATGTTGCATTATTTAATCAAAAACCTAAACGATTCCTAAACTTTGTAACGTAGCTATAGAGAAAATAGCGATTAGAATGGATCCTATTATTTTTCAGGTGTGATCTTAATCTGTGCTAGCTGTTCCATGACACGAATCAGAGCATGAGTCCCATCCTCATCTCCACCCATTGCCTGTACAGAACGTAATAGTTGTTGAACCATTGATGTACCAAGCATAGGAATTTCCATCCGCTCAGCCTCTTGTAAGGCAATACGGAGATCTTTTTGCTGGAAGCGAACCGAAAAGCCAGGATCTAAATCTCCCTTGACTACTCGTGGTCCTAGATTGGACAGAGCCCATGATCCACCAGCACCTTGGGTTGTAACCTCTAACATTTTTTCTAAATCTACTCCAGCTTTTTTAGCAAAAGTGAATGCTTCTACCATTGCTAATAAATGAACGCCACATAAAATTTGATTACAAGCTTTTACAGTTTGTCCTGCACCAATCGGTCCACAATGGACAATGGACTTGGCCATCGGTTCCAAGATCGGACGAGCTTTTTCTAGAACTTCTGCTTCTCCTCCCACCATAATCGATAAAGTTCCTTCTCTTGCCCCGATGTCACCACCACTTACAGGGGCATCAAGCATATAAACGTTTTTGGCAGCCGCATGTTTCGCTATTTCTCGTGTCGCATTGGGAGAAATCGTGCTCATATCGATCAAAATAGTCCCTGGGCGTGCTCCAGACAAAATCCCGTTCTCGCCTTCGACTACTTCACGCACATCGGGCGTATCACCCACCATGGTAATCACTATATCACTTACTTTTGCCACCTCTTTAGGAGAACCTGCAACCTTTGCCCCTAACTTCATGGCTTCCTCCATTTTTACAGGAGTTCGATTCCAAACTGTGACAGGGAAACCAGCTTGGTAAATATGTCGCCACATCGATTTCCCCATAATTCCTAAGCCGATAAATCCTACATGGATTGTTTGAGTCATTTTTATTGCTCCTTCCTTTAAAAAGTAGCTAATAGTTTTCCAATGATACTCGATTTTACAAAGTCCCAAATCGTAGTGTCATTAGAAATACGCTCCCGAAAAGTTTGAATCATCTCTTTTTGTTTTTCGGCAAAAGTAGGATCATCTTGAGGTGGAAGTGCTTTCCTCATTTCAGTGACCATCTGTTGTACTTCTGGCGCTCGAGGCCCCCATACAGCTCTTTCCTGTCCTTGCTCATCGATCAGAATAAAAATAGGGATCGAACGCGATGTTCCATTGGTTAGATATTGGTCCATTAGCTCTAAATTTTCATCTCGAATTAAAAACCGCATATCGATTTCAAGAACTTCCGTGATCCGCTTCATAATCGGAACACATAGCATAGCGTCACCACACCAGTCCGCTGTTAGGGAAATCATACGCCATCCTTTTTTCTGATTAGCCTCTAAAAGAGATTGTTCTTCTACTGTTAGTGCTACATTTTCATAAATATGAAGCATTTCTTGCTGATTTGTATTCATACCTTCTACATATGCTTGGAAAGTTTGTCCTTTGTCAAACCAGTCATTTAAATTCATCATGTTTCCCTCATTTACATATAAAATTTGTCTCAAACAAACACGAACAACTTTATTATCTCATAAACTGAAAAATAGAGTGATACAAAAAGGGGGCGTTTTTTTTGCCCAGATGGCTAATTAAACAACTGAAACAAGCATTTTACAACCGAGATCGCAGACAGATTCGTTTCCTAAATCAGTGTTGGTTCTCCTTTTATGAAAAAGAATACACCCGTAAGAAAAAACAGTCTGCTTCCTTCTGACCTAAAAGGGCAATGGGTATCCAAAGTTCTTATATTTGTAGTGCTGTTCATCATTCGATTAAAAGTTTGGATTAATCCTTATTAAAACCCATCTTAAAACAAAAACATGACATCAATCATTCATTGATATCATGTTTTTGTTTTATATGTAAATATTACTTTTTCTCCAACTCTTCATATGGAATCATACTTAAACCAACGCGCTCCCGTTCTTCATCTACTGTCATCACCCATACATCGACAATATCGCCAACGGTTACTATATCCATCGGGTTTTTTACAAATCGCTTGCTCAACTTGGAGATATGGACTAATCCATCATGTTTTAACCCGATATCAACAAAAGCACCAAAATCCACAACATTACGGACTGTTCCTGTTAGCTTCATTCCTATATGTAGGTCTTTGATTTCCAATACATCTGAGCGTAATAAAGGTGCAGGCAGTTCTTCACGAGGGTCTCGTCCCGGACGAAGTAAAGCTTCAATAATATCGCGTAAGGTAGGCACTCCACAGCCAAGTTGCGATGCGGTTGTTTCAATATCGAGTTCTCGCAATCGATCATTACAATCTATGCTGCCAATTTGCTCTGGATGGATTTCAATCAACCCGAGTAACTTTTCAACCACTGTATAGGACTCTGGGTGGATTGGAGTTTTATCAAGCGGATTTTCTCCATCCATAATTCGCAAGAACCCGACACACTGTTCGTATGTTTTAGCTCCTAAACGTGGGACCTCTTTTAGTTGATTGCGATGACTAAATCTACCTATCTCTTCTCGCTTCTTTACAATATTTTTGGCTACATTTGCGCTAATTCCTGAGACATACTGAAGTAGTGCTGATGAAGCTGTATTCACATTGACACCGACATAGTTTACAGCTGATTCTACAACGGTGGTTAGGCTCTCACTAAGCCTCTTTTGTGATACATCATGCTGATATTGTCCTACACCAATTGACTTTGGATCAATCTTGACAAGCTCAGCAAGAGGATCTTGTAAGCGACGGGCAATAGAGATGGCACTTCGCTGTGCTACATCTAAGTCAGGAAACTCTTCTTTTGCCAGTTTGGATGCAGAATACACACTTGCACCAGCTTCATTAACAATCACATAGTATACTGGACGACCTACCTCTTTAATAAGGCTTGCGACAAAGCTTTCTGTCTCACGGGAAGCTGTTCCATTTCCGATGGCAATGACATCAATTGGATATTTTTCTAATAATCCTTGTACGATTTCTTTTGCCTGATCCAGCTGATTATGTGGTGGAGTCGGGTAAATCACCCCTACTTCCCAGAGTTTTCCTGTATCATCCACCACTGCCCACTTACAGCCGGTACGATAAGCTGGATCAATACCAAGAACCGTTTTCCCTTGGATGGGTGGCTGTAAGAGCAGATGACGCAGATTTTCGGAAAAAATATGTATAGCTTGCTCCTCCGCTTTCTCTGTCATCATTGAATGTACTTCCCTTTCAATCGAAGGGGCGATGAGGCGTTTATAGCTATCCTGAATCACTTGTTCTAGATAACTATAGAGGGATTGCGGAAACCACTCTTTTAAACGAGTAAAGATCGCCTCTTCCTCTACCTCGATTTTTACCTTTAAAAACTCTTCTCTCTCCCCACGATTAACAGCAAGTACACGGTGTGAAGGAATGGTACGAACTGGCTCTTTATAATCATAATACATTTCATAAACTGAGCGCTTTTCGGTATCTTTTGCTTTCGAAACGAGCATTCCAGTTGTCCAAGTATACTCTCGTACCCATTTACGGATTTCTGCATCTTCAGAGAGTTCTTCTGCCAAAATATCCATGGCTCCCCTAATAGCATCTTCCACCGTCTCTATGCCTAACTCCGCATTAATGAATTCAACCGCTTTTGCATCAACACTAGCTTGATCATTGGCAACAAGCATCCCTTTCGCTAACGGCTCCAGTCCTTTCTCTTTCGCCATGGATGCACGTGTTTTTCGCTTAGGACGATAAGGCAAATAAAGGTCCTCTAATTCTTGTAGCTTGGTTGCCTTTTCGATTTTTACACGTAATTCATCCGTAAGCTTACCCTGCTCGTCAATCAAACGAAGGACTTCTTCACGACGCTGATTTAGCTGTGTAAGATAATGGAAGCGCTCCTCAATTGCTCGTAATTTCTCTTCATCCAACTCTCCTGTTTGTTCTTTTCGGTAGCGAGCAATGAAAGGAATTGTATTACCTTCTTGCATCAAATCGACACTTCGTTTTACTTGTTGAAATCGAATACCCAGCTCTTCGGAAATCATTTGATACATTTGTTCTAAGTTCAAATAGCTTCACCCCTATATCTCAATCAAAGGATCTATCTTAGTCAGATTAAAAAAAAGATCTATATCATTAAATTTCATTTTTTCCTATTTATTGTATCACTTTGTATCTGAAAAAGTTGTTTCTCTTTTTCTACAAAACTCATTTTTCGAGGATTGGATAAACCATCATAGAGTTCTACTTTTCTCAATTGCTATCCAATTTCTATACTATACAATTTATAATAAGTTTGTCCTTGATCTCAGCTATTCATCGCTTTTGTAATTTACATCATGATAAGATAAGGAGCCTCCATTCATGACTCAACCTGAAATGTCACGTCGAACGTTTTTGAAAAAAGCCGCTATAAAATGGTCTAGCCTTAGTATTCTAGGGTTTTCCGGAGTTTATGCCTTTGGAATAGAACCTCATTGGATAGACATTACCCATGAGACCATATCACTATCTACATTACCCAAGTCGTTTATAGGCACACGTATCGTACATATCAGTGACCTTCATCTAGGATTTTATATGGATACCGATGATTTAATCGAACTAGTCCTACAGATTCAACAACTTCAACCTGACCTATTGTGCTTTACAGGTGATCTTGTAGATCATGACCCAGCTATTAGTTTAGCAGCAATCCCTTATCTAAAAAAATTACAAGCTCCACTAGGAAAGTTTGCTGTACTAGGAAACCATGATTATCAAAGAAATGCAGCAGTAGTTACGCAATCCCTTACAAAAGGTGGCTTTCAAGTTTTAAATAACTCACATCGAATTCTACGAAAACATACAGATCAAATTGCCATCATTGGTGTTGAAGATCAATTAATGGGTCAGCCAAATCTGGCTAAGGCTTGCGAAGGACTCTCTAAAACTTGTTCTATCTTACTTTCTCACTGTCCAGATTTCGCTGAGGAGATCACATCATTTCCCATTGGACTACAACTATCGGGTCATAGCCACGGAGGACAGGTTCGTCTCCCGTTCGTTGGGCATCTAATGACTCCTACCTACGCAAAAAAGTATGTTGAGGGTCTATATCAAATGGAAGAAAATGAGCTTCAGGTATATGTAAATCGTGGTATAGGTACGACAATTTTACCTGTTCGCTTCTTCTGTCGTCCACAGATTAGTGTAATTGAACTAAAAAAAGCGAAGCCATGACTTGACCCTATTAAATAAACAACCAACGTCCCAAATCATTTAAAGAGGATGTTGGTCGTTTATTTTGCATTTAAGTTAAATATAGCATTGAATATTCTGTCACTTATATTGTAAAATACTAGATAATATTGAAAATTAAAGGAGGATCACTTTATGAAAGATCACGAATTGGAGGAAGCGATGCAATTACTGGAAGGATTTCGTACTGATCTTGATCCGCTACTCCCACATCAACCTAGTGAAAAACCCGAAAGCAAATTAAGAATCAATCATCATTCTCTCAAAAAAATAAGTGCAACTGTTCTAGTTACTTTCTTGCTTTCAGGTGGAGTTTTTGCTACAATAATGAATTCATCAACTTCGATTTTCTCCCGACTATTACCCAGCTCATTACAATTCGGTGGACAAGCTCCTATGGTTACCCAAACAAAACCATCTCAATCCAACGATAAGCCTATGAAAAATTTAGCAAAAAATCCATTTACACCAGATGATCAATCCGATCTTAAAGCACAAAAAGAGAAGCCATCCATTTCGATACATAAAGAAAAAGAAAAATCATCCTCCTATGAAGAGCAACAAGTATCTATCCCTCAAGCCAACTTATATCGTTCCAATCGATCCAATGCAAAATCTAAAAGAGAACCCAAACAGGAAAAGCACAAAGAACTAAATCGGTCCATTTACAAGAAAAACATAGATATGCCCAAGCTAAATCGTTCTTATCTAGACAAGAAATTTGAAACAAGGACTAACTATCTCAAGGATCAAAACCAATCATTGATTAAAGTAATCCATCATGGTACCCATCATAAGCTCCAACATTCGCAGTATCTAAAAAACGTTACTTTCTTAAAGCCACGCAAACACCAAGAATTTCCACAGGTTAATTTGACAGATAATAAAAACTTATCTAAGAGTTATAAAGATAAATCTCTTCCTTTTACTTTTTACCTAAACCAGCATTTAAAATGCACTTTAATGATTAGCAATTCTCACAAACATACATATCCATTTCAATTAATCATTGAAAGTAGGAAGAATGGGAAAAAAGAACAAATTAGGATGGAAGGCGAATTCCGCATTCGAAAAGCCAAAAAAAGAACGATCCCTACAAAACATTTATCTCCTAACCGTCATTCTGTATAAATAGTCACGTGCGAAAATATACTGCGGTAAAAACATTTTTATGCAAAAAAGTGTATCTAGCAACTAGTCTGCTAGATACACTTTTTCTATCCCATGATCTCGGCCAATTCCATCCGGATCGCTTGACGAAGCTTTTTTAATGCTCTGCGCTGTAAACGCGAAACATGCATTTGTGATATTCCTAATTGTTCTCCTACTTGTTTTTGACTTAAATGATCAAAAAAAGTCATCTGTAAAATTTCTCGCTCTCGTTCAGTCAAGACATGAAAAACTTTTTCAAGTAACAATTTTCGATCAATCTGATCATAACCCCTGTCTTCTGTTCCAACCAAGTCTAGCAAAGTCACTTGACTACCATCACTACTCGCTTCAATTGGGCTATCAATCGAAGCAGCCTGATAGCTACGACCCATCTCCATCGTTTCTAATACTTCTTCTTGTGTTACATCTAGATACTCTGCAATTTCCTTAATTTGTGGAGATCGCTGGAGTTTGGTAGTAAGTTCTTCTGCCGCACTTTTAATTCGCGGACCTAGCTCCTTGATCCGCCTTGGAACATGTACACTCCATGTTTTATCACGTATATGCCTTTTAATTTCTCCTACAATCGTTGGAACAGCAAACCCTTCGAAATTTCGTCCAAAGGAAGGATCGTATCTTCGAATCGAAGCAAGAAGTCCAATCATTCCTACCTGAATTAGATCTTCATATGGCTCAGAGCCACGTGCAAATTTATAAGCAAGCGTTTCTACCAAGTCTCGATAATATGATACAAGCCACTCTTGCGCTTCAACATCGCCATCCTTTTGGTACCGCCCAATCATCTCTAAAACCAGCTTTTCATCTGTAGGGGTAAGATGCGGGCGACTTGACATGCAGCTCCACCTCATTTTTTCGAAGATGCTTTGTTAACTTTACAATAACACCGTTATCTCCCTTAATTTCTACATCATCCATCAGTGTTTTCATTAGATAGATTCCGAGCCCTCTTTCACGTAGTGCATTCATTGAAGGCTCAAAACCAATCGGACCTGTACGTTGTTCTACTTCATTTACATCAAAGCTATGCCCACGATCAATGACATTAATCTCTAAGCGATCTCCAAAGAGATTACAATTCACTTCGATATCACCATCTCCACCACTATAAGCATGATCTACTGCATTTGTACATGCTTCAGAAACAGCTAATTTAAGGTCCTCAATGTCATCATAGGAGAAACCCATACGATTCGCAATACCAGAAACTAATAAGCGTACAATTCCCACAAAATCCGGCTTAGCAGGAATTGTTAAGTCTATAGAGTCTAAGGGCTGATCCTTCATACTTTTCCATCCTCCTGCTTCCGATCTTCAATCTCGATCACTTCATGCAATCCTGTAATGCGTAAAAGGCGATAGATACGAGCGTTAACTCCTTTTAACACGAGTCTTCCAGCAGTTGCACGTTGTGCTTTATATGCTCCGATTAGTACACCTAAACCTGTACTATCTATATAGTCCACTTTAGATAAGTCTACATACACAGTCTTTCCATTTTGACATAAAGGGAGCAGTTTTTCTCTTAATTGCGGAGCTGTGTAAACATCTACTTCACCTTCTACAAAAATGGTTACTCCATTTTTGTTATCTGTCTTTTCTTCTATTAACACATTCACCGTCTTTCGCCCTCCAACTTTTTCTTTCTACAAGTTGATGTACTAATGATTAGCGATTCGTTATTCTGGAAGTAATTCGAACTCGTTTTCCAATGAATAACGAATCGCTGCTCGAATAAAGTACTACAAACTTTTTAAGAAAGGGATTCAACTCTTTTTATAATCATGATGGTTTGGTCGTCTTTCATACTGTACTTAGTCATCTCGAATAGCCTTTGATAAATAGCTTCAACAGCTTGTTGAGCTGGCAACTCCAGATACTCACATATAATTTGTTTGAGCTGTTCTCTCTGTAGAAACTTTCCATCTACTTTACATTCTGTTACCCCATCGGAAAACAAAATAATCGCATCCCCTAAGGATAACTCAATCGTATACTCTGGATAATCTACATCTTTAGCTACTCCCAAGACCAAACCTTGCGTCTCTAAATCATGAAACTCACCATCACTTGCTTTATAAACCAGCCCTGGCTCATGACCTGCTGTAGCATAGCGAAAATGGTGATTCAACGAATCATATACCCCATATACCATGGTAATAAACATACTTGAATCGACATTTCTTTCCACAACTGTATTAAGTCCCCTTAAAACCTCTGAAGGCGAAAGAGGTTGATCATCGAATCGATCCATCGAATATTTAATCATAGACATACATAATGCAGCTGGAATTCCTTTACCAATAATATCCGAAATAGCAATCCCCAGTGAACCCTGACCATGGTCTACAAAGTTATAATAATCTCCACTCATCCGGTTCGCTGCTACACTTAGAACACCTATATCAACTCCTTCGAGTGGTGGAGGACTTTTAGGTAACAGAGTCTGTTGCATGCGAACTGCTACTTCAATTTCATCTTCTAATTCACGCTGCCGATTTACTAAATGATCACGATCTTGATAAGCCACTCCATAACCAATCATTACTTCAATCAAAAAATCAAATGAAATTTTCACTTCATTGGGTAAGTCTGGTAATAAATTCTTAATCGTAGCAATATGGATACTAACCACTTCTTCAGGTGGAACACGTTGTTGTAAAATCCATTTGCTTAGTTGCTGGGCACCATATAAATGATCTTCTCTTGTATCTTGAATATAGGAAGTTAGTAACTTCTCATATTGTTTTTGCAAATCAATGTTCATGTAAAAATCCCCTTGGATCCGATATCTTCGGTCAAACGCCAATGTTCAGCATCTTTCCATTACTCAGCTTCAATACAAAGACGACAATCACCAAGTATATTTCAAAGCGAGGTTGCCCTCTAAACCAGCCACTCATCGTTTTTTAGTTTACAATAGTCTTGATCCATCCATAGAACTTTTAACAGCAATGCTCTTAAAGGATACGATATATCGATCCTATAGCTTTAAGGTTAGATGAGATGATATATTGACTTTTGGCTGCTTAAAATAATATCGTTATATATCTTTATCGTTCGTATTTAAAATAACACAGAACGGACCATGATGAAATAAGGGAAGACAATTTGTAAATAAAAAAAGAGAGCGAATCGCTCCCATTCTCCAGTATCTGCCAATTTTTCAAAAATCAATTAAACCCAAGCTAATTTGCAGTGCTTCATTAACTCGACTCATCATTTCTTCATCTAAGTGGGTAATTTTATCAGTTAATCTTTGCTTATCAATGGTTCGGATTTGCTCTAATAAGATGACAGAATCACGATCAAATCCATAAGTTTTGGCATCGATCTCAACATGTGTAGGAAGTTTAGCCTTTTGGATTTGGGCAGTAATCGCGGCGACGATCACAGTGGGGCTAAATCGATTACCAATATCATTTTGAATTACAAGTACAGGCCGTACCCCACCCTGCTCGGATCCGACCACAGGGGAAAGATCTGCAAAATAGACATCGCCACGTTTAACAATCAAATTACTTACACCCCACTAACTAAGCGCTCTAAAGTATGATCTGCTTCTTCCTCTGCTTCAAACGCTTCTGAGGCAATATTTAAGTTTATTTTCGCCATTTCCATATAACCACGTTGCATCGCTTCACGAATTCGGCGTTTTTTACGCTCTTGTAAATATAATTTCATCGCTTGGCGAATAAATTCACTGCGATTGGAATTATCCTTTTGAACCATACCATCTACTTCTTGTAACAAATTTGTTGGCAGACTGATCATAATTCTCTTGGTACCTGACAAATTCGTGCACCCCCAACCAATCATCACCATTAGCGATTTTCCCTTATCAATACTACCATTATGATGAATTAAATGCAAAAATATACTTAAAATGAATTCCTACAAATAGATAAAATGACACATACTAAAATTTATTCGTGCCAACCTCTCAAATTCCTTCTAAAAAATTTAGCGATAAATATTGGAGAAGTTTCATTTACATTTCCAAAAAGCTTTTTTCCATTTACGTCCAAACCTAGCGCTCATCGCTTATCTACTCACTCCCGCTAAAGGGTTGACACAAAAGTCAATCCTATACAAAAACGATTCGCGACTTCCTCTAGGTACGATCCGGATTTTTAATCAAATTATGCAATATGCTGTAAGAGAACATGATGTAAATGCATCGTTCATCGATTCACTACTTATCTTTTTATAAAAATTCCTTTATTGGAAGAATATCACTTAAAACCAACTTATTAAACTGACAAACTTTCGAGTTTGCGTAATTCATTAATGATCGCTATCGGTTTACCATCTTGCAAATAAATACGCGGAATACGCCTAGAGAGCATCGAAGTCACTTCATAATTAATCGTGTCTAACTGCTTAGCCACTTCATCCACATGAATCTCCGCATCTTCTTGTTTACCATAAAGAACAACTTCATCCCCAATTTGAACAGGCATCGCCTTTGTTACATCTAACATAAGTTGATCCATACACACCCGTCCAACAATAGGGACTTTTATCCCTCGCACTAAAGCAAATCCACGATTTGATAAGTGGCGACTAAATCCATCTGCATACCCGATCGGAACAACAGCAATCCACTCATCACCTCTTGCAATGTAGGTTTTTCCATAGCTAATACCAGTACCTGGCGGAGATTGCTTTAAATGAATAACCTTAGACTTTAATGTAAGTGCTGGCTGTAAATGGATTTTCTGTCTATCCACTTCCGGTGAAGGATACAAGCCATAAAGGCTAATACCAATTCGTACCATGTCAAAAATGCGATTAGGAATTTCAATCGCTGCTGCACTATTGGCGCAGTGAATAATTGGCTTAGCTATTCCTGATCGTTTTATATCATGGATCGCTTCAAGAAAGCGATTATACTGATAGTTTAGATACATTTTATTTTTTTCATCCGCTGTTGCAAAATGCGTAAATACACCTTCTAATCGAACATGTGACATATTTAAGAGTACTTGTAAGAAGTCAGGAATCTCTTCTGGTAAGATTCCTAAGCGCCCCATCCCTGTATCAATTTTAAGATGCACATTGGCGGTAAGACCCAAATTTTTGGCATTCTCTTGGATTTGATACAAGTGATCTTCATTATAAACCGTGAACGACAGTCGATACTTAAGTGCCTCTTTGATAGCATAGGTAGGGGTAAAACCAAGTACAAGAATGGGAGCTTCGATACCAGCGTTACGTAACTCTATTCCTTCATCCACAAATGCAACACCTAAAGCATGAGCTCCTGCCTCTATTGCAGCTTGAGATACGTAAGTCGCTCCGTGTCCATAAGCATTTCCTTTGACAGCCACTAGAATTCGTGTATCTATAGGGAGATACTGTTTAAATTGCTGAACATTATAACGAATGGCATCCAAATCAACTTCAATTATCGTATCTCTTCCATAATTAATAAAATCTTTATGAGTTCCAGCCACGTTTTATCACTTCCAACTGTAAGTTTAGATGTTCTAAACATTCATCACTGACTAGTAAAGGAGTTCGTTTCCCACGAATCTGAAAGTAATAAGGTAGGTCTTGGCTATGCTTGATCTCTGAAATGGGAATCGAATCGGTTCGATTACCGATTTGGACGACAAGCCGATCATTATACAGAATATAACGCGGATGAAACATGAGCAAGTAAAGAAAAGGAATCACAAAGAGAATGAAGATTATTAAGATTACAAAACCTATAATAAAAGTCATACTACGCCATTCAAAAAATACAAGTAATAAAAACAAACCAAGCAGAATAAAACCATTTTCGATGATTTTCATCATTCGATTCTTTCTAGTAAGAAGAACACGATAAGATGTCTTCTCCTCATAAATGGGTTGCTGATTCATAACTGTCATCCTTAGCTGGTTTTATCTTCCCATCGTTTATTAACTTCCCATATCGTTTCTTGTAAAGGATATTATATCAAAGTTTCCTAGGAAAAGAATAAGGGGATTCTTGGCTAATTTTTACCTCTATTTTCTGTAGATTTGCTTGATTTTAGATGGGATCATAGATGGTCTTCAAAAATAAAAGCGATATCTCTGCATTTCAGTCTCTATCATGAGGTTATAGCCTTAATCGGTCCATAGAGTTTCTTAGAGCTTTGCTCTTGAGACACTCTTGTCCCTTTGGGGAAAAGTCGGTCCTATACAAAAACAATTCACTCTAGCTGATCTAGGTTTTGGGCTCGAATGATGCAACATGCTGTAACATAAGTGCTATCCGCCAAATAACTTAAAACGAATACAAAACTTTGTCAATATGAATCTCATATTTTTACTTTATACAAACATAACGATGAGGGTACTTTTACTTAGTACCCTCCGACTGCTCCTCATCTTATCTAACTATCATGAATGATTAAGCTGATTTTATTTCTCTACTTGATCAGCAAAGGAATTCGCAATCTTGATCATTTCCTCTTCGGATAATGCCCCCGTTAATTCAAATTCTCTCTGTCCATCTAACCATTTTAACTGTTTTTGCTTATCCTGGTTAAGTAAAACACCAAATCCTTGATAAAGCATCACGGGTTTAGCCTGTTCAGATAAAAAAGTTTCTATCTCTTGAGGCTTTTTCTGGGTAATTGTAAACGGCTTACTTCCTGTATATCTCATGATGACAGCTGGACCAGCAATGGTTTGAACTGTTTTTTCTCCATCCAATTGACTACCCATAGGGATATACATCGGAGCGAGGGAAGCCATTCCACGTTTATCCATTTTTTGTTTAAGACCAGCTAAAGTTTGTTTGGATTCCTCGGTCATCTGACTTAAATTTCGTTTCATATCGAATGCATCTTTATCAAAAGATGGATCTAATTGAAAGCGATCAAACACCATTTCTACCATAACTTCATCTTTATCATTAAAAACACTCACTTTTTTCGGATTAAGCTTTTGATCTAGCCACACTTTTTGTTTTTTCCAGTTTTGGTTAAGGGTAAATTTCGCAGCTACTTCAAAAAGATAGGTACCTTTCTCCCTCTGGAATTGACGCTTTTGATCATCAATAATACTACCTAAAATAGACTGATATAAATAAATTTGTCCACTTGACTCTGGCCAATCACTTTGAAACCGATAACTTTTTTTCAAACTAGGAGTTAATACATATACCCCCTCATCATTTCTAAGTAAAATCTGTGTAATATCTTTCTTTGGATTTTTTAGGGCTACTCGATAATAATGTGGTTTTTTATACCATACTTCTACATCAACAATTTGTGGTTCTTGTCCTGTTTGAATCGTTAACTTTCCATGACTGATATAAGACTCCATTTTCTCAGAGCGCTTCGATAAATCATTAACAAGGGTTTTGGCATCTTTTTCACCACAACCTGCTAAAAACAGCAATATCAAAAATAAAGGAACAATAATCCATTTATTCCGACACATTTATTTCCTCACCTCGACAATTTCCCAGGAAATGTGTCGGTTAGGATAGGGGTAATTGTTCGAATGCTTTACCAAGTGCTACGATTATATCCTGATAACATACCGCATGTTCCGAAACGGTTTGGCTCGCTATAACTCCTGCCTGCCCATGTAAATAAGTTGCCATCGGCACAGCTTGGTTGGCGGGAATTCGCTGTGCTAATAAAGAACCTAATAAGCCTGCTAGCAAATCACCTGATCCTGCTTTAGCTAAAGCAGGACTTCCTATTATATTTACTACCTGTTTTCCTGTTGGATAGGCAATAATTGTATATCTTCCTTTTAAGACCACAATCATCCCTGTATGATTTGCAACGGTCCTTGCAGCGGACAATCGAGAAGATTCAACTTCCGATATACTACAGTGAAGCAAGCGAGCCATTTCACCAGGATGAGGTGTTAATACAGTAGGGTACTCTGAGTCACGTAGTTTGATGAGTTCTGGATGATCTGCCAAAATATTCAATGCATCTGCATCTAGAACCAATGGAGCTTTTATTGTAGATAATAAATCACCTAACCATTTGTCTTCACCCATAAATCTTCCGAGACCTGGGCCAATCACTACTGCAGAATACCGGGAAGCGCGTTCCATAAATTGCTTTGCACTTTCTGCTGAGAATACAGACTTACCAGACCAAGACCAAATAAGCTCCTGTGTCACTTTCCCTGCCAAAGATACTTCTTGTCCTTCTGGAACAGTAAGGGTTACCATCCCTACCCCACTTCGATAAGCCACAGCACCTGCCATAGTGATTGCACCAAGCATTCCCTTTGCCCCACCAATTAAAAGAGCATGACCATATGTTCCTTTATGTGCCCATGGATTACGTGGCTGAATATAGCCCCTCCAAAGAGCAGGTTCATTTAGCTGTGCTTTGGGAGTAAGATCTGCAGGAAACTGGGTAGGTAGCCCGATATCAACAACATTTACTTCACCACAAACATCAGCACCAGGATATAAATAATGGCCCCATTTCGGATAGCCAAACGTGATCGTTTGTTGGGCGTGAACAACTTCAGAAGAGACCATTCCTGTGTCCGTATCCATTCCAGTAGGAATATCTACTGAAACAACCCATGCTTTTGGCTGTTGGTTGATAAGCGAAACAACCTCTCGTAATAAAGGGCGAAGCTCCCCTTTTACTCCTGTACCTAGTAGTGCATCTACAATAACCTGTGCCTCTTGTAAATGCTTCTTCATTAGCTTCTGCTTACTTTTATCATGATAAATATGGACAGAAGTTAGCTTTTGACAAACATGATAGAATATCTTGGCATCAGGAGTTAGCTTATCTTCATTTCCTACCAACCAAGCTTCTACGTTCCATCCAGCAAAAAGTAAATACCTTATAGCAACCCAGCCATCTCCCCCATTATTTCCTGTTCCACAAAGTACAACTGCATTCTTAGGCTCTGGAAATTTCCTTTGAATAGACTCAGCTACCGCCCTACCAGCATTCTCCATTAACACCACACCTGGAATTCCTAGTGTATCTATAGCAAAATGGTCTATGTTGCGCATTTCTTGAGCTGTAACTAGATACACCTTTATCCCTCCTAACCGTGTTATATATGTATGTCCAATTTGGACCAGTTATGCTTCGTTCACTTCGATCACTGCTATAGCAACGGCATACTTTTCACTATGTGAAATGGAAAGATGAACTTTCATAGACTTTCCAATAAAAAAATAAGCGGATACTTTTTCAGATATACTTACCTCAGGTGCCCCTTTGGTATTATTTAGGATCGTTAAATCTAAGAAACTGACGATCTCTCCAATTCCAGTTCCTAATGCTTTGGATATGGCTTCTTTAGCAGCAAATCGACCAGCTAGATATTCAACTTGACGGTGTAACTGGTCAGGCAGTTGTTCCTTTTCACTCGGTGTTAAAATTCGTTTCGTTAGCCGGTCAGTTCCTACTTTTTGTATACGTTCCAGCTCAATGATATCAGTTCCAATTCCAAAGATCATAATTCTGTTCTCCTTTTCAATCATTCATCCCTATCTATTTTACACTAAACAATTTTATCAACTAAAAAACCGATACCCTGATTTGGCAAGGAATCGGTCTTCGACATGCTTAGGAGAATATTTTTTTTACAATCCAAACGATGAACGCAATCACCAGAATAATTAGGATCAAATAAAGGATCAACATCCATTTGGCAATGGATAACAACCAGCCCAATAAGCCTTTCTTTTTAAGGAGCAACAAAAAAAACCATTTCATCGAAGTCCACCTCTAGCTTATTTCAACGCTTTGATCCTTTATTATTTCCTGTTAGAGATATTTCTATTTCTTTTTAGGTTCTTATTGATCTACCAAAAACGATACAGAAAAAGACAAATCCTATAGCTCCCAATATTAGAGAAACAGAAACAGCTTCATACCAAGCAAGCTCAAAAATATAAGTAAGGAAGAAATAGAAAAATGATACCCATTTACTCATTTTGCACACCTCCCGAAAAATGGAGATTGACAGGTGCTAAAGGTAGACTTCTTAAGTACTTTTGATAAAGCTCTAAAATATTTTCCTCGGTCTCCTTAAACTGAAGACTATCCAACCATACATGCCCCTTTCCAATTAATTGAAGCCCAAAGCGAATCACATCTACCTTTTCTGGAATGACTGTAGAAACTAGATATGGACTCCAAAGGCTTGTCCCAATCAACGGCTGACTTTGTATAAAATGAAGTGTATTTTTTTCTTGTTCTAACTCAAAAAATAAGGTTACTTGCTCAACATTCTGTGCCTGTAAAAAACCTGTTAAATGAATTCTTTTCCCTCGATATGGCTCGGCTTTGATCTGCTGGAAGAGTGAAATATAGCCGTTTGCTTGGTCATAACGGCTTTTTAAAAAAGCAGATGCTGTTCCCATATGAACCGTTTGATGATCAATCCCTACTTCATAATTGATCCAATCGCCATCTACATTCCAACCTTTTGGAACTGTTGATGTAGGAATCATACTTCTACTCCTCCTACGAATTTGTAGATAATGTTTTCGATACATTCCTGGTGGCATCTGAAACATCTTCTGAAAAGCACGCGTAAATGATTCTTGTGTAGAAAAACGATAGGTAACTGCAATATCTAATATTCGACAATCGGTATGAATTAGGTCAATAGCAGCTAAAGTTAGACGTCGCCTACGAATATATGCCGTCACACTCATTCCTATGACTGACTGAAAGAGTCGATGAAAATGATAGCTTGAGAAGCCCATATAATTTGCTACTTTGTCTAATGAAATATCATGTTGTATATACTTTTCTATATAAAAGATTGCTTGACGCTGAAACTGTAGAGAATCGACCTCTTTCACGCTATTCACCTCATCATCCTGACTTATTCATCGAAACTTAAGTTGATGGGTCGATCATAAATAATCGGCTTCCTTCCTGTAACAGGCACTGAAGCATCCACAACTTCTAATGACAAACGGTCTATCCAAATACATCCTTGTTGAGATAGGTAAGATCCTAGTTGAATCCATTCACTCTCCTTAGGTACATCGATAATAATTTCATATAAACCCCAATCCTTTGTACCTACAAGTGCACGTTCCCCCATATCATCCATTACACAAACTTCCTCATCACGGCCCCTCATTTCTATCCATAAACCAGCTTGTTTTACATTTTGGGCCTTAAGATAACCAGAAAAACGAATCCGCTTACCACGATATAAAGTAGCTTCAAAAGCTTGTGTTAATGTGGCAAAGGTTTGGTTAGTCCGTTTAGCACGTAGATAAGCAGGAGACTGATCGAAAGCTTTTTCTTTCTTCTCAAGTCCTGCTTCATAATCCAATAAATAGTGACTCATGAGTTTCCAAGCACAAGACAATTGAGATTCACCCATTTGTGCAAAAGAAAGCTGCGGATGTTGAGGCAATTTTTTTTCTGTGTCTGGAATCGAAGAGTCACAAACTTCAAGAGACAGCCCATCAATCCACATAGACCCTGCTCCAGCAAATAAAAAACCGATATGAATAAATAAACTTTCGTCTGGAACATCTAAAACAAGTTGAATATCTGTCCAATCTTTAATCCCTACCAATGGCGCATCTTGTATATCTGCACAACTTAATATTTGCTCATCTTGGTTATAGATTTGCATGTAGCATTCTGCTCTTACAGCCGCTTTGACTTTGATCCTAGCTACTAAGCGAATACGGTTACCCTGAAACTTCTTGGCTGAAATAATACGATGAAGTGTAGTATATCCGTGTGGTTTCTCTGATTTTGCTTGTATTTGAAGTGAATAGTTTCCTAAAACCATGTCATCTGAAGCCAATTTTATTCCATATTCATCATCATAGCTTTGCCATACACGCCAACCAGTAGGGGTTTTTGATTTATGATCCCAAAGAGAAAAATCAAAATTATAAGCATCCTCCTCCCCAGGCAAAATATTGCTGATTGGAACACTACTTTCAACGATCTCTAACTGCAAACCATCTATCCAAACACAACCTCTGGCACCTAAGATCATTCCAAAGCTGATAACATAGCCTTCGTCTGGAACATCAAGTGTAATTGAATACTTTTCCCAATCTTTCGTCCCTACTATATGCTGATCATACATGTTATAGAAAGAGAGCAATTCTCTTTCTTTCCCATCAATCCTCATCCACAATGCAGCATAACCCGCTTTTTCTGTTTTCACATACCCCGATAATTGAACCCTTTTTCCTCTATATTGATCAGCACGAATGTTTTGTCCAAGCGTAGCCCAACCTTCGACAGTCTGTTCTTGTTTGGCACGAATAAAAGCAGAAGTTGATCCTACTTTACACACAATGGTATCAATTCCTGTCTCGAAATACTTTTGATGGTCTTCTCCCGTAAAAAACCAACCTTCTGGAATTTGACTAATCATTCTCTCTCACCCTCATTCGCTGTCTTTATCCTTCTCTTCGTATCCTAACACTCCTCAATCTTTTACTTTTGACTTTTTTTGCGCCTTTTTTTAGAAATTACTTGCATTTAGTGTATGTAGTGTTATAATACACTTAAACAAAGTGTTTGATATGAGTCCATACACTCCATACTGTTAAGCTTCTAAAGGGGGAGGGACATGGAAACAAGAGTAGTCGGACCACTCACTTTTACAATTGATTTCTCCATACCGCTTTATGAACAGATTGTGGAACAAATTCGTCATGCAGTAGCGAGAGGAGAGATTGCATTGGGAAAAAAGCTACCTTCTGTTCGTGAAATGGCTCAAAATCTAAAAGTAAATCCAAGTACTGTCGTTCGGGCATATCTAGAGTTAGAACATGATGGGCTATGTGAAAAAAGAAGAGGACAAGGTACTTTTATCACTAACTCGGAGGAAAAAGTACAGAAGATTAAACGAGGTCTCGCAGAGGAAGCACTAAATAACTTTGTACACACAATGAAGTCTTTAGGAATTGATAAAAATACTGCCCAACAGTGGCTAAAGGAGATGGATTGGCAATGAGCATCGCTGTGGAATTTCATCATGTCTCATACCGTTATGGGCGAAAGTTTGCACTTCAAGATTTATCTCTTTCGATCCCAAAAGGGAAAGCGACTGGCTTACTTGGCGAAAATGGAGCAGGTAAATCCACCCTATTAAAACTGATCACAAGTATTGGAAAACCTACCTTAGGGGAAATCAAGGTTTTTGGACAAAAGCCAGGTTGGAAAGTAAACGAGCAGATTGCTTATCTCGGAGATCGTGCACAGTGGTATAAATTTCATAGCATCGAAAAAGCCATACAATACGCAGAAAAAATATTTCCGAACTTTCAAGTCCAACAAGCCAAAGAGTATCTCGACTTTATGAAGCTAGACAGCAAAGCAAAAGTTGGTGATCTCTCAAAAGGACAAATGATGCGATTACAACTGATACTCTGTCTTTCACGGAAAGTAGACCTCTTTTTATTAGATGAACCTTTATCCGGTATTGACCTGATATCACGCGAAAAAATTATTGATCTCTTAATACATCTTTTATCAGAACAAGAAGTAACTATAGTTATCAGTACACATGAAATTATGGAAACAGAGGGGCTATTTGAACATCTCATATTTTTGAAAGAAGGAAAAGTAGTCAAGTCGGGAAATGTCGAAACACTTCGTGCTCGGGAAGGCTCGATTCAACATATATATCGGGAGGTATTTCAATGAACGCTTTTTGGAGCATAGTCAAAAATGACTTTCGCATGGTTTTTCCCAAGAAATATATTTTTCCTCTTACTTCCATGTTAATAGGGGGGACGATTTTCGGGGTTCTCTGTTCTCTTTTAAATTTTACACAAATTAAACCTGAGATTCATTGGGTATATACTTGGATACTCTTTGCATTACCTGGTTTTACTACAGGTATCGTTATGGCAGAAGAGAGGGAAAAAACACTAGGATGGTGGTTGTCATTACCTTATCCCAGACATTGGCTTATTGCCGCTAAATGCATCGCTATGCTTCTCCGAGCGTTACAAATTATTTTGATTCTATTTTTATTTACCAATTTCATTCTCTACCTCTTTACTTGGATTAGACCTGAAGCTTATGAAAACATAGCTTGGGGAGAGCTGTTTTACTATCAGTTGATGATCATTGGTGAACGTCTGATCTATGTCCCACTCATTATCACCTTAGGACTATTAGCGGGATTACTTACCTTCTCTTCGATGAAACTATTAAATATCCCCATCTGGATATTCTTTGGTCTATTTGTTTCTTTCATTGTGTTACGCCATGTATCTAAAGTATCCCGTTTAGATTGGGACATTGTAAATATCCCTTTGATATGGATCGGACTGTTTAGTTTCCTCATTAGTTTACTCTTTTATTACTGGTCTATCTCCATTTTAAATCGAAAATTACAAATATAGACTATATCAAAAGCCCCATGTCATAAGGACACGGGGCTTTAGGGTAACACTTTATCATCAGCCTCTTCATATTTATTTTTCCAGCTTCGTCCATCTTAAGCTATAATCCGCACCGATGGGATGCGTGTAGTAGTCCTTCACATACGGCTTTTTCAACAACACACTATACCGATAATAAATTGGAGCGAGTACGGCTTGATCCTCTACTAACATTTTTTCTAATTGACTTAACATCTCCATTCGCTTTTTAACATCGGTCTCTTGACGAGCTTGCACCACTTGCTTGTTAAAGTCCTCGTTTTTAAAACCTGCCGAGTTTTTATTTTCATGGGTATTCCATAACTCAAGGTAAGCCATGGCATCGTTGTAGTCGGCTCCCCAAGCAGAGATGGTTAGATCGAAATCCCCTCTTTCACGACGATCATCTAACGCTTTTGGCGCAGGAGTTTCAATCTCAATGTTAAGACCTAAGTTAACACGTAGCTGCTCTTTAATAACGGACGCGATATCCTTGTAAGCATTTGAAGTGATTAGAGTCAATTTCTCGGGTGGTTTACTCATCCCCAGCTCCTGAAGTCCTTTTTGTAAATACTCCTTCGCTTTAGCCGCATCATAGGTCACTAATTCTTTCTTCGTCGCATCCCGGAATGACTGATTTTCTAATCCTGCAATCGCTGGATGAACTAATGCATATGCTGGTAAAGATCCATCTCGTAAAACTTTTTCAGCAATCACCGCTCGATCATACGCATGAGTAATCGCTTTACGAATATTACTATTTTGTGTAAAGCGATTGGATCTTACATTCATAGGCATATAAATCGATGTGGCTCGCTCAGCTTTCACCAAGTCTGGAGAACTTTTATATTTATTGATAAAAACATTATTAATTGGAGCAATATCTACTTGTCCTGAATTATAGAGATTCACACCAGTACTCACATCTTTTAATAAATTCAGATCAATTTGATCTAAATTTACATTTTTAGCATCCCAATACTTCTCATTTTTTGTTAAAACAATTTTCGTTTGACCGGCACTCTTAAGGATAAAGGGGCCACTATACACAATTTTGTCTGGATGTCCAAGTGCATCTTGTTTGAGTTTATCGATCATATCTTCACGCTGAGGAAGAAAAGCAGGCAAAATCGTATAGTCTAAGAAATTGATCATCGGTGCTTTTAATCGTACTTCTAAAGTTTGATCATTGATCGCTTTCACACCAACTTCATTCTCTTTTGCTTTACCGCGATAGAAATCTTCTGCCTTATCAATAGGAAAAAGAATATATGCATATTCAGATTTAGTCTCTGGTTTCATCATCCGTTTCCAACCAAACTCAAAATCTTTGGCAGTGATCGGTTTACCATCACTCCACTTCGCATCGCGTAAGATAAATGTATAAACTCGCTTATCTGAACTTACTTTCACGTCTTTAGCAATACCTGAAACTGGCTTTTTATCTTGATTTAACCTCATCAATCCTTCATAGACATGATTAGCTAAGATGAAAGAGCCACCATCTACTACTGTTGCGGGGTCGATACTTGTAAACTCTTCTGTTTCAGCAATTCGGAGCACTTTTTTCTGTTGGATAGCGCTTTCATTAGAGCCCTTGTTACCACAGGCCGTCAAAAGAAGGCTCGATATTGTCGTACATAATAGGAGTAATTTCCACCTTTTCAAATTAAACTTCCTCCTATTCGCTCATAAATTTAAGAACCATTCCAAATAAAGGGTTACAT
Source organism: Thermoflavimicrobium daqui (assembly GCF_003313465.1). GTDB lineage: Bacteria > Bacillota > Bacilli > Thermoactinomycetales > Thermoactinomycetaceae > Thermoflavimicrobium > Thermoflavimicrobium daqui. The sequence goes on from NZ_KZ845672.1 coordinate 53,476, forward strand.
CATTATCATAACAAATTTCCATCTTATTTCATAATATTATTTATGATTATGAGTTATAATTTTATTTTATACAAAAAACTAAAAACCCCCTTGATGGGGGTTATATTCTCTATTTAAGAATGGTTACTACTTAAGTAAGTCCATTTTAGACTGTAATCGGCACCAATAGCATGATTATAAAAGTCCTGTACATAAGGCTTCTGTAAAAACGAACTGGTTCGATAAAAAAGAGGGACAATTACAGCTTGATCTTGAATCAGCTTTTTCTCGGCTATACTTAGGTGTTTAATCTTCTCTTCAGGAAGTACTGTCTTTTTAGACTTCTCTAGTAAATCATTAAACTCTTTATCCTTAAACCTAGCAATATTTAACCTTCTATCAGCACTCCACAACTCTAGATAGGCAATAGGATCATTATAATCGGCTCCCCAACTAGAAACTGCAATATCAAATTTACCTTGATTTTGGCATACTATTTTTTCCTTACTGGTCACTGAGTCAATTTGCACTTGCAGTCCTAAAATATCTTGCAGTTGTTTTTTCACTGCAATAGCTACCTCTCGCTTCTCATCATCATAACTAAGTAAATGAATTTCATCAGGTGGCTTGTCCATATTTAGTTCGCTTAGCCCTTTAGCTAGAAGTGCTTTCGCTTGCTGTGGTTGATATCTTACCCACTCCTTTTTAGTCATCTGACGAAATGATTTATTTCCTATACCCGAAATAGCTGGATGAATCAATGCCCCTGCTGGCTTAGAACCATCTCTTAAAATTTGATCAGTTAATTTTTGTCGATTAATACTTAAATTAATAGCACGACGAATGTTTGGATTAGCTAGAAATTTATTCTGCTGATTCATTACCAAATAGTAAGAAGTGGCTCGCTCCACTATTTTCAATTCAGATGAATCTTTGAAAGAACCGATATATTTCCGATTAACAGGTGCTATATCTACTTGGTTCGATTGATACAGTTGAACTGCGGTATCGATATTTTTAACAAGACGAAGTTCTACCTGTTGTAGACTGACATTATTTCGATCCCAATAACGGTCATTCTTTGTAAGTACTGTTTTCGCTCTATTAAATTCTTTGACAACGAAGGGACCACTATAAACCGTATTCTGACTGGTCGTCGCATACTTATCACCAAACTTCGTGACTAAATCTTGTCTCTGTGGTAAATATGCTGGCAATGTAGTTAAACTAAGGAAGTTTAACATGGGTTCTTTTAACTTTACAACTAATGTATGTGGGTCCAGTGATGTAATTCCTACCTCATTTTGATTTTTTATACCATCATGATATTCTTTGGCTCCTTGAATTGGAAAGAGGATAAAGGAATATGAAGATTTCGTCTTCGGATCCAAAACGCGTTTCCAGCCGAATTCAAAATCTTGTGCTGTGATCGGCTTCCCATCACTCCATTTTGCATCTTTCCTTAATGTAAAAGTATAAGTAAGTTGATCGGAACTTATATTTACATTTTCTGCAATCCCTTCTACAGGTTGTTTATTTTTTAGTCTCATTAATCCCTCTTGTACATTATTTAGCAAAATGAAGGAACCATTATCCACTACTTTAGCAGGATCCAAGCTCGAAGCTTCATTCATCTCTGCGATACGTAACACTTGATTTTTTGCTGACCCTATGGTTGATTCACCCTTCATTGAGTCAACTATCGAATTACAAGCAACTAACCAAATACTACAAATGAAGGAACCAATCAGTCCATATCGAAATTTTTTTCTCTTACCTTTATTCATCAAAAAACCCCTGCTACTAAATACATAAAATAATATCCCTATGTAAAAAGTTCTTGTTTCACCACATCTCGCTCGTTATGTGTAGATGTAAAGGATACAATTTTACTAGTAGCAGGCATTCACCTCCTTTTGAAGATACCCTTACTCTATTCCCAATATTACATTTATTCGTGCTACTTACTTTTCCTATTTACATTTACAAGTGTTATCAATCTATTTCCTATCTACCTATTTATTAGTCACTCATTTTAGTTTCACTGAACTATAATTAAGGAAAGATTTGTTTCTTTATTTGTTGTTCTATTTATCCTCTCAATTTCCTTTTATGAATCCAAACTTTTGGGAAAATTGGTGAAATCGTTTAATTAAAAAAAGAATAAGCATCCGTCTTATGAGAGACCACCCTCTCCTAAAAATGATCTTTATTGACCATAAATCCATAACAATTTGTCCATGGATTTTTTGTTTTACTAACATCTTCTCTATTCTAGGTTTTGTATAATAAAGATAAAAGGAGAAAGGAGTGATCCTACATCTTAGAGTCAATATTTTGGGTTTGCTTTCTGTTGGGAGTTGCTATGACCATCCTTAGCTTTATATTTAGTAATTTTCTGGATGGGATCTTAGATAGTTTATTTTCCTTTGATCTCCCTATCGTTTCCTCTGTGACCATATTTAGTGCGCTAACTGTCTTTGGAGGAAGTGGTCTGATTCTATCACGGTATACAGAGCAGCCTAATAGTATGGTTATCACCTTTTCTTTACTCCTTTCATTTGCTTCCTTTATACTCGTTTATTTTCTCCTAGTCCGACCGTCTCAAAAAGTAGAGTCTTCTGTGGGCTTTCGCCTTGCCGAGCTTAAAGGTAAAAAGGGTGTTGTGATCACCACCATCCCTCGTCAAGGCATGGGGGAAGTTATGATTACGACGAGTGGTGGAAATACAAATCAGATTGCCCAAAGTGCTACAGGTGATTCGATCTCTCAGGGAACCAAGATTATCGTGTCAGACGTTGCCGGTCATATCTTGCTGGTTAAACCTCTAGCTAATAAATAATGGAGTGATGTCAATGGAGGTCATCCAAGGTCCTATTCTGATTGTATTGACAGTGGTTGGAGTCCTGTTGATTTTAGCCATTGCTTTCTGGTCTCGTTATAAAACCGTAGGTGCTGAAGATGCTCTGATCGTAACAGGTAGTATGCTTGGTCGGAAAAATGTCATGACAGATGATTCAAAACGAAAAATTAAGATTATTCGTGGCGGAGGCGCATTTATTCTCCCTATTTTCCAGCGTGCCGAGCGAATTAGCTTACTCTCTCATAAGTTACAAGTTTCTACACCTGAAGTTTATACAGCACAAGGTGTTCCTATCCTCGTCGACGGAGTCGCAATTATCAAAATTGGTAGTTCCCTTGACGACCTAGCCACTGCAGCGGAACAATTTATGGGTAAAAGTAATGATCAACTAAATGATGAAGCGCGTGAGGTATTAGAAGGTCACTTACGTGCGATTTTAGGAACACTTACGGTTGAGGAAGTTTACCAAAATCGTGAACGGTTTGCTCAAGAAGTACAGACAGTAGCCGCTGTTGACTTAAAGAAAATGGGTTTACAAATCATTTCCTTTACCATCAAAGATGTTCGTGATAAAAATGGCTATTTAGAAGCTCTAGGCCGCCCTCGTATTGCAGCCGTAAAACGTGATGCAGATATTGCTGAAGCACAAGCCGTTCGTGATACAGAAATCCAAACAGCCAAAGCGCGTGAAGAAGGAACAAAAGCCTCTTTAATCGCGGAAACAAACATTGCTGAAGCAACCAAAAACAAAGAAATTCGTGTTTCAGAATTTAAAATCGAACAAGATATGAAAAAGGCGGAAGCTGACCAAGCTTATCATTTGCAAGCGAACCGTTATCAGCAACAAGTGACTGAAGAGCAAATGAAAATTGAATTAGTAAGAAAACAAAAGGAAATTGAACTTGAAGAAAAAGAGATTGTCCGGCGCGAGAAACAGTATGACGCAGAAGTACGCAAAAAAGCCGATGCTGATCGTTATGCCAAAGAACAATCTGCAGAAGCTGAGCGCTTCCAACAAGAAGCTCGTGCTAAAGCTGAAGCCGCTACCATCCGAGCAAAAGGGCTCGCTGATGCGGAAGCACAAAAAGCACGTGGAGCAGCCAAAGCTGAAGTTGAAAAAATGGAAGGGCTCGCAGAATCAGAAGTAATTCGAGCGAAAGGATTAGCAGAAGCAGAGGCTAAGCAAAAATTAGCAGAGGCATTTGAAAAATATGGACAAGCAGCTGTTTTAGACTTAATTGCCAAAATGTTACCAGAGCTTGCTAAACAGGTAGCTCAACCGCTCGGTAATATTGATAAAATCACTGTAATCGATTCCTCTGGAAGTGATGGTGGTGCGAGCAAAGTCAGTAACTATGTTACACAACTTATGGCACAAACTCCTGAAATGGTAAAACAGGTATCCGGCTTGGATATTAACCAGATGATTAAAAATCTTACTGACTCAAAAACAAATTCTTCTCCCGACTCCAAGGTTGACAACAAACAGGACTCTTAGTACCATTCAAAAAAGCGTGCTTCAACTTACTTGAAACACGCTTTTTTTTATTTAATCAACTCACGCAATGCATTTCTCGTAATGGTTTCAATATGCTTATTACGTCTACCCTGAACGGTATGATGAATCGGATCTAAAAACCAGTTCCAATAAAATGTTCCTACCGAGAAGCATTTTTTACCTGTTGGCTTTTGATACCATACGACATTGGCTAGCTTTCTTTTCCCATATAAATTAACGGGTGATTTCGCAATAACTTCTACTCCTGGTATAGGTCGAACATAGCTATCCACTTCTCCACCAATCACCCCAGGAATTTTATCTCCATTTCTTAGTCCTGTTCCGTCATAAAGCCAATGGTTAGCATCACTCACTACCATCGGTACAGTGGCTTTCGGAATACCTGTATACATCACTCCGAATATACTATCTTCAGGCATATTGATCACAGGATCACGCCACAGAGCGGTAGTAAGTTGTTTATTTGTAAGGCGATAGGGGTCCATTTTATGAGCAAACTGTTTATAAGAAACGAGTAGTCGATCTGGACGGCCAGTAGCATCTTCATGATAGCGAACCTGCCAATAGCAGACATTTGCACTAAAATTGGCCAAATTAAATTTAGTAGCGGATAGCTTTTCCACACTTTTCCGCATTTTCATCGTCCAGTACTCCGCATGTCCAGCGATGAGGAGGGCCTTAATATTTACATGTTCTAATATATCATTATGAATATCCCAGTCCGTAAAATAAGTTAATGAATAGCCTTCTTTTTCTAACCAACGTATAAGGTTATACTCAAATTGGAAAAATAAACCAGAACCATAATAGTTTCTAAATGGTCGATTAAAGGATACTTGATATGCTTGCTTTCCAAAACTACTATTATATCCATATAAACTTTTCCCACCCCAGTTATCATATGCATGATAAGAGTTGGTGGCGATTTGAATACCATAATCAGCAGAAGGGGAGGTTTCAACAACCACGAAAATGATATAGCTTTCCCGCCCCTCGGTATTTACCAATTTATTGAGATAAACACCTGTTGGCCAGTCAGAGGGAATACGTAAAACTTGGCTAGGCGCCCAGGAGACACCAAAGTTATTTGGATCGGGATTTAAGATTTGCTCAGTCGGATGAATTCCATCAATTACTTTCATCAGCCGCCCACCAGCACCACCATAATAACCCATTCGGTATATTTCCATGCGATATGGTTTCTTACTGTGAACGTAAAAAGTGATTGATCCATCGGGTTGCACTGAGAAATCAGACGCATAACCTTGTAATCGCGAACCTGCTGGTTTAGTGATTTTCCACTTATTTGTTCCAGGCTTTTTATTTTCTTCTCGAATATTTACATTTCCTAATGACTTTGTTGAGTTGGGATGAGCCGGTAATAGTTTGCCCGACTTTTGCTGGATCGTTTGTATTCCCATTGACTGAAGTAATTGTGGTGTGATTAGCATCGATCCCACTAAAAAACTAGCTGCTTGTGGGATGTATTTCAGTAATTCACGCCTACTTAATTTCGTTTCCCCAACGTTATGCACAGACTCTGTTAACCAATCTTTGTTTCCCTTTTCCAAGACTTATTTCTCCTTCTTACCGGAAATATAAATACATTTCCTCCAATTATCTCCACATATAAAATATATACATTTAATTATATATAGATTGCCTAATTGAGCAAAGGACAATTATGTTAACGAAAATAACTACTTTACATCTAATTCCAGCTTGCTTATAAAGCGATTCCTCTCCAAAAAATATCCCATCTTTTTTGTAACTTTTGGGCCACATGTTCTCGTCCATAGTAAAATCCATGTATTTCGGTTCCATCTAATAAAGAATAGTAAGCATAGAGTAAGTCCTCCATATTTTCAGGGCGAATCAACTTTTGCTTAATCCCTTCTGCAAAGACTTTGATAAGTATACGAGATAGTTGTTGTTCAACTTCTAAAAATTGAGCCCGAATTCGCTCCTTCAAAAAAGATGGTGGGAAGATGGTCGTACGTTTTAAGAACTCTAACTTTTCCTCATCATATCCTTCCAGTTCACAACTAAAAAAATATAAAATCCGATATAACTTTTCTTCAACAGAGTTTTGTTTCATTTCATCAACAATCTTTTCAATCCAGTGAACGTGTTCAACTAATACTTCTCTATATACAGTGAGAAATAAGTCTTCTTTACTGCGAAAATGTGCATAGATCGAAGGCTTTTTAATACCAACTTCACTCGCTATTTTCGAAAGTGATGCTCCTTCATAACCCGATTTACTAAACTGTTTTAAAGCAGCTTCCTTTATTTTCTGAGCAGTCATCATTACATCTCCTAACCTTTTTCATTGTCCACGTAGATTACATATCAAACAAGAAAAGTGTCCTTGACGGACACTATATATAAACCACTTCATTTTTCAGGCAGAGGTTTCTGTAAACTTAAGTCCAAGAATACCAGCCACAATCAGCAAGATAAAGAGAATCCGCATTACGTTGGTCGGCTCTTTTAAAAAGATCATTCCAAATAATACGGTTCCCACTGCTCCAATTCCTGTCCAGATAGCGTAGGCGGTTCCAATCGGTAATGTTTTTAAGGAATAAGATAAAAGTCCAAAACTAATCACCATACAAACCACAGTAAAAATAGATGGTACTAAGCGTGAAAACCCTTCCGTATATTTAAGCCCAATAGCCCATGCCGTTTCAAATAAACCTGCAATAACCAAAAATATCCAACTCATCTTTGCTCACTCCTCTATACCGCCATAAAACTACCTATCGTTCGTTAGTTTAAAAATAGCACTCACTGTTAATTTAGTCAATAATTATTTCAAATAACAAGATAAAATAAAAACAAAAGAAAGAAGATACTTTCATTTCTAATAACGTCTCGCACTGGAAATTGATCACTCGGTTCCTTTCAACTTATATTGCACAAATCAATAATCAAATAGATAATCCAATTTAATCCAAGCTTTATTTACTTTTAACACGAAATTTTCATCTATCTATACTGAAAAAAAGAGGGAGTTTATTTTTCTTATTGGATAATGTGGTGAAAGAGTCTCGTCTACTCTTGCCATCCATTTCTAAGAAAAATAACTCCCCTATTTTGTATACTATTCATTCGTTACCAACATAACTATTTACAAATTATTCACAGGTAGGGATAAATTTAATCGGTATTTCCCAGCAATCCGAACGAGTTGTTGTGTAAACTTCTCGCCAAGATCCGGTCGAACCATTCGAATATAGTTTACATAGCCTTTGATATATTCCCAAAAATGAGGATGATTACTACGATTTTCTTTTTCTAACCCATTCTTCTCTACATTATGGAGTAGTGCCCGAAAAGCTTTTAGCTCTTTACGACTCAAATTAGGCTTTTCATTTACCACAATCCCCGTAACTCGCTGTCTGCGTGAGGCCCGTAAAATTCGCGTTTTCGCTTCATTTATCATGAATCCTTCACTACTTACAATATCACGGATTTTTTTTAACAAGAGTCCAATTCGGCTCATAGAAGCTTCTTTACAGGAGAAAGTTAAATCATCCGCATATCTTGTATAATAAAACCCATGTGTATCAGCCAAACGACTCAGTCGCTGGTCCAGACGGCGACAAATAATATTGGTAAGTGCGGGACTGGTACAAGCTCCTTGAGGAAGTTGCCGTTTTCCCATAGCAACATAATAGTATCGACCGTCAAACTCCACTTCTGAGCGCGGTGGCTCTGTACAAAGCAAACCAAATAAAGTACTAATGGCTTCACTATAACCAAATGATTGAAATACTCCTCTTACCCGATAAAAATCGATGGTAGGGAAGAAGTCTTTTAGATCCATCTTGATCACTACAGCTTGTTGCAAATGTTGCTTGGCATTATCGACAGTGCTTCTTCCTTGTACAAAGCCATACGCTGCCGAATGAACCGGAATAGGATCCAAAAGATGCTCTTTTACCCATGCTTGAGCCTGACGCAACTCTTTCTTTGGTGCAGAAATTTCTCGTACCCCACCGCTTTTCTTAGGAATCGTAAAGCGGGCATAATGACACAGTGTCGCTGTATCCCGATGATACGTAAGCCATTTGAGACGGCTAAGAGGCATCTCCATCGCTTCAGCTAATTCCATTGCGCTCCGGATCAGAGGAAGCTGATGAGTGATTAATTTTTCCTCATCATAATGAATAGAGGTAAGACCAGCTGAATATCCTTCCCCAACATGTACAATATGTGTTGCCTGGTGCTCTTCCCATCTTTTTTTAGCCTCTTGGCGAGCAAGTTCGCGCTGTGCTTTTCGCTCTGCACGTTTTCTTTTACTCTCCTCAATCCTCTTCTTTCGCACTTCATTAATTTTCTCTTGAATATTGGGTAGCTTTTCACTTTCTTCTTTTAATCGTTGTAATTCTTTTTCAAGTTGCTGGCGTTCTCTATTTTCGATTGCGAGCTGTTCTTCTTCTTCAGGTGTTAAAGGCTCTTCGGACCAAAATCCCAATCGAATCATCTCTTTTTTAATGACCTCGGTCCGTCCTTCTTGTTGTAAGCGCTCTAACCACTCTTCCCGTGTGAGTGGATGATTTTGTTCTTCTGCCATGGCTTCCCCTCCCATCTAATCTATTGTCTATGAGTTCGATCGAATAACGTAATCAGTGATAAAATATGCTCACAAGGACCTTGGGTTAAGCGATTTCTACGGAAGAAGAAACAGTTACAGTTTGCATTTTTGATTCGCCGATCTTCATCCAGCTCCACAGAAGGTGTAATCTGAATGGATTGTCCGTGTACTTCACCAGACAATGAAATTCCTTTCTCTATCGACTCTATCTTTTGTACAATCACTTTTTCCGTTTCAATAAGCTCCTTCGCTTTTTCTTCACGTGGATTCGCATACATGAGCTGATCCATCGGTAATGGATCTTTTGTTAGCTCACGTAACCGATATTTTCCGATCTCCAAGTCAAACATGACTCGTCCAGCACTACATAGCTGTCTTAAAGCACCTTGTACCACTTCATCCGATAGCTTTGTCCACGACACTAACTCTCCTAGACTAGTTGTTTTCTTATGCTTAAGCTGATCAAAAACCTGTGTACTCTGTTCAGGAGTTACCTCTTTACTCTGTCCAACCATCAGGTCAAAGTTACCCGCTGCTGCCCAATCATTCCGTGTCCAACCAGAAAGCCCAAGTGTAAAGCTTAATGCTCCCATATCTACTATATAGAAGCTAGGTAACCCCGTTCCGAGTAAATGCACCGTAATTTTATTCGCTAGAGGTAACAAACGTTCAAGCAAGAAAAGTCTACGCCGACCCCATGTACGAATTTCTCTAGCTTCTGTTCCTTGATATATCGAGCCACTTAATACCAACTCTTCGCTCCATGGCTCCATTACCACTTTGACAGACTCACCTGGTTTCAGAATAAAACGAAGCGAACGTGGACCTTGCTTTTCTCGATGCTGCCTCAAAAATAGACATAAATTATACAGATGAATTGGCTTCATCTCAAATGATACGGTTGGTAAATTCATGGCTGATTGTACCTGTAAGAAGCCACGTACCCAACTTTCAGGAACATCAATTTTCTGCTCTTTATATACCTCATGCCCTGCTGTTGCTACTTCAAATCCTGAGGGATCAATTTGAAATTCAGTAGGGCGATAGGTGCGGATGCGTTTAAGTGCCCCTAATAAGGAATCAGAAAAATCAATATTGGTTGTACCATATTGGAATTCTTTTACATCACTAAATAAACGATCATGAACGGCTAGGCGACCATAAGAAGATTCATCCAACGAAAACGCTTCAAAAAAGACTTGATCAGGTGCAACAGTTATCACAGGATCTAGTACATACCACCCAGGCTTATCATTTTCCCACAACCAATTAAAATAACGGCTACGGGCTTTAAAAAAGTCCGCATTTCGTATGTCTCTTAACCTATCAAGCTCCCTGATACGTAACACAATTTCTTTCATCCGATCAGCAACTTGCTGATGAGCTTCTAATACATCGGCTATATCCAATAAGTATTGTTCTTGAACCCATGCTTGATAAGCGCTATGATCTCGAGGTTTATAGTTTAGATCAGAAACAACCACATCCCTGAGCGCAATCATTGCATCTCGATAGCGAATTGGATCAGCGATTTTCCCTCGAAAAAACGTAGGCTCACGACTGATATCTGGAGCAAAGTCCACCAAGGTTTGCCCTTGTATATGCTTGATACCGCTTGGCTTTGCATAAGTTTGTTGAAAAAGCATCGCTTTCTTCCCTCCAATTAAAGCTAATGAATTCGAATCTTGGTGCTGATCTGTGGATAACGTAATTGAATCTGAGCCATTATGCGTAACACCTGCTCAAAGTCTTTTTGACCATTCGTATGTAGTACATCACCTAGAATGGATAACACAATTTCTGCCATCTCTTCTGACTGTAGCCCCAGATCAAATAACAATAATATAGCTGCTTTCTTTAATCTGCGACCTTTCCCTACATAAAACAGAACCGTTCGGAAAAAGTGAGCCATCTTTTGTAATTGCTCTTTCTCTTGTAATTGCGTTTCTGCTAGTTGTAGAGCAAATGCTTGCACTTCTAGATAAGGGCTTTCGCTTGCGCGTATCATCATTTCAGGTAAGTCCAATTGCTTTTGATAAATCTGAACCATTTCCATCGCAAACATCTGTACATCCGTCCGTGAGCTATCCAATAAGCCCATGATCAGATTTGGTGTTACTTCATCATCGGATAGCGTTTTTAAATAGCCAAATCCCCACTGACGGGTATCATCAAAATCCGTTTCAACTAAAACGAGAAGATGATCTACATCAGCTTCATTCATGCGACGAATCATCACATCCCGTGCCTGTTTTCGTATCAAAGCAATCCGATGCCTTGCTAACTGAACGAGTTGATCGATCGATAATCGATTTAACTCTGATTGGTTACTTTCTAGTAGCTTAAAACCCAGTTCATGAAGTTCTGTTAAATCACTATGTAATAAATCAAGAATATCTTCGATGGAAACACCTACGCGTATTTCTTCCCAAAGGATTTCTCCCAGTATATCTTTCGCTAGGAACTGTCGAAGCTCGTCTGAGATTTCTCGACTGGTCATGTATTTCCAACAATTGCTAATTAGATTTGGTAGCATAGGAACTAACCAAAGCTTTCGATCCTGTAAAAGCTGTATCGCAAAATTTTGCTCATCTTTCACTTCCGTTAATATAAGCGACGTCAAAAATGACTGATCTAACTGTAAATATTCAAAGTCACGTAATAATATAGCTTGTGCTTTTTCTCGAATTCCCAAATTTTGATGGTGCAAATAGGGAAGGAGATCATTGATGTCATAGGGATTACGTGTATGATCAATATAGTCCAATACCATTTTGATAATTTCCTCATCTGCGTATGAGTAGTAGTAACGCTGACTTTGCTTTTGCAATGGTTTTATCCACTCTAATGAAGCATATTCAATCAACACTTCTTCCCAACATCTAAACAAATCCCTATATTCATTAAAATACCAATAGTATTGCTTACTTAGATAAGATAATAACTTGGGAATTAACTGAGCAATTTTTTCTTTTGGTAACTGATCCGTATACTCGGTAACAAAACTAAAGGCTCTTTTTCTAACTTCCCAATGTTCATGCAATAAGAGGATAGCTAAAATATCAATATCTACCTGCTTCATATCTAAGCGCTTGATTAATTCTTCTGTCACAAATATAATTCGTGCTGCTGGGGTTCGATAATTTATCTCTTCTAACAATGTCGCAAAAATCTGGGCTGATATGTTTTGTAAATAATTTGGATTTCCCTGTTGCAAAGCACGAATGGCAAACTGGATCACGGGTTCTGATTGTGCTTCTCTAATTAATCGCCACAACTGATCGGGTTGTTGATCCCACAGCTCAGGAAAAGCTTCTGCCCTTTCATTAAGGCTATAAGCTAGTTGATCCGGTTTTACCTTCCATTTCCCATCTCGATAAACCAATATGGAACTATGACGATAAAGGATATGTTTAAGTAAATGTTGATACCGCATAGGAACTGGATGATTAAGATAGGAACCGGTTTTTGGATCTCGATAGTGTACATAACTAAACTCCCCACTCCGATAGCATAGGAGAAGTTCGGTGGCCATCTTCACATAGTCAGCAGACTTTTGCTCTCCTAGCTGCCTGAGTGTCCGCCAAGCTCGTCGTTGTAAATATTTCTTGGTTTGTGGCTGAAGAACGATCTGTTCATAATTATCAAAGCGATGATCCCAAAGATAAGCCAATCGCCCCCATACAGGAGCATCTTTCCTCCTATCGGCTAACTTAAAAATTCCTTTTATATAGCGATAAAATTTATCAGAAAGCGGAATTAAAGTATATGCATTTGAACTATAACGAAACTTCTCATTCAAAGGAGCAACACTTGACTCTAAATCCCATTTGCCATAAGTGGTTAAAAGTTTCAATAATCCTTCACGTGCTTGCGGGCGTGAATCTAGATACAATGCCCAAATCCAATCCCCTGATCGTTTCTGCTCGCTTGGCTGATCGGAAAAATCAAATGCGTATTTCATTAACTGTTCTACAAATTCAGGATCACCTTGATCCAAAGATTGTTGTAATGAAGCTGGAAGAGGTGTAAAGGCTTCTTCTTTTTCCCACCATGCCACATAACTTCTTGATTTTCCTGACCGATTTGGCTCAGTTTGATCATGATAGACCATTTTTATCCCTCCTTACTTAAAAGGCCCGACCCTTCAGGAGGATCGGGCTCTTTGTAGAACTTGTCTACTAACACTCTCTAGAGTTGGTTTTGTTACTGTTAAGCGTCAAGCCATGTTCCGAATATGAGACACAATCACATACATGGTGTTACACCAGGCTAATAACTAGACAAGTCACCCTTTATTTAACACTGCCATAAGTATATATGTTCGCATATTGTTCGTCAATAGGAAGATTTTATTTTTTCTAAATAAAATTGTATAAACTGAGTATGTAATTTTTACTAAAATAAATTAAAAGTATATAGATAACAAAAAGCCTGATCTTAATAAAAGATCAGGCTTTTGCACAACTTGTCTACTAACACTCTTCGAACTTGGTTTCGCCACTGAACAGGACCCTATATGGGGTACTAGTTGATAGGAGCGGCTACGCCTCCTTAGGCGACCTATCAAACTAGTACCCCATATAGGAGGCCTGCCTAAGTAGCGCGGAGCCGAGTGACGAATGTGAGACATTATTGCATACATGGTGTAACACCATGCTAATGGCTAGACAAGTCACTCTTTGCTGAACACATTTACAAGTATATATGTTCGCATTCCATTCGTCAATAGGTAAATTTAATTTTTTTAAAAAATACCTCTTATACTTATTTATTAGCAAATTGATATTGAACAAAGTATCATTTATTATACTGCTTATAGAAACAGAGGACTTCCTACGTAGATATGATAAAAGGGTCCTTTTTCTGCTATTCGCTTGGTTTGGAAGATCGGCTACTTTAAATTTTACTTTTATCAATTAGACACTCCAAAAAAACCTGTCCGCTCCGACTTAAATCGGTTTGCATCGGTAAAACATAAGATAAAGTTCGAACAATCGGCTGCTCAAATACAGAGAGCATCACCATTTCCCCTCGATCTACTTCTTTTTGTACAACCCAACGAGAAATACAAGTAACACCAATCCCACGTGAAACTAACTCCTTTACTCCCTGATTACTGCTGATCATCAATATATCTTTTAATTGCAGACCCCACTTTCGAATCAAATGATCCATATATTCTCTCGTACCTGAACCTTTTTCACGTGCGATCCATACTTGATTTTGTAAAGATTCTAGTGATACATTCGGCTTTTGTTGAGCAAGTGGATGAGAAGCTCCCACGACAAATACCATTTCATCTTCCATAAAGGGGGATACTTTCACTTCTCTCTCTTGTGTATGACCTTCAATTAAGCCTAAATCTAACTGATGAGATCGAACCTGTTGAACTACTTCTTGTGTATTTCCTACGACCACTTCTAATTGAACATAAGGATACTGCTCGTGATAGGAAGTAAGGATCATTGGTAAAATATATTCACCTATCGTTAAGCTAGCTCCTATTTTTAAAAAACCTCGCAATGTATGAAGATAATCACCCATTTCTTCTTTTGTTTTCTCCCAAAGTTGAATGATTTGTTTAGCACGTTGATATAAAATCTGACCAGTAGGTGTGATTTGTACATGCTTGGGTGATCGCGATAATAAATGGGTTTGTAATTCTACTTCCAACTGTTTGATATGTAAACTAACGGTTGGTTGAGATAAAATTAGCTTTTCTGCTGCTTTCGTAAAATTCCTTTCTTCGACAACGGTGACAAAAGTTCGGAGAGCATCATAATTCATTCGCTTCCACTCTTTCTGTTTAATCATTAAAAAAACTAATCTTAACGATAGTATATATTTATTTTACTTATGATTCTTCGTGCTTTATCCTTAAAGCAGGAGGAAGAAAACCATGGAACAAAAAAAGAATAGTTTTGGTTTTATTATAGGATTAATTATTTCTGCAGGAATGGGTCTGCTCGCTAAAGCTCTTTCATCACTTCCTTTTTTATCCATTATGGGACAATTAGTTATCGCTATTCTCATTGGAATGATCTGGAGAGCGATTTGGGGCATTCAAACAACATGGCAAGGTGGAATTGCTTTTTCAAGCAAAAATCTATTGAGATTTGGAATTATTTTATTAGGAGTTCGTCTTAATCTCGCTGATATTTGGAATGCAGGACCTAAGCTCTTGCTGCTAGCGGTTCTTAATTTAACTTTTGCGTTTATCATTGTCATCATATTATCCAAATTATTCAAAATAGACAAAAACACAAGCCTGCTTACAGCGAGTGGAACTGCGATCTGTGGTGCAGCGGCCATTTCAGCTATTAGCTCACAAATCCAAGCTAAAAATCAAGAAACAGCCATTAGTATAACCACGATAGCCCTCCTTGGGACATTATTCACCTTGGGTTATACTTATCTTGCTCCTTGGCTTGGGTTAAGCCCAGCTAACTATGGGCTCTTTGCAGGAAGTACTTTGCATGAGATTGCTCATGTTGTTGCAGCAGCTGCTCCTTTTGGTAAGGAAGCCATGAACTTAGCTGTGACTGTTAAATTAACTCGTGTGGCTCTACTTGTTCCTGTAGCGATTTTGATTAGTTTATTTACCCATTCAACCAATCAAGGACAAAGTCGCAACTGGAAATCGATACAAATCCCTTGGTTTATTTTCGGCTTTTTATTCATGAGTGGTCTTCATACCTTCCACATCATTCCTGAGACATGGGTTGATCCGATCCTTCTCGTTTCTTACTTTTTCATGGCCACAGCGATGGCAAGCCTCGGACTGAATGTGGATATCAAAGAGATTCGTCGTGTTGGTAAAAAGACCATGCTTGTCGGATTGATTGGTTCTATCTTCTTATCCATTTTTGGTTATTATTTCATTGTATTATTATCGTAATCATATTCTTTTTTATTTAAACTAAGGGACATCAGCTCTTCACGTAACTAATGTCCCTTATGTTTCAAGCTATCTCTTTTATCTCTTCAGAGGTTTTACCATGGTACACGTTTCAGTGATAAAACCTGACTTTTCATAAAAAGAATAAGCTCGTTGGTTTTCAGCAAATACATTTAATGCAAGGAGTTTACATCCTTTCTTTCTCGCCCACTCCTCAGCAAAATGGAGTAGAGCTCTCCCGACTCCTTTTCCTTCTACATGCTCATCAACAGCAATGGAATAAATAAATCCTTTTGGTTCTTTTGTAAAAAAATCGGGAACCACTCCCATAAGTAAATAGCCTAATAAGTTTTTATCCTGATCTTCAGCGACAAATAGCTCAGATCCTTCTGGTTTTCCGCTGATGGCTTCTTCTGCTAGCCGAATTTGTGCTGCAAGCATTTTTTCTGAATCACGCCAATCCAGCTGCTTAAATTTTAGAAATCGAGTAGCTAATCCTAAAATAAAAGAATGATCTTCATTGTTTACTGGACGGATATTGATCATATCTAACACCTTTTTCACTCGATTTTACGGTGGCAGTTTGCCACTGTCTAAGTAATCTTTTATTCATTATGTTTTTCAAATGATTGACGAATGAGTGTCATCACATAGGGGATTTCCTCAATTGAAGAAACTTTAATTTCAATATCACCATTTCCACGATGTCCGATCTTGGATACATCACGGCAAATCCCTTTGGGATCATGTACCTCACCGATACCCATATTTAAAAATAGCTTTAAACTATATTTCATTGGAGCTATATCCACAAAGTTGGTTGACATTTTATAAGCGATATAATGCTTTTTCACTTCTTCTTTAATCGTACTGTCTAAGTCTAGGATTTGTGCTCTGAGTCGTTCAAAGAGTTCCTTTAAACTCCCCATCAGTTGAAATTGTGTGATCGAGTAGCTTTCACTACGATTTGCTTTCTCATCTTTTTTATATTTTTTTAAGATCTCTTCAGATACATGAGGTAACTTCCAAATTTCCACTGCTCTTTCTGCTAAAGTCTTAGCTCGTCTCAAAATCTCCTCTTCATCCCACTTCTCCAGTTTAGCTAAGCTACGATTTAGCCAGAGTGGACTATACTTAAATCCACCTTCTATCGTTTGCTTCTCGTAAAAAGGTCTATCACTTAACTCTGAATTATATCCAGTTAGGGTTAGATTACCGATCGTATGTAAATAAGTTTTTTGGATACTTTCCCAGTTTTCACCTAACATTTCCTGCCACTCTTTAGATAAACGGCTATTCTGAGGAAGTACATGCTCAATCGTATAATTTTGTACGGAGATTAACTCTTTCCTTTGATAATTCTCCAATTTTCTTAATAGGTAATTTCTATTCCGGAAATGATAGATATCCTTAATTTGCAATTCTCTTTTAAACTCATAATCCATAGGGAAGCGATGATTTGATGTTTTTAATAGGAAAATAGCATTCAAACTCTCTAAATATTCATCTTTATTGATCTCCCGAGCTAGTCTGGCAAACGTTTTATTAAGTGAATTAGGTGGGATTCCACAAATAGCTCGGCGAAATACATAACTCTCTACCAATCGTAGGATATGGATAAATTCCCTCTTGTCGATTAATTTTTGATCATAATCATGATAGACCTCCATGAGGAATGGATAGGCTACATCTACTTTCAATGTACGAATATCTTGCATGACCAACTCTAGGTCTAAGTCATTTGACTTTAAAGCCAAATTTAAATAGTAGAGGCCATACTGATAAATATCTTGAATAATCTCTTCAACAGTCCACGCTTTGTTTTTATCCATGTATTGCTTAAAGCTTTCATAAACGGAATTGATATTTGGAATCTGACCCGTTTTTATTGTTAAATAGTCTCTGATAAATCGGTCAAAATAATTATGATCTGTTAACTCATCAAACTTTTGCTCCAGTTTATGCCAATAATCATGATATAGCTGCTCTTGTTGCTTAGGCTCTAGTCCCATCAAGAAATAATTTCGAATTAAATCGGCTTGTGATAAATCTAAACCTGTCGAATTTAAACTTTCAAAAATAAGCTGAGGGTTATCCTTGTCACGATCCAAAGCAATATCTACTAATATTAATTTAGTTAGACCTGTGTATATTTGATCTAGCGTAAGTTGGCTCTTTCTTAATTTGTCTAGAAAAAATTGATAGTTTCGTACGATTTTGATAGAAGCATCTTCAGCTAGTTCTTTTTCTTCGATGATTTGTATAAAAGTATCTCGATCTTTTCGTGTGAGATACATTTTATATTTCATCTCATCTTCTTCATCTGCGTTAAATAGATAATAATTTCGAACCTTCTTGGCCGAAATCATTGTACATTCTTTTTCGCCAGCTTCTAATATATGAGCGAAAGCAGTCAGAAATAAACTAATCGTCGTTAATCGTTGTTGCCCGTCAATAACTAGCAGCTGTGGAATAGATGTAACTTGATATAATCCTTTTTCAACATAAACGACAGACCCCAGGAAGTGAGCATTCAGAGATTCATCCTGTGCTACTCGCTCGATATCATTCCATAATTGTTGACACTGCTTTTCATTCCAACTATAGGTTCGTTGATAGATTGGAATTTGAAATTGCTTGATTCCTCTCATAAACTCAAGGAAATTGGTTTCAGTTGCCTTCATGCTAAGTTTCCCTTCCCTATAGATTTAACTCCTACTTACGTAGAAATTACATTTAAACTAAGTATACTGTAATCACTCTACCCTTTGTTTATTGGATGATAGATTTACACTTATTTCGCTATCGCTCTAATAACTCCCGATAAATATCATCTTCAATCATAGGTAACTGTTGTTTTCACAGATTTGTAGAAGATCTTCCCGGCGCCCCGCTGACATAAGCACACTCGTAGGATTGTGAAAACATGGAATGGAGTATAAAATCGCTTGCTTTCGTTGCTTCTTTTGCTTCGAAATTGTATCGATTATCCATCGGTAAGCCGACTAGATCTATTCCTGCTGATTGAAATACATGTAGAGAATAGAGATAGGAAGGTTGTTCCAAAAATACAGCAGACCCTCGTGGTAAAATCCCTATGGATATTAGTTGCAAAGCTTGATAAAGTTCTGACACTGCTTACTACTATCGGCGGAATCATTACTCTATTGGGTGTTTTTCTAACCAATATAAAACAACTTACAAAGTAAACATAGTCAACTTAAGTAAATAAATCTTATTTAACTGAAAAGCTGCTAACCTCTATCTGGTTAGCAGCTCGATATTCTTCTCTAAATAAGCCCAATTTTGAGGAAAGGCAAAGCCCAGTTGCCAATACGTCACACCTAGTAAGTTATATATTTCTACTAACCTATATTTCGCTACCAAACTACGTATATCCTCAAACCAAACACGATGCCACACATCTTCTTGTTGGTACTGGTACCAAGGAGACTCTAGATCCCAATCATATTGAATCGACACACGATTACGTATAGCTAGGTTTTGAGCACGGTTCGCTGACAGTGTATCTGCCACAGTGTTAGGAGTATAAGGAAGCCGCCAATCGTATCCATATAGAGGAATGCCGATCATTAGTTTTCTTCGATTTACTTGGCTAATAGCATAGTTTATGACTTGCTCTACCCACCACGTTGGAGCGATGGGATCAGGCGGTCCCTTGGAAAAACCATAATCAATCGTCATTACCGCCATTATATCGACAACCCGACCAATCGCTCTATAATCTAAAAAGCCTACTAATCGATTGGTCGGATTATCAGCGGTTTTGGCATGTGCATTGATATGAAGAATTCGCTCTCCCATCGCCTCTTTTAGCTCTCGTAAAAAGTTTGTAAATTCATTCCGACGATTGGGTGGCACAAATTCGAAGTCAATACTTACGCCTGCATATCCTTTTTCTCCAAGTGTTCTAACCACATTTTGAATCAACGTGCGACGGACATTTTCATTGACGATCACTTGCTCCGCTAGTTCTGGTACAAATGTAGCTCCTACTAAATTACTTAAGACCATAAGCGGTTTAACACCATACCGCCTACTTTCTGATATTAAGCGCGCATCATCCACAGGAATCAGCGTCCCATCTGATCGAAAGGAATAAGTAAAGATCGCCAAATAAGTTAAATGTGGGGCAATCTGATCGATCATACGTAGAAAAGAAGTAGGTGAAAATGCATCGACAAAGCCTAGTGTATCCATCCGAAATTTATTCGGAGTTAGAATACGAAGACGCTCGCCACCTCTTAATCGGTTCGGCTGAATCTGTGGATTAGCCTGGATCAGCGTTTCAACACGGGTATTAAAACGCTGAGCAATCGTCCAAAATGTGTCTCCTGATCGCACTTGATAAAATCGTTCTGGCAGTCCCTGGTCTGGAATATATAGACCTAGACCAGGAACAAGTGCTTCTGATACCAATCCATTAACCCTTCGGATCGTTTGTATTGAAACACCTGTTTTTTGGGAGATACTCCAAAGAGTATCACCTGATTTTACTGAATAGATCGCCATCCGCATCATCCTTTCTCATATCATAGGTATGAGAAAGAAAGTTGAATTGTACCTATTCTTAATAAGAAATCACCTTTAAATATGATCAAGCATTTCGTTTGGCCATCAAGTACATAAAATAAGGTGCACCAATCACTGTTACAATCACGCCAGCTGGAATTCCGCTAGGATCCAAAATCGCTCGTCCAATAGTATCTGCAACCAACAGCAGAATAGCACCTAACATTGCCGCTAAAGGAAGTAGCAGCTGATGGCGAGGTCCTACGAGAGACCTTGCAATATGTGGTGACATCAATCCAACAAAGGCGATCCCTCCGGTTACTGACACTGAAGCTGAAGCTAGGGCAACGGCAATAAAAAGAAGTTTGATTCTTTCCCTTTCCACAGGAACTCCTAACCCAATGGATACACTTTCATGTAAGTATAATGTATTTAATACATGTGACTTTAGAAAAGCAATAGGAACAAGCAACAGAATCCAAGGCAGCAAAGCAAGAACAAATATCCAATCGTTCCCCCATATTTTTCCTGCTATCCACTCAGCAATAAAAGTATATTGATTCTTGTCAAGACGTATCGTTAGAGTCAAAATTACACCGGATATAGCCATCGCCATACCTACGCCAACTAATACGAGCCGAGTTGAGTCGATACCCTCACCTTTTTTGTAAGACATGAGGTAGATAACAGTGGCTGTCAATATTCCTCCTATGAGTGCAAAAAGAGGGAGTATATATAAAAAACTTGTCGATTCTACCGTAAAAAAGGTAATATAGAGGACTACCATCAATCCTGCACCTGCATTAATTCCTAAAATACCTGAATCCGCCAGAGGATTTCGGGTAATGCTTTGCAAGATAGCCCCAGAAACAGCTAGTCCCATACCAGCAAGGATCGTAATCATGATTTTTGGAAGTCTAAAATCAAACAAAACTAAATACTCCTTGCTCGAACCTTTTCCAATCATAGTACGTCCTAATTGAGCAGGTGATAAAGAAATGTACCCTGTTGCTACGCTGATTACAAAAACAGCTAACAATAATAAAATAGCGATAAATATGGTTAGTCGAACTCTCTTAAGCTGTACTAAATCCATCATTAAAGCCTTCCTCCCTTCTTTCTAGCAAGGTATAGAAAGAAAGGGAGACCCATCAGGGATACGATTGCCCCTATCGGAGTCTCAAAAGGAGCATTTACCTTACGTGCAACTGTATCAGCAAGAACCATAAATAAACTCCCAAACACTACTGAACAGGGGATAATCCAACGATAATCTGTCCCCACTAAGGAACGGACAATGTGGGGAACCATCAGTCCTACAAAAGCAATGGGCCCAACCAGTGAAACAGCTGAACCGGCCAAGATTAGAACAACAATCATTAGCACGGTTTTTGTTAAAAGTGTCCGCTGTCCTAACCCTTTTGCCATATCTTCACCAAAGCTAAGAACGGTTAGCCCTTTTGAAAATATAATTGAGATAATAATTCCAATCACCACAACAGGGGTAACCATCTTAAGTTGAAGCCAATTTGCCCCAGATACACCACCAGCTATCCAAAAAGCAAGATCTTGGGATAACTTAAAATAAAAGGCCATACCTTCTCCCAAAGCAGATAATAAGGCTGAAACGGCTGCTCCTGCCAAGGTGATTCGAACAGGAGACAATCCTCCTCGAGTCAAAGAGCCTAAACCGAATACCATCCCAGCACCAATTCCAGCTCCTATAAAGGAAAACATCATAACGATGATATAATCAGCATTTGAATAGAAAGCATATACACAGGCAAGGGAGAAGCTTGCTCCCGCATTCAAACCAAGTAATCCAGAGTCAGCCAATGGATTCCTTGTCATCCCTTGCATAATCGCCCCACTTACAGCCAAAGCCGCACCTACAACAGCTGCTCCTAATTCCCTTGGTAATCGGATATCCACAATAATTCGGTCTGCTTCTCGGGTTGGATTATACTGGAATATCGATTTCCATACAGTCAGAAAATCAATATGAGCTGACCCAACTGAAGTAGCCAGTACGATACTACTTACCAGACCTAAGATACCAACCATTAAAATGGTTGTACCTATTGCAGGGCGTGAGAAGACCTTCTTTTCATTGAATGGTTCCATTTTTGTACGAATCATAAATGACGACCCTTTTAATATAAATTGAATTAGTTGCGTTTTGTTAATTCTTTAACAATGATCTCCATTTGTTTTTCTACGGATATTGGATCATTAAACCAGAATGACTTTGAATCAAATCGAATCACTCGATTTTTTTGCACCGCTGGGATTCCTTTCCACACATCTGTTTTCATGAAAGAATTCTCAGCGTTATTTGCTCCTTCACCAACAAATATGTAATCACCAGCATACTCTGGAATCACCTCAGCTGAAATCGCTTTATATCCCGGACCGACAACATCTTGTTGTACTTTTTTAGGAAGTTTTAGACCTAGTGCTTGATAGATGACCTCTGTCCCACGTCCCCAGTTTGTTCCATAAATGTACATATCTTTTCCGAACTTTTCCATAACCATAGCAGTGGCTTCTTTGCCAATCACTTTTTTAACCTTTTCACTTTCGATTTTTGACTTCTCTTTCCACTGATCCACCCAAGCTCTTGCTTCCTTTTCTTTCCCAACTAATTTTCCTATTTCAATATGCTGCTCAAGATAATTATATTTTTCGTATGTAAAAACAACTGTTGGAGCAATCTCAGATAATTTCTTGATATTTTTATCATTCGAGAAAGTAACGATTAAATCGGGATCTAATTTTAGAAGTTTTTCTAAAGAATCAGAGGTTACTACTTCTGCTTTATCCAACTTACCCTCATAGAACTGATTATTTTTCGGATATTCATCGACAGCAATAGGTGTAATTCCGAGTTTCAGGAAATTACCTGCATAGGATGCTGCTAACACAGCTACTCTTTTTGGATTAGCAGGTACTTTCATATCTCCGTTTTCCGAATGATAAATTCTGGTTTTCGATGAAGAATCCGATTGAGTGCTAGTTGCTTCACTTCGGCATGCTGTTATTACACCTATTACAAATAGAGCGGTAAAGGTTAGTAAAGAAAGTTTCTTCCATTTTTTCATGGCTTCCATCTCCAATTTACCTTTGATAGCTAACAGAATAAGACCCAAATATCAATCAATGAATCCTCATATTATATGAAGTGATTTTTGTTAACTAAGTGATAAGAGAGGCACACCGGTTTTTTTGTTCTTGGATCCATTCCAATCTCAGCATCAATGTTGAAGACCTCTCTTAAAACCTGAGCAGTCATAACTTCTGTAACATCTCCTTCCTTAATAATCTCCCCCTCTTTCATCGCAACCATATAATGAGCAAAGCGTGCTGCATGATTTAAATCATGGATGACCATGACAATGGTACGATTTTCTTCTTTATTTAAATGATTCAGCAACTCTAAAACTTCGAGTTGATGTGATAAATCAAGGTATGTAGTAGGTTCATCAAGAAGAATAATTTCTGTTTCTTGGGCTAATGCCATAGCAATCCAGACACGCTGTCTCTGTCCCCCTGAAAGGGCATCAACTGATCTATTTCTAAATGGGGCTATACCTGTGACCTCCATGGCCCATTCAATAATCTCCTTATCCTTATCCTTTAATCTTCCAAGTCTACTCAGATAGGGAAACCTTCCATAGGAAACCAGTTCTACAACCGTTAATCCCTCAGGAACATCAGGGGATTGTGGTAAGATTGCCATTTTCCGAGCGATCTTTTTTGTTAATTCTTTCATAATTTCTTTTCCATCCAGATAAACTGCTCCTGCTCTTGCTTGAAGTATTCGTGATAATGTCTTCAAAACAGTTGATTTACCACAACCATTTGGTCCGATAATGGTAGTTATTTTCCCATCAGGAATCTCTATATTTAAATTTCGGACAATATCATAATCTCCATAGGCAATCCTTAAATTTTTGGTAAACAGCCTAGACATCTTCTCCTCCTAAACAACAATGATAATCATTATCAATTAATAAAAAAACTCCTCCCTCCTACTTTTGATTGTAATAAGGTATTTTTGCTTTCTTCACCCATTCATGTAATGGTCTTCTTTCTTTTACTTTTGGTTTGTTTTCTTGACTAAAATAGCCAACTTGCAAAGCTCCGACAATTTTATTATTTTCGGGCACTCCAATTTCTTGCGCAAATATCGGATCGAAAATAAATGGATTTGAACGCCATACTACACCAATTCCTTCATTCCAAGCCAACAATTGGAAGTTTTGAATAAAGGCACATGTGGCAGCAAGGGCTTCAAAACTTTGCTTTTGATCATCAAATTGATTTGCACTAACTATTAACGTCACAGCAGGAGTAATTATAGCCTGCTTATAGCCTTCTTTTATTTTCTCTAACTTACTTTCGGAAATACCTTTAAGGACATCATTTCGTTTATAACTTTGAAATACTTTATCCAAAAAAAACATTTTTGTTTCCATATCATTGGCAATAATCACATGCCAAGGTTCAACTTTATTATGATATGGTGCGTAGGCTGCCTTGGCTAGTAAATCATATAGTAGTGTTTCTTCAATCGGAGTATCTTGAAAGTGGCGAATCGTTCTTCTCTCTACTATCGTATTTTTAATGGTTGAATGCATGTTTTACACTCCTTACACATTGAAAATAAAATGAATCAATCAGATAATGGTTTATTTTTTAAACTTTATAGATGGTAACTCCCTCAAACAAGACCCTTTTTCCTTTTGGATTCAAATATGAATTCGCTACAAAATCACTCCCATCATTTTAAATACACATTTTCATTGTTGATATTGATAATCATTATTAATTATAGTATATCCCACAACGCAAAGCAAATATTTTGGCCCATTTTGTTAAATAAAACATCCATTCAACAACCATTTTTTCTAAGCTTGTTGTACTCACTCATACTTCAAAAAAAATAGATAAATGGCTAATTTTTTTCTGCATGTCTGAGTGTTTAGCCTGTAAGATCAGTTGTAACTTTCTTTTCGATTGTTTCCTCTTCTTTTAAAAAAAAAAACACACGCTATGGTATCCATACGTGTGTGTTTTAATATATATCGATATTCATATTAGATAATCGCCCGCCCAATAGCCTAAATCATTTCTAGACGCAAGCCTCGAATCGCTTTTGAAACGAGCAGCTTTCCCCCGTGGACAGAGCTACTATGAGCAAAGCTTAGGAAATTCTATAGCCTAATAAGGCTGGGAGAAGCAATCAATGCTGTTTAGAGTACAGCCTCATGTTAGTCAGAATCCCCCAAGTTCTAGCTTAACTCAGAAAGGTTCATCGATTTCTTCTGCCAAAGAACGGTAATGATTAATGTAATGATTAATATAGCAAGACCTAATACGAAAGGGTATAAGCTTTGAAAATCGTAGAGAACTCCGGCAATCGTTGGACCTAATATATTTCCGATACTCATATAAGCATTATTTAAGCCCATCGCAAACCCTTGTTCATTTCCAGCCATCTTCGAAATCAAGGTATTTAAAACAGGGCGTAAGATCGATGTTGCTAAAAAAATCAAGAGGGTAATTCCAAAAAATAAAAAGTAGCTTTTTGCCAAAAGTGATAGGAAAAAACCAATTGAAGCTACCCCTAAAAACACATTTAAAACCATACCTTCACCATACTTACTGACAACTCTGTCAACCACAAACAGTTGAACAATCACACTGATGATTCCAGTAGCTGTAATCATCCAAGCAATTTCTTGAGGTGTCGCTCCAAATTGTTTATCTACAAAGAGCCCCAGTACAGACTCATAGGCCATAAGTCCAAAGCTCATCACAAGGGTAATCACCAGTGGAATAAAATACGGCATTTTCACAGATAAAATCAATTTTTTAATCATCGACTCTTCACTGGGTACTTCCTTTATAGGTGAAACTTTTTCACTTTCTTCTAAGACAACGACCGAGAAAATAACGGCAAGCAGTGACACAATTGCTGAGATAAGAAAAGGCATTTTCAGTCCAAAATCAGCTAAGAATCCTCCAACTCCAGGTCCTATGACCACACCTAAAGACATGGCTGCAGAGATATAGCTATTACCTTTAGCCCGTTGTTCCAGTGTAGTAATATCTGCTATATAAGCAAAGATTGCAGGTACTAACAGTGCAGCTCCAATTCCTCCAATAACCCGAGAAAAATACAACCACCAAATCGAATCAAAGGCATAAAAGATAAACATGGAAAGAGTAAAAACGGCTAAACCATAAACAATCATTTTTTTACGACCATACTGATCAGCCCATCTCCCCGCGATAGGCGAAAAAATAAGTTGAGCTCCAGCAAAAATGGCAATCATTAATCCTGCGGCTGTACCTCCTTGATTAATTGACTCTAGGTATGCTGGTAAAATAGGAATAATGATCCCAAAACTTCCTATCGCAATAAACATATTAATCATTAAGATGATCATTTTTCTTCGTTGTGCTGCTGACATATATGCATCCTCCCCACAATACAGAATTATTATTCCCTTAATATTTAGAGTAAATAAAATCAAAAAACCTACTAACCATTTTCTGGATAGTAGGTTTCATAACAACAAAAAGACAATATACTCCCTATAACAGGAGCAAAAATCGATTTGTTTATATAAATGCCTATACTAATCCTACCCAGAAAAATGTTTACATTTTATTTGCAAATGTTTTTTAAGGATAGAATTAGTAAATCATGGCTTATTGGTCACCCTTCCGTTTTTTATACCGTACTATAATATCTTATTACATCAAATAAATCAATCATTATTTTATTTCTATTTCTTCAAAGCTATTCAAATCACTCTCCATATATACCTATTCTGGAGTGGCAATGTTCTAACTTTGAAAAAGCACTAAAAGTAAATATATTTTATTAACAAACGAGAGTATTCTTAATGGAATATAATCCCATTAAGAATACTCCTTAATAAATATGGACAAAATATTCAATATTATCTAAATTTAATTATCCCATTCATTCATTCTAACTGAATTACTAGTTCTACATTATCTTTTATTTTGATCTGCATAGACGACCATAGCATCACGCATGAATTTCGCTAAACCTTTACCATGTTGGTCGATACTTTTGGTGAAGCGCTCATCATCAACATACAATTGACCTAATCCTTTAAATGCTTCAAGCGAGTAATTACCCAACTCATTTAAAAGATGATACCATTCTTTTATAGCTGCTTGCGCCTCTTTTGAGTCAGGTGACTCATGGCGAAGTTCCGCAAGTTTGGTACAGATTGTATTCCATCTTTCCGAAAAAGAGGCTTGTTCTTCTTTAGACATATTAAACACTTTGGCATTCCCCTGATCGACAACTTTATCTCCCCAACGTTCACGTGCTTCTTGTTCATATGGGTTATGACTAAAGTCGAATCCTTCAAACTTCTCTTTGTTTGTCATTTGAATTTCCCCTTTCATATATTGGATCGTTTTATCAATCATCTGGATCATTTTATCGATACGACTGCGTTTCTCAAGCAACATTTTCCGTTGAAGTCTTAACGCCTCATATCGATCAAACGAAGGACTATTGATAATTTGTTTGATTTTCTTCAAAGGGAAGCCAAGCTCTTTAAAAAAGAGGATTTGCTGTAACATTTCCAGATTATCATTGGAGTAAAGTCGATACCCCGATTCTGTGGTCTCATCTGGAGTTAATAGCCCAATTTCATCGTAATGATGTAAGGTACGTACACTAATTCCAACCAAATCAGCAACCTCTTTGACTCTCATTGACATTGCTTTTACCTCCCTTCAATGATTACTATATGGTATAACGTAACGTGAGAGTCAATCAAAAAATGATTCAATATAGAGGTGTAATAAATATTTGGATTATTATAAATTCCGCCTGTTAGAAATAGGCATCTTCATTTAAAAGTGAATCCAAATCCTTGCAGAAACAAATCCGACGCTTTGATCATTCAAGAGCTGCATTCATCTATTGATCCATTCTTTTTCTGCTTGAGCATTTCAATAACATCTTCAGTAGTCAGCTCAAGCTTTTCTGCTTCATTGAGCAGGTTTAGCACCATTTCATTGTAAAACCTCTCCCTCCTTTTACTCATAATGATTTTCCGTGCATCCACAGCAACAAACATACCTAACCCTCTCTTCTTGTATAAAATCCCTTCATTCACAAGCAAAGCGATTCCCTTCACTACAGTTGCTGGATTGATTTGAAAGGTACGTGCAAATTGAGCTACAGAGATAATCCTTTCCCCTTCTTTATAGGTTCCATTTAGGATATCATCCTCAATCATTTCAGCAATTTGTTGGAAAATCGGCTGCCTGTCATCAAAGCTAGCCTTCATGAAATCACCCTATTTGTATGTTAGTCATGCAACATACTATAATAGTACCCGAATCAACTGTCAACACTACATCTCGATAAAATATTGCTTACCTTCACTAGAAAATATTACATAAAATTACCGAAAACATACGATCAAGTGAATGAATCAATCAAAAATAAAACGCCATTCTTTTCTTAATTACAAAAGAATAGCGCCATTTTCATGGGAATATACTATAACCCCTTATATCGTTTCTTTATCTTTTATATTTCAGAATTAGCCTTGTATAAAAGAGGCTTAATATCCTTAAAACTGACAAAAGTTTTATTTTTTTCATCCCATAATCGGAAACGAAGGGATTTTATACTTGAACTAAGTGTAATGGTTGTTGCATCTTGTAAAACCGGGACTGATTGATGTACTTTTTCAAGATTATAGTTTGGTACCTTCGGACTAAGATGATGAACATGATGAAAGCCAATATTTCCTGTTATCCACTGAAGCACTTTTGGAAGTTTATAATAAGAGCTTCCATCTACAGCTGCCTTAACATAATCCCAATTTTCTTCATCTTCAAAGTAAGAGTCTTCAAACTGATGTTGTACATAAAACAGCCAAATCCCTAATACTCCAGATACAAAGAGGATAGGTCCTTGAACCAGTAGGAAGGCTTTCCAACCTATCGCCCAACACATAAGAGCATATAATCCAATGATTGAAACATTGGTAATATACGTATTAATCCGCTCTTTCCATCGTGCACCTTTATTATTCATACGATTGGAAATTAAAAAGAGGTAGAGGGGACCTAAACCAAACATAATCACGGGATTACGATAAAGCCGATAAGCCACTCTTCTCCAAAAAGGTAAAGAAATATATTCATCAACCGTAAGAATCCATATATCTCCCGTTCCTCGTTTATTTAAATTACTACTTGTTGCATGATGGATTGAATGATCACGTTTCCACTTTTCATACGGAAAAAGGGTAATAATTCCGCCTACTGTTCCAAAGAAATCATTTAATAAACGGCTTTTGAAAAAAGATTGGTGGCAACAATCATGGAATATAATAAAAATTCGCACGAGGAATCCTGAAGCAATGATATCTAATACTAGAGTTAACCAAACAGAAATAGATAGGCTCTGATAAGCAGCAAACCAAAGTATAAAAAAAGGTAGAAATGTATTTAGCAGCTGCCTTATACTTGATTTTGTATTTGACTTTTCAAATGGGGCAATCATTTTCCTTAAAAAAACTTGATCTTGTGTACTCATACTTCCTCCTCAAATATTATTAAAATGAACTATCCGCTAGAATAATAATAGCAAAAATACTCTATATGAAATAGCTTTTATTTCATTGTGGTTAAATATGTATATCTCATGATCTAGCGTTTTTGACTATATTTTCTTTTCAATACGAATATGAGCAACAAAATAGGAACGGCAATTAAAAAAATATAAAGAGAGACATCCTTTACCATGTTCTCTGCCATCCGTCCATAAATATAAAACAAGATCCCTACAACATAAAACTTAACAGCCCGCCCAATTGCAGCGTATCCAATCAGTTTCCATAAGGGAAAGCTCAAACATCCTGATAAAATGGTAAATGCTTTAAACGGGATCGGTGTAAACGAACCAATCAAAATAGCTGTTTCGCCATTTTTCTGAAACATCTTAGTTACAGAATCAATCCATTCTCTTTTGAGAATTTTATATAGTACAGAGCTACCTAATAATTTACCGATAAAATATCCTATCGGAGTTCCCAGAAGACAAGCCATATAGCCGAAGGTAGCATACCATAAGGCTGATGAAGGTTTGATCAGACTTAAGGAAACCTGAGTAAAGAAGGCCGGAATTGGAAATATGACTGCATCGGCAAACGCATGAATCATTAACCCCCAAATGCCATACTCCATTAGAAAATCCAATATCTTCTGAGTCATTTTTATTCTCCTTGTTAATAATAATCTATCGAAAGATCCTACTAATTCCACATATTCTGGTAAGAAGCCCTCACTTCTAAGGTTGCAACTTTGTTTAGTATCCACCACGTGGA
Organism: Thermoflavimicrobium daqui; assembly: GCF_003313465.1. GTDB lineage: Bacteria > Bacillota > Bacilli > Thermoactinomycetales > Thermoactinomycetaceae > Thermoflavimicrobium > Thermoflavimicrobium daqui. Next base: position 84,277 of record NZ_KZ845672.1, read on the forward strand.
TATTCTTACAATCATTTTACTTATAGGTTGATCAAAATCGCTATATATGTATGTTAGTCATGTAACATACTATAAGACTATTATACTTATTTGTCAACATCTATTCATCAGCTATAGTTACAAACCTTTAGTTTTGGGATTAAAAATACGATTTCTTTGGACTAAATCTAGTAACTGAGCTTAAAAAGTTACATCACAACTATTATATTCATTAATGATTTAACCCTAACAGGAGATAAAGAAACTGATAAATCTAGTTCCTTCTCTAGTTAAACCGCTTCCGTTAGTCATTAGATACATCCTCCTCTATTTTCCGATTTTATTAGCAAAAAACCCTCTCCGATACAAAGGAGAGGGTTTTTATCTTAAAAGTTTCGGGATTTACTCTTTTGAGGTAATATTTTATGTTCTAACCTTTCATAAAAGGTAAGTAAACCTTTAACAAAAGAGAGTTTTGGAGCCAACCAATTTACAAAGACTGCAGAAAAAATACCTAATAGAGCTCCTGTAGCGATATCAATCGGATAGTGAACCCCTACCCAAATTCGAGAAATTCCTACACAGAATGCAAGTAAAAGCCAGAGCCATCCTCCTTTTTTACGAACAAGCCAGAATGAAACGCAAATAGAAAAAAACAAGATCGTATGGTCACTCGGAAATGAATTATCCACTTCATGTTCAACAAGCTTATTTACATTGGAAAGTACCGCAAAGGGTTGATAATGAGAATGAAGAGTACCCAGTACTTTCCCTAGAATTTCCGCAAGAATAAAGGAAATCCCTGCATGTATCACCATCATTCTATTTTGGTTGATACGAGTAAACCAGTATACAGCTATACCCAAACCTAAAAAATATAATGTATATTCGGCTACAAAAACAGCGAAGGGATTTAGAAATGAGTATTGTTTACCTAAATCGTTAATCAGTCGAAAAAGGTCAATATTTAGTTCGGAAAGGGGCATTATCAACACTCCTGATATGAATATTTAAAATAATCGGTATATTTTATAGGCATCTTCTCCAAGTTACGTAATAACAATTACAGATTGAAGAAGAATAAAGGAAATATTAATTAGACGAGAAAGTATGAATTGAGTCATCTCCTATCAACGAATATCTACTTTTTTAAAATAAACTAATGTAGCCACCAAGCCCAACATGGATGTTAAAAAAATAGAGATATAAGAATATACTGGTGGAAACTCTGGAAAATAACTATGAGCTGCTATAACACGTACTGCTGACCAAGGAAATAGGGCACTATATTCACTACCATAAGACAACAAGTTTAACATCGTAATTACAATGGTAAATACAATGATGGTTACATAGTTATTAAATATAAGTGTGATTAATATAATGGGGGTTGTTAGAAGGAAAAGCAAAATACCTCCGATCATATACTCTTTTAACGCTTTCATTACTTCTGAATTACTTAGCCCCTCAAACGGACCTACTATTCCAAAAATCATGGTCAACACCCAAGCAACTACGGTCAAGGTCATAATCCAAAAGAATAGTAGCACCCATTTACTTACAATCAAACTTATTCTTGATATAGGGATAGTTAATAAATTTTTTAACGCTCCCTCTACATATTCTCTATTAAATAGATAAGCAGTAATGATCCCAAATAGAAAGACTGCTATTAGCATAAAAATATACAAATGGGATTCTGAAACAAATTCCTTAAATGGAAGAGGGATATCTGGTCGTTTGGCTTTCTTGGTTAAAGAAGCCATAAAGCATAGAAATGGGGCTGATGCCATTCCAATGATACTCAGTAACATCATCTTCGAACGCTTCAGCTTTAGGAGTTCAGTGTATAACAAATTAACCAATCGTCCCACCTCCTATTAAGTTGACGAAATAGTCTTCAAGATTATCTTCGCTCATCGTAATTTTAAACACTTCAATATCATTTTCCACGAATACTTTGTTAATCTTTCCTTGTTGTCCTAAATGCGAATAGATACGAATGGTTCCTTTTTCATGAACTTCGTAATCATGAATATGAAAGAGTTGTTCCATGAGTAAAGCTGCTTTATTTTCATTCGATACTTGAAACTCAAGATATTTACGGTTTCTTTTTCTGAGCTCTTCCATCGTAATTTCTTCTAATAACTTACCTTTATGAATCACTCCCATCATATCTGCCAATTGTTCAATTTCGCTAAGAATATGACTTGAAATCACAATGGTCACATGCTTTTCTTCACATAAATTGACGAGAAAATTTCGCATCTCATGGATTCCGATTGGGTCAAGTCCATTGGTAGGTTCATCTAAGATTAATAATTCGGGTTCATGCATAATCGCTGCCGCAATTCCCAAACGTTGTTTCATTCCCAAGGAATACTGAGATACGATTTTATGTGGTTCTTTATCAAGTCCTACTCTTGCCAGAGCATATTGAACTACATCTGGGCGATGAATTCCACGTAGTCGAGCTAATATGGCCAGATTTTCACTACCCGTTAGATTTTGATAAAATCCTGGTGTTTCAATTAATGATCCAACACGGGAGTATATCTGCTTTGCATCTTGCTGAATGTTCCTACCAAAGATTTTAATTTCTCCTGAAGTAGGTCGAATTAACCCCATGATCATTCGTAAGGTGGTTGTTTTGCCTGCACCATTTCGTCCCAATAGGCCATAAATGCGACCTTTGGGAACATGGATGTTGATCGAATCTACCGCTATCTGTCTATCATATTTCCGGGTCAATGATCTGGTTTCTAACACCCAATTTTGCATTGACAACGCTCCTTGTCCATTTACATAAAATCGAAAATGATAGAGTTCATCTTTCATCACCTAAAGACAAGTAAACCATTTCTTCTTCCAAAAGATCGATCTGGTAATATAGGAACCCTCTGTCCTAAACAACCTTTATTCTACCTTGTATTTCTAACATGGAGCTTACGTAATTCTTACTTTTTCTTACTTTTGGGTATTGAAACTCTAACGGCGGTTTTCATATCAGGAATACTTTCCATTAGAATCGTTCCATTCATCTTCTGTACAAGTTCTTTTGCAATGGTTAATCCCAGCCCATGTCCTTTCGTCGACCTTGAAGAATCGCTCTTATAAAGACGTTCAAATACTCTCTCAATCTCTTTAGGTGAAAGTCCTGGTCCCTTATCCCACACCTCAAAGCAAACAGAATGTTCATCAGCCCATGCAGATACTCCAATAAAATGTTTGCTTCCACCATAACGCAAAGCATTTTGAAGCAAATTATTAAAAATACGTGTCAATGCACGTTGATCCCCAATAATAAAACATTCTTCATCTGGAATTTGAATCTCTAGGGTTATTTTTTCTTTCTGTAATCTCGGAATCCAACCGATCAACTCACTTCGTAGCAGTTCAAACAAATCAATCGGTTTAAAAACCATCTGTATTTCGTTAGCATCAATTTGGGCAATCGTAAATAGATCATCAATATACTCTTTGAGTGCATAAGCTTTATTTTTGGCAATATGTAAATATTGATCTGCTTCCTTCCCAGCCATTCCATCACATAGTGCATCTAAATATCCTAGAACAGATGCCAATGGCGTACGTACATCATGTGATAGATTGGATAGCATCTGCTTCCTTGCTTGTTCCGCTCTAAGTGCGTAAATTTTATCATTTTGATAAGAGTCTACTAATTGATTAATTTTAAATATCAAAGGTGCCATTGGCTCTTTAGCTCCAACATGAATTCGGTGGTTTTCATTACCTGTCATAATATCTTCCAAGGTGCGCAAAGTCTCCTGTATACGAGAGCGATACTGCCATTCACGATAGATGAAAAAAGCAGAAATTGCGATGATTATGATGATAAACCATAGATTTTCAGTACTCATTGTCTACATCTCCATTAAATTTATAACCCATACCCCAAACAGTTAATATATATACAGGATTTCTAGGTTCTGGCTCAATTTTCTTACGTAACCTTCTGATATGCACCATAATATTATTGTCATCATAAGCATACTCGTCTTGCCATACATTTTGATATATTTGCTTCTTCGTAAAAATTTGTCCAGGATTGGATGCCAAAAAGTACAGTAAATCATACTCTTTTCCAGTCAAGCCCAGATCTTGGTCATTGTAAGTTGCACGCATATGGGCTGGGTCAATAACCAGCGAACCAAAGGTAAGGCAGTGTGGCTTTTGGGAAGCTGCTCCTAATATCACATATCGCCGAATTAATGATTGCACTCGGGCAGTTAATTCAGACAAGCTAAAGGGTTTAGTTAAATAATCATCTGCACCTAATTTCAGCCCCAAAACCTTGTCCATTTCATCACCTTTAGCAGTAAGCATTAACACAGGTGTGTTTTTGGTTTTTCGAATGTGAGTTAATGTAGAAATTCCATCCATCTCTGGCATCATAATATCTAAAATAATTAAGTGATAGTCTTGTTTGTTTATTAATTTCAAACCTTCGATTCCAGTATGGGCAACATCTGCCTTATATCCTTCCGTTTCCATGCATTTTTTAAGTAATCTACATAGTTCTATATCATCATCAATAATTAAAATATTTCTTTGCATAATACATTCTCCCATCTATCAAAAGTACCTCTTTAGACATTTTTATCTAAAGAGGTATCATAGAGCAACTTTATTTTTATGGTATGGATAGTTAATTATCAAATTGTAGCTCTAGCTTATTCTTACTAACTACTTTCAGTACACATGGATAAAGCAAGAAATATACTAAAATAGTTTATAAGGAAGAGTTTATTGTTTAACATTTAAAATCCTCATTCCTCTCCTCAGATTACTAGATACACATCGAACAATGCAACATTCATCCAAGGAGTTAAAATTATTAGAAGCTTTTTCTTATAAACTATTCTATAGTAATATAAATATATACCAAATAATAGAAAGGGGATTAATTTGACAACCATTGGAATTGATTTAGGGACTACGAATAGCCTTGTAGCCCATTGGACGGATAAAGGACCTGTGATTATCCCCAATGTGCTTGGTAAACACTTTACCCCATCCGTCGTTAGTGTGGATGAGAATGGTGAAATTTTGGTAGGGCAAATTGCCTGGGAGCGGCTGATCACCCATCCACAAGTAACAGCCTCCACATTTAAACGGTTTATGGGAACTGAGAAAAAATATAATCTCGGTCAATACTCCTTCTCCCCCGAAGAGCTATCCTCCTTTGTCATCCGATCTTTAAAAGCAGATGCAGAAGCTTATTTAGAAGAACCTGTCACTGAAGCGGTCATCAGTGTACCTGCTTATTTCAATGATACCCAGCGGAAAGCAACAAAACGGGCTGCTGAAATCGCTGGTTTAAAAGTAGAACGTCTTATTAGCGAACCAACAGCTGCTGCCATTGCTTATGGTCTACATCAAGAGAAATCGGAGACAAAGTTTCTCGTATTCGACTTGGGAGGAGGCACCTTTGATGTTTCAATCCTTGAGTTTTTTGAAGGAATTATGGATGTCAAATCTATCGCTGGCGATAATTTTCTAGGTGGTGAAGACTTTACCGAGCTTCTCGTATCTTACTTTATCAATTCGTATGAAATCGATGTAGAATCACTAGACTCTAAAACTCGTTCTACCATATATAAACAAGCAGAGCTTTGCAAACAGGCTTTGGGACAAGAAACTGTCGGAATAATGAATGTGGTGATCAATGGTGAGTCTTACGGTCTTCGTCTTGATCGTGCCGATTTTGAGAAATTAGCTTATTCCCTTACACTGCGAATGCGTCAGCCCATTGAGCGTGCGCTACGGGATGCTTCTTTATCTCCAAAAGATCTTGATGCTGTGATTCTAATTGGAGGCGCCACACGAATGCCACTTATAAAATCAGTCATTGCCAAAATGTTCGGTAAAATACCTTATACAAAGATCAACCCTGATGAAGCAGTGGCTATGGGTACTGCCATCCAAGTAGCATTAAAAGAACGAAATCAAGCATTGGAAGAAATCATATTAACCGATGTTTGTCCCTATTCTCTAGGCACAGATGTAGCGAAACATCTAGGGCATGGTAAGACAGAAGACGGATATTTTTACCCGATTATTGAACGGAATACCCCTATTCCAGTCAGCCGGATTGAAAGATTTCATACCATGATGGACAATCAAAAAACAATTCATATCGGCATCTACCAAGGGGAGAGCCGCCGAGTAGAGAACAATATCAAGCTGGGAGAATTGAATATCAATGTACCGCCAGCCCCTGCGGGAGCACAGACTGTCGATGTCCGATATACATACGATATCAATGGTATTCTTGAAGTAGAAGTTATGATTACATCAACAGGGGAGAAGAAGAGGATCATTATTGAGAAAAATGAAGGGAGCCTGACTAAGGAAGAAATTGAAGCTCGTCTTCTAGAACTAAAGAATATTAAGATCCATCCTAGGGACAGAACGGAAAATAGGCTACTTTTAGCAAGAGGGGAGCGCCTTTATGAAGAATCACTTGGTGATACTCGGCAACAAATTATGTACCTTCTCCAGCAATTCGAAAGCATTCTCATCACACAAAACGATCAGGAAGTTAAAAAGGCAGCAAAAATACTGAAACAACGATTTGACCGAATCGAAAGGGGAATCGATTTTTGATAATGATTTGGGATATTTTGGGGATTGAACCGACGAATGATATTTCAGTTATTAAGAAAGCATATGCTAAAAAACTACGAATCTATCATCCAGAAGATGATCCAGAGGGATACCAAAAGCTTCGAGAAGCCTTTGATCAAGCACTTAATCAAGCAAAAAACTCGCAAGTTAGACCGGTTTCATCTGAGGAAGCAGACGACAACAATACGACCACTGAAATACCTCGTCGAGTTGATCTCCTTCATACACAGGACTTTGTAGCTCATTCAAGCCATCCATTAGATGTATTTATGCAAGAGGTCAAAGAACTATACATCGATTTCTTTGCCCGTATCCAACTGGAAAACTGGCAAAGGTTATTAGACTCAGATGTGGTATGGGATATGGAACAAAGCGAAACACTTCAAAGCCGACTGATATTCTTTTTGGAAAATCATCGTTTTTTGCCTCGTTCCATCTGGCAATTATTTGATAGCTTATTTCATTGGAGTAAACAGAAAGAGCAGTTACAAAGACGCTATAATGAAGCGTTTATTGAATATATGTTTTGCCAAATTACTGGCACAAGAGAAATGCGGTATGACTTTTTTAAACCAGTCGATGGTCTTGATTATGATTATTTTCTAGAACTACGGGAAAAGGCCCAAAACGCACTGCTTAAAAATGATCAGGAAGCAGCCAAGCTATATCTGGATATTGCCTATGAACTCTATCCAGATGATCCTGATCTATTACGCATGCAGGGAGAACTTTATTTACGCATAGAGAAGATCGACCATGCATTAAGATCCTTTAACCATATTCTCCACATTCATCCAGCTGATCTTGACGCACTTTTATATCGAGCCCGTATTCGCTATCGATTCGAACAATTCGTTGAGGCGATCCAAGACTGTGAGCAGATCTTGATCCATTCACCACAACATACAGATGCACAATCCCTCATGGGAAAGTGTTATGTCAAACTGGGTAACTTGGATAATGCCAAACAACAATTTTCTCAGGTATTACAAAAAGATTTATTGCACAGTGAAGCCATGTCATATATGAGTCACGTTACGAATCCTACTATTAGTGGAGTGAAACGGCCTCAACAATACGGCTCTATCAAACAACTATGGTTTAACCTATTATTTTTCCTTCTTATCTTTGTCAGAAGATCGTGGGTTTATTTTCTTTTTTATTTTATCGTGGAATTATTTACTTCATTTCCTTTTACTATTACGGGCTTCCTGCTGATTCCCACCATATGGGAGGTTTGGAGAACTTTTCGAGTATTCATCCGTATCATCTAAGAAACGAGGTAGCCTAAATGAACAAGACTTACACATGGAAGCAACGAAAAACACTTGAATCCTACTTTCGCTGCCTATCGTCCGTCTGTATAGAAAGCAATACTCTTCCTTTCTACTTTACGAATTATGAGTTTACGATGATTAGAGATCGCTTTATTGGAAAACGCTTCTTTAAGAAGGTGCGCAAGAAATGGAATATACAAAATGCCCAAGATCTAAAAAACCAAATTTACTGGTTCCTTAATGAGGGTGTACGGCAGGAATTTGACAAGTACAGGCATCATCTGTCTGCTTTATCCGAAGCGACACGTACAGAGTACCTTGCGTCTTTATCGGAGGAACATCCCGATTATGCAAAATTATATCTAGCAAACCAAGGTATCCATACACTTCCACCAGCAGGCATCATGGCATTCGACCTAGCATGGTGTATTTACTTATGCAGGATTGGTCGATTATTTCATGATCTAACCAAGGAAGAAGCATGGAACTTGATGATGTATGCTGCTAAGCTTGCACAACAGTCTTATGGTAATTGGAATGAATATATGAATGCCTTTTTATTAGGAAGACGCTTTGAAGAATCTAAGATTACGATCTCCTCTCGAACCAGAGATGCTCGGTCTTACATCGTCACTCTATTCTCTGAACCCAAAAGTCCTTTGTTGAAATTAGAATGGAATCACCCATTGTTTGCGAGTATAGACATCGTCAACCATAACCAAAGGCTGCCACATTAATCTTCTGGCAGCCTATTCAATCGATTCATTCCTTCATACCGATTATATTTTATCCACATTTAATTATCCTGCTATTTGTTGTTTAAGATTTTCCAATCCAAAACGATGAATAAATTTAAAGAATGGTTCTCGCTTTTTGCCATGTTCCGCATAAATATCGATGACTTTCTCAATCACTTCATAAAGTTTCTCAGGAATGAGCTGCTCCATCAGTAAAGTACCCACTTGGGCATCCATCCCTTTTGCTTTTCCACCCACATATAAATTATATCCATCTCTTACTTTCATAACTCCAATATCATTGACGAGAGGTTCACCACATCCAATTGGACATCCCGTATAGGCTGGGCGTAGTGTAAAAGGGGTTGGTTTTCCAGCTATTCGCTTATTTAGTTCGATGGCAACCGGCATCCCTTCCTCTGTTGACCCTTTACAAAAATTACAGGTTCTTAAGCTTTTTACGAAATTCCCTACTGGATAGCAGGACAAGCCTACTTCCTCAAATTTTTCTTTTACTTTTTCCACTTTGCTTTCGGGCACCTCGATATAAAGTTGTTGGAATGTAGTCAACTCCAATTCATCATTATCATTCATGTACTTAGTGATCATAGCTAGTTGGTTGGCATTTAATTTCGCACCGAATGATATCCCACCGTTAACGGCTAGTTTCACCATTTTTTCTTTTTGAATCATTCCATTTCACATCCTTATCATTTTTTTATTTGTTTATAATCAATCTCATTAACAATCTCCTATATCAAACGCTCTACCTATATTTAAGAGGATTATTCATCAAATGGGTTATCTACAACTTTGATTCCTTTAGCTTAAAAATACTATACCCTAGTAATGTATATAAATAGTCAATAAAAAAGCTAAACAATACTATATATTTTAGAAATCCGCCATGTAGCAGCCACATGGCTTCATCCTATTTTCCCAACATGGACTCAATAGTAATTTATATTTTATCATAGGGCATTTGGGGAGCAACTTCGCTTTTTCCTTTTACACCATGGTCTGAGTATCATCATGACTCTAGTGACTAATTAATACTTTTCCCTCTGATCGTTCAATACATGACTAGTTTGTTCGCCCATTTTTGGATTCATGCTTGCATAAACACTGTAGCCTCCGATAACAACCCCAAGATACACGATAGCCGAAATCACCCAAATCATTATACTTTTTTTCAATATAGGTATCCTCCTTTCCAAATTTATGCCTTTAACTTAATTCTTTGTAGTCTTAATGCGTTGAGAACGACCGATACAGAACTAAACGCCATCGCTGCACCAGCTAACCATGGAGCTAAGAAGCCTGCTGCTGCAATTGGAATACCGATACAATTATAGGCAAGAGCCCAGAAAAGATTTTGCTTAATATTGGTGATCGTTTTTTTGCTCATGAAAATGGCATCTGCAATACTCATTAAATCACCGCGAATAAGGGTAATATCAGCAGCTTCCATCGCTACATCGGTTCCTGTCCCAATCGCCATTCCAATATCGGCTGTTGCTAGTGCCGGAGCATCATTGATTCCATCCCCTACCATAGCCACTTTTTTACCAACTTGTTGAAGCTTTTTCACTTCTTCCGCCTTACCTTCAGGCAAAACTTCTGCAATCACATGCTTAATGCCAACTTGATCTGCAATGGCTTTGGCTGTTTGGGTGTTATCCCCTGTAATCATCACTACCTCTAAGCCCATGTTTTGTAAGCGAGCTATCGCTTCTTTTGATGTTTCCTTAATGGTATCGGCTACAGCTACAATTCCCGCATAGTGCCCGTCGATGGCTACTAACATGGCAGTCTTCCCTTGTTTCTCTAAAGTTTCCATTTTTGATAGCTCGTCCCCGACATCAATATGATGTTTCGCCATCAGTCTACGTGTACCAATGAATAGTTGTTTACCGTTAACGGTCGATCGTATTCCGAAACCAGGAATCGCTTCAAATAAATCTGATGATCCTAGTTCAATTCCTTTTTCTTTAATCCCCTCTACGATTGCTTCGGCCAGTGGATGTTCTGAGTTTCGCTCAGCCGTCCCCACAAGCTTAAGAAATTCTGTTTCATCCATACCTTCTGTTAAAAGAACATCCGTTAAAGATGGTTTACCATTGGTGACTGTGCCTGTTTTATCCAGAATAATCGTATCGAGACGATGCGTCATTTCTAAGTGCTCTCCACCCTTAAATAAAATCCCAAATTCAGCTGCACGACCTGAACCAGCCATAATGGATGTGGGTGTAGCCAGACCCAGTGCACAAGGACAAGCAATAACGAGTACAGCAATGAACTTTTCAAGAGCCTCAGCGAACTCTCCGGGACTTAGAAAGAAATACCAGACTAAGAAGGTCACAATCGCAATTCCGACGACAATCGGTACAAATATCCCTGAAATCACGTCAGCCAAACGTTGGATCGGCGCTTTGGAGCCTTGTGCTTCTTCTACCACCTTAATAATCTGCGCTAATGCTGTATCTTTTCCAACCTTGGTAGCTTTAATTTTGAGGAAACCATTTTTGTTAATCGTTGATCCAATGACAGTATCTCCTACCGTTTTATCAATGGGAATACTTTCACCCGTTAACATCGATTCATCAAGAGCAGACCGTCCTTCCATAATTTCACCATCTACAGGTACTTTTTCACCTGGTTTTACATAAACGATATCTCCAACCAGAACTTCTTCAATCGGAATATTCATTTCCTGTCCGTCTCTCATAACTGTAGCTGTTTTTGCTTGCAGCCCCATTAGCTTTTTAATCGCCTCAGATGATCGTCCTTTAGCCTTAGCTTCAAACAATTTACCAAGTATAATGAGGGTAATAAGAACAGCACTTGTTTCATAATAAAGCTCGACCATATGGGCTCCCGAACCAATAGACTTGATACTTAAATACAAACTGTAGAAATAAGCAGCCGATGTGCCTAATGCAACGAGGACATCCATATTTGCACTCTTATTTCGCAGTGCTTTATACGCTCCAACATAAAACTGTCCACCAACGATAAATTGAACAGGGGTCGCCAAAGCGAGTTGTACCCATGGATTCATAAACATATCAGGTAGCCAGATAAAACGCGTAAATTCAAAGTGACTAACCATTGCCCACAGTAACGGAAATGACAAGATAAGCGAAAAAAGAAACTTCCCTTGTTGTTTTTCAATTTCTTTTTGCCGATGGTCAACTTGTTCTCCTGATTTTTCTTGCTTTTGCTCAAGAGTATAACCCAGCTTTTTAATCGTCTCTTTCATATCTGAAACAGAGACTTGATTAGGGCTATATTCCACAAGAACCGATTCTAAAGCAAAGTTAACCGTTGCTTTTTCTATTCCATCTAATTTATTTAAACGTTTTTCAATTTTATTGGCACAAGCTGCACACGTCATCCCGGTGATATCAAACTCCACTTTATCGCTTACAACGTTATATCCTAAGGATTGGACTTTTTCTTTAAATTTCGCTATGTCTGCTTTCTCAGGGTCATATTTAATATTTGTTTTCTCAAGCGCAAAATTTACTGTTGCATCTTCTACACCTTCAATCTTTTTCAACCCTTTTTCAATTCTAGTTGCACAAGCTGCACATGTCATTCCGGATATTTGCAGTGTTGCTTCCTTTTGACTCATGTTTCTCACTCCTTCTTATATACTATGGAGGGGTATATGTTTTTCTAAAAGAGATCGCGCTGAAAACAGCACGATCTCTTTTGAGTTTTCCTTTTTAGCGATTACTTTACTTGTGTAGGTTGCTCTACATCATACCCCTGATCCTCAATCACATCGATAATTTCATTTAAGCTCACAACATTTGCATCAAATGAAACATCAACTTTACCTTCATTTAGATGAACCTTGACAGAATGAACACCTTTTAATTCACCTACATTTCCTTCAATTGAATTAACGCAATGTGAGCAAGACATTCCTTGTACATGAAGTGTTATGTTTGGCATAGCTAATTCCTCCTTTGTCTTTTCGATTTCATTATACAATACCCCCGTTGGGTAGTAAATAAAAGTTTTAAAAAAATTATTTTGTTATTTTGGAAATCGTCTTTAAAAACTCCTCCACAATGTCGGGATCATCTTGTTTTAAGCGTTCAATCACACACGTATTAATATGACTTTCTAATAATACACGGGATACAGAATCTAATGCAGCTTGAGCTGCTGAAATTTGGTGTAATATCATCACAATAAGTTTTTCTTATGATCATATTTTTTATTCCTTTAATTTGGCCTTCGATTCTATTCATTCTTTTTATGAGTTGATCTTGTAGATCACTTGAATAGTTCCCACTTTCTTTTTCTTGATTACTACAGCATGTTTCATTAGAAGTCTTAACCGAGTTCCCCATTTAAAAACTTCTCCTTTATATAACTTAAAATGAATCATATGATCTAAGCATATCAGCTGTTAAATTCATACTACTATACCCCCCTAATGTATGTCAAATAAATTGCCAATATCAAATAACTTGGTTTTGAGGTTTATGGCTTTTCAAAGCCATTTAAAGTAGTATCCCTTATTCCCATTTTTTATTGTGTGTGTATGGCTGAAGAGAGATGGACAATAGGTAAACAGTCTATAAATACCTTATTAGTTATATTAGCAATCAAAATAAAAGGCCAGCATATGATATCTGGCATTAACATTTAACACTTTGAAAAACGTTCAAAGACCTCCATTAATTCTTGAATCGCTTCGTCTCCATCACCATTCTTTATAGCGTCTGATACACAATGATGCGTATGCCTTTCTAATAAATTAAGACTCACTTTCTTTAACGCAGCATTGATGGCTGAGATTTGAACAAGGATATCTACACAATAGCGATCATTTTCAATCATATTTTGAATGCCACGAACTTGTCCTTCAATTCGTTTGAGTCGGTTGATTAATTGATCTTTTTCTTTTGTTGGTCGATGTGTCACTTTTGTTTCTTCTGATTTGTTTGTCATTTCTATCCCCTTCTTTCTTCTGAAATCATTCTTCTTATACTTTACTAGGGTATATGATACAAGTATACCACAAAAGAAGGGATATCATATGTATTTGGATGCCTGAATTTTCTTCTATGTTAAGATCGGATTGAATCATTATTCTCAAAGTAAAGTATAGGAAAAGGCTATATTATGATTAACTCATAGTAACAGCCTTAATAAAGGTCTTTATTTCAAACCAACGCTAAATCTTAAGTTATATCAATCCTTACTAAAGCATGTTGCATAATTTGATTAAAAATCTAGGACATACTGAGAGGATGTCGCGAATCGTTTTTGTGAAGGATTGACTTTTCCGCCAAACCTTTAATGGGAGTAAGTCGGGAAGCGATGAGTGTCTGATTAATAGGGCAACCTCTAATTACTTATAATGAGAAAAATAGCAAAGCTTACAATATAAATCATAAACAAGCCCATGGTCCATTTAGATGATTTACGTTTCGTACTTAAACTATCTTTAAGGCCATAATTAAGAATATTCGCTATAAAAATTGCATTCCATGTAAATCCGCCTTTTCATTAGAATTTTTGGTATGGTAGCTTCCTTAATTTAACCGAGCTTTTTGGGAGTAGTGATATAATCCAAATAAAGAAATAAGAATGTAACCAGTAAAGATGATGCATCCCCATAGCATAAGATTTTGGCTTTCATAACCCATCGAAGCGTCAAAAAACTGAATACTAAATCGATAAATGAAAGAAAGAGGAAAAACAATCGAAACATTCGCCCCTAATAGTATGGTTGTGACAAAAATAGAAGCCACACCAGCATTTCTAGAAAAGTAATAGTTATATTATGTTCTTCTAGAATTTTCTCCACTTCTTTTTGAGCAAGCGGAGAGACAAAATCAATCCGATAATCGGTTTAATCGATCACCTGTCCCTGAAGTTTAACTATTAAAGATTCATCTAGCTTATATGGCGTTCCCAGCTTATACAACATCATCCGTTCCCCTATATTCGCCGTTTGAAAGATGATTTTTCCATTGTTCATAAAGATCAACTCATCAGCCATTAAATCGATCTCATGAAGTAAATGGCTAGATATAATAACCGTTTTATGTTCTGCTCCATCTAAGTAAGATTGAGTGGTAAAATAAGTATCTCTTTCCTATTTCGTCATAAATTCAATTGTCTTATCTATATCCCATTTCGTATTTGATTCTTTAGTTTTTCCAATAGATATCATCAGCTCCCCTTTATTACTTAGCCACATGATTGATGAATGTGGATACTCACCTGCTTTGCTTTTCAGTTTTGATTTTGTTAAAGCATCTGGTAAGCCTTTCAAAGAACTTACAAAATCCGTCCAATCCTAGAAGCATAATATCAAGCATAACAATATCCACTCGATCCAAATATAGTTCAATTTGATTACCTGACTCCAGCCATGTTATTTCATATCCATGTTCATGTAAATTTTCCTTTTACTGGATATATAGCCTTAAAATAAAGTTTGATCAAAAATATCTTACAAACCCCTATTTTACGACAAATAAAGAGAATCCATTTTGAAAAAAGATTGATCAATATGGATTCCTTACCAATATATTTAAGTTTGGTTTTTATAAAAAAATCGCTCCCGATTGCTTAAGAACGATGCTATTTGTAAAAGTTTGTCATTCAGTAAAGATAGCGAGATTCTCCAGTGTAGACCTTAAACCTGTGTCGTGATCCTCCTTTCGTATTCCTTCAGGTACGTTCTCACAAACGATAGTAACCTTTGTGCCTTCTGAAACGTCTTCCAATAGCCATTTCTGTATCATCTCACCCGAGAACGCCGGATCCTTGGAATCGAATTTTACTGATTGCACAATTCTCTTGCCTGGATCTAACTCTAAAAACTTCACTAGGGCTACGTCAGTGTTTTCCGAAGTCTTGCCAGAGGGTGAGTGATCCATTTCGTACGTGAGGGTCACTCTATAAGTTTCGCCTTCGCGGGGATCAAACATATCAATATGACACGACATTCCTTTTGGTGGAAGCCACGAAGCCAATGCTTCCGGGGTCAAGAATGCCTGATAGATGGTTTGCGGTGATGCCATAATCACTCTTGAAGCAGAATCTGTTCTCCTGTTACTTGGTGCATTTGCCATGATAAAATCCTCCTTATTGACTTTCTGTTAATTTTTTTAAGTTTATTACATATAAATACTACAAACTTCTTCCCGATTGCTCAAAACTCTTCTTTTATTTATCAAATCTGGCCATTTAATAGAACATCCTATGTTATTGGTTAAAAAGCCCCTTTAGAAGGTTTCTTCAAGTGGCAGGGGGGATACTGCTCACGAATATCTACTATATAATCGTAATATTCAGATAAATAAAAGTAGTTTCGTTCCAAATCTGATAAAAACTCATATTGCCTCTGTATCGTGATTCCTTTTAGACGAAATAAAAAAAGGCCTCTTAAAGACATAATATCCCAAGAGACCATTCTTATCAAACTTTATTTTAAATCTACAAACAGATCCCCCCAGTAAATCGAACTACTCTACCGTTACGCTTTTCGCTAGATTCCGTGGCTTATCCACATCATATCCACGTTCAACACACGCATAGTAAGCAAACAGCTGTAGTGGGATCACAGTGAGGACTGGGGCTAAGAGATCAAGCGTTTTAGGAATGTGAATAACCTCATCCACCGACTTATTCAGTTCGGTATCTCCTGTTATCGTTACTCCTAAAACATAAGCTCCCCGTGCTTTGACTTCTTGAATATTACTCACTGTTTTTTCATATAATGCTTTTTGTGTAGCAATTGCCAGTACCGGAATATTTTCTTCGATCAAAGCGAGTGTTCCGTGTTTGAGCTCACCAGCCGCATAAGCTTCAGAGTGAATATAGGAAATCTCCTTCAACTTGAGTGATCCTTCCAAGGCGACGGCATAATCAAGTCCTCGACCGATAAAAAATAAATTTTGGTGCTTAGCAATTTCACGAGCAAAGTTGGCTACAATACTTACCTGTTCAGGTTGTAATAAAAGCTCTGCTTTTTCAGATAGCTTTTGTAACTGAGCAACAACTTCTTTGAGTTCGCCAACGTTTTTCGCCTCTAACTGTTGGGCAAAATAAATACCAAGGAGATAAATGGCAATCAGTTGCGAAGTATATGCCTTTGTCGAAGCCACAGCGATTTCTGGCCCAGCCCATGTAATAATGACATCGTCAGCCTCACGAGCAACACTACTACCTACAACGTTGGTAATAGCTAATACTTTCGCTCCACGTTGTTTGGCTTCTCTAAGTGCTGCTAAGGTATCAGCCGTTTCCCCTGATTGACTAACCGCTATAAACAACGTACGCTCATTAATAATCGGCTCACGATATCGATACTCTGAGGCTACATCTACTTCAACTGGAATACGGGTTAATTTTTCGAAGACATATTTTCCTACTAATCCTGCGTGATAAGCCGTACCACAGGCAACAAAATGAATCCGCTCGATCTGTTGTACGTCTTCTTTACTCAAAGAGATCTCGTTGGAAAGGTCCACTTTATCTTCTTTAATTCGACCAGCTAAGGTATCCTGAATCGCTTTGGGTTGCTCATAAATCTCCTTTAGCATAAAGTGGTCAAATCCACCTTTTTCCGCAGTCTCAATATCCCAATGTACTTTCATCACATTACGTTCAATGGGGGTACCATCTAACCGCATGAGCTCAACATCAGTCGCAGTTAAAACAGCTAATTCACCGTCTTCCAAGATATATACATCTCTCGTATACTTTAAGATAGCTGGGATATCTGAAGCAATAAAATTCTCATTTTCTCCGATCCCTACGACAAGTGGGCTTGCTAAACGAACCGCGACCAGTTTATCTGGCTCATACTCACTAATCACACCTAGCGCATAAGCTCCGTTTAGACGTTGGACTACTTTTCTGACAGTAGAAACCAAGTCACCATCCCATATATCTGCAAGTAGCTTGGCTACAACTTCTGTATCGGTCTCTGAAGTAAATTGGTACCCTTTAGCGATCAACTCTTCTTTAAGCTCGATGTAGTTTTCGATGATCCCATTATGAACCACTGCGAATAAACCTTGCTCGTCAACATGCGGATGGGCATTCTCATCGGATGGTTTTCCATGTGTAGCCCAACGAGTATGTCCAATTCCTAAAGAACCTGGTAAAAATCGGACTTGTAGCTTTTCCTCCAACTCAGCTAAACGGCCTTTGGATTTTCTAACTCCAATGGTTTCTCCATTATATACAGCTAGTCCAGCTGAATCATAGCCACGATATTCGAGCTTCCCAAGCCCTTCCAGCATGATATCTTGTGCCTCTTTTGAGCCGATATATCCAACAATTCCGCACATATTGATTCTTACCTCCAAATATAATGATTTATTCAATTATCAAGGTACTATTTTTAACCGAATCACTATACGTCACATCACAGCCTTTGGACAGCAAGTCACCTCGCTGGTTTGTGCTGTGATTCCTCGGTGTTGACGTGACACCGGGAGGCATCCGCCGACCGTTCGATGCTCCTCCTCCTCGTCAACTGTAAGTATTCTCTTACAGTCCTGGCGCTTTACGACAAAAAAAGAAAAAATCCTTATCCGTCTTCTATTATCTACCTCCCTCTAAAAGTAAATATCCATTTTATTATATAACAAAAACAACAAATACGACACAAGAAATAAAATATTTATATATAATTAGATATAGATGTTTACAGAAAAAACTTTCTTGTGTCACGTCTCTTCTTTTTCTATTTCATTGGAAACAAATAATCTATTTCATATATCCAATTTTATATAGATTAAATTCAAATCAGTTTTTTCTTAGTAAAATTAAAAATACGGAGTGCAACATCTCTATCAAAAGACGCTACACCCCAAATACTTCTAATTATCCTAATTGTTGACGAACAACTTCTGCGATTTCCTCTACATATTCCTTCAATTGTTCTTCTTCAGGTCCTTCTGCCATTACACGAATGAGAGGTTCTGTACCCGATGGTCGAACTAACACGCGACCATCATTTCCTAATCTTTCTTCAATTTCTTTAATCTTATTCTGTATAGCTTCATTTTGCTGCCAGCCATCTTTACTCTTTACTTTTACATTTACTAAAAGCTGAGGATATTTAGTCATTTGCTTACTTAAATCGCTTAAAGTTTGTCCCTTTTCTTTCATAACACGTAGTAATTGGACGGCTGTGAGCATACCATCTCCTGTTGTATTATGATCCAAGAAGATAATATGACCCGACTGCTCTCCACCTAAGTTATAACCACCTTCCCTCATCTTTTCCATAACATAACGATCGCCTACTTTGGTTCTTTCAGTATGAATCTCGAACGATTCCATCGCTTTGAAAAAGCCAATATTGCTCATAACTGTTGTGACAACCGTCTCTCCTTTTAACTCGTTCGTTTGTTTCAGATATTCCGCACAAATACACATAATCTGGTCGCCATCGACCACATTGCCCTTCTCATCTACTGCAATCAATCGATCTGCATCTCCATCAAAAGCGAGCCCTAAATCTGCACCTTTTTGCAAGACCTCTTTCTGAAGGCGTTCAGGATGAGTTGATCCACATTCTACATTAATGTTCACACCATCTGGATTCACACTGATCGCAGTAACATCCGCTCCTAATTCTCGAAGTAATACAGGTGCAGCTTTAAAAGCAGCACCATTGGCACCATCCACGACTATATGTATGCCACAAAGATCCGTATCAATTGTTGATTTTACGTGTTCAAGATAGTCGTTGATAGCATCAGGTTGATTCGTAACTCGACCTATTTGATCTCCAACGGGTCTAGGTAGTTCATCCTCTTCTTGAACCAGTAGCTTTTCAATTTCTGTTTCTGTTTCATCAGATAGTTTAAATCCATCTGCGCCAAAAAATTTAATACCATTATCTGGGAATGGATTGTGTGAAGCGGAGATCATAACACCTGCATCTGCTTTTAAATGACGTGTTAGAAAAGCCACTCCTGGTGTACTAATAACTCCTAGACGAATTACATCTGCACCAATCGATAACATTCCCGCTATTAAAGCTGATTCTAACATCTCTCCAGATAACCGGGTATCTCTTCCCACCAGAATTTTGGGACGTTCCTTATGACTTGTAAGTACATATGCTCCAAATCGACCTAAGCGAAACGCTAATTCAGGAGTTAATTCTCTATTTGCTGTCCCTCTTACTCCATCTGTGCCAAAATATTTGCCCATTTATTCTCTGTTGTCTTTTTGGGGGCTTTAGACAACAGATCTTCACCTCGCTTTTGCCATAATCAAACTCCATATTCCAAGCTGTTTCAATAAGCCCCCATATTTTTTCCTTATACAGCTTGGACTGTTTTTATATCGAATTTTCTACAGTTTATAAATGTTTATTTCTCGATTAGTTCAATATTCGCCTTCTGTGTGCCTAGGTTCTCCACTTTTAGATAAGGTGGTAAATTAAATTGAATCGGGATCTCATGTTTTCCCTTAGTTAGATTTGTTAGATCACAGTATGCTTTGACATCGCCATCATTCATTTTATCGATTATCGATGGTGCACCTGATAAGGTTATAGAAATCTTTCCATCTTGGGGTTGAACAAACTTCGCGTTTAGTCCATCTCCAACTCCGGCAATTTGAATAGGGATATGATCAATTGTTCTCGTTTTAGATGGAACCATTTTAACATAGATATCGATCTCTTTGGGTTCCACTTTTATGATCGGATTTTGAATGGAAATCGGCATACGTATCTTCTGATCTTTCGTCACATTTGACAGATCTAGCTTAATTCCAGAGTAGAAGTCGAGTTCATCAAGATAGGTTGGTGGGCCATATACGGTAATATCCTTTTCTTTCCATGATAAGCTTTCAACTGCATAACCAGATGGTGGGTCTTTACCAACTTCCACCTTTAACGGAACTTTTTTATTTGGAGTACTAATCGGTATCTCCACATGAACCACTTCCGGTGTAACTGAAATCTGATTTAAGCTTAAAGGCCCTTGCTCTCCATAAGGTTGGAGGCGTATATCTTTTTTATAGGTCTTATTTAAATTATCTACTTGTACCACAGCGCGTATTGATTTTACTTCATCAAGCTCGGCTTTCGTTCCACTAATTAATACTTTTTCTGGATTAACGATTGCTGTACTTGCATTAAAACCATCTTTCCCATTACCAATGATATCTACTTGAACTGGCATTTCTTTTTTAAGTTTTGGTTCCATCACCACGGTAACACTATCAGGGCTTAACTTTTTGTCAATTCCTAATGGAATCCCTTGGATTTGCAAAGGGATATTATGGTGTTTTCCTGACCCCAAATTTCTTAGATCAACAAACACACGATAATCTAAAGATAACCGTTCTAATAAATATTTGTCACCTGTTAATGTTAGCTGTACCTTACTTGGAACAATCTTAACAATCTCAAACCTGCTTTGATCATACTTTGCCTCGATGGGTACTTCAACGCGTGTTTGTGACGAAGCAAAATTATGGTCTTGTCCAAGTGAAAAAGAACCTTCTCCTACTGATAGCCAAAGAACGACAGCAAGGCCAATGGAAAGGAAGCGTAAAACCATATCGTTATCCATCCATTTATTCATCTGCTGTACCCTCCTTTTCTCTTATCCAGAAGGTACTCCATCTACTTTTTTTCTTCGGTGATTTCAACTCTTCCAGAAGGCGTAAGTTCAACTGTTCTTCATTAAAACCTCTATCCAGTTTACCATGAGTTACAACTGAAATGACGCCAGTTTCTTCGGAAACAATTACTATCACCGCATCAGAAATTTCACTTAAACCAAGACCAGCTCGATGTCGAGTACCTAGCTCTTTACTGATAAACGGGTTTTCAGAAAGTGGTAAATAACAACCAGCTGCCATGATCTGACCATCGCGAATGATTACAGCTCCATCGTGGAGGGGTGTATTGGGAAGAAAGATGTTTTTTAGAAGTTCAGCACTCAGTCTAGCTTCTAGTAAAATTCCCGTCTCAATATAATCAGATAGCCCAGTTTTTCTTTCGATAATAATTAAAGCACCAATCTGACGCTTTGATAAATGCGCAGCTGCTTTACTAATCTCTGTGGTAATTTTTGAAACTAACTTATGTTGGAACTGTTTTTTTCGATTAAAAAACATACCTCCACGGCCTAATTGCTCTAATGCTTTGCGTATTTCCGGTTGAAAAATAATAATAACTGCCAATAGACCAACAGATGACAAATTTTGAATTAACCAACGAACTGTTGTTAAGTGTAAAAATCGACTAGCTACCCAAAAGATAATTAAGACAATAATTCCTTGAACGAGTTGTATGGCTCGAGTACCTCGAAGCAGAACAAGCAGACGATAAATGATATAACTAACAATGGATATATCTATTAAGTCACCTATATATCGTGTCATAATTTCCCATGGACTCATCAAATGCCTCCATTAATTTCATTCACATTTACTAGTATGCTACCAAACAGCCTATCCTAAAAACCTTTCATACTTTCAAGTATTCATTATGCGACAATTATTGTAAAAAAGAAATGCCTTTAAACAAGAAAGGAAGGTAAGATGAAAAATAAAAAACCAGTACTTGTAAAGACTGGTTAAACATCCATGTTTAATAAATATAAAGAACAATTATATCTAACAATGATTTGAACAATAGATATCCTTAAATAATTGAAAATTGCTTTTTTCATCCAGCATAACAGATGATCCTCTAAGTGTAAAGAAAGAGAAATCTGTCACTTTCTCCATTTGCATAAAATAAAGGTTTTAAAACTAACTAACCTTATGTAGGATCGACTTTTCTCAAACCTTTAGGGAGAGTGAGTTCAAAAACGATAAGCGACTGGATAAGAGGGCAACCTCGTAAGATTATATAATTAAATAAAACAATTGATTATATATAACAATTTATATCATAAATAATTTATCTTGTATAAAATAAATTACATTCTTGTGAAATAAACTTGTCACAAAAATATTGGATAAAAAAAGCACGATCCAATAAAAAGATCGCGCTTTCACTATCGTTATAAAATCTTTTTTCCAAAGAGTGATCCAATCAAAGCAACAGCAACTTTTGCTGTTTGGTTTGATTGGTCTAAGATTGGATTGACTTCGACGAATTCAGCTGATGTAATTTTATTCGCCTCAGCTAGCATTTCCATAGCTAGATGGCTTTCACGATAACTAATGCCACCTGGTACTGGGGTACCTACTCCTGGACAGTCTTTGGGATCTAATCCATCAAGGTCTAAACTAAGATGAACACCATCAGTATTTTTCGAAACGATATGAATAGCTTCATCCATTACTCTAGCCATACCTAATCGATCAATCTCATGCATAGTAAACACACGAATTCCTAACTCGCGAATTAACTCTTTTTCTCCTTGATCTAATTCACGAATTCCAACAAGTACTACATTTTCAGGGCGTACTTTTGGAGCATACCCTCCACATCTCACTAAGGCTGGATGCCCAATTCCCAGACTTGCAGCTAAAGACATCCCATGAATATTTCCTGATGGAGAAGTTTCTCCTGTATTTAGGTCACCATGAGCATCATACCAAATAACTCCTAAATTTTCATAGTGTTTCGCAACACCAGCGATAGTCCCAATCGCTATACTATGGTCTCCCCCAAAAACAAGTGGAAAGCGATCACGTTCTACAACTTTTGAGATTGAATCAGCTAGTTGTTCACATGCTAGGGAAACTTCTTTTAAATATTTTAAGTTTTGATGTTCAATAACAGAAGACTCTGGACTCGATGTCAGTATATCACCTAAATCTTCAACTTCATACCCGAGTTTAATTAATTCATCTTGAGCTGTCGCATAACGTATCGCACTTGGCCCCATATCTACACCACGGCGCCCTTGGCCTAGATCTAGTGGCATGCCAATAATTGAAATCGGTTTCTTTTTCATGATGCAATAAACCCTTTCTAATCATTATTTATTTAAGTCTAGCATAGCAAATAAAATTTTACAAATCTTGTAATATTTATTCAAAAAAAGGTATAAAAAAACACCCAAAATGAATATTCCTATTAGGTTTTCCTTTTCCAACTGGACGATTTTCGCTTCTTTGAATCAAGAAGTAAAAAGCGAAAGGAAAAATACTATTCAAGAGAATCCTTGGAGTACAAACTGGATAGTAAAGCTACAGAAATATTGTTACCAAAAGCGAATAAGAAAATCGAAGTAAAAACCATTAATAAATATTTTAATACCTTTATATAAACAATTTATACATTTTAGATCCTGTTATATCATACGGTTAAAGTCCTAGACCATTTCTAGACGTAAGAATTGATTGCTTTTGTGTTGGACCAATTTCTTCCTTAAAAGAACGAAAGGACTTAATGGCAAAACTTAAGAGTTTTTATGGACTAATAGGGATGGAAGTGGAAGTATATAGGGAATTATAAGAGCCTAATTCAGAAGGCAATCTGATCTTAAAATAGAAGTAGCCCTCTTAATCATCTGCTCATCACTTCCTCACTCACTTCTGCTAAAGGTTTAGCGCAAAAGTCGATCCTACACAAAAACGATTCACTCCAACTCTAGATATGATCTGGCTTTCCAATCGAATGATGCAGTATGCTGAAAATAAATATATATAGATATATAAATACAACTTTAAAACATATATTTGAATTTGCGTTTAAAGCATTGACTTATTTTAATTCGAAATATTATTATAAACAGAGATTAACTTAGTTGTAGAGGGAACTATCTTTTTCTTATCTCTTTAAAAAGGATAAAGAGAAAGTTCACTTTATCTAGTTATAGGGATAAGATAAGATCTAATTTTGTTTGTGTAATTGCTTCAAGACTGCCTATTGTTTTGAAAACCATGTTTTTAATCAGGGCCTTTAGATCCATACATGCATTTTAAAAATAAAAAATGGATGATTTTTCTAATTACGGGTTCCCTCCAGTCTCCACAATTGTAAATCCATTCATGCTCTCTGATGTTTTACAACGAAACTTCAAAAACAAAAGCCCTGGCGAATACCTGTCGGTTTTTCCAAGGGCTTTTGTACTGTACTAAGCTATATCATATTTATTTTTTTCAAAAGAAAAAACCATCAATTTTACATTGATGGTTTTTTGCTTAATTGGAGCGGAAGACGGGATTCGAACCCGCGACCCTCGCCTTGGCAAGGCGATGCTCTACCCCTGAGCCACTTCCGCAAAATGGTGAGCCATGAAGGACTCGAACCTTCGACCCTCTGATTAAAAGTCAGATGCTCTACCAACTGAGCTAATGGCTCTTATTTTGGCTGGGAAGGTAGGGATCGAACCTACGCATCACGGAGTCAAAGTCCGTTGCCTTACCACTTGGCTACTTCCCAAAAAATGGTGGAGGGAGTAGGATTCGAACCTACGAAGGCAAAGCCAGCGGATTTACAGTCCGCCCCAGTTGGCCACTTTGGTATCCCTCCATAATGGTGGACGGTGACGGGATCGAACCGCCGACCCCCTGCTTGTAAGGCAGGTGCTCTCCCAGCTGAGCTAACCGTCCATATAATAGACTAGATTTCTCTAGTCTTTTTGGTGACCCGTAGGGGATTCGAACCCCTGTATGCCAGCGTGAAAGGCTGGTGTGTTAACCGCTTCACCAACGGGCCAGATGGAGCTTCCAACCAGGCTCGAACTGGTGACCTCTTCCTTACCATGGAAGCGCTCTACCGACTGAGCTATGGAAGCATGGCTCCCCAGGCAGGACTCGAACCTGCAACCTACCGGTTAACAGCCGGGCGCTCTACCATTGAGCTACTGAGGAATAATTTTAACGAGAACGTATTCTATTCTAACATAACTTTCTCTTATTATCAAGTTCTTTTTTTATTTTTTTTGACCGTAATTGCTTTCATAATTCAGCAGCGACATCAATAACTCTATCAGATATATTAGATCATGTCAATAGTTTTTTATAATCTATTTCTTTTTTCAAGGTAAGGCCTTTAATGGTTCTCTAAGATACTTTTTAGGAACCCCAATAAACCTATCCCACTTTTGCTATGGCTTTGAAGTGGGCATTTCCTACCATCAGAGATAAGAAGCTCCCACATATAGAAGTGTTTGCTTTCTGTATTCGATCCAATTGGTCAGAAAGCTCTCTTAGATTTCTAAGTAAACAACAGGTACCAAAGTTGCGTGCCTGCCGGGAATAAACCATCTACTCCTTTTCACCTAGGAGAACCATAGATACGTTTGTTTCATGGAAACATCGAGATGATTAATTTCCCCATAGAGCAATTTGACTATCCCATTGTATCTCTTACTGTCTCGCAAATAACTATTAGCTTTTTACTTTGACCTACGAACACGTTAAAAAGGAGCTAACGCATAAGATTATGCGTTAGCTCCTTTTTAGATTGCCTGGCAATGACCTACTCTCCCAGGGGTCTGCACCCCAAGTACCATCGGCGCTGAAGGGCTTAACTGTCGTGTTCGGGATGGGAACGAGTGGAACCCCTTCGCTATAATCACCAGACGTTTCCCAGAATCTGTGATTCTGGGACAATATTTAGATGTGTGAATCACACACCTTGAAAATTAGAAAGGAAATGAAGTCAGAGTGAGAGTAAGTAGGTTAAGCCCTCGACCGATTCGTATCCGTCAGCTAAACACATTGC
>NZ_KZ845673.1 GCF_003313465.1 Thermoflavimicrobium daqui
CGACATCGACATAATAAAGTTGATCATCCAAATGAACCACTATGGCCATGTGATCGATATCTGATTCATTGATGAAACAACCAATTAGATGGCAATCGAATCCAATAGATTTAAGCAGACAGTAAAAAGAGTAGTTCAAATGAAAACAGATTCCACCAGACCTTTTTAATACTGGATCAATAAGTGAATGATAATCATCAAAGTTTATCCAACTTGGTCCAGATCGGAAGAAGTCGATATTTGAGAATGGAATTCTTTGAAGGTGGTTGTTTTGCAATCGGGCTAGGAATTTTAAGCTAGGTTGGATATCACTAGGAGATATATTTAGATTCTGTAGGTATTTTTCAATAATTCTATCACCCTCTTTTTAATAGATATTTGAGAGTGAATTTTGTTTTTTATATAAAAGGGAAAATAGATATGAAGTGGTTAAATTGAGCTGAGGATAAAAAAAACATATATTGTTTTGGAGATACATTTGGATTATTCCGTCTACTTATTATATACCCTATTTACATAAATTATAAAATATCAAAGATCAAAGATAAAGGAGTTTTTAAAAAAATGGGTAAAAGAAGATTTTCAATCAAAAAGTATCTAGCTCAGCTAGGCTGGACACAAGCAACGTTAGCTAGAAAGTCGGGAGTACCGCCACAGATAATATCTAAATATATGATTGGCTCAAAAACTTATACAATAGACTATCTGATTGACATTAAAGAGACGTTTCAAAAAGCCGGGCTTCAATTAAATGGGATCGAGGACTTATTTGAAGACGAAAAAAAAGATGGGGATTAAGTTCCCCATCTTTTGTGACTATAACTCCCTAAGTGAATTAATAAGACCTCTAGGACATTCTGGTAACCCAGCTGCATTCCATAAAGAATCAAATATTGGTATAAGAGCTTCTGCCAGATCACCATAGTTTTCTATCATAATATTGGGTAATATGATATCCAAAGCAAGGAAAAAGCCGAGTCTGTTGCTCGTCATTTTGCTAATCTAGTTCGTGAGAAAAAGTACTATATTGTCAAACAACTGATTAATTATTGCTAAACAAGCGAATGTTCCAGATGATTATTAAATAACTCACTTCGAAGGCTAAGCTGCTAAATTACATTAGTTGAGAGTACCAGGCAGCTGCTTTTTGAACTTCAGATTGGGTCAATTGGTGACCAAAACTCTCCCAGTGAATCTGGACAGTGGCACCAGCGCGTTCCAATACTTCGGCTAATTCCTTTGTCTCTTCTGGTTTACAAATGGGGTCGTTTGATCCCGCTCCTATAAACACAGGCGTTCCACTTAATTTCGGTAATTCAATTCCTCGCCGTGGAACCATCGGATGAAATAAAATGGCTCCTTTCAATGCGTCTTCATAGTGAAATAGAAGACTGCCCGCAATGTTTGCCCCATTAGAGTAACCAACAGCGATCACATTGTTTCGATTAAATCCATAATCCTTTGCAGCCGTATCGATAAGCTCGTATAATTCCTTCGTTCGAAAAACAAGGTCTTGTTCATCGAAAACACCTTCAGCAAGTCTTCGGAAAAAACGTGGCATCCCATTTTCAATTACATTTCCCCGAACGCCTAAAACCGATGCAGTATCATCAATCATACCAGCTACTGGCAATAGGTCCGTTTCTGTTCCTCCAGTGCCATGCAAGAGCAATAATGTTGGCTTACTTAAGTCGTTTCCTTTATGAAAAAAATGCTTCATGAGTGATCCTCCTTCAATTCTCGAATTGTAACAGGAATAAGAACCTCTTCGATTTTTTCACGATGCACCTCAAGCCATGGTGGCAACATCAGCTGCTCGCCCATCTTTTCAGCTGGCTCATCACGGTCAAATCCAGGAGGATCTGTAGCAATTTCAAATAGTAAGCCTCCTGGTTCACGAAAATAGATCGCATTGAAATATTGACGGTTAAGAATTTCCGTCGGGTGAAAACCATTTTCCTCTAAATGAGATCGCCACTCTTGATGATCTTCAAAATCCTTTGCACGCCATGCAATGTGATGAACCGTACCGACTCCCATCAGGCCTCTCGGGCTTGCTGTCAGTCTAATATCTATCACATTGCCAAGGTCGCCTTTGGTACGAAGCCTTACATAATTCCCTTCTTCTCCGATTTTTTCAAATCCCATGACTTGCTCAAGCAGTTCCACTGTTTGATAAGGAGAAGCTGTTAAAAGGATAGCCCCTCCAAATCCTTTGATCGCCTCATCCTGAGTGATTCCATCAAATTCCCACTGGCTTTTAGGCCCCTGTTGTCTTGCAACAATTTCGAGTTTTAGGCCATGAGGATCATCAAATTGAAGATAATCTTCGCTAAATCGTCTTTCTGTTTTAAATGGAACTTTAAATGCAGTGAGTCGTTTTTCCCAGAAATCGAAAGCGTTTTCGGGTACTACAAATGTAGTTACACCGACTTGACCGGTCCCGATCCGTCCTCTATAAGCTCCTGACCATGGAAAAAACGTCATGATTGTCCCAGGTTGTCCCCCTTCGTTTCCAAAATAGAGATGATAAGTCCCTGGATCATCAAAATTAACTGTTTTTTTAACTAATCGTAAACCCAGAATACCTGCATAGAAATCAACGTTTTCCTGTGGATTTCCGACAATTGCTGTAATGTGGTGAATACCTGTTGTTGCTTTGTTAGCCATTTTTCATTTTCCTTTCAATTTCTTACTTCTTCATGTTCTAGTTGACCTTTTAACATGATGACTCCATTTATAAAACCCATCAACGGCTAGACAAAATCATCGTTAAGGACACACATCAGTCCGAAACTGCTATTGTTTGGGCCATAATATTTAGCGAATGATAAACTAATATTGCTTCTTAACACCCCAGATCTGATGTAAATAGAGATGCAACAGGATAAATTTTAATCATGTTTTGCTCTCATCTTTCTAAAAATTTGGTTATAGTATTCCTATTTTATTTCCATAACAATTCAAGCGTGTAGTTACCCCCTCCGATCAAACCAATGCCAATTGCAACCGCAATGAGGATCAAGTTATATTCAAAACCATTGCTGGTACTCCAGTAACCATTTTGTCCATGGACTTTGAAGATAGCTACCAGCATGGTTCCCACGATCAAAATGGATGAAATAGGCATAAATATGCCTGCAGCAAACAAAAATCCTCCAATAAGTTCGCTTAACCCTGCCAGAAAAGCCATCCATATGCCAGGCCTTATCCCGATAGATTCCATCCAACCTCCAGTCCCTTTCAATCCATGTCCCCCAAACCATCCAAACAGTTTTTGTAACCCATGTCCCATAAATGTAAGACCTACAACTAAGCGAATGATAAGCAAGCCTAAACTCATGTTATATACTTCCTTCCTTAAATTTAATTATATAATATAATTAACTTACTTTATATAAGTATAATATGCGATATATACTTACTTTTGTCAAGTAACCATGATAAAGTAATTTAAGGAGGGATATCATGAAAGGTTTGCAGATTTGCCCCAAGTTCGAAGCCGCTTTTGAAATCATCGGCAAACGATGGACGGGGTTAATTATTCATGTACTGCTTAGTGGAAGTAAAAGATTTAAGGAAATAAAAGACGTCATTCCTGAGATGAGTGATCGAATGTTAACAGAAAGATTAAAGGAACTGGAAGCAGCAGGAATTCTCTCTCGGAACGTTTACTCTGAAATGCCTGTACGCATTGAATATGTACTTACAGATAAAGGGCATGCATTAGAACCAATCATGAATGAAATGCAAAAATGGGCAGAAACATGGATGGAATAATAATGGAAGCTAACAGGGGTATGGCATCATACCTAAAATAGTTAACTCTATGAATAAGGGAAGGGATAGTGAACACCGTTTTTGGTATCATCAGTCCAACAAATGTAAAATGACTTGAGAAAACCATATAGGTAACTCAAGTCATTTCGTGTTTATACAGGAGCTCAGGGATGACTCGTTCATATTCATCCTGAGCTGAGGATACTCATAGGTCTTGTCGGACAGACCTACGTTACCTCCTTATTTGGGTTTTGTACAATTAACAGAAATGCTTCTCTTATTCGAGTATAATTATCTCATTGTTTTCATCTCTTGGCTTTTTCTAACAACATAGCCTTTAAGTAGTTTTTTATCTCCAATATCTTCAGTAAAGGTTAAGGCTGATTTTACATCCCTGTAAATTAGGATAGTATCATATACTTGATTTCATTTTGAATGATTGGCGGTGGTTTATGTATGTAGTGTTCCCAATTGACTTCAGCCACCCTTTCTATGGAATTATTGCATCCTGATTTCTTCGATTGTTGGGTTAATACACAACAGAAGCTCTTGGGCTGTATGTTTGTCCATGAATTTTTATCACATTCCTTTCTCTCAAGACGAATACTAAATGACAAGGTTACTCATTCTAGTACTGTTGTGTAAGACAAATAAAAAAAGAGAATGGTATCAAATTAGTTAGCTCCACCCTCTTTTAATTAACACCTCTACGCTTTTCCAATAACTTATACCGACTGTATGGGCATTTCTATATCTAATGGAAGCATCCCTCTTGCAAAGAAGCTTGCACTTTTGTCCGCATAGTTAATTGTCGAAGGTAATCTCGATTTATTTATAGCATGAATATTCATGAATGTTAATTTATATATATCCTCGATTATCTGATCAAAGTTCATGTCATTCGTCCATTGAGTAATACGAAAAGGTTGTGCCATTCCAACAGATTCACTTGGATTCGTCGTACAAAGGTAAGCATATCGTTCTTCATCTTTCACATATGCAAAATCCATCGAATTTAACCATTTAGATTTCTTTTCTTCCATTTTATATGCCATCCGCCGATTTATCTTTTTCTCAATTGAAACATAATCATATTTGATTTGTAGATGATCTAGCAATTCGCTAATTACCTTTAGTTCAACTTGATGGCCACAACCATCCCGATGAAATGTAATATGTTTAGGAAGTCTACCATTCATTTTCTTAAATTTATCTAATGTCTTATAAATGGTTTCTTCGATTGTTTCTCGTCGAATGACTTCTCCTCTTTCCGAATTAGAAAGAGGTTTTGTCCATAGTGGCAATCCATCTTTTCCAACGACCTGAATAATTCCTGTTATATGAAGCTCTTTATCATGAGAAACATCTAAGCCAACAAAACAATCAGAATGAAGACGCTCACTTAGCTTCCAAGGATAAATACCCATTTTGACATAAATACCTAGCAAGATGTTCATATAGACACGTTCTAAATCTTCCCTTTTTTTCCTTTGATCTTTCTTCTTACTTTGATATTCACTTGTTTCAAAAGTAACCACTTGAGTAGAAAGTTTATACTCTCTACCTAATTCCCGTTTGAATAAGGTATAGTAATCAGCCTGATCAGGCCCTATTTTTTTGTTTATATTTTCTTTTTTTCCAACAATAATAATCGGGTATATAGGATTCATATGTTCCCTTATATTCTGAAGTTTCATACGAAAACTAACTGGATCATCAAAGCATATTGAAACAATTTGTCCACTCTCAAAACTTGATCTTATCATGGGAACTCCTAATTGATTTGATAGATAAGACAACTTTCTAAACAAAGGAAAATCAAGCTTTCCATTAAAATCCCTGATAAATCTTGAACCAATTTGTGAATCCACAATAAATTGACATTCAATCGGTTGAGAAGGAGGGAATATTACTCCACCTTTTAAAAGTGATTTAAATACAGAAAATCCTTTCACACCTTTTCCAAATTGGAGTTTAGGTGATTTTAGCTGCTTTATACGATACCCTTTTTCAATTGCCAAAAGTCCACGCTTATTATACTCAATAGGAAAATAAATCGCATTTTGCTTCCATCCTGCCAAGGCATCTCCCATCATTTCCAACAATACATTCATTCGAATATCAGTAGACATTTTAGTTTTCTTCTTTACCTCAATCGGAACCTTATCCCATGAACAAACGATCTTAAGTAATTGAGGAATAAAAGGTACAGGTTCAGCACCCTCTTTAGATGCACAGGAAACAGCAGGAGTATCAGTTCTGAGAGTTTCTACGTATCTTCCTTTGCCTTTATTCTTATAATAATCAATAAGATTTTCTCCACTTGAAAGATGTGGATACGAGATAGATTTATCTAAAACTTCCTTGAAAAAATAGGTTCTACCAAATACAATGTCTTTTACCTTGCAGTTAGGACTAATTAAATTCGATTGTTCTTTTGGTATAAGCTTTTTTTATGAGTAAACTCATGTGATATATCAAACCCAATAAAAATCGAACCTTTAGGAGAAACTTTGATGTCAAACTCTAATGTTCTTCTTATCTCAAAATCATCAACAATCTCACAATTTTTGGGAACGATCTTATGTCGTCTTGCATTGAATTTTTTGTTATCTTGTGCTCGCTCCAAACTTCGAGATAATAAACGCTCTAATAAACGCCGCTCCGTTGATGAATTCAAATCGATGCAACGATATTCATATTTAATAGGAGTTATATCTCCCCAAGACCTGATCTCCTCAAATGATCCAAGAAGATGGGCAGCACTCTCTATAATAAACCCATTTTGTTTAGTTATAGAATATTTCATATTGGCTGTATCCCTTTCAATTAAACCTTTTTCCTGATTTTTCTGTGGCATAAAGTACAAGTAAATTGGTATATTTGAGGATTCGGTCTTAAGTTGCCACTCAGTAAGCAAATGAAATTCGTTCACTGCTATCTCTCCTAACATATATTTTTTTAGATTATTCATTTATATAATTGAACTATTACATTTTCAATTTTCACACATTTGGTATAATCATTTCAACATTCTAAAAATGTATAATATAGTATAAAATATACTTATAATTATTTCGTTTATCTATTTAATGAATACAAATACACTAAAACAACTTAATAATTTGATTAAAAAGTAGAAATTATAAAGCGAGATGATAAAAAGAAACTTATTTAAATCAGACTGTAGATAAACCACGTCTTTTTTATTTATCAATTAAATACTTTTGGAATAGGGGATTAAGGGAAACTAAATATCAAAAGGATTAGAAAAGGTGGTCTTTTATTGAAGATTAGAGCATATCACCGAAATAAATATGGGACTATTCCGTATGCTTTAAATATAAATAAAAGAATCACTTTGCCAGAACAAGCACAACCATATCAAAAATATATTTGTCCACAATGTAAACATCGTCTAGTCATTCGGAAAAGTAAACTAGGGAAAGTTTATTTTGCCCACTATCAAAAAGGGAATTGTACAATATCTCGTTCATCTAAAATGCTGGCAAAGCATGTATTACGTCTTAAATTGGAAGAATGGCTAAAAGGTAAAAGCCCTCCCATTGAAATCAAGAGCTTTTTAGGAGCCCGTTATTTCCTACCACGTGAAGAAATCAAAGAAATTATCGTTGACTTCCAACCTGAAATTCATTCACCTACTTCTCATATAGCCTTAATTGATAAAAATAACTTCTTGTTTCTTGGAATTGAATTTCGTGATAAAGAAAGAAAAAGACCCATAAAAAAGTTTTCTTGGATTGAGCTAGATCCTGAAGAAACTTTAAAAAATCCCTATTTACTTTCTTCATTAAGTACAAAATCATCTTTACCATATTTTATTAACCATGTTCAGTTAGACTTGTTTGATCAGGAGTGATACCATTTCATATACAGCTAAAAAAGAATTGGAACCATTTAGTTCAATTCCGCACTATTGTTTGAATATCAGATGGTTTCTAGATATTTTATTGATTTTAAGCTATACTTAATTTGAATCTCTCCAGAGATTGAATTGATTCGCACCGGGGAAGAGCGTCCGGCAGGGCGCTCTTTTTCGTTATGAATAAAAAAGACGCTCATTTAGAACGTCTCTCTATATATCTAATTCATCTAATGATTGTTCCAAGAAATCATCCAGTTCATCACTTTCATCCCATTTTTCATCAAAACTCATCTCTTGTTCAATAGGTTGGTCTGAAGATGTTAGAACTTGTGGAGTACCCATAGAAATTGAGGGTACTTCTTCTCTTAAAAGGGCAATACATATATTTGCTAACATCTTTTGCACGATTGGATTATTTAATTTCTCTTCTTCTTGAGGTGAAAGTGGGGAATCTAAGGGTAAAGTCAATCGGTTTCTGGCATTTACCAAATCCTTGATTTTATCAAAAAAGATAACACCAGTTTGTTTAGACGAATGGAGCTGGTTAATCATTGCCAGCTCCTCGTCTGAGATGGATAGAGGTATTCGAAATCCGATCACATCGCCTCTTTTTTTTGCCTTTGATTTAGACATTTTCTATCATCCTTGCAGAGCTTTTTCCTGCCGCTTTTTCTCCATTCTCCTTGCTAGTTTGTAATTTCCTCGTGCATTTAAGTAAATGACTATTTCTTCATCTGGAACTCGTGGAAACTCTCGCCCTTGCTCTTCCATCTTGATACGTTCAATAGTAGGTCTAGGAATGGGATCCACGAATTTAAAAGCATATTTATCATTATTGATAGTTTGGAGGTGAGACTTAGTAGGGATCGAACCTCCACCAATCCACAAAGTTAGATCAATATCATCTGTATTCTTCCACTCACTGTCAATTATGGTATAGATAGATTGTGCGCAAGCAAAGAAATGTTTCATTGCGATATCCTTAAAATCTACCCATCTTCCATATACCTTATATTGATATGGATTTTCTAAATCCTTCATTCTTTCTACAACTTTTTCTCTTGAAGTCATCGCAAAGTCATGTTTAGATTCAAACTCATCCATAATTTGTTGGATGAATTCATTAATCCCGATCTTATGTGTACGTGCTTTTTTAATCTTCCCATTTTCCACTAAAATCAGGTCAAAAGTGCCTCCACCAAAGTCGGGAACTAGAATCTTCTTTTTAATGAGAGAAGAGTCAGCAATGTGTACGTTTGTTTCTTCAGCGATTGAGAGATCAATGATCCCGGAAAGACACTCAGTAGGAGTATAGACCTCTGGAAACTCTAAATATACAGTAATATTTTGAAAATGGGGGACATCCAGAAATTTAATAGTATGTTTATGGTCCTTGAATTTAGATTTGAACTCTTCTTTGTTTTTTGTTTCATCAACTGGGAGACTGATGGAGAGAACCATCTTTGAATGGACAGTATTGTTTTCAACTTTGAAATATTCTAAAGCTCGAATTGCAGCAGTAACAAGAGCATTGATTATGATTTGATCATTATCATGTTTCTTTGTCTTCTCCCTGATCTCCCATTTAGTTTTCTGTTCGGTTGCCAATTTTCCTGCTGCATAGAATTGTCGATTAAATTCCCTGCTAACTGCTGGTGAATCGATATAAAAGTGAATATTCTCTAGGAGCAAATCCTTCTTAGATTCCTTCGATACAGAATCTGTAAAAATCGATTCATTGATAATATCCCGCTTTTCTGGCATAGGTGCTAAGATATTAGGAATCTTCATGGTGTTCCTAAGCGTTTCAAAGACGCTTTTTATATCCTTGTTACCAACATCCAATCCGAGAATTGGGTAAGCTACATAAACCGGATTACTAGTTACAAATCCATGAGATGGATTTTTGAAGATACCCATCTAAACCCCTCCAATTATAATATTTTGATTCGCACAACCCAACGTTAACATACGTAAACAATTTTGTCAATTCATAATGGAAAATGATTTATTATCGGTTTTGATTATATGAACTATTTGAGTAACGACAATGGTTTCCCGAATGTTAACGTTTGTAAACAATAAAATAAAAAATAACCTTTACAACGTATATATTGAGGTTATTTTTTGGGTATTAAATAACAGTTTGGAGATAATTTTTGCTAGCATTCTTGCTAGCGTTCTAGATAACTATATCCTTTACATGTTATCTAACGGATTGGTATCTAATTTAAATTTTCAAAATCCATATGACGCATAAAATAGTTAATAGAATATCCACTAAAATGGTTAATAAAACTATACATTTTAACCATTCCAATAAATACTTATATAGTCATCTCCGAGAGATGACTTGCTTACTCGTTCCATCTCTCCTTCCTCATCCTCTCATCAGCACCCCACTCCCGTTGCACTCACCCTCTCCCCTCAAAAAAAACGCCCAAAAAAATAGACGTTTAATGGACGCTATAAAAAAATTATCTCTTTTCTTCCGTTTTCTTTTTCCTGTTTCTCCAGTATTTTTTCTTACGTTCCTCTCTTTCTTTCTGTTCCTCTTCTGTTGGCATTCGGATTTCTATCCCTGTACTTATAAGAAATTCTAAAACTTCTCTTTTTACTATCTCATTTTCTGACATACCCGTTTGATCTGAGTATCTTTCAATCGCATACTTCAATTGCACGGGCATATGTCAACAAGTGAATTTGGCGAACGTTTGAGAGTGGTCTATCCTATGAAGGAAGGATTGCAGCAAGGTAAACGATTTCGCCGCCTGTTGATATAATGGATCACTACCATAAGTAAAGGATGGCTCTTTTAGACCATTCTTTTTTATTTCACTTTGACTCACCAGTCTAAAAATAACTATAGGTATATTCCGTAATCCAACTGGATAAAATAAAAAAGCAATAGGAAACTAACCGAAACATATTTTATTTTTCGAAAAATGAATTGGGTTATTTTAGTCAGGTATTGATAAACATTTTGAATAGCCATTATAGCGAATCTAATGTTGTAAATTCGCGTCGAAATTTGAGTTAGATATAAATTATTATAATCCTATATAAAACGGCTCTTAGGTGCCTTAAATTTTGTCTATGACGGTTTCTTGATAAATCAATAGTTTTCGAGTTAGATCTGTTTATAATATATACAGGATTCGACCATTGTTTATTTTGTGATCTCAGAACGATTCTACAGCTCTTAGAAATCGATTCTATTTATAATTTTGGTAGATTCCAACAAAAAATCGTGTCAGACAAAATATAAGTAGATTAGGTGTTTTGATATAGCTTTTTTTCTAGGGCTTCAATTTGTCTTTCTAAAGAGCCAATCAAAGTATAGTTTGGAAAAGAACTAGATTGTTCTTTACTTAATTCATCTTTCAATCGTTCTAGTTCTTGTTTCATCAGGTGAGAGCTTGTCTCTCGATTTATTTTCATTTCCTCTATTTTTTTTCTTATATCTTCTTCTGAAATAGCTTTAGTACTTATTGAATCAGTAGATTTGTTTTTATTAAAATGGCTATTGGCATAAGTGCTAGATCTTCGGACTGGTGATTTCTCTTCTTGTTTTTCCTCATCTTCTTCAGGAATCCAAATTTCCCAGTTTTCCATAATAGCTCTAGTTACCAGTTTATAAGGGCTAGTTTTGATATTGGAGATTGGATATTTTGTATAAATATACTTCATTACTTCGAAAATACGATCTTTCAGAGAAACCTCATCATTACCTTTTTGTAAAGCCTCATTTACTCCATTCCAAAGTGATTTGATTTGACTTTCACTTAAATCTTGGTTCCAATACTCTTTCCATTTCTTTTGAATTGAAATTAAAACCGAATTCGACAAAGAAACGACGACGACTTCTTTTTGATCTTCTTTGGACACTCTCTTTATATCATTAGAATCTATATTATTAGGTCGTTGTTGTTTATTTGTATCGTTATTTAGATTATTAGAATCATTATTATGTTTATTTGGTTCATTAGTATGATTATTTGTATAGTTATTGGGTTTCCATTTGGAAACGGTGGACGGTTTCCATTTGGAAACGGTGGACGGTTTCCATTTGGAAACGGTGACGGTTTCCATTTGGAAACGGTGGTTAGATTCCATTTCTACTTCTGAGTCAACATCTATTTCCATCTTTAATTGGTCAGAAGAATCACTTGTTGGTCGTCCTCCTTTTCTACCAAATAATTGGGAAGGTGACCCATATTCCGTATCATAGTCACGTAACTTCTCAAGAGGTTTAATTTCAGTTTCATGCTGGTTCATGGGAGATTCATAGACAATGATATTTTTAGGCTTCTGGGATTTTCTTTTTGAATCATCATATTCAACAATGTCGATGAGATAGTAGTTCCAAAGTGGTCGAATTACTTTTTCATAAAACTTCTTTTTTCCCATACCTAACTTTTTCCAAGTCGCTTCTAAGGTGTAGGGGATTTTATCATATTCTCGGTTTGCATCCTCACGGTCGACCCAAGTATGGAACTTGAGCCAAGCGATAAACGCATCATGACCTAATTTATCGATCCAGTCATCGGAAACTATGTACCGTAAAGCTGGTAATAATAGTTCATTTCTTGACTTTTTGCCTTTTTTAAACATAAAAAATTCCTCCTTATGATTTTTTCACAAAGAAGGAGGACAATCCGAATATATCCATACAATCTCAATAGGCAATAATTGACGATGTGTTATTTATTTCGACAAAAGTTTCATATTGACTAGTAGGAATAGAGTAGATAAGATTGTAATGAGATATTGTGGATTTAGTGTAAATAAATCCTCCTTAACAAATCCTTTTTGGATTTCTCCTTTTTTGTGCTTAAATAAGCCTTATTTAGCTATAAGGTGTTTTTTTAAGCTCACTTTCTTGACTTTTTGCCTGGATTTAGTTCAAATCATTTTTTTGCTTTTAAAGCAAATATTGACTAGAACAAATCCTCCTTTTGTTGTTTTAAGTATTGATAGGTTTTTTGTTAGGTTTTCTGTGATCAGAGACGCTCGGCAAAGCTCTCCTTATGATCACCTTGGGATTTAGTTTTCGGATTGATTAGTGGCTCCTCAGATGGAGCCACTCTTTTTTTGTGTTTTTTTCTAAGTTTGATGCTTGAATTTTATCAGAAAATATTTTTTAAATCAGCATTCAAAGTTGATAATATCAAAGTTTAATTTATTAGTCTATAATCAAAAACCAGTTTTATTTTTTTTGAAATAAGTAGACTAATTCCCCCATTTTCTGAATTGGAGTTTATCTTTTACATATTATCCGATTTACATAATTATCAGATAACGTTAAAAAAGTGGAGCATTACACCACTTTATCTTGACCGAATTGGTATTACCAAACAATCCTACAATCAATATAGAAAGGGAAAAATTGTCCCTCGATGGAAAAGATGATTATTATTGCTGATTTCTTTGATGTATCGATTGATTTTTTGCTAGGGAGAATGGATGCCCCAAAATGTCATCAAAGAGATGGGGAGAAGGGAGAGAAAAAGAAGGAGAATAGTTAGTGAGAATTACCCTCTGAGACGGAATATAAGGGGTCATAGAATCGTTTTAATTTTATTTTCAATAAATTATACTAAGTTGTTAAAAATAACGTTACAAAATATTAGAATGTTGTTTTTGGGCAAAAAAAGAGGATTACGACTCACGTCGTATCCTTTTTAATTCTTCTTTATGCTTTTGCCTCCTTTCGTCGTTTTTCTTTTTCAGTTCCTTTATCCACTTTAGCTCTTCTTCAAGTTTTTTCTTTTTTTCTTTGTAATAGTCATCATTTTTAAATAGGGACAACATAAAAAAAACCTCCTGCTAATTATTTTGATCATCATCTGGGATATATACAAACAATCACCCGGTTGACAATTAAAAACTTTACTTGTCCCTTTCCTATATTTTGAAATCGTGTGGAATATAAGGGATCATAGAATCATTTTAATTATAAATATTAAAATTGTTTTTGAGGTAAAAAAAGAGGGCATAGATCAGCCCTTTTTCTCATACTTTTTATTTATTTCATCAATTTTCTTTATTGTTTCCTCTATATCTTTTTTTTCCTCTTTAAGTCTTTTTATTTCCTCTTCATACTGTTTTTTCTTTTTCCAAAACATCCAAATCCCTCCTATTGATTTTCATCCACATACTCAAGCAAGTCACCAACCTGACAATTAAAAAGCTTACAAAGCTTATTTAGATGCTCGATTTCTATACGTTTAATGGTTTCATGATAGTAAAGTGATACAGTGGCGGGGCGAATCCCTGTTTCTGTTGCCACTTTGAGCTGATTATATTTATGTTTTCCCATCAATTCAGCCAATTTTATACGAATAGCCATACTATTCCCCTTTTCTCTTTTTACTTTTATAGTCATTATAATACTTTGAAAGAAAAAAATAAACCTAAATATTTTGATTTTTTACGCTAGAGGTAATATAATTTATTATAGAAGGGAGGGGAGGGGAACAAGGGGATTTATCAATGGCATATCTATTATTAGTGACATATTTACCGTACTTCACAGAGATTCACTTGGTGAGTTTTTTATTCGGTTCAGTAATCACAGCAGCAGTTACTTTTCTCATTAGTATGATAAACAAAAAACAAAAAGATAAAGAAATAGAGTTATTAAAAGAACAAGTAGAAGTCATAAAAGCAAAAGAAAAGCTAGAAAGAACACTAATAGTAAACAGAGAAAAAAGAGAAGAAGAGAAACACAATCTAGAAATGAGAATACAAGAGGAAAAGCATCCAGAAGAAGTGAAGAAAATAAAACTTGAAGTAGCATTACTAGAAATCGAACTAATGGAGAAATGGGAGAAACAGAAGAAGGACAAGAACAAGGAGAACAAGAAAAAAAGAGAAGAAACAAATGACCTAAACCGCCTCGCAAGCGTAAAGGTTAAGTAAGGAGACGGGGGAGAAAATAAAATCCCCCTCCCGTCCCCCGCCGTTTCTTCTCAAACAAATAATAACACAAAAAAAATACAAATGCTATGGATCATCCCCCGATATGATTTACTATAATAGTTGGCTGGAGGACAAAGTGACTAACCCCTTATTTATCAACGCATTTAGTGTCCTCCTTTAGCAAACTAAATCCTCCCTCAAACCTCCTAAATGGAAGTTGAGGGAGGATGGGACCTACAATAAATTTCTTACTTCATCTAAGGTAAGAAACTTCATATTTGGTTTATTTTCTCCTCCTTTTATGAACTCTTTCCACTTCTCCTCCATGTAACCTCTTCTAGTTTCCTGATCAGTAAACCAAAGTATGATTTCCTCATTTTTTATTTGCCCCATATATTTGATGTATTTTTTATATCGATCTACAAGCAAGTCTTTCCATTCTGTTCCATTATCATATTCGATCCAATAATGTTTTTCGTCTATAATTAAAAGCGCATCTGGTTTAGGCAGTCTCTTTTTTTCATCGTGATATTTCTTTTTATCCTCATTTTTTAATTGAATTCCCACCTTCTCTTCCCATAATTGATACATCATTCTAGTAGCATCTTTGGTGTTATACCATAATAATCGTTCCAATGCCTCTTCATGTCCTATTTCTTTAAATAAACGGATAAACACCTCATTAATTCCCCAATAATGAGCTAACTGAGTATTTTTATTTTCATATAGAGTGATTTCTTTTCCGATAAATTCTTCCACGACTTTTTTTCCATCTTTCCCAAGGCTATACATGCGTGGTTTTGATTTTTCTTTGTAATGAGAAATAATCATTTTGCCTTTTTTATTCATCTTAGATATACTATTAAGAATTAATTTTTTATCCTTATTCATCAGTTGACCAAGTTGCTCTGCGGAGATCATCGTACTTGCATAGACGAATAGTGGAATAGCTTGGCTATTTTTAAGCGGTGTTTTTAAAGCCTCCATCATAATTGACTTATCAAGTATCTTTTCCTCTTTTATTTGCGTTCCTTTGATATTAAGTGGTTCTGGAGTAATCTCTGTTTTGGAAGTTGACTCCATATACCTCATTATCATTTGGTCAACCTCTTTAATATCCGTAACCTCTTTTTGTTCTTTCATTATCTCTAATCCCCATTTATAACCCCATTCCTGAGCAATTCCCTTTTCTCGATTTAAATAATTAGCCACTTTTCCATTTGGTAAATAAACGATAGGAGGTTCATTTTGAATAATACAAGTAGTAATATGACTTTTGCCTTCGTGTTTCGACCGGGTGAAAATAGCCGCTTGTCGTTCAGGGAGTCGAGAAATCATCGAACGGGTGAAATAAGAATCGGTCATCTTTTCGATATGTTCAGCACCCTGACCTTGAGCGCAACTCATGATGGTTCCGATTAAATTAAGAGAGTTTAGTAATTTAGCATCCTTAATCTGCTTTACTTCTTGCGTGATCAGACCAATTCCAAAGTTAAACTTCCGGTCTTCTGCAATAATATTAGCGATAATTGGAATTTGTGTTCTATGAGCTTCATCAATCATCATGATATGGTGCTTAGAGCCAATCGGACGTTTCTGAGCAACAAGATGATACTGGGTAATCATGTGACCAACAATGATTTTAA
This sequence comes from Thermoflavimicrobium daqui, assembly GCF_003313465.1. Lineage (GTDB taxonomy): Bacteria > Bacillota > Bacilli > Thermoactinomycetales > Thermoactinomycetaceae > Thermoflavimicrobium > Thermoflavimicrobium daqui. The sequence continues at coordinate 16,237 of NZ_KZ845673.1, forward strand.
TTTCCTGATCGCTCATTCCTAAGATGTCTACAAAAACTATACATCCATCATCCATATATTTTCGGATATCGAGTGCCATTTCGAATTGACAATACATTCTACGCATACTTTTATTACTTAATAGTGGATCCAGTCGATTTAAAATGGCTTCAATTTTACTCTTATAGTCTTTATCATCATCGATACTATCCCAAAACCGTTTTACATAAGGATCTTTGATATTTTGAAGCACCTTTTTACGAAACTTCGAGTTTGTAAATAAATCCTCAATGCCTAAAATCGTGTGTTGCTCTGTATCTTCTAACAATGCCCATATTGCCATTTGGAGTAGTCTTTTACTTTGTGTAAGGTTATCACTTTTAGCTGTTCCTAGGATAACCTCTGCTGTATATTTAGCTACTTTCTCGAGTGAATGACCTTTTGTTTTATATAAGAGATTTAAAGCAATGGTATGGGTCGTATCATCGGTTAAATTAAAGTGTTTGATTTTATGCTTGGGTATCTTCATTCCTTGTTTTTCATAATATGCTAATCGATTTTCGATAATAGAAATGGTTTCACGTGCGGGGTCAATTAATGTAAATCCGGGATGGTTTTCTGGGTCTTTTAGCCAATCTTTAATAATCCCATCAATAAATTCAATCAATAGACTTGATTTTCCCATACCAGGTGCACCTGTTAAAAGGAAATGTTTTGTTAATTGCTCCCAATCGATGCGGATATCTCGTTTGTAAATGGGATGTACCCACTCACCCAAACGTGTCCCTTTGCTTAATTCCCAGTCTTTTAATGTACGCTGTGCGGAGTTCAAATGGAGGATGTAGTCATAAATATGATGACTGGTGGTAATCTCTTTTTCTTCTTTAACAGTTTTTCCTTCGGGTAGATGTATAAAGTTAGATAGCTCTTTATCAGTAAAAAGCACAGTGGATGTAAAGATATCAGGAAGTGGTGTTTTATCTCGAATTGGACACTTTCTTGTCTCCTTGATTATAAAGTCGTTCCCTAGTCGTACCATGCTGGATACTTGATTTGCAATGGTGTGAACGGAAGTTTTACTCCTTGACCAAAGAGATACCCTTACTTTAAAAACCTTTTGATGCTTTAATAACCTTTTTTCTAAACGGTTTAACAAATCCCGTTCCATTCCCTCAAGTTGGAATTTCCGCATATCATTCTTTAACATGTGCTGACGTGCCTTCTTAATCTTACGTGAAAGTTTTCTGGTGGAAGTGGGGGTAAAAAGGATATCGATGTAAGATTCTTTTCCCATTGAGAGGAGGATATCAGATAGATGATCTTTCGTTATGGCTTGATAGGGCAAGCCTTTTTGATTTTTCAAAGGTTTAAAATACCCCCCATAACCTTTCTTTTCTTGTGAAGGAAAAGGTAATTCGGTCAAAGGGATCGAGTGAAGTTCAGCGTTTTTGTAGCAACTCTGGATAATCTGTTTTACATCATTAGTTCGATGGATGGGGAAGCCGATATAGAACGAAATTTGCTCATTTTTATCTCTGTAAACGAAGAAGCGGAACCATTCACGGCCCCTCAATATACGTTGAATCCAACGATGTTCTGTACCTCCAAGTTGATTAACCATATGGGTGATGGCTTCAGTGTCAAATTGGGTTTGGATATGGGGTAAAATTCGTAGATAGTGGTAGTTTTTAAGGATACTTTTTTTATGATAATAATGTAGCATTGCCCCTATACACGTTGCTAAAAATAAAGCAATTAGGACGCCATTTAACACCATCATGATATTCCATACCACATCTGAAAAAGAAATCCCCAACCACTCATCGAACAGTTGGGGAGAGTTGAAGAGCTGTCTAATTAGCCAGATTGTTGCGATGATAGCAACAGCAGCGACAATATAAAAAATTTGGTGAAGTTCATTGATTTCTCGACTTTGTTTTTGTTTATTCATAGAACTTTCTCCTTACGTACGGGTTGTGGTTGAATTTTCTCAGTATCTAAATCAAATTCTATAGTCCGAAATCGGGCATCAAATTTATTAATAAAACTAAGCATCCTGTTATAATCCATATTTTTTATTTTTTAGTTGGCTCTCCATGATTCAGCTCCTTATTGATATTCATAGCGTACGGGTTGAGGTGTGATTTTCTGCGTTTCTATATCAAACTCTATGCGATGCAATCGAGAGTGATATTGATTTGCTATTTTCCATCCATCTGCAGTTTTAATCAATTTATGATAACCACTAGATAAACCCCCAGGACTTTGATATTGAATGTGATAATAAACCGTGTTTTGATCTTTAGGGTAACGAACTAAGGTATACTGTTTAATTCTTAGATCTAAAGCTGCCACTTCTGGATAAGGTTTTTCATTGGGATCATATAGTTTTTGGTACTGGCTCCTTAAGTTTGGTTCGATCATTTCTAATTTTGTTTTATTATCTTGTCTTAACCAAGCTTCCTCAAATTTCACAACAGTTTCATCTGCTTCTTTAAAATATTCATTGGCATCTTCGATATCGGTGATATCTACTTGGGTGGAGGAGAACCACCATGTACCTAGGATTATTAATAAAACTAAGCATCCCGTTATTATCCATATTTTTTTTAATTTGCTCTCCATTATCACAGCTCCTTATTGATATTCATAACGTACGGGTTGAGGTGTGATTTTCTGCGTTTCTATATTAAATTCTAATGTGTGCAATCGGAGATTAAATTTATCTGCGATCTTCCAACCATCTGACGTTTTGATTAGTTTATGAACATCAGTAGATAAACCTCCAGGAGTTTGAAAGTTAATCTTGTAGTAAACTGTATTTAGATCTTTGGGATAGCGAATAAGTGTATATTGTGTCAATCTCAAATTAGCTACTTCTGGTTCAGGGATTTCTTCTGGTTTAAAATATGTCATATATTGACTTATTAAGCTAGGTTCAAGCATATTTAGCAAGTTTTTATTATCTCGTCTTAGTCTTGCCTCTTGAAACTTCACAACAGCTTCATCCGCTTCTTTAAAATATTCATTGGCATCCTCTATATCACTGATATCTACTTGAGCGGAAGAGAACCACCAAGTACCTAGAATAGCCAACAATACTAAGCAACCTGTTATAATCCATATTTTTTTATCTTTCAATTTGTTTTCCATTTATCTCTTCCTTCCTTTCGGTGGAGGTTTAGGTGAAATATTTCTACCTGGTATTCTTTTTGGTCTTTTTTGTTTAGATTGTGACTGTTTCGTAGTAGAACTTTTGATTGGATTCGGCTTGCTGACCTGCTCTTTGTTTTTAGCATTTAATCTACTTTTCTTTAGTTCGGGATGTAGATAACCTTTGTAATAGTGGAACGTCGCTCTATCTTTGATTTCATTGTGCTTTTCTTTAACTTCACTCTTCACCTTATCCTTAACATTCCCTACATCATTAAAGCGATTTTCAATTGATTTAATTGGATCTTTTTTAAAGCTCTCTATGCCTCTAACTACTCTTCCAGCACCTTCAGAAGTCCCTCGTGCAGCGGCTCGAGCACCACGTCCGACTGTTCTCGTTGCATTAGCTGAAAATTGAGCAGTTCTCTTGTCACCTCGTTTTACACCTCCAATCAATTTCTTTCCTTTTCTATACGTATTGATCGCTTGACGTGGTGCATTCATAACCATTCTTGCTCCACGAGATGCAAAGTTTTCAAAGCTAGATGCCTGAGTATTCATAAATCCGAAGATTTCGTTTCTTTTATACAGAATTCCTAAGATGATAATTAATTGAAGGAAGAGAGACCAATAGATCCCATACCCATCTACTTTTCCTGCTATATTCCGGGCAAGGCTACTCATAATAAAGATAATGATAAGTAAAAATGAATATCCAAACTTCATGAAAGCTGCCTTTAGGATTTTCTTCCCCCAATTCTTAAACATTCTTCGGAATCTAGGAAAGACAGCCATCAAACCGATAACTGGATATAGCATAGCTAGGACTAATAGGTAAATTTGATAAACGATAATGGCTCCTGAAATTACTGCTAGAACTACGATGATAATTAAAAAAGTGATTAGAAAAAGGATAATCATGGTTAAGCGGTCCCATTGTTTATCGGGTCTTATCATATTTCCCTCTTGATTTGACTCCGCTTTAGCTGCATCAATTCTTTCTTGACTCCCTATACCAGCTTCTAAGATTTTTTTAATTCGCTCTTTGCTTAATGAAGGCTTTGTTTTCTCAGTTCTACCATGTTGTAGCATTAAATAAGGTTCATAAATGGTTATGTCATATATTTGATCAGAAAGTACATAAGGGGCGGCTTCACTCTTAACATTTTTATTAGTTGTTGCATTGAGTGCATTAACTAATACTTCATTGTTCACATCGGATGAGACATCATTTAATGTTTTTAAAATGAATGCGGACTTTGTGAAAAAACCTACTGAGAAAAGCAATATAGCAAAACTTGCAGCAAGACCAGTCCAAAATTTGATGTGTTGTTGTTTTGCTATCTGGACTACTGCCCATGCACCAGTAAGCATGAGTATTAGAGATAGTAAAGATCCCCATATTCCACCTTCGAATACTCCACTATTCCATCCTGCAACTTGTTGTACACCTTTTTGGATTTCATCAGCAAAATCATCAACGATATCAAGTGTAAAGGCATTTTGTACTACCAAAATCATGATAAATGCAGCCATCCGAATTAAGCTCCATAAAGCATCAACCATCTTGTAAATCCCAGACTTAGTATAGTCTGCAATTTGAGCAATATCCCACCAGCTATTATTATTTTCAACATATTCTAAAGTATAACGACTGGGTAAGTATTCCGCATATCTCGCTTTATAGCCAGTTTCTTTTTCAATTTTTTTCTGGATCTCTGGAAGATTCATGTTGTAATCGAATGTGCTTTGGGGTCCACTGTAGTCTTTATTTTCCTTCCCTTTTAGATTAGTAACAACATCCTGAAGATTATTATATCCTGTAATAGATTGACTAGTTGTTAGAGAGAATGGTAAAGGTTGTCCCGTTTGAGTTGGTTGAGAGATGTTAGATGCGGTAAATGGAGTTGATTGGGCAATTTGTTGCTGTAGGTCGCTACTTAACATAAAGTGATTAGGTGCAGGGGGGATTTGTTCTACCGTTGGTCCGCATTGGTAGGTTAATCCACCAAGTTCCTGTACAAGTTTATTCACCTGACTTGGCCATAGTCTATTGGTACCATTTATGTCATTAGCTACACCTCCTGGAGCATATTTGGGTCCGATGGTTTCAGGAGTTGTTCTCCCTTCTGAGATATAATTTTTTCGAAGAGTATACGCTTTTTTTTCAATTCCCGATTCAATTGATCCAAATGTCTGAAATTCTTTATTTTCGCTCGTTATTCCAGCCATCAATCCACCAGGATTATTATAGTTTTTAAGAGCAGGAGTTGTCCCATAACCTGTTTCAAAAAAAGAAATGGCGATCATCAAAACAGGGTCAACCCCATATTTTTGACCAGCTGCGACAAAAGCCGCTGCTTTCCCTCTTAACAAACTGTTCTGTTTTCCATTTTTAAGAATTAAAAGTTCCATCCGTTGATTAAGCTGTTCAACACTTTGCTCTTTTCCGCTTGGAACACACTTGATATTTTTCGGTGCAGCCCATACACCGGGGATTCCAAACATCATTAGAAACAAGGAGATAAGTAAGGCAAGATTGATTGAACGTTTCATATTTGTCCTTCCCTTGATGTTAACCGACTTGTTTTTTGACCTTCTCTTGTTGAGCGGAGAAGTGATCAGGTCGGGTATCTAATATTGCAAATAGTTCAGGGTGGATATCTTCGATGATAAACTCAACTTCGCCCACTCTTCCTTCCAAATCTGCCATGAGACATTGTCCAGGACGTAAGCTTTTGAGCCTTCGTTTATTCTCATCGGTTGGTTCGATTCCTAGTAAATGACAAGAGCTGTTTGCATCATTCCCATCCTTGGCATGGAAGCAAAAACGCATTCCTAAGTTTCCACGAATCTCTTCACCTCGGTCTCCGTCTTTATCCAGATCACCAAAACTAAGGTCACGTGCATTCTGAGTTACGACATATAGTGCTGAGTTCTGTGAACGACCTGTACGGATTAACTCTTCTAAAACGGCACGACCTTCTGTAGTCTTAGCCAGTCGCCATGCCTCATCGAATACACTGATTTTAAAGTGTTTTGATGGTTGATTTGCAAAACGGCGTGAAAAGTCAGCAAGCGAACTAAGTAGGGATAATCCGAGCACCTCATTTTCCTTGTCATTAATGATGTTGGGTAGATCTTGAATTTGAAGAATGGTTAACTGCTTATTCAAATTGATACTCTCTTGCGAACCATCACCAAACAGAAGCATGGATTGACCCGAGTTCGCTCGGTGTTTCAACGTATATACCATGGTCTCGAAATCATCATAACGGCTGTTGGTAACTTTTTCTCTGGACATCCCTTTAAAACGCTCATCGAGTCGCTCCACGACATCGATCATACATGGATTATCTCCTTGGATTGATTGTTCGACTGCTTCTTCGATCGCTGTAGCTTCAAACTTCCCATCTCTTACTGCTGCTAGTAGTTTTAAAATCCTTTTGGCTGTACTTGCACCTCCTTTTGGATCTCCTACCAACGGGTCTAGCTTTCCTTTATCTTGCTCTTGCTCTCCTAATGAAACTACCTGCATGACGTTTCTAATTTCTTCTGGCATGAGATCTGGCCAGAGTATTCGGTCCCCTTTCGGGTCAATAATTAGGACTTGTGCCCCTAGCATTAGCTCGTTTAAGATTAGATAATTCACGCCTACAGTTTTTCCTTTCCCTGATGCCCCAACTACTGCAATAGAAGGGGAAGTGGAGATAAAGCTATCCGATGGGGCGCGCCGTGGGTTAACAAACACTTGTTGATTTCCTGAAGCTCCTATGTAGAAGCCGTCTATATCTCCAATATCTCTGGTTGCTCCAAACATACTGCATGCTACATAGTTTGGATCGAGTGGGTGCTGATATTGATCTATATACTGTTGTGATCCGATTAGAAATTCTGAAAAAGCATGGTATTGGTCTGTTCGGGGAATATCGATCTCAAATTGCTTCGTTTCATATATATAGATCAATTTATCAATGTAGGAGTGAAGTAAATCTTCACTTTCTGCATAAACACAAAACATTACGGTTGTATTAAGTATGGGGAATTTATCTTTGGAAAGGTCCCTTTCTAACTCTCTAGCGTCATTAATAGCTTCCTCCACGTTTCTAGATATGGTTCCACCAATTTGAGCAATATGTTCGGCTTGCTCATCTAGTTCCGCTTGTTTATTTCGCACCTTTTTAAGAGCGATATCATGCTTAATTGGTTTTAATCTAATAGAAACCTCGACAGGGAAATCGAGCTCTTCTTGTATCCAGTAAATCCAGGGAAATCCGGGAAACTCACGCTCATCGGGTAAATAAGTAAGGGAGAGGAAAGATAAGTAACTTTTTCGGAATTCTCCTTGATAAAACTGCTCTAATTCCAACATCCGTTGATATCGGTCACTTTGTAGTCCTCCAAATAAAGTCAAGATATCTCCAGTCGGCTTTTTTGCTTTCCCTTTTTCGGTAATAACCTCTTCGTAGCGAGGAGTCCAATTTTTCCGAAGTAAAGGTTCTTCGATCCCTCTCCAGACAGTTCTTTTAAGTAGCCATTGGATAGTATCGGTAGGGACACGATAGCCATTCAAAAAATACTTCACTTTATCATATAGTCGTTGTTCTGCTTTTTTATATTCATTCATTTCTTCATCTAAAATATAAAAAGTATCATCTCCCAAACTTTTGAGTTGGCGTTTCGTATCCTTCAAATGATATTTAATCCGATCAAATAAGGATAACTTTTTAACATTAAAACTTGAACTTACTAGTTTGATAGATAAAAAGAAATGATATTCGATCATTTCTTTGCTTTGTTTCAAATATTGATAAGTTCGGTCGAAAAACCCGTTGCCTGTTTCTTTCAATTGTTCTGGTATTTGCGATTTTAGTTTATCAAATTGATAATCGAATCTTCTAATCTCTGGAATCATTAAAAGCTGACATTCCTCATCATCCAAACTAATTAAGAGACCTTCCCATAAGTCAGATTGATACATTTGTTGTTCATAACTTAAGAAATCAAAATGAATAGGGGGAATCTCATACACCGCCCGAAATTCCCCGGCAGAATTAAAGATAATATTATCTTCGAAGTAGACGATTGGGCAATTGTAATGATTCACTCACCTAGTCATCCTTTCTTTTTTTGAACATAATCTGATGATTAATAAGTAGTTGATGGTTTTCGATATCTTTATACATCGAGTGATACTTATTTGATTGGATGTATCTGATATAGTCTCTCACAAAATGAGTAGGAATCTTCCCATCTAGTTTGGTATTGCTAAGTGCATAACTAGCAAGAGCTGGAATAATGAAATACTTCATAAAAAAGAAATTGAATATGGAGATAATGGGTAACTTCCAAAACAAAGAGAGAGGATAAACATTACTGATGATAAGCATAAAAGCTAGCATTAAGACAAAATATCCTACTGATTTCAAGGGAATCGCTCTACCTAAATCATATCCGAATAAGTGACGAATCAATTTTTCTTGCTTAAATACATCGGAGTAAGTCCGTATTTTTTTTGGTAGTTTTTCTTCCATATTACTTATTCCAATCTCTAAAAAGAGTAGGTCCAATCGTTTCAGCGATTCCTTGAATGATATCCGGTCTATATATGAAAATACCAGCAATAAAAGATAAGCATAGGAAACCGAGTAATCCAATGAACTGTCTTTTCCACACTAACCAAGCACAAAGTCCGGCGACAACTAGAAAGAAAAAAGCCTGAATTTCTGGTCCTAAAATATTTCTTTGTAATTCTTGTATAGGGCCCAAAAGTAATATCATAGTCCTCATCCTCTATTTCTCACGTATTTTTGAAATCAATAATTGATTGTTTTTTTGCACAATATCTATTTTAAACGGCATGCTCATGATGATTTTAGTTCCGTTGTCTTGGAAAGAGGCTGTGGTTCTGACTAAATAATCTTTTCCTTTGTATACCTGAATGGATTCGATTTCTTTAAAAGTAAGCAGCTTGTTATAACCTTTGATCGGCTTCCCGTTCTCCATCAGATAAGCCAACTCTTGAGAGGAACCTTCAGCATATGTTTTAAGAAATTGAGCAAGGAACTTTTTAATTTCTTCTTTTTTATTGGTATCGTCGATTTCATCCGTATCCTCTATTTCTTTTTTTAGATTTGCTTTCTGTGGTTGTGGTATGACTTTTGGAAGGTCAATAACAGCAAAGGATGTCCCATTGGTTCCGATTGGGATAGATAGATAACGGATGACATTATATTTTTTTTCACTCTTCCCATCTTTGTTTAATGTTTCAAAGATGGTGCTTACTCTTACGGTGAGATTTGCTTTCTTTGCGTCTATTTCATTGATGGAATAAATCTGAGTACCGATTACTTGACTATTAGAGTTATCGAGAGATTCTTCTTTTAAGCCCGCTTGACTATCAACCCCTTCACTTAGAAACTGTGCTAAATTTTTCATTCTTCCTTCTTTATCTTTTGCTTTCCATGTATAAAATTGTTCTGCAAATTGTTGTGCGAAGGATTGGGCTTCTGGACTACTGATTATGTTCTTTTCTTGTTTAGTTAGAGTATTTTTAATTTCAACTCCATTTTTCCCAGAATCGGAATTCGAAAATATATGTATTAGAAAATAACCAGTTAAATTAATAGAAACATAAATAAGCAAAATATTAAATACAATCTTTTGCCATCTCTTCTTTTTAATTTGATACCCTTCGCCTTTTTTAAGTACTTTTTGCAAATTATTCATATTAGAATCACCGATGTTTTTGACTTTTTGTATTAATTTAATAGTAGAATATTAGGTATAATTTTTTCAAGTAAATATAATCGAACTTTTAAAAGGGAGGGTTGGAATGTCGAGTAAAAAAAGAAGAGTATTTTATATTTTATTCATTGTATTTGTCCTTGTAGTCGTTATTTTGAATGTAGCAAAGAAAGATCCATTAAAGTCTACTGATCAAACTATTCATAAAGCGAGTGATAAAACACCAAATAAAATAAACATCTCAGAAGAAGATGTGGATCAAGTTTACAATCAATCAAAACCATTTGCAGAGTCTTATTTTTCATACACAAATGTAAATCCTAATGGATTCTTAGAAAACTCAAAAAACTTTTTACATAGTCGCTTTAAAGACAAAAGAAAACAAATAGTCGATGAAATTAATATGCCAAATCGAGCCGGGATTCAGTTAGTTGCTAGTAAACCATTGAAAATTGAAGTCTTCTCAAATAAGAACCAGATTGGGTTGGAAGAACAATTAATCACTTCGATTGTCAAAATGAAAGTAGAAGATACCTATTTAATCCTTGATAAAACAGAGAAAAAGCAAATTGATCAAGACTTTATTATCTTTTGGGCTAAAGAGAAAAATAAATGGAAGGTTATTGATGTACGGGATTTTGATCCAGATGCTATATATGACTACTAACAAGGGTGAATTGATGTGCAGAAGATAGCCTTATTTTTATCGGTAATAGTTAGCTTTTGTATATTCTTAATCGCTTTTATTTTGGGATTATCCATGGGAGGAGGTTCACGCAACAACGATAGTAGTCAGGTACAACTTCCTGCTGATGTGCATCAGCAACTGTTAGACCCTGTACCGGAACCATTGAAAACAACTTATGAGGAAATTGGTAAAAAGTATGATATTCCTTGGTCTATACTTGCTTCTATCCATAAGACTGATCAGAACTACCATCAAGATGTCCAAGGGATATCTAGTACAACATCTGCTAATGGAGAAGATGTTCCTTATGCTCAAGTTTTCGTTGAAGCTGGAGCTAAAACTGGAATCGATCCAAATTTACTGAAAGCTATAGCGAAGCAAGAAAGTAACTTTAACCCTAAAACCGTATCAAAAGCGGGAGCAAGGGGTGTAATGCAGTTGATGCCAGAAAATTGTAGAGAAGCAGGTTTAAATCCCGCTACTGATTGCTTTGATCCAGTTAAAAACATTCATGCAGGCGCCAAACATTTCGCCGATTACTATAAGAAATATAACAATGATATGATTCTTGGTTTAGCAGCATATAACGCAGGGCCCGGAAACGTTAATAAATACAAAGGAGTACCTGATTTTACGGAGACTAAGGATTATGTTAAGAAAGTTCCACATTATTACAAAGAGTATTTTGCTAAAGGGAAAATCCCGCCAGGTACACCAACAGAAAAAGCTTCAACAGTAGTTTCAACGAATCCCACACAATCATTAGATTCGATTAAACAAAAGATAGAGTTAGTGGCTAAAACTTTGAAAGAGAAAATGGAAGCTCATGAAAAATCAGAGACCGATTGCATGAAATCATTAAAGGACAAGAAGATAAAGGAGGCAAAGGAAGGGAAAGTTGGAGGATACGGAGCGGTTACCTGTGCTTTAGCAGATATCACCAAGGATTGGAACAAAGTTGCAGCCATTGAAGAGCAGGCCAGGAACTTTGATGGCACAGTATTATTAGCTGGAGTAGGTTCACCTTCTCAAAACGGTGGTAGTCTTCCGGGATGGGTATGGCCAGTCGGAAAGCCAACTGACCCGAATCTCCCTGTTTGTGAGCAGGCTTCTTGGGGACAAAGTCGTCCGCATGAAGCGGAAGGATTTCATAATGGAGTAGACATAGCTGCACCGATTACTACACCAATTCTAGCAGCTGCGGATGGAATTGTATATAAAATAAAAAGTAATCCTGGAGGTTTTGGATGGTATATAGGGATTGTCCATGCAAATGGTCTTTTGACTTGGTATGGACATACACCGAGAGAAACCATTACTGTCAAAGCAGGTCAAAGAGTAAAAGCTGGACAAGTGATTGCTGGAGTAGGAAGAGAAGCATTTGCCTACGGTTCTTCGCCATCACATCTTCATTTTGAGGTTCATATCAAAGATTTAAATATTATTAGAAAGTTAGTCCCTGTTTGGGACCCACGAAGTCATCAGAATGGACCAAGAAATCCTTGGCTAACTGCAAACTCTGACTCTCACTTTGCACCTCATACAGTTGTTACAGATCCCTTCATTGGGCGGGGTCAAAACTGTCATACCGGTTCAAATATGAGACCAAAAATAGAAACAAAGCCTTACTTCGATCATCCAAAATTCCCAAGAGGGATAGGAAGTTGTTCTGGTTGTAAATCTGAAGTTCTCGATCCAGCAGAAGTACTCAAAAATAATATCTCGCCTTAAATTTTGTTAAATATGACAAGAGTAAAATATTGAATTATTTTAGACAATTGATATAGAATAAATGAATAGTCATATATTTATAAAAAATCAGGAGGTTATGAGATGGCTCCATTTGATGCAAAAAAATGGGCGAAGAAGTTGGGAGCAACTGCAATGGTAGCTACCGTTGCGGCAGGTGCTTTAGCTGGCTGTAACACGACTACCAAGGTATCTGCAACGGTAGATAAAAAAGAGGAAGTAAGTAAGGACTTAGCCGCTAATATCAGTCACCCCCCCCAAGCTAGTCAGGAGTCTAGTAATCTATCAAACTCAAATACTACCACTGTTGAGACCATTAGTACAGATGATTTAGTACAACATATCGTCAGTCTTGCTACCAAAACAAGTGATAGTGACAAAAGTCAAGATGGTAATATAGATACAAAGAATTCTGATACAGCAACGAACCAGTTAAACGCAACAGACCTCCTCGGAATGAAAGTAATTAATGACGACCAAGCAGATTTATTAGCATCCAAGATGATTGATGACGATAAATCCGATGATAATAAGACCGATGACCAGAAAGATGACGACGATAAAAACGATGACGATAACAATAAACCATCAGATGATAATCAAAAAGATGATAATCAAAAAGATGATAATCAAAAAGATGATAACAAGCCAGATGATACGAATACGGATGACAACAAGCCGATTGACAATAAACCCAACTACCCAAATCCCCATAATCCAAATATTGACTTCAATAAACCTGATTACCAAAAGCCCGATTTAAAACCTGATTTTAAAAAACCCGACTACAAACCTCGCTTACCAAAAATCGGTATCAAGAAACCCGATTACCAAAAACCCATTCAAAAGATAAAAATCGACAATTCCCAAAAACAACAAGGAAATCATAACACCCAAAACATTAACAACAACATCACTCGAATTAGTAACAATGTGAATAAGAATGACCATAATAGCAGCACCAACAATATCTGGAATATTACAAATCAATATCAAAAAGACGATGATAGAAAAAGAAATCGAGTAGACGATCAAATTGTAAAGATCAAAGACCCGAAATTGAAAAATTCAAATGATATAGCTATAAACGATGATGGTCAGAAAGACATCATTTTAATTAATGATTCTAATTATGGAAAGAAAGATAAAGAGGAGCCGATATCCAATAAAGATACAAATGTAGATTTAAATGTCAAAGGAGATGTCGGGGATTACAATGTTGATTTGAATGTGAAAGGGAAAATTTCCAAGAAGGGATCAAATTATACACCGAAACCCACTATGAATGACGATAAACCACCCATTTATCAAGACGATGATAAGAATATTGATGACCCTAAAGATGTAAAAAATTATGAACCTACTAATGATCTTGCTCCGAAAGACATAGGTATTCGTGAACCTGCTGATTATCCTGATCCAAAAGACATCCAGCCTAAGCCAAAAAAAATAAGCTCAAAAAGTGTTTCTAATCAGGGACAAACCGTTATTTATGTACTTAAACAGGATTGCGATTCTAAGAAAAAAAGTAGCTTGAACCAATATAAAAGTGATGGAAAAGTTCAATTGAAAAAGAATAAGGTAAGTGTCCAAAATAAAAATGGAAAAACCTATTTGAAGAAAGAATACAAAGTGAAAAAAGATAGCGGAAAGGTAAGTAGTAAAAAAGCTGCTAACACGTTATAACTCAAAAAGAGACGGCTTTGCGCCGTCTTTTCTTACTTAAAAGGGAGATGGTCATGAAGGAGATTAAATTCAACCACGGGCTTCTAGGGCTAACCGAAACCAAAGCATGTTATGTGTTAACCCCTTTTGAAGAAGAAGATTTTTATAAAGTATGTGATCTGACAAAAGTACTTCCTGAAGAGAATATATCGTTTAATTGTGAATTGGATTATATATATGACCAAAATGCACTCTGTATAAAGTATTTTATAGACCCCGGATTCGCTCCACTACAAGAAGTGAATAAACATCATATCTTTATTACTCGTCTAGACATAGCAAAGAATATGATCAAGTTAGGTAAGCTGTTTGAGGAATATGATCGATTAAATACCATACTTTCGCCACTGAATCTATTTATTAATCGTGACGGGGAAGTGAGAATTCTTTACTATGGAATAAAAGGGGTCTTACCTGCCGAGGGGTTTGATGAAAGTACTATTTTTCAACAGATTAAAGATTTGATAATCTATGTAATCGAAGACGAAGTCATAGAAGAGGATCGAACCCATTTAATAAATGATATACATAGAGCCCGTATATATCATGATTTAGAAGATGTTATCCAGAGAGAAATCAATGCTATAACCACTGAGCTTGAAAAGCCAGTATCCTATGATGATGACCCTAAACCTATCGAATTAGAAGTAGAGAGAAGAAAGAAACCTTCTAAAAAAGGTGGAAAGGTATTTCTTGTTACTCTTTCATTAATGATCACTATTATTGCATGTATCATATTTTTTGATGTCCCCTCCCTGGTTACAAAGAGTAAGGCAACCCCAAAAAATCAAATAGATCCTCGTTTGCTGGAGGGAACCAAGCTTGCTGCTATTCAAAAGTATAAAGAAGCTGCACGTTTATTCCATCAATTAGATTATAAGAAACTTTCTAAACAAGATCGGAATATTGTTTTATTTACTTATTTATATGCCGAGCCTGATAAAGCCTTTGAATTAGAACCGGAACTATCTAAGTCGCTGATTCAGGCATTTATCGAAAAGAAGCAATTTGAAAGAGCATTTCAGATTGCGAAGTTAGCTAAAAAAAAAGGGTTAATGTTGGATATTAAGAAGCAGGAGTTGAATGAGATTAAGAAAGCTTCCTTAGATGAAAAAGAAAAGAAGAAAAGAATGGATAAGGTTCAAAAAGAGATAAATCAGATTAATTCATCACCAACTATATAAAAAAGAAGCACGGAAGTTCACTCCTCCGGCGCTTCTTTTTGTTTTAATTGTTTCTGTAATTTCTCTTCAATCTCCAAAATCCATCCTCCTAAAAGTTCTATTTCTTCATCAGTTAATTCTTCCTCTTTCTCGATAACATAATAAGTGACATCTCTCGCTCTATTGCTTCGATAAAGGATAATCCGTTCGCTTTCATCTAGTAAAATAGCTTGATCTGGAATCTCATAGTTGATTCGAAGAGTAGCCTCAAGTTGCTCGTCGGGGTGCTCGTATTTCTCAGACTTTTTCTTAGTCTTAGGTTTTACTTGAGGTGGTTTTTGTTCTTTCTTTTTGTTCATTTTTAAGAGTTCGTCGATTTGCTTACGTTGTTGTTCGATAATTTTCTTGTATTTTTCTGTTTCATCCTTTTTCTCTTGATGTTCCTGATCATTTGGTGCTGGATCTTTTTTTGATTGAATTGGCTTTTCTATATCGGGAGGTTCCTTATCTTTTGCTGTTGTGATGTTATCTTTCTTTGGCTTAGGTTTTGGTTTATCTATGATTAAAGAGTCGACGGGAGGTAAATTTTCTGGATCAGGTGGCTTAAGGGATAGAGCAAGAGCCTCTTTTTCTGCCTTTCTTTGCTCTTGTTCATTCTTCTTCTCCAGTTCTTTAATATAGCTAGGATCTTTCAATTTCTTTTCGTATTCAATTCGCTTTTTCTCCTGATCAGATGTGATCTCTGTAGCTTGAATATTTTCTTTTGACTGTTGAGACTCTTTTAAAAGACCAATAATGGGAGCCTCACATCCAGAAAGGATAATTAGTGACATGACTGCCACTGGAATGATTTTAATTTTTTTCATTTCTTATCCTCTTCCATTATTCGTTAAATCACGACGACAATGGGAAATGTATCTCTTTTTTATTTTAGTTTAGCACAATAACCATAGAATAGATTATATTTTATATACTTTTTAGAATGTAATGGTAATTGATTTTTGGGATAAAATATCCCCATAACAAAAGTCATGGGGATGCTATAGTTATACAACCTTTTTTACGTATGTTTTTTTTACGAACTTCCCTTTTTTCTTGTCAAATCCTACTTTTATCTTTGTTTTCTTAAATTTACTTAGTTTATGTTTGATTTTCATGTCTTTTTTGGATTTAGACACTTTATGATACCCTGCCAATCTTACTTTTTTCTTTTGATTCACTATGGACTTTGTATATTTCCCTTTTTGCTGTGTAGACTTTGAAATATTTTGTTTTATATTTTGCTCTTTCTGCATCGGTTTTGAGATATTTTGTTCTAGGGTTTGTTGTATTTTCTTCTGTATTAATTGTGAAAGTTGTTTTTTCTGCTCAATGTGTTCTTGTTTAGGTGTGTATTCTGTAGATTGCTGGTTTAGCTGCTGGGTAGAAGTTTTTGCTTTGGGGGTATATTGTTGATTCTGGTCTGTTTTCTTAGCTTTCTTGCTACTTTTCTTAACTTGATAATATTTCTTACTTCCTTGCCATTTCCCATTGCTTTTGCCTGAATGAATCCAAACAGGAGTGCCAGATGGAACGATATCATAAAGTTCTTTTACGTCTTCATTGTACATTCGGATACATCCGTTTGTGCTATGGCGTCCAATCGAGCTTTTTTTAATCGTTCCATGGATACCATAGATCTGCCCTTGAGCGCTTCGACCTTTATCTCCAACCTTCAAACCATGCCAACGTGGACCGAGCGGATTTTTAGGGTCTCCACCTTTGATGTTTCGCCATTGCGGTTGTTTGGTCTTAGTCACGATGGGGAAGGTTCCCTCAGGAGTTCGGTTATCCTTTTCATCAGCCCCTGTTGCGACTGAATACTTTTTAATTAATTTTCCTTTCTTGTATAAATAGAGTTTATTTGTGGTTTTGTTGACCTCGATTTGATAAGGAGTTTTAAATACAACATATTCCTCATCTTGGCTATCTTTTTGATTATCTTTCGGAATATCTTTTATATTATTTTGGTTGGAATTATCTTTATTATGATTGGCTCCGTCTGGTTTATCGACTTTAATGGTATTTCCGAGTTTATTTTTATCGATAGGTATTTCATCTCCAGTTGGTAAGGTGATGCTCTGAATTTTGTCGAGGTCGGATTTTTTGATAGCGAGGTTGTATTGATTGCTATTGTTGTCTTTTTTGACTAAGATCACTTTTGAACGTTTGTGAGTATCGGTAGTTTGTGTTGGATTATCAGATGATGTAGTTTTTGGAGTAGTTAATGAGGATTGGGTACGCTTTGTTTGATGTTTAGATTCTTCTTTGTTTAAATCGCTTATTTTATTCGTTTTATCAATATTTTTATTTGATTGATTTGCACTCAATTTGCTTAATAAAATAGAATTAACATTATTATTACTTTCAACATATTGTTTAACTACTTCTTGGGCTTCTTGCTGGTCTGGAGTAGGTGTAGGCTTAGTATCTTCTGGCAGGTTATCTTTTATCATAGGTGGAGTAGAAGGCTTTTTATTTTCTTTCTCTCTCGGTGGAGCCTTTGTTTGCGCATTATCTGTCCCACACCCTGTTAATGCACCTGCCGCTATTAGTGTGGCTAAAGCAACTTTCCCTAATCTGCCAGGTAACTCTTTCATTATATTCCTCCTTAAATTAACTTTTTATAATTTTTTATTTTATCATACCAGTAAGACAAGTGGTGGAGATGTCATATAATATTCAAATAGGTGGGTGAGAGAAAATGCTGAATATTGAACAAGCGTTAGAGATTTTAAAAGAAAATGGTATCCATATTAGTCAACAAGTCTTATACCGGCATCTGAATCAAGGGAAAATTAAAGGAACCATTCGTACGAAAAGAGAAGGATGGTTGATTGATCCTGATGATTTAAACCGATTTATTGAAGAAAATACCGAGAAGGTGGAGAAAACCGATGATAACGCAAATAAGGATGAACACAAAGTTGAATTAACCAAGCAAATTGAAGAGTTAGAGGGGATCAGAACTGAATTGACTGGACAAGTCGAGGAACTAAAAGAAGAAAACGAAAATTTGAGAGAAGTCATGAATATATTACTTGAATCCCTAATCGCCAGAGTGAGTGTATTAAATGATAACAAACAGATGGTAGAGAAGAATCTAAAATTATATACGAAACGTCTGGATGATACCATCCGACATGATAAGTATCTGCGTGGGATACTCGATCAAAATAAATGTGAACAGGTGTTTATCGAATCGATCATATCAGCATTTTGGGATGAAGAGGATATTGAAGGCTTTGAATGCAATCTCGAATACTTAGAAAGTATAGGTATCAGATATGATAAAGTGCGGAGCGAATAGATATTTTTTGGACTCAAAAAAAAAGCGCCCTAGATAGGCGCATAAAGTATGTAAAAAGGATGGCAATAAAAGTAAAATTACCGGAGTAAATGGAACAGTTTTATTATAACATAAAATTCGGAAATTGGTTAACTTTAAAATAAAATTTATATTACGTAAATACGCAATGCCTATTATTTAATATGAAAATTAATAGAAAATGGAGAGATAAGTTTACTTGTTACCAGAGAGCAAGAATCACGTAAACCAATAAAGTAATGCATATCACTCCCTGTCTTTTTGAGATAGGGATTTTTTACTTTCCAGTTTCTGAAAAATTACAAGCAGGATATTTTGTTTGAGCCTAAAACCACTTACAATAAGAGAGTATAAGTAGAAGGGTAGGTGGAAATAGATGAAAACAGCAAAAGTAGTTTGTGTAGCAGGACAAAAGGGGGGAATTGCCAAAACAACTACTACAGGTAGTCTCGCTTTTTTAGCTAGTTTAAGTGGTTATCAAACTCTCGCAATCGATATGGATACGCAGTCTGACCTTTCATTGTTACTTACGCAAGTAGATGATATTGATGATGAGATTCAAAAAGGTTTCTTTAAGGGAACTGTTTTTGATGCGATGTTAGAGGGAAGACCAGAACGATACATAAATCATGTGAATGAAAACTTAGATGTTCTGGTGGCTAATGATGATTTGGCGAATCTACCAGCCTATGTTTATCAAGAATACGATGGGCATCCATCGGAACTTTTACGAGTAACCATCGAGCCTTTATTACCAGCCTATGATTTTATTTTTATCGATACACCCCCATCACTATCCGAGATGATGACGAACGCATTAGGAGCATCAGATTATGTAGTGATCCCGTTTGATGGAAGTCGATATAATCTCAATGCACTTAGACGATTGTTCAAAACCGTAAATAAAATTCAAGAGCGTGTCAACCCGACACTTGAGATTTTTGGTATTTTGCCAACGTTGATTGATACATCAGGGGCCAAAGGGAGAAACGAATATTTTGGTCAGCCTGTTCGAAGCGATTACAAATTAGTTTTAAACCATCTGTTATCCCATCCAGAATATAAAGATTATATGTTGAAGTACATCATTCCAAAGCGTGCAGCCACTGACCGACTTTCTTATGCAGGATTTACTAGTGATAATCCAGAATTGGAACGGGCATGTGAACCATATTTGCCATTGGTCGAGGAGTTGATTCAACGTGTCTAAGCAGTTAAATAAATTACAAAACAAGTTAAAAGGAATTGCAGCACATGATCGAATGATTCCAGAAAAGAAAGAAGAAAAACAGGATTCAGTTAAGTCAACTAATGTAGTAGAAAGGAAATCGGAACCTGTTTCATCAAAGGAAGAAAAAGAAGTTGATGTTGTAAGTGATGTTAAACTTTCTAATCAGCAGGATTCTTCTTTTATGTTCACTAAACCTAGTGATAAGGATAGTCCAGAATACGATGAATCCACTACTCAAGGTAATCAAAAAAATGCTAGTGAAAATGCTAGCAAAAACAAAGTAGATATCAATAAAGATGAGCAAGAAGCTAATAACATGGATATTTTCAAGGCTTTAGCTAATGCTCTTCAATCCAATCCCGAAATCCTATCCAACTTAGTAAATCAATCTAAAAATGAAAGTGGACCTGAGCCCAAAAAGACTCCGGTTAAGAAAAGGAGAATCAATAAGGATGTAGTAATCGAAACGGTTTCTGAAACAATTAAGCGTGATGAAAAGAGAAAGAAGAAGAAACATTTTTATGAGAAGTATAAGCAGAAGAATATCTATATCCGAAATGAAATATTAGATGTAATCAATCAATTATCAACGAGGAAAGGTGATATCCAAAACATGGTTCAAGATGCATTATTGTTGTACTTTAAGACAGTACATGGTATTGATTTATATCATATCTTAGATGAAGAATAGGCGCTAAGCGTCTATTTTTTTATGGTCTAACAGGTTCATAGATAAAGAAAAAACACAGGAGTAGAAGAACTATCCTGTGTTTTATTGCGATGAAGCTTGTTGTATTTGATCGAATATAAATTCCAGTTGTTGTTTTAAAAACTCCTTTTGACGTGGAGTTAAAACACGACCATCATATAAAAGTGTCTCAGCTTCCAAAACATTTCCTATATCATAAGAAACTTTTTTTCCTTCGACTTCTCTACCTAATAAATAGTCAACAGATACCCCCAGAGCTTTAGATAAATCATCGACTTGTTTAGTAGGCGGGCAACGCTTTCCAGTTTCATATGAGCTAATGACCGCAGCTGACCTGCCTATCAGTTTTCCAATCTCTTCTTGGGTCATACCTTTTTTTATACGGATTAAACGGATACGTTCACCAATATCTTTCCTTCCTGAATTCTTCATCGAATTCCCCCATTTATATTTAATGGACGTAGTAAAAAAGATCCTATACTATTTTTTACATATTGATCACCAATATTTTCACTATAGGCTATTTTTTCAAGTAAAATGTTATCACAGAAATTCGAAAATGACTATATTCGAACCAAAAAGAACATAGCTAAACATATTCGACCATAATCAGACGAAAATCCAATATGCCACTAAATTATTTTTTTGACAAAATATAAAATACATCACATATCAAAGGGGATTGATGAATTAATGAAATTTAGCGATAACATCAGGAATATTTCAGTGGCATTATGTCAATTTTCAAGCGACTGCTTCTAATCCTAAACGAATGATCCTCTTGCATCCGCTGCATATCAGACTTTATTTTCACTCATTCCGTCTCCTCTTTGGACTAAGTATAATATAGATAGTCCCTATCACATACGAGGAATACCACTTTTCCACCACGAATTACTACTCTTTCACTCTCAGTAATCGCAATCCATTTAACGTAACAATCAATGTCGCACCCATATCCGCAAAGATCGCCATCCAGAGAGTAAGCCAACCTGGAATAATGAGTAATAAGGCGATTACTTTGATTACTACAGAGAAAATAATGTTTTGCTTAATAATCTGTAGAGCTTTTCGGCTCAATTTCACCGTGAATGGAAGCTTTCTTAAATCGTCTGCCATAAGCGCAATATCTGCTGTTTCCAAAGCGGTATCGGTTCCGGCTCCTCCCATAGCAATGCCAACAGTTGCAGTTGCAAGAGCAGGAGCATCATTCATACCATCACCAATCATAGCTACAGTTCCGATTTCATTACGTAGTTTCTTCATATACTCTAACTTATCTTGTGGAAGTAAATCGGCATGAATCTCAGCGACTCCTAATTGTTGTCCAATCGTTTTGGCTGTAGAGGCATTATCTCCCGTAAGCATTACGGTTTTCTTAATACCCAGCTCATGAAGTTTTTGAATAACTTCTCGACTGCTTTCTCTTACTTCGTCAGCCACGGCAATCAAGGCTAAAATTTCGCTTTCTGTGCCCAAGGCCATAACAGTTTTACCTTGTAACTGTAGGCTTTTGCTTTGATAATACAGCTCTGGTGTCATTTCTTTTGGAAGTAACTCCTCAAAGAAAGCAGGACTTCCTACATAGTAAAGTGTGCCATTGACTTTCGCTTGAACCCCTTTTCCTGTCAAAGAAGTGAAGTCTTCCACCTGATATTGATTAAGCTCAATCCCTTCTTCTTCTGCTTTGCGCAGGATAGCAGATGCAAGTGGGTGTTGTGAATTCTTTTCGATGGCTGCTGAGATCCCCATCAACTCTATATCTTTTCCTTGAGCCAATGATATGAAGTCAGTTACTTCTGGTACTCCTTTGGTCAATGTTCCTGTTTTATCAAAGGCAATGGCTTCAAGCCTCCCAGCTTCTTCAAGATAGATTCCGCCTTTGATAAGAACCCCATTTCGCGCAGCATTCCCAATTGCTGTTACAATGGAAACAGGGGTGGAGATCACCAATGCGCATGGGCATCCAACAACTAGAAGAGCTAGACCGCGATAAATCCAGTCATACCAATCTCCGTTGAAAAAGAGAGGAGGAACAACGGCTAAGAGTAAACCCGCAATTAGAATGGCTGGAGTATAAACTTTAGCAAAGCGGTCTACAAATGCCTGAGAAGGTGCTCGCTCTGCTTGCGCTTCTTCCACTAAATGAATAATCTTCGATATTGTGGTATCTTCTATTCGTTTCGTTACTTTCACTTCCAATAATCCTTCTTCATTCAAGGTTCCGGCAAAAACTTCGTCATTCATCGTCTTAGCCACAGCGAGGGACTCTCCCGTAATCGCCGCTTGGTTGATAGAAGAAGTTCCCTTCACAACAATCCCATCTATGGCGATTTTTTGTCCTGGCTTGACGATCATAATGTCTCCGACTTGAATTTCCTCAACGAAAATCAGTTTTTCTTTACCATTGCGTCGAATCAAAGCTTGCTTTGGAGCAATATCCATTAAGGAGCGAATCGATTGGCGTGCTTTATCCATTGAGAAAGTTTCTAGAGCCTCACTGACTGCAAATAAGATAACGACGGTTGCACCCTCACCCCATTCTCCTATAGCTGCTGCTCCTAAAATAGCAATGGTCATCAATGTATTCATTTGGAACTGCAAACGGATAAGATTTTTGAGTCCATTGATAAAGAGTCGGTATCCTCCGATAAGTATCGAGGAAGCATACAGAAGAATGGTTGGAATACTTTTTTCTCCATAGGAGTTTCCTACAAGCCATGCACCTATAAGGAGGATCAAAGAGATTAGGACTTGGATGTTTTCTCTCCGTTTCCAAAACGGTTCCTTTTCAATTTGTTCGATCT
Organism: Thermoflavimicrobium daqui; assembly: GCF_003313465.1. Classification (GTDB taxonomy): domain Bacteria; phylum Bacillota; class Bacilli; order Thermoactinomycetales; family Thermoactinomycetaceae; genus Thermoflavimicrobium; species Thermoflavimicrobium daqui. The sequence continues at coordinate 39,555 of NZ_KZ845673.1, forward strand.
GATTTTCTGGTGTTATTTTCAGATTTTCGAAGGATCCCGCCTTTTCCAATTCGTCGATACTGGCATCTCCATAAACTGTAATTTTCGAAGCACCGAAGTTCACTTTGGCATCTTTTACACCAGATAAATTACAAACATTCTTCTCAAATTGAGCAGCACAGTTTGCACAGGTAAATCCTTGAACCCGGTAAACTTTTTTATCTTGAGTTTGCTCCATTGCTTGCCAGCTCCTCGCTGTGATCAAATGCAAGTCGAACCAATAGTTTGATATGATCATCATCAAGAGAATAAAAAACCAATTTTCCCTCTTTGCGGTACTTCGCTAGTCCCATGTTACGTAGTAACCGCAGATGATGCGAAGCCGTTGGTAAAGAAGATTGAATAATATTGGCTACATCACATACACAAAGCTCATCCTCTTGTACTAAAGCATAAGCGATTTTTAAACGTGTAGGATCAGCTAATGCTTTAAAAATTTGAGCGGTATCTATTGGATCAACTGTTTCTAATGAAGTTTGAACTCGCTTCACTTTTTCTTGATCATAACAATAAATTTCACAATGATCTGTACTCAATGAATTACACCTCACTTTTATAATAAAACAACCATTTGATTATAATATAAAATGAAATGACCTTATGGTCAAATAGTTATTTGATTATGAGATTATTTTTCGTGTCATGCGTTTTTTGATAGGCGTATGTATTATTTCCGCCAAAAATTCGTATATTCTGCTTTATCCTGGATATTAAATTCGATCATTTTCTCAAGCAATTCGTAATTTACCGGCTCATTCCACAGAATTCGAAACAAGCCTTTGGTAGCGCTGTAGCCAGCTTGTGCAATGTCATCGGCAAAGTGCGCAATGCTTACTTCTTCGAGTGCAACACTCAGATGATGCTTCGCTGTGGAAAAGCCGATGATAAATGTACCGTGATCGGAAAACATTGGCGTATTCCACTTGATTTGCGGTTTTAAGTTTGGAAATTTATTAGCAACCCACACCAAAATTTCCTCTATTCGGTCGCGGTGGTCGGGGTTGTCGATACCTGCTAAATATTTTTCAAAAACTTCCATGCCTTCTTCCTCCTTCGATGTTAAATTTGAATTTCCAGCCTTATAGCAATTTGTAATTAAGGGCAAAATGCACCATTGTCTCTTCTTCGCGTAAAATTGAATGGAAAGCCTAACGGGTTATGTTTCCTATCGCAAAAATCATCACTAACATAATAAGTTTAGTGTGGTCTTATATTTCCTCTAACACTTTTTTAAGATCTTCGACCTAGCTCCCCCAACCATATTACTCGTCGACTTTATTTCGAATCGTTGGAAAAAGCATTTATTTGAGGATGACGGTACAATCAATCATCATTATTATGAAACAGTAAGAACCTAGAAAATGAAAATAAATACGTCCCTCCCCTTTTAATTATAAAATATAAATAGAATAAGATATAGACTGTTTATTCTTAGAGCTAAGTTCTAGAATTTATATATATGATGTAGACGTTGATCTGATTTATGCATATGCTTTGCAACTTGCGAAGGACTATTACCGAACCGACTCTAGCGAAGACACACTCCAAAAAATTAGAGATATACTCCAAATCATCAAAGGTAGAATTGCGATAAATAGAATTTAAAAAAGGTGGGAATTGAATGAGTTCCTATGTTGTCAGTTTTCAGGAGATTGACAAAACGCAACTCTTGCTCGTTGGAGGAAAAGGGTTAAATTTAGGGGAACTATCGAAGATTCATGGCATACAAGTGCCAGAAGGATTTTGTGTTACGACAGAAGCCTATCAAAAAGCCCTCGAACAAAACAAAGCCTTCCACGCATTGTTAGATCAACTAACAATGCTAAAAGTAGAGGATCGAGATCAAATTGGTGAAATCAGCAGGAAGATTCGGAAAGTCATGATGGATGTAGAGATTCCTTCCGATGTTGTGAAAGCAGTTGCTCACTATCTCTCCCAATTTGGCGAAGAACATGCTTATGCAGTTCGTTCCAGTGCAACTGCTGAAGATTTACCCCATGCCTCTTTTGCTGGTCAACAGGATACTTATCTAAACATCAAAGGAAAAGATGCAATTTTACAACATATTAGTAAGTGTTGGGCTTCACTATTTACTGATCGTGCAGTGATTTATCGCATGCAAAACGGATTTGACCATAGCCAAGTTTACCTATCCGTTATCATTCAACGGATGATTTTCCCACAGGCTTCCGGAATTTTATTTACTGCTGATCCAGTTACTTCAAACCGAAAGGTGCTGTCGATCGATGCTAGCTTTGGACTGGGTGAGGCGCTTGTTTCTGGCTTAGTGTCTGCGGACAATTATAAAGTACGGGAAGGTAGTATTGTGGAGAAGACGATTTCTACCAAAAAGTTGGCTATATATGTACGCAAAAAAGGCGGAACAGAGGAAAAGGAAATTGAGCCGGATCAGCAAAATCTATCTACACTTTCAGATGAGCAAGTGTTAGAGCTTGAAAGGATCGGTAGAAAGCTTGAATCATATTTTGGCTGTCCGCAAGATATCGAATGGTGTTTGGTTAATGATACATTTTATATTGTTCAGAGTCGTCCAATCACTACTTTATATCCCATCCCTGAAGCGAATGATCAAGAAAATCACGTCTATGTATCTGTTGGGCATCAACAAATGATGACCGATCCCATGAAACCACTGGGAATGTCTTTTTACCTGTTAACAACAATAGCACCCATGTGTAAAGCTGGTGGAAGGCTATTTGTTGATATCACGCATAATCTGGCTTCACCTGTTAGCAGAGAAATTTTATTAGATACCCTAGGACAATCCGATCCTCTCATAAAAGACGCACTCATGACCATCATAGAGCGAGAAGATTTTATAAAATCGCTACCAGATGGTAAAGAAGCACTAAGACCCAGTAGAAGCAATACAGATATGCTGGCACAGATCGAAAACAATCCGACAATCGTTTCTGATTTGATTAAGAGTAGTCAAACATCGATAGAGGAGTTAAAACAAAACATCCAAACGAAATCAGGATCAGATTTATTTGATTTTATTCTAGAAGATATCCAGCAATTAAAGAAGGTTTTATTTGACCCACAAAGTTTGGGTGTGATTATGGCTGCTATGGATGCTTCATCATGGATCAATGAAAAAATGAACAAGTGGTTAGGTGAAAAAAATGTAGCAGATACGCTTTCTCAATCAGTACCCAACAATATTACTTCGGAAATGGGTCTAGCGCTATTGGAAGTCGCCGATGTGATTCGTCCTTATCCAGAAGTAATTGATTATTTACAACATGTAAAAGATGATAACTTTTTAGATGAACTGGTTAAGTTTGATGGTGGAAAAGAAACCCAAGACGCTATCCATGCTTATCTTAGCAAATACGGAATGCGATGTACCGGAGAAATCGATATTTCGAAAACTCGTTGGAGCGAAAAGCCAACTACACTCATCCCTATGATTCTCAGTAATATCAAAAACTTCGAGGCTGGTGCTAGTAAGCGAAAATTTGAGCAAGGGCGACAGGAGGCTTTGAAAAAAGAACAAGAGTTATTAGATCGATTGAAGCAATTACCGGATGGTGAACGAAAAGCTGAAGAGACAAAACGAATGATCAGCCTGATCCGGAATTTCATCGGTTATCGTGAATATCCAAAATACAACATGGTCAATCGCTACTTTGTTTATAAGCAAGCTTTACTGAAAGAAGCCGAACAACTCGTACAAGCCAACGTTATTCATGAAAAAGAAGATATATACTATCTCACTTTTGAAGAACTTCGCGAAGTCGTACGCACAAATAAATTGGATTACCAAATCATCAGCAAAAGAAAAGACGAGTACAAACTATATGAAAAACTAACTCCCCCACGCGTTATCACGTCTGATGGTGAAATCATTGTAGGTAAATACAAAAGAGAAAATCTCCCGGTCGAAGCGATTGTAGGTCTACCGGTTTCTTCTGGAGTTATAGAAGGCAGAGCACGTGTCATCTTAAAAATGGAAGATGCAAATCTAGAAGAAGGAGATATCTTAATCACTGCCTTTACTGACCCTAGCTGGACCCCCTTGTTTGTATCCATAAAAGGTCTCGTCACCGAAGTCGGCGGACTGATGACTCATGGAGCAGTCATCGCACGTGAATATGGCTTACCAGCCATTGTCGGTGTTGAAAATGCCACCAAGTTGATAAAAGATGGGCAACGTATTCGAGTAAATGGAACAGATGGCTATATCGAAATATTGTGATTTCTGAATACGTACAGATTTAACATACTTACGTAAGAAGTCTCCCGCTTCTATAAGAGGTGAGATGAATGACACGTCAGACGAGGGAGGTAGTTTTTTTTCCTCTCTCGCAAGTCTGGCTATTTTTTCGTTTTTCAGAATCGTTTTTTGCCTATTTATTTCACCTTGATGTATAATAAAATGGCTGATTTCAGACATGTCCTGTCTGCAAGAAGAGAAAAAAGGTCTCTTCTAGAAACTACCGTTGTTCCTGTGGGTATTAAGAACATCGAGACACACATGGAGCGAGAAATATTTTAGCCAAATCGCTCTATGGAGCGATTCAGCATCTCGATGTTTTCACAAAACAAATGTATCTACGGATCGCTAAGCGAGAAGTAGTAGATGGTCTGTTCCGACCCTAGTACATCCCTTTTGTACCTGTTGCTTACTTAGGAATCCAGATGACTATCCGATCACTTCGATCTAGTATCGAAGGCAAACCCTTCGATACGTGAGAGCTTCTTGATTCTGATGGTAAGAAACTCCCACATCCTAGCGTTAGCGTAAGTGGGAGAGGTTCATTAGTAAAACAGTAAACACTAATCGACTTGCTCCCATTTTATTTCCAATAAGTTGCTTTTCAACGGGAACCAATCCAAAATGTTCTAGTAGCTCATTTGGATTCCAATTCGCTTCATAAGGTTCTTCCCCCAATCCAACCACCTTCAAAGAACTGTTGACCATGCATCCCGATAGCGCGGAGAAAAAGGTCGCTGTCTACCTGTTTGAATCGTCCCCGAAGAAAAAATACACCGATCGTGGCATTCGGAAAATCCTCAAGAAGTATTCCGATCAGGCTGGCACAGTTCAATCTATTTCGCCGCATAAGTTGCGTCACTTCCTGTTGACATGGCTCAAGAAACAAGGCATTGAAGATGCACTCATTCAGCCTCATTCTGGACATACAAGCCATCTTCTCTTGGTGAATCTTCTACAAACTGGGAGACAAAAACAAAATCAGTTTCATTTATGCGTTGGATGTAATAGTCGCGATTTTGATTCAATTCATGTGTAACATACTTCTTGATAAAATAATTTAGGGCGTTTTCAGCATCGTTCGTTAAACAAAATAATCTTTATATACTTCTTCTGTATAGTAGTGATTGTTCGTCACCAGATCTCTTTTTTGCACATGAAAAAACTGGCCTTTCGGCCAGCACGTGATCTCACAGAAAAGGTACTTAGGTTCTCAGACGGACATCTTCTTCAAATACGCTTCGAGCCGGTCAAGATTTTGCTCGTTGGCTGGAGCTGCGATTTTCTTGATGGCGTTGAATACGGCAGCGTTTTCGAAAAGCTGACGCCAAGTCAGTCTGGTTTTGCCACCAAGATCCTCGAAGGTTACCGTGAGCTGATAATGGGGTGCACAAAGATGCCGCAGCACGATCCGTTCAGATCCAATTTCGACAAATTCGCTTTTGTTGGGATAATCGACTCCGTTCGGTCCATGCATCACAAATTCCCATATCCCTCCCGGTCGTAAATCAAATTCGTGAAAAGTGTTCGTAAACCCGTTCGGACCCCACCACTGCGCCAAATGCTTGGGTTTTGTCCAGGCTTCGTAAATGAGAGCAGGGGATGCATTCATCACCCGCGTTGTTACAAATTCGTATTCTTGCGCAGCGCTGATTTCGTTGTTTGTCGCACGGTTTTCCGTCATGCCCGTTCCTCCTCCACATGTTAAAATAGGTTAGCCGATCTCCAACTGCACACCCAGCTTGTCCAGCATCTCTTTGGTGCCGTGCTGGCGCTGGGCTGGCGTATCGTGGTCGTCCAGGAAGACGCCTTGCTCGGTGAAAATCAGCTTTGTGCCTCCGCCCTCTGGCTTGAACTCGACAGTCGTTGCGGAAACGGAAATCCGCGTTTGGTCCATATCCAAAGTATAGGTGTAAACGATGCGCTCGTCCGGCACAATGTCATGGTACCGGGCATCGAACGTAAATACCGGTCCGCCGGGAGGCCCTCCTTGACTGCTTTCTCCACCGCCGACACGGAAGTCAAACTCATCCGCTTTCGAAAACCATTGCTCTTTCAGGCGAGGGTCCGCCCAGTAAGCAAAAACCTTTGCCGGCGAGGCTTTATACACCCGTTCGACGACGAAAGTGTTATGAATGGCAGATCGTTCATTCATGATTTTCAGCTCCCTTGATTTGATTCGTCGGCATCCTTGTCAAGGAAGTCGCCCAGCAGGTCCAGACAGTGCTCCCAAGTCATCCGACGTTCGAGGATCAATTTTTCATGGCTCTTTTTCATAATTTTCAATAATTTTGTAAAATCTTCGACCGTCACAGGTTGTTTCAAATGCATCAGATTGGATATATTTTCCAATTTGGCCAAAAGCTTTTGCTGCATACGGATAGTTTCTTTCAGACGGGCGATTTGCAGCGACACGATTTACAGCGCCGACTGAAATGCCCGCCGGTTACTATGGACTTAATCTCCTCCAGCGATAAGCCGAGCTCTTTTAACGACAAAATTTGCTGCAATCTTGACAGATCGGCTTCGTTATACAGCCTGTGCCCCGAATCGGAATGTGCCGACGGAGAGAACAGACCGATCTGATCGTAAAACCTCAATGTTCGTATCGTGAGTCCTGTGAGCTTAGCAAGCTCTCCCACTTTCCAAATCCTCTTCATCATCATTTCCTTTTTGATGCGATCCGTTTACCAGTAACTATACTATAAAGCATGACGTTACGTCACGTGCAAGTGTTAAAATGCAGTTGCCCTCCAGCCGACAGAAACACGTAGATTTAAGTTACTGGTTTGCGAAGATATTTCATGCAATGAAGATGACTTTCTGCGTAATCTATTGCATTAAACAGTGGATATATACCTATAAATTAGGCACAAACCTGTTTTCTTGATTACCTAACTAAAGAAGCACCAATATTTTTGCAGTTGACTTTGCCCATAGGGTAAGGTGTATAAAAAATTGAACAAAGTATCAATATTTAAAGCATTTTTCCGTATAAAATAAGAAAGCCGTTGTAGTGGCAGTACTTTGGTATTATCAATATTTGTCTCACGGTGTTTTTGAAAAAGCCGCCATTTTCTATTACAATTAACCGCTAGTTGAAAGCTCACGGTTTCATAGCAATGACTGTAAAACATCACGCTAAGAAGTATTTTAGTTACAATTCTCAATATAGCTCCGCTAAATTCCATTCCATTAACCATTGTCCAGACTGTTTCTTATACCCCATTCTTTGATTAATTGCTAGCATGGCTTCATTAGCTGATAGATTAAACGTTCGGAGATAGGCAATCTTTCTTTCATAAGCAAAATCGGAAGCGATATATTTTAAAATAGAACCAATTCCTTTTCCTTGGTATTCGGTACATACTGCTGTAAATGCATTTCTCATTTCTTTTTTATGGACACGTCTTAATACAGTCATACCAATCCACTTTTCCTGATCTTTGGCTATCCAGATACTATCTTCAGAAACCCCACGATTAGGCGATAGAATGTATTTAGCAACATCAATTGCTAGATGATCAATTCTAATGAATTGTGGATTTTCTTGACATAATTGAAGATATAGGCGACATGCTCTCTCCCATTTATCTAAGCTCTCTTCATTAGCTAAGTTTCCATATTGAAGTCCGTCCAACATGATAGGAACTTTTGACAATGAATATCTGGGACGATAGTCTTTCAATCGGAGAATAGACTCAACTTCATGTGCTTGCATTTTAAAGCCAATTCGCTCTGCCCATTCTTTTGATATAGGCTCTGTGTCTAAAATAAATGTCTCTAAACCATTTGGTTTTTCTCTTTGAATTAAGGACCATAATCTATCCCAAATCGCCTTACCATATCCTTTGTTACGATGGCTTTGGTCTACCTGAATGGTAGTTATTAAGTATCCTTCACGTGATCCAGGACGTTTCATTAAATGCCCATAAGCAAGAATTGAATTATTTTCTTCCAAAACATAACGACGAAAATAACCAAAATGCTTTGCATTCAAATCAAGGGCTTTGAATTGTTCTAATGACATTGGTGTACCCCGCGATTGATTATAAATACTTAGTATTGATTTAATATCTTTATTTTGATAGGGGCGAATAATAAATTTTTTCATAATTACCTCCTGTAACATAATAAGTCGCTTTTTTTGCTCCCAAGACACTCGTTATAAAATAAGATTTTAGCCTTATAAGACTAAAATCTTATAGAAGTAATTTTCAGTTTGAAGACATAAAGAAAAAGACCATTTAATTAACTAAATGGCCTTTCTTCGAATAAATCTAGTCTCGCAATGGGATCCATTAAGCGATCAATATAAATATATCTAAATTTTATCACATTTGCTAAGCATTTGTAAATAGTTGGTTGTCAGTGGTCTTCATCTTATCGTGGCAGCCACTGTACTATGGATTACGATGTATTGACTAATCGATTTTTACTGATCAGTCCATCGATAATTATTTTACTCCAGAAAAGCTTCCTATAATTGAATATTAATATGAAAACATTTAAAAGGTCGGCGGGTTACAAAACTCACTAACAATCTGCTTTTTTATTTCTTCTATAGGAAACTGCTGTGGATAGGTAGATATCATCAACATGATCCCTTGAAGCGTGGATGAAAAGTATAACGACCGTTTCCGCGGTTCTTTTACTCCTAGTTTTTCAAATATCTCACATTGAAACTCAAACTGTCTGGCGTTCTCTTCAATAAGAAAACGGCTGTATTTGATTAACTCATGATCTGCTTCAGGTTGCGTTTGCAAGTGCAGATAGAAACGGAATACTTCCGGCTTCTGGTAGACATTATCGATAGCGCCCTCTATGATATGCTTGAGTTGATCCGCTGGGGTCTCAATCGCCTTTGCATGATTCATGACTTCAATCAGTTCTCCCACTCTGGCTTCAACCATTGTCGCTAGAAGTTCTTCTTTTCCTTTAAAATAATTGTAAAGCAGTCCTTTAGATATGCCAGCTTTTTCAGCAATGTCGCTAATAGAAGTCGCATGATACCCCTGTCTAATGAACAATTCCAAGGCAGCGTTGCGAATATTCTCTTTGGATAGCTGACGAATGCGCTCGTTCTCTTTTGGTGTTCTAGGCATGGCAATCATCATTCCTCCATAAAATCTATAATATGGCGATACAAATCTTCAGGATGAGTTAACGTGACCATATGATCTGAACCATGGATTTCTACGATTCGAGCGTCTGAGTGCTTTCGAAAATAGTCAGCGACACGAAGGTTATCAGGTAATTCCTCTGTACCAATTATAAATAATGTTTTAACAGTCAACTCTCCCAGTCTTTCGGCTGCCAAGGGTTTCGGCCAAATCATTTCAAAAGCTGGCCAATTCCATGTCCGTTTGATATGGTGTCTAAGCATTTGCTCAGTCAGATCCTTGTGAGGACTAGCCTGAACAGCACGATACAATGGGGCGCTTTGTGAAATCTCAATCATTTTATCTATGTCTGGTGCAGCCGCATTTATCTTATTCATGTATTCTACAAACTCCGATGAATAGTTAAACCCTGACAATGCTGGTGCTATTAAAACCAATTCGGATACGTATTCAGGATATTCTAATGAAAAGTCTGTTGCAATCTGCCCTCCCATGGAATGTCCGATCAAGGTGACCTTATGAATGTTCAAATGATCTAGGAGATCTTTCAAATCTTCCACACAATTAACATCTCCTACTGGATCTGGTGATTTCCCGGCTCCGCGCCCGTCAAAAGTAACAACCATGTGATGTCTTGCTAAAAGTGGCGCAACAAATGTCCAGTCTCGCAAATCAGCACCACCACTGTGAATCAGAACAACAGGGTGCCCGTTTCCATGAACCTCGTAATACAAATCCATTGAAATCCCCTCCATCATTTTTTAACTATTTAATATTATTTTATTATTGAATGAATGTACAGTCAATAAAAACTAATTAGGCGGAGGGAGCATCCGTCAATTTTGGTATCACGAATACAAATAGAAAAATGACTTGAGGCTACAAACATAGCAACACAAGTCATTTTATGTCTATACATGATATTCGAGAAGGACCCACTCATATTCATCCTGTGCATCGGTGATAGATAACTAAGAATATAGCCTAAGAGCGATTTACAGCTTGCATGTCCAAAATAAGGGGACTGAATGCATTAACGTAAGTTTTCACCAAAAAATGGGTACTTCCCCTATATTAACTGTTTTTAAATACCTGTCCAAACATCTTTCGTATAGCTGCCATTTAACTGAAGGTTTTCCAACCACTTTTTCGCTTCCTGTTGTCCAACTCCATGCACAGACTGATACGATTTTTGTAACATCGTCTCCACATCTGGAGCCATTTTACTGCCATCTCCGCATACGTATAAACGTCCTCCATGATCCAACATATCGATGACTTTCTGTGCATTCTGTTCAATTAAATGTTGAACATAGGTCTTCGGTTTTCCTTCTATGCGAGAAAAAGCCGTAAAAACCGTGACGATCCCTTCGCGTTCATAATGCTCTAGTTCCTCACGGTATATAAAGTCCTTTTCGTTACGACAACCAAAATATAGATGTGCTTCTCCTAACTTTTTTCCGTCCTGTTTAAGAGCCGCTCGCGCTTGAAGAAAACCTCTAAACGGTGCCACACCTGTTCCAGCTCCAACCATGATGATGGGCGTTTCATAATCATCTGGGAGTTGGAATCCAGATTCCGGCGGACGTATAAACATGATAATATCTTCTCCTAGCTTACGTTCAGCTAAGTAGTTCGAGGCAACCCCACGATACTCCCCTTGTCCACTCCGAGCGGGGCTACGAACCACTCCTACAGTAATACTGGCACGTTCTGCTTTTATCCGAGGGGAACTGGATATCGAATAATATCTGGGTTTTAGTGGAGGTAAAAGCTCCAAGAACCGTTCAAACGGTATTTCGCATGCTTCATATTTTTCAACAAGATCAAGCATCGTAATCCGTTTCTTTAATATCTGTTCTTCGTAGGTTCCCTCCTCTAACAAAATTTCCAATTCACGCTTATGCGGAGGACAAACAGTGAAAGCAGCCACTTCACGTATTTGGGCGCGAGTTGCAGCTTCCTGCAACTCTACACTATAGCTCAAAAGATCTGAAAGAGATACGGGTCGATCCAAAGGCAGATGGGATGCACTGACTCCACTTGCTGTCAAAATCACTTGATCTTTTCCACTCAATCCAAATCGTCGTAGAGTGCGGTTGACATTCTCTTTACTGTTTCTTGGAAAGACTCCAAGGTGATCTCCTTCCTGATACATAATCCCTTCTGGTAACTCAATCTCAATATGCCGTGTGCTTCGTTCGCTACCAGACTGTTGAAGTTCGCGATTTTCCATCACCGTTCCGTGAACTGCATGATACGCTTGTGCGAGGGGAGTCTCTGCAAAGCCACTGACAAATTGAATGTTGAGTGTGCTCCGTTCTTTCTCTGCATTTTCGTTTAGTTTTAAGTCGAACGTCTTTATCGCATCGGTCCACATTTGACTTTTCCATGCTTCAAGCTGCTTTTCGAAGTCTCCACTCGCATCGGCCTCTCCGCGAGGAGAAAATCTTGTCGCTCCTTTTTCGGCGAGCTTCTCGTCGATGTATCTCGGTACCTCTTGATACGTCGCAGCCCAGTTATGATCTCCACAGCCAAATACCGAATAGGTAACTCCTTGAAGTTCCTCAGGTTCAACTTGTTCCAACCATTGAACGAATTGTCGTGCATTGCTTGGAGGCTTTCCATTATAGGAAGAAGTGATAATTAATAAGGCACCTTCTTTTGGCAATTGGCCTAACCGATCATTTAGTGTAGCCACTTCACTACGAATACCGTGTAAACGGGCAATGTCCGCCAGTTCTTTTGCAATCCGCTCTGCCGTTCCCATATTAGAACCGTAAAGAACCAGTAACGGTCGATTATTCACGCCAATGATGGACACCTTCTGTACTTGATTTTCCTGATCAGGAGCACTGGCAGCGTCTTCTTCAGGTTTGATCGTAAATGAATTGGCTATTTTCTTATCCCGCAATTGGACACGTATCTTAAAATCATCTGGCTTCAGCGTTAGTGTTTGTTTTACTTTCAACTGATAGTTCATATGATCAATCAATTGAAAGTGTTGAAGGATCATACTAAGGACTAAAGTCGCTTCGTGAAGGGCAAACTGCATTCCGATACAAGCTCGTTGTCCATTCCCAAAGGGTTTATACGCATGGTTTGGAATTTTAGCAGGATCTTCGAACCTTTCAGGTCGGAATTGTTCTGCATCTTCCCCCCATGCTCCTTTATCCCGATGAAGTTTAGGTAAAATAATAGAAACGACTTCCCCCTTTTTAATAGGATATTTTCCTCCAATCATGGTGTCTTCCTTAGCAAAAAGATTAAATTGAGGAGCAGTCGGCCATAAACGTAAGGATTCATTTAGAATCATTCGTATATATTTAAGCTGCAAGACTTGTTCATAGGTTGGAACTGAATCCGTTAACACGCGATCCACTTCTTCGTATGCCTTTTTTAATACATGAGGATTCTTTAGTAAAAAGTATATGGAAAAGGATAATAAACCACTCGTAGTTTCATGTCCCGCGATTAAGAAGGTAATGATTTGATATCGAATATTTTCATCATCTAGTAGTTCTCCTGTCTCAGGATCTTTTGTACTTAACATACGGGCAAGCAAGTCAATTTCCCCTTGATCTCCCCTTGATTTCCGATCCGCAATAATTTTGTCTACCAACGAAAACATCGTTTGAATATCATGCTCGAACTGATGTTTTGTTTTTAACATCAACCTATTTTGAATCGGAAGTCGATTACGATAGTGCATAGCTTCATCCAGTGAGCGAACCATACTAACAATAAAAGGATTGGGTGTTTCTCTGTAGAAACTGTTGAAACGATAGTTAAATCCACATAATCCAATGGTATCCAGAGTGAGTCTTGTCATATCCTCTGGAACGTTGATGCTTTCGTCTGGATTCAACCTAGCCCATTTTTGAACAAGCTGCAAAGCGATATCTACCATCATGTCATGGTACCCTTTCATGGCCTGTTGGCTAAATGAGGGCATCAGAATATTATGCGCTTTTTGCCAATTTGGTTCTTCCGTTAGACTTGTGAATAATCCGTCTCCAGCAAAATCACGTACTTTAAGTAAGTGATCAATGGCTTTGTCAAAGCGAGACTCATCACATACATCGGCCACTAAGTCAGGGCCGGATAAAATAAGCACTGATCTTCCAAATGCCTCGAATCGGAAAATAGGCCCTATCTCGTCAGCAAGCTTACAAAAAGATAATGTAGGTGAATCCTTATCAATTAAGGGTAAATTCCCTAGCACCCCATATGTTTTCGGTTGTGGGATTGTCATAAAATTTTCCATAAAACTCTCCTTCTTCTTTTCAGCTTTCAAAAGTGTATTTTTTGGTAGTGGATGTTCCTGTGTACGTCATGGGATGGAGTGATCCCACATCCCTGAACTTGGGAATAGCAGAAACGAACTGCGAACGCTAACTATCCAAGAATTCCTTCAGCTATGTGAAATGGTCAAATAGGCAAGAAAATTTAATAGGGCTGCATCCGTTATTCCTGCACGATGGGAAATTCAGTGATGGTGGTTGCGCTATATCCGCACTCTGCAAATAATGTGCGGGCTCCTTTTATTATTTTTCTTTCGTATCTAATCGATTTTCCATAGTTACCACACTCTTTTTAATTCGGTTAGTAAGTATTCACTTGCCATGTTATATCTCTTTTGTTAAATAAAATCAGGTGGTATAATTTATATCACATGTAAATACTCCCCAAAATACCTAAGAACAATTCTTGCTGTTTAATTACTTGTTTTATTAAAATATTTTAACTATTCGGTTAATATATGATATGTTATATGTGATGGCCACAATTGTATCAGCAAATCTGACTTTTGGAGCATGAGATCAGTACTCTGCTGTTCGACTGTTACATCCTATTATTCCTATTTGGACAGTTTACTGTACCTATAGCTTTCATTACCTTGATTTGGGGAATATCGGCTGAAAGTAGGAGCAAATATCAATCAATATTGGCTTGCTTCTTCAGATCCCCGAAGCGCTGATTCCTTGTCAATGGCTCTGTAACATAGGAACAACAATTGGTGCAGCTGTAGGCGGATTATTTATATCAGAAATGGGTACACAATACGTTGTGTTAGTGGGAATTCTATCATTGATACTAGGTTTGTTAACTATTTTACTAAGAAATTATATGTATAGTCCTACAAAACAACTCTCCACATAAGGTGTATTTTTAGAATGCTTTCAATCAAAGACGAGAAATGGAGGATTTAAATGTCACAGGCGGGAATCGAGGAATTGGATATGAGCTGGTCAAGCAATTAGCGTTGAAATTCAAATCGCGCAGCAACTCGTAAAAGAAGGAGTTCAAATGATTGAACTATGTGGAGGGTTCGGACCTATATAGATTGCTAAGGTAAGCGAAGCCATAGATAATGTTATTCCTGTAGGAAGTGTTGCGTATGGACCTGAAGCACGCCAACCTATGCTTGATTTGCTTGCACCTGACAAATTAAACGAAGGTTAGACCTTTTTTTGAATATATTAATAAAACCGATCTATCTCTAAACAGGAAAATCAGTTTTTTGATTTTTGTTTTTAAATTTACGAGAGATAAGAATTAGGACTCATAATTAATAGAGCAAATTAACCGATTTTCTTAACATCGGTGTTCACTCCTTCCTTCCCTTCTGTCTTGCAATTACTTAACACAACTGACCATCTGCAAATGGTCAGTTGTGTTTTATATTCATGGTATATCAATATTATCAAAAGGATCGCGAAAATATAGAACAACGATTAAACTTAAATATAAAATCGGTCAAGGAATAATATATGCACTGGAGAGATTGTATGGTATCTTTGGAAATATCACTATACGAAATGGAAGAAAAATTCTTCTTGCAATGGATTCCATTTAGCTTTGTATCGAGTTTAAAACAACATACCACCAAGGGTTAGAAAATCATTGGGATACTAGCAATGGAACGTACAACTCCATTCATGCTATAAATCAATTCATCTGTATCAATCGCCAATTTTAAATCTGGGAAGCGTCTAAGCAAAGTACCAAAGGCAACTTTTGCTTCCAATCGGCCGCCAGGAGCTGACTGTTGGGTGTCGTGGGTTGAGGGCGGGCGTACCAGGCGCGGGCTTGGTGTCAGTCTTCGATTGCCTGGTAGACCATGGTCCAGAAGTCGTGGATAAGCCGCGCTGAATCCGGGGTGGACATCCCAACTTGGGTGAGTAGGATTCCGATGAGCTGTTTATCCGGGTCGGCGTACGCCGTGGTGCCAGTTCCACCGTCCCAGCCGAACTGGCCTATGGACGCATAGTCACCGCGGTAGGTGCGCACCGCCATCCCTAAACCCCAGCCGCCGTGCTGTCCTTGGCCGTGCGACACATGGACGTTGTTTTTGGCCAGGGCGTCTCGGGTGGCTTGTTGCTCGGACGTGAGGCGGTTGGTGGTCATCAGCTGGACGGCGGGCCGGGATAGGATCTGTTCGGTCCCGTGCATCCCTTGGTTCAGCAGCATCTGGAAGTACGCGTGGTAGTCATCGACGGTGCTGACCAGCCCACTGCCACCTGACTGGAACACCAGAGGCTGGCTGTACTGTCCGCCAGCGGCCTCGTCCCATACGATGAACTCTCCGGTCTGCGGGTCGGGGACGTAGCTGGTCGGCAGCCGGTCGATCTTGTCGGCGGGCACGTGGAAACCGGTGTCCTTCATCCCCAGCGGATCGAGGATGCGTTCGCGCAGGAACGTCTCGAACGGCTGACCCGTGACCCTGGCGACTAGCACGCCGAGTACATCGTGGCTGATGTGATACTGCCAGTGTTCTCCGGGCTGATACATCAGCGGAAGCTTGCCAAGGCGGCGCATCCACTCGTCTGGCTTAGGATAGTCCGTCATTCTCTGGGGGAATATCCCCTGCTCGAAAACTGCGGCCATGATCGGAAAGTTCAGCGACGTCAAATCCACTCCGAGCCCGAACGTGGAGGTCAACAGGTCCCGTACGGTGATCGGTCGCCGCGCCGGCACGGTATCGTCCAGCGGGCCGTCGATCCGCTTCAGCACCTGCCGGTCGGCGAGTTCGGGTAGCCACAGATCTACTGGGTCATCTAGCCGCAGCCTACACTCGTCGAGCAGGACCATCGCCGCCATCGTGACCGGTTTGGACGTCGAGGCCATCCGGAAGATCGTGTCCCGGCGCATCGGCGCTCCACCATCATGGCGCATCGTGCCGATCGCTTCGACATGCGTCTCACCGTACCGGCTGACCAGAGCAACGAGCCCAGGAATCTTTCCGGATTCGACATGCCGTGCCAGCACGTCGCGCATTCTACGCAGCCCTGTTTCGGAGAAGCCTCTGTTTTTTTGTCCCATCATGAATCTCTCCTCTGTTATTCATGCTTGAAATCCCTTTGTCAAAATAGATGTATTTGATGCATCAAAGACGGGTACGGCAAGAATTACTTCTTTTTTGGGCCACTCGTTGATAACCATGAATTCTACGACACTTTTTTTGTGTATTAGATGATCTAATTCGTTGATTTTTCTCGCCACCAGTGGCTATAAGTAGCGTAGAAAACTATTTCTGTGTCACTTTTTACTCTGTGGCCTCAAAAGTAGCGAATTCTTGCCTATTCCCCTTTACCAAGCTTTTTACGAATGTTTTCGCTCAATTGTTCTTTTCTTTTTCCTGTCCAGGTTTGCCCTTGAAGCTCATGTAACAGGTCATCGCAAAAACCACCCACATCCTGACCCACTACATCCAGTACATCCCTTCCCTCTTGTGCATTTGATTCAAAAAATTCTAGTAAATCTTGTAGCGCTTTAAACATGACCATGGCAGAGTCATGATCGGATGCACAAGTCCATAAGAAATTCTCAATCTCATTCATCACTATCTGATAATCCCTTGGCAGAGCATTAATCCGTTTTTTGTATCTTTTATATTCCGCTTTTTCTTGTTTCCATCTTTTTAAAATCGAAAAAATATTATATTCCATCCTGATTCTCCTTTAATTCATTCATTTTTGATGCGATAAAATCCCATTTACGCCAAAAGGTTTGGAGTTGATTTCGTCCCGCATTGTTGAGAGTGTAGAACTTTCGGGGCGGTCCGATTTCCGAAGGCTTTTTCTGAATCTCGACTAATTTGTTCTTTTCTAGCCGCAGTAAAATCGTGTATACCGTTCCTTCGACAACATCTTCAAAGCCAAGCGAATTCAACTTTTTCACGATCTCGTAACCATACGTTTCTTTGCGGCTAATGATTTCGAGTACACAACCCTCCAGAATACCTTTTAGCATCTCGGTCAGATTTTCCAAAGTGAACCACCTCACTACTACGTAACACTTAGTACATCTATATAGTAATACTAAGTAGATGGTAGTGTCAATAGTCCGATTTATTTTTTTTCCCGAAATGATTTGAGTAGAAGGTCATTATTGAAGAAATATAGGAACTATGCCATACTGTGGGGCTACACGTTAAGGATAGTCGGCTAATAGTCTTCGTCGAATAAGCTTCGTCAGCCATTAGATCAAAGTTTCATACATTCTGGCTCCATAATAGGGTTCCGTTTTGAGATACAAAACTAAATCGACACGAAAAATGAAGTGCAAACTGACAACAGTCAGGCACTTCATTTTCTAAGTTATAAAAGGGGTCTTTAATATTGATGTTATTCAACACAAACGACCAAAAGATGAATGTCAAGAGTCCCTGGTTAACGATTCATCTGTTAATCGAATCAATTTGTATAAATAGTAGAGGGCTTTCAACTGAGACCTGTTGGTATTATTTAAGTAAATTAGGATTTTTTCTGCAAGCTTCATCACATGCTCTATATTATGATCATCTATCGCAGCAATCGATTTCTTTAGACTTACGGTGTCCTCAGAATATACAAAGCTTTGCAGCACCTGAATCAACCTGATTTTGAACAAATGAGCTTCGCTATATTGACGGTAATCGTTTGCAGGGTCCCGCTCTGCAGTAATTAGACTTACTTTCTCCCAATAGCGGATTGCCGATTTAGGCACACCTGTCCGTATAGAGACCTCATTGATGTTGAAGCGTTGCTTTAGGTCGTGAGTTTGGCTTCCATCGGCATATGCTTCCAACTCCTTAATCAATTTCTCCACTCTCGCTTTTTCCTGATACAAAGAAACTTCCCTCTCCTTAACGATCCACAGAGCTTTGTCCAACTCGCCCCTCTGGAGACAATGTAGCACTTCGGTTGTGATTTCCATCCCAAACGCAGGAGCCATGGCTTGAATACATGCCAAATAGGCCTCATGTTGCTCTGTATAAATGCGGTAGCCATTTGCCGATCGATCTGCAGGAGGGATCAACCCATTTGCTTCGTAGTTTCTTATCGTGCTTGCGCTCATCTTGAATTTCTCCGCCATTTTTTTTGGCCGTAGGACCATACTATCTCTCCTCTTGGAAGAAAATACATCTAAACATTAAAATCGTTATAATGTTTCTTCTGATTTTCTCGTTGTTTTCCTACTATATTTTCCCGAAACCTTCCAATTGGCTTACATGTTATACAATGGAGTTAGAATTAATCGAGGAGGCGTATATTATGGAAAAACACTCCCCCGTCTTCCAACAGAGCATGACGATCGAAGAAATTGGCGAAGAAGGTAATCGGTATATTACATCTGTATGGAAGTCTTTGTATGATTCGATGCACGAGCAATTAATACAATGGAGGGAGTATGGTATGAGGATTAGCATTCGAGAATACACAATGCCCAGAGCAGAATCCGGGCCCTACGGAATTACAGCCGGAAAAGACGGAGCGATGTGGTTTACGGAACAAAAAGGGAATCGAATCGGGCGAATCGACATGAATGGTGAAGTCGTGTCATTTTCCATCCTAACTCCCCATGCAGGGGTTATGTCTATCATTTCGGATCAGGAAGGCTCCTTATGGTTCACCGAATATCACGCCAATAAGATCGGGAGAATGTCGATGGACGGCTTATGCATAGAATACGAGCTTCCGACAGAGAACGCTTCGCCCTTTGGCATTACGGAGGGAGCGGACGGCGCAATATGGTTTACCGAAATGAGCAGCGGGAAGATCGGCAAGATAAGCAAATTAGGGGAGATCACGGAGTTTGAGCTGCCTAATCCCAAGTCATTTCCCTCATTTATTACTCGAGGTCCGGATGGTGCATTATGGTTTACGCTCAATCAAAACAATTCAATTGGAAGAATAACCATAAGTGGAGAAATACAGGAATACCCCATTCCGACTCCCAATTCCGGGCCGGTTGGTATTACTAGTGGACCCGATGGTGCCTTGTGGTTTGTTCAAATTCTAGGAAATAAGATCGGAAGAATGACAGTCTTAGGTGAGGTTCGTGAATTTGCGATTCCAACGCCGAACGCTAGACCTCATGCCATTGTTAGCGGTACTCATGATGAACTATGGTTCACAGAATGGGGCGGTAACCGAATCGGAAGAATTTCAACGCAAGGCGAAATATCGGAATATGAAATCCCCTCCAAGAATGCAGAGCCTCATGGTATCGCCCTTGGACCGAACGGTGATATTTGGTTCGCTGAAGAGTGTAATCAAGTTGGACGTCTTCAAATGAACCATGAATAATTCTGATCTATAACTTCGAATCGGACGGAGGAGGTAATTATGGCGCCATTTATTGCCCTTGTGGCATCCTTTTTATTGTTTCGAGCAGTCGGCTTCCTCGGTTGGCCTCTTTTCGATAGTTGGCATTCATCACTGAAAGGAGCAGTGGTTGTCATGCTGTTGCTTGCCGCTTCCGCTCATTGGGGGAAGAACCGTTCGGACCTAATCCGAATGGTTCCTCCTATTTTTCCAAGGCCCGACTGGATCGTGACGGCAACTGGGTGCTTGGAAATCGCGGGTGCAATTGGCATTATGATTCCCGCTACTTCTTACATTGCGTGCGTATGCTTAGTCGTATTGCTTATCGCCATGTTTCCAGCAAATATTTATGCAGCTAAGGAGAAATTAACAGTTGGCGGCAGGCCGGTGCCGAAGCTGTTTGTCCGCAGTTTGCTGCAGGTCGTATTTATAGTGGCGATCATACTCTCATTACCGACGTTCGGGTAATGAAATTGACAACAGCGAGAGACCGCTATGCTTCACGAAAAGGTGGAATAAAGAGTACCAGAACGGTGCAACCAAGTGTAATTTGAACAATAACTGAAAATTGAACGCAAAAGTATTGTAGAATTAATGTTCTGTGACACTTTAATCACTTTTATAAAGCAGAGGGAGTTTTAAATAGGACTACGAAGTTAATTTATCATGTAGCAACTACAGCTGATGGGTTTATTGCTGGTCCGAATGGAGAAGCAGACGCTTCAATTTTTCTTTACGATGAGGAACATGTCTCAGATTTTATTTCCGCTATTCAAGTAAAAAGCACATTAAATTAGAGTTGTTGAATCTGAAAAAATATGAAAATGGTGTTATATTACCAAGTAATTCACGGTGCGGGTATGTATTTCCACTAACCCAGATCCATTCACCACAAATTTCAATCTCAAGGGGTAAGTAAAAGAAAGTGATCAAGAGTGGGCTAGGAAGATGTTGGAGCTGGTGAGATAAGAATAAAAAAAGAAGGCCACGAAGGGCCTTATTTTTTTCGCAAATTCTTTTTATACTCCTCTACTTCTTGACGAAGAAATAAGGAAATATTCCCTGTTTCGATTGGTAGAGGACGAAGTTTTCCAGCTGATACAGCTTTTTTAACTGCTGTACGAGATACATTAAGATATTCTGTAACTTGGGTTGTAGTCATGATCTCGCTTTTGAAGAAGTGTAATAGTTCATTCATGTTTTTAATTGGAAACATACTAATCACCTTTTTTGGTATTTACCATTGCCAATATAACAGCAACAATTACTAAAATATCTAAAGCAATCATGAAAGTAGGTGTTGTAAAAAGGTTAAACCCCATTAAACGAGCTATAAAATAGACGGCTGCACCTACACAAGTTATAAACGTAAAAAAGTTTTTTATGGTATAATGGAGTGGCGAGGAAGAAAGGAGAGGGGGCTAATCCCCTATTCTCCTTCCTCATATTCAATCTCACGCTTTATCTCGGTTCCGTCAGGCTTAGTGATGTGTTCTTTCAGACGAAACTTTTTGGTAGAAGGTTTTTTCTTCTTGAAGGTTTGGACGCCTGTAAAGATAACTCCTACCAGAGTGAGCACTAAGCCGGCGAGACCGACAGCGTTAAGTGTTAGCCACTCCATTATACCATGAAAAACTTTTTTAATTTTTTGTGACAAAATATAAGATTGCAAAAAGCCATAAGGGGTACGTGAACGATTCGAGGAATGAAGGGCCACATCTGAAAATATTTCCAATTTAGGAGCCGACCTGCCATGTAAATGGACAGGTTTTTATTTTATTATAGGAAAAGACTGTGAAATCAGAAATACAGATTTGATAAGGAAGGGAACAGGATTGCCAAGCATTCAAGATACTATCTATCCTCGGATTAAAAGTAATTTAACGGACAAAGACTTAGAAGAAGCATACACTCCTCAAAGAGAAGAAGTTGAATGGGCAGAAAGGAAAACAAGAGGAAACTTTCAACAGCTGGCATTATTGGTTTTGTTAAAAACCACCCAAAAATTAGGCTTTTTTACGACTTTGCTGGATGTTCCTAAAGCAATTATTGAACATATTGCTCAAGTAGCATACTTACCTATTCCACAGGAAGAGGAATGGCAAGAGTATAACGGTTCAAGAAGGGGTAGAAGGAGCGAACAGCGATGTTCGCTCCTTCTACCCCTAGAAGTCGATTTTTTTTTGTATCATCTCTTCAGAACCTTTGTAAACTAATACAAAGGTTGCTGTTCTTAATGCACGAGTGCTGCTCTTAATTTATTAATGCCAAATTCCAAATACCCCTTTAAACAGGTCAACATATAAACCCAACCCTCTTTATTGCCTATTAATTGACTGACTATATTCTCATCATTTTCATTAAAGCCTTCTTCGTTCACTACAATCAATGTACTTGAATAATCCATCTCACTCAACATAATGGTAACTAAATGTTCTCCAAAATAATCCCATTTGAAAACGATTTTCTTGTTTTCCTCGATTTTTATTACTTTTATTTTCCCTTCTGCCTCATATTCATCGTATCTCAATGTAATCGTCTTACCTTCTTCCCATCTTTCAGAACTCGATGAAAACCAAAAGTTTCCGATTTGTGAAGGATCGACAATAGCTTCATACTTCATCGGCAGGTTTCAATATTTTCATTTTTGTTACGTTGTTCATACTAAATCAACTTCCTTTCTTGGCTGCACACAACGTTAAGTTATTCCGTTGCATCTTTTCTTCTTGTAACTTTGCGCCTTTATACATTATTGTATATACTTGACCCAATCATTAGACCCAATAGGGGGAATAGCAAGATGAAACTAGGCTATATAAAACAAAGAAAAAAAATAGCCTAAGTTCAGTAAAACATAGACCTAGATTGATTTTTTCTTTGTTTTATCATTCAATTGATACTACCGCGCTATTACTTGCTTCCCTGCTTAGATTCAGTCGGCAAAGCCTCTCTCATCACGCAGGCTACGTCCCCCTTCTTTAACAAAAATAATAAATCCAAACAAGTTTGAAACACAAACTTAAAAATAAACACCTTTATATTTATAGTAACAGACCATTAATCTATACATAAGATAGTGCCAAAAAACAAAAACTGATATAACTCCCCCATCCTACTATAAAATAGCCCAAAAAAAACTATATGCACCAGCAATAAAAAAACAAAAAAAGGCTTCCTTTCGGTAAGCCTAATCCAATAAAAAAAATTGTTTATAGTGACAGCGAGTACGCAACGAACATCAGTTCGATATCTTATAGTGACAACTAGTACGCACCTTATAATATTTGCTTTTTTAACTTACGAATATAAGCTTCACTGACTTCCAACATTTTTGATAACTTATAGTTTGATGCTTCTGGATGCTCTTTAATTAGCACTTTAAGCTGATCAACCTTACTTTCTTTTTGTTTTTTTCTTTGCTTCTCATATTCTTCCTTAGTGACTGACCCCCGTTTTTCTCTCTGATACTCAGTATTACGTTTCCTTTTTGTCACTCTATCAATTAGGACTCGATTCTTCTTCTGTAATATTAAGCTTTTCTATAATTGTTGATGATTTCTCAGGTTTAACAAGATCAGAAGCCAATCCCCTCATCCGGTAATTATTTTCTGCAAAGGCTTTTAAAAATTTAGTTGCATCATCATAAGCTGATTTAGCAGTCACATCAACTTCTTTTTTTAAAAGTGGCTCCGTAAATTTTTCATTGATTTGCCGAGCGAAGACAATAGTAGCAGCTTGCGTCTTTACAATAAGAGCTATTGTGAATGAGTAAGAATACAGAAAGGTATTCCTATAGCCTGTCATCTTACTCTGGCGTAATTGTACTAAAAGCTCCAAATCGTCTTTCTTCTTTGTATTTAAGGAGTATAAATCCACTACACCTTTTGGCGGTGGAAAAATAACAACACCTTGTTTCTTCTTTCTACGAGTCTTACGAATCTCTTCGATCGGAGTAACATATCGATAAAGCTCTTGTAATGTATATTCCACAGGATTCCAGATCTCAACTGTTGCCTTTATCTGATTCTTTTGGTTAATCGTATTCGGAAAACGCAAGACCCGTGTTGGGTCTGTTGTCCTTGTATCAGCTCCCAAAAATGCTAACTTTGCAATATATTGAGAAGTAATATAACGACTTAACCACGAAATTTTTGGTGCAGCTCCACCCTCAATTCCATAGATAAGTTGTAAACCTCGTCCAGATTGGACAAACAAATTAGGCTCAGGGAGTGTGTCATCCATAATCATTACTTGTATCTCATCTATCGCTTCTTCTATAGAAGCCCCCACTTTGTATATATCCAAATCAACACCAAGGTTCCGAATCTGCATTAAACTTGTTTCTTGACGACTACCATACTTAAATGCATTCAAAGAAAGATAAACATTACTCTTATTTTGATCCTGTGCATATGACAGCATTTTTTGGATGTCATTTAATCCCCAAAAACGTTGAAATTTTTCTGGTAACTGTAAAGTACAA
Source organism: Thermoflavimicrobium daqui (assembly GCF_003313465.1). Classification (GTDB taxonomy): domain Bacteria; phylum Bacillota; class Bacilli; order Thermoactinomycetales; family Thermoactinomycetaceae; genus Thermoflavimicrobium; species Thermoflavimicrobium daqui. Next base: position 64,032 of record NZ_KZ845673.1, read on the forward strand.
ACAAAACCCGTTTTCTTACGAGACGACAGATAGCAATCAGTCCAATCTTTAATCAAAACTACTCCTTAATTGTGGAATCAAAGCAAGTGCGAACATTGTTGTCCCTGACTATAGCCATGCTCCTCGTGTGCGGCGACTTCTAGAGGAGTACTCGACTAATCTATCTGTTCGATTGCTTAATTCTCTTGATGATGGTAAATCTTCAATTAACGCAATCTTTCGTATTCTAGATGATCTTAAGGCCGTTCCAATCGCTCAATATATTACTGCTGGTGTTTCTGGTTCTCGTACTGCGTACCGTTTACCTTCAGGACGAATTATCTATTTCAAACAGATTCGCCCGGTTCGACTACCTAAAACTTGTAATAATTGCCGATTTAACAATGAGACTGACTGCCAAGAAGGCTACTATGGAGTAAGGCTCTATCGGGCGCAAAATAGTGGTTATCAATTTGGAGTTTGCATTCAACGAATGGATTTATGTATGCCAATAGAGGAATTTGTAGATAGTGATCTCTGCAAAGAGATTGTTAACTTTCGTGAATCAGAGTACCATCAACTGACTAGAGGAGGTCACACAGATGTCCATTGAGTACGAGGGGAAAATTCTCGATATCGATCCGACAGCCATTTCAAAAAAAATCATTGCCATCGGTGGTGAGCGAATGGGAGAATCATTTATGCGTCGCTATGTGTATGACATCATCCCAAATGATAAAAGCCGCTGGATTCGTCTTAGAGACACTGGGAAAGAAGTAACACTTACAGTTAAAGAGATCGTACATGATGGAATTGATGGAACCCATGAAGTAGAGATTCTTGTCGATAATTTTGAAGCAACAAACCAACTACTTGGTAAGCTCGGATTCCATCCCAAAGGATATCAAGAAAACCATCGTACCAGTTTTTTTTTGAACGGCGTGCGTTTAGAGATCGACCATTGGCCATTAATTCCACCTTATTTGGAAATTGAGGGGAACTCCCATGAACAGGTGATCCAAGTAGCTACGTTGCTTGGTTTCGATAAATCACAGATAACTGGCGAGAATACGATTAAAATTTATGCCCGATATGGCATTGATCTAAATACTATTAAAGAGCTTCGTTTCAACCTTTAAATGGAGTACTCTTCAATTAAAATTAAGGAATATCTTAAAAAAAGTAAATATCAGAAAATACCCGTATCAACTACACTTAAAATGATACGGGTTTCTTATGTTTATAAGATACAACAATATAAATTGACAGGTAATTCAGAAAAATGATCTCCTGTTAGAAGAATAAATAGTTCTATTTCGGTTATAATGGATGGTTTTTGGTAATTTTAATTATGTTGGTGCGATAGCTAAAATAATTAATGGGCAAAAACACCCTTATATGAGAGTATCTTTATCAGTAGTGATAAAATACCCTCAAAGCAAAAAGCCCTAGTATCTTAATATAAAAATACTAGGGATAATTATAAACAATAATAAAATGAATGTTTAACTGCCTGGAGGATCACCAACAGTATGATTTTTAATTTGTTCATGAGTGTTATTCATTTCCTTTTCACCTCCTTTAGCATAGGAATGGAAAAAGTCAAGTGCATAGTTTGTAAAAGTAGGATCACCAATATCCTTTAAATAAATTGCTAGTTTTAGGAGGATCTTATTTTTTTGATCTATAAAAAGATGTTTTTCAGCCAGTTCTAATGCCTCACTAAAACATTGATGTACCTTGTCGTCCTTTTTTAATTTTATATAACAATCTCCTAAACCGGAAAGAGCTTGCGTTTCAAGATAAACATCATTTGTTTTTTTACTATATTTCCTTGCGTTTAGGAAAGATTTTTCAGAACGTTTTAAGTCCCCTAAGTTATCATGTAACATTCCGAGCTGAATGTAAACATAAGCAAGAAGATACTCTCTTTTTACTTTGTCCTTTAGTTTTAAAGCAGTACGAAAACAGCATTCAGCTAGATTAAGTTTATTTTGTTTTATATAAATACTCCCTAATGTAGTCCACAATTCAAGGGACCTTTCGTACATTTTATCTAAACGTGCAATCTCAATTCCTTTTAGAGCATATACTTTCGCTTCAGACAAACTACCATTCCTTGCTAAAAGCTTAGAATACATTTCGTACATATTAAGTGTAGACTCATTGCTTTTACTCTGAAAAGTATATATTTCTTTGTCTTGTATAAAATTATTCTTGTTTACTGCTAAATCCTCAAGAAATTTCTGAGCATCCCCGAATCGATTCAGTTTTTCAAGGTAAATAACTTTACTAACTTGGATTAGATCATACAAATATTTTCTTTCGCCATCATAAAGAAAATATTTTATCGCTTCATTAGAGTATTGCTCAAAAAAAGCATTAATGGGCTGGTCTAGTTTACCAAGTAATGCTATTTGGTATACAGAAGAAGCCAAATATAAGGCAGGGGAATTATTAATTCAATATTCAAATGAGGCAGAACCCTTTTCTTATAAAGCTGGTCAACATCAATCAATGGTTGATATAAATCTTATTGGACGTACTTCACGTATTGAAAAGCAAATAGCCGACAGGATTGGTATTAATCTACACTTTCCGTATTTAGACCATCATATCATCCAAACTTGTATGAGTACAAATATGGAAGAACGAATGAGCCCATATGAATTTAAACCTCTACTAAAAAAAGCGTTTAATAGAGAATTACCTAAAAAATTATTAGAGAGAACTACAAAAGGAGATTACACATATGATTTATTTTTTGGAATGAAAAAGAATGTTCATCAGATTTTAGAGCTTCTTCAAACTTCACATTTGGCAGAACAAGAGAAAGGTCCCCATTCGTTGCGTCCAGTAAATTCTTACAGAAAGTATGTCGAAGACTATGGATAGTGATATCCTCATTTCCTGTAATTTGCTCTAAATAAGGTTTGACTTGTTTATGAATGGCTTGTCTGGACATTTTTTCACCACGATTGGAGATAAACATTGCATTCGTTTGTGATTCTCTCACCTCTAGCCATTCATCGATAGCTCTACAAATATCTTTTACAGCCTTAACTGTATCCATTTTCCCACCTTTACCCTGGCGAATGTCAATTGTCCCTTCACTACCCCACTTCTTATAATCATCCAGTTCTAAGTTAGCAACCTCACTCACACGAAGGCCTGCCTGTAGCATCAATCGAATCATTGCTTTATGGGGCAGAAGGAGCATCGATCGATTTTGGGGCCAAGAAGGAATTAAATGGAAAAATAACTTGAGTTACCTATATGGTTTCTCAAGTCATTTTTCCATTTACTGGATTTGTGGCACCAAATTTGCTGTTCGCTCCTTCTATCCCTATTATAACCGAATTTATGTATTAATCGGAAACAAGTGACGGTAAAGCCGCTCTTCTCTCTTTGAATAGCTGAATAGTTTCTTCTAGCTTTGTGAAATTTCCGTATGGTATTTTCACAAAGCTAGAGTACTTTTTGTCCCAAAGGTCTAGCGGAATATCAATCGATTTCGGATGGTTATAAGTATCCCATAGCCAACGAATTTCCTGATCGACAATTTCTAAATGTGACTGAACCCCGAATCCTGCCCAGTGAATGCCTACCCCGTATTCTTCTTCTTCCTTAGATGTTTCTCCTGTTTTGTTCTCATATTCTCGCATTTTTGCGAAAACCTCAACGGATCGACGCGGAAACCCTAGCGTTAAGCCTACGATGAGATGTTCTTCGTAAGAGTCCTTTTCAACCCCTTCAATCTGTTCTTGATACTTCGTTTTCAATTCTTCATTTTGAAAAAACATAAAACTGTCTGGTTCACTGTCGAATGGCGATATAAATGGATATTGTTTGAGTTGGGCAAAAAACCTCGATTGCTTATCATTCCTTTTCCAATAGATTACCGCAGGCTTATAACCGTCTAAGAACCCTTGTTCATGCCTTTTCATTCCCACACCATCACCTCAATTAAAAAAATGCCCCCGTAGGGGCTATTCTATATCATTTGCTTCTCCGAAACAACAAAACATTCTTACAAATGTGTTTAGATTACTTATTACTCATTAATCATGTGACACTTTTTACAAACCCATTCCCCGCCTATCCACTCGAAGGAAGTACTTCCACAACGGGCACATTTTGCAGGTTTTGGACGGTTATGTCTTACATTAACAATCTCTAACACCGTAAACTTATTAATATTCTTTTCCTTGTTCATTGAAATCCTCCTCATTATTTAAACTCGATAAACAAACCGTTATTCGTGCTGCAATAATGAGGTAATTAATTCGTACATAAAACGCCAAACCTACGATTATTATCGGAGGAGTCAATATACCATAAGGTATCATAGGAACGGCGTTGGGGTATTTTTTGTGGTAGAACATTAGAGAGTGTGAAATAAGAAACGAAACCATGATCTTGTCGGACAGCATATAGTTTAATCCTTTATTTCTTGCATCACCACCTTTCAAAATATTACATCTATTATAGTGACCTAGTGAGCTCCGAATAGATTAATATCCCTATCTAGAGTTGCATCACATCGACGACATTTCTCCGGTTTGAAGTCTCCTAACATCCATATATGTAAAGCATGACATTTTGGGCACGTGTCTGCATTTTTTCCAAATGTTCTTTCTATCAAGCGCAATCGCTTTCTCCTACCATACTCGCGAATTTTACTTGCTAAATTATCGTGCTTTAAAGTTAGCGAGCAGTGTATTTTTCTGTTTATCGAGCATACTATACTTATTTTTGTCATACAAATAATACCTCCTGCGCTTGATTTTATGGATATATTCTATTAATCCTTTTCTTACTGGTTATTTGATATTTTACATGATTCAGAATTAGCGAGCAAATAGCCAGTATTCCGCAAATATGCGTTTTATAGCGGCGTAAAAAGGTAAATTAATACTAAAATAGTATTAATACTCTAAAATCACGGCGTAACCGCCACGAATTAAGGCTAAACAAGCGTATAGAGAATCACAATCACGAATTTAAAAAAAGTTGAAGGAAGGGATCTATTGTGTTATTTGCTAAATCTAGATTGGAATTAGGCAAGTTCTTAAAGCAAATTCGTAAGCAAAGAGGGTAGAAAAGTATCCAGAGATCAAAGATACTAATCTTTACTCTTTAATATGTAAGAAAATTGCCGAAACTTACTACTATGAGAATGATCTAACAAATGCTCTAAACTACACTAATAAAGGAATACTATATTATCAACCAACAGGAGACAAGAGACATGTCATTCAGTATTTGCTTAGTTCGAAAGCTATTTATCTGGAGATGCTTGGGCGAAACATGGATGCAAAAATAGTTCTCGATGAATTATGGAAATATTCCCCTTCACCCTTGGTACCAGTAGTTTTAAGTGCCTATGAAGCTAAAACATCAGTGTTGATTCAATTTAGATTGTATGAGGAAGCCTTACTAGTGGCGAATGAGGGCCTTGATATTGCGATCAATAACAAGTTTCTTGATAGGGTACTAGAGTTATGGACTCTGTTAGGGAAGACTTATCTTCTTTTAAATAATTACGATAAAGCAGAGGAATGTTTGTATTATGCACTGGATTTAAGAGTCCCTGTTAAGCGACTGAAAAGGGAATCGTTAGTTATTGCAACTTACACAGAGTTGGCAAAACTATACCATAAAATAGGCGAATATAGGAAATCAGAAGAATACTTTCATAAAGCACTAGCGACAGGCGAAATAACAAATAACAGCAGACGACACGTAGAAGCCCTTCACGAATATGAAAAAACATTAATTATGTGGAATAGACCTAAGGATGCAGTTTTACACCTATCGCTAGCTGATAAGCTATGTGACGAATCTAAGTTCATCCGAAAACGTGAGGAAGTTTTATTTGACTTGAGCAATGCTTACTTACAATTTGACATGAAAATGCATATAAAAATACTTGAAAGAAAACATCAAATTCAACTAATATTGAAGCAAGAGGAAGTGGAAGGAGGGGTTACTATGCGTGTAGGCGACCCACCTGAAGGCGGTTAGGTTAAAAATAAAGAGACCTTAGGGTCTCTTTCAGCTTGTCGACCTGTTCAAAAATGAACTTTGTCGACAAGCTGAAAGAACGCCACTTAGGCGTTCTTTCTCTTTTAAGTCAAGAGTAAATAGCAGATGACTGAAATCCTTTTAGGATACATTTCTTAATTTCATCGCTTAAGTCATATTGGTTAATCTCATTAGAGCCAATCCACTTCACGTCGATATGGTCTTCACTGAGCTTCAGGTTTTCAATAGATTCCCCATTAAATAGACGAACCATATAAAGTATATCAACAGTATGGCGGTTACCATTATCCGAAATATATGAAAATGTATGATATGGATCTCCGACCTCTATTTCTAAGTTAACTTCCTCATGAAACTCTCTTGCAAGCGCTTCTCTTGGATCTTCACCAAAGTCGACTTTTCCGCCTGGTAATTCAAAAAAGCCTGGTAAGAATTTCTCTTTAAACGAGCGTTGAATAGTCAATACTTTATTTTTGTGAAGAAGAAATCCAGTGCAGACGATTTTTTGATTCATATTGAACCTCCCAGATAGAACTTGAAAAAATATGAAGCCCGAAAGTTATGTAATACCTTTTTTGTTGCTCTGATTTAAATACCGATATAAAGTGGATTTAGACACTTTCAATGTTTCGCAAATTTCTTGTACAGATAGATTTGGATCTTTCATCAAGGATACAGCCATTTTCAATTTTTTCTCATCCATCTTCCGCGGGCGGCCACCTAGTCTCCCCCGGTCACGAGCTGCTGCTAACCCTGCTTGGGTTCTCTCACGGATTATTTCGCGCTCAAATTCAGCTAAAGCACCAAACACATGAAAAATTAGTTTTCCACCACTACTTGTAGTGTCCATATTTTCTTGTAGACTTCGGAAACCGATTCCTTGCTCATTCAAGCCATTAACAACGTCGATCAGGTGCTTTAATGATCTTCCAAGACGGTCAAGTTTCCAAACAACTAATGTATCACCTGTACGAACATAGCTAAGAGCTTCGTCTAAGCCCTTTCGAGTAAGTTGGCCACCACTAAAAATATCAGTGAATATCTTTTTGCATCCATGCTGCAACAAAGCGTCTTTTTGTAAAAGACAGCAAGTCCCTGTATAAACAAGAAATGACTTGATGCTACATGCATGGTACCTCAAGTCATTTTTCCATTTTTTGGGGATATGGCCCCAAAATCGCTCTTCGCTCCCTCTATCCCTTAGCCGAAACTCTATTGGCAAAGTAGAAGTTTTAGCGAGTGAAAGCTATTTTTTACCTTGAGAGAAAATAGCTTTCACTCATTTCAATGGAGAAAAAGAATGACCTACAGATTCCTCAACTTGCGCTTTTGCTTACTTTAATATTCTCCTTTAATTACAAAAAACGAGCCCCGAATTGTCCCAGCTAGTTTAGACTTCTGCCTAGCAAACTTAAACTTCCCTTCTAACTCCGTTGGTATCTCCATCCCCTCAGAAAGCTTAAAACCAACGGCCCGCTTCTTAGGGTTATCAGTGGGATACATCATGTTAACCACAAGACCATCCTCATAAAAGACGTAGGCAAATTGGATGTTTTCCACTTGGAAACGTGATGTTTCTAAAGGTTTGGCCGAAAACTCAATATCACGCTCTTCTTTCAAAATACGGTTCACATAATCAAGAGTCTCTTGGCTTTCGCTAGCTGGTTCAACCGTAAATTCATGCTTGTACTTGTTCATAAAATAACGGGCTTCATTCGCACGTAAGCCAGCAAGCGTCTCAACTACAGGTGAAGACTCTAAACCAACTGTAGATACATTTTTAAAATCAACGATATAGGACATATTCATCTTCTCCTTTTAGCTTTTTATTTCTTAACAACAGGAACCCACATCTCACCAAAAATGAAGCCGTCTCGTTGTCCCATCTCAACCATTGCATTTGGCCCACCGACATAAGCAAAGTTCTTTGCTTCTGGCAAGACTTGACCAAAGGCAATGCCTTCCAGTTTGCTATTCAATTCACTAACTGTTTTCTCTTCCCCTTTTACAACTAGGTATTTCCCTTTAGGAAATTGGATAATTCTAGCCTCTTCTGGTGCTGATACTGATGCATCTGTCATAACACCAGCATAATGCATCATCTTGTTATTCACCGCTTCGTTCACAGCAAAAATGTAGTCATTTGTAGCTATGGCTTTTAACGTGTCAAGTGTTCCATTTCGGCTGATGGCTTGCCAAAAGTCTGCCTTTTTCTTGTCCATTCCAGCATAGTCTGTAAGCTCCGTTCCAATACCTACAACGGTAAAGCTATCTTTTTCTTCTAGGGTATAATCTGCCATATTCAATCCCTTCCTTTTTTAATGAATTGTTTTCTTTGCTTGATAGGTATATGATAGTCTTAAATCATGTCAAAAAATGATACTGTTTAGGAGTCCTGATGAAAAAAGTTGAACGGATTAATACCATCATGCGATATATCAACAACCGCTCCCACTTTACCATTTCTGAAATCATGCGGGAATTTAACATCTCTCGTTCGACAGCGATTAGAGATATCAGAGAAATTGAGGCCATGGGGATGCCGCTCGTCTCTGAAGTTGGAAGGGATGGGGGTTATTTTGTCATGCATAACTCTGTCCTGCCTGTAGTTCGCTTTACTGATAATGAGCTTAAAGCTCTTTTTATAGCCTTTATGGCCACAAGAAATCAACAACTCCCCTATCTAAAGAGTCGTCAGTCTTTAGCTGAAAAATTACTTGGTCTCATTTCAGAAAATCAGCAAGACGACTTAGTTTTTTTAAATCAAATTCTGATTTTTGAAGGAACCAATCCTTATAATCCCGACCTACTTGAGCTTTCAGACCTCCCCCATCCCATGATAGAAAAACTCATCCAAACCCTTCTTTTGGATCGCTATTTATGGATTACCATCAAAGAAGAGGAGGTAATAAAGTCTTATCCCATTTATCTCTTGCACCTTTATCATGAAAAAAGTCTTTGGCTGATTGAAGGCTTTGACTTAAAGGAAGAAAAGAAGAAGATTTTTCTGGTCGACCATCTTATCGATGTGAACCCCTACCCGACGAAAAAAGGATTAAGTAAGAAAAAGATTTTAGAAAAACTAAGTAAGCAGGAAGAAGTAATCAATCTTATTGTTGAACTTGGTCCAAAAGCAATTGCCCAGTTCAAAAAATACCATCCGTTAAAAGTTTCCATTTCCTATACGAATCCTTACCAAACCACAGCCATTTTAAAGACTTTTATCAATGTGAATAATCCCGAAGAATTGACCGAAATAACAAATTGGATACTTTTTCTAGGTGCGGATATCAAAGTCAGGGAAATGCCAGAAGAAGTCTTAGAAGAGGTACAGCAACGATTTGTTCTTTTTTGAGCCACACACAAAAAGACTGGGGTAGATTCATTTACTTTGTTGAATCTACCCCATCTTTTCTATTTTAACCAACTTCTTCCAGTTGAGAAATTATAGTTTGTTATTTTTGTTGAAAAAACTCGTCATAGTCAGTTGCAGAATACGACGAATATTTATATTATATTGGTAATTCACACAACAAATCAAGCCAATTAACGAAAGATATTCTCAGCATTTTAAAAAAATCGTACGCTAAGGACCTGATCTCATAAAAAAGTCGATTTCCTTTACGTTCAGGATCAATCGACTTTTATTTTTTAAGTATTACCCTTATTTATTGCTTGAAACAGTCTAGTTATGCCTTCTTCAATTTCGTCATTGTTTAGATGTCCATAACCCAAAATAATTTGATTAGGATATTTTCCTTTTTCAATTACGTGATCTTCAACTGGATGAATTTTAACTCCAAATTGTTCAATTTCTTCAAGTAATTCTTTTGAAAAATGTTGTTCCTTAAATTCAACAATGAGGTGTAAGCCTGTGGAGTCACCCAAAATATTAATCTTATTCGAAAATGTTGTTTTTAAACAATTGATAAGAAAATCTCTCCGGAATTTATAAGTCTTCTTCATTCTTGAAATATGCCGTTCCAAATGGCCTTCCTTTATAGGATAAGCTGATCTAAAGAAGGCGTATGCAGATCCGAAAACCATTTTAGCTTCCGGCACTGTTCAATGAGCTGTAAAGGTAGAATCAAATATCCCATTCTAAGGGCGGGTGATAAGATTTTGCTAAATGAACCAATGTATAATACACGTTCAGGGTCCAATCCCTGTAATGAACTTACAGGCGGGCCTTCATACCGAAACTCACTGTCATAATCATCCTCAACAAGATAACAATTAGTTTTTCTTGAGTAATGAATCAATTGAATCCGTCGTTGAATTGGTAACGCTCCTCCTAAAGGAAATTGATGAGAAGGAGTAACAAAAACGAATCTTGGATTTTTATTTAATGGCAGATAAGATGTTTTCATTCCATATTCATCAACAGGTATGGGATAGAGGTGCGCACCAGTGGTTTTAAATATCGTTTGAATATCATTGGTGATTGGATCTTCCATTATTACCGTATCATTCAGTGATAAAAGTAATTTGGAAACGAGTGTCATAGCTTGAGTTGCACCAGAAGTAATCACAATTTGATCTGGATGACAGTCAACACCTCTCGTTTTCAGTAAATAATGTGATAAAACCTGTCTTAATTCCGGACGACCCTCAGGAAAATCATATCCAAACGCTGAAGAAGATGTCTCGCTCCATATGGTATAGGATAACTTTGCCCATGTCTTACGTGGGAACAAATCCAATGCTGGTATTCCTGAACGAAAGTTAATATCATCATCTTTTTTGTCTTTTTCATCCCTAATAAAAGAGTGTAATGAGGATGCCTTTTTATGTTGTTCTAAAAAAGCTCCTGCAGCAACAAATGTCCCCGAACCCCTTCGAGAAACTAAAAATCCTTCGGCCAATAGTTGATCATATGCTTCTAAAATTACATTCCTAGAAACTTTTAATTCAGAAGATAGTTCCCGGGTAGATGGTAGTTTTTCATCCGATTTTAGCTGACCATTTAATATCCGTTCCCGTATTTGCTGATAAACTTGCTTAATTAAAGGTATATCCAGCGACCGGTCAATAGGTATCCAAAGCATATTTGCATTTTCTCCTTCTATAAAAGTGGTGCCATAAAAAACATAATAAGTGGTACTAATATAAACCATTTTATCATGATAAAGTGGATTCAAATAGTAAAAAGGAGATGTACAATCATAATGAAAACTCAGGAATCCCAGGTCTCTCAAGCACTTAAATCGATTGCACGAAATCAACATATTAAATCCTATATTCAACAATCCAATGAACTATATCCATTATTATTGAAGGCTGCCAAACGGTTTGTTACAGGAGAAAATAAACAAGATGGAATCGAGATAGCAAAGGAGCTGATTTCAAAAGGGTATTTTATTTCACTTGAATACATAGGGGAAAATACAGCAGAATTAGAAGATTGTATAAAAGTCAAAGAGGAATTTTTGAATCTTATAGAAAAAATGGGTTCCATGTCAATGAAACAAACTGTTTCGCTAGATCTCTCGCATATTGGATTATCTTTGAATCCAGACATAGCTTATAAGCATTTACTTGAGATAGCCGAAAAAGCAAATCAATACGGGATTACACTAATGATCAGTATGGAGGAATCATCAAAAACGGACGACATTCTTGATATTTATAAAAAGGCGACTAAGCAATATCCAAATGTAGGCATAACACTGCAGGCACATTTATACCGATCCAGCGATGATATTAAGGAACTCATTTATTATCCTGGGAGAATACGAGTTGTTAAAGGTGCTTATGAGGAATCTGCTGAAATTTCTATTGCTAGATCTGAAGAATTAACCGAACGTTATCTGTCCCTTGTGGACACCCTCGTAGCAGCAAACCATCCTGTATCCATTGCAACACATGATGAGGTAATTATTCAGGAATTACTACATCGTAAACATGCCCAACAACCTAATGTAGAATTTGAAATGCTATATGGAATCCGTTCTGACTTGATATGGGATCTAAAGGAAAAGGGTTACCAAACAAAAGTATATTTAACATATGGGAAAGAGTGGTATTTATATTTATGTCACCGACTTGCTGAGTATCCACCGAACATTTATACTGCAATCTCTGATATTGTACAGCCAGATCTTACAGATAAAATATCATATTAACTCTTGACTTCTTAGATTAAGCTTAAGATTCCTATGAACCTCTCCCACTCACGCTAACGCTAAGAAGAGGGAGTTTCTTACCATTAGAATCAAGAAGCTCTCACGTATCGAAGGGTTTGCCTTCGATACTCGATCGAAGTGATCGGAAAGTCATCTGGATTCCTAAGTAAGCAACAGGTACAAAAAGGGATGTACCAGGGTCGGAACAGACCATCTACTACTTCTCGCTAAGCGATCCGTAGATACGTTTGTTTCGTGATAACAAATACCAAATAGACGAACCTATAAAAGTATCTGTGTTAATTAAACCTAGAAAAAATATTGATTTATGGATTCAGTACAAAAACGAGTCTGATATACATCATGTGTATGTTAACACGAAAGCCTTGTTATTACATAAAGAATCTCCTGCCATACCAAAAGTGGAACTGACTTTTTCCGTGCAAAAAAATTAATGGAGTGTATTCGTCATTATGTCATTCCATTAGAAGTAAAAGGTTCAAATCGTAGAGAAAAGAAAAAGAGTAAATAAAAAAACAGGGTTGACAAAGTAACACGTCAGCCCTGTTTTTGTTTATTAACCCGCTTGTCTCTTCTTCTCACTTGATGCTGCCATTTCTTGAATAGCTTGCCACTTTGAGTATTCATCTTTAGGAATAATAGTTAGCTTCTCAACTTCTAAAGCCTGTAATATCCGATTCAATTTTCTCATGCTGATGTTTTGATATTCATTTCTCTCATCCTTACAAACCTGTACAGGAGTCACCCCTAATCGTTCAGCAAGTTCGGTTTGACTAAGACCTTTCCAGATTCGAAGTTTGATAAGATGAGAGCCGAGTTTATCAATTGTTACCTTCTCTTTCTCAAAGTCTCCAGAAACTGCTTCTTCATATTCTCTTATATCACGACGTAAACCGCTTAGAACACAATCTAACTGACAAAAAGCAATACCTATCATCTCAGGCGTATATCCTTCTTCTTTCATTTTCTTTAATTCTTCTGCACGATATTGTTCATTCTCTTCTAATTCTTTCTTTGACTTCAAATACTGCTGTTCTGAATGAAGTCTCACATAATCACCCCTTAATTAGCTTAATAACCCCTTTAGGAAAGCCGTTTTTATCTTGACGAAACATTTGGTCAAACTTCTTTCCATCCTTTGTCGCATAGACCCCAAAACAATTCGGATAGATCTCAATTTGATATTTGAACCACATCTCTGGTTTTGACTCGAAATCACTATTTGGTCGCCTTTCCCACCAATTCCATAGTCCATCCTCAGATAAAGAGTTGAGTTCGTGAGCCAAGGCAATTAGCTCTTGTAATATTTGAGCTCTAGTTTTCCCATCATCAGGGAATTCAAAATAGGCATCAATATCTTTAGGTGTTTCTTTGTCAGTACAGAAAGAGCCATCAATATAAACACTTTCAATTCCTATAGTCCATAACGGCTGAATCAAATGCTCCAAATTATTCACTAAATACCGCCTATGTCCTTCTTTCCATTGATAGGTTGATTCATCTCCTAGTACTAAAATGGATTCTTTTAATTCAGATATAGTCATTTCATGGTCACCTTCTGGAAGATAGCCATATTCATTAAAACGTAACATATGTCCCACTCTCATTTTAGCCTATTTTATTCACCTTATAACTTCTAGGTTAAAAGACTAGTTCCTGCTAAAGAAAATCTTTATATATCTGTGTCCATAAAGGTATACTTTAGATCTCATCCACTTTTGAATGGATCTATTGTTTATAAAGGTATGTTTGATAATAAATAGACGTTTATTTTCTTACAACCACTTTTACAACCACATTTGATATAATATAAATATTAAATTGATATTGGAGAAGGGATATTTATATGAAGATGGGCTATATTCGAGTTTCATCGAAAGATCAGAATATTGAGCGGCAATTAAAAAAGATGCACGAGCTTGGAATTGAAGAAAGATATATTTTTATTGATAAGCAAAGTGGTAAAGACTTTGACCGTCCTCAATACCAGATGATGAAGAGATTTATTCGTGAAGGTGATATGGTTTATATCGATGCTCTTGACAGATTAGGAAGGAGTTATGATGGGATTATCAAAGAATGGAAGTATATCACTCGTGAAATAAATGCAGATATTATCATCTTAGAAAACGAAACATTATTCGATAGTCGGAAATTCAAATCCATGGGTGATATCGGAAAGTTGATGGAAGATCAGTTCTTATCTCTTCTATCTTATGTTGCTGAGCAGGAAAGAAAGAAGATTAAACAACGTCAGGCAGAAGGGATCGCACTGGCCAAGGCGCAGGGTAAGCATTTAGGAAGACCTAAAATCGATTTATCAACTCTATCTAAAGATCAAAGGAAGCTAATCAATGAAAACTACCCAAAGTGGAAAGCTGGAGAAATTACAGCAGTTAAGTTTATGCAGATATTGAATCTAAAAAAGAGTACATTTTATAAGATTATCAAAGAGTATGAAAGCATATGATAGTTGTTGATTTTATCCTAAAATAACAAACACTGATATTCCTCTTATATTTTGTCTATGAGTTTTCTTTTATTATGGATTAACTCTCTCCTATTACAGAAGAAATTAGAAGGCTGTTTTCATAGAAACTGTAGAGTTGGAAACTTATTGGAATAGGGTCATACTAATAGGTTGATTGTGAGGTTATAAAGCCATGAAGTGGTGGTCCTCTTTTCGGAGCCGCCCTTCCTAAGAATCACGAGTTTCTGAGTACATACCTAAACTCTAAAATATAGCATGTGTTGAAGGAAAGGGAATGACTAAACAAATATTACAGGAAGTTATGGATTGATGGGGTTGTAATATTTAGGATTATCAATATACAGCAGAGATATTTGCTACAGGTGCTTATGCTATAAAGTTTTCGGTAATATCAATCTTAAAGGAAGTAATTATATCTTATCGAATAGATTAAGTAGGTGCGTTTAATCGGTCTTTTTCGAAGCCTCATACATCCTTACCCAGTCTACACTGTATCAGACGTGGATCAACCGCGCTAACTACCATACAAGACGGTAAGGAGGGTATGTTTCGTGCAATGGCTTAACATCTATGTAGAGCTTAAAGAGTGGATGCTAGCTCTGGCTCCGGTTCTCATCAACTTGTACATACATCTAAGAGAAAAGAAAAAGTCCGATACTGCCACGAACAAGGACGATCGGACTAAGGTTTAATAGTCTGGTGCGACTGTTTGCGGCAGGTCGCACCTTTTACTATTATAACCGAAATAGAACTATTTATTCTTTATAACAAGAGATTGATTTTACAGTAATTGTTGTCTTTCATCCCACGGTTTCCTTCTATCGTCTTCATCAAATCCCATTAAATAAGAGCGATTTGACACAGGTAAAGTTTAAATAAATAAGTTTGTTTTATAAATGATAAAATCAATTGAGATGCAATTAAGAAATAATTTTTTAATATATACTTGCAAAATGCAAATAAATATTTATAATGAAATTAGAGGTGATTTTGTTGGAGAATATTCGAGCATTGTTTCAAGTAATGACACGACGCTTTGGATTTTTAAACAAAAATTGTTGCGGTGTTAGTGGTTATGAAATTTCTCTTACTCAAAGCCATATCCTTTATGAAATTGATCATCAACATCAACCATCTATACAGCAAGTCGCTGAGACTTTAGGAATAGATATCACCACCTTTAGTAGACAAGTTCAATCTCTTGTAAAAATGAATTTAGTGAAGAAAACCCCTTCGGTAGAAGATCGAAGAGTAATGGTTCTCTCTCTTACTACAGAAGGTAAGTACGTAGCTACTGCTGTTGATAAAATGATGAATAGCTTCCTTGATGAAGTTTTTTCATACATGACTGATTTTGAAAAGGAAACGGTACTTAGGTCGATTCAACTTCTAAATAGCTGTATGGCAAAATCAAAAATGTGTTGTAATCCAGTTGGGGACTAAACTCCCCTTTTCTTAAAACATATACTTGCAAAATGCAAATAAGAGAGATGGGGGCATTATTGGGGTTAAAAGTTGCAGTAACCTATACACTAATTACATCCATTTTATCGGTAATTATCGGATTAGCTTTGGAAAAATTGGGTTTTGAAAGTGCAGTCAAACAAGTAATAATGACTAGTTACGAGGATAAGAAAACAAAATTCAGTTTAAAAGGAGCTTTAAATGAAACATTAGGTTTAATGAAGTCTGTCTACCCTTACTTACTGATTGGTGCTGGTATCGGCTCTTTTATTCACGGATATGTTCCAACTGAATGGATTTCTTCTTATTTTGGCGGTAATCAATGGTGGCTAGTTCCGGTCGCAGCCATAATCGGAATTCCTTTATATATTCGATTATCTACAATGGTTCCACTATCACAAATACTCATTGTCAAAGGAATGGCAATCGCTCCTGTTATGGCACTCATGATTAGCTCAGCCGGAGCAAGTTTACCTGAAATTACATTGCTTCATTCCATCTTTCAAAAGAGATTAGTCATTGCTTTTATTCTATCAGTTATTTTTATGGCAACTATATCTGGGTTCTTATTCTTTATCCTTTAAAGGAGGTGTATTTGATGTCATGGATCAAAAAAGTATTCAGAAAGAAAGAGAACACTTGTTGTGAAGTAAAGATTCAAGAGTTTCAACCTCAAAATAATTCTTGTTGCAATATAAAAATTAAGGAAGCAAAAGAAGCAGAGCAACTCTCCAAATAGACTCTTCACACTTATAAGCTTATCAAAATAGTTTTAAAAAAATCGATTTGAGGTGAATCCCATGCAAAATTGGTATAAAGTAGATCAAATGGCAAGAATACGGCAGCAAGAAATGTGCCAAGAATTATGTAACATCCCTCGACTATCGAAAGAAAGTTTACTTGATACATTTATACAACAGATCAGACAGTTCTTTCGTGAAGATTATCCTAAATACTTACATGAACAATTATGCTGCTTAGATAAAATCTAACTGAAAAATCAAAAGGAGAGTGTAAAATATGATTTTGAAACCTCATCTCGCAATTAATGTAAAAAACTTGGATCAATCTATTCAGTTCTATACAAGTCTTTTTGGTGTAGAGCCTGTTAAAGTCAAACTAGGATATGCTAAATTTGATTTAGAACAACCCGCCCTAAACTTTACTCTCAATGAAGGTGGAGAAGTGAGTGGTGGGATTAATCATTTAGGTATTCAAGTCGCCTCTACTCAGGATGTCTTACTTGTCAAAGAACGACTACAACGAGCAGGTCTTGCTACATTTGATGAAATGAATACGAATTGTTGTTATGCTAGGCAAGATAAAATATGGGTAACGAGCCCAGATGGACATCAATGGGAAGTGTTTACTGTCCTAGAAGATGTAAAACAAAACGATGATCCAACTTCTTGTTGCATAACGGAAGAAGAACCACAAAAAGAAAGTGGAACATCTTGTTGTTCTGAATAACTTCGATTGAATGATGGAAGTAAAATGAATTAATCAAATAATAGACCAGCTGGCTATATCTCAAAAGTCTTGTGTGATCCCATTCGCCTTCAACTACTCACCATTGAAATGGTGAGTAGTTGACCGTTGATAAACTATAGAAACCCTTAATTAGAATAGGAAAAGCCACATCCATTTACTAAGGGGTGTGGCTTTAATTTATTTTCCTTCTTTAGCGAATTGGATAATCCGAGATTCAATTTGATCTCGAACACGTTGGAACACTGCCCATTTTTCTTCATCCGTTCCTTCTGCTTTAGCCGGATCATCAAAGCCCCAATGATCACGGTTTACATGTGGCGAAGTCATTGGGCATTTATCATTCGCATCACCACAAAGAGTGATCACATAATCAGCTTTTTTCAATAGCTCTGGATCAATGATATCTGAAGTTTGATTGGAGATATCGACCCCTTTTTCAGCCATCGCTTTGACTGCTTTCGGATTGAGTCCATGTGCTTCGATCCCAGCACTATAAACATCAAAATGCTCTCCTAAGTATTTCTTTCCGAAGCCTTCTGCCATTTGACTACGACAAGAGTTACCTGTGCAAAGGAAGTAAATGATTTTCTTATTGCTCATGTAATTCCTCCTTATGACTTTTGCTGTAATTTGAAATATTTTCGTCTAAACCAGAAAGCAACATTGACTAAACCAATAAGGACAGGAACTTCAACGAGGGGACCGATGACTGCTGCAAAGGCTGCTCCTGAGTTAATTCCAAATACACCAATGGCTACTGCAATTGCTAACTCAAAGTTGTTACTAGCGGCAGTAAAGGATAACGAAACCGTTTGGGAGTAATCAGCTCCTACTTTTTTACCCATGTAAAATGAAACAAGGAACATAATGACAAAGTAAATGAGTAAAGGAACAGCAATTTTAAGAACATCGAAAGGTAGCTGAAGAACTAAATCACCTTTGAGTGAAAACATCACAATAATTGTAAAGAGAAGAGCGATTAAGGTAATGGGGCTAATCGCTGGAATAAAGTTTTTCTCGTACCATTCCCGTCCTTTAGCTTTAACCAAAGTAAACCGGGTGAGCATTCCTGCTAGGAAAGGAATACCTAGATAAATCAGTACACTTTCTGCAACTTGTCCCATAGTGATATCTACTACTTGCCCTTTGAATCCAAGCCAATCAGGTACAAGTGTAATAAAGAAATAGGCATAAACCGAATAAAAGAGAATTTGGAAGACCGAGTTAAAAGCGACTAATCCTGCAGCATATTCTCGATTTCCATCTGCTAGATCATTCCATACAATGACCATCGCAATACAACGGGCTAAACCAATCAAGATTAATCCAACCATATATTCTGGTTGATTTTTTAAGAAGATCAAAGCCAGAGTAAACATAAGAACAGGACCAATAATCCAATTTTGAACGAGGGAGAGTCCTAAGATTTTAAAGTTGCGAAAGACCTGCCCAAGTTCTTCATAACGGACTTTTGCTAAAGGAGGATACATCATTAAAATAAGGCCGATTGCAATAGGTATGGATGTGGTTCCAGCTTGATAAGATGTCAATGCTTTTACCATATTAGGAGACAAATAACCTAATCCAATCCCAAGCGCCATTGCAAGGAAAATCCAGAGAGTGAGATATCGGTCTAAGAAAGAGAGCCTTCTCATCACTCCACTCATAAAATCAACAGCCTTTCAATAAATATCATTAAATGAGATGCCAAACTCAATTACAGAACACTTTCCGACCACTTTTCTTTAACTCCTCAATCTCGTTTTTCATATCTGGAAGTGTGTCTAAGATGGATTGGAAGAAAGGATATATTGATCCATCTAATGAGTAGAAAATCCATTGACCTTGCCTACGTTCTTTTACTAATTTTGTATTCTTTAGCTTTCGAATGTGTTGGGAAATGGCTGGCTGCGTCATTTGTAAAATTTCTACTAGCTCACATACACACAGTTCCTCTACTTTAAGTAAAGACAATATACGTAAGCGTGTTTTATCTCCTAAGGATTTATGACACTCAGCTATCTGTTCTAAATTCATCTTATTCATCACCTCATGATTATATAAGCATATACTTATATTAATGTCAAATAGCCCAAATAGGCCCAAGACCAGCGTTCGTGCAACCAGGGGCAAAGTAGATACCATAAAATCACATTAAGGAACCAGCTTACTTAAAGCTGGTTCAATTTATTAAGCATCTGTTACCGACTCGGGTTCAGAACAAAGTCGTATAAATATTGCTATGACCCGCGATCGATGCCACCTTACAGATCAGAAGGTTAAATTTTCGCTGTATTTAGTAAATGACTTGAATACTGTAATCTTAGAAAGCTGTTGGATACGGTTGCTTAAGAATAATAAGGACTTACCAGTAATTGCTGGCTGAAGCCCACGGTTGGGTAGTTTTCGTTTTGGCCTTCACCTCTATATGAATACGAAGTTTCCATCAGAAGGTATATCCTTGTATTTTTATAATATCGGAACAGGACTTTCTGACGAATGTGTGGGTTGTTTTGCGTGCAACTTATTAACACAGCACCATGCGTCACAAATAACAAGGGAGGCAACAACAGTATGAAAATCGTTGTTACCAGTATATTCGTACAAGATCAAGACAAGGCACTAAAGTTTTATTCAGAAAAGCTGGGGTTTGTAAAAAAGGAGGACGTTCCAGCTGGGGAATTTAGGTGGATAACGCTTGTTTCTCCCGATGATCCGGACGGTACCGAGCTTTTACTCGAACCGAATAACCATCCTGCCGCCAAAGAGTATCAAGAGAAGATATTTACCGATGGCATCCCAGCAACAATGTTTGGCGTTGCAGATATTCGTAAAGAGTACAATCGATTAGTGGAAAAAGGCGTGAAGTTTACTATGGAGCCGACAGAAATGGGCGAAGTCACAATAGCTGTCTTCGACGATACATGCGGCAACCTTATTCAGATCGTGCAGATGTAACTTCACGACGAAGTATCCTAGTACTAAACGACTTTATTGGCAAGTTTTAAGTTCGGTGAAGTGTTTTTTATCAAAAATTATACCACTTGATGTTAACTCTGTCTTATTTTTAGGATGGGGTAGTTCATTTACGGGTGATCATGATTTGATATCATCATTACACTAGCCGAAATGCAGGTGTAATCTCCTGTATATGAATAATGACATCGAACCAATCAGAGAGTAACCCTTTTAGATGTGTAGGGTCTTTCTTGGGATCATAGTAGGGACCAATCGCACGCATCTTCGTTGGAGTTCTGAGCCATGATTGAACTGATTTAGGTTTTTCAATGCGCAAATCTAATAAAAATGTATCCATGCTAGCTTTACTCAAAACAAATTCAACAAACTCTGAAGATGGCGGAGAAATAGGATTTAACCCTGAGCCATGATGAAAAGTGAGACAGATAGATGAATAACCCGATCCAAAAAATTTTCTTAAGTAGCTTCCCACACTATACCCTCTATTCGGAATTATGTTGTTGTTAGCCACATGAGCAACCCCACCCCAATAAACAATTTTATGGCCTGTGTGCTTATGCCATAAAATCATGTTTCTAGCAAATCTTTGATCAAGGTCTAGTTTATCTAAGTCGATTTGCTCATAGAATCCCCAGATAAATCGGGCGTATTGGACCGCAATAGAGTGATTGTCACAGCTAGGGAGATCAGAAACAAGCTCATAAGCCTGTTTAGCGTGGTTGATAAGTTCCAGTTTCTCCTTTTTAGGAGCGTTAGATAATGAAAAATGATCCATATGTGACGAGCGAAGGACAGAATAATGAACCTCAAGCTCGTCTAACCGTTCTGATGCTGTTGACCGAACGTAATCAAGCACCACCTCATAGGCCTTTATAGGTACACCTTGTGAATATCCACCAAAAACACGGATTGTATCGTTTGGATGCTGTTGGTTGTAGGAACGCATCCATTGAATGGCATCAAGGAATTCTTCTGTCTGCAATGGTTCCCATATATCTGACAGTATGGCTCGTAGATTACCTATGCCTGTACGAAGGTACTCATCGACCCGAATGCCTATCGTCCAATCAATCTCTAGAACAAGGGAACGGAATCCTAAATACTCAACCAAGAATCTCAAAAAGCGGTGTTTAATAAGCTGCATTTGATGGGAACTACGAGCACCACGGGTTGTTTCACCGAAGCTGACGACCTTGGTGCCTCGTAACATGCTAGCAAATTCCGATAGATCCGTGAGTGGGTCTCGTGGATCAATGGTAGTAAGTTGTCGCGCATGATTTCTAATCCACTGAATCACTAATTCGTCCTCTGATGAAAATGTACTATCTGGTACTTTGCTCATAGATGAAAATCCTTTCTCAGTTTGTTATTATCATGTTTGTATAAAGCGAAAATTTGGAATCTCGATCAGGGTTGTAGATGAATTCAAAAAAGGTAATTGACTTCTTTTCATTTACTGTTTCTATAGAATAAAATTTATATCTCCATTGCTTTTTTCTAGTACCCTTCCTGCGGTTCGAATTTTATTTCTCATTCCTAATTAGAAAATTCCTATTGTCCGTATGTTTATTCCTTGACACAAGGTGGAAAACAGAAGAAAAATGAAGTGATTGAACAGCGGATTTGTAAAATGAATCAGGAGATGACCACTGGTAAGTATAATCATCTCCTGAAAGAAGAAAAAACAGAATAGAGTAAGTATACCATATTTTATATATTCTGTTATGTTTGCTTTTGTTTTAGCTTTCAAGAACCCAGCTTTTCAGTGGGTTCTTTGTGTTCTTCACAAAAGTTTGTTACGCAGGAAAAATGTCATCAACTTATTAAACTCCTCTGGATTATCTTGATTGGCACAGTGACCTGCGTCAGGAATCCAGTGAAATTCGCACTGAGGTTCAGATTTAGCCCATATAGGTGCTATCTTTTTGATATTTCCAGTGTTATCATGTTCACCGCAAACTAGAAGAATGGGTTTGTTAATTTTGTAGTCCTCTTCAGTGTGCAGACAATTGGCAGTAGCTAAGAAGATTTTTGTGAAATCATGTGATCCGATAGAAAGAAAAGCGTTTCGCAAATACTCCTGCACTTCATATTTCACCGAGCTTGCTCGTATACTTTGTTTAACCATGAGGTCCCATGGATAAACAGACATGATTAAAGGAGTCAATCCTATAGTCAACTTTTCTGTAAATGTCAATTTTTGCATATTCCAAGTACAACCAATTAAAATTAAATTTTCTACTTTTTCTGGGTAATAAAAGGCAATTTCTTGTGCAACGTTCCCTCCCATCGATTGACCGATAAATGTAGCTTTATTGATCATTTCCTTATCCATGATCGAAAGAATATCGTCCATTAGCAGCTTAATACTAAAGTTTGGCCCCATCGGTCTGGACTTCCCATGTCCTCTTGCATCCCAAAGAAGTACAGCGAACTGCTCGTCCAACGACTTGAGCTGGTCTTTAAACATGCGATGGTTTGCACCTGCGCCATGAAGGAAAATTAACCAAGGGGCATCTTGGTTAGGTGTTAACCAATAATGAATGGAACAACCATCTTTTTGAAAAGTTTTTTCCAACAAATTCATTCTTATCCTCCATACAAATATTTACTAATTTCAGCTGTATGATGTATTTTTCAAAATAACCCCATAATCTTCTAGACAAAGGTTAAGTATAAATTATTCAAAAGCACTTAAAAGGAGTTGATCGTGAGCATTTTGTAATACTTCTATTAAACATAAAATTACAGGTTATAAGGATTAACACCGCACACATTGGATTACTAAACTCATCAGTAGTTCACCCACGGTTCTATTATTGCAAAGATCTACAAATTTGTTTGTCAGGTTGAACAAAAAGAATCCTCAACGTCAAAATCTGAAATGTCCCCATTAGACACTTGAAATAATGGTGTTAAGAGTTTGACCTTCGCTATTTGACATGTTTAAAAATGGAAACACGTTATTTTCTACAAAATGGTGGTTAACCGAAAGAAGATAAATAAAAAAAGACTACGAATTTTCACCTGTAGTCTTTTTTACCTCCAAAAACCAACCCTAGCAGGCTGATTCATGTAAATTATATACCAAATAAGAATAAGTATACATTATGCTTTAAGTAGAAAAAAAGTATTTTTAAATCGATACTACTACTAGCTTTCTCAATTAGGGTGAAAAAGAACGGGGGGATCCGAACGATTTGACCCTCTATGGTTAGGAATCCAACGACGCTGTGTGGTCGATCTGTAACGTCAACTACTCACCATTGAAATGGTGAGCTTGTATCTGTCCAGCAGTACAAATGTCATGGAGACTCCTGCCTTCAATTGACGATACATCGTGGGCAAGTTGACAGCTACCCGTACTACACCAGTCATGCTGATGTAGTCCCTCCCTGCAACAAGGTACTCAATTCCCCAGTTTGTAATCTTTTACGCAAGAAAACATTTCTCCTTGCAACGCGATAGATACAGTTTTCAAAGAGCTAGGAGTGCCTTTAGTACAGACAGTACCCAACCGTCTTCTCCGAAAAATATGATATCACTTTGGAGGGAGGTACGACAGGACAAAAATAGTGTTTTCCTAAGCATCCCTAAAAAGAAGGGGTACCGGGAAACGCCGACATTCCTCTACGCCTTTGAAAAGGCTAGTCTCCTGTCGGCTATTATCATGAAGTTCTCCATCTACTTCTGCGAATGGTGTCCAAAAATCGGCAAGAAAGCTGATTTGATGTTTTTCAGCACATACTTTCTAGCCTCTAGTCCAATGGTTGCATGGCAACCATCATGCCACACGGTTAGGTATAAGACAAAATGTTTCACTCCTCTATAGGATACACATCAATATGCACTTTCAAGAGCACCCAACTGATGCGGGCAGCGTCGATTCAATACGCTTCAGCCAGTGGAAACTCACTTCGTCGTGTACTTTTGCAACTTCAGGACGGTTGATTATCACGATTTCCCCAGATTCGAAGATCCTGCAGAATTCGAAAAAACTTTGGTCGACAGTGTCAATTTTCGTCAAATAAACTCCGCTTTTGGGCAGCAGAAACGGTTCGGCTACATAGAATACGTTTTGTGATATTTTAATACCCATGATTTCATAATGTTTGCCGAGATATTTTGGCACAATGTCCACAAAACCTTCCGATACAAGTTGCCGGATGACGGTAGAACTGATTTTTTGGTACTTGTGACTCAATTTTCTCACTTCATGCACTTTGAAGAACCCTGCCCCCTCGCGCCGGAGAGTCTCTATGTTCCCTTTACCACGGTAGCCATATCTGTAATCAAACCCAGCAACAACATGTTTAACTTGTAAACGGATCAGATATTCTTTTACAAAATCACAGGAAGACAACGTCGCAATATTTTCGTTAAATTGAACAATATACAACTGATCTACACCCATACGAGAAAAAATTTGTTCTTTGATACGCAATGGGGTCAAATACTTCATCGGTTGTAGTAAATGATCGACAACCTGTCGGGGATGGGGGTAAAACGTCATAACTGAAAAATTAAGTTTTTCGGTTCGTGCAATCCAAGCCGCCCGATTAATCAGAGACTGGTGGGCGATATGGACTCCATCAAAAAAACCGAGGGCCATGACGCATGAACATTTGGGATTAATCTCCAGTTCAACTGGATGTGACAAATGTATCACTTCCATTTTTCTACCTCCTTTCATTTAAGTTAGGCATGTCGTCAACCAAATGAACGAGTTTAATTAAATGAAGAGTAGAAGATGGTAACTGAGATGATCTAATACGAATCAAATAAATCTTCAGTCTCTACACCGTTATGCGTGACGAAGTCAGTAACGAAGGATGTTAATTTGGGATGAACCCAAATAGACGAGATCTCCCCGAATTATTACACAATGTGGCTAAATTATTCCAGAATACTCCGATTTCTCAGTTGTAAAATACAGCACTAATGAAACCTTTCCAGCATCGCCTTATAGCTGTAAATCATCACACATTTGATCGTCTTATATGAAATATGGGCACTATTTTCTACATTCTCACGAATATATCCAAAACCAAACCCGAATTTGAGATCGATTAGAATATTATCAGTGTAAATTCATAACTATTTGGTAGTAGACTCTCTCTAATATAAGGAAATTTCTAAATACTCATACCCCCTCGTCTTCGCAAGAGTGAAACCGAGATAAAAGATACTATACATAGAAGAAAGACAAAAATGGCAAGGGGAATCCAAGAATTATTGTAGGCGTTTAACAAATAAGTTGCGATGATTGGAGCTGTTCCTCCAAATAAGGCTGAACCACTTTGATAGCCAAGGGTTATTCCTGTGTAACTCACATTCGTATTAAACATTTCGGAGAACATTGTACCAATTATACTTGCAATTGAAGACCATAGAATCCCTAAGGCAAAAATCGAAATAGCATATACCCAAAAAACAGATTTTAATGATAACAAATAAAAGTATGGGAAAGAAAAAGCCGCAAGGGCAGATGTACCTAGTAGAAAAACGCGTTTACGGCCAATTTTGTCAGATAATATTCCCATTAATGGAATACAAATCGTTGTAACAAGACTTGCAATTGTAATTACATTTAACGTTGTAGTCCTTGTAAAGCCAATTTCTGTAGCATAGCCGATAAAAAAAGTGGTAAATATATAGAATGGTCCTACCTCTACACATTTTGCACCTAATGAAATGAGAACTGCTTTCCAATGGTTTCGAAGGATCTCAAAAAGAGGGATTTTGACAACATTACCTTTTTCTTTTTCTTCTTTGAAAGCCGATGTTTCCTCAAGTCCCATTCGTATCCAGAGACCAATGACTACTAAAAGTGCACTTAGTAAGAATGGAATTCTCCATCCCCATGATAGAAACTGCTGTTCTGGAAGTAAACTCATTAATGAAATAGACAATGTTCCAAGTAACATACCTAGCGGGATTCCCATAGCCGGAAAGCTTCCGAAAAATCCACGTTTATCTAAGGGTGAAGATTCAACCGCCAGTAGGACCGCACCTCCCCATTCCCCGCCAAGCGCCGCCCCTTGAATAAGGCGCAAAGTCACAAGAAGAATCGGTGCCATAATTCCAATCGTACTATAAGTCGGCAATAATCCAATACATACGGTAGAAAGCCCCATTAATACAAGCGAAAAGACAAGAGTATTTTTTCTGCCAAATTTGTCTCCCATGTGACTAAAAATAAGACCGCCAAGAGGTCGTACAAAAAAGGTAACTCCGAAAGATGCATATGCAAGCAACAAACTGATAAAGGGATCATTATTAGGAAAAAACAATTTATTAAACACAAGTGAAGCGACAGTTCCATAAAGAAAGAAATCGTAAAATTCTATAGTACTGCCAATTAAAGTAGCGAATAATACTTTTTTTGAGTTTACTACACGTTGTCCTTCCCTTTTCACCTAATACTCCTCCTCAGGTCTTATACCGCTTATATTGGCACATAAATCGTGATGGGTTCAGGTTATTAAAGTAACCCACCTCATTTGGAGGTAAGTGGATTAGTTTTTTACATTCATTTTCCAAATAGGTGGGGTTTTTATCTTAAATTAAGTCACTTGCTGTAATAACGCACCTCAAATATTTTGCAACCATTGGGAGATCTCCATGGTCCATGTTTCATACCTGGAGGACGACATGCTACCATTCCCTGAGTAAACTCTTCATTTAACTCTAAATCGATAATGGATCCTTCAATAATATAAAGTTCCTCCCAAAAATCATGAATTTGAACACCATTCGGTGAAGTATCCGTACCCGGTTCGAATTGAAGGATACGCGTAGCTACCTTAGTTTCTGGATCTGCTGCAATTATTCTTTCTGTGAGTCCTTTAACACTACTAAATGGTTTTTCTTCAAACTTGTAATAATCGGTAAATTCCAGCTCTGGCTTTGCCATTTTGTTACTCCTCCTCAGCGTCTTTTAAAACCTTAATGTTGTATTTTAATTGAATCGTGTTACCATTTTTCGGATCGCGAAGTTGAGCAAGGAAGGTTTCCCCGAATAGGAATGTACCAACCTGTAGCGGTAGAGTCCCACAGAATATAGCTATTCCACTGCTCTCATAATCACGTTCGCGCACAATTCGGAGCAATTCGTCCGGGTTCATAAAACTTCCTAGAGTTCCTTTCTGATATACATGCTGAACTCCATCTTTAATTACCCAACTTTCAATCTCGATTTCATCCCAATAATCCCTGATGTGATCTAACGGCCATACCTGTGAGGAAATTGGTTTTAAGCAGACCTGCTTCGACTTTTGGATCGAGGTCGCTTCCAAAACCCGATCTGTATGATCACTACCGAGTCCCAAATACCAGACTCCATTAATATCCAGCAATATGGCCTCGGCCTCACCGCTACTATGGTTTTGAACGACTGTAATCTGATCGGTCACCTGTATAAGTTCCGGTGATAGATCGTAAATCATCGGAACACGTGGCGGGGGTGAAATGCCTAGCGCTTTCAGTTCGTCAATATGCTGTTGAACTACCTTTTGATTTTTTCCGGTATAACCAGCAATAATCAACCTGGTCGGCTCCCATTCCAGTATCATCCCGTTGCAATGAATTTGCATATTAGATGTCCTCTCTCCATTCTGAAGATCCTGTTAATACTCGGTGTTTCAACTGTGGAAAAATCTCCCTGATGTGCTTGATTTGTGTCAGATCGATTTCCGCCTTAACAATCGTTTCCTGCTCTCCTCCTGATGCGATAACAACGCCCCAGGGATCGACCACCTGACTGTGACCTCCTAACAATGTACCTCTAGTCGTACCTACACAGTTGCTGGAGATCAAAAAACATTGATTTTCTAAAGCTCTGACCTGATTGAATAGATTCCAATGCATCAAACGTCGGTGCGGCCATGCAGATGTTACGAGCAATAGCTCAGCCCCCAGATCAACCTGCCTGCGGAACAGTTCAGGAAATCGCAAATCGTAACATGTGGCCAAGCCCACTTTGCCGAAGTCTGTATCCACCACCATAACCTCGTGGCCGCGGGTTAATAATTTCCCTTCGTCTGAGCCGTAATGGAATAAATGAATTTTGCGGTACGAAGCGATTCGACGGCCTTGCGGGTCAAACATCACACTTGTGTTATAAAAGTTGTCCCCGTCTTTTTCGACAAAACTTCCGCAAAAAAGATAGGCGCTTAACGCCTTCGCTTTGGCTGAAAACGACTCTACGAAAGGGCCATCTATCGGTTCGGATTCCTCTTTATACCGATCAAAAGAAAAGTATCCGGTTGCCCAGATTTCCGGTAATACAATAAGATTGTATCCCTTAAGCGTATCAAGTATCGATTCGACTCTAAGGATTCGCTGTTCTTTTGTTTCATCGTCTTTTATTTCAACTTGAACTGATGCAACTTTCATATGGCCCACCCACTTCCTTTTTTACTTATCCATGACAACCTTTATCCCAAGGGTTCATGATTATCAATTGTAATAATTTTCGATATCCTCGGCTAAAATGAACCGCTTTCAAGATTGGTCAATTGTGCCTTGCCCATCTTTTTTCCATAATGTGAACTCTAACATTATTGGGGAAACTGGTAAGATTCCAAAAAACGATTAACTAGATTGGTTGCTTCGTGATAACCGTAGTTGCGGAATGAGTATCCTTTCACTACGAACGGGGCTCCATTGTAAAACATTTCGTACTGTTGATGACGACCGCCGAATTCAGAGCCGACAATGTCCCAAGCTAATTTAAACAATTTAATCTTTTGCGTGGAATCAGCACTGCCCGCGCGGATGTATTTATTAATATCCCCAGCACTTTCAGGATTAATAATTTCTTTGTAGGTTGAAGGCCCCTGCAGAACTCCTCCTCCCGTCAATTCACGCAAAATTTTGATTACGTTGGAATATATAGTATCCTGCATACCTACAATACCGTATAGAAAACGAGGATTGGGACGAACTAAACCGTTCTTGTCATCTATACAGTAGTATTCCGAAGCGAGCATCATGCCTTCAACGCAGGAAGCGATGGAAGCAAGCTCCCCTAACTTTTCCTGCACTTGTGGGAATTTGTCAATCCCGTTCATTTCCGCAATTTTTCGTGCAACACCGATTATGAATTTCAGTTTAGTAGTAAAGCGAATTTGAGCTTGATTATTACCGAGCGCATGAGCTGGGGTTTCGTGAAATTGCGCTTTAACCAGATCAATATTTTTGTATACGAATACTTGCTCCCAAGGAATAAATACATCGTCAAATACGACAAAAGAATCACTTTCATCAAACTGAGTCGACAGCGGATAATCGAAAGTACTAGGCTTGTCTTGCGCATAGCTCGGGCGAGCATACAATTTCAACCCAGGTGCATCCATCGGAACCGCAAATGAAATTGCGTAATCTTCGTCTCCCGGACGAAGAGGAGAAATAACGCTACAGAACAGGTAATTGCATACTGCAGAACCAGTACCTAACATTTGAGAGCCGCGAACGACAATACCATCTTCCCGTTCTTCATAAACAGCCATGGCTACATATTTTTCATCCAATTCATGTGCAGCCTTGCTTCGATCGACCTGCGGGGGAATGATGACATAAGTTACATAAAGGTCATTGTCTCTTACCATCTTATAGAAGTTGACAATATTGTCCTTAAATCGTTCACCGCCTCGTTCAAATACATGAGAGGCACCGGCAAAACTGGCCAAGAAACTCGCCACGTGATCCGGACTGCGTCCTACAAAACCATATGTGGCTTCTGCCCATTTACTGATCGCCTCCCTACGTTCTTGCAGATCTTCCCTACTTCGAGGAATCATGAAAATCTTATTGGCGATCGTCCCATCTTCGGTCACATAAGTCATATTGTTTTTAGCATCTATAGCGATGTCATAAAGTCCAGCCACGGTATCAATAATCCCGGTAAATGCAGGATGAGTCGTTACATCTTTTACACGTTCCCCATCGATATAAATACAACGGTTATCCTTCAGCGATTCAATATACTGCTGTCCTGTTCTCATCTCACAAAATCCCCCAAGCCAATTATTATATATACGGTATTCTGTATTCTGTATACATTGATGAGGTAAAAAAAATTTTCCTTACAAAATTGAACGTTTCAAAATGATCATTAGCTGAATATGACCTCCTTGACTTCCCGATCGAGCTTTACAGCAAGCTCAGCGTTATAAGTTTTAATAAATAACGGTTCGGTAACAATCTTCCCGCCATAAAACATAATGTCTCGTACCTCTTCAACATCAACTTCAAGAACAGCAAGTTTAAGTGTGGTACCTTTTGTCTGTCTGGTTTTTATCGTCGCTTTCCCAATAACAGAGTAAACACTTTCGTGACCGATGAAATTAAGAACCAAATCCGGATCATTCTCTAAAATTTTAACAAATTCAGATTTGGCATCGATTGCAAAGCGAATCGTTTTCCCATTCATGGCATACACCCACGATAAAGCAGTAGTGTAAACCCTTTCGTTTTCCTTGTGAACAATGTTTAGCAGCACGATCGTGTTTCCCTGTATCAGGGAAATCATGTCTGGACTTAATTCTTCAATAGGTTTACCCATGTTCAATCCCCCCATTTCGTTTTAATAGATTCGTTAGTGTTTGCAAGATGTTTCGAGATACGTTGGGTAGCTAACTCCGCTTCACCAGACTGCAATGCCTCGATGATCGACAAATGCTCTTCTAGCACTTCCTTCATCCGGTTTTGCTTTTTCAATGCCCGCAAACCAATTAAATGAGATAGATTGTGAAGATTTAGCAGAATTTCCTTAACCAGTTCGTATTCGGCGAATGCAGCAAGAGTGATGTGAAATTTTTGATCTAAATTAATAAAGGAAACTTCATCCTTGTTTTTCATCATCTCTTCTTGATCTCGGCAAATATTTTGCAAATATTCAAGCTGCCTTTCCGTAATCGTTCCACTTAGTTTGCGTACCACCTCCCTCTCAATCGATTCCCGTAAGAAAAATATTTGCTCCACTTCACTTTCAGTGACTTTTCGGACGGTCAAACCTTTACGCGGAACTGTAACAATTAATCCTTCTTTCAAAAGATCCTGAAGAGCTTCCCGGACTGGAGTCCTAGAAGTGTTCAAATGTTCGGCCATCTTAACTTCGGTAAAAATTTCGTTTGAAGAGATTTGTCCATTTAGAATGACATGTTTTATCTGTTGATATACTTTTTCTTTAGTGGTTTCTCTTTCAATTGGTTTCAAATTAAATCCTGTCACGGACAATCAACTCCTAATAGTTTTACCTTATGTATACACAATACAGAATACATTGCTATGTAGTCAAGTATTTTTTGTCTTTTCAAATAAGACAATTACAACTTAAGTTTTCGAAATGTAGGAGAAATATCAGAAGTGAGAGGATTTGAGATTGCTTATACAACGATCATGAGATGGGAAAGGGAATAAGTCTCGAACAATTTTCCTTTCAGACAAAGTCGTTCGGCTGCTACATGATTACCTGAACCATGAAGACGGGAGAAACTATATCGTCTATCAGAAATGAGTCTATATGTATTTTTAAGCAGCCGTAGCCGACAACTATCACGAATTACTATATTCAAATCATTTGCTAAATACAGCAAACTGGCCAATATTCAACCTTCCATTTCTTCGCATTCTAGCTCTAGCGTGTAGTCCTGCATCACGTCCACCAACACATGTTTGACGTCTTCTTGTGTCTTGACACCTTCCAGATGCAAAAATGTTTATTTCTGACCTTGCCACCTCCTTCACGTATAATGCTGCAGAAGCTCCTCAGCCAGTACGCAGATGCGGTTTACAATCTCCTGCGGCTCTAGTACCTTAGCGGCAGTACCTAATCGGTAGAAGTAATGGGAGACGTATTCTATCTCGGTACGATCAATAGTTGTATCAATATAGCCCTGTTCTTCGTTTCTCATCACAATATTAGGCTCCAGCCAAGGCTGACTTCGGCATTGCCGAATCCCCTCCCTGGTTAATTCAACATATAGTCGTATAGGCGGTGCCGGTTCCTGCTCCGGATGGCGAATCAACCAATCATCAAGCGTCATCTCAGGATCATAAGTCTGATTTAATCTGCTGAGGGCTTGGATTCGATCGGTTCTGAACAATCTTACTTCACGACGGGCAATATCGAAGCCGGGCATATACCAAAAGCCATTATAGGCATAGATGCCGATGGGAGCTACTTCCCTTAAGGATTTCCCCGACTTCGAAATATACTCGATATGCACGACTTGTTTTTCCACGGCCGCTTCAATGATTTCTTTAAGATAGGGTGAGGGGACACCTCTTTTTATGTTCCAAAAGGTTAATACTGAAGAGAGTTGATCCACCTTCCTCTTCGTATCAGTAGGAAGGGAAGAATATATTTTGTCGGAAACCAACTTGATATCAATGTCGAAAGGGAGGGAATGGTAGTATTTCAACGACTCAAATGCGAAGAAAATGGAGAACGCTTCGCTCTCGCTGAAGAGAATGGGTGGCAATACCCGATTGTCCAATACTCGGTAGCCGCCGTTACGACCGGGTTCTGTATAGAGCGGGACACCCATCTCGCCTAGTTCTGAAAGGTATCGATGGACTGTCCGCAAGGAGATATTGAATTCATAGGCCACATCCCGAGCGGTAAATTGGCGTCTTGCATTAACATACATGATGAGTTCGAATAGCAGTTTAGCCTTGGACACAAAAATTCACTCCTCTTTCGATAAAAACATGCCAACTATTGACATGTTATTATGATAATTTAGTCTTTGCAAGAAGAAACTTGTTTATTGGAGGAGGAAACTATGAATAAACATCCAAGTACAATGAGGGCTGCAGTGCTTCATAGGTTTGGCGGTCCAGAAGAACTGATACATCGGGAGATTAATGTGCCTGAGATCGGACCCGAAGATGTATTGATTAGAGTTGCCTATGCCGGTGTTGGAGAGTGGGATGCATTCGAACGACAAGGCGGATATGCAGAAATGCTAAACATGAATCCGGAATTCCCTTATATTCTCGGTTCTGAAGGTTCAGGAATCGTAATTGCACAGGGGGAGAAGGTGTCTAATGTTGACTTGGGAGATCAGGTCTATGCACCAGCTTTTCTGAATCCTAATGGCGGCTTCTATGCGGAATATGCGGCCATCAATGCCAAGTATGTGTCCCGAATTCCGGATGGATTAACCATGCAGGAGGCAGCGGTTATTTCTGGAGTCGGAATTACTGCATTGCGCGGGCTGGAGGATGTACTGCAACTTCAACAAGGGGAGTCTATTCTGATCTTCGGCGCCAGCGGCGGGGTTGGACATATTGCCGTGCAGTTGGCGAAGGCTTTGGGAGCCCGTGTATTCGCGATTGCTTCGGGTGAAGACGGAGTTGCCATAATGAAGAAGCTTGGCTGCGATGCTGTTGTAAACGGCAAAGATGGGGATATCTCTTCGATGGCAAGGAAATTTGCACCGTTTGGATTCGAGGCAGCTATTTTTACCGCAGGGGGAGAGGCGGCTAATGCTGCTGTCAACTGTCTCCGTAAAGGCGGACGACTCGTATACCCTCACGGGATACACCCTGAACTACGGATACCCGCAGGAATCAGAGCTACAGGATATAACGGCGAACCCGAACCCGAGATTATTGCCCGACTTCAACGTTATATCTTACGATATAGGTTAACCGTTCATATCAGTCATATTTTTGCTCTGAAGGACGCCAATAAGGCTCATGTAGCCCTCCATAATCATTATTCGGGGAAAATTTGTCTAAAAGTGAATCCCTAACGTCATGCATAGCATGGAGAAAACAGGTCTATTACAACTGTATTAAGTATTTTTTATTTTTGTATTAGCTCATATGAATGCCGATATGGAAGAAAAATACAAAAATTAATTAATAATAAAAAGGTTGTTCTGGAGATGGATCAGCCTTTTTATTTGGTCAATCACTTGGAAGTTGTTTAATTCCCCTAGGGCTGCATCCGTTATTCCTGCGCGACGGTGTAACTGTTGCGTTTCCTTCATCTAAAAAAGTTTCGGAATCAGCTGTAATGCCAAAATAAATCTCTTCATCGGGTTGCAGATGGAATGTGAATCTACTATTAACATTTTGTCAAAAGTGTAATTATCATTGTTCATAATATATTCTATCATTACCATTGTGGATTGTTAGGGTCACTTAGTCAATGTGGTGTCACCTCGTAGTTGTTGTGTATCTTCCTTCGAGTCTATCCTGAATAACCAGAATTGCTACTTTTTTTACTGCATTAAGTTTGTTACATAAACCACTTTGCATTTATTGATAATAGAGATCAGATTTTTTCTTTTCCACTGCTTCACGCAAAGAAATCATATTGGATACTTGGCGTTTAGCTTTCTGGTTAATCTGCCCAATTTTACGATTAATTTGAATTTGAGCAGTTTTAAACAATAAAGGGGAGGTTTTAAGAAAGATATTCTTAATTTGAGATTTAGATATTGCAAGCTATACCCAAAGCCTACAATGTTTAGGGCGTATGCTTCTATGCATTGTGCTAAGATCGTCGATTGCTCTTTCATTTGCCGAAGCTCACGAATTGAATATGGTGGCTCGATGATATCGGTTATTCCCTCATTGCTCTGAACTGTTGACGTGGTAGCCTTGCTGATGGGTAACCTTATACTGCTTCCCTTTATCACCTTGACTCGCGCATTACCCACTGTATCACCTCCTTTATGCATAAAAAAAGAAGCTGTAAAACAGCCTCTAATCATTATTTTTTTTCGATTTCAGTTCTTCCTCGAACCTTCTTTCTAACTCATCCATTTCTTTTTCCATTTCATCCATTTCTTTTTTGCGTCTTTCAAGGTCTTCTAAGTCTTTTTTCTTTTGTTCCTCAAATTTTTTGAATTCATCTCTAAGCTTTTTAATTCTCTTCCACA
The DNA here is from genome assembly GCF_003313465.1 of Thermoflavimicrobium daqui. Taxonomy (GTDB): domain Bacteria; phylum Bacillota; class Bacilli; order Thermoactinomycetales; family Thermoactinomycetaceae; genus Thermoflavimicrobium; species Thermoflavimicrobium daqui. The sequence goes on from NZ_KZ845673.1 coordinate 99,533, forward strand.
TCTTGAAACCTCCTCTAATTAAATAACAGGGAGTTGGAGAAGATATAAAATGTGTAATCGACTTATATTTGTGATATAATTTTTTTTGAGAAGAAACGAAAATAGAGGGGAGGGAATTCTCCCCTTAGGCTTGTCGGCTTACTTTCGTTTCTTCTTTTTCTTTTTTTCTCTTTTTTCCTTTAATTCTTCTTCTAGTTTTCTTTCTTGTAATGTTTGGTTTCTTTCTTCTACTTCTTGTTTTCTTTTTGCAATTTCTAGGTTTTCTTTATCCATTCTTTGCTGATGTTCTTGTTGATTTTTTGCTAGTTTGTATTCCAGAACCTTCATAACTAGTTGTCCAACTGCGACGATTGCTAGAAGTACTGTTCCAATCATTACTGCTTCGGTTAGATACGGTATATATAATCCTTTCATTTTATCCTCTCCCTCTTTCCCCTCCCCTCAATTATTATTATACAAGTTATAACTTGTATTTGCAAGTGTTTTTTTGTATAATATGAAAAGAAATTCAATTCAAAAGGGGAGAAATACATGCTAAAACCACGCATTAAAGAAATTATGAAGAAAAAGGGAATCAAGCAAGACCAATTAGCTGAAATGCTAGGGATTAAACAACAAATGATTTCATCATATGTCAGAGGGGTAAATATTCCATCGCTAGAGCGTGCCCATCAGATAGCGCATTACCTTGGCTGTAAAGTTGATGAATTGCATGAATATATACCAGATGAAGAAGGCTAAACTAGCCTTCTTTTTTGTTAAAACAATAACTGACGTTTCTCTCTCCGCTTCTTTGGCTTTGGCTTTCTTATTATCTCTATGGCATAGCGCAAAGCGTCCATTAAATGGTTATAGTCATCAATTGGTTTATTCACCAGCTTCCCATCTTTCGTATCCCAAACATAATTGCTTAGCTCTATCATTGTATTTGTACATTTCGGATGGACATAAATTTTGAACTGTTGAATAAACTGTATGCCACTTAGTACGCTATTCTTTCCTTTTCCGAGATCCTATAGGCAAAGTAGGATCTTGGCTATTTTCATGCACAAAAAAAGCCCTGTTTCCAGGACTGGACATCATATATTAACTAATATAGTCTGTTTTATTTTATTCTTTATTAATCCAAGAACATCATCTAACTTCTCAAAGCAGTTATACTCTATTGGAAACTCTTTTCCTTTATACCCAATATGTAAAATATTCTCCTCACTAGGATATGGATATGTATCCCATAACCATCTAACACAATCATGTACATTATCAATATGACAACCGCAATCGATACCAGCAAAAGACATACCTATTTTATATATTCTTCTTTCATACAAATTATGACGAAAATAAAGGTAATCTTTTACAGCTTGTGGAGGAAAGCCTAATGTGAGTCCTATTAGTTCATGATACTCATCCGAATCTCTTTCAGCTATTTTTTCTAGTTGATCCGAAAATCTTTGTCTCTGATCCTCTGATTGGAAATAGAAATACTTGTCCCTTTTGGGACATCTCTCTATAAAAACTGGATATATACCTATGTACTTAGAATCAAGTGTATATAAAGCAGGTTTAAATCCGGCTAGAAATGCTTCCTCATCACGTAAAAGTCCAGTTGGTATTTTAGGATATACTATTAATTTCTCCAATATATTCCCTCCTACTAAAAAATACCCTATTAGGAGCAATCCACTAATAGGGTATTCGATAAAAACCAAGACAAATCCTCTTTTACCAAAATTACTTGTCTAACTCGTAATCGGCTACCTCATGCTCGCAGATACCACATTCCCATGCATTACCATTCCAAATGTAGGAAGTAACTTCATCACAGTTAGGACAACGACGAGGTAAATACTTTTCATCATACTTACTAGCTTTTCCACCCCATGCAGCAGACATGCTATCAAACCCCCATAGTATTAGTACACCAGAGTAGCCTAGTAGCAATGGCAACTGCTAGAACTGAAGGAAATCTAGTATGGTATTATTAAAATTCATCTTGGTGCCTACTTAAATTATACCTTAAAACGTCGTTACATATAAACATATATTATGACGTTGAATAACATATTTTTATGTTGGACAATTAAAAGAAAAGAAAGTGTGGCAAAACCATGTCAGAATATAAACTACGTAATAGAAAGCGCTTTTCCACTAATATTAAAAAAGAGCTATTTGAAGAAATTCAAAATTTATCACAGTTAACTGGTATTCCTAAATCCAAGCTAACAGATGAAGCTTTCGAAGATCTCCTAAAGAAGTATCAAGGATTTAGAGAATGGAAAGAAGATAGGAATAAGTAGAGATTAATGAAAAAGCCGAGTCATCCTAAATAAACTGGATGATCGGCTTTTTCTATATCCTTAAACTGCAACCTTAGCTAATCGTTTTAATTGATGAAGTCTATCAAAATCACAATAATCTACTTTGTAAAAAGAACTATCTATACGGATCTGCAACTGCTCATGACTTGGATAGTGTTCCCAAAGCCATTGACAGTTCTCATCAAGATCTAAAACATCACTAGAGCAATTAACCCCCATATAGTATAAACCAACACTTCGTTGACTAAGTTGGGAGTTCACTTCCTTATGTATGTAAAAATCTACAGCCTTAGGCGGATAGCCTAACGTACGACCAAGTAGCCGATGAAATTCAAGAGATCCTTTAGTGATATCACTTAATTGGTTCTCAAATGACTCTTTTAATTCTTCGTTATCAAAGAAAAGATAGGTCTCACCTTCATCATTCAACGCAATATTATCACCATTAATGAAAGGATATTTTAATAACAAATCAGGAAGGACTTTACTAAACAATGGACAAAGTGAGTTCTCATAGATAGCTGGTTTATGTCCCTTTATAAATGATTCAAAACTGGGCATCATAATTTTAACCACCTTTCAGAGAAAAAAGGGATCTCAATAAGGCTTTAATATAACTTAAAAGAGACAATCCAACAAGTTACCGTTTTCCACCATATTGAGGGTTATCACAAGCTGTGCAGATCACCTTACCACCATCTGCACGGATAAGGGTACCCTCTCTACCACAGTGACGGCATTTTCCATTAACCTTCTTGCCCAAGATTTTCACCTCCTCCCTAATGGGATGAGGCTCTTTTAGGATTGAAAGCTACAGAGCCTTGCTGGTCACCTCCTATTTATAAGTGTACCACTATTACACACCAATAGCAACAAGTTACACACTTATGAGTTGTTTTGGTACACTATCTAAAAAGGAGGGATTAAGTATGGCTGTTGCCGATGAAAACACTCGAGTACAAGTCACCATGCCTAAAACACTTCGAAAAGAACTAGAGAAAGAAGCAAAACAAGAAAACCGTTCCCTCAGTAACTATATAGTCAAAATTTTATTAGACCGAAATCAAAAACCTAAATAAAATATGATTAACCGTAAATTTGATAATTATGAGTGAAAAGCCAAGTCCTTTATCATAGGAGGATCTTGGCTTTTTCCATGCACAAAAAAAGCCTTGTTTTTCTAGGACTCATAAAGAGTTATGTATTCTACACTTCAGTATGTACCAAACCATTTGATTTTAAATAAATCTTCGTTTCAACCTGATCAACCCATCTTTGGATCTCATGAATTTCACCATAGTTAATTTCGGTTTCTTCGTCGTCATAGTCCAGAATCAGAGATCTGTTACTGGGATACTTTGACCAAAGCCACTTAATACTTTCTAAGATATGCTCAACAAAACAAATAAACCTAAATCCAAAATATCTAACATAACATCGTCTTTGTTCCATTGCTCTTTTTCTGTCATGATCTTTTTCACAAAGTATATCTATATATGAATCAACTGCCTTTGGTGGATATCCAAGGATGTGACCAAGGAGGCGTTCTGCTTCAACATCATTAATTGATGTAATACCAAGTTCCTCTACTTTCTTCAATACTTCTTGTTTCTGGTCTTCTGTTTGGAAAAAGATCCAATTTTTGAAGTATCTTTTTCTTCCATAGTCATATCTCATAGGTTCAAAATCAGTAATTGCAGGATATTTTAATAGCTCATCAAACCTATCATCTTGATCCCAGGTAAGCAAAGCGGGCTTAATTCCGAGCAAAAATAAATCTGTATCTTTTATTTCTGACATATAAATAACTCCTTTCCCTAAAAAAGAGAAACCCAAATAGTTTCTCTAAATATTCTATATAATTTGTTTGATCCCTTTTTATTTTCTTTGAAGATGACCTTTGTTACACTCCCAAGCATACCCATTCCAGAAAAGTCGACTACTACCACACTCTTGACATGAATAAGGTTCGCGATATTTCGGAAGATAAGGACCATAATCATCCGCATCCCTTTTTTCCCCATCTGATCCCCATCCACCGCTTCCAGGGCGATCCCCTTTATCATCATCTTTTTTTCCGCCCATCATAGACAATCCACTTAAGTGTACTTGATCAAATTCATTTTTAAACATGTTAACCCCTCCATAAAGGTAAGTTATAATTAAAACTTTGCTGTCCTTCATAGATGGTTAGTGAGTTATCAGAAAAAATGATGAATCCATTTAATGTATATATACTAAAGATAGTTCGTTTTGATAGATAACCACCATTATTTATATGCTCCCAATACGTTTGCCTAAAATCTCTTATGTCTCTTGGTATAAGATTGATACTTAACTTATGAATCCACTTACGCCTATATTGCTTTCTTATAACAAAATAATCTTCTACTTTCTCTACTCTATATATTCCACTTTGATCTGAATACATACCATCCATGATCGGTAAAGGTTTGGTTAAAAAATAAAACCCATATCCGACATCGACATAATAAAGTTGATCATCCAAATGAACCACTATGGCCATGTGATCGATATCTGATTCATTGATGAAACAACCAATTAGATGGCAATCGAATCCAATAGATTTAAGCAGACAGTAAAAAGAGTAGTTCAAATGAAAACAGATTCC
>NZ_KZ845674.1 GCF_003313465.1 Thermoflavimicrobium daqui
TTTGATTGTTTCACTTGATACATTCCCTGCTGTACTAACGAAGAAAGAGCGTGTCCAAAGACTTGGCAGATGAGACAGGTGTTTAAATTCCTGTCTTAATCGTCTGGAAGTCACTCCTTTCACTCTTGCCATAATATCTGATGGAGAATTAGAGGGAAGACAATTCAAGAACAAATGACAATGATCAGGCATCACTTCCATAGCAAGAATGATCCAATCATTCTCTTGGCAAATTTCTTCTACTAACTGTCTGAATCGCTCTTCCACTCTGTTCACTAACACTTTTCTTCGATAACGTGGGCAGAAAACAAAATGATAGTTAATTAAAGATACAGTTGTTTTCGTTCTTCGATATTCTTGTTCCATATTATTAATTGTATCAGTTTAATGGTCATAATGAAACAATTAAAGATAAAAAATTGTTGCTCTAAGCAATCCCATAAAGGGATTACCGAGCAACACCGTCTTTCATCCCACGATTCAAACCGTGGGCTTTCAGACGGCATTTTCTGTAAATAAACACATCTAAAGGCTTCTCGGCGTTTATAGAGGGAAGTCTTTATTTTTTTATTAGCTCTCACTTATTTCACATTTTTGATAAAAATAAATGAACAATCATTGAATTCTGTTCTTTATACACAGAATGACAAAAACTCTACATAATTTTACGTTATAATAAGAAAGCATTTATGAAATAAAAATGGTTCATGACAATCCGACACGCGAAGGCTTTGTATACAAACCCAATGGATATAAATAAAATGTGAAATTGAAAAAATGTATGAATGTCCACATAAAATAAAGAGAAAGTGTATATATTGATCCTTACTATTAGAGCTTGTTACCAAGGGGGATGATTGATGACAAATAAGAACCGGGATGATTTTTACTTTGGACCTCCACCGGTACAAAGTGAACTAACCAATCCCCAACTTTTCCGCCAAAGTCAGACATTAGCTGATCAAACTACTTCCCGACTTTTTCACAGAAAGCAGACAGAGAATAGTTCCAATTTTTTTGATCAGTCACCAGAAATTCCTGTCGGAGCATGGATGAATCAACACCAACCAAGTTCTAACCCCAGTCAAAACCATTCAAAGAGCCGGGAAATTCCATCACGATTTATAACTATATTTAGAAATAGATGGCTACGTTTTACTACTTTTTCTTTTATTTTTGTGCTGGTATTGCTATTGATTTTACGATTAAGCATTCCCATGATTGCGAATATATATGCTGAAGATCCGATTCAACTTACACAAACACCCGAGAAAGGTTTTGAACCCATTACGATTCAAGAGCTACGTAAGCATAATTATTTACTGGTAGAAACGTTTAAAAAGGTTGAAGATGCTCGCTTTAATGAGCATAATGGGGTGGATTATGAAGGTCTAACCCGGGCTATCTATCACAGTACCTTTAAAGGGAAAAAAGAAGGTGGCGGGACTATTACCATGCAAGTCGCACGAAATGTAGTCCTTGGAGACCTCGATCAAACATTAAGCCGTAAACTAAAAGAGATGGGGACTGCTTGGAATTTAGAAAAAAAATATAGTAAAGATCAAATTCTCGAGGCTTATCTCAATGGAATTTCCTTTGGAAATGGGATTAAAGGAGTACAAATTGCGGCCAAAGTTTATTTTGGTAAGAATTTAAAAACAGAAGCATTAACCATTGGTGAAGTAGCTGTACTCGCTGGTCTGCCCAAAGCACCTGAGGGATATAACATGTATTTTAAAGATCCAGCTGAATCAGAAAAACGTCGCCAAAAACTGGATAAACGTCAAGCTACAGTTTTAATGCTGATGTCACGTAAAGATGATATGCTGCCACTTATTTCGGAAAAAGAAGCCAAGAAATGGGAAGATGCACCATTACCATTACAATCTGAAAAAAAAGTAAAGAAAGCCCTAAAGAAAAATAAAATCAATTTGATATAGCCACTAGCCGGCTCATAAATAATTTTTATTTTAGTAAAATGGGTTTCTCTAATAAATATAGAGGAGCCTTATTTTATTACTAATCCGTTCATCCATTTAAGATATTTTTTTACACAATTAATAAAAATCAATGAACAATAAATGAAACATATTACAATTTGTAAAGATGACACCCATTTTTAGGGGATTTGCGTTATAATGATTAAGTGTTATTGGCCTAGTTGTATTTTCTATTCAGTGATAGAAGAAAGTGGGAGTCCATTGCTGGGGGTAAATCAGAATAACTAAAATAGAATATTTGCCATAGTTGGTAATCTTAACATTCACTTTTGATTTTTTACCAAGGGGGATGTTCGATGAATGATAAGAATAGGGATGATGTTCATTTCGCTCCAAAGGTACGAAGTGAACGAATCGGTCCCCAGCTTACACGAAGAAAACAGAAGCCAAGTAGTGATAATTTCTTCGGTCAGCTGAAAGATAAAGTTTCCGGACTGTTCAGTAGTCAGGGAAAAAAGCAAGATCCGAACCCTCGAGGTTCTGGTGGAGGAGGGCTTGGTCCTTCTGAACCAAAAGGACCACGGCAAAAAGGCCCAGGAACTTCTAAAAAGCCCGGGGGCAAGTGGGGAAATTTATTTAGTTTAAAGTGGTTCGTCTTAGTGTTAGTCACTTCGTTTTTATTGATGATTGGATTTGCAGCGACCATTATGGTTAGTTCGAAAGTCCTACCTCTGGAAAACATGGATCAAAAAGATACACCTGCTATTATATATGGAAAAAATAATGTAGAAATAGCGAAAATGTCCAAAGAAGCTTTTGAACCTATTTCGATGAAAGAATTAAAACAGCATAATCAGCTACTAGTTGATACCATCAAAAAAGTAGAGGATGCACGGTTTGATAGTCATAATGGTGTCGACTATGAAGGATTAGCTCGGGCGGTCTTTAATAGTATTTTTAAAGGAAAAACCGAGGGTGGCGGAACGATTACCATGCAGGTAGCTCGTAATGTCATTTTAAATGATCTTGATCAAACCATGACTCGGAAGTTAAGAGAGATGGCAGCAGCTTGGAGTATCGAAGCAAAATATGGTAAGGAACGGATTTTAGAAGCTTATCTTAACGGAATTTCCTTTGGTAATGGGATTAAGGGAGTACAACTTGCTGCTAAAGCCTACTTTAATAAAGACTTGAAAAAAGATAAGTTAACAACAGGTGAAGTCGCTATTCTTGCTGGTTTGCCCAAAGCTCCTGAAGGATATAACTCTTATAAAGCCGACCCTGTACAAGCAGCCAAGAGTAAAGAAAGATTAAAGAAGCGACAAGATATTGTACTCATGATTATGGCCCGGGAAGATGATATGCAACCTCTTATTTCGCAAGAGGAGAAATCAAAGTGGCAAAACGCTCCTTTACCACTTCAACCCAAATCCAATGTAAAAAAACATGTGAGTAAGAATCATTCGACTGTATTTGATGAGTTAATTAAAGAAGAAATTGAAAAGAAATTCCCACAATTTAAAGCTAAGGATCTTCATAAGAATGGGCTAAAAATTTACACCAATATTGATCCAAACATGCAAAAAGCGGTGGAGCAGGCACTAAAAGATGATAGTTTATTTGAGGATCGTTTTGGAAAAATACCACCACAAAAAGTGATTGATGCAGGAGTAACAGTGGTTAATCCGAAAGATGGTACGATTGTCGCATTGGGTGGTGGACGGAACTATCAGAAAGGGCTAACCTCCAACTGGGCTTTTACTAAGATTCAACCCGGTTCGACTATGAAACCCCTCACGGTTTATGGACCAGCCGTTGAGCTAAAGAGATTTGATGAAAATACGATGTTAACAGATGAGCAAATTAAAGTCCCAGGTAAGGAGAAGCCGATCAAAAACTTTGATAATAAATACTATAATCAAATATCGATGAGTGAAGCACTTAAGAAATCACTTAATGCTTCAACAATCTGGCTTCTACAAAATCATGTCGGTCTTGATAAAGCATTTGAATATGGGAAGAAATTAGGTTTACCTCTAGTTGATCCACAAGATAAAAACTATTCCCCGCTGGGTCTTGGTGGGCTATATAAAGGGGTTTCGACTCTAGATATGGCACAGGCCTACTCTGTCTTCCCGAATAATGGTGCTTATTATGAAGCCCACTTAATTAAAGAAATAAAAGGTAAATTACCAGAAGAAGATAAAGAAATCTCCGTGAAGGCAGAATATAAGCCTAAACAAGTGTTTAGTAAACAAACTGCATGGTATATGACTCGGATGTTACGTAATAACGTCATGGCGAAAGATGGAACGAAGAATGCTAAGCTTGATGATGGGCGTGAAGCGGCTGGTAAAAGTGGAACAACCCAAGAAGAGCAAGAAGGTTGGTTTGTCGGGTTTACCCCAGATTTGGTTACATCAGTTTCTGTATTTTATATCGATAAACCAAAGGGAGATCAGAAGTATCACTATACAGGATCAACTGCTCCAGCCAAATTATTTAGTACGATTATGTCTGAGGGACTAAAAGGTACACCAGCCAAGAAATTCGTCAGACCAGAAGGCGTACAAGATCCGAAAGCACCATTAAAAGATCTAAACATCAAAGCATCGTATAAAGATGGAGCGATTAAGCTTAGCTGGAATAGCGCCGGATCAGGTGTCAAATATAATGTAGAACGCTCCGAAGACGGTAAGAACTATGAAATGATCGCTCAAGATCTCATTACCACGAGCTACTCTGATCCAGTCGATGTAGGACTCTTAGATAAAGCACTCTCCTTCTTTGGCAAAGAGAAAAAATATCACTATCGGGTCACTGTGATCGATAAAGAAAATCCTGGTAATAAAAAAGCCGGAGTAGTAATTGTTAGACTTACTGACGATCAATCTGGCCAAGATCAAGGTAATTCTGGGGAACAACCTGAACCAGGTAATCAAGATCATGACAATGGAAACGGGAATGGCAATGGAAATGGTCACGGTAATGGGCGTGGCAATGGAAACGGTAATGGTCGTGGAAATGATGAGTTTGGAGATTTTCTTGATGACTTCTTTAATGGTTTTTAATCGAATGAACCCAGTGCAAACTCTGCACTGGGTTTTTTTTGTCTTCTATAAAGGGTACTTAGATATTAGACACTTTTTTGACATAACTTTAACTTTCATTCATAAGCTTTAGATTTAGATGGATGGAGCATAGAGAGATGAAAGGAGGGATCAAGGTGGATGAACGAAGTATGCCCCCCGATTACTCCACAAAAGCAGAAAATAAACGTGAAGATACAGAAGATAATCGAGATAAAGATAAATACCAAATAATCATACATAAATATTCTCAGGTGAAAGCCAAAAAAGAAACACTAGGATCATCACAGCTTCCAACTGAATCAAGAAATAGAGGGTTTCCTTTAGTAAATTGGAAGTGGTTATCTCTTGTTCTAATAACTTCTTTTTTATTGGTATTTGGAATTTTACTAACGGTTATACTTACATCCGAATTTTTACCGATTGAACGTATCACGGAAAAAGATAAACCAACCATCATTTATGATCGAAATAATAAAGAGTATGCTAAGCTTCGTAAAAAATTATATGAACCGATTTCTATGGAATCATTACGAAAAAAAAATCCTCTCTTGATTGATACGATCAAAAAGGTAGAGGATCAGCGCTTTGACCATCACAGTGGGGTAGATTACTATAGTTTGGCTAGGGCCATCTATAAAACTCTCTTTTCCGATAAAACAGAAGGTGGCGGAACCATTACCATGCAAGTAGCACGAAACGTCATCTTAGAAAATTTGGAACAAACCCTAGGACGGAAATTAAAAGAGATTGTTGTTGCATGGAATTTAGAACGGAAATACTCCAAAGATCAAATTTTAGAGGCTTATTTTAACCATATCTATTATGGGAATGGTATTTATGGCGTTCAGTTAGCAGCCAAAATCTACTTTGGGAAAGATTTATCAAAAGATAAGCTTACACCAGGGGAAGTGGCGATCTTAGTTGGAATTCCGAAGGCGCCTTCGGGATACAGTCCTTACCGGTTAACCAAAGATCAGACAGGAAAAACAGGGATAGAAAGACTAGAGGAACGACAAAAAATCGTGTTATCTATTATGGCTCGAAAAAATGACATGAAACCTCTTATTTCTGAAAAGGAAAGGCAGTTTTGGAGTCAAGCTCCCATCTCTATCAGACCTAAAACGGACTTGCTAGAGTATAAACGGCAAGTAGCGGCTACCCCTTTTGACACCTTAATTGAGGCAGAGATCGAAAAGAAGTTTCCCCAGTTTAAAGTCGATGAGCTAAATGCAAGCGGTTTGAAAATTTATACAAATATTGATCCCAAAGTACAAACGGCAGTTGAAACTGCGCTACAAAATGATCGTTTATTCACAAGTTACCAAAATCAGTTGATGCCAAGAGAAAAAGTGGAAGCTGGGGTAACCGTGATTGATCCTCATGATGGTTCCATTGTGGCGATTGGAGGCGGTCGTAATTTTCAGCCTAAGCTCACACGTGTACGTGCCTTGGATAAGCATCAGCCAGGATCATCGATTAAGCCTCTGACGGTCTACGGACCTGTCATTCATTTAAGAAAGTTTCATGAGTCTACCCCCCTTCAAGATGAAAGTCTGACTGTCCATGGCAAGAGGATTCAAAACTTTGAACATGAGTATTATGGTCATGTCAAGATGAAAGATGCAGTAAAGTATTCACTCAATTCAGCTACTGTTTGGTTACTAGAGAAGCATCTAGGAGTGGATGTTGCCTTTGATTATGGAAAAAAACTAGGTTTACCGTTGATTGCAGATGATAAAAACCCCTCTCCACTTGCGCTTGGAGGGTTAACACGGGGAGTTTCTACCAAAGATATGGCACAAGCGTATTCAGTCTTTCTGGGGGATGGCAGTTATTATGAAGCGCATATTATTAGAGAGATTCGCGGATTTGCTACCGACGAAGAAGAGGAAATTACCGTCAAAGCAGACTATGAACCCATTCAAGTTTTTGATCGACAAACAGCATGGCATATGCTTCAGATATTACGAGGGACTGTTATGGATTCGGATGGTATTCGTGCAGCTAGATTAGCAGGTAGAGAAGTAGCGGGAAAAAGTGGTACCACTCAAAATAAGGAAAAAGGTTGGTTTGTCGGACTGACACCTAATTATGTGACTGCTGTTGTTGTGTTTAATGAGTATCAGAAAGATGAAAAGTTAAATAACAAAAAATATGAAATCATAGGTGGAGGTGCTCCAGCAAAGCTATTCTATTCCATTATGACAGATGCACTGAAAAATACCCCTCCACAGACATTTGTTAAGCCAAAAGGAATCGAGAATTTAGAGACACCTATTCAACAAATCGGGATAAGTGGAACTTTTATAGATGGAAAAGTAAAGCTTAGCTGGACCCCTAGTGAAAAAGGTGTGAAATATAAATTGGCTCGTTCTGATGATGGATATTTTTATCAAGAAATTGCTAAAAACCTAACTACAACAAGCTATGTAGACTCGATCCCGAAAGGCGGAGGTATTTTAGAGAAAGTATTATCTTTCCTTACTAGAGAAAAAGTGTATTATTATAAAGTAACCGCGCTTTACCCCAATGGTCGAAATGATGAAAAAACAGGAACCGTAAGCGTAACGATACCTGATCAATCCACAAACGAAGAAAAACCGAGTGACAATGGTAATGGGATTTTTGATTGGTTAGGCTTCTAGCTTCCAATCCAATTGAATTCTCTAAACCATGTTCAGTTTGTAAAAAGATCGGGTACTATCAAGATAATTGCCTATTAAAATAGACTTAATCTCTGATTGATTTGAATTTGTAAGTTAGAAAGAAGCAAAGGGGAACGATCGATGAACGATCTAGATCAGTCCAAAGGAAAATTAGATTTCTCCCCCGAAATTCGAAGTGCACGCCTTCGTGGTCGTTCGTCTGTTGAGACAGGTAAAGATCAAAAGTCCAAAAAAAGTATGCCACCACCACAAAAAAAGCGTTCTCGTCGAAGAAAAAAAAGGTACTTGTGGCTTCGTTTGTTTAACTGGAAGTGGTTTATGCTTGTAGGCACTACTTCTTCGCTCCTCATGTTTGGTTTTATCACCTCTCTTTTGTTTGTAGCTAAGTTTCAGCATCTCGAAAAGATCAACAACATTAAAACACAGTCTGTGGTCATTGCTCGTGATGATCAATTGGGAGCTAAGCAAAAAAAGATATACTACGAATTTATTCCCATTCAAGAGATTCGTGCTAAGAACCCACTCCTGCTCGACACGTTTGTCAGAGTGGAAGATGTTCGTTTCTATCGGCATAATGGTGTTGATTTTAAGGCCTTATTTCGAGCAACAGCCAAAACCTTGCTAGGTGATAAGCAAGGCGGTGGTACCATTACCATGCAGGTCGCGCGCAATGTCATTATCGAAAGCCATAAGCAAACCTTATCACGTAAACTAAATGAAATGGCAGTAGCTTGGAATCTCAATCGGGAATATAGCAAAAGTCGAATTCTCGAAGCATATGTAAATGGAATCGACTTCGGGAATCAGATAAAAGGAGCGCAGCTAGCAGCCAAAGCCTACTTTGGAAAAGACTTACGTAAAGATATACTCAATCCGAATGAAGTGGCCGTCCTTGTCGCCATTATCAATGGACCAAGTGTCTATGACCCATATGGAAGCAAGGATACTCAAGAAAATCTAAAAGAAAGACGCGACTTAATTCTGGCGATGATGTCTAAAGAAGACGATGGGATGAAGGCTCTGATTACGCCAATAGAAAAGGAATCATGGCAGCAAAAACCCATGTTGATCAAAAGCAAGCTATTCAAAGACCGAGTCCTTGGGAAAATAGGGAAGAAGGAATAAGATGGTAAACCTAGCAAAATGATCTGTTGCTAGGTTTATTTTTGTATGCGATTTTGATCTTTTAACGTCACTATAGAAAGGATATATGTGTTCTAACCTTGTCCTCTTACCCATAAACTATTCGTATCTAGACAACAAAGGGGTGACGGGATGAGAGGAAAATGGCGGCTCACTTTTCAAGTGGGTTTTACTTATATTGGTACGGTGATCGGTGCGGGATTTGCTTCAGGACAAGAAATGTTACAGTTTTTTTCTGTGTATGGTAAGTATAGTTATCTAGGGATTATGATTAGTACCTTTTTTTTCGCTTGGCTAGGAGTTCGCATGATGGTGATCGGGGCACGGCTTGGTGCAGACTCTTATCAGGAATTTAATCGATTTCTGTTTGGGAAACGTTTAGGTGAATGGATGAATCATCTTGTGACGATTATGCTATTTGGTGTAACCGTTGCAATGTTAGCAGGAACAGGTGCACTGTTCGAAGAACAATTAGGTCTTTCCTTTCACTTGGGAGTTTGGTTATCCATTATTTTTGCTTATTGGTTTAACCTTCGTGGACTAGATGGGATATTATCAGTCAATACATTCGTTGTGCCTTTTATGCTAGGATTTATGCTATTTGTTGTATGGATGGGATTGCAACAAGGAGAGGTGGGACCACTTTGGGAGAAACTACCGATCCGTGCAGAACCCCATTGGTTGATAGCGACGATTTCTTATATCGCTTTTAATTTGGTTTTGTCTCAATCGGTGTTGGTACCACTTGGAGCAAGTATTCGAGATGAAGTGATTTTACGATGGGGTGGATGGATTGGAGCGATTGGGCTAGGGATAATGATGCTTATTGGTAACATGGTGATTCAATGGCACTTAGAGGAAGTTCTGCTAGCCAAAATTCCTATGGGTTGGGTGATTGCAGAGATTGGAAAAGGGATTCAACTCTTGTTTTTATTGTTAGTCTGGGGTGAAATTCTAACCACCCTTATTGGGGATGTATATGGACTAGCAGCCAGTTTAAGAAAATGGGTTTCTATACGAACAACATGGTTAATCACGGGAATTTTTCTATTGGCTTATTTATTATCATTTGTCGGCTTCTCCAATCTCGTCCGTTATTTATATCCACTGTTTGGTTACTGTGGTTTGGGAATGGTATTTCTGCTAGTTGTACGTCGAATGCCGTCTTATTAAGCTGAATATTTAGCGATAACTCAGCAGAAGGTGTTAGAGAGAAAGGGGGAAGAAAGTTGAAGGGGCTTTTACTCATTGGATTAGCTTATGTCTTAGGAGCAATTCCCTTGGCTGAATGGATCAAACAAAAGAAAAGATATGTCCCCCATCTGTACTTATCGATGATCTATTTAGCCAAGGGAATGATTGCCACAGGAGCAGCGTGGATGATCGGAGGGCTTATGATTGCCCATATGGCTGCTATCGCTGTAGTGATAGGGCAGATGTATTCATTTTTTTATAGTACACGTGGAGAGAAGGGGATGATGGTCGCAGCAGGAGCGATTTTTATTTTAAGTCCAGTCATTATTCTGATTGGGGCATTCATTTATTTATTCAGTTTGCTAATCACTAGGTATCTATTTTTATCTACGTTCTTTTCAACCATTGCTGTGATCCTTATTTCACTTGTAGTAGCTAGTCACGCTATGTTATGGTTGGTCACGATTACGATTGGACTTATGATCTTATTTCGACAAAAAAAGCATTGGCAACGATATCGCCGAGGGCTTGAGCCACCCTATCACTGGCGTAAGCCATTTAGCTAAATATGCCAAGAGACTTTGTAGCCAGTATGCTTACGGATATTAAGGACTCCTTGATCAAAAATTAGATACTGTGCTTTAATTCCCATCAGCTTTGCAGTAATCACCGCTTGTTTATCTAAATTGAGTGAAGTGATTTTGTCTGGGACAGATAGATGGGGATAGTTGAATGTATAAGGCTCATTAATGGGAAGTAGATAAGGATGATATTCTTCGGGAATTTTCTCGACTATTTGTGCTCTAACTTCGATTAAATTCTCATCACGAATGTCATTTTTAAGCATTTTGCGCCAGTTGGTCTTATCTTTGATGTATTGTGCAAGGTGGACTTCAAGCTCCCCAGCTATTTTTCGGCTAGGTACTTCCATGATCGGAAGGGCAGCGACGGCTCCTTGGTCAATCCAACGTTTGAGTGCATTGGGCTTTCGAGTAATTCCTACTTTTACTTCGCTACTTAAAGCGAGATAGACGTAATGAGCTTGCATACAGAATTTTTCACCAAAGGCAGTATCCCGACATGTTCCTTTATGAAAGTGGCACAGTTCTGGCTTTACAATACATAGGTCATTTTCTGCTAGATTCGTATAACAAGGATAGCAGTATCCATTGTTGTATGTTTTTTTTATTTTACGTCCACAATGGCGACATGCTTTTTCACCTAAAAAAGTAAGTTGAATGGTTTCACCAAGAGCTTCATTTAGTAAAACACGCTCATTACCTACTGGAAGATAGTAGGTAACAGGTGTAGATGGTTCATGTTGTAAAGGTTCGAGATAACCGATTTGTTCCATGACGACACCTCATTGAGAATAAACTATTTCTAGTATAACGATGATTACTAAAGAATCCTATAGCTATTTTTAACCGGTTTGACCAAAAATGTGGAAAATCAGGTAGAGAGGAAAATAGATTTTAAGCTTGCAACAGCTTTCTGACATATTCAAACAGCAATTTGATTCCTTCAATATTTGCAGTTAAAATAAAATTAATACTATTATAAAATAATCTATTCATTAAAGGAGAGATTTGAAACTTGCAGAAAAAGTGGAACCTTGTTGGGGCTGTTCTGACTAGTGGCTTACTATTTTCCACACTAGCTTTACCAAACGCTATTGATGCAAAGGCAAAATCCCATGTTGCTAAGAAAAAGAAAAAGCAATCCTATTCTTCGGTTTCGATAGGAAATGCGGGTATGGTCGTGACAGCACATCCTCTAGCTTCCAAAATAGGAGCTGATGTTTTGAAGAAAGGGGGAAATGCTGTTGACGCTGCCGTCGCAATCCAGTTTGCACTAAATGTAACTGAACCCATGATGTCAGGGATCGGTGGCGGTGGTTTTATGATGGTGTATGATGCCAAAAAGAAAAATGTCTCGATTATTGATAGTCGGGAACGGGCACCTAAGTCAGCTCATCCTCGGATGTTTTTAGATGAAACTGGTAAAGAAATCCCATTCTCGATCCGATCAACCCAAGGATATGCTGTAGGTGTTCCGGGTACACTAAAGGGTTTGGAAGCAGCTCTCGAGCGCTTTGGGACACAACCCCTATCGAAATTAATCAAGCCGTCAATTCAGCTAGCGGAAAAAGGAGTGCCTGTCAATCGAGTATTGGCGAAATCGATCGCTGAGAATCAAGAGATGTTAGCAAAAACAGCAGCTAAAGATGTGTTTCTACCAAATGGAAAGCCCTTACAAGAAGGAGATAAGCTAGTACAAAAGGACTTAGCCAAAACGTTCCGTCTGATACAGAAAAAAGGCTCTAAAGCATTGTATGAAGGGAAAGTAGCAAAGGCACTTGTCGATGTAGTCAATCAAAAAGGGGGAAAAATGGCGCTAAGTGACTTGAAAAATTATCATGTTACAACAGATAAGCCCATGATAGCAGAGTATGAAGGACATAAGATAGTGACTATGCCACCTCCAAGTTCAGGTGGAGTGACTGTCTTACAAATTTTAAAGCTGCTCGAACAAGCTAAAGTAAAGGAAAAAGGTGTTCGTTCTGCGGATAAGTATCATTTGTTTACGGAAGCGATGCATTTAGCTTATGCTGATCGGGGAGCCTATCTTGGCGATCCTGAGTTTGTAGATATGCCACTTAAAGGACTTTTGCACCCTAAATATATCGAGGAACGAGCGAAATTGATCGATCCGAAGAAAGCGAACACACGTGTATTAGCTGGAGACCCATGGAAATATGAAGGTAGAAAACCAGCAAAAAAAGGAGTGCAACAGGAGCATCCGCCCGGACAGACGACCCACTTTACTGTTGCAGATCGATTTGGCAATCTTGTTTCATATACGACCACGATTGAACAAGAATTTGGCACAGGAATCATGGTTCCGGGATATGGATTCATGCTAAACAATGAGATGACTGACTTTGATGCAAAACCAGGTGGCCCAAACGAGGTTCAAGCTGGGAAGCGCCCAAGAAGCAGTATGACTCCAACCATTATTTTTAAAGGTGATAAACCTGTGATGACCGTAGGATCACCTGGTGGTTCTACCATTATTTCTTCTGTTTACCAAGTGATTTTTAATCGACTAAGTTATGGAATGGATATCAAAAAAGCTGTCGAAGAGCCTCGTATTTTTAGCAGCCAATATCCGAAAATTCGCTGGGAAAAAGGAGTTCCAGATGCAGTACGTGAGGAATTAATGAAACGTGGGCATAGTTTTGAAGAGGCTCCGAAAGAGATTGGCAATGCTAACTCGATGTGGATCGATCCGAAAACCGGCTTATATATTGGAGCAGGAGACTCGTCTCGTGAAAGCACAGCGATTGGAATTTGGGATAAGAAGAGATAAACGATTCGAAGTCAATTCAACAAGTATAGAGAAAATGTATACCAGTTATCCTAAAATCACAGGAGTGTTGAGGTAAGAAAGGGAGGCATTTTTCGACTAAGTAGACCTCATGATTGTCTTACCTAGCGGAAGTGAATGGAATCCGATGGGCTTTTAGCGCAGTGACTTCCGTGTGTTACTTCCATACGGCTCCCATAGTTCCATCTGAAGGAATGAGCTGACTCGGACTCATCCTTGCCAGACATCATCAGTCACGTGGCGAAAACATGCCCTCACTCCATTCCAATATGATGTAAATTAATAGACCTGTTAAAATCATATGATTGGATATAACTTCTAAAGATTTTAAAAAGGTGGCAACCTTCTTTTTACGAAAGGTTGCCGTATTTTTTTGGATAAATTATATTAAATTGTAAAAATATGTAATTTTATGTTAAACTATCTTTGTGACTCAGATTCATCTTAAAGGGGGTTATTTGGTGGACAAGTTTTATCGTATTGCCTTTATGACTACAGGAGTAGGACTTTTTGTTCTATCGAGCATGACCAGCGCTGCTACGCTGGCGAAGCAGGTTCCTGTGACTTCCAAAAAGCCAGACAAAGTAGAGAAAAAAGGGTCTTACATCTATGAATGGTACAATGGTCCTAGCCCTAGTCAATTACCATCAGAAAAAGAAATGGCTAAGAACCGAGCGAAGAAAAGTATCAATAAAACGACGGGCTCTAAATATGATAATACGGACCCAGTAGCTACAGGTTGTGCCAACGATGTAATTACAGCCAAAAGTGTTAGAGTCGTTAGGGCTTCGGATAAAGCCGTATTAGGAACTGTTGAGCTCCGCTACAGCAGGACATGTAAAACAGCATGGGCGCGAATGAATGTAAAAAATATAAGTACACTTCAATATGGTGATGCCAAGTTATACCGGAAGGAAGCGGGACAGTTTACAGGAAAAGGTGCTGCCTATGTCACCCCAGGTGATAGCAACTATACCAATCAGTTTGATGACGATGGGACAGTTAGTTATGCTGAAGGAGATATTGTTGAGCGAAGTGGCAAAATACATCGAGCTAA
The DNA here is from genome assembly GCF_003313465.1 of Thermoflavimicrobium daqui. GTDB lineage: Bacteria > Bacillota > Bacilli > Thermoactinomycetales > Thermoactinomycetaceae > Thermoflavimicrobium > Thermoflavimicrobium daqui. The sequence continues at coordinate 14,483 of NZ_KZ845674.1, forward strand.
AACGGATTCATACTGATAAAAAGATGGTAAAGTCCCATATCTAATAGAGCATGTTGCATAATTGGAATCAAAACCTAGATCATTCCTAGATGAAGCCGCGAATCTTTTTTGTGTAGGATCGACTTTTGCGCCAAACCTTTAGCGGGAGTGAGTGGGGAAGCGATGAGCGGCTGATTAAGAGGGCAACCTCTAATAGAAAGCAAAAGATAGAAAGGATGAAGAGTGTGAAAAAGCGAGGATCTGTGGCAGCTTTGTCTAGTTTTATCCTCTTAGCAGGGGTTACTAGTACGGTGAATGCATTACCCGTAGATCAATCAACCTCTTCTATTGCAAAAAAACCTGTGAAAATCGAAAGAAAAGGGTCTATGACTTATGAGTGGTATAATGGGGCGAGCCCTACAAAACTACCATCTGAACAAGAAATAGCAAAAAAGAAGGCGAGAAGAGGAGCAGCAAAAACTCTCACTTCCGTGAAAGCTTCCTATGATAATACGGACCCAGCTAGTACAGGTTGTGCCAACGATGCTATCACAGCCAAAAGTGTCAGAGTTTTAAGAACATCAGATAAGAAAGTACTAGGAACGATCGAACTACGTTATAGTCGGAAATGTAAAACCGCTTGGTCAAGAATGGGAGTTGAAAAACTAAGTATGATCAAAGAAGGGGAGGCTTTTCTCTATCGTAAGGAGTCAGATAGTTTTGTTTATAAAGGAAGTGCTGGAGTCTCCCCTGGAACCTCAAACTATACCAATCAATTTAATGATGACAAAACCGTTTCTTTGTCCCATGGGCGTATCCAACTTCGGGACAACCAGTACTATGAGGCAGAAACGGAACCTTACTAAGAAGAATGAGACAGGCTAGCCAAATTTTACGGCTAGCCTGTCAATGTCTCCTGAAAAAATTGAACGCTTAAGTTAATAGCATCATTTAATTGTGGAGTCATACTTGTAAAAGGATGTACTGCTCGAAATGTATGGTTCGCATTTGATATCACCTCAAGCCGTGCTCGAGGGGCTTGTTGGAAGATTTGTTGAGCCCCTTCCATAAAGCCAGGATGGTCCTGATCTGCTTGAACGATCAAAAGAGGTTGAGTAAGAGTAGAAAGTCGCTTGATAAAGTTGAAACGTTCCCAATTTCGTTCCAAATCCTCAATCACTTCCAAATCAATGGGCATCTCTTGTTTAGTTCGGGCATTCGTGATATAGACCCGTCCTTTTTCTTTGATTTCACGAATGAGCTCATCACCAAAGAAGTCTGGACGGGGGATGCTGTTCCAGATCGTCACACTTTTAATTTGAGGATGTTCTAAAGTAAAGATGAGACTATTGCCACCACCACGGCTGTGTCCCAGAATTCCCAAGCGTTCTTTATCCATCTGTGAACTATAAGGGAGTTGCCCCTGTTGGATCGCTTGAAGGATCAGAGCAATATCTTCTTGTTCACGACTAAATGTAAGGCGAGCAAATTTCTCAAGCTCACTATAAGTATTTGGATCATCACCTACTCCATTCATTGAAAAATCAAATGTAATCGCCACAAAGCCTGCATCTGCTAATTTCTCTGCAAGTATCGGGAAAAATCCCCATTCTTTAAAAGCTTTAAAACCATGACAGATGATAATAGTTGGAACTGGATTTGATAGATTGGATGGGATAGTGACTTCTCCCCGAATGACTCGCTCTTCTTTTCCTACATCCATTTGAAAAGATTGTTTTAACATTTCAGTTCATCCTTTCCGTTTTAACTTTCTTAAGAGGTTGCCTTCTTAATCAGCCGCTCATCGCTTCCCCACTCACTCCCGCTAAAGGTTTGGCGCAAAAGTCGATCCTACACAAAAAAGATTCGTGGCTTCATCTAGGAATGATCTAGGTTTTGGTTCCAATTATGCAACATGCTCTCTTAAGTATAAAAACCTCTTTGGATCAGATCGACTTTTTCTTCAAATGTTAATGGGATTATGTTATGAAAATGGTGAACAGCTGAACTAAAGGGAACTTCCTCTTCTACATCGTAACATGTTAGCAAAATTCTTACGTATCTCTTATAATATGGTTGAACACATATGCAAGAAAAAAATACGAAAGAGGTGAGAAGCATGCGAAATCGAAAGAGCTGGTGCTCAATGCTTAATTTGGTACTTATTCTTAGCATCTTTATACTCGCAGGCTGTTCAACGAAGTCAGGAGTTAATACACCATCACCAGTAAATCCTTCATCGGTTAACTATCCACTTACTCTAACGGATCAAGCTGGAAATAAAGTTACACTCGATAAGCAGCCAAAGCGCATTGTTTCCTTGGCGCCTAGTGCTACTGAAATTGCGTTTGCTTTGGGATTAAATAAAGAAGTAGTGGGTGTTACTACGAATGATGATTATCCTGCGGAAGTTAAAAAGTTACCCAAAGTGGGCGATATGAATATTAATCCTGAAAAAGTTTTAGAATTAAAGCCTGATTTAGTCTTAGCTGCGAAACTAAATGGAAAAGAAACCTTGGATAAGTTGAAAAAGTTAGGCTTAAAAGTATTGGTATTAGATGCGAATAATTATAAAGATGTATATCGTTCCATTGCTCTAGCTGGAAGCGCAACGAATAGAGCTTTTGAGTCAGATGAAATCATTAAAAATATGGAGCAAGAAAAGCTAGCTTTATATCGGACGGTAGGACAGATCCCTGAAAATCAGCGTGTGAAAGTATGGATTGAGATTTCACCACAATTACATACAACGGGAAAAGGAACATTTATTGATGAGTTGGTCACTTTAGCAAGTGGAAAAAATGTAGCCAACGGACAGCAAGGATGGCCACAGATTTCTGCTGAGCAAGTGGTAAAGTGGAATCCGGATGTAATTATCTCCACTTATGGAGATACGCAGGGAATTTTAAAACGTAAAGGCTTTGAAAATGTTACAGCAGTAAAAAATAAACGGGTTGTGGCTGTAGACCAAAATTTAATTAGCAGACCTGGACCGCGAATTTGGAAAGGATATAAAGAAATTATCAAAGCATTATATCCAGACAAGGTAAAGTAGGGAGAGATGGATGAAAGAACTTCGTTTACTTTGGTGGAGTGGAGGATTATTCCTCTGCTTTCTTTTTTCTATCAGTGCGACAGTGACTTGGGGAAGTGCACACATTGAAATGGGGATGGTCTGGAAAATTATATTTTCCCACCTGTGGGGAGGAACTACTCTTCCGGCTGGAATCGATTCAGCAACTGATGCGATTGTTTGGCAACTTCGATTTCCGCGGGTAATTTTAGCCGCAGTAGTTGGTGCTACTCTTGCGATTGCAGGGGTTATATTTCAAGGTCTACTTAAAAACTCTCTCGCCGATCCATATGTACTGGGAGTTTCGTCAGGAGCAGCTACTGGAGCCGTCTTATCCATGCTGACAGGATGGGGTAGCATTTTACTTGGTAAATGGACTGTTCCTATTTTTGCTTTTGGTGGAGCATGCTTAGCTCTTTTTTTGGTTTTACGGATTGTTGATCGACACTTACGTGCAGAATCACTAATCTTATCAGGTGTGGTGATTCAAGCCTTTTTTGGGGCCATTCTTACATTTGCGATTTCGATATCCGAACAAGAAATGCAGCGAATTCAGTTTTGGTTAATGGGTAGTTTTGTACTACGTGACTGGGAACATGTATGGATTTTGTTGCCTATACTTGTGATCGGTCTAGTGGTTGCTTGGGGATTTAGTCGAGAGTTAAATGTTCTTGTACTAGGAGATCGCTCTGCAAGTCATTTAGGAATGAATGTTGCACGAGTACGTCTTTTCTTACTCTTATTAGCTTCATTTGTTACAGCAGTAGCTGTTTCCGTCTCAGGAACGATTGGTTTTGTTGGATTGGTAATCCCACACATTATTCGGATGCTAACTGGTGCCGATCACCGTAGTTTGATTCCGTTATCAGCTTTAGCTGGAGCTATTTTAATGATGTGGAGTGACTGTCTAGCACGTGTTATTTTTGATCCGCGTGAATTGCCAGTCGGCGTAATTACAGCTTTTATCGGAGCGCCATTTTTTGCTATGATCCTAAAGAAACGTCAGAAGAGATAAAGGAGGAGAAGTGTTTGCTTAAAGCACAAGGGTTAGCAAAGTCGTATGGATCAGAGCAGATTCTACATCAAGTGGAATTGGAAGTAAAGCGTGGAGAAAGTTTTGGGATCTTAGGACCCAATGGGAGCGGGAAAAGTACCTTAGTTAAAATATTAATTGGAGAAGAGTCTCCTGATTCAGGGAAGGTTTGGCTAGAAGGGAAAGAGATAGCTAGCTATGATTCCAAAGAACGTGCCCGAAAGATTGCTGTATTAGCCCAAGAGACGATGGAGGAGATCGATTTTACTGTCGGGCAAGTGGTCGAGATGGGGCGTTATCCCTATCTAAAAAAATGGACAGGAATGACCCGACAAGATCAAGAAATCATCGAACAAGTGATGGAGCTAACAGGGGTATCCATTTACCGAGACCGCCGTTTTAGTGATCTTAGCGGGGGAGAAAAGCAGCGCGTTGCGATTGCCAAAGCATTGGCACAAGAACCAGAGCTATTATTTTTAGACGAACCAACCACTTACTTAGATATTCATTATCAGTTGTTGATTCTGGATTTAATTCACCGATATCGGCAGGAGCATCAGTTAACGATTGTGATGGTACTACATGATTTAAATTTAGCCGCCCAGTATTGCGATCAACTGCTTCTTCTTTCTAAAGGAAAGGTCAAAGCCGCCGGAAATCCTCAGCAGATAATTCAACCCAGTCTAATAGACGAAGTCTTTCACGTAAAGCCTATCGTTCTTTCACATCCCAAATGGCAAGTGCCACAATTACTTTTGTCTGCAAAAAGGGATTCTTGTTCTTCAGGCGAATGTTCCTAAAGAGGAACATAAAAAGGAGGTTTTTGAGTGAAGATTTATACTCGTACTGGTGATCAAGGAACAACAGGTGTATTGGGTGGTCGGATCGATAAAGATGATATTCGTGTGGAAGCTTATGGGACGATCGATGAGCTCAATGCTTTTATTGGCGAGGCAATGGCCCGTATGGATCAAAAAAGCCATGCTGATCTTATCGCTGATTTAACAGAAATACAACATGAATTATTTGATGCGGGTGGAGATTTGGCCCAAGTAGGAAAGAATAGAAACTATAAAGTGGTAGCTGAAATGGTAAGTAGGCTGGAAGAATGGATCGATAAATATGACGCAGAATGCCCACCACTCAAAAGATTTATCTTGCCCGGAGGATCTCCACTTGCTGCAAGCCTTCATATATGTCGTGTTATAGCACGCCGAGCTGAACGACTAGTAGTGACATTAACGCGAAACCAAGAAACAAATGAAGAAGTACGTCGCTATCTGAATCGGCTATCCGATTTCTTTTTTATAGCGGCTCGTGTCGCTAATGTACGCGCTCAAATTCCTGATGTTGAATATAAACGGGGTGGACAAGTATTTAATTAAGAGTGTGCGGTGTCATTCAGTATTCTAAATTAAGTCAATCTACTTAGGGGTATTCAAGATCTTATATTGGAGGTATATACCATGAGTTTGATTATGTATCAATATCCAAAGTGTGGAACCTGTCGAAAAGCGATGAAATATCTTACCGATCATGGAGTTTCTTTTACTGCTAAACACATTGTTGAAGAACCGCCATCCAAAGAAGAGCTTGCTAAGCTCATTAAAAAAAGTGGGCTACCCATCCAGAAGTTTTTTAATACAAGTGGAAAAAAATATCGTGAGTTGGGGCTTTCACAGAAATTAAAAGAGATGAGCGATGAAAAAAAATTAGAACTGCTAGCCTCAGATGGAATGCTAATCAAACGTCCAATTGTTACCGATAACGAAAAAGTGACAGTAGGTTTTAAAGAAGATGACTTTGCGAAGACTTGGGTGAAATAATTCGATTGCCCTCATGAATAGAATTGTCTCTAAGAATCTGTCTACTAATAATAGGAAAAAGTGAGAAGAAAAAATAGCAGCACTCATCAATGAGATAGTTATAATCAAATGCCCGTACCACTTAGCGTGTGATACGGGAGCTTTTTTATGACTAGCTCTTGGATGACCATTGCGCATAGACAAGATGTAATATTTCATTGATCTGTTCGATCTGAGTACGAGCACCATTTTTTTGTAGCCAATCAAGTAATTGACTGCGATCTGCATAGAATTCATCTTCGATTTGTTTGATAATATCTTTCCGACCTCGCTGTTTCCACTGTTCTAAGTAACTAGCACGCTCCTGTTCGTCTATAAACATCAAATCAGCAATACAAAGTCTACCACCAGGCTTTAGAACTCTTTGCATTTCTTCAAGAGCAAGGATCTTTTGTTCAGGGGTTAAGTGGTGCAAAGCATAGCTAGTCACAATAAAGTCGAAACAGTGGTCAGTAAAGGGAATCGCTAGGAAATTGCCGATCCTTGTTTCAATCTCAGGGTACTTTTGTTTACATTGCTTCAGCATTTCTTTGGATTGATCGATCCCTTTGATTTGGATCCCACGTCCCAAAAAGCGTCCAGCTAAGTTCCCTGTACCAATCCCGATTTCCAATCCAATTTCATGGTTTTGTGGACGAATCCATTCAAGCACTTTATCCAATACCTTGTCATAATCTTTATGTACATGGAAAGATTCTTGTACTGTTTGAACCTGTTGATCATAGCTTGCCGCTTGTTTATCAAAATTCCATCGATCCATCCAATTCGTTCGTTCCAGTTCCGTCCGCTTACATTGAGCAGCGAGTTCCCATAAGCTTTCCCAAGAACAACTACTTTCGCTTTTATAATGATTAATCATATGATCTAATGTGTTAATAACTTGTTTGAGTCGAACCTGTTCTGCAAAGATAACAGCACGCTGTAGTTCAAGATAGTACAATACTTCTTCGGAATCACCTTCATCCATTTCTGCTAATACTTGTTCAATTTGTTGGATGGACATACCTACTTCACGCAGCGAGATAATGGTTTGTAAACGCCACGCTTCTTTATCTGTAAAAACACGATATTGATTTTCGTCATTTTTGTCGGGTGATATAAGACCTTTCTCTTCATAAAATCGGATGGTTCTTGGAGAGACCTTTAGTTTATCTGCGATTTCTTTGATATGCATAGTTAAAGTACTACTCCCCTTTCAACTGATGATATCTTCCTTACTATTCAGATTCTAAGGGTTAACGTTACGGAAAGGTCAATACTAAATAATCAGAGCTGTGATGGAAATGATTAAAACGGACAGTATTATATGATCGTAGGGAGCCGATAGGAACACGAAATACCTATATTTGATAAATCAACCGCCATGATTATAAATCAACTAGATCCTAATTTTTATTAATAAAATTATATTTATATCGAATCGGTGATGAAGTTAGATAACTGATTAAATAAGATCCCAAACAAAATGACCTTAGCAAGTATTTCCCTTTCTTATTTTTATTTTATATGTAGATTTCTATTTCTTTTTTTAATATAATAAATAAACAAGTTTCCATATATAAGTAGGGGAGAACATAAACTGAAAACGCTTACAGATTTATGCCACAGAAAAGCTCAGTTTTCGGAGAGGAAGGAGCAACTACATGGCAGAAAAACAGATAGCAAACTCTGAGCAAAATCAAAACAGTGTATTTGAACGCGAAAATGTTTTAGAGCGAAAATTGGGCACTAAGCAGCTTTCGATGGTGGTCATTGGTACTGCAGTGGGAACAGGCTTGTTTATGGGATCAGGTTTATCGATCAGCTATGCAGGTCCAAGTGTAATTTTAAGTTATGCCGTAGCAGCTTTAATTGCTTTTTTTATGATGATGTGCCTAGCAGAAATGACGGTAAAACATCCGACAGCAGGTTCATTTGGAACACATGCTGAGTATTATTTAGGTCCTTGGTCTGGCTTTATGGTTCGTACTACTTATTGGATTGCAAACGTGATTGCAGTAGGTGGAGAAGTAACAGCAGTTGCTTTGTATATGCACTATTGGCTCCCTTCCATACCTAAATGGGTTTGGGTTATTCTCTTTTCGATCATTATTATTTTCTTAAATGCACGTTCTGTATCGAATTTTGGTACAATGGAATACTGGTTTTCAATTATTAAAATCACAGCGATTATTGGTTTTATTCTTATAGGAGCAGCAGTTCTTTTCGGAATAGGGACAAAACCGGTTGGGTTTTCTAACTATGTGGCTCATGGTGGATTTATGCCAAATGGCTGGTATGGTCTCTGGTTAGGAACCACGACGGCGATGTTTAGTTATATTGGTTCGGAAATGATCGCAGTAACCGCTGGGGAAAGTAAAAACCCGAGTGAAAGCATTCCTAAATCTATGCGTTTATCAGCCTTTCGCTTAATTATTTTCTATGTGTTATCTTTAGCCATTATGGTGGCTGTCATCCCATGGAATCAAGCTGGTTCACAAGAAATTACACAAAGTCCTTTTGTAAAGGTATTCGCGGCTCTAGGTATTCCGCTTGCAGACCATATTATGAACTTTGTGGTACTTGTCGCAGCTTTATCAGCAATGAATGCCCAAGTTTATGCTTCTACACGAATGGTTTTCTCATTAGCCAAAGGCAACTATGTTCCCAAAGCATTGGGTAAGCTAAGTGAACGAGGTGTCCCGATCAATGCTCTACTTATTTCAAGTATCGGGTTAGTATTGGCTACTGTATTAAATGTTGCTGTACCCGATGCGTATAGCATTTTGATAGGGTTAGCTACAATTGGTGCGCTCGTATCATGGTTTATGATCTTTATGACTTACTTCCGGTTTAAGAAGCAAAATCAAGAGAAGCTCAGTTATCATGCTCCACTTTACCCCGTGATTCCTATTGTGGGAACACTTCTACTTGGAGGAACGATTGTTACTTTAGGAATTGATCCAAATTGGCGCTTTACGTGGTATGCTGGAGCAGGTTGGCTTGCTTTAATTTCGATTATCTACTTGGTGTGGATTAAGAAAAAAAAGCAATGATATAAACGTCTAATATAGGAAAATATCACGAACTATATCTATAAAAACATCCAGTAGTGTCCATTAACCAAAAATAGGTAAGATGGAGAGGCATTTTTCGACTAAGTCGACCTCATGCCCCGCTCTACGGGATAAGAAGTTAAAGCCTATAAGAACTTCTAAAATGTCTTACCTAGCGGAATGAACGGAAACGGACTCGGACTCATCTTTGTAAGACATCATCAGTCACGTGACGAAAATATGCCCTCCAGAAAACCTATTATTATACAAATCAACAGCCGTGAAAAACATCCCTTTCCAGTTTCGAGTGGTTTGGGATGTTTTTATTCTTTAACCTGATTTACCTTCTCTGGTAATCCTAATCGATGACAAGGGCGATGGCAAAGCCGTCATACCCTTTGCTACCGACAGTTTGAATTGCTGTAGCACTTACTCGTGGTTCATCAGCAAGCATTTCCATGAAGCGTCGGACTCCTTGAACGCTGGGGTCTGTAGAGGATTCATCGATGACGGAGCCTTTACGAACGACATTATCGGCGATGATTAGGCTACCACAACGTGATAATTTTAAAGCCCATTCAAAGTAATAAGGATTGTTCGGCTTATCAGCGTCAATAAATATGATATCAAAAGGCTCAGTCTTTTCTTTTGCAAGCTGTGCTAAGGAGTCAAGAGCATTTCCTACTCGTATTTCTACCTTTTCTAATAGATTAGCCCGGGCGATATTAGACTGGGCTATTTCTGCATGAAAAGGGTCTAGTTCTAAGCTAATCAGGTGTCCATCAGGTGGTAATGCACGAGCAAACCAGATGGTACTATAACCACCTAGTGTTCCGATTTCCAGTATTCTTCGTGCTCCTTTTATCTGTGCAAGTAGATGGAGTAGCTTTCCTTGGTTAGGAGCCACATCGATTGCAGGTAAGCCAGCAGCTTTGTTTGCTTCTAGGGTTTCTTCAAGTACAGGGTCAGATGGAACAAGTAAGTCTGTAATGTATTGATCGACATGTGCCCAGTTGTTATTAAAATTGCTCATGTACATGACACCCTTTCAGATTAGGTTAATCAATTTTTACTATACATCCGATTGTGTGATTAATTATAATTGCGATTTTTCCAAGAGATACAAAAGTCCTAGGAGTTTCTATGGAGTAGAATTAGGAGAGGATGAGGTGGGAAACGATGCGTGATTCATTTGTCAATATCACCTGAATGTAATAGAAAATTGTAACTATTATACTCCACTAAAACAAATCACGCAATTAAAACAAAACCTCCGTTTTTTTTAGATTACCATTTTTAAGATATAGATTTTTTATTTTATATAGATATAATATATAAAAATAGTAATATATATTTTAAGACTTTACCTTACGGTTTTGCTGTTTATGTCTAATGTTTACTTCTCATTCTAAGAAACATTAAAAATTCTCATTGGAGATTAAAGGGAACCAGTACGATTAAACATTGAATGCGTTATCGTTTTTATTTTATTTTTAATACTTTAATACAGAGCAGCATATAAGCGTCATAGTCTTAAAGCAAAATGTAGTAGAGAAAGGACAACCTAGAATGGCAAAACAGCAGGTATCGCTCTTTGAGCGAGAAAATGTACTTGAAAGAAAGCTAACGGCCAAACAATTAACGATGGTAGCGATTGGCTCTGCGGTTGGAACTGGTTTATTTATGGGATCGGGTCTTGTCATTAGTTATGCAGGGCCAGGAGCAATTCTTAGTTATGCCGTAGCAGCTTTGCTTACTTTTATTATGCTAATCTGTTTAGCAGAAATGACGGTCAAACATCCAACAGCTGGTTCTTTTGGAACTCATGCGGAACATTATTTAGGAGCTTGGTCTGGCTATCTAGTACGTTGGAGTTATTGGCTTATCAATGTACTAGCCATCGGAAGCGAAGTAACGGCCATCGCTTTGTATATGAATTTCTGGTTTTCAGGGGTTCCCAAATGGGTTTGGATTATATTATTTTCTTTGGTCATTATTTATTTTAATGCACGTTCGGTAAATAGCTTTGGTACATTGGAATATTGGTTTTCATTCATTAAGGTAGTTGCTATTATTGGATTTATCATGATAGGGTTGGCGATGATATTTGGACTAGGAACCAAGCCTGTCGGTTTTTCGAACTATGTTAGCCATGGTGGATTTTTACCTTTTGGTTGGGGTGGTATTTGGCTTGGGATTGGGATGGCGAGTTTTAGTTATTTTGGCTCCGAGTTAATTGCTGTTACGGCAGGTGAAAGTAAAGATCCAGCAAATACAATTCCAAAAACGATGCGTTTGACCGCTTTTCGTCTCATTATTTTTTATGTGCTATCTATGATTGTTATGTTGGCGGTTGTACCGTGGAGTCAATCAGGGGCAAAAGAGATCGTACAAAGTCCATTTGTAAAAGTATTTTCGATCTTGGGCATACCTGGGGCAGATCATGTAATGAATTTCGTGGTGTTGATCGCTGCACTTTCTGCCATGAATGCACAAGTTTATGGGGCGACACGGATGCTATTTTCGCTCTCCAAAGGCGGTTATGCACCTACCATTTTAGGTAGACTTAATTCACAACAAGTCCCTGTTTATGCTCTTTTACTTTCATGTGTCGGATTGTTCTTAGCCATTATTCTAAATATAGCTGTACCTGATGCTTATAATATTTTGTTTGGAATCGTGATTTTTGGTGGTTTATTCTGTTGGAGTATCATTTTTGTGACCTATTTTTCCTTTCGCAAAGCGAATGCTTCATCTAAATTAGTGTATCGGGCACCTTTGTATCCGCTCTTACCTGTGATTGGACTTCTTTTAGTTTTGGGTATTTTAATAACGTTATGGTTTATGCCTGAATGGCGGTTTGTCTGGTATGTTGGTGTTTCTTGGCTTGTGCTCTTATCCATTTTATACTTTCTACGTTATCAAAAGAAAATAGTGAAAGTAGATAAGTAAATTAAGAAACTTGGGTTGAAGTAATGGACTCAACAGCCAGTAAAATGAAATATAATCTATCGAAAAAGCTCTACGCTAAAGTAAAAATGCGTAGAGCTTTTCTTGTAAACGAATAACAATATACATAAGCTTGAATGAGATTGAATCGAATCGTAAAAAATAGCTTAAAGGCATTTATGAGAAGGATAGGTGATAAGTATTTTCAAATTATACTTAGTATAAACTAGAATTGACTTTAATCTATAGGCGTGATATCTTATTCATGTCAATAACTCAGCAACTTGTTTACAAACCACCCACTTTGGGAAAAGTAAACAGGTACATAATCCCAACACATACTTACTAATCTCTTAACATCTCATGAGGAGGAATGGACCATGTCCAGTCTTGTAGGTAAACCAGCCCCAGATTTTGATATGGAAAGTACTAAAAATCTAGAAACCCTAGATGAAAATGTTAAACTTTCCGATTATAAAGGAAAATGGCTCGTTCTTTTCTTCTATCCAATGGACTTTACTTTTGTTTGTCCAACAGAGATTACTGCTCTTAGTGATAACTATCATGAGTTCCAAGCAAACGATTGCGAAATTATCGGTGTAAGCACAGATAGCAAATTTGTGCATCGTGCATGGATTAACACCCCACGTTCTGAAAATGGATTGGGTGAACTCAACTATCCATTAGGTGCTGACCCAGCTCATAAAGTAAGCCGTGACTACGGTGTACTTATTGAGGAAAAAGGTGTTGCTAACCGTGGTCTATTCATCATTGATCCAGAAGGTATTGTCCGCTACCAAGTAGTAACCGACTTGAACGTAGGTCGTAGCGTAGATGAAACCTTACGTGTTCTCCAAGCTCTCCAAAGCGGTGGTCGTTGCCCAGCTGACTGGAAACCAGGTGCAAAACACGTTTAATTAACCAAAGAGGAGGACCTAACTACTTGGTTAGGTCCTTTTTTTACCAGATCTTAAATAAGGAGGTTGAGGTTCATGCCATTACGTTTACGTACAGAGATGCCTGAGATCAAAGGAATTACAGAATGGGTAAATAGTGAAGTAAGTAATGAGGATCTAAAAGGAAAGCCTGTTCTTGTTCATTTTTGGTCCATTAGCTGTCATATGTGTAAAGTTAGTTTACCTGATGTGAATAAAATCAAAGAAGAATATCCAGAACTAGCTGTTGTAGGAATTCATATGCCTCGTTCTGAAAAAGATTTAGAGATCGAGCCAGTCAAAGAAACCATTGAAAAATATGAACTGAAACATCCACAAGGCATTGATAATACACATAGTGTAGTGGATGCTTTTGAAAACGAGTATGTTCCTGCTTTTTATCTATTTGATCCAGAAGGAAAACTCAGACATCGTTCAGCAGGAGAAAAAGCATTATCTATGCTAAAAACACCTTTAGAGAGAGTTATGAATGAAATTCGTCAAGCTTAGTTGGAGGGAATAAGATGAATTTACCACAAGAGCTGAAGTATTCCAAAGAGCACGAATGGGTAAAAACAGAGGGCAACCAAGTAAGAATCGGAATTACCGATTTTGCTCAATCAGAGCTGGGGGACATTGTTTTTGTTGAGCTCCCAGAAGTTGGAGCAGAGATCGCTGTTGGTGAACCATTTGGTAGTGTAGAATCTGTTAAAACAGTCTCAGAACTTTATGCACCAGTCAGTGGAAAAGTGATTGAAGTGAATGGTGATTTAGAAGAGTCTCCGGAAAATGTGAACAACTCTCCTTATGAAGACGGTTGGATGATTGTAGTCGAAATGGCTGATGCATCAGAGTTAGAAAAACTTCTGACTGCAGAAGGATATAGCAAAGAGATTGAACAAGACTAAAGGGTTAAGCTGCAAAAGGGGCTTAGTGAAATCCTCTGAAATCCAATAATTGGATTTCAGAGGATTTCTTTGTTTTGAGGTTTAAATGAACGGATTGAGTGGTAAATAAACAATACTAACTAAATCAGTTTTTAAAAACTCTATCGGATGTTTGTTTTGGATCAGGGGAAGGGGAGGGGAAACGCTATGAGTTTCTGCTGTGGAGCTAGTATGATCGGTATGGTAGGTACATTAAGTCATCAGCATGTAAAAGTTCATCATGTTCCGTTGCTTTGTTGCCCGGTTTGCCAAAATGTGGTAGTGCATCCAGCTATAAAAGAGGAATTTGACTTGGTGGTGGAGTATGCTAAAGAAGACCAAGTCAAAGAAATAACCCTCCGCGAATCGATTAACCCCGAAATGCTTATTGAATGGAAAGAAATTTGTGTAAGTTTTCAAGAAGATGATATAGATCACGTGCTTCGTGAGCAGATTGATCATTCACTCGACTTATTAAGTGTTGCTAAGCTACTATCAGACTCAGAATGGGAAGAAGATTTAAAAAACCGTTTGCGAGTGCTTAGCCTTCGTCTACGGAAACTAGAGGAAAATAAAGAGAGTAGTAGATAAATAGAACCAGCGAAAAAGCCAGCTTTTAGGTAAGCTGGTTTTTTTAATGGGCTTATGTATGATAGGATGGTTGGAATGGAAAACTATGGACAAAAATTGGAGCGGAGGTTTTTTTATGATTCAAGAATACTTATCTGAAGAGCTCATTCAACTAGATATACAGGTCGAGATGAGAGAAGAAGTGATTGATCGATTAGCAGAATTAATGGAAGCAAAGGGGATAATGGCAAGAAATGAAGATTTTCTATATAACGTATTTGAGCGAGAGAGAAATGGAACGACATCGATGGGTTCAGAAATAGCTATTCCCTATGGTACTTCTAAAGATGTTAATCGTTCTGCAATAGCTGTTGCTCGTTTGATTAAGCCGATCTATTGGGATGATGGAAATCCGGTATCTTATGTATTTTTAATCGCAGCATTAAAAGGGGAGGAGACTGTACTTTACTCTTCATTAAAGGAGAAATTAATGGATCAAAAAGTAAGAGAGCAGTTAAAGATAGCAAGTACACCAGTCCAAGTTGTATCAGCTTTACAGATATAAACAGATTTATGAAATATGCCTTTAGTCTATTCCAATATGATGCAAATCAACAGGAATTAAGGTCTTACAAAAAAGGTCTTGAAGCAAAACTCCAAGACCTTTTTTGTAAAATGATATTTTATTTTTTAGGACCTGCCATCTGAATTGCTTCCGATACACCACTAAATTTACTAAAGTTTTTATGGAAAAGCTGTGCCAACTCTTGTGCTTTTTGATCATAGGCATCTTGATTAGTCCAAGTGTTGCGTGGATTGAGTATATCCGATGGAACCTCCGGACATGTGACGGGTATATGCAAGCCGAAGATTGGATCCGTTGTATAATCTACTTCTTTCAATTTTCCTTCGATAGCAGCACGAACCATTGCCCGTGTATAACCTAAATGGATACGTTTTCCTACCCCATACGGACCACCAGTCCAACCCGTATTCACGAGATAAACAGCAACGTCATGTTTAGCGATTTTTTCTCCCAGCATTTCAGCATAAACATTGGCAGGGCGTGGTAAGAATGGCGCACCAAAACAAGTAGAGAAAGTAGCTTCTGGTTCGGTAATACCACGCTCTGTGCCCGCTAATTTACTAGTATAACCGGATAAGAAATGGTACATCGCTTGTTCTGGAGTTAAGCGAGAGATTGGTGGCAGTACACCAAAAGCATCAGCCGTTAAAAATAAGATGACATTTGGATGACCTGCCGTTCCAGGAATGACTGCGCCTGGAATATAATCAATTGGATATGCTGCACGAGTGTTTTCGGTCCATGAACTATCATCGTAGTTTGGTTGTCTATCCTCGTTTAGAACTACGTTTTCAAGCACAGAACCAAATCGAATGGCTCCCCAAATCTGAGGCTCTTTTTCTTGGCTTAGTCCGATACATTTTGCATAGCATCCACCTTCAAAATTAAAGATCCCTTGATCAGACCAGCCATGTTCATCATCTCCGATCAGGCGACGGTGAGGATCAGCAGACAACGTTGTCTTACCAGTTCCTGATAAACCGAAGAATAAAGCAACATCCCCTTGTTCTCCAACATTAGCAGAACAGTGCATGGGTAAGACATCTTTCTCAGGTAAGAGGTAGTTCATAACGCTAAAGATGGACTTTTTCATTTCTCCTGCATAGTGTGTACCAGCAATAACGACCACCTTATGCGTAAAGCTTACAGCAATTAATGTTTCTGAGCGTGTTCCATCTTCTTCAGGATTAATTTTAAAATTGGGTACACAGATCACGGTGAATTCTGGGGTATGATTAACTAATTCTTCTTTAGTTGGTCGGATAAAAAGTTGATGAACAAATAGATTCTGCCACGCGTATTCATTAATTACACGAATAGGCAGACGATAAGTCTGATCAGCACCAGCAAAACCATCAAAGATAAAAAGTTCTTTGTCTCGTAAATACGCCAGCAAGCGTTGATAAATTTTTTCAAAAACAGCCGGTTCGATCGGTTGGTTTACACTACCCCAATCAACTGTAGCTTCGACCGAATGATCTTTTACAATAAATTTATCTTTAGGAGAACGACCTGTAAATTTACCAGTTGTTGCACGAAGAGCTCCATTATATGCTAAAGTTGCTTCATTTCTTTGTAATGCTTTCTCTATTAGTTCAGTTACACTTAGATTTGCATGAACTTTTCCTTCGAATTGGAGCAAAGGTGTTTGTTCGGTGAGGATTATACTCATTTTCTCAACCATCCTTAAACATGTTATTCAAATTCGTCCGAGCGATCTTAAATGTATGTTTCATTCGGTAAATAATATAACATATTTAAGAGGATGGGTGAACTATTTCTTATAAAAAAATGTTATAGTCGAGGAAAACGTTACAGTAAGAAAGAGTTTTTGCCATACTAAAAGGTGAAAGAGGATAATTTAGAGATATTCTCTACATGATTATTTTGATGGAAAAAACATATTGCTAAATAGAGGATTTGACCTTTTATTCATTGACATAATAAAAAATAAATGATACCATCTTACAGAATGAATACCATTTCGGGAGTGTTAGAATGAGTCAGTTAAAAGAAGGGGCCATTATTACAGGAGAAGTCATCTCGACGAAGCCCTTTGGTGCATTTGTGAAATTAGAGTCGGGAGAAACCGGATTAGTTCACATTTCTCAACTTTCCGCGAAATATGTAGAGAAAGTAGAAGATGTGGTTCAAGTAGGTGCAAAGGTTAAAGTAAAAGTACTTTCCATTGATGAAAATGGTAAAATCTCTTTATCGATGAAAGCACTTAGTGAAGATCGACCTCCTCGTGAGCGTAAAGGCGGAGATCGTCGAGGTGGACGAAGAGGAGCTCCTACTGATTTTGAAGATATGATGAAAAAATGGTTAAAGAGTAGTGAGGAAAGATTGAGTGCCCTTGCTGCCAAACAGAAAAGAAATCGTTAAGTCTGATCAAAGATGCACTGACGATTGATATAGATGCGAAAAGCTAAATAACCAAGAGTAAAGGTTGAAGTACCTTTTTGCTTTTGCTGATTGTGAAGCTTTAAGCAAGTTTGGATAGCTCTATCTTTCGATAATAAAAGGCTGGCATATCAATGCCAACCTTTTTTTGTCGTCTATGAACCACCACCGCAACCACCACCACCGCAGCCGCCTCCACAGCCACCACCGCCATCGCCACTACCGCCATCGCCACTACCACCATCACTGCTACAGCCACCGTCGCTTCCACAGTCAATACTCATGTTACTACCAGCGTCACCACTATAGCCGATCAATGATGATGAATCTTTTTGCTTAAAAGCTTGTTCGATATGAATATGCAGTAACTTTAATTCATTCGTAAAGTGTATTGGATGGAAAATTGATAAATAAAACATTCCAGAAAGTAAGGCGAGTGACTTTGTATTTGATTTTGAGTTGGGTATATAGGTCTTTTTATAGCTTTTTACCGTTGTTCCATGTAATTGTACATGATGATCCAAACTTTGAATTTCAGATTTTATATATTGGATGATAAATGAGATAAGATAAGAAACACTAGAGACGTGTTGAGCAGTATAGGCATTAAAGTACTTTTGAGTTAGCTCTTCCTCTGATAAACTGCGGAAGTCTTCTGCTATTTGTGATGATAACGGATTTCTTAAAAATGGCCCCCACAATGTAAAGCTATATTTAGTTGGTCGGAATAAGATAAAATAGACAGTATCAAACCATGCTCGGTCCTCAGGTGCAGGTTTATAGCCGGGAGCATGAGGAATATGGTGTAATTTGGTTTTCAAAAAATTATCACAAAATTCGTCATATTCTCTAGTGAACATTAACATTTCATGCCAGATTTCATCGACTTCGTTACTATACATGGATACTTTTTTGAGAATCGCCACCATAATCAAATAGCGTTGCCATTCAAACCAGCGACTTTTCCAAGTATTCTCATCTAATTTATATTTCCCCATTACTCTACCTTTTACTGCTTCTATATATGAATGGGGAAGAGAATTCTCTAAGTGTTGGATGAGTGAATGTATCTCTTGGATAAACGTTTCATGATGAGGTTGAATTCCTAAAAAGGGTTGTTCATAAGAAATACGAGCGATCTTCTTCTTTTTGTTATTTTTCCAGAAAAAGAATCCCATGCTGATTCCACCTCTCGCTGACTGAATGACTTTAATTCTATTATAAATGATTATTTATTAATACGTTAGAAATATATCTTTTCTTTTCATAAAAAGAACTTCTAAGAAGGTGATCTTAGAAGTTCTATGGACTGATTACTTTCAGCAAATAAGTGACTGAGTTACTTCTAATCTGAAGTGTTATGCCTGCAAGGCTTCTATTTTTTTTCAATCACTACCAATGAAGGAGCGTGGTTTCTGTTTAATATTTGCTGCCACATTACTTGAAATGACTTCGCTGGAAGAGAAGTAGCCCATTTGATTACACTAGCTGCTTCTTCTTGTCCCCCAGGATGCCCTGTATAAAGAGCGAGGGTAATGATTCCCCCTGAAGCCAGCCAATGGGTCATCTTAGATAAAGCAGCGATGGTGGTAGATGGTTGAGTGATAATCGACGGGTCACCGTGAGGTAAATAGCCTAAATTAAACATAACCGCTTGTATATGTCCGAGATGTACCTTAGGCAATACCTCATCAAAGCGATCATGACTTAGCCTGTACAACTCTACGATCGGCAAGAGGTTAGCCGCTTGTAGTCGTGATCTTGTCGCTGTGATCGCGTCGTTTTGTATGTCAAAACCATATACTTTCCCATTTGGTTGCACCTGTTCGGCTAAGAATAAGGTATCATGCCCATTGCCGATTGTTGCATCGATGACTACACAAGTTTCAACCGTTGAAGAAGCCTTTGTCAAATGGGAAGAAAGGAATTTCCGAGCGCTGCTTAGAGTGGAAGGAATATGCATATGATCTTCCTTTTATTTTAGTAGTGTCCATGGTTGGCGAGGTTTTGCTTTTTTACCTTGCCACGTGTTACGTTTTTGGAGTTCATCATCAATCGCATTGAGAACTTCCCATTTTTTTCGGCTCCACATAGGTCCGATCAATAAATCTGGAGGTCCATCACCAGTAATTCGATGAATAACGATATCGGGTGGTAACATCTCGAGTGAATCAACAACCAAACGGACATAGGATTCTTTATCTAAAAACTGTAAAAGCCCTGCTTCATACTGTTTAACCATCGGGGTATTCTTCAATAAATGAAGAAGATGAATTTTGATTCCTTGAATGTCCATATTGGCACAAGCTTCCACAGTTTGTAACATCATCTCTTCAGTTTCTCCAGGTAGCCCATGGATAATATGGGCACAAGTACGAATACCATGCTGTCGAAGCTTTTCGACCGCTTCGACAAAACAAGCAAAGTCGTGTCCACGATTAATTAACTCACCTGTTTGATCATGCATGGTTTGAAGACCTAGCTCTACCCATAGATAGGTACGCTGATTTAGCTCGGCGAGATACTCAACGACATCATCGGGCAAACAGTCGGGGCGAGTCGCAATGGATAGACCAACCACTCCTTCTTGTTCCAAAATGACTTCATACATCTCCCGGAGTTCTGCCACTGGAGCGTAAGTGTTACTAAATGCTTGAAAGTAACCAATATATTTGGCATCTGGCCATTTTTGATGCATACGCTCTTTTACATCATTAAACTGTTTAATTAAATCATCACGGCGATTTCCAGCAAAATCTCCAGATCCCCGAGCACTACAAAAAGTACAGCCACCAATTGCTACTTTTCCGTCACGGTTAGGGCAGGTAAAGCCTCCATCCAATGCTACTTTAAATATCTTTTGCCCATAAAGCTGACGTAAATGAGAGTTCCATGTATGATAACGTTTATCTCCCCAGAGTAGGGGAGTTTCATTGATTTCGATTACTTGTTTATCCATAGAAATCATCCTTTTATCAAAGCTGTTTCTATTATACATGATTTATCAATCGATTTCAGATATAGCTTTGGGTTACTAACCAAATACACGACCCGTTTTAGTTTGGATTAAGCTTTCGTCTACGTTACATAAAAAGGTATTAGGATTTTTCATCGTTATAGTAAAACCAACCATCCACATATTTTGGATGGTTAGTTTTATCCCTATCCTCCAGTAGAACTTTTGGAGTTAGATGGGCTAGGAATATGAAGTTTTTTTCCCTCAGTTACTTTAGGAGGATTTTTCACTTGATTATTACTTTTTCTTACTTTATTCACTTTATCCTCTTGATCATTGGTATTCGTAATCGTTGTCGGTTTCGGTTTTTCTTCTGCTTCTTTTTGTTTGTCTGTTTTTTTACCTGAATTACCTTGTATGCCTATCGCTGCAAAAACTGATAATGAAGCTAAAAAGAGTATCACAAGCTTTCCCTTTTTTTTCTTTTTCATTTCATCTTCCTCTTTCAGCATAAAGTTTTCCAGCTTAGTAGTGCAGAGGTCACTCAGAAATTCAAACTGTGATATTTGTTTTATACTCATATCACAGGAAGAGTCATGCAGTTTTAGGGAAGATGAATTAGATATCTAAGATAAATATAAAGATGGGCAATCGCAATTGAAACTAGAGTAATTGGAGCTCCGATTTTTAGGAATTGCATATAACTAAATCCTTTACCTTCCCGTGATGCCAAACCAGCAACGATTACGTTAGCAGAAGCACCTAGTAGCGTCCCATTCCCTCCTAAACAAGCTCCAAGTGCTAAGGACCACCATAACGTATTGATTTCAGGAGTGTTTAAAGCGAGACCTAGCCCAGTAGCCATTTCTTTAATCAAAGGGATCATGGTTGCGACAAATGGGATATTATCAATCGTAGCTGAAGCGATCCCCGAACCCCAAAGTATCAAAATAGCAGTTAATGAGGCATCACCATTTGTGAAATCTAACATTTGTTGAGCGAGATATTTAATAACCCCCACTTCTTGTAATCCTCCAACTAGAGAGAAGAGTCCAGCAAAGAAGAAAATGGTTCCCCATTCTACAGAAGCAAAAGCTTCTTCTATATCAGACTCTTTTAAACCAATCAGCATCAGGAGTGTAGCCCCAAAAATAGCGATAACTGAGGCTTCCAAGTGAAGTACAGAATGAAGCGCAAAACCTAATATGGTTAAACCAAGGATGAATAATGATTTCTTCATTAATTTGGGATCTTTAATCGTTTCAGACTCGTCGAGCTCCATTAAACCTTGAATCGCATCTTTTTTTACAGATAAATCTTTACGATATATGAAATAGATCATAACTAATGTGACCAGCATAATGACAAAAGTAACGGGTGCTAAATTAATGAGGAATTCATTAAATGTTAAATGCTTATTGGCGGAGCCGATCATGATATTCGGAGGGTCTCCGATTAATGTAGCTGTTCCTCCGACATTTGAGAAGATAACTTCGGATATAAGATAAGGAACAGGATTAAGATGAAGGATTTTGGTAACAGAAAAGGTAACAGGTACCATTAATAATACGGTGGTTACATTATCTAAAAATGCAGAACCTACTGCAGTTAAAATAGATAAGATCATTAATAAACGAATGGGATCTCCTTTTACACTTTTCGCTGCTTTTAAAGCGACCCATTGGAAAACTCCCGTTTGATTAGTAATGGTAACAAGGAGCATCATTCCAATCAGTAAGGTTATTGTATTCCACTCAATATATTGCGAAAAGACCTTATGAATATCTAAAATCCCCAGGATGACCATCAAGGATGCTCCGAAAATAGCAATGACAGCACGATTCACTTTTTCGGAAATAATGAGCGCATAGGTAACTAAAAAGATACTTACAGCGATAAATACAGAGTTCAAATTCCCTCATCCCTTTCTATGTACGCAAAGAAGGAGCCTTTACCCATGGCTCCTTCTCGTATCCTTGTCTAAAAAAAGATAGAAGGAGCCCATAGATGACAGGCTCCTCCATTATTGCGTATGTATTTTATTAAGTAAATTATACACGATTAATCAATAATTGCCAAGTGAAAGTTTTTAATTTGTGATTTGGTATATTTTTATATTTTTTAGCATATCATGATCAACTACTAAAATGGAAAAGAAAAGACGAAAAAAATTTTGTATAATACGACATTCCTGATATTAGGGTGACTTTTTTCATGAGTATGGATTAACTAAAAATAGGTAGGAAAAGAGGCATTTTTCGACTAGGTCGACCTCATGCCCCGTCGACAAGTGATAAAGTCTTAGGTATTTCTATCATGCTTTGACTCTAGGGAAGATTATGGAATCAGATGGGCTCCTAGCGTTCCATCTGATGGAATATTCTGTTGGCGCCATCTCCCGCAGACATCATCAATCATGTGGCGATGCCCCCAGTCTATTCAATAGGATGAAAAACGATACGACCGTGATTTTCCATATAATTGGCGATATCTAACAATATTATAGACATATATGTTAGAATCTGGTATAGTTTGACTTATCATAATATTACATAGGGGTGAAACAATGAGAAAATTGAGTCTCATCATGTCGGTTTTACTTAGTGCTTTTCTCTTTGTCGGTTGTAACAATCAATCAAAACCGACAAATGCTGACCAACCGAAGACAAGCACCAATGAACAAAATTTATCGGCGAGTGAAGTGTTAAAAAAAGCAGCAGAAGCGATGAACAAAGAGAAAGGATTTATTGCCGAAAGTAAGCAAGAACAACAGATTAACGATGGAAAAGTTGACAAGAAAGTTGCCACTAACATGGAAGTCAAAATTACTAACCAACCTCTCGCAATGCATATGAAAGGTACCACTACCGCAGATGGGGCACAAACACCTGTGGAAATGATTATGGTAAATGGAAAAAGCTATATCAAGCTAGGACAAAAATGGATCAAAGGTCCTGAATCAAAAAAAGAACAGGCAGATAATCCAGCTGAACAACTAAAGAAAGCACAAAAAGCTATTGATGCTTTGGGTGGAAATGGACAAGATGGTACTAGAGTAACCAAGGAAGGCGATCTCTATGTTGTAGAGATCACCAAATCAGCCATTGAAAATCAACAGTTTAAATCAATGCTGATCGAAGAAGTGAAAGAAGCATTGAAGGAATCATTAGCGAAGAATAATCAAAATGGAGAATTCCAGGTAGATCAACTACAATTCGATCAATACCAGCAAAAAATCTGGGTTAATGCAAAAACATTTCAGTATGAAAAACAATGGATCGAATATAGTATGACAATCCCTTCAAAAAAATCACCACTTAAGATTAACTTGAAATTAGATATGAAGGTAAAAGGTCCTTTTGAAGGAAAAATTGAACTACCAGCGGAAGTGGATAAATCTAAATAATTTGAATACATAGGCCTATTCTCTATCAGATAAGGAGAATAGGCTTTCTTAATATAAATGCGAACAGATCCAGGCAGTAGTGTCGATTAACTAGAAATAGGGAACAAAGGGAGATATTTTTCGGTTTAGCCGGTTTCTATAATTAAGAAGGGAGACTCAAATAAGAATAATGATTTAGGTAAATACTATGAGGGAATTTCATCCCTCTTTTTTAATGGGTAAAGGTGGTTATTTGGTGATGGCAAAGTTTCAACAATGGAATAAACAATGGATTGGTGGACAATGGAAAATTGGATTAAGTCAAAAGAATTACATCAATAAGAATCCGTATAATGATGAAGTCCTTGTAGAAATACCACTCGCAAACATGGATGATGTTGATCAAGCATATGAATCATCCCAAGCTGCGCAAAGGGAATGGGAAAAAGTAAATCCCTATAAAAGATCAGCTATTATGGAAAAGGCAGCTGAGCTACTAGCCGCAAGAAGAGAGGAAATGGTCGAATTACTCGTAGCGGAATCAGGAAGTACTCGAATCAAAGCGAATACAGAGATTGATTTTGCGATAGCAATTATTAAAGAGGCAGCCTCTTTTCCTATTCGCATGCAAGGAATGATTCTTCCATCGCTTGTACCTGGAAAAGAAAATCGAATTTATCGTTATCCTGCTGGTGTAGTTGGAGTGATTAGTCCTTTTAACTTTCCTTTTTATTTATCGATGCGTTCAGTAGCTCCAGCACTTGCAACAGGAAATGGTGTAGTACTTAAGCCTGATCGGCAAACGATGATTACAGGTGGTTTGGCGATAGCGAAACTATTTGACGATGCAGGAATCCCCAAAGGATTATTCAATGTAACGGTGGTGGATACCAAAGAAATCGGTGACGCTTTTGTCGAGCATCCTATTCCACGGATTATTTCTTTCACAGGTTCAACTGAGGTTGGACGTCATATTGGTGAATTATGTGGTAAAAATTTAAAACGAGTCGCTTTAGAACTGGGTGGAAATAATGCTTTAATTGTTTTGCAGGATGCAGATATTGAAAAAGCAGCTCATTCTGCCGCTTTTGGTAAGTTTATGCATCAAGGTCAAATCTGTATGGCCATTAACCGAATTATCGTTGATCGTAACCGATACGATGAATTTTTAGAGCGATTTAAAGAGAGAGTTTCCAAAATTAAAGCAGGAGATCCATCCAATCCAGATACTTTTGTCGGACCTCTAATTAATCGAAAGCAAGTCGATCGAATTTTGGATTTGATCGATAAAAGTGTAAGGCAAGGAGCCAAAGTGGTTTTAGAAGGGAAAGTACAAGGGAATGTAATGGAGCCTTTTATCCTTGCAGATGTTACGAATGATATGCCGATCGCACAAAATGAGATTTTTGGTCCAGTTGCTGGAGTTATTGCAGTCGATGGGGAGGAAGAAGCGATCCGTGTAGCCAATGATAGCCCTTATGGTTTAAGTGGTGCTGTATATGCAGGCTCGGTAGAACATGGCGTAGAAGTGGCTAAGAAAATCGAAACAGGAATGATTCATGTCAATGATCAAAGCGTAAATGATGAGCCAATTATTGCCTTTGGGGGAGAAAAAGCATCCGGTCTTGGTCGTTATGGTGGAATGTGGGCTTTAGATGAATTTACAACAGTGAAATGGATTTCTGTACAAGTTCATCCAAGAGAATATCCAGTATGAATAAATTGTTGATCCCCCCAATTTTTTTAAAGGGGGGATCGTTTTTTAGTTCTGCTGGATTGCCGTTGATTCTGATCATAAATTTCAAAGGCTTTATCCAATAGCTGGATAATATTCTCTTTAATAGGATAATATCGATAGCTATAATGTGGATTTTTCCTCATTTCCCATGCTTTTTTCATTAATGCTTCATCACCTTGATACAATTCTTCTGATTTCTTACTAATTTGTTCGATAATCTGCTGGATTTCATCTGATTCAGGAGGTAAATGTTGAAGATCATTTAACTTTCTCAAAAGCTCTCTCCATTCTTCTGTATTTGGATCATCTGCTTCCAATTTAGGACCTCTCTTAAGTACTTCTTGTTCGAGTCGTGTAAGGGAAGCTAATTGATTTTCCTTAGCTTCCCGCGAATGGTCATATAACTCGAATAATATATCCCAATCGATGGTTTTTTCTACTTCGTAAGATCGAATAACGGCTTGGATTCCCAGCTCCATTTGCTCAATGCGCTTTTTTTCTTGTTGGAGATATTTAGCTTGCTGGTTAAGTAATTGTATCCATTCATGATTGGATTGCGTTAAAAGGCACGAAATGGTTTTTAATGGTAAACCGAGGTCTTTGAGAAAAATAATTTGCTGCAATTTGATTAAATCTTGCTTGGAGTAGAGTCTATGCTTCCCTTCTGTAAAAGAAGACGGTTTTAGTAATCCAATTTCATCATAATAGCGTAAAGAACGAATACTTAGACTAGTTCGCTTAGATACTTCTCCAATCGTTAACATTTAAATTCCTCCTTTTCGAGAAAAATGGGGTTGAATCTCACGTTATGTGAGGTTTTACAATAGGGATTAACTCCATATACGAAAGGATGCATTTTAAAATGAATCAAGTGAAATCCAAAGATATCTTACTCTTTTCTCTGTTAATGATATTAACCTTTATCTTTGTGCCTATTATGGTAAAGGATAAATTAAATCAATTATTGATTCACTTTGGTTTGAGTGCATTTGTAGCGAGTGTGTATGTAGGATTATGTATAGCTATCATTTTGGTAGTAGGTGGCTATTTCCTATTGGTAAAACCTTACCACACAACATGGTCTGAAGTAGGATTTAAATCATTTTCTATCAAGAAAGTTCCTTGGCTATTACTCATGACCATTATTTGCTTCGGTGCCTCCGTCTTAAGTTATATCATATCTGTTTATTTGGGAGCTCCTGAAAGTAATACTAAAACACCCATACTGCAAGAGGTGGATACATGGTATTCTTATTTCGTAGTTTTTATAATGGCAGTCATTGTGTCACCACTCTACGAGGAAATTTTTTATCGCGGAATGATCTACGGATTCTTAAGAAAAAGGATCAATCGTACTATTAGTTTATCCATTAATGCTGTACTATTTTCGATAGCGCACTGGCCGAATTGGAATATTTTACTCCTCAATCTGATTAATGGACTTTTGTTTGGATATGTGTATGAAAAAACAAATTCAGTATATGCCAGCTTTATTGTTCATGGCTTAATCAATTTATGTGTATTACTCGTCGCTGTTTAGAAGCTTTTGCATGAATCAATGGCTCCTTAGTCAAAAGTTGATCTTACGCCAAATTGGTCTGGGATAAATGAGGAAGCGATAAGCGGCTGATTTAAAAGGGTACTTCGCTATAATATACAAAGACAAATATGAACATTCCAAAGAGAGCCATAACACCAATCATATGGCTCTCTTTATTTATGGGAACATTGAGATGCGGTAGCTGCGAAATAGGGATCGAATCAAAAATGAGATGATAAAAAATCGAATGGTACAGATGGAACAGATTATAACAATTTGCCAATTAATATATAACAGATTTGATCTTGAAACTATAACACCATTCAATTGTGTCTAACTATAGATATGTCATATTCATCTGAAAAATATTGAAAATGCTTGGTGTCAAAGGGATTGTGCGATATGTTATTTTTTGGTTCGTAAAAAAATGTGTCAATATATCTTTACATTGTACTTATTGACTAGTAATCTCTATATTATAAGAAGGAATATTGTAGGTATGTTGACGGGAAAATGGGCTGAGTGGGAATCCTTTTTTCTTTATAAGGAGATTCTAAAGTTAAAATGAATTTTTATGATTGGGGTGAATCATGTGGCATTAAATATGGAAAAGGAATTTAAAATGCTACAAATTCTAGATACAGAAGGTAAGCTTGTCAAAGGACAAAAAGCACCAAACCTAAGTGATGATGAATTAAAAGATATATATCGTTGGATGTTGCGGTTACGGGTATATGATGCGCTTTCCATTAAATTAAATCGACAAGGTCGCCTTGGTTTCTATGCACCGTTAGGTGGACAAGAGGCATGTCAAATTGGGTCAATGGCAGCTTTACGCAAAACCGATTGGCTATTCCCAAGTTACCGTGATTTAGGAGCATCACTCTATCATGGATGGTCTATTAAAGATACTTATCTCTGGTCTCGTGGACAAATTAATGGAATGAAAATTCCTGACGATGTTAATCTTTTCCCACCACAAATCATTATTGCATCCCAATGTATCCATGCAGCTGGTGCAGGATGGAAATTTAACTTAAAAAATGAGGATCATGTAGCTATTACATTTTTTGGTGATGGTGCTACCTCTCAAGGTGATTTCCACGAAGGACTTAACTTTGCAGCCGTTTACAATGCACCTGTTATTTTCTTTAACCAAAACAACGGATATGCGATTAGTGTTCCGCTTCATAAACAAACTAAATCTGAAACGATCGCTCAGAAAGCGCTTGCTTACGGCATGAAAGGAATTCGGATCGACGGAAACGATATTCTAGCAGTATATAAAGCAGTTTCTGAGGCAGCAGAACGTGCACGGAATGGTGAAGGACCAACGTTAATCGAAGCAGTTACCTATCGCTTAGGACCTCACAGTATGTCTGGGGATGACCCGACTCGCTATCGTCCAAAATCAGAGGAAGAAGAGTGGAAAGAAGGCAAAGATCCTGTAACTCGCTTCCGTCTCTATCTTGAGAGCAAAAACCTTTGGACAGAAGAATGGGAGAATGAAATCGAGAAAGAAATGAAAGATGAAATTAGTGTAGCCATTAAAGAAGTACAAAAAGCTCCGATTGGTGAAGTTGAAGAGATTATGGAATATGTTTATGAAGAAATGCCAGTCGAATTAAAGAAACAACATGCGGAAGTACTTTCTTGGAAGGGGGCAAAATAAGAATGGCAGTCATGACCATGATTCAAGCAATTACGGATGCGATGCGTGTAGAAATGGAAAGAGATGAAAACATCATCGTTCTTGGTGAGGACGTTGGTGTAAACGGTGGGGTTTTCCGTGCAACAGATGGTTTGCAAGAAAAATTCGGGGAAAATCGTGTATTTGATACCCCACTTGCTGAGTCTGGTATCGTTGGAACTGCAGTAACGATGGCAGCCCTTGGAATGAGACCAATTGCTGAAATTCAGTTCGGTGGATTTGTTTATGAGTGTATGGACCAAATTGCTACACAAGCGGGTCGGTTACGCTTCCGTACCGGTGGGCGCTTCCAAGTTCCGTTGGTTGTTCGTACCCCTTATGGTGGTGGAGCTAAAACGCCAGAAATGCACTCGGATAGCTTTGAAGCTTATTTTCTTCACACCCCAGGGGTAAAAGTAGTCGTTCCAAGTAATCCATATGATGCAAAAGGACTTCTAATTTCGGCTATTCGTGATAATGATCCTGTCATTTTCTATGAAAATATGCCATTGTATCGCTCGGTTAAACAAGAAGTACCAGAAGATGCTTATACAGTGCCTATCGGCAAAGCCAACGTAGTAAAAGAAGGAACGGATGTAACGGTTATCGCCTACGGAAATATGGTTCGTCTGTCCCAAGATGCGATTGCAGCAGTTGAAAAAGAGCGTGGAGTAAACATTGAGTTGATTGACTTACGTACTATTTCTCCACTTGATATGGATACCATTTTTGAATCAGTAGATAAAACAGGTCGTGTCGTAGTGGTCCATGAAGCTGTTCGCACAGGTGGTGTAGGAGCTGAAATCATCGCTCGTATCAATGAAGAAAAAATCTTAAAGCTTGAAGCACCATGTGTTCGTGTGACTGCACCAGACACTCCATATCCACCGACATTAGTTGAAGATAAGTGGTTGCCAAGCAAAGGACGTATTGCGGCGGGAATTAAGAAAGTACTTGACTTTTAATGATCATATTGCATGACTTGATCCAAAAACTTAGATCATACCATGTAACAACCTCGAAATTGAACAAGGGAGGAACAACAGATGGCAGCATTTGAGTTTAAGTTGCCAGATGTGGGTGAAGGTATCCACGAAGGTGAAGTCGTCAAATTATATGTAAAAGAAGGCGATTCAATCGAAGAATTTGACACCTTTGCTGAAATCCAAACGGATAAAGCGGTGGTGGAAATTCCAGCTCCAGTTTCTGGTACAGTGAAAGAGTTACGGGCTAAAGAAGGAGAAATAGCGATTGTCGGTTCCGTCATCGCAGTATTTGAAGTAGAGGGCGAAGCTGGAGAAGCATCAGAAGAAGCAGAGGTCAAAGAAGAAGGTCAACCGGTCCAAGAGGAAGGTAAGCAAGCTGCAGTAGGGACAGCTCCGACGATGGACGCTGGAAAACGGAAAAATGTCTTAGCGATGCCATCTGTGCGGAAATTAGCACGTGACTTAGGTGTTGACATTACTCAAATTGCAGGAACTGGTAAACATGGTCGGATTACAGCTGAAGATGTTCACGCTTTTAAAACGGGTGGACAAGTAGCTACACAAACAGCTGTACAAGCGGATCATCAACCAACTCCAAACAAAGCTAAAGAAGTGGTTATCGAGAAAACGAAGATCGAAATCGAAGGTACAGAAGAGCGTATTCCGCTTCGTGGTATTCGTCGTACGATTTCTAAACGGATGGTGGAAAGCAAGCATACAGCACCACATGTTACCATCATGGATGAAGTCGATGCGACTGAATTAATCGCTTTACGTAAATGGGGTAAAGACTTAGCAGCTGAGCGTGATACGAAACTTACTTATTTACCTTTTATTATGAAAGCAGTTATTGCTGGACTTCGCGAATTCCCGACCTTAAATGCATCCATTGATGATGAAAATGAGGAAATCATCTTAAAGCACTACTATCACATGGGTCTAGCTGCAGCCACGGATAATGGCTTAATGGTTCCTGTTATCAAAGATGCTGATCGTAAATCTATCTTTGACTTAGCGGATGAAATTACGGATAAAGCGACTCGCGCTCGTCAAATGAAATTGGATCCAAGTGAGCTGAAAGGTAGTACATTTACCATTACCAATATTGGTTCCTTTGGTGGTATGTTCTTTACACCAATTATCAACTATCCTGAAGTGGCGATTTTAGGGGTTGGAACGATTAAAGAAAAACCAGTGGCGGTTAATGGTGAAGTTGTCATACGTCCACAAATGTTTGTATCTCTCAGCTTTGATCATCGTTTGATCGACGGGGATGTTGCAGCTCGTTTCCTCAGCCGAGTTAAACAGCTTTTAGAAAACCCGAAATTATTAATGATGGAGATGAGATGAGATGGTAGTAGGAGATTTCGCTAAGGAAGTCGATGTGCTTGTCGTTGGCGCAGGACCTGGTGGTTATGTAGCTGCGATCCGTGCGGCTCAGTTAGGTCGTAGTGTAGCGATTGTAGACAAAGATGAATTGGGCGGCGTGTGTCTAAACCGTGGTTGTATCCCATCAAAAGCGATCATCAGTGCAGCAGATCGTTATGAGCATATGAAAGACTCAGCGCATATGGGATTAGAGTTAAACGGCGAAGTTAACATTAATATGCCTCAGCTCATTTCTTGGAAAGATTCTGTCGTGAAAAAGTTAACCAGTGGCGTTAAATCCTTACTCAAAGGGAATAAAATCGAAATTATTTCTGGTGAAGTATACTTTAGTCATCCAAATACTGTTCGTGTTTCGACAGAGAATGCAAGCCAAACCTATCAATTTAATGATTGTATCATTGCAACTGGGGCTCGCCCAGCAGAGCTTCCTATCCTTCCTTTTGATGGAAAACGCGTTCTCTCATCAACAGAAGCATTAAACTTACAAGAGGTACCAAAGCGCTTGATCGTTGTCGGTGGAGGATATATTGGCTTAGAATTAGGAACAGCTTTTGCCAAATTAGGTACACAAGTAACGATTTTAGAAGGAACGAAGTCGCTCTTACCAGGTACAGATGCTGCTTTGACCCGGATGGTAACACGTAAGTTGAAAAAATTAGGTGTTACTGTTGTGACAGATGCGTTGGTACAAGGCGGAGAAGTGAATGGTGATGAAGTAACTGTCAATGCGGAAGTAAAAGGTGAAGTGAAAAGCTTTACGGGTGACTATTGCCTCGTCTCTGTGGGTAGAAAGCCAAATACGAATGACATTGGTTTAGAGGATATTGGTATCGAGCTTGATGAACGTGGCTTTATTAAAATCGATAACCAATGTCGTACCAATATGGAGCATATTTATGCGATTGGTGACTGTGCAGGTGGAGCATTACTTGCACATAAAGCTAGCTATGAAGGAAAAGTAGCAGCAGAGGCAATGTGTGGACATAATAGTGTGATCGATTATCAAGCGATGCCGTATGTCATCTTTAGTGATCCTGAAATCGCTTATACTGGGTTAACTGAAGCGGAGGCAAAAGAAGAAGGTTATACTCCAGTTGTTAGTCGCTTTGCTTTCGGAGCGAATGGTCGTGCTTTATCGCTCGGTAATGCTGATGGCTATGCACAAATTGTAGCTGATCAAGAAACCAAACGGATTCTTGGAGCACAAATCGTAGGACCAGAAGCTTCCAGTTTAATCAGTGAAATTGTATTAGCAATTGAAATGGGTGCTAATGCAGAAGATATTGCTTTAACTATTCATGCCCATCCAACCTTACCTGAAACGATTATGGAAGCAGCAGAAGGAGTACTCGGTCACGCTATCCATATGGTAAATAAATAATTACTAAGTCAAGCATATAAAAAAGAATATCAATAAGGCATGTTGTATCATTCGATTTAACCTTAAAATTAGAGTGAATCGCTTTTGAAACGATAAATAAAAGCCTAATTCCTAAATATCGGGGATTAGGCTTTTTTGCTTGGAAACAAATTTAAATGAAGATGATGTTTGTCACTTTCGACAAATATTACTTTTTTAAATAGAGTTATATTAATATGATAATAGGAGTGATGATAGATGGGACCTCTTTATGAAATCCAATTCAGAAGTTGTTTTATATATAAAGTGAAGGCGGTGAAAAAAGGATGAAAGTTTTTAGATGGGGTTTTGTCTGGCTTGGGTTTTCCTTGCTGTTCCTTTCCCATTTCTTTTTTAGTCATACATATGCGACCAAGCCAATCCCACCAGCCAAGGTAAATATGGAAGTGAAAGTGGGATGGAATGGGGGCTATAAATGGGATCAAGTTCCAGTAAAAGTAATGCTAACGAGTCGTGATGGACAATCAGCTATAGGTGATTTAATCATAACGAATACCAATCCATATAAGTTTATGGAAAGCGACTCGGAAGGTATTCCAGTGAAGAAAAGTGTACATGTTTCACCTGATAAACCAACAGAAGTATCACTACTTGTTCGTAGTAATCAAATTTCATCTGAATTTTATCTAGTATTTCAAGATCGTTCTTCTAAAACGAGTCCTGCGTTTTTTACGTTGAACGGATATCGAATTTCTGAGGTAGATATCATGGTAGGGGTACTAAGCGATAACTCTAATCTCCATAAAAAGTTTCAAGATTGGCTGTACTCTAGTAAAAATCAGCGACCGATTCGTACATATCCATTACAAGTTAGTGATATTCCCAATCAAGCAAAAATGTTAGCAGGACTTGATATTTTAGTTATTGATCCATCGACTAAAGCCAAGCTATCCTCTGCTCAAGTAGATGCACTCCGCTTATGGGTCTCAAGTGGAGGGACATTGGTTGTTGGGGGTGGAAAATCGGCTAATAACATGAGTAAAGAATTAGAAAGTTTATTACCGATTACGCTAAAGAGATCAACGACAACAATCCATGATTTAAAGAATATAGCACGCTGGGGTATGCCACCACAATCACTAGAGATTAGTCAAGTTCAGTTAAAGGAAAATAGTAAGTTACTTTTGTCAAGCGGTAGTGATCCAATCCTAGTTAGTAGAGAATTGGGGAAAGGTTATGTGAAGTTTGCAACTTATGAACTTTTTTCTTCACCGATGATAAACTGGGTAGGAAATAATGATCTTTGGCAACAACATCTAATCAAAGAAGGCATAGAGTTTACTTATGATTCGGGTTTAAGGGATCTCGCAGAGGAAGGGATTATTAAGCAAGATATTCAAAAAAAGTTACCCATTCTCCGAAACATCATGATCATCCTGATTATTTATTTCTTCATCATTGGACCCATATTATACTTTGGATTAGCTCACTTGAAAAAGCGGATCTGGGCTTGGGTTGCTGTTCCCTGTTTGAGTTTGATTCTTTCCTCTAGCTTATATTTTTATGGTGTTTCTTTACGAGGAGATATGATCGAACAGTGGAACTATGGTTTTATTGAAATGGATGAATCAGGAAAAGCGATTTTACATGGAGAGAGCACCTTTTTATCGCAAGAAGATGATCCTTATCATGTACGACTCCCCAAAGGATTTGCCTGGCCGATAGATAGTGACAGTAAAGTCAGTGTGCAAATTGGAGAAGGAGCGGATCTGATCTATCCACATGTAGGACAATGGACTCGAAAAGAGTTCTATACAGAAATGACAAAGCCAGTCCATGGAGGATTTACGGCGAAGGTACGTCAAGAGAATGATCGCCTAGTTGGATCCATTACCAATCAAACCAATCTTCCACTGAAAAATATCCACCTGACTATTCAAGGAAAAACCTATTTCGTTTTAAGTCAGCTAGCACCTAAGAGTACAAGAGAGATTAACATTGCTCCAGCCAGCGCGAAAAGGAATCTTGATTTAAGTAACTCTGAGAAAGCTTTGTACCAACAATTTCGTGATGAACATCACTTGATGAGAACTTCTGAAGGAGTCGCTGTTCTCAAGGAGAAAAACGATATAATTGGATTTACCCAAGTTGACTTTACCCATTCTACCATTGTCGATCGGAAAATAAAAAAGAATCATCTTTATTTGGTTTCAGGATCGGTTGATATAGAAAATAAGAAATAGAGATTAGGAATGAAATTTAATCAAGATATCCCGAAATCATTGGTTTGGGATTGAGGGGAAGGTTTCGATGATTCAAATAGAAAATTTATGTAAGACCTATCAGCAAGTACCTGCTGTAAATAACTTAAATTTACAGATAGAGCCTGGGTCGGTCTTTGGCTTTATTGGACCGAATGGTTCAGGTAAGACAACGACCATGCAGATTTTAGCGACTTTATTAAAGCCATCTTCTGGTAAGGCGTGGGTGGGGGGATATGATGTCCAAACAGAAGCAGAAGAAGTAAGGCGGATGATTGGTTATATGCCAGATTTCTTCGGAGTCTACGACTATTTAACAGTGATGGAATATATGGAATTTTACGGTGCTTGTTATCAAATCGAGCCCAGTCAAAGTCGGAAAGTAGCCAAAGAGCTATTAGAATTGGTTAAGCTATCAGAGAAACAAAATCATTATGTTGATGAACTGTCACGTGGTATGCAACAAAGACTAGGGCTAGCTCGTTGTTTGATCCATGATCCTAAGGTTTTAATCTTAGATGAACCAGCTTCTGGTCTTGATCCTAGAGCTCGGATCGAGTTTCGTGAAATTTTAAAGAAGCTACAACAAATGGGTAAAACGATTATGATTAGTTCGCACATATTACCAGAGCTGGCTGATCTTTGCGATACGATTGGTGTGATCGAAGCGGGAAAATTGGTTACGAGCGGAGCCGTTTCCGATATGCTAGTACCAAAGAATCAGGCGCGAACGTTGGAAGTACATGTGCTAGAGGAAGTTAAAGAGGCAGAGGAGTTGCTTCAACAGTCAGAATATGTCCAATCCATCCGAGTGGAGAAAAATTGTTTATATGTAAAGTTTACAGGAGATTCGACTAAACAAGTCCAGTTGGTTCAACAGTTAGCCAAAGCGAACGTACCGGTCCTACAAATTTTTGAAAGTAAATTAAATATAGAAGATGTCTTTATGAAAGTGACAGATAAGGAGGGGAACTCATGAAGCGATGGTTTACTTTTTGGACAAACCCCATCCTAATGAAAGAGCTACAAATGCGAATGAGAACAAAACGGACACCTTGGATTATTTTCGCCTATTTAGGGATTATGGGTGGTATTGTCTTATCCGTGCTATCTCTCTATGAAGACAATATTAACCTAGGTCATACAGATAGTGGTTCCATGCTTTTCCTACTCCTTGCTTTTCTCCAATTATTACTCATGTCCTTTGTACTTCCTGGAGTCACTTCGGGATTGATCAGCGGAGAGAGAGAAAGACAAACATTAGATATCCTTCTAACGACCAGTCTATCATCTAGACAAATTGTCTTTAGTAAATGGTTGGCTTCACTCAGCTTTATCTTGTTACTTTTTATCTCTTCCTTTCCAATTTACGTGATTGTGTTTTTATATGGAGGGATTCCTACTGATTATTTATGGAAAGTCATTCTTCATTTCTTAGTTACCATTATTTTTATGGGAAGTCTAGGGATGTTCTGTTCAGCATTTTTTAAACGTACTGGAATAGCCACAGTGGTTACCTATGTAACCGTTGCAGTAATCGGAATCGGTCTGCTTATTCTTCTATATTTATTAGTGCTTTTCCAAGAGCCAAATTTACACAAAGATGAGATTCCAATCTGGATAGAAATCATATGCGGGCTCCATCCAGTCATCTCTTTATATCTTGGATTGGTGCCGAATATGTTCGACCTAAATGATTTTATTTGGAAAATCCATCCTTACCCCTTTTATCTACTCATATATGTTGTGTTCTCTGTCCTTTTATTGTTTGGAGCGACCTATTATTTGTCGCCTGTACGTTTTCGTCTTTGGAAGACAGCGAAAAAGAAACAAATCTAAGAATAGATAACTAAAAAGGCTTCTCTTTTCTAAGTGAAAACACTTGAAAGAGAAGCTCTTTTATTTTTAGGAAGCTACTTCTAGATCGGATGATCAATCTTTTAATTTATTGAAGAACCCCATGACTTCCACGGTTTCCATAATATTTACAAATGCTCGTGGGTCTGTTTCTGTAATGAGCCGCTTTACTTCGCCAAGTTCATGTCGGGTGATAATCATAAAGAGAACTTTTCTCTTCTCTTTGGTATACGCTCCTTCACCTTCAACAATGGTAATACCCCGTACAGAATGAGAGAGTAAAACTTCGCGGATCTCTTCACCGCGATTGGTAATAATCATCAGTGTCAATTTGAGATGTCGCGTGTGAATCGCATCGATCACTTTACCAGTGATAAAGATGGAGAGCAAGGTATATAAAGCAACATCCCAGCTAAATAGAAATCCAGAAATAAATACGATGACTGCATTCATACCAAAAAGTAATGTACCTAAGGGGATATCTTTCTTGCGTGTCAATAATAGACCGATAATATCAAATCCACCTGTTGAAGCAGAAAATCGAAAGATCAGACCACTCGATACGCCAACCAATACGCCACCAAAGACCGAGGAGAGAATCGGATCTGTAGAGAGTGGTTGGATAGGAATAAGGATAAGGGCGATTGAATTGGTGATAACAACAAAAATGGTATAGGTCATCAATCTTTTTCCTAACTTCAAAAAGCCAAGAATAAAAAGAGGCAGATTGAGTAGGAGATTAACGATCCCTGTATTAATCGGGGTTAGTAATCCAATCATCATCGCAATCCCAGAAATTCCTGTACTTAATATCTTATGAGGAAGTAAGAACCAATTATAACCGATAGCTAGTAAAATGGATGAAAGGAAAATAATAACGATTCGTAACATCTATACATCACCTATCACTGAAATAAGGATTTTTGTTTTCCATGAAGCATGTTGTACCATGCGGTCACAAACCTAGAGCGTTCTTAGAATTAGAGCGATGAGCGACTGATTTCGAAGATAAACCATGTATTTTGAGCCTATATAAATATACATGAAATGATCAGAGAGAAAAAGATATATTAGGTCATATATAGAATATCCAAATCGTGGAAAAACATCAGATAAAGAAAGAGACTAGACATCGAATTATAAGCTTAATGGTTTGTTTAGAGATAGTGGATAGGGGTATAGGTGTATTGATGATGGAAGGGAGGAGCGCCATATGAATCATGAACCGAGATCAATCGAATGGTCAGAAGATGAATCAAACCAATTTTTAAAATATGGTCATTTATTTGTACCTGAAAGAGAACAATTAGCTAAAGTATTTTGCGATTTAATCCCAGCACAACATCATGATACTTTTACTGTGGTAGATGTAGGTGTTGGTGGGGGATGGCTAACTGAAGCGATATTAAAACACTTTCCGAATGCTTCTGTGATTGCCTTAGATGGATCACAAACCATGCTTAAAGCGACACAAAATCGTTTACAAGAATTTGCAGATCGCATAGAGTTTCAATCATTTAACTTATTTGATAAAGAATGGTATCTTCCTTTTCGACATAAAGTAAAATGCTTTGTAAGTAGCTTAGTTCTTCACCACTTAGACCAAACTGAGAGAGCCGAACTATTCGAAGGATTCTATCAAACATTAGTACCTGGTGGTGCACTTATTTATATGGATTTAGTAAAAGAGAAGAGCGAATATGGGCGGAGGCACATGGCACGAGCATGGAATGAAGAAACAGCACGTCGTTCACTGCAATTTTTGGGAGACTTGTCTGCATATGAAGCTTTTCAAGAATTACAGTGGAATCCGTATGTTTATTCATGGGATCATATCGATCGTCCATCTAGTTTGCTGGAACAGCTAAAAATGATTGAACAAGCAGGATTTCAAGGAGTGGATGCGTTTTGGGTGAAGGCAGGTCATGCAGTGATGGGAGGATATAAGTAGGAAGAAGAGAAGTAGAAAAACACCCCTTTTTGTTACCTATTTAAGGTTAATCGACACTACTGCCTAAATCTAGGTTTTGGATCAAACTGGATAATATGCATTTCTCATATAACATCATTACATAAAACGAAAATCACACTTTCCTTCGAGTTATTTTTATTAAGAGGGGAAGTTTTTTTATTTTAGTTATATAGCGATTCACAGGTTCATCTAGGAATAATTTAGGTTTTGGTTCGAATTACGCAACATGCGCGTAAGAGAAAAAGAAAAGAGGCATCTTTCTATAAAAATGCCCCTCATATTTTATATAGAAGTTGAGGTTAATCCTGACGATGTAAGATTTCGCAGTCAGGGTGTTGGAAGTCTTCAGTTTCAATTTGGATGGTAGTATGCTTAATTTTAAAATGTTCTTCAATTTTATGGATCGATTCTCGTAAAATTTTTTGACTATCTTGGGCATCTTGGATAACCAGATGACAGCTTAATGAGTCTAAACCAGAGGTAATCGTCCATATATGCAAATCATGAACATGCTTAACACCGGGAATGTTGTTTAAAACTTCTTCGACTTTGTGTCGATCGATAGTAAGAGGAGAGCCTTCCATCAAGATGTGGATAGCATGATTGATGATACCCCAAGCACTTTTGAGGATAAGGATCGCGACTATTACACTAATAATCGGATCAGCGATATACCAATTGAAAAAATACATGAGAAGTCCGGCGACAATAGCACCTACTGAGCCTAAAGCATCTCCTAAAACATGCAAATAAGCGCTACGTAAATTGATGTTATCTTTAACATCTCCTTTTTTCATAAGAGCCCAAGCACTGGCTAAATTAGCGAAGAGCCCGATGGCTGCAATGAACATCATGGTAAGACTAGATACTTGTTGAGGATCTAATAAACGTTCATAAGCTTCAAAGATGATCCATCCTGCAATTAAAAACAAGGTGAGTCCATTAAAGAGAGCAGCTAGAATTTCAAAACGATAATAGCCAAAAGTCTTATTAGCAGATGCAGGGCGACTAGCAAACCAAATGGCCACTAAACTTAGGATCAGGGAGCTGGAGTCACTTAACATATGACCTGAATCTGATAATAATGCCAAGCTATTGGTAAAAAGACCTCCAAAAAACTCTAGTAGCATGATCCCAAAGGTAATTGATAAAGCAATCATTAATCCTTTGCGATTACCAGACCGTGTTACATCATGATGATGGTGACCATGACTATGATCATGATGGTGATGATGATGCATAAGATAACCTCCTGTATGAATCGATCCTTTTACTTATGTTCGATATGGTCAATGGTCATTTGAAGTAACTCAATCACATGTTCATCATCACAGGAATAATAGATAGTTTTACCTTCTCGCCTTGATTTAACTAATCGGTGGCTTTTAAGAAAAGAGAGTTGATGTGAAACAGCAGATTGAGATATATCTAATACTTCAGCGATATGATTGACATTACACTCTTCTTGAGATAATAAATAAAGAATTTTGATTCGGGTTGGGTCAGAGAGCGCTTTAAATGTTCGCGAAACTTCCTCTACAGTTAGTTCTTCCAAGAAGTGATGTTGACTCTTGTGCAAAAAAACATCCCTCCACATACAATCATTTTCTCATATGAGCAATCGTTCATATGTTTAGTTTTTATTATATGCAGAAAAGTGTATAGAAACAAGGGGTTTTTAGATATAAAAAAACATGGTTCTTCATCTCTAGGTTATGGGTAGATGATGTAGAATAGAACCATGATTTTGTATAAACGGAGAAGTTCAGTCATTTATGGTGTCCATAATAGATAAGAAGTAAAGATAGCTATAAAAGAAAGAATCAGATAAAGTACCGATCCTATATAAATCCCATTGTGTTTAAGTGGAACAGGTTTAACATCTTCTTTAACCCGTTTACCTTTGAATAAACGAGTAATTGCTTGTGGCTTAATGGCGATAAATAGAATTCCGGTACAAATAAAACCAATAAAGAAAGTAATTTCAAGAAAAGTATAATCAAGCCAAATAGATATGATAAAAGAAAGGACTGCTTCTATAGCGATCGTTATGATGGCAGATAATATAAACTTTTTGTTCATTTGTGTAACTCCATTCTGTAACCGCTTTACTCTATAGAATAGCATACAAAAGGGTAAGGAGTATACACAGGGGTAGAAACAGAGTAGGAAAATGCTTTAGCCTCTCTGAATCAAATTTCGTAACAAATATCCACATACCAAAAATAAAATCCAATGCTTAAAGAGAGAAGTGTTCATTTACATTGCTAAAGGAATATTTTCGTAATGTCTGTCGAGGAAAAAATGTATAATATACAATTATTTCAAAGAGATATAGTTGCACTATTAAAATTTCACTTTCTTCCCTGTGTGTTTAATAAAGGTCAATATGAACCACTTTTGCTAGGCTAATTTGTTTGCTTAAGGAGCCATTGATGAGTTGAATCCATCTTTCATGTTGATCCAAGTGACCCATATAACCTGCAAAATGATGATCACCATCAGGCATTTGATAAATGACCACAAGAGGTCTTTCCTGTTCATAGGCTAGCTGTATTTTGGTACTAAATTGAAGAACTTGTTCTGGATTTAAAGTAGATTGTCTATAATCAATTCGAGTGCTTTTAGCTATACGATGCTTATCTTTTGCTTCTGATAGGATGATAGGATGTGGTTGGAGTGATTCTTTATAAGATAAGTTCATTTTCATCCTCCTCATTGAGACGAACGTACTTTCTTCTATTTTATACAAATATATGTTCGTGTCAAGAGGCTTTATTCTATACATCATTTTATTCGCTATGAAATATAAATATATTTACAACAAATACGGAAAGATAAAAAACTGAACTTAACTGCTCATCTTTTTAGAACTAAGGTAAAATAGAAAGTATATAGTTTAGAATTAGAAACCTTTGAAAGAAAAGAGGTCAGGCTAGGTGGAGACATCGATTCAAATCGAGGTACGTTCGACAGAGATTGATGTATTAGGACATGTGAATAATGCAAAGTACTTAGAGTATTTAGAGTGGGGGAGAGAAGATTGGTATAACCAAATTGGACTTCCTTTTGATTTGTTTGAGGAATTGGGGATGGGAACAGTTACCGTAAATATTAATATTAATTATCGAAAAGAAGCCCGTTTAGGGCAAAAGCTGGTGATT
Source organism: Thermoflavimicrobium daqui (assembly GCF_003313465.1). Taxonomy (GTDB): domain Bacteria; phylum Bacillota; class Bacilli; order Thermoactinomycetales; family Thermoactinomycetaceae; genus Thermoflavimicrobium; species Thermoflavimicrobium daqui. Next base: position 56,135 of record NZ_KZ845674.1, read on the forward strand.
TCTACCAAGCCGATTCGCCGTGGGAGAAGTAGCTTTGTATTAAAACAAGAAATTATCAATGAAAATCAAGAGCTTGTAGCAGATGCAGAGGTAATTAGCTGTACGATGTCCTTGGCAGAAAGAAAATCAGTGCCATTACCAGATGTATTGGCTAAATATTTTCCCACTCTTTCATAGAACACGAAACGACGTGCAAACTTATTACACGTCGTTTCTTATCCTTAAGATCTATGTGCTTTACGTAACTCGCCCAGTTCCTCTAAAATGCCTTCGATCTCCATCATGGTAAGTCGGCCTTGTTTTTTCTGAATTAATTGGTATATCTCTAACAGATCTTCATAGTCACTGATACGAAAATCTTCTGGACTAATTAATGCGGCATTAACAATTTTAAGGTGTCCTTTAATTTCTTTGACCAGAAACTCTAAGTTAGCTTGGTTTGCTACTTCTAAGTTCACTTCATCCATCCTCTCCAAGTTATCCCTTCTTTTCATTGTAACGGATCACTGGTGAAAAACCTAGTAGAAAGGAATAAAGAAATTGGTACAAGTGTATCCTGATCTTTATGTTAAATTTCTATATTATTTTAATCAGAAAAGAGATTATTATGAATGTCATGAAGTATTAGAGGAGCTTTGGCTTGAAGAAGGAAGAGATATATTTTATCAGGGATTACTACAGGTAGCTGTAGGATTGTATCATTTTGAAAACCATAACTTAGGTGGCGCGATCAAAATGATGCGATCAGCTCTTGCTAAATTAGAGGTCTATCCAGATCGCTGGATGGGGATCAACCTTTTACAATTAAAGGAGGAGGTACAGAACTATTTAGAACGATTACTCGCAATTCAAGATCAACCATTTCCCTTTACGCCACTATATATAACGGTAATCGATTCAAAGCTAGAAGAATTGATATTACGTAAACAGTAGGGCAAGAGTATTGCTGTTGTATGATGAATCGATCAAGGTCGTTATCCTTTAAGGGATAATGACCTTATTTTACCTTATGAATCAAAAAGATTAAGCTTAACCAATGCGAAGCATTCACGAGATTTATGATAAGGCATAAACAGAACCTTTGAGTGGACAGGACTAGGAGCAGCAGTGATTCCTGCATGCTCAGCATACTGAAGCGAACGATGCATATGATAGTCGTGAGTAATTAAGTAAAGCTGATCGAGTTTACGTTTTTCAAGCAATAGCTTCGTGTTTTTAAGATTTTCTCTGGTATTAGTAGATTGATCTTCCAAAATTAGATGTTCTTCTTGTACTCCTTGCTGAACTAAATAGTCCTTCATGACCATTGCTTCTGATTTTAGTTTGAGTGTTCCTTTTCCACCTGAAAGAATAAGGTATTGAACCCATCCCTTTTTGTATAATTCAGCACCTTTATCTAGACGCTCTTTTAGTGCAGGACTAGGCTGGTCTTTCCACACAGCAGCACCGAGAATAATCGCTGCATCTCGTTTTTCTTCATTTGTCTCTACCTCGTCAAAGCGTGAAACCTGACTCCAAAAAAAGAGAAGCGTAAAGATTCCTACTACGATTAAACCAATGACAACATAGATAAGCCATTTATGTTCAGCTAATTTTGCAATAAACAACTCTTAATGCCTCCCTAAGATGTAATTCATATATAAAATAAGCCTTTGCCTTAAAAACCTACATAATTTCTGGAATAACCACCTCTTAGGATCAGTTTGCTAAATAACGAGTTTACATCTAAGTATCAAGTTGACAATCGGACATAAAAGGGGGATTTGGATGGAAAATAGAAAATTTACCATTCTCACGATTGAGCTCAATAACTAAACCATCCATCCAAGCATCTTCATGAGGTAGCCAAGCAAAGTCGATACCTTGTTCGTTTTGTATTTTAAACTCAGGCCGAATTTCGGTGAGTTCAATAGCAAAGGAAGGTGTACTGCAGCCAGATGTGAGAGGGATGATGCGAACCGCTAAGGGCTGATCTCCCTTTTCATCAAGCAAAATAAGCTTTAATTTTGCTGCAGCGAGCGGTGAAAGTTGGATGTTCATTATTCGTCAGCTCCGTTTTATCATGATGAGCTTATAGTCTAATCAAAGGAAAAATAGATTTCATCTGATGTTAAGAGTTTGATTGACAATAAGCTCAAAGTCATGAAAAGTATTCCCTGTTTAAAGATGCTAAAACAGGCTTCTAATAAAATACTGATTTCAAAAGAAAATATAACAGAAATAAGGAAACTGTGAAACCATGAAATAGGTTATATATAAAAAATTTTATGTGATAACGTAATAATTGAGTTTCTTCGTTAAATATTCGTCCAAATGTAAGATGCTCTATAGGTGGATCATGGACAACGTATATTATGGATGTTACTAATTATACTTATTTATTTTATCACGATGGGATGCATGTAGTAGATACGATGATTAGAAAAGTTGTTACTCGAAAGTACTCCTAGTGTATCGTCTATTTTTTAAAAAATATTATTATTTTTTAATATTATATAACTAGAGAGAGACTATCTGAAATTTATCGATAAATAGCGGAATATTCCATCTATTGGAAATTGGTTATTGAAGAACTAAATCAAAGTAGATACTAGCCTATCATTGCGAAAAATGGGGATAAGTATCTACAATAAGGACTATTTATAGAAATATTTTTTGTATATGATCTATCAATTTTATATACTTAATCTTTATTTAATTTATCTGTTTACTTTAATAAATGTTAAAAATGAATAGTTTCATTTTAATAAAAATTAAAAAATAATACAATAATTCCACTTGTCAACAATTATTTCATCTACTATAATTCAAAGCATAAACACTCAAAAATATTGATGATGGAGAGGTTTAACATGAATACTAAAAAGATGGCACTGTCGATTGTGGTAGCATCGATGATGCTTATTACTACAGCATGTGGAAACTTAAATGGTGGTTCAGGAGTATCACCCCAACCAACGAAACCAACGAAAGATAAACATATGACTTCGACAACGAACCAAAGTGATCCTACAAATGCAGTGAAAGCGGATAATTCGGCAATCGTAGACTTGGATGTGAAAGCGGATGCAAAAGCCGAAGCAGGTAAAGCTCAAATGGGAGCCCATATCAATACCGGTTTACAAGTAAAAATCGATGGAAAACAACTAACTGATGATCTTAAAAGGGCATTAACTGTCAAAGTGAGAAAAGGGTTGACACTTTCTGAAGCATTAAAAGAAACCAATGTTGTAGAAATGGATAGCAAAAATAAAATTAAGGCTGTTGAAGGCGTCAAAGGGAATTGGAAGTTAAAAGTCAATGGACAAGCAATTCATAAAGCCAATTTAGATTTAAAAGTTAAAAATGGTGATAAAGTCGAGTTGTTGCTTAGTAAGTAGCCTTTAATTATCTATTGCTATCGAATTTTAAATTATCAGATTGGGATATGGAGATTATTTAAGGGGATGACCCAATAGGCACTTTAGTGTCCTTTGAGGCACCCCCTTTTTTATTTAACTATAGATGTTAGCTCCTGATTGTTTAAATTCTTTTGCTTTCTCTTTTAACCCTTCTTCAGTTGCTTCTTCTAGGTTAAGCCCCTTGTTCGCCGCATATTCTCGAATATCTTGAGTGATTCGCATACTACAGAACTTAGGTCCACACATCGAGCAGAAATGCGCTGTTTTAGCTGGTTCAGCAGGTAATGTTTCATCATGGAACTCGCGAGCACGCTCGGGATCAAGTGATAGATTAAATTGGTCGATCCAACGAAACTCAAAGCGAGCTTTTGATAAGGCATCATCGCGTAATTGTGCACCAGGATGCCCTTTTGCTAAATCGGCAGCATGTGCCGCAATTTTATAGGCAATAACCCCTTCTTTTACATCTTGTTTATTCGGAAGACCAAGATGTTCTTTAGGTGTAACATAACAAAGCATTGCTGTACCAAACCAACCGATCATAGCAGCACCAATAGCTGAAGTAATATGGTCATAGCCGGGAGCGATATCAGTGGTAAGAGGTCCAAGTGTATAAAATGGGGCTTCTTGACAAAGTTCCTGTTGAATATCCACATTCTCTTTAATTTTATGCATAGGAACATGCCCAGGACCTTCAATCATCACTTGTACATCGTATTCCCATGCAATTTTCGTGAGCTCAGCGAGTGTCTCTAACTCTGCCATCTGTGCTTGGTCATTAGCGTCAGCAATAGAGCCAGGACGTAGTCCATCTCCTAGTGAGAAAGAGATGTCATAGGCACTCATAATCTCACAGATTTCACGGAAATGGGTATATAAGAAATTTTCTTGATGGTGTGCTAAACACCAAGCAGCCATAATCGATCCACCACGTGAGACAATTCCAGTCATGCGATTGGCTGTAAGTGGAATGTAACGTAATAATACACCCGCATGAATGGTAAAGTAGTCTACACCCTGTTCTGCTTGCTCAATTAAGGTATCACGGTAAACTTCCCATGTTAACTCTTCAGGTTTTCCATTTACTTTTTCTAAGGCTTGATAAATTGGAACAGTCCCAACTGGTACTGGGGAATTACGGATAATCCACTCTCTAGTTGTGTGAATATTTTTTCCTGTAGATAAATCCATAATGGTATCAGCGCCCCAGAAGGTAGCCCATGTCATCTTTTCAACTTCTTCTTCGATCGAAGAAGTTACTGCTGAATTGCCAATATTGGCATTAATCTTAGTAAGGAAGTTTTTTCCGATAATCATAGGTTCAGCTTCTGGATGATTAATATTAGAAGGGATAATCGCACGTCCCTTGGCAACTTCATCACGAACAAACTCTGGGCTTAAATTTTCACGCAATGCGATAAACTCCATCTCAGGAGTGATGATTCCTTTTTTGGCATAATGCATTTGGGTAACTGTTTTACCCGGCTTTGCGCGTAGAGGTTTTCGATTGGCAGCCGGAAAAGCATGCTGTTCAGTTTGTCTAGCTTTTTCTTCAGAGCGAAAGCCATTGTCAATGGGCTTTACAGTCCGCCCTACATATTCCTCTACATCTCCTCGTTCTAAAATCCAAGGTAGCCGTAGCTTGGGTAAGCCTTGATGTACATCAATTTGAATTTGTTCATCTGTATAAGGACCACTCGTATCGTATACTCTTACGGGATTATTGGGCTTTTCGCCCTGATTATTTACAGTAGGTGAGAGTTGAATTTCCCGCATGGGAACACGGATATCAGGTCTGTTACCTTGGATATATACTTTTTTACTAGCTGGGAATGAAAAAGTTTTCACTCCGATCAGCCTCCTCTGATTTCGATATTGCAACACATAAACAAGGAGATGGATGGGATTTAAGAATTAAAAAAAGCCGTACGTATGCTGGCGTACGGCTTTCGAATATCTAAGAGGATAGATATGGTTAGAACGAAAGCAAAGTCATTCCCTACGCTGGCATTACCCAGATCAGGTTTACGGTCGGTGGCAGAGTTCTCCACCCTCTCAGCCCGGCTATCTCCAAGCTCCCGTGTTTTATGTAGTTGCTATATCTCAACCGTATCATAGATTAAGAATGATATCAATCCTATTTCTGCAAATGTATTCGATTTATCTACTATCGCTAGTAAAAAATAAGTACAAGTCGTTTAAATGCAAGAGGAAAGCCCTATAGAGCAGCCTTAGTTCTATCGAAATATGACATGACGACCTAAAATAATAAAAAAAGGATTGGTTGCTAATATTTGGATACATGTTAATATATTGGAAGGGAGTTTTGTTGTCACTAATCTGAATTTTTCGCCGCCGCATATTTAGCTCCTAAATAATGCTCATGCCACGACATGAAGCGAATGATATTTGTCTAAAAAAGAGAAAAAAGAGGGTTAAGAAAGGATGGCGTTACTAATGTGGATCGAATGGGCTCATGTAACAAAAATTTATCAATCTGATATGGAATATAAGGAAGATCATATGGAAAATTGGGCTCGAAATATCGGTTTACTTGATTTTTCGGCTTCTTTACAAAGTGGCGTTACGGTTATCTTAGGTCCTAAAGGTTCAGGAAAAAGTACTTTACTCAAATTAACGGCTACTCTTATGCTTCCAGATGATGGAAGGATTACATTTCATACGGCTACTGGAAGTTATAATTGGTCAACCGGAAGTATGATGTCATCTAAAGCGACAGCAGAGTTTGGTTGGTTAAAAAAAAGAATAGCTTTTCTGCCTATGTTAAACCAGCTTCATCAAGATACAACGGTAGAGCTTTCATTACTCCATATGGCCCAGATATACTGTCTTACTGATCCACGTAAAAAGAGCTGCGAGATCATGATGCGTTGGGGATTAACTGCTTATCGACAAACACCACTCCATAAATTAAGAGGCGGTATTTTAAAGAGATTTGTACTAGCTCAAAGTCTATTAATTCGTCCTATTATTTGGATTTTAGATGAACCGACCAAAGGGCTAGATCCTTTAGGGAAGAAATTGTTATGGGAAGAATTAAAAAATCGCTCCCATGAACGTATTACTTTAATTGCTACTCATGATATGAAATTAGCCGAATGTGCAGATAATCTTATGCTATTAGAAGCTGGATCGTGTCGTCGTTTAGGTAAGCGAAGTCTACTCACTGCTGGTGTTGCTGAAGGTACAGTTGCTGCTTGGTATCAAACTATGCAAGTGTTCTCCGAAATGAAAAATTCATTTAAAATGTAAATATATTATGGCTGATTGATACTTAGTTTTTTTATTAGAGGTTGCCCTCATAATCAGCCGCTCATCGCTTCCCCACTCACTCCCGCTAAAGGTTTGGAGCAAAAGTCGATCCTATACAAAAACGATTCGCTCTAATTCTAGGAATGATCTGGGTTTTGGTTCCAATTATGCAATATGCTCTTATTAGTTAATGAAAGTAGTGATCAACATGACTAACATCGAGGAAATTCAGATTCGGCCATGTAACACTCAAGCTGATCGAGACTGGCTTATTCAGCTATGGCAGCGAGAGTGGGGCGGTACAACCATGGTTACTTGTGGAGTCTCACATTCTCTTACTGATCTAGAAGCGTTTATAGCTTGGGAAAAAAATGAACGAGTTGGCGCTGTTACCTACCGGAAAGATGAAGATGAAGCGGAACTAATGAGTATTAATGCAATAGTGAAGGGGAAAGGAATCGGCTCGAAACTTTTACAAGTTTTAGAAGAAAAGTTAGGAAAACAAGGTTATCGAAAACTATGGCTAATTACTACGAATGATAACTTAGATGCATTACGGTTTTACCAGTGTCGAGGATATCGTTTTGTCTCTATTTATCCAGGAGCTGTTGATGAAGCTAGAAAAGTGAAACAGACGATCCCGCTAATTGGTGAATATGGGATTCCTCTTCATGATGAGCTAAAGTTAGAAAAGGTGATCGATGACGATTATACTAGGGAGAGAGACTTAAAGATATAAGGGAATAACGTCAATCAAGAAAGCTAAACAAGCGATCCAGAGATAAACCCGTATCACACTGATAGTGGTACGGGTTTCTTATATTTCGCTTCATTTTAAGTGCTTTAGGTGATTCTTTTTCATATTTTTTGAATCAGCTCGACTCGATTGCCAAATGGATCACGGAATTCAAAGCGATCATAGCCAGGAATGGGAACCGATTCAAGTACTTTAATTCCATGGTCAGTCAGTACTTTCCGCCAAGAAGAACAATCATCTACAAGATATGCAATGTGAGCTTTAGTGGTATGACGATGGGCATGATCTTCTGTACCAACATGCACTTCTTTTGATCCGACTTGTAACCAAAAGCCACCTCTTTCTTGTAGGGATGCAGGTTTCATGATTTCTGGTATTCCTAATAGCTCACAATAAAATGCACGTGCTTTACTTTCTTCGCCTATAGGGATGGTGATTTGAGCATGATGAAGATCTAAGATGTTCATAATGTTACCTCCAGAAATATATTAAATGAGCAGTGTCGATTAACCAGAAATAGGAAACGGGGGAAAGGGATTTTTCGAATAAGTTGGTCCGAAAAATCAACACCACTGATATTTTAATCGGCTATGGGTAAAAAATAGCGACTTTCCATATAATCGGAAAGCCGCATTAACTACACAAATACAGTCTAGGGTTTTACTTAGTTAGAACCACTCAAAATTTGACGTAGTACAGTTTGTAGAATACCACCATTGCGATAATATTCGATATCGACAACACTGTCGAGGCGAACGATCGTATCAAATTCGACCGTGGAACCATCCGCTTTGGTAGCACGGACTTGGATGGTTTGACCAGGTTTTACATCATCACTAAGCCCAAGAATATCTAGTTTTTCTTCACCAGTCAGACCCAGTGACTTCCAGCTGTCTCCTTCTGTGAATTGGAGAGGTAATACACCCATACCAACTAAGTTACTGCGATGGATACGCTCAAAGCTTTCAGCGATGACCGCTTTAACACCAAGTAAGTTGGTACCTTTGGCTGCCCAGTCACGAGAACTTCCTGTACCGTACTCTTTTCCAGCTAGGACAACAAGTGGTGTATTTTCTTTTTTATACTCCATGGCTGCATCATAGATGGATAATACTTGCCCTGTAGGAATGTGTTTGGTTACGCCACCTTCAGAACCTGGTACCATTTGGTTGCGAATACGAATGTTCGCAAAGGTACCGCGAGTCATGACACGGTCGTTACCACGACGAGAGCCATAAGAGTTAAAGTCTTTGACCTTGACTCCGTTATCTTGTAGATACTTACCTGCTGGGCTATCTGATTTAATGGCACCAGCTGGAGAAATGTGGTCAGTAGTTACGGAGTCACCTAAAAGTGCTAAGACGTTAGCGCCTTTAATATCTTGGGTCGTTTCTAAGTCACGAGACATATTGACAAAGAATGGTGGTTCTTGGATATAGGTTGACTTTTCATCCCACTCATAGAGCACACCTTTTGGTGTTGGAAGCTGGTTCCAACGCTCATTTGCATTAAATACTTGGCTATATTGATTACGGAACTGTTCTGCACTGATAGCAGAAGCCATGACTTCACTTACTTCTTTAGAGGATGGCCAGATATCTTTGAGATATACAGGTTGTTGATCTTGATCATAGCCAATTGGATCTTTTTCAAAGTCAATATCGACCGTACCAGCGAGTGCATAAGCTACAACTAATGGTGGTGAAGCTAGATAGTTTGCTTTGACCAATGGATGGATCCGACCTTCAAAGTTCCGGTTTCCGCTGAGTACAGAGGTAACCGTTAAGTCGTTTTCTTCGATGGCTTTGCTTACTTCATCAGAAAGTGGACCACTGTTACCAATACAGGTAGCACAACCATAACCAGCTACAGTAAAGCCAAGCTGTGCAAGTGGATCAAGTAGGTTTGCCTTGGTCAAGTAGTCAGTTACGACACGAGATCCAGGGGTAAGACTGCTTTTTACATAAGGTGGTACAGATAAACCTTTTTCAATCGCTTTTTTCGCTACAAGCCCAGCTCCTAACATAACCGATGGGTTAGAAGTATTGGTACAGCTGGTGATCGCAGCAATGACTACAGCACCATTTTTAAGCTCATAGCTTTGGCCGTCTTTATTTACTTGGCTGGACTTATTCACTTCTTCTTCAGAAAGCCCAAAGCCACGTTCTTCGATTGGTTTACGTAGTGTTTCGTTCCATGCTTCTTTCATTTTGTTTAGTTCAATACGGTCTTGTGGACGTTTCGGTCCAGACAAGCTTGGAACAACTTGGCTTAGGTCAAGCTCAATCACATCGGAGAAGACAGGATCTGGCGTGTCATCCGTACGGAACATTCCTTGTGCGACATAGTATTCTTTTACTAGCTGAACTAGGCTTTCGTCACGACCTGTGCTACGGAGATAGTTTAGAGACTCTTCATCAACTGGGAAGAATCCAACCGTTGCTCCATATTCAGGTGCCATATTCGCAACCGTTGCCCGGTCAGCAAGGCTAATATTGCTCAGTCCTGGACCATAGAACTCGACAAATTTACCTACAACACCTTTTTTACGTAGTATTTCGGTAACCGTTAGTGCAAGGTCTGTCGCTGTTGCTCCTTCTGCCAGTTCGCCAGTCAGCTTAAATCCGATCACTTCAGGGGTAATAAAGTACAGTGGCTGTCCAAGCATTCCTGCTTCTGCTTCGATTCCACCTACGCCCCAGCCCACAACACCTAAACCGTTAATCATGGTCGTGTGGGAGTCGGTTCCAACCAGAGAATCTGGGAAGACAAAGGTTTCACCATCTTCTTCACGTTGTGCGACGACAGAAGCTAGGTATTCCAAGTTTACTTGGTGAACAATTCCGGTAGCTGGTGGTACAGCACGGAAGTTATTAAATGCTTCTTGTGCCCAACGTAATAAGCGATAACGCTCTTCATTACGCTCAAATTCTAAATTCATATTATATTCCAGTGCATCATTGGTACCTGCACGGTCTACCATTACGGAGTGATCGATTACGAGGTCAACCGGAATAAGCGGATTGATCCGTTCTGGATCTCCACCCACACGAGCCATAGCAGAGCGGAGTGCCGCCAAATCAACTACAGCAGGAACCCCTGTAAAGTCTTGTAGTACAATTCTCGCTGGTTTAAAGGCGATTTCTTTATCCGAACGTTTCTCTATCCATTTAGCTAATTGCTCGATATGCTCTTTGGTTACTGCAACCCCATCATATTGACGTACAGCTGCTTCAAGTAAAACTTTGATGGAGAATGGAAGGCGAGAAACATTACCTACACCTTTTTCTTCTAAGGCATTTAAATTGAAATAAGTATACTCTTTTCCGTTTACATTTAGTTTGGAACGAACTTGATATAGATCTTGATATGCCAAGTTAACCAACCTCCTTACTTTAATGTTTCATAGTATGAAACTCTGTTCCTCTTCGCAAAATTATTATACAATGTTTTTATGAAGTTGTATAGCCCTGAACCTGCTTCTTTGCAAAGAATGATGAACAGGGTATAATAAATGAAAATAATTCTCATGTAGTGAAACACGGAGGGCTAGCTCTGATGGAAGAAAAAAAGATGAGCGAAGAGAAAAAAACGGTTCGAGCTGCTGAGCGAGCTTTGGATATTCTCCTATGCTTTGTAAGTCAGCCCCACCTCGGACTGACAGAGATTGCGAAACAAACCCAATTAAATAAAAGCACAGTGTTTCGATTGCTTGCTACCTTAGAGAGTAAAGGGTTTATTAAGCGCGATCCAGAAACGGACAAATATCAGTTGGGATTTCGTATCTGGGAGCTAGCAGCAAATATCGATCAATCTCATGACCCAGCTATTTTATTTTTACCAGAAATGGAAAGTTTACGAGACGAATTAGAAGAAACCGTCAGTTTATATATTCGTGATGGGAATGAACGAATACGTGTTCAAGCTGTGGAAAGCAAACAAGCTATCCGACGAGTTGCTCCAATTGGGGCCCGAATGCCGCTTGCAGTAGGTGCCTCTAGTAAGGTCTTAATGGCATATACTGATCCAAAAGTGTTAGAACAAGTGATTCAAGATCCTATGTGGCCCATGGGAGTAAATAAAGAAGTATATCAAGCGCAATTAAAGCAAATTCGTGAAGAAGGGTATGCGATCAGTGTAGAAGAACGGGAAGCAGGAACAGCAGCTGTGGCTGTACCCATTTTCAATCGTCGTAAGCAATTAATTGCTGCACTTGCCGTGTCAGGTCCTGTCTCGCGGATGAGTGTACAACAGATGATGCAGTTTGTACCTAATCTGGTAAAAGCTGCCGAACAAATGAGCAAAAAAATTAGTTAACATGAAAGAACGGAGCCCAGATTTGTAAGCAGGCTCCGTTTTTGTGTTGAACAACAAAAACTGGATTGTTTTATCGACTTCATCAGGAGCGCATTAGATATGCTCATTCCCTTCTGCTCCCCAATCAACTTTATCATGGCGATTCTCTAGCGTAACCTTGGCCAAAAGCTCCTCTAATGTCGGCTTTTTCCTCTTGGGAATCAACCTAATTCCTTGTTCATCTACTTTTAATTCGATTTCAGAGCCTTGCTGAATCGAAAATCTTTTTGCGATACGACTAGGAATATGGATAACAAGACGATTGCCCCACTTTCGTACCAGCGTAGTCATGTACATTCCCCTTCCACCATCTCCCATATGATATATATTATCTACGAAGGATCAAAATGATAATCGCCCAACTGTAATGCCAATATCCCACATGAATGATGAAATAGAATATGTCCCAAATACCCACATTCATCCCTTTCCCTTAGGATAGAGGTGTTGAATTTGTTAGAAAACCTAAATTTTGGCGATGGGAAAATTTATATTTCAATCATTTTGCATCGATGGATTTAGATAGACCCCTTGAAGAGCAATCGATCCATTTATCAGAATATATGCTATGGGTAAGATAGTTGGATGGGAAGTTAAGTATAGATATAAGCTGGTATTTGGATAGAGGCGATTTTTATTTTAATTGAACGCTTAAGATAAACTACTAGCACCTAGCTTATCAGTAGCAAAGCTAGGTGCTAGTTTCTTTTAGAGCCTTAATTATAGTTGAAAAAACTTTTCTAAATAAAGGGCGACCCCATCTTCTTCATTGGTGCTAGTCACATCATTAGCCACCTGTTTTAACTCTTCCAATGCATTACCCATGGCAATACCATGCCCCGCAAACCGAATCATTTCGAAATCATTGGTCTGATCCCCAAATGCAATGACTTTTTCACTGGGAATTTGATAGTATTCAGTGACATATTGAAGCCCTTTTGCTTTATTAATGGAGTGGGGAATGACTTCCAACGCGTGATAAGGTGGACCCCAGCGATGAACGGTCACTTCATGAGGATGTTCGGCTGTCAAAATATACTCGAAATGATCCATGTTTTCCTTATGTTGAGAATAAAATACGAGACAATGGGGGTTTTCTTGGAGATTTTCGAACATATTATCTACTTTTCGTTGGTCTTTGAGCTCAGATAGAAAAGAAATATTGCTTTCCTCGATTTCAAGATAATTGCCAGTTAAGCATTCAGCTTGGATATTGTGAATGTCCTTTTCATAGGCAATCCGAATCACTTTTTTAGCTAGTTCTAATGAGAGAGGGACGATTCTCTTGGGAAAAGAAGGATCTTCAGGATGATGAACATATCCGCCATTAAAGTTGACCATCGGGGTTTGTAGTTGTAGCGCTTGATAAATATGATAACTATTATGAAAGGGACGCCCAGTCGCAATGACCACCTTATGACCTAAATGGGATAGTGTAGTCAGTACATCTTGGGTGCGCTTGGAAATCTTTTTTTCGCTCGTCAAAAGAGTACCATCTAAATCACAAGCAATCAGGTATTTTTCACTCATGGATTGGTTCCTTTCTATTTATGGAGATATATATCAAAATTTCTTGCAAACTGAAATCAGAGTGAATGGGAAAATGCGCTCACGGTTGAGGAGCGTATCCTATCTTTCTAGCATCGAATCTATCTTTATTGTAACAGTAAATAGGGTTTATTTGATAAGGAAGTAGCTTTTTAAAATAGTAAATTATATCTAAATTAGAAAATAGTTATTTCAATATATCATAAAAATGTTAAAATAGTATTGAAAAATCGTATTTTTATATTTGGGAGAGGGTGGAAAAGTGCGAAAACTATTTTCGATTTTTCTAGCATTAGCCCTAGTCATCGGAATTGCACCGATGTCCTTGGCAGAAACACCGCAGGCTTCTGAAAAAGAAACGGCTTATATCGATGTAGCTGCGGCCACGGTATGGACAGAGCCTAATATCGCACGTCCGATCGACGAACCATCGACGACCAATCCAGTCGATCTATGGAAATGGACCCGTTCGATGAACTTGGATGATAAGCTTTGGCTCGTTGGAAACTTAGAGACACAAGCCTTGCTGGGAAATAAGGTAACCATTGACGAGCGCAAAGGGGACTGGGTGAAAGTTGTTGTACATGGTCAGCCAACCCCAAGAGACTCACGGGGATATCCAGGATGGATGCCCGCACGTCAGCTTACCTATAACAAACAATTTGCATTAAAAGAAAAAGGACCTTTTGTTCTTGTTACCCAAACAACAGCGAACTTATATAAAAAGCCGAATTTCAAGGATACTTGGATGGAAATCAGCTATAATACACGCCTACCTTTGGTAGCGGTTACATCCAAGGCCTACTCCGTTTTACTACCCAATGGAAAGATAGGTTGGATCAAAAAAGGCGATGGTAAAGAGTATCGCTCAGTCAAGGATATTCCCAAGCCGAAAGGGGAAGACTTAGTCAAAACGGCTAAGAAATTCTTAAACCTCCCTTATCTATGGGCTGGAACCAGTGGTTTTGGCTTTGACTGCTCCGGCTTTACCTTCACGGTACATCAATCTCACGGGATCACTATTCCCCGTGACTCTGGACCACAGTCCCAAAGTGGTAAGCCAGTCGATCCGAAAGACTTAAAACCGGGAGACCTACTCTTCTACGCATACAACAATGGCAAAGGAAGAGTCCACCATGTGTCCATGTACATCGGAAATGGCATGATGATCCACTCACCGAACTCAGCGAAAACAGTAGAAATTATCCCAGTCGATACACCTGGGTATAAAGAGGAGTTCGCTGGAGCACGTCGTTATGTGGATTAAACTATAACGGATATTTAATGAGAGAAAACCCAACCACCGTCTACTTGCATAAGAAGCAAAAGGGAGGTGATTGGGTTTATTTATGATCAAAATAGTCTTGTTCAGTATAATGAGTGATTAGATCATACTGTGATAGAGTTTTAAAGTCATTAAGGAACTTTTCTACTTTTCCTCTTTGTTACAAAGCCTAAATCGCTATTAGTACAATAAGAAATACTAGGGAAATTAAGTGCCTTGCATTATCTCTATAAAATAATATAAGGTGATTTTTTCCTATGTGTATAATCTAACTGATGTTTGACTGGTGTTTTAAAATTAGTATTCTTATAAGTTAACTTTTGATATTGAGAGAGTGATAACTACTTTGGATTATCTAAGAGTTTTGTTTGGCTATTTAAATTCGGTTTTAACCACATTATTCCCTTTGAATTCATCTACTGGAAGATGTGCCTCTGTATGAGATACTATCCAACTTTTTGTGGATGAATCATAACTATAACTAATAAGATAAGTATTAAACTCTTCATTTGATTTATTGATTTGATGAAACTCAACGGGAAGTATAACTTTGTATTTACTGGTACCCACTTGTTCATAAGTTGCATTATCTAGGTCAATACGCGTTCCTAATAATTCCAGCTCATAAGAGGAAAAACTAAGCGAACTAGAAATGATACTTTTCATTTTATCGTCGGTTGTTGTTAAATAATCTGCATTTTTTTCATTCCTTGCCTGAGTAAGTTCTTTTGCGAATTTATTAGTGAGTTCAACAAGTTGTGTTTGCAACTCATTAGATACAATGGGATTTGGAGTAATATCTACTTGATTATCATTTTCGGATAAGATTATTTCTTTACTTTTGCCCTTTCCCCAAGGAAATTCATATACTCCTTGAACTTTAGTATTTCCGTCAAGGGAAACAGGTTCCAGCTTATAAATATCATCATGTATTGTTTGATTGATAGATTTCCCATTGACATACACTTCTGTTCCTGGGACACCTGATTTTAATCGTATGGATTCCTTGTCTAATTCAATTTTTTTACCATAAAATTGGTTTTGCCATCCGTATAATGAGGCCATTTCTGTTTTAGTTAGCTTTACGAGTGGATAATCTTTCTCAGCTTTGATTTCATATGTTCCAGGTAAAAGTGGTTTAGAAGTGTATATATTATTGTTCGTAGTTGACTTAAACACTTCTTTACCATCGACTTTAATAATAACATCTGGTTCTGTCACTTGAATCATCATTTTATAGGGGCGAAGAACGAGGGAGTAGTTGTCATAAAATAAGATTCGTTCATGTTTTTTTAGATAAATATCAAAGTTGCTAAGATAATTTACTTGGTTTTGATTTAATGTATTATCTGAAGAAAGGGAAAAGGGAACAGTTCCACTAACTTGAAAATTGAGAGATTCAATAAGAAGATTATAATATTTGGGATTACTTCTGCAATAGTTAATAAGATGTTGCAGATGTTTCTTTTCCAATGACAGTTGATTATTTTCTACTGTAAGTAAGTCCTCTAGTTTGTCGATATCACCTTGTTGAATGGCTTCGATGAAGTCTTTTGTAATATCTTCTGGTTTTGAAACGGAAAACCACCCTATTAGATAGATAATTCCAATAACTATAACTCCTAAAATAATCCAAGGCCACTTCTTATTTTTTAATAAAAGTGGAAATTCATTAGGAAATTTCCTTTTAATTTCTTCTGTATTCATGGTTCTCCTCCGTAAAACTTAACTTAATATTTACTCTTGATATAATTATAATAACAAGACAGTATATTTTACAATATTTAAATTTATATAAAAACCTTATTCATAAAAGTAAAGAGGATATCTAAAATGCATTTCATGTTTTTAAGGTAACTATGCATACAAATAAACAAACTTCACCATATCATCTATTACTTGATTGTTTAATATAAAAAGCTGCTAAGAGATGAGAAATCATTTCTTTTTGTTCTTTCGTTAAGGGCATTTCTCTAAAGTAAAGGTTAGGATATTCTAAAATATCCTTCAGACTGTAGATAAACCCCTTCTGAAAAACGAATTCAGAAGGGGTTTACTAATTAATTGATAAAAAAATCGACGAAGGCGATGGTTTTTCCATCGCCAATTGGCGAGTTTCTTTAAATTCATGGCAGCGAAAAGTAGCATCGCCTGCATTTGAACTCGGCGCTTCCCACGAAGCGTTGTCCAACGCATACCATGCTTTTCTTTCATATCTGCAAAAACTCTTTCAATCGTTTCTTTTCGTTTACTAT
>NZ_KZ845675.1 GCF_003313465.1 Thermoflavimicrobium daqui
ACGAATCGGTCGAGGGCTTAACCTACTTACTCTCACTCTGACTTCATTTCCTTTCTAATTTTCAAGGTGTGTGATTCACACATCTCAATATTGTCCCAGAATCGCAGATTCCGGGAAACGTCTGGTGATTATAGCGAAGGGGTTCCACTCGTTCCCATCCCGAACACGACAGTTAAGCCCTTCTGCGCCGATGGTACTTGGGGTGCAGACCCCTGGGAGAGTAGGTCGTTGCCAGGCATACCAAAAAGCCATCCAGTTTTTCTGGATGGCTTTTTGGTATGTACTGTTACTAAAATATAGAAGAAATCCTTATGTCTAGAAGATTCCTGATTCAATGTGTCCGATTTCGCCAATTTATCCCTACTATTGTTTGATATAACACTCCACTGGCGTTTGGACACATATACATGATTCTCTTTAGGGGATCATCAGGTATGAATTTCGACAACAAGATAAGCGAAGTAAAAATTTCGCTGCTTATTATTGCCCACATGAAAATATGTTTGATACGAGAGGAAAAACGGGTATTTTTATTAATGGTGGAACTATACTTTTTTAAAATTTAAAGTGAGGGATCTCTTTGACAGATCTGAATCATATTTTTAGATCAGGGAAGGAAGTATTTGAGAAGTATTTGACTGAATATTTGATCGACGATCATCAATATAAAGGATTATTGTCACAACTTGACTCGATTTTATTATTGGGAGACCGTGTTGTACAAGCTTGTAAGTATCACCCCAACTTAAAAGAGATACATGACTTTTTTTGGTTTTTATCACGAATTTATACCAAGTCAGGAAGAACCCACGCGAATATAGAAAGAGTTTTGGCTAAACTGGAGATCTGGCTGAAAACTATTTATTACTTCATCCATCAAGGGGAACAGAATGAACTAGCAGGAGTTACAGAGAATGGATCACTTGCTATGCTGTATCATAAATTACAACTGCTTACCAATGATGAGTTATATAGCGAAATAGAGATTGACCTAGCCAGGGAAGAGTCAAGCTGTGATGTTAAAAAATTAATGATGATTGCCCGACTAATACGGAACCGTCAAACCCATTACCCGTGTTCGCCACCGAAAGATTGGAATCAGCTGATGCTTCCAGCAACTTTGATAGTAATTCTTGCCCCGTTATATAAAAAATATGAAGCCCTTCAAGCAAGTTTGTCCACTCTTACTGTTCGTGATTTGCAGTGGGATGAGCTATTTCATGTATTTCTAAAAATGAAAAGAGAGAGGAAGGAGCATCTTCGTTTCTTTCAAGGACGTGAAGATGCTATTCAAGAAGTTAAAGAGATCGTTTATGAAAAGAAGAGAAATCATGGAATGTATATCCTCGTTACTGGAGTTGCCGGCATAGGTAAGACAGCACTCTGTTGTCAATTAACTGAAGACATATTACCTATCAATTATTGGAGAATCCATCATGGAAAAGATCAAGAATTTGCCCCTTGGTTACCTAGCTCCCTTTTTTTTATGGGCAATAGATCGATATCTCCAGCCCAGATGATTCGTTGCTTAACCATGCAAGCTAATACATTATTGTTGGAAACGATCCCGCTAATGGATAGTGATCCATTAGGAGTTGATATCTATGAGCAAAAAAAGAAATGGCTCACAGTTTTAAGACAGCTAACCAAAGAGCGTGGTAATATCCTTGTGATTTTGGATGGGATTGACCCAGTTATTTCTGACCCTTCTTGGTTAGCAATTTTCCCTGAAGAACTTCCGGCAGGAGTTACGATTCTTGTAACGACCCAAATGCATAGTATGCTAGGTGATTGGCTAACGAAGGAGCGAAGAAGCTACACGATTCACCTTACTGAACTCTCAAAAAAAGAAACAGCTGCAATTATAGGTTTAGAGGAAGAGGATCATGAAGTAGACTTTTTATGGGAAGAAACAAGAGGCTGGCCGAAGCAGATCATGGAATTTTTACGTAGAAAAAATCAACCTAATTGTTTTTTTTATCACCCAGAATCATCAGAAAAGTATTTATTTGGAAACTTAATGAAACAATGGTCTCCATCTTTCTTCCCCAATGAAGCGAAAATTATATTAAAGGAAATAAAACAGCTCCTTCTTACTATCTATCCTGCCCACCTTTCACTCTCGCAAATCAATTCTTATCTAAGCTTTAGAGGATTTCAAAAAGAACTTATAGAAATTAAGCATATTTTAGACTCAGTGAAAGAACAATTAACCGTCCAATACCCAGACCGACCTTTTCAACTTTATTTAACCGCTTTTATCAATTATTTACGGAAAAAACATTATAGTCAGCTTGATTTCTGTCGCTCGGTTGAGCAAGTTGCTAATTGGTTTATGAGGCTAACCACTGAAGAGATAGAACAAGAAGAAGTGAGTGAAGCCATTCTTTTGTTTGTCAGGAAATGTATTGAGCAAAGGGAGATGCACATTCATTCTGTAAGGAAAGTTATCACTAAATTGATAACCAACTTGGGTAGAAAAAAGCAATTTAAACTCTTATATCAAATTGCAAGTGTGAATCAAAAAGGAAAAACTGAAGTCGATGACCTTGTCTTCTATTGTTTAACATTGTCAGCTGAAGCCTATTATCCACCAGCGATGAATCAATTAGGGACTTATTATTTAAAAGGGATTCATGTGTCACAGGATTCGAATCATGGGGAAAGTTTGATTCGGATGGCCGCTGAAGCAAAAGATGTACAAGCTATGAATCATTTGGGAATGCGTTTGATTCGTGGAGATGGTATTGAACAAGATGAACAACAAGGAGAAGAATGGTTACGAAAAGCAGCAGATCAAGGGTTTGCTCGTGCCATGAGTAATTTAGGAGACTACTTATATACTGTAAAAAAAGAGATCATAGAGGCAAAATACTGGTTCAATAAAGCAACTAAGTTAGGATGTCCTCGAGCGATGTATCGTTTGAGTACGTTTTTATTTAAGAACAATAATAAAGAAGGAGAAAAATGGTTAAAAAGAGCGGCTGAAGCGGGAGAAGTTCATGCCATGATCGCAATGGGACAGTATATGATTGAAGGGAAATATCTATCACGAAATCCTGAAGCTGGGGTAACTTGGCTTGAAAGAGCAGCAAGTGCAGGAAGTACAGATGCCATGATTCAATTAGTGAAACGTTATTTTACAGGAAATGGGGTCAAAAGGGATTGGCAAAGAGGTGAAAAATGGTTAAAAAGGGGCGCTAATACAGGTAATGAAATGATGATGCTTCAACTGGGGAAACATTTACTAAAGGGGACTTATGTCATTCCAAGGATTGAAGACGGGTTACTATGGCTAGAAAAAGCAGCACTTAAAAATACGCATTGTTTACAAGAATTGATTCGATTTTATATAGATTCACCAAGGGAGATTCAAGATATAAATCGAGGACTTGAGTTACTCCATCGCTGGATAGAAACGGGGCAAAAACAAGCCATGTACGAACTAGGGAGGCGTTATTTACGAGGTAATGGTCTACCGCAAAATTTGGAAGAAGGGGAGAAATGGTTGGAAAAGGCGGCTTATGCTGGCCTATCGCAAGCGATGAATGATTTAGGAAACGGTTACTTAGATGGGGAATATTTACCTAAAAATTCAGATAAGGGGATAGCTTGGTTAGAACAGGCAGCAGAGGAAGGGGATACCTCGGCGATGTATTCGCTAGGGAAGCGTTATTTATTTGGAATGGGGCTACCCAGAAATATTGAAAGGGGTTTATTTTGGATTAATAAGGCAGCAGAAATGGGGAATGGCTCAGCGATTCAAGTATTAAAAATGGGACTGATTAATCGATTGAGGTGATGATATGAACCTACAGTTTCTACCATTTGATCAAGGAGCTAATTTTTTTTGGGAATCAGTCGGTCCTTATTTTACAGAAAGCAAGCGATTTGCTTGGAGTAAAGATAAATGGAAAGAAGTATTGCTTTTGGGAGATCGATTATTAATTTTTTGTGAGGATGACCCCTACTTTTACGAATTAAAGACATTTCGTGATTTTTTAAGTGACTTAATTAAGGTTAATCCTGAACAGCGTTTTTATATGGCAAAATCTCTGCTTGGGAAAGTGGAGATTTGGTTAAAGGCTATTTTCCAAATCATTTATCCTGAGCGACGTGAAGAGATGAAGGATGAACGAGTAGGGCTTTACTATATGATTAGCTATTTGGGTTTACTGACAGAAAAAGAGAGTCAGACGGGAGTGACACATGATCCTATTCATCGACTTATTTATATGGCGCGAGTGATACGTAACCGTATTTTACACCATCCAGCGGGGATTCCACCTGAATGGGAAGGATTATTAATTCCTGCTACTCTTGCAATTCTATTGGCTCCCCTATTTGTTCATCAGCAGCGCATTTATCATCAATTGCGTTTCCTCATTGTTCGTGAATTTTCCTATGATAAAATCAAATGTATATTACAGAGCTTTCCACAATCAGAAGAAAAAAGAGCTTTAATGGATACGTATTTATTTAATAAAGAGCTACAACAACTTGATTTAGATAGCACATTTGGAAAATATATTCTTTTAACCGGCAAGCGAGAAATAGGAAAATCATCATTATGTAAAAAATGGATGAGTGAATATAAAAATGCTATAGAAATAAGAGGAAGTAAGGCAAAAGAAGTGTTAAATGTCGCACCTTGGCTCCCTGAAGTAATTTTTCATGATTGTAGGAATACAGAACATGTTTTTGATCTGGCATTATCGATTATCGGTCAAGCTAACACATTATTGGTCCAGCCTCTACCACTCTCTTTTTTGGAGTTAGATCTTTCTATTGAATCTTGGAAGGAAGTCATCTATTTTACATTGGAGAGAGTTGTTAAAGAAAGAGGAGAGCTTTTTTTGTTATTAGACCATATAGAGAAGTTTGATTTAAATATAGATAAATTAGAGATATTACCAGAGTTTCTACCAATGGGAGTAACAGCACTATTATTTACACAATCGTTTAGTTTAACAGAAAAATGGTTACTTCAAAATCGATCCGTTTATCATTGGAATCTGGATCGTCTCGTTCAAGATCATGTAGCAAACAAAACAATAACTCCATATGAGCATAAATGGAAAATATACGAAGAAAAGTCTATTTTTTGTGATGCTCAGCTGTTTTTACATTTTTTTGTCCCTACTGACCCTGTTCCAGTAGATGTTCTTCAAGCTTATTTGACATGGTGTGGATGGGAAATAGATAGACCTACCTTAATTGGTCTCTTAGAGGAATGGGATGAATCAATTGGTAGAATTGTGCAAGAACAAGTATATGATCGTCCATCGCAAATCAGGGAGCACTTGGAAGATACCGAGTATGCTTGTGAGAAGTTGCTAAGTTGGCTTGAACAATTGGATCGGCAGTTAGAAAAGCAGGAAGCTGATCATCTCATCATTCAATTTTTAATGTATTGGACAGAGGAACGAAAAGAGCGAGATCCTAGGGGAAGAAAAATCGTTTTACGTTGGATAGAACAAAAGGTGCAAGCGGGTGCTTATACATGGATCTATGAGTTAATTCAAAAAGGTTGGCGTTCTTTAGGGCGTTTCACAGGAGTGAATAAGGTTGGCTTACAGTTGGTGATTCAGTCAGGTTATGTTCCTGCCATGTACGAGCTAGGAATTCAACTATTATCACAAGGGGATATGGAATGTTGGCAAGAGGGGGAATATTGGATACGAAAAGCAGCAGAGGCTTATTATTTACCAGCCATTAAGAGCCTAGGAGCATTATATTTGGAAGGAATGCGTGTTAAAAAAAATGTTACCGAAGGTGAATCATGGTTACGCCAAGCCATAGAATTAAATGATATAGAAGCCAAATGTCTTTTGGGTATCTATTTGATTCAAAATGGCAGAACGAAAGAAGGGGAGAATTGGCTAGCTCAGGCTGTCCAATTAGGCCATATTCAAGCGATGTATGAGCTAGGGCAAATTTTAATCGATGGTATTTTTTTGAAGCAAGATATGAATAAGGGTTTGAAGTGGATCAGAAAAGCGAAGATGGAGAGTACACTAAATGGACTAGAATGGGGAGAAACATGGGGGTGTCTGGAACGTTTAGTACAGCTTGGGAAACGATTTATCGATGGTAAGGGAATTTTAAATGACCCCCCATTAGGAGAAAAAATGTTACGAAAAGCAGTTGAATCTGGTTGTCTTATTGCTAAAGCCGAGTTAGGAAAAAGGCTGATCATCGGTGCAGGGCTATCATCCAATCCAAATCAAGGGATCACTTTACTAGCACAAGCACTTCACCAAGAGAACCCATTAGCGATGGTATATTGGGGAGAGCTATTGTTAAGTGGAAGTGGTGTGATACAAGATCGTGAAACCGGTAGAAAATGGCTTGAGAAAGCAGCCAGTTATAATGAAACACTAGCTATGAGAATCTTGGGTAAACAGTATATGATCGGTAATCACTTACCTCTTCATTTGGAGAAAGCAAAAAAATGGTTAGAACAGGCAGCTAGTTTAGATGATAGTGAAGCGATGTTCGAAGTAGGAAAGTATTTTTTAAGTAGAGATGAAATGAAAGAAGGATTCGCATGGGTAGAGATGGCAGCAGAGAGAGGGAGTCGGGCCGCTGCTTTTGAATTGGGAATTCGCTATCTAAAGGGAAAAGGATTAGCTAAAGATAGTGGGAAAGCTAAAAAGTGGTTGATCCATGCCTCAGAACAAAATGATCCTCAGGCTATTGATTTGCTAGTTTTACGATTATTGGATGGTAAAGGATTA
The DNA here is from genome assembly GCF_003313465.1 of Thermoflavimicrobium daqui. Lineage (GTDB taxonomy): Bacteria > Bacillota > Bacilli > Thermoactinomycetales > Thermoactinomycetaceae > Thermoflavimicrobium > Thermoflavimicrobium daqui. The sequence continues at coordinate 6,741 of NZ_KZ845675.1, forward strand.
GAAAAAGATGAGCGAGAAGCACAAAAATGGTTACAAAGGGCTATTGAATTAAATCTAAAAAATTTGATACGTACGATTGGTTTGTACTATATACGAGGAAAAGAAGTAAAGAGAGACTTGGCAAAGGGGAAGAGTTTGTTAAAGCAGGCAGCTATTTTGGGAGATAAGCAAGCAAGTTTGGAGTTAGGGAACCGACTGATAGATGGAATTGATTTTTCACCGTCATCAGAGGAAGGGAAAAAATGGTTGATTCATGCGGCAAAGTTGGGAAGTAGTCAAGCCATGCTAAACTTGGCTGAGCGATATCTGCACGGAAAAGGGTTCCTGCAAGATAGACAAGAAGGGTTAATGTGGCTTGAAAAAGCTGCACATCACGGGGAGTTCAAAGCGATGACTCAACTAGTTAAGTACTATTTGTTTACAGAAAATAGAGGCCGAAATAAAGAAAAGTGGAATAGTACTGGGGAATATTGGTTAAGAAAAGCAATGAAAGTCAAACATTTTGAGGTAGATCACTTATTTAGCAAAGAGACACAAGTTGCTGAAACAATACAAATGAAAGAAAATGATCCCTTATTACAAGCAGCTGCATTAGGTGACCAACTCGCAATCATGGAATTAGGAAAAAGATATTTGAGTCTAAATGGACTTTCTATAAGGCGTGATAATGGAAAGATAGGTATCAATCGTCTTTGTAATTAAGGGGAGTGGGGAGGGGATAAGTTACTTATATATTTGGAATGAAAATCGTATGTTAGGAAATTTAACCATTCAATTTTTATTTATATTAAAGAGGGTTTAGTTTTGATATAGTAAAAATAAGTAGAACCGGATAAGTATTTAAGGGAGAGAAAACATGCGAAAGCTCTTAACTTTTGTTTTGTGTTTAGGGATGGTCGTACTAGGTTTATGGCTTTTTCGACCGTTGTGGTCAGAAATCCATCAAACACTTCCGACTATCCAAAGTGCTGTAAAACAGATACAAAGCTTTCATGAAAAACAAGGATCTGCTATGGAAAAAGAGGATATTCCGACAACGATTGCCAAACATATTCAAAATAGAGATCCTTCATTTACTGTAAAATATCAGGTTGACTCGCAAACGATGGCTAAATACAAAGGATTAAAAGCTGCAGAAAAACGAGAAAAAATGACAGAAGAATTTGACCGCCAATTTAGAAAGATGCTTGATCATGCTTTACGTGAACACGAATATCTAGAACATGTCATCGAAAAATATACTTGTAAATGGACATATTCGGAATGGAATGAAGAGGTAATCCTTCAGTTTGATGAGATCGTATATCGGGAGAGTAAAGAAGAAACGGATGCTGTAGATGAAAAAGTGGAACAAATTGTGGATAAGTTAATTGAACCAGATATGACAGAGTATCAAAAGGTAAAAACGATCCATGATTATATAGTCAACCATGTAAAATATGTACTTAGAGACAATGGACGTGAGAGTAATACAGCTTATTCTGCATTGTTTGATGGGGAGTCAGCATGTTATGGATATAGTATGCTAGCCTTTAAAATGTTAAAACAAGCAGGAATAGACGCACATATTGTGACTGGAAAGGCGATTTCAGATTTTAATGGAGGAAAACCGATTGGGCATGCTTGGAATTTAGTTAAAGTCAAAGGGAATTGGTACCATATGGATGCCACTTTTGATGATCCGATTGGACCTACAGATGAACAAAAGCCTTTTTATGACTACTTCTTGATTTCGGATAAACGCATAAAGAAAAATCACTTTTGGAATCCTGCCGAACAAAAATATGATATGCCTATGGCAAAAACAACTTATCCACGATAAAAAGCCATCGATATAGGAGGCTTTTTGGTGTTTCGAAACGGGGAAGCTTTGCGTATTTATACGTGATACTTCCCCGTTTATCATTATGTGATTAAGAATCACGTAAGCGATCAATCGCTTTATCAATGGACTTTAAGCCTAGTTCTGCTTGTACAATTAAAAAGAGGTTCTGATGGTAATCAAAGATGGTTTGGGATAAGGTAGAGGTGAGGATGACTTTGTCTGAATGGAAGTTCATACGTTGGAGGTGAAGGTCAAAATCTTTAACAGTGTAGTAATCTAACATTTTAAGAAAGCTTTGACAGAAGGAACGATAGGAACGAATTTCTGCTTCAACTCTCTTAGAAAGGCAAAAACGGTTGAACTGAAATACGTTATCAAATTCGAGAAGGGCGTCTTGAACTGCTTGCTTATTAGTAACTGAGGGGTCTTTAACTAAAAACTTATCAAACGCCTGATGAACTTTTCGACTATTGTCAAGCAGTTGATGGTAAACCTCTATTCTTCTTTTTAAGATTTCATCACGAATAGTAATATGTTGAGAACGGCCACTTAAGATTCCATTAAAGATCGTTGTTCCAATTAAAGTAACAATACCTACAACTCCAGTGATAATAGCTGCATTCACTTCACCCTTGAAAGCCTCTGAGTGAGCATATTGCATCCAAAGCTTAGAACCATAATAAACTAATAACATTAGCAAACCGATCAGAAGGAGACGGATTAACCAGCTTATCCATTTTTCTTGCAAGTAATGCCATGCTCTTTGCATATCATTTCCCTTTCTTAGAGGTTTAATGCTTATCGTTTTTTGAATTTAATCCTAGACAAAAACGGCTCGCATCTAATTCCTAGGTGTAGCAGGGCATCGATTTAGCTATATGTTATTCCTTTATATTAATAGGATTTATATTATTAAACGGTATTTTAAAGGGTTGGATGAATTTTTTAAAAGAGGATATTTAGGGTTAAGATGATTGATTGTGATAATCTAATCACTTCCTTACTCCTAAATATTTATCAAATCAATAATCACATTCTGGACATACTTTTGTTCCATTGTTTTCAGTAAGCTCTTTTCCACAATATTTACATTGGTTGTCTGAATCTTTATATCGAATAGTCCATAGCATAACAAACACCTCCAATATGAATGAAGTTAGTTATATATATATTAATATGTTTTATAAGATTGAAAAAATGCTGTTATAAATAGTATATATTTAGGGGGTAAATCAGTCAATCTATGGGTGTTGTATCTTTTTAATTAATATAAAAGCAATCTAAGTTTATATAAATAAAAAGAAGACTTTTTCATCGAAGAAATGTGTCTTCTTTTTATTTTGGTTAGTCTTTTAGCAGAGCTACAATATCTTTTTCAATTTCGCTGGGTTTTGTTGGTGGACCATAGCGTTTTATAACGTGACCTTTTTGGTTTACTAAGAATTTGGTAAAGTTCCATTTGATCGTTTTGGTAAGAAAACCAGAGGTATTTTCTGTAAGATACTGAAATAATGGATGTGCATGTTTACCTTTGACATCAACCTTTTGAAAAAGTGGAAATGAAACACGATAATTCACTTGGCAAAACTCAGCAATTTGGTCATGCTCAGTAAATTCTTGATTTCGAAATTGGTCACAAGGAAAGGCGAGAATGACAAAGCCTTGTTGATGATATTTTTCATATAATGTTTGAAGTTCTTTATATTGTGGTGTAAAGCCACATTTACTGGCTGTATTAACAATGAGGACGACTTGTCCAACAAAGTCGGCTAAGGCTTTTTCTTCGCCTGTTATCAATTTTGCATGATAGGAATGGATCGTCATAAATAGCCCCTTTCGATCAGAAAGATGGGATTGTTTTTTTATTCTAGAAAAGCTACTTTAAGCAACTTTCTGAAGCGATCTTTATATCTAAAAGATATCATATGACACGAAAAAGTGCGATTTATTCCAATTACAGGAACATATATTCTAAATTTTATGGTATAATTCATTGGCTGCTCATTTATCTTTAAGTTATCTCAATTGGTATGAGGAACGAATGAGTGGAGAAGACTGTGCAGCTGTGTCTATAAATTAAGATACATAATAGAAAGGATTTTTAATTCTATGACTGTGACTAAGTATCAATTACTAAGAAAGCAACGTTCAGAAGAGAAGTTACTACAATCTGGCTTAATAGTAAATCCATCTTTTCCAGTATTACCCAGCGAGGCGGATATTCAAGCTCGTTCGGCGCAAGATGTAGCGAAACGAGCGTTAGCACTATATAACCTATTAGGTGTTATTTTTTATGAAGAACCAGAAAAGATCGTACAATGGACGATTGATGAAGGATTATGGGATTCATTAAGCCCAAGAGAGCAAGAAATTTTTTCGATTCCAACTTCAGGTAAAGATGCTGGTGAAAAATCCTGGGCACTAAAAGCGTTGCGATCCAATATTTTAACATGGCGTGTTGAAGCTTTATGGATATTACTTTGGTGCTTGGGAAAAGTGGATTATCTTGGTTTACCTCAAGAGAAGATTGATGGCTCAGAAATCCGTGAGTTTATGCCAGCTTTAGGGGAATCTGTCCATGCCTTTGTTACCCAAGCGAAATTACGTCCTTTATCTGAGATATTAGATCAGATTGATATACATTATCGGGTTTATTGGGCAATGTCGGAAGCCGAAGAGGAAGGAAAAGAGCTACTCATTCATTTGGACTCTTTTATTTTATATGAACGTCTTCATGCCTTAAGTTGGTTTGCTGGTTTTGAAGAAGAATGGGATGACTAAGGTAATAACAATAGATAATTCCTATGTTTTTGAGGCTGCCAAACTAGAGTTTCCTTTTCTGATTGAATAACTTTGTATAGGTTATGTAAGTCAAATGAAAAAGGAAAACCGCCATTCATGGATAATCCCTATACGAAATGATCGATACTTGTGTGTAAAGTCTCTTTTTCTCTAGGAACAGAAACATCTAAGAGTTCAACTCTTAGATGTTTCTATGTATAGATAATTGGACAAAAGTTGGTAGTAACCGATATAATTCAAGACTATTTTAACTTATTTGAAATTTATTGTTTCGTTCCTCTCTTTACAAAGAAGAAATCGATTCTTTCTTCGTCCGCTTGTAGATAGCAAAATCAATAGCTGACTTACTTAGATAGATGATAATCCCTGAGAAAAGAAGGAAAATACTTAAAGTGAAATAGGAACCGCGTGTGCCTATGGTGCCCATTAGAGTGGTAAATATAGAAACAGACATGACTCGAATTCCTAATCCAACTCCGTCAATACAGCTTCTAATGCGCCCTATGATATGGTTAGGAACCATTTCCATCATCATTGTATTTCGACAGATGCGCGTACCTGCATTACCAATTCCTTTCCCTAAAGCGGCAAGATAAAAAAGGGAAAGATGAGGGGAAAGTGCTATGCATAGGGTTGAGAACAGAGAAATAATTACTGTACATAAAATAGTCGTATGTGATCCCCGTTTTTTCATCCACTTGGTTATAAAAATACCTGAAAAGATAGCTCCAATCGCATAAAGAGCTGAAGCCGTTCCTAGGGCGCTTGGATTTGCCTTTAATGTATGTAGTACATGAATTGGATCTAGGTAATTCCCTATCATTATCACAATAAACGGTGATAAGGTGCAAATAAAAAATAAAGAGATCCAAGGCATTTTCCGCAGATAAATAAATCCTTCTTTCATACTTTCTAAGTAGTGAACTTTTTGGTTTCTATTTTTTTGATTTTGCTTAGTATAAGGAATTGCTAAAAAGAGGAAGAATCCAATCAAGTAAGTCATAGCATTGATAAATAAAATAGTGGAAACATGTATATGTGTCATGATTAAACCTGCGATCCCAGCACTTAACATGGAAGCAACTTGGTTTTGTACTTCTAATACGCTATTTAGCTTTTGATATTGATCAGGTTGAAAAATCTCGTGAACAAAAGCGAAGATTCCTGGGAAGACAAAGTTCCAATACAGAGAGCCCACAACTTGAAGAATAACGAGCTGCCAAATTGTTAGACTATCTTGGCTATGAGCGATGAAAGCTAAAGCTAATACAAAACTAAATCCCCATATCTGCGAAAATAGCAAAAAATTCTTTCGCGGATATTTATCAATGATGGAACCGATATAAGGTGATAAGAAAAATGAAGTAAGGGTCACTCCGATAAAAGTATAGCCATAAACTTGAGCCCCATCAGGTTGTTGAACAATAAGCCAGGAGATCGTAAGGGAAGTGATCCCACTTCCGATCGAAGAGAAAATATTGGCTAAGATGATATAAATAAATCGAGAGTCATTCCCGATGGAGTTATTCTTCTTTTTCACTAACTATCTTTCTTTCGCCCATGCGAGGCTTCCTATTTGTCCCAAGCAAATACTTTTTCTCCTAATTCAGGTTTAGGAGGATCTGGAAGCATAGAGATAAATTCAAGAGAGTGACCATCTGGATCTGCAAAGTAGATCGATACAGCAGGCATCCAAGCAAAAACAAAGGGACGATCGGTTCCATCTGCTAAAAAGTTGTGTACGGGAATACCGTGAGTCTTTAAATGATGAATCGCTTGCTCCATATATGTGGGTGAAATACGAAAGGCAAAGTGTTGCCGCTGAATTTGACTAGGCTCTTTTTGCCATAGTCCTAGCATAGCCTGTCCTTTGCCACCAACCCAATAAAACCGAACCTGACGAGGGCTTACAAATGCGAGTTCTAATCCCAATATATCTTCGTAGAAAGCAGCAGAGCGTTTTAGATCTGCTACATGAAGATGTGTTTCAAATAGTCCTTGAATTTCCATTGGTTTTTATCCTCTTTCAATCGTGTATCCCTTTGTACTTCTCTTCTTAGTTCATATTCTCTGATTTTTGCGAGTTCCTCTATTTCATAAGGATTATACATATCAATCACCTCGGCAAACTTAATAAATATTTATGTTTAATATGTTTATATAATACCCTTTGTGAAAATTGTTAGTCAAGTATTTATATAAAAATATTTACAAAGTATCTGTAGCGTCGATTTACTAAAAATAGATAGGACTTATCGCTCGTAGCCATCATCAGACAGTGGCGAAAATATGCTCTCAGTCTTGCATATCAACACTATTGATAAAGTAGTTCCTTAAGGTAACGATTAGGAGTATTGCCCTTATCTATAATGGAATGATACAATAATATTCTTAATATTCTGTTGGGATAGGAAGTGTGTTACCGTGAAGATGTCGATGCGTTATATCATTCTCTATGTGAAGGATGTAGAAAAGTCAAAGGAGTTTTATCGTGATTGCTTAGGCTTACCTATTCGTGGTGAACATGGTACATACATTGAGCTTCGTACGGGAGCTACGATTTTAGCTTTGAATAGTCGAAAGAGTGTACAAGAATTAACAGGTTTACAAGTGTCTAGTTCGCATTCTTTATCACAGACATTTGAAGTTGGATTTGTGGTAGAAGATGTAAAAGCAGTAATTGAAGATCTACGTAGTCAAGGGGTACCGATCTTAATGGAACCGGTAATGAAGCCATGGGGGCAAACAGTAGCCTATGTTGCTGATCCAGATGGTCACTTTATTGAAATTTGTAGCTCGATGGATTGATGTTGTTAAGTTACCGAAAAACTGTACGAATCTTATTAATTTTAGCGATAGGGATAGTTCATAGAGCTATTATCATATTGTAAAAACTAACTTGATAATACATTCAGGTTAGTTTTTTAGACTATCAATAAATATTTTAACTAGGATAATCGTTAAATGCGAACCTTTTTAATGTATTGGTGAAAAAACGTTCGTATTTATGTTGACTCTATATGGCGACACTGTTACACTATGGTTGAAAAAGGATTTCTCATATATGCTTGGGGATATGGCCTGAGTGTTTCTACCGGGAAACCGTAAATTTCCTGACTATGAGAAAAGTCTTGTTTAGGTGCGAAATGAAGTATGTTGCAAATCATGGAATTTTGTCTTTTGGGGATCAAGGTTCCAATTAGTTTACTTATGGCAACAGCTTTTCATTGCCTAAACAGTGGTTTTTCTCAGGGGTATCTGTTTTATGCGGATTTAATCTGGGGAAAGGGCTGTTTAGGCTATTTTTATTCTTAGAAACTATATGGACTGATAAGGCTACGGGAGTGAGTGGGGAAGCGATAAACGGATTTTTTTAGAATGTAACCTCACTTAAATAAATTGAAGATCCATATAAGGAGCAAAGCAATATGGAAAAAGTAAAAGTGAGTGTAATAATGGGAAGCACTTCGGACTGGCCAACCATGAAAAAAACATGTGAAGTATTAAACGAACTTAATATTCCTTATGAAAAAAAAGTAGTTTCAGCTCACCGCACTCCAGATGAAATGTACCGATTTGCCGAAGAAGCTGAAGAAAGAGGAATTGATGTCATCATTGCTGGAGCTGGAGGAGCAGCACATTTACCAGGTATGGTAGCGGCGAAGACCCTTTTACCAGTGATTGGAGTTCCGATTCGTTCTTCTGCTTTAAATGGATTGGACTCTTTGCTTTCGATTGTACAGATGCCAGGAGGCGTACCTGTGGCAACGGTAGCAATAGGTGATGCAGGCGCAGTGAATGCCGGATTATTGGCAGCGGAAATTTTAGGCATCAAAGATTCAGCAATTCGTCAGAAGCTAAAAGTGCGTCGTGAAACGATTCGAGAACGAGTACTAAAGGAAAGTGATCTTTAAATGAAGCAGAGACAAAATCATTGGTCACCAGGCCAAACCATTGGCATTTTAGGTGGTGGGCAGCTAGGAAGAATGGCCATTTTAGAGGGGAAAAAGCTTGGTTATCGCTTTGTAACGATGGACCCAGCAGAAGACTGTCCCGCTAGCCAAGTAGCAGATGAACATATTGTTGCGAGATATGATGATCAAGAAGCTGCTCATAAGCTTGCCCAGAAATCGGATGTGATCCTTTATGAATTTGAAAATATCGATCCTCATCTCGTTCGATTGATAGAGAACCTAAAGCCTGTCCCGCAAGGGAGTCGTCTCTTATCGATCACTCAGCATCGTCTTAAGGAAAAGCAAGCATTAGCATCTGCAAACATTCCGATCGCGCCATATCGTGCTGTTCATTCACAGGAAGACTTACAAGCTGCGATCCAAGAAGTGGGGATCCCTGGAGTGTTAAAAACAGCGACAGGAGGTTATGATGGAAAAGGGCAATGGCGTATCCATGCTTGGGAAGATGTAAAAAGGTTACCACAAACGATATTTACTGAGAATCATTCATTGATCTATGAGCAATTTGTCCCCTTTATTAAAGAAGTATCAGTTGTAGTTGCCCGAAATAGTGAAGGGGATATCGAAGCATTTCCACCTGTTGTCAATCTTCATCGTCACCATATTTTGCATATGACAATTGCACCAGGACCAATGGAAGCCGAGTCGTTTGTCCATGCAAAGCGTTTAGCCATCCAGGTGGCTGAGCAGCTTCAAATAGTCGGTTTAATCGCAGTAGAAATGTTTTTATTACAAGATGGAAGACTATGGGTGAATGAGTTAGCTCCACGTCCTCATAATTCTGGACATTATACGCTTGATGCTTGTGTTACTTCACAATTTGAACAGTTGATCCGAGCAGTATGTGGTTTACCTTTGCAATCACCTCAGTTAATTTCACCCACGGCGGTGATGGTGAATATTTTGGGGGAACATGTTCAGAAATTCCAAGCCGAAATGGGGCGTCTACCTTCTCAAGGCAAAGTACATTGGTATGGAAAAACAGAAGCGAAACGAGGAAGGAAAATGGGGCATATGACCATACTCGCTGAAACCTTATCAGAAGCGTTAAATATTGCTGATCAATTACCCATTTGGTCCTCATTGACAGAAGCAGAAAAACAGGCGATTATAGCTAAATCAACCGTACGAGAAGGAGTTGGAAATTAGTATGATACAACGTTATTCGCGTCCGGAGATGACCGCGATCTGGACAGAGGAAAATCGTTTTAAAGCGTGGTTAGAAGTAGAAATTCTTGCTTGTGAGGCATGGGCAGAGTTAGGAGTAATTCCTAAAGAAGATGTATCCCTTATTCGGCAAAATGCGAAAATCAATGTTGAAAGAATTCATGAAATTGAACAAGAAACCCGTCATGATGTGGTTGCTTTTACTCGAGCTGTTGCTGAAACATTGGGTTCTGAGTCGAAATGGGTGCATTATGGTTTAACTTCCACTGATGTCGTAGATACAGCTTTATCTTATCTCATGAAGCAGGCAAATGAAATTCTACTCCAAGATGTGGATCGTTTTATCGAGATTTTAAAAAATAAAGCGATTGAGCATAAGTATACCGTTATGATGGGACGTACCCATGGTGTACATGCAGAGCCAACAACCTTTGGCTTAAAGATGGCACTTTGGTATGCCGAAATGAAACGGAATCGCGAGCGGTTGTTACAAGCGATCGAGACAGTACGTGTAGGTAAAATCTCTGGAGCTGTAGGAACCTACGCAAATATTGATCCATTTGTAGAAAAATATGTTTGTGAAAAGCTTGGTTTGGAGCCATCACCTATTTCAACCCAGACTTTACAACGTGATCGCCATGCAGCTTATTTATCTACGTTAGCTTTAATCGCAACTTCACTTGAGAAGTTTGCTATTGAAATTCGAGGACTACAGAAGAGCGAAGTTCGTGAGGTAGAGGAATCATTTAAAAAAGGACAAAAAGGCTCTTCAGCAATGCCACATAAACGTAACCCGATTGGTTCTGAAAATATTACAGGATTATCACGAGTCATTCGTGGTTACATGATGTCAGCCTATGAAAATGTTCCTCTATGGCATGAACGGGATATTTCTCATTCTTCTGTTGAGCGCGTTATTTTACCTGATGCTACTATTTTGCTGAACTATATGTTAAATCGTTTTGCAGGTATTGTAAGAGAGCTAACTGTTTTCCCTGAGAATATGAAACGCAATATGGATCGGACATTTGGTCTTATTTATTCACAACGTGTTTTACTTAGCCTTATTGATAAAGGGCTAAAGCGTGAAGAAGCCTATGATCGTGTACAACGTTTAGCGATGAAAGCCTGGGAAGAACAGCGGCAATTTAGACCATTGGTAGAAGCAGATGAATGGATCTCTAGCACATTAAGCTCAGCAGAAATCGAGGATTGTTTCAATTATCAATACCATTTAAAACAAGTAGATACCATCTTTACACGCTTAGGTCTTGAATAAGACCTAAGCGTAACTTAGGAAATGTCAATAATTTAAACGGTGAGCTAGCAAAATCAAAACGTAAAAGGGTGGGGGAAATGGAGCAACTCTTATATGAGGGAAAAGCAAAACAGTTATTTACGACAGAAGACCCAAACGTATTACGTGTGAAATATAAAGATGATGCCACCGCTTTTAATGGAGAGAAAAAAGCAAAGCTAGAAGGGAAAGGTGAGCTGAATAATCGCATTACAGCGAAGTTTTTCCAATATCTAGCGGAACGAGGTATACCAAACCACTTTATCAAGGTGATTTCTCCGACAGAACAATTAGTAAAAAAAATGAACATGATTCCTTTGGAGGTGGTGGTACGTAATCGAGTAGCGGGTTCACTAATCAAACGTATAGGGTTGTCAGAGGGGTTTAAGCTAAGCCAGCCTATCATCGAGTTTTACTATAAACAGGATGAATTGGGAGATCCCCTTCTCAATCAGGATCATATTGCTGTACTTGAGCTAGCAACCGAAGAGCAATTGATGGAAATGAAAAAAATCGCTAAACAGGTGAATCTGCTTCTCAATGAGTGGGCTGAGCAGCAACATATTATTCTTGTTGATTTTAAGTTAGAATTTGGTTCTTTGGATGGAAAGATCCTATTAGCCGATGAGATCTCACCAGATACTTGTCGCTTTTGGGATAAGCAGTCAGGTGAAATATTAGATAAAGATCGCTTTCGCAAGGACTTAGGACAAGTCACTGATGCATATCAAGAAATCTTATTACGATTGGGAGGAAATGAAGATGTTTAAAGCGACTATTTTTGTCACTTTAAAAGAAAGTGTGCTGGATCCACAGGGAGTAGCAGTGAAAAATTCTTTACATTCGCTGGGGTTAGAGAATGTGCATGAAGTACGGATTGGAAAGCGATTAGAGGTATTTTTGGATCAAGTGGATCGCAAGCAAGCAGAAGCACAAGTCCAGATGATGTGTGAAAAGCTACTTGCTAATCCAGTGATGGAAAATTACCGATATGAGCTGGAGGAGGTTTCCTAATGCACTTTGCTGTTCCCATTTTCCCCGGTTCTAATTGTGACCGTGACACGATTCATGCGATTGAGGATGTATTAGATCAACCTGTTACAGCAGTTTGGCATCAGGATTCCGATTTGAAAAAATTTGACGCAATCATCATACCTGGTGGCTTTTCATATGGAGATTATTTACGAACAGGTGCACTTGCAGCACAGTCTCCCATCATGGAAGGGATCCGTGAAGCGGCCGACCAAGGTAAATTAGTGCTAGGTATTTGTAATGGATTCCAGATTTTACTGGAAACAGGATTATTACCTGGAGCGATGCGAAGAAATGATCATCTACAATTCAGATGTAGTATATCTCGTTTATCTGTAGAAAATACCCAAACTCCCTTTACGCTTGGCTTTAGTCAAGGGGAGCAGATTCGAATCCCGATTGCCCATATTGAAGGCAACTATTACTGTGATGAGGAGACTTTACAGGAACTACAGCAAAAGGGACAGATTATCTTCCGCTATGCAGGTGAAAACCCGAATGGATCCATCGATTATATTGCAGGGATTTGTAATGAGAGAAGAAATGTATTAGGGATGATGCCACATCCAGAGCGAGCCATCTTCGATTGGATGGGGTCTACCGATGGAGTCAAGTTGTTTACTTCGATGCTTCAATATTGGAAGGAGAATAATGGTGCAGCTTAAACAAAAAGTGATCAGCTTACCCAATGAACCTACGCCTGAGATGATTCGTGAACAAACCCTATATAAAGAGCTTGGACTGAAGTCGGAAGAGTATGAACAAATCATTCATCATCTGAAACGCTTACCCACTTGGACCGAATTGGGGATCTATAGTGTGATGTGGTCTGAACATTGTAGCTATAAGAATTCGAAAACACTACTTAAACAATTCCCTACACAGGGATCCCGTGTTTTACAAGGACCTGGTGAAGGAGCAGGGGTGATCGATATTGGCGATGAGCAAGCGGTCGTCTTTAAGATTGAAAGCCATAACCACCCCTCAGCAGTTGAGCCATTTCAAGGAGCAGCGACAGGAGTGGGCGGAATTATTCGTGATGTCTTTTCGATGGGAGCAAGACCGATTGCACTTTTAAACTCGCTCCGCTTTGGAGATTTAAAGTCGTCCGCACGTGTCCGCTATTTATTTGAACAAGTGGTAGCAGGTATTGCTCATTACGGAAACTGTATGGGAATTCCTACGGTTGGTGGAGAAGTGGTATTTGATCCATCTTATGAAGGAAACCCATTGGTTAATGCCATGTGTGTAGGGCTTTTGAAGCATGATGAACTCCAAAAAGGAGTAGCTCAGGGTGTTGGAAATCCGGTGATTTATGTGGGGGCAAGGACAGGACGTGATGGGATTCATGGTGCTACGTTTGCTTCTGAAGAGTTAAATGAGACCTCGGAAAGCAAAAGACCTGCTGTTCAAGTTGGCGACCCATTTATGGAGAAGCTGCTTTTAGAAGCTTGTATGGAAATGGTTGAGCAAAAGGATTTATTGCTTGGTATTCAAGATATGGGAGCAGCCGGACTTACCTGTTCCAGTGCGGAGATGGCCGCTAAAGGTGGATATGGTATGGACCTAAATTTAGATCTGGTTCCGAGGCGTGAACAAGGTATGACTCCATATGAAATTATGCTCTCTGAATCGCAAGAGCGTATGCTTCTCGTTGTGGAACAAGGGAGAGAAAGCGAAGTTCAAGCGATTTGTGATAAATGGGGCTTAACCTCAGCAGTCATCGGACGAGTAAGCGAAGGAGATCGCTATCGTTTATTTTTCCAAGGTGAGCTAGTAGCCGATATCCCTCTTCGCACACTCGTTGATGCTGCTCCTTGCTATGTACAAGCACAAAAAGTACCGGATTATTATAGAGAAAATGAATCAGTTTGTCCAGAAGAACAACTTCAACATATCGATCCACAAGTAGGATTACATCAGGTTGTTTCCTCTGTCAATCTAGCAAGTAAACGTTGGATATATCAACAGTACGACCATATGGTTCAGGCAAGTACAGCCGTATGTCCAGGTTCTGATGCTGCAGTAATCGCAATTCGTGGCACAGATAAAGCTTTAGCGATGAGTACGGATGGTAATGCTCGATATGTTTATTTGGATCCAGTCCAAGGTGGTCGAATTGCTGTGGCTGAAGCAGCCCGAAATGTCGTCTGTACAGGGGCGGAGCCACTCGGTTTAACCGACTGTTTGAATTTTGGTAGTCCCGAAAAACCAGAAGTATACTGGCAGTTAGCTGGAGCGATTCAAGGAATGAGTGAGGCTTGTCAAGAACTAAATACCCCTGTTGTTGGTGGGAATGTGAGTTTATACAACGAGACGAAAGGGCAAGCCATTTATCCAACTCCAGTGGTCGGTATGGTAGGGTTAATTACCAGCCGCAAGCATATCATGACTCAATCGTTTAAACAAGCAGGTGATGTCATTCTACTGCTAGGTGAAACATTGGCTGAGTTAGGTGGTAGTGAGCTACAAAGTTTGGTGACAGGAAAAATAAGCGGTCGTCCTCCTGTGCTTGACCTTGAGAAAGAAAAGAAAGTACAGCAGGTAGTATTGCATGCGATTCGTCATGGCTTCGTTCACTCAGCTCATGATCTAGCAGAAGGTGGACTGGCTATGTCCTTAGCAGAATCCTGTATCGCGGGCGGATTAGGAGCCAATGTTACGGCAAAAACCCAGCTATCAGCGTTAACCTATTTATTTAGTGAAAGCCAGTCTCGTATTTTACTAAGTGTACCTGAGAATCAGGCTTGGCATTTGATTGCATTGGCTGAAGATATGGGAGTGAAGTGTACTCATCTCGGTGAAGTAATCGAAGTTCCAGAAATGCGTATTTGTATCAATGGAGAATCCGTCATTCATGAATCCGTACAGGAATTAACCCGAAAGTATGAGGAGGCCATTCCATGCGCGATGAGTCCATCTTTGACCTCGACCAATTAAATGAGGAATGTGGTGTCTTTGCTGTGTTTGGTCACCCTGAAGCAGCCCGTCTCACTTATTATGGCTTACACGCTTTACAGCATCGTGGTCAAGAAAGTGCTGGTATTGTAACCACAGATGGTGAACAGTTTCGAGTTCATCGTGGGATGGGATTGGTCACAGAAGTATTTCAAAATGACCAGCTCGAACGATTGACTGGACAAATAGCGATTGGCCATGTACGTTATTCGACAACAGGTGGAACAGGTCTTAAGAATGCACAGCCGCTCGTCTTTAACCAAGCTCAAGGGGAATTAGCCATAGCGACCAATGGAAATTTGGTTAATGCTGTACGGCTACGGAGAGAGTTAGAGACAACAGGCTCCATTTTACAAACCACCACAGATACTGAAGTCATCGCTCATTTTATGGCTCGTTCACAGAAAGAGACACTTCAAAAACAAGTAAAAGAAGCATTAAATCGAGTTGTTGGAGCCTATGCATTGTTGATTTTGACCAATCAGGAATTGATCGTGGCTTTAGATCCACATGGATTGCGTCCTCTTTCGCTTGGGATGTTAGAAGATGCATATATTTTTTCCTCTGAAACTTGTGCTTTTGAGGTAGTTGGAGCTAAGTTTATCCGTGAAATTCAACCGGGTGAACTTTTGGTGTTAAATCGTGAAGGGATGGTTTCTACTCATTTTACAAAGCCACAACCCAGGTCGATCTGCTCCTTTGAATATATTTATTTTGCGCGACCTGATAGTGATCTGGGTGGGATTAATATCCATCAAGCACGTAAACGGTTAGGGAAAAAGCTATATGAAGAAGCTCCTGTAGAGGCAGATGTAGTTACTGGTGTTCCTGATTCAAGTATTTCGGCTGCGATCGGTTTTGCCGAAGCCGCACAAATTCCCTACGAATTAGGGTTAATTAAGAATCGTTATGTAGGTCGCACTTTTATCCAACCAACACAAGAGTTACGAGAGCAAGGTGTACGGATGAAGCTAAATGCTGTACGTGAAGTGGTAGCTGGTAAACGAGTGGTCATGGTTGATGATTCGATTGTTCGTGGTACCACCAGTCGCCGTATTGTTAATCTATTGCGTGAGGCTGGGGCAATCGAAGTCCATATACGAGTAAGCTCTCCACCTGTGATTGGTCCTTGTTTTTATGGAATAGATATTGCAGATAAAAAAGCATTAATCGCCGCAAATCATTCGCTGGATGAAATGTGTAAAATTCTAGGAGCTGATAGTTTATCATTCCTAAGTGTTGAAGGCATGTTAGAAGCGATTGGTCGCCCTGAAAATGAAAAAAATCGAGGGCACTGTCTTGCTTGCTTTACAGAACAGTATCCGACTTTAATCGAAGAAGAAAATCAGTATCCGATGGTGTTAGGAGGAGAACGATGAGCGAGGCATATAAGGCAGCAGGGGTAGATATTGATGCAGGAAACGAGATGGTACAGCGAATTCGTAAACATGTCAAGCGAACTGTTCGTCCAGAAGTTATAGGAGATGTAGGTGGTTTTGCTGGATTATTTGCACTTCAAAGTTATGATCAGCCGGTATTAGTATCAGCCACCGATGGTGTAGGAACTAAGCTGAAAATTGCGTTTGCTTTGGATCGCCATGATACGATTGGGATCGACTGTGTTGCGATGTGTGTCAATGATATTGTCGTACAAGGAGCGGAACCGCTTTTTTTCCTTGACTATTTAGCCACTGGACACCTAGATCCTAAACAGGCAGAAATGATTGTAAAAGGAATTGCGGATGGTTGCGAGCAAGCAGGCTGTGCATTACTGGGCGGAGAAACAGCAGAGATGCCAGGAATGTATCAAGATCAGGAATATGATCTAGCTGGATTTTGTGTTGGTGTGGTTGAGCGAGATCAGATATTGCCACGAAAAGATATTCGAGTAGGAGATCAATTGATTGGACTAGCATCCAATGGACTTCATAGTAATGGCTTTTCATTGGTAAGAAAGGTACTCTTATCGGACTCATCCGTTGACTTCAAAGAGCGAGTACCGGGTAGTGAATCGACATGGGAGGAAGAACTTCTTACACCGACACGGATTTATGTCCGCTCGTTTTTAGCTTTACAAAAATGCTTTACGATAAAAGGTGGAGCGCATATTACTGGGGGTGGGTTAGTCGAAAATGTCCCCCGGATCTTACCTGCTGGCTTAATGGCTCAGGTCGATATGCATTCATGGGAAGTCCCACCTATCTTTCGTTTTCTTGCCGAAAAAGGACAGGTATCTCGGCAAGAGATGTATCGGATATTCAATATGGGGATTGGAATGGTATTCGTTGTATCTGAAAGTGAAGTCGAGGAAGTCATTCAAGCTGCCTCAGAATTAGGCGAAAAAGCTTATCACATCGGACAGATCGTTTCAGGAGATCAAGGATTCGTATTTACAGGAGGGGAATAGGTGTGAGTATTGCTGTATTCGCTTCGGGAAGTGGAAGCAACTTTCAAAGTCTTGTCGAAGTGGCAAGACAAGAGCACTGGCCTGAACAAATTTCACTTTTAATATGTGATCGTCCCGGAGCTAAAGTTTTAAAGCGCGCTCAAGCTCTTGATGTAGAGAGTTATGCCCTAGCCCCAAAATCATTTGCTGCAAAAGCAAAATATGAGCAAGCCGTTCTTGAAATACTAAAGCAATTTCAAATTCGTTGGATTGTACTCGCTGGCTATATGCGTTTAATCGGTCCTACTTTGCTTACTGCTTATTCTAATCGAATTGTTAATATTCATCCTTCTTTATTGCCTGCTTTTCCGGGCAAAAATGCGATTGAACAAGCTTTTAGCTATCCAGTTAAGGTCTCAGGAGTAACGATTCACTTTGTCGATGAAGGAATGGATACAGGACCCATTATTGCTCAGACACCAATTGAAATTGCACCCGAAGATACCATCGAAACTTTTGCTAAAAAAGTTCATCAAGTTGAACATAAGCTTTATCCACGTGTTGTATATGATTTAATTACAGGGAAGATATCTTGTCCAAGTTTAGACTAAGGGTATAAGCCAGTAGTGTCGATTTGTGTATTAATGGAGGCAAAAACGCTTCTCTTCGTTTATTTATCGCTAGTAAATCGATATTACTTATAAATAGTAGGAGGGGAGAAAGCTAGATGAAACGTGCCTTAATTAGTGTATCAAATAAAACTGGAATTGTAGAATTTGCCCAAAAGCTAGTCAATCAGCAAATAGAATTGATTTCAACAGGAGGAACCTATCGTACTCTTCAAGAAGCAGGAATTCCGGTTACAGCTATTTCTGAAGTGACGGATTTCCCAGAGCTGTTAGATGGTCGTGTTAAAACCTTACATCCGAAAATTCATGGCGGTCTCCTTGCAATCCGTGATCTAAAAACACATCAACAACAGATGGAAGATAATGGTATCAAACCGATTGATTTGGTTATTGTTAATCTATATCCTTTCCAGCAAACAATATCGAAGCCAGATGTTTCATTTGCCGAAGCGATTGAAAATATTGATATCGGTGGGCCAACTATGGTACGGGCTGCTGCCAAAAACCACCAATATGTAACTGTTATTGTTGATCCTCAGGACTATGATGCGATTGCCAATGAAATTATTGCACAAGGTATGCCATCTTTAGAAACAAGAAAACGTTTAGCTGCCAAGGCTTTTAGTCATACAGCTGCTTATGATGCACTCATTGCCCAGTATCTCAATCAACAATTAGGTATCCAATTCCCAGAACAGTTAACTGTTACTTTCAATCAAGTAAGCCCTTTACGTTATGGAGAAAATCCACATCAGCAGGCTGCTTTTTATCAAGAACCATTAGCACAAAAGGGACAGATTGCGAAGGCGAAACAGCTACATGGAAAAGAATTATCTTATAACAATATCAATGATGCTAATGCTGCATGGGAAATGGTTACTGAATTTAGTGAACCTACCGTTGTTGCTGTGAAACACATGAATCCTTGTGGAGTGGGAACAGGTTCAACGTTATTTGATGCATACCAAAAAGCGTATGAAGCGGATCCTGTATCCATTTTTGGTGGCATTATCGCATGTAATCGGCCCGTTGACTTGGAAACTGCACAAAAAATGAAAGAAATCTTCCTCGAGATTATTTTGGCCCCTCATTTTACAGAAGAAGCCTTAGCTGTTTTACAGAAGAAGAAAAATCTGCGTTTACTTCAGTTAGAACTAGATACAGTCAGAACAACAGACTGGAAGCTACAATCTGTAGATGGAGGCTTGCTAGTCCAAGATATCGATCATCATCAGATTCAACCGACTGAGTGTCGTGTTGTAACTGATCGTGAACCAACCTCAGCCGAATGGGAACAGCTCTTATTTGCTTGGAAAGTAGTCAAGCATGTCAAATCCAATGCGATTGTCCTCGCAAAAGAAGAAAGGACCATTGGAGTAGGGGCTGGACAAATGAATCGCGTCGGAGCAGCGAAAATCGCAATTGAACAAGCAGGAAAAGAAGCTAAGGGAGCTGTGTTAGCTTCAGATGCATTCTTCCCAATGAAGGATACGGTAGAAGTAGCAGCTGCCGCAGGAATTACCGCCATTATCCAACCAGGTGGTTCGGTTCGCGATGAAGAGTCAATCAAAGAAGCGAATAAACATGGAATTGCGATGGTATTTACGGGGGTACGTCACTTTAAACACTAATAGTTAGAATGAGTATCAATGTATCGGGTTCACTTCATTCTGCGTATACTATGGAAAATAAGCAGAAGAGGTGAACCACTGATGCAACTTTTACGCTGGGCACTTCTGTGGATTGTAGGTGCTGTCTTGGTTACGGGAATCATGCAATATTTGATAGATGGTTGGAACTTAACCTTATGGCAGACTGAAATTCGCATGGTTGCTAGTGCTTTTTTCTTTATTGCACTGATCGTTGGTGGAGTTTTAACGACTGAAAAAGCTTATTATAGTAAAAAACGTTCTTTTTATCGAGAAGATTGGTCATTGATCTGTATTATTGTTACGATTGCTTTATTTGGGATTAGCTATTTCTTATCATAAAGATGATAAGACAAGCTAAAATGGGGGAGGAGAAGCATTTGCGAGTATTCATTATTGGCAGTGGTGGGAGAGAGCATGCCTTAGCTTGGAAATTAAGTCAAAGTCCACAAGTGACAGAAATATATTGTGCACCTGGTAATGGCGGAATTGCAGAGATAGCAACTTGTATCTCTATTTCGGCGACAGATATAGAAGGACTCTTGAAGTTTGCTAAAGAGAAACAGATTGATTTAACGATTGTAGGTCCAGAAGCTCCTTTACTAGAAGGGATTGTTGATCGATTTAAAGAGCACAACTTACCTATTTTTGGACCCGAAAAATTAGCAGCGCGAATTGAAGGAAGCAAACGTTTTGCTAAAGAGCTTATGCAAAAATATGATATTCCAACAGCTACTTTTCGCTCATTTACCAATGCTGAAGTGGCTAAAGAATATGTACGAAGTCATGGAGTTCCCATTGTTGTAAAAGCAGATGGCCTGGCTGCGGGCAAAGGGGTAGTCGTGGCACATTCAATAGAAGAAGCAGAACTTGCTATTGAAGAGATCATAGAGAAGAATATCTTTGGAGATGCTGGAAGAGAAGTGGTTATTGAGGAATTTTTATCAGGTCAAGAAGTTTCTCTAATGGCATTTGTAGATGGAACAACAGTAAAACCGATGGTGATTTCTCAAGATCACAAGCCCGTATTTGATCATGATCAAGGTCCTAATACTGGAGGAATGGGAGCTTATTCGCCTGTTCCACAAATTCCACAATCGGTTGTCGATGAAGCCATTTCTAGTATTTTAAAGCCCATGGCAGAAGCTATGTATCAGGAGGGACTGCAATATCAAGGTGTTCTTTATGCAGGTTTAATGGTTACAGAAACAGGACCCAAGGTGATTGAATTTAATGCTCGATTAGGTGATCCAGAAACGCAAGTAGTTTTACCACGACTAAAAACGGATTTACTCGAAATACTCTTAGCAATAGTTAACGGAAAATTAGAAGAAATGGAGATAGAGTGGGATCATCAAGCTGCTGTATGTGTTGTAATGGCTGCAGGGGGATATCCTAGTACTTATGAAACGGGCCATCTCATCTCAGGATTGCCGAATGATACAGATCAGCAAGTCATTTTTCATGCAGGAACCAAACGAGCTAATGGTAAGGTATTTACCTCTGGTGGAAGAGTACTCGGAGTAACTGCCTTAGATCAAGATATCCCCAAAGCAAAAGCAAAAACTTATCAACTGGTTCAACAAATCACTTTTACCAATGCACACTATCGAAAAGATATTGCTAATAAAGCACTTTCACATAGCTTTATATTGGACAAGTAAAGCATTTTATAATTTTATATATTGGATGACCCCCTTTGGAAGGTCAGATTATAACAAAGCCATGTCAAAAAAGTCATGGCTTTTTTTGTCAGCCCCAAAGGAAAGCGTATTCAAAAGAG
Organism: Thermoflavimicrobium daqui; assembly: GCF_003313465.1. Lineage (GTDB taxonomy): Bacteria > Bacillota > Bacilli > Thermoactinomycetales > Thermoactinomycetaceae > Thermoflavimicrobium > Thermoflavimicrobium daqui. The sequence goes on from NZ_KZ845675.1 coordinate 28,243, forward strand.
GACTCTTCCCATTTTAAGACTGTGGACTCACCTGAATAGCGAAGTAGGAAGAGCCCTTACTCTCTAACAAATCGTTTGTGAATCCTTTTTTCCCTGAAAACTCATGGCATCAACAGGGATCTTAAACCACCAAGCACCGTCTTTCCGTCTTAAAGGTTGATATCCTAATTTTTTCAAAGTTCGAGCTACTGTCCAACTAGCCGTATAAACGGTGGCGAGGTTAGTGGATTCATCAAATTGAATCACAGTCTCTTTTTCCGCTTCACTAAGTGACATTCTTCTTCACACTCCTCAATAGATCAGTAATCACCGATCAAATGTTCTAATTTGTTTTTTATTCTACCACGTTGTCCTCAGTTTGCCACCTACGAATTTTACACTGTTTATATCCTATTTTTCGACGAATAGTGACATTATTTCCTTCTTATTTCGGAGAAATTACAAAATTTTTTTCTTTCATGCATGAGCACTATAGAGTTTTTATTAAATAAATTAGTGGATTGCCATTGATTTTGGTACGTTAAAGTAGACAGTGATAAATTGACTCTATCATTTGATACCACTTCAGACGATTTTCAAACATGTTTTAATCATTTTTATTGACAAGAAAGAAAAGTTGATTATAGGTGTTGATCGATTTTCTAAATTTGGAAATAAGATTATTGATAATAGATATCGTATAATATTCTGATTAAATCATTTCATGATCTATCAACCATATACCATTATCTAGATAAACTAGCAGACTGTTAGATTGATTTCACCAAAATAGTGTGATTTTTATGACCACCCATCGTTCTGGTTATTTCATAGAGAAAAGGTTCTTTAATCTAACAACCTCCTTTTGGTTTATCTTGGGAATTATTATACAAAAGAGTCAGAATTTATACAATAGGATTGAAATTAATTTTTTTCCAGATGCAATTTTTCATTAAAAAGTAAATAAGTTAGTCTTGCAATAGTGACTTGCTTAAAGAACAGAGATAGCAGAGAGAACATTTGTTCTTATTCTATCATGTTTTTTTTGATTTGCAACTATTTTGTTGATCATCGAAGTGATCATGTTGTTTTTTATTTGATCAGTGAGTAACTCATTTCTTATAGGGGATATTTTATATAGGGTTGAATTTAAGATCAACCAAAAAATTTTTGTAAATGATGTGCATCCAGCTTGCCTTCAATACTAAAAACGAATATTATATTTATATGATTAATATAACTTTCGTGTTTCGGGGGATATTTACATGTTAAGATTGGATAAAAGTACGCCTTTTTCATGGAAAAAAGAAATTTTTGCTGGTTTGACAACTTTTTTTACTATGGCCTATGTCATGGTGGTTAATCCAATAATATTAAAAGATGCAGGAATCCCATTTAGCCAAAGTTTTATGGCTACGATTATTGCAACAATTGTGGGTACGCTTTTGATGGGGGTATTTGCTAAGTACCCCATTGCCATTGCTCCAGCGATGGGATTAAATGCTTATTTTGCCTATTCCGTAGTTAAAGCTCATCAAGGCATGAGTTATCAAGTAGCATTATCTGCTGTGTTTGTAATGGGAATTATCTTTGTATTGATCTCACTTACACCCCTTCGTACTACACTGATCAAAGCGATTCCAGCAAGCCTAAAACATGCTATTACGGCTGGAATTGGTTTATTTATCGCTTTTATTGGGATGCGTATGTCTGGTTTAATCAAGGATCACCCTACTAACCTAGTAGCTTTAGGAGATCTTCATTCTCCTCCTGTCATTTTGACGCTAGTCGGTTTATTTACCACACTGATATGTATTTCACTTAATATTCCAGCTGCCTTATTCATAGGGATGGTCGTGACCGGAATTATCGCATACTTAACAGGGCAACTTCATTTTGACAAAGGGTTTATAGCTGTTCCTTCTATTCCAGAACCGATTGTATTAAATCCAATTCAAGCAGTTAGTGATGTCATTCAATTTGGGTTATATGGTGCAGTATTTTCCTTCTTGTTGGTTACCCTTTTTGATACCACAGGAACCTTCTTAGGAGTTAGTAAGCAAGCGGGTCTTACCAAAGGAGATGAGACGCCCAATTCTTCTCGAGCGATGCTATCGGATTCCATCGCCAGTCTGGTAGGCTCTATCTTTGGTACCAGTCCAACCTCTGCTTATATTGAATCGGCATCTGGTGTTACAGCTGGAGGTCGAACTGGATTTACTGCTGTGGTAGTTGCTATTATGTTCGCTATTTGTGCGTTCTTTAGTCCATTGATGGGTTCTTTAACAGGGGTAGCAGCCATTACCTCTCCTGCACTTATTATTGTCGGTTCCATGATGATTAGCCATGTTCGTTACTTAAACTGGGATCATTATGAAGAATCTTTCCCTGCATTCTTAGTCATTTTAAGTATGCCACTTACATCGAGCATTGCCACAGGGATTTCGCTTGGTTTTATCACCTATCCCATTATGAAAGTGCTAAAAGGTAAGTGGAAGGAAGTTCATCCTTTGATTTATGTTTTTGCCGTTCTCTTTGTGATTCAGCTAATCTTTGTTCCACACTAAATCCTTAGGACAAGATACCTGCTCCTGGATAAGGCAGGTATTTTTCATGTCTGTGAACAAATTTCATTTGTGATAGGTAAAACAGTTATAATAAGCATGAGTGTGTTGGATATGAATTTAATCAGAAGGGGGGATCAATATGCCAAGAGCTCGTTTGATCTATAATCCCACAGCTGGAAGAGAACTGATTAAAAGACAGTTACCGAAAATTCTCGACTGCCTAGAACAAGCGGGATATGAAACTTCTTGTAGAGCGACACAATATTCGTGGCATGCTGCTAAAGAAGCATCTTTGGCTGTTGAACGAGGTTATGATGTAGTCATTGCTGCAGGTGGAGATGGTACGATTCATGAGGTTGTGAATGGAGTTGCTTCATATGAAAATCCCCCAAAGCTAGGTATTTTGCCTGCAGGAACCACAAATGATTTTGCTCGTGCCTTAAAGATACCCAGAGACTTATCAAAAGCTTGTCAAGTAATTGTAGAGGGTAAAACAACCCAAATTGATCTGGGGAAATATGGAGATCGCTATTTTATTAATGTGGCTGCTGTTGGGAAATTAGCGGAAGTAGCTCATGAGGCTCCCAGTCGGCTGAAAACAGTCATTGGTTCCCTCGCATATTATGCTAAAGCCATTGAAAAGATCACTTCATTTCTTAAACCTTACCCTGTCCATATTCAAACAGCTCAAGGAGAATGGGAAGGTGACATCTCTCTTTTGCTACTAACGAACAGTGTTTCCGTTGGAGGCTTTCAAAAAATTGCTCCTGAAGCAAGCATCAATGATGGCTATTTGGATGTGTTGATTATTTCTAAGGTCAACATTCCAGAGCTATTACAATTAGCCGCTCAGGCTTATAAAGGGGAACATATAAAAAGTTCACGAGTCATCTACTTCCAAACCGATCAAATCGAAGTAAAGACGATGGAATCACTTGTGCTAAATTTGGATGGAGAGTATAGTGGTGAAATATGTGGATCTTTTACCGTTGTACCACGCCATTTGGAAGTGTTTTGTCCCTAAAAAACGTTCATCAATGTATGGTGAACGTTTTTTGCTCAAAAGATATAAAGAATGTTAGATCATTCGATTAAAAACAATGAGCGATTTTTTCTTAGCAATTGAACTATAAATAGGAATGATAATAGAGGAAGATGTTTGATGAAGATAAAAAGACCTGTAGAAACTGGGCAAGTGATTGTATATGAAATCACAGGAATTGCCCATAATGGGGTGGGAGTCGGCAAATATCAAGGATTTACAGTTTTCACCCCCTATACAGTACCGGGTGAAAGAATAAAAGCAGAGATTATCCAAGTGAAGAAAAACTATGCAGTTGCTAAAATGCTTGATGTAGAGAACGGTCACTCCCAGCGAGTAAATCCTTCATGCCCTATCTTTAAAGAGTGTGGTGGATGCCAACTTCAACATATTTCATACGAAACACAACTTGCTCTCAAACGACAGCAAGTAGTTGATAATTTAGAGAGGATCGGCGGTTTTAAAAATGTGCTTGTTCATCCCGTTTTGGGTATGAAAGAGCCTTGGCGCTATCGTAATAAAGTCCAAGTGCCCATAGGGATTCAAAATGGAAGAACAGTGGCAGGATTTTATCGTGCAGGCTCTCATGAGATTATTGAGATGGATCAATGTCTGATTCAACCAGAAGAAAGTGATCAGGCTGTTCGTCTAGTCAAACAGCTTGCAGATCAACTAGGAATTACTCCTTATGATGAGAAGAAACATCAAGGGATTTTACGTCATGTCATGGTTCGTACAGGCATACATACACAGGAAATGATGATCGTACTGGTAACGAATGGAGAATCGTTACCTAATAAAAAAGAATTCATTCAAAGATTACATAACTCCTTTCCACAAATGCGTTCACTGATCCAAAATATCAATACAAAACGGACGAATGTCATTTTAGGAGAAAAAAACAAGCTCTTGTGGGGAGAACCAGTCATCTACGATCATATTGGCTCGGTTCGCTATGCTATTTCCCCTCATTCTTTTTTTCAGATAAACCCAGTCCAAACCGAAGTGCTATATGAGCAGGTACGGAAATATGCAGCGCTAACTGGCGAAGAAGTGATCATCGATGCTTATTGTGGAATTGGCACGATTGCGCTCTACTTAGCAGAAGGCGCAAGTCAAGTTTATGGCGTTGAAATTGTTCCTGAAGCGATTCGGGATGCCAAGGTAAATGCGGAGATTAACGGCTATACTCATGTTCACTTTGAAGTAGGTGCAGCGGAAAAAGTAATGCCGAGATGGTTAGAAGAGGGGGTTTATCCCGATGTGGTCATTGTTGACCCACCCCGCAAAGGCTGTCAACCTGAGTTATTGGATGCGATCACCGGGATGAAACCAAAGCGATTAATCTATGTATCCTGTAACCCTGCAACACTGGCCCGTGATGTGAAATATCTACAAGAGCAAGGGTACTATCTCCAAGAAGTACAACCCGTCGATATGTTTCCACAGACCATGCATGTGGAGAGTGTCGCCTTATTAACCTTGAGATAACAGGATTTTTAGCGAGAAATGGATGTAGTCATTTTGACCAAGTTATAATGACTACATCCATTTCTTATTTTTACAAAACTCATCACCTTGGAGTCTACCTTTTTGAGCTAAGTCTTCATATATGTTATCCATTCTACGAATTGAGTTGGATTTTACGATTTGATGTTTTTTACTAAGCTTTCTAGCATGTTCTCATCCATGGGGCCTAATATTTTCTTGACTACTACACCATTTGCATCAAGTATGTAGCTTGTCGGAATCGAAATAGCCTGATACTGAGAGCCAACTGCTCCGTCCTTATCAAGTAGAATGGGAAAGGTGAGTCGATAATCTTTTACAAACTTGCGGATAGCAGCTGTCCCTTTATCCATACTTGTTAGGTTTACGGCTAATATTTCAACCCCATTTTCTTTGTTTTTTTCATAGAATTTCTGCATATGGGGCATTTCAGCTTGGCATGGTGGGCACCATGTAGCCCAAAAATTTAAGATCACCTTTTTTCCTCTATAATCAGAAAGTTTAACAGATTTCCCTTCTAAAGTGACAAGGTTAAACTTCGGAGCAGGCTTTCCTTCTTCAGCCTGCAGAGGTTCTACATTCGGTTGATTCTCTGTGGTAGCAGTTTCCTTTGTTGCATTATCTTTATTTTCATTTGTTTTCCATAAGTTGATAATGACAATAGCCACAGCTATTAGCAGAATGGCGATGGATAAGAGATTTTTCTTATTCAAGTATTTTCACCCGCTTTCTTAGAAAGAATCAGTACAGTGACCCCAGCCCATATGAAAGTGAATGCCTCCATCGAAAAAATAGTATGGAAATAACTGATAATGAGCAGCTCCAACAAGATCCATAGGAGAAACATCTGATAGGAGAGCAACCCCTTTTTCTTTTTTAGGGAGGTAAACAAGAGAAGATAGCACGTGAACAAGATGAGATGAATAGCTGCCTCCAGACCGTTTTTTTCTAAGAGGTGAAAGATCACTTCATAGCCGATCAAGTAAAGCAAAAATAGACAAGTAGATTCTTCGTATATCGAGGAGTTTTTCTTAACCGCAATAAAAAGTAGGTAAAGAGAAAGAGTAATCAATGCTACGATATGCCCCTTTGTCCCACCATTGAAATAAAGAATCGATAAGGGCATGTTAACAAATAAATTAAAATGAAACAGGATATAACTTAGTTTCCAGACAAAAAAATAGAGGATAAAGCTATTCCAATACCACTCTCCTACTTTTGTACCTGTAAGAACTCTATACATGAAAGATGCAGTCAAAAGCGCAATGGAGACAGCAAGCCACGTTGCAGGAATGGATAAGCTACCCAATTGAAAATAAGTCAAGGAAAATCACCATTTTCTAAAATGTTTCATTCAATTGATATAAAAAAGAAAACACTCTGACGCAATGTATTGGACGAACCAGCCCATTAACAGTATGGAGGAAAGAGCAAGTCCAACGCAAGGGGGATCATCCACTAGCAGGGACTGATTATGTATACGTTAAAGTTTAATTAAGAAGAAAAAATCAAAGAAGTTGTTTTTTATATGGAGAATTTAACAAGTTTTTTAATGGACTCATTGTTAAAGTTTGAGCGAATTTTGACTGTTGGCGTTTTGTTCTAGCGAAAGATGGGAAAGTTGAGTAATATAACAAGTGAATAAAATAATTTGTAAGGCGAAATTAAAGTGATCACTTTCACATTTCTTTGACTATTTGGAGTGCTTTAAGCTTATAACTGTTATTTTTTTCAATAGATCAGGTTATTTTTTAAAAAAACTGTGGTAATAGTGATAAATAAACCGAAGTCGATGATCATAACCTTCGAATGGATGTAGTAGGCAGGTGAAGTAGATGAGTATCTTGGTTTGTTTGGACCCGGGACACGGAGGAATGGACCAGGGTGCGGTCGGGTTTGTTCTAAGAGAAAAAGAGGTCTGTTTAGACTTAGCTTATCGAATCGAACGGCAGCTAAAAAAGTATGAGGGAATTCATGTAACCATGACACGATCGATCGATATTGATACATCCCCTGAAGAACGTAGTGAATGGGCGAATCGCCGTCAAGCGGATTTATTTTTAAGCCTTCATACTAATGCCTCCTCAGATCCAAGCGCAACTGGCTTTGCATCTTATGTCAGTGTGATTGCAGGCTCCAAGGCCCGCAGAATTCAATGTTGGTTACACAATCGAATAGTAAGCTTCCTAAGGCCTCTTGGGGTTGCCGACTTAGGAAAGAAAAATGATACAGAGACTCTCGATGGACAGATGATAGAACTACGTCAGGCTCAGATGCCTGCGATTACACTTGGCTCTCTTTTTATTACCCATGCGAAAGATAACGTTCTATTACGTGATTCATTTTTTCGTGATGAATATGCCACGTGCATAGCACAAGGTATAGCTAACATTTATCGATTACCATTAAAATCATAAGTTTATGCAATTATATTTTCTACTTTTGTATTTATTATATGGACTTGATAAGAAACCCAGTTTGCTTTTATCAATAAGCAACTGGGTTTTTTGGGCTGATGGAAGAGTCATCTTTTACCAAGTCCACTGATTGTATTTTGGGTGTGTTTTATAAAATTCTGCGCGTAGATCGAGATAAACAGAAGAGGAAAGAATAGCTACCCCACTAAAGCCACACGTTTTAGCGATGCTGGCAATGGTAGATGGACTGAAAGAGGGGTGTGTTACATCGACACCGATTCCATAAGTCGAGTAGCTATCTGAACTCCCGCCAACTGATTTATTATGAGCGATACTCCGAAAGCCGGAGCGGATACTTAATACCGTTCCCAACTTTTTATTTAATGCCTCAAGACGCCACATGATCATACGAATATTTTCACGAACAACCTCTGGATCTGGTTCATTTCCACCCATGAATTTCATTCCATCTTTAGAGTAAAAATCGGCCCAATCATAATTTATCGTTGAGCCATCATCCTTCTCCAAAGCATTTAATCGATTAGCTACTTCGCTGCTAAATTGAAGCTCTTTGGTAACAGGGTCATAGTCTGGGGTGATCTTATAGGCTTCCATAAAGTTAAGCATTGCTTGACGTGTCAACTGATCAAAATGATTGGTAATACGTACAAACCTAAGGCTTTTATCTGTAATGGTAGTTACATCATCAGTCGATTTATGGATAAATCCACCAATTCGAATCTGTAACTCACGAATCAATCCACTTCGATCTTTTTGCTCGACTTGATCGTTGGGATCGTAAGTAATTGGTAAATATTCGTTAATATTTTCAGGTGCAAAAAGACGCTTTTTGATCGGACTACAAGCCGCTATGGCTTGAGAAGCATGAAAGAACGGTAAGTTAGCTAATCCAATGGTGCCTACTGCACTCAAAGATCCAAGTTTAACAAATTGCCTTCGATTTAACTTCAAGTTTTTCACCTCGCAAGGCTTATATTAATCTCCATCGCTATTCTCTTTACAGTTGTTTTGTGGCTCTGGCCACCACCATTTTTGATCCCAATGATTGGGGTAAATCTCCATACGTATATCGAGATGGACAAAGGGGATCGGACGTGATGTGGGACCATACTCTCTCACCCCAGAAAATCCACATGACTTAGCAGTATCTGCTATTTTTTTAATCATTGCAGTTTGTGTATCAATGATTTCTTGTGATAGCCCACGATTAGGTAAACCACATGTAAAGCCTTGATTGCCTGACATATATTCTTTTTTGGTAACATCTACAGCACAACCAAATGTATGATAGCTATTGGTTACACCGCCAACTTGATTATTATGAGTGATGCTTCGAAATCCAGACTTAGGAAAAACAACAAATCCAATCTTTTTGTTTAGTGCTTCGAGTCTCCACATCAAACGGCGAATATTTTCTTTGACGATATCAGAATTCGGCTCGGTACCGCCCGTAAATTGTTTGCCGTCATTCGAGTAGAATTGAGAGAATTGATAGTTTAAAGTGGAGCCATCATCTTTTTCCAAAGAATGAAGAATCTCTGCTTCTTTGGCAGTAAAAACGCCGGTTGTTGGTAATCCATAGGCACTTTGAAATCTCTTGAGTGTTTCAACGGTAGCATTATCGAAAATATGAGAAACTTTTAGATAGGTTTGTTGGATTGTACTAGAGATAAAGCCACCGATACGGATCTGCAGCTCCCTAACTTCGTCTCCTTGATCATTTAGCTTTAGCTCACGACCCGTCCAATGAATGGGATCAAACATCCCAGATGTGGGAGTACAGGCCGCATGTACAGTTAACATTTTATTGCGAAATAAAGTAGGAGTAATGATTCCTCCAAAAGCACCAAGCAATCCTAATGAACCCATCTTTAAAAGCTCTCTTCTGGTTACCCGTTTTTGCTTCAATATTGATAGCACCCCATTTTTGTACGGAGCTAAATAAACTGATGTTAGCCCAACCTAAAAGTTTAATTTAGATAACTCATTTTTGTATAATTTAATTTTAAATTCCAATTAATAAATAATCAATTTTAAATATGTTAATATGAATTTATTATAGGAGAATTAATAAAAATAGACAATTTTTTGTTGCGAGAATTAAAAAAGCCAGCTTACTTTTAGAGATGAGTAGCTGGCTATTACAATGGACAGGAAAGTTTCTAGTAATGAAGCCCTCCATAGATCCAAGAAGCATTTCCAGAAACGTTTACAACTTTTATTTTATAGTAACCAGTCTTAATACCCGTTAGCTGATGTTTGAAAGTCGTATGACCTATCGCTTCAGCTGTTTTAGATAAGACGAGGTTGTTATTTCGATCATATAATTCAAAGCGAATTTTTCCATTTTTGCTTACGTCGATCGGACTTTGTACTCCTTCGAGATAATCATCGCTGGTTAGATAAAATTCATTTCCTCCATACATCCAGAACCCATTGGTAAAGTTATGACCGTTAAAATCATAAGTTCTGCCTTCTGGATACGAAGATGCTGCAGCAATTCCTGCACGAACAGCATCTGCAAATTTGGCTAGGAGAGCTCTTCCTTCGTCTGTATTCGCACGAAGTTTATCACGAAGCCCACGAGTAATTTCGAGTTGAACTCCTTGTAGATTCCGGCTCTTATTAGATATATTTCGGGGACTTGTCCCATCTAGTTCTGGTGGAGCTGGCTCTACTTGAAAGTTCGCCTGAGAAAGCTTGGAACTAATGATATTTTTTAGATGTGTATTCAGTCCACCCATATATACAATATCGTTTTTGCCAGCAGCCCCATGAATGGAAACGACTTTATTTTTCTGGGCGGTCATTTTTATTGCTGTTGGCTCATCAAAGTGAGTCGATGTTACATGCAGATCATTTCGACCATCATTATTTGAATCTAAGGATATCTTTGATTCAAACAAATAGTAACTATGATCCGTTTTGGCAATCGCCTTGGTGATTTCGGAAGTACCCACTTCGACTCTTCCGCCATGAATGCCCAAAATCATCACATCGGTATTGGTAGACTGGGTTGTAATATCATAGTCGACCCCCAGTTTATGATGAGCTGCCAGATCTGCATAGTTGTCATAAATATCTTCAGCTGCATAGGTCATGGGTTTGGTGATGAGCATAGAGACGAAGAGACCCACTAGAAATAAGATTCTTTTCAGAAATGATCCTCCTCTCGGAAAGATAAGGATTTATCACGTAGTTAATCATACCAAATAAATAATAATATATTAAATATTGATTTTTAACTGTTAATATTTTGAAACAAATTTTAAAAAACCACACTGATCTTAGAAGTTGCAAAGATGAGTATTCGTTAATAGTATATTTTTAATTACCAAAATATTGTTAATTTATGGTCTCGATGGTTTTTAATGTTTTTGACTTTCTGTCAAAACCAATCAAGCAAAGGGAAAAGGATTAATCGCAGCCTTTGGCTTTGATGCGAAAGGAAATGTAACCAAGACCATTTTTAGCCTAGGACTTACAGGAACACAAGATACGACTCGCCTACATGTAGGAGTGGAGCCAAGTGCCTTCCCAAGTGGAACGACGCATATCCAAATCCGCGGCTATATCACGGGTGGAAAAACCAATGAGTATAGTGGAGAATATTGGTTTGATGGTTTACAAATCGAGGAAGGTCATTATGGTGGGTACAATGTAGTAGAAAATCCCAACTTTGAACGTGATACAGATCCAGTCGATAAAATTCCAGATCGTTGGTTGCTAAATGGAGATACCAGTAAAGGAGATGGACTCGATTCGACAGAGAAGCATCATGGGACGAAGTCTGTCAAATTAGTGGGTGAATCTTCCCAATATCGAAGCGTTCACCAAGATATTAATATCAAAGGTGATGCTGGAGCCATTTTAACCATCTCTGTTTTTTCTAAAGCCCAAAATCCAAATCCAAAAGGTGGAATCTACGGATATATTATTACCACCTATGATACTAGGATTATCGATACAGAAGTTGAAAAGTTTACCTTTCACTTTGATAAATCCAAATCCCATGACTGGCAACATATTGCACGGCAGATTAAAACCACAAAACCATTTGATAAGGTTCGAATATATTATCAATACAGTGAACAATCAGGGACAGCATGGTTTGATACAGCCAAAGTAATTCCTGGTTCTGTCACCACCACCCATGTGTATGATGCCACAGGAAACTATGATATAAAAACGACAGATGCAGAAGGTCGAGTGGTAGAGAAAACATATGATACAGTTGGGAATGTCACCAGCGAAAAACAAGGAAATAGTACAACCACCAATGAATATGATGGACTAAATCGACTAACCAAAGTCACGGATGCTAAACAAGGCGTTACTCAATATGAGTATGATGCCAATGGCAATCAAATCAAAAGTATCAACGCAAACAATAAAGTGTCCACCTATACCTATAACGAACAAAATCAAGTGAAGACAGCTACAGATCCACTTAATCGTACCACCAAACATGAATATGACATCAATGGAAATTTGACGAAAATCGAAAGTCCAAATGGAACAAAGATTGAACATGGATATAACGCTGTCGATCGTCAAACCTCTACTAGCTATAATGGAAAGCAGAAATATACATTTGAATACGATCCTAATGGCAATGTCACCAAAGAGACGGATGTAGAGAGTAACCAAGTTACCACATTCACTTATGATCAGGATAACAAACTCAAAACAGTGAACGAAGGAAATGGACATAGCACGGAATATACTTATGACAAAAACGGAAATGTAACTGATCGTAAGCATATAGCCGGGTCTACAGTGATTCAGAGTCTATTTACCTACAATAGCCTAAACCAGCTTATGCAAATTAAAGAAAATGGTGCAGATCGAGCTTGGTTCACCTACGAAGAAAACGACAAAGTAGCGAGTCGCAAAAATGGCGATGGAACCTACTCCTTCTATCGTTATCATGGAGCAGGAGACGTCGTGCAGTTGGTGAACTATGATCGAGATGGCAATCCACGTGACAGTTTCGTCTATCATTACGACAATAAAGGAAATATCACCTCAGTGAAGTCTGATAAAGGTACCATCACCTATCAATATGATGAGCTAGATCAACTGGTTAAAGAATCTTACTCAGATGGTACAGTTTATGAATATACCTATGACGCTGTAGGAAATTGTTTATCCAAAAAAGTAACGAAAAATGGACAAGCTAACACCACTACTTATACCTATAACGATGCCAATGAACTTACGGCGGTGAACGGAACAACTTATGAGCATGATCCCAATGGAAACCTAGTCAAAGATGATCGCTTCATCTATGTCTATGATGCTCAAGATCGTCTCACAGCTGTCAAAGACTTGCAAGGAAACACCGTTGCCTCTTACACCTATCGAGCAGATGGTATGCGGAAAACGATGACCACCTCATCAGGAACGATCACCTTCCACTATGATGAGAATAAGAATGTCATCTATGAAACCGATCAAAACAACAACATCCTTGCCAGTTATACCTATAACGGAATCCAACCTGTCAGCATGACAAGAGATGGGAAAACCTATTACTACCAGCTAAATAATCATGGGGATGTCATCGCCCTGACTGATTCCAGCGGTGCTGTCGTCGCAACGTATGAATATGATGCCTATGGAAATATCACCAAAGAAACAGGCACCATCACCAACCCTTACCGTTATGCAGGATATCGCTATGATCAGGAGACAGGGCTCTATTATCTTCAAGCGAGATACTATAACCCAGATACAGGAAGATTCCTAACACTCGATCCCGATCCTGGAGATGAAGACGACCCAAAGACACAGAATGGGTACAACTATGCGAATAATAATCCGGTGATGTTTGTTGATCCGGATGGGCATTGGGGGATTTTAATTCGACTAGCTTTTGAAGGAATCAAATGGGGAGCTAGGACACCCATAGGGCGTTCGATAATTAATTGGGGAGTTCGTAAATTTGCTAAAGCATTTTCATCTCGTTGGACTCCTAGAAAGAAGACATATAAAAAGAGAGTGATTTATCGTCCAGCAAGGTCTTCGATCTCTTGGGGAAAACGTGTTGTTTATCGATCAAAAGGTGGGAAGCAGAATAAAAGAGATAGCGCATTTGTAGGAATGTCAGAAGAACAGCTATTAAAAATGAAAAAAATGCACCAAACACAAAGGAAGGACGTAAGTTGAAAGATCGAATTAATAGGCATTTGAAAACAGAAAAGAAGAGAAATAGTCAAAAGAGAAAATCCCGTGGATACTAATAATATATAGAAATTAGTACATGGCTGATCAATCAGCCATGTACTGTTTATGGAGCTGATATTCCATGAGTAAATATGATGATTGGTTAAAAGTCATTGAACATTCAAGAAAATACCAGACCCAAGAAACTCTAGAAAGTTTACTAAATATAATCGAAGAAGACAAGAAAGGTAGGAATATAGATTTAGTTGCTGAAGCTTTAGGTTACTTTATCTCCGATCCAGAAGCGAAAAGAGCACTAATTACATTAGCTCGTCATGAAGATTACTTAACAAGATATGAAGCACTTGGATCATTATATTTCTTTTACAAAAGGGATAAAGATCCGCTTATCAAACAGCTAATGATAGAAGCATTGAGTGACCCGAATGAATTTGTGATATCAGAAGCACTTGACAGTATAGGCTTGTTTGGCTGGAAAGAATTATCTCCAACTATTAAGCCCTTTCTAAATCATAAAGATGAGATGGTTCGTGGATCTGCAGCTGTAGCATTAGGGGAATTAGGTGATAAAGAAAGTATCAACAGTATAAAAAGAGCATTAAAACAAGAGACGGAGGATTGGGCTAAACTCCATTATTATCAAGCACTCTATTTTTTGGGGGAAGATCGATACTTTAAATCTATGATGAGCATGTTAAAATCCTCTTGTCATTTGACGAGAAGTTCAGCGGCTCGAAAATTAGAAGAGGTAGCAAATGAGCAAAACTATTATCAGATTTACTTTGCATTATATACCCAATTAAAAAGAGAACGAACCATTCTGGTTGCATCGATTATCGAAAAAATTATGAGAGAGATCGAAGACGAGTATCTAGTAAAGACATAGAAAATGATAGCTTTAGCAAGCGGTTAAAGAAACTTTTTCAAACAGACTGTTTATGACTAGACTTGTTTATGATTCTCAGTGGAGTAATTAAGAGAATTACTAAAAAACTACAGTAATTAGTAAGCTTAAGATATTGGAGTCAAAAAAATTATTATAAGATCTATCGAATAATTCCTGCCTATACTTAAGAAAGGTTGAACAGATGAATAGATTAATAATCTAAACCAGCTCATACAAATTAAAGAAAATGGTGTGGATAGAGCTTGGTTTACCTATGAAGAAAACGACAAAGTAGCCAGTCTCAAAAAACGAATTTGCTAAGGCTTTATTCCGATGGGCTCCTAGAAAGAAGACTTATAAAAAGAGAGTGGTCTATCGTCCAGCAAGGCCTTCGGTCTCTTGGGAAAAACGTGTTGTTTATCGATCAAAAGGTGGGAAGCAGAATAAAAGGGATAGTGGATTGGCAGGTATCCCAACTGAAGAGCTAATAAAAATGAGAGATAAAGCATCAAATACAGAAGGACGTAAGTTAAACAACGAATAGATAGGCAATTGAAATCAAACGGTAAGAGAAATCAACAAAAAAGAAGATCACGTGGATACTGATAATATATAAATATCACAAAATAGTACATAGTTGATAAGTCAGCTATGTACTATTTATGGAGCTGATAATTTATGGGTAAACTTGTCAAATGGGAAAAATTATTAATCAAGCAGAGGAACATCAGAGCCAAGAAATTCTCGAACAATTACTCCATATTATCGATGAAGATAGAACAGGATATTTTGCATCTTTGATTGCTGAAGTGCTAAGTTACTTTGCTTCATATCCAGATGCAAAAAAACACTAATTAAATTAGCCCAGCATAAAGACAATTTGACAAGAGAGGTAGCAAATGAGCAAAACTATTATCAGATTTACTTTGCATTATATACCCAATTAAAAAGAGAATGAACCATTCTGGTTGCATCGATAATAGAAAACTGTATGAGAGATATTGAGAAGGATTTCTTCAAAAAAAGATAGGAAATGTTAGAGTTCGAACAGCTGTTTACTAAAATATAAAAAGCTGTTCGAATCGACTATATAGAGGACTAAGCACTTAATTGCCTATTTTTGTGTAAATAATGTTGAGGGATTAGATGATGAAAACATATGTTAAGGTCCTTTTAGGAATAGTAGCCTTGATTGTAGCCGTCACTTATTTGTGTTTTTTGTATGGTTTGAAACCGTTGTAGGTATGGGAATAGGTCTGATCTTTCTTATTGTTTGGATCCTAAAGGCGAAGCGAGTGGGATCATTCAATCTGGCTATTATGGTGGTATTCCTGTTAAACGTTCTTAATTGTTAGTGGGGAATGGAATAATCACTTGAATACTATGATTTCCAACTCCTTTCTGATAAAGGTTTTTATACGTTTGTCGTATCTAGTTATGAAAAAATGAATGTTTTTAAAATGATTCCATTCTCAATATTTTTTGTGATCCTGGCCAAAATGCAGATTCTTGCGCTACTTACTATGTTGTCTAAAGAAAAGAGTAAAAAATGGTTTAGAAGGTGATCACTTTTAGATAGTTGTAGAGTTTTCTATAGATTATTTGATTTACAAGGGGTTTTTTATCGCTCTTGTAAATCTGACTTTTTTAAAATAATTTATAAAAGATATCCATTATGAATGTATTAGAGTTAGCCTAAAGGAGTTAGAAAATTAAGTGTTAAGTGGTGAGAATATGAGTAAAAGAGAGAGTGCTGGTATAGTTATTGCGTTGATTGTGGTAGGCGGTTTGCTTCTATTTTTAGGCTTGTGGTTTGATATTTTATTAAACGTTATGGTATTAGGAAAATTTATTTATGAAGTTCGTTATCTTACTTATCCGAAATTACAATTAAAGTTTATAAATACCCCAGTCATAATAATAATCGGGGTTATTCTTGTATTACTTGGTTTTCAACTAGTTATGCACTACAATACGCCTTCGTTATTATGGAGCCATGGTGTTTTAGAATATATTAAGGTATCTTGGGTAGGCTTTGTATCTACAAAGGGAATTGTATATTCTATTGTGACTGGGATTCATTTGGTTATTGTTGGTGTATTGATAGATAAGTACTCAACTCGAAAAAAAGGAAAATCAAATTTGAATTAGTCGTGTCGATTACCTAAATAGGTAGGAAGAGGCGTGTTTTCGACTAAGTCGATCTTATACCCCGTCTCACGGAAAAAGAAGTTCTAGGAGAAGTAGTATCAGGAAAACGATGACCACCTCATCAGGCACCATCACCTTCCATAATAATGAGAATAAGAATGTCATCTATGAAACGGATCAAAACAACAACATCCTTGCCGGTTATACCTATAACGGAATCTAGCTTATGAATAAGATAAGGGGCTGTGTGTTCCAATTCCATTAGGGGGGTTATATGAAAAGATTTTTAATCAGTGTAGGTTTGTCTTTACTGACAGGTTGTATAATTTTGACAGCTGTTTTTGTTTATGGGTCTATTGAGGAAATTATTAATACAGGTAGAACAAGCTTTTTTGAATTAGCAGCTTTGATTATTCTGCTGGTCCTTTTAATCTATATTATTGGTTATCTTTTATATGGGTTAGGAGAAGGGAATACTCTTATGAGTTTTATACAGCCAGGAACCTTTTTAGAAATTTTATTTTCCTGTTCTTTTGGTATTGTCTATTACTCGGTCAATTTCATAGCAAAAAAACTGTTTCTTTTGCTAAGAGAGAATAGATAGAATACCATTTTGAGAGAATTCTACCCGATTGAGCTGTATTTCCCGTTTCGCTTAATGAAAGTTTACATTTACTAACATAGGAACTATGAACATAACTCTTGTCCCTTTAGGGAAAAGCTGATCCTACATAAAAGCGATTCGCTCTAACTCTAGGAATGATCGAACTATGTAACATGCTCGACAAGACTATTAAAACCCTAAGATTATAGAACGGACTGCAGAGTTAAAATGGACTCATTCTCTGGGCATGTATTTACTGAAGAGGTTTCAGAATGCAGAAGAGAGATCATCGACTTAGAGAGTTTTCATGAAAAAAGAATTATGACAGAGGATACTTTCTATCATATTAAGTTAGCTTAAGATGGCTGAAAGGATAGAGATATACTTAGAAGGGAAAGCCAATTTCAAGGATTGCTGCTAATGCAAACAAGATTGTATCTCATCTCGTCATCCCTCCAAATTTCATTTAAGTATGGCAGGATTTTTGTTTTATAGTAAATTTACAAAAGATAGGGAATTGAATTGCCGATGTCATAAAAAAGACGGATATAAAAAGCGTTTAAGAAATCTGTTTCACTTATGATCAAGATAACCAACTAAAAATAACAAAGGAAATAAGGATGATCTAATATCAATAGGACTAGAATCAATATAGGATCCCCTATATATAAATATTCCCACATATTTCCATTGTGAATGTTAGAAAGGGAAGATAGTGAAATTCTATAGGATTTTAAAGAGAATCTCAAAGATTATAGGGAGAGTAATATGGATATATTTAACCAAATAATTGTTTATATATGGTTTGGGAATTTGCTCTGTTTGGGAAATTTTGGACTATGGATTTATTACTTAGAAGACATATATGGAAAGCAAAAAAGTACAAAACTACTATATTTCGGGCTATTCCTATTAAATATTGTTTTAATGGTTATATCCATTAAATTAACTCCTCCCAAGCCTTTACTCCCTATTTTAATAATGGAAGGATTTAGTGCAGCTTTTGCTTTTCCAGACCAAGTATATCGTCTAATTCTTACTGCAATAGCTATGATTTTGGGTGGAATAATAAAAAGGTTACCTAGATATTTAAAATAGAATTAAACCCTAATACCTTTGATTTATTATCCTCTTTAGCTTCTATGATGAGGATGATAAATATGATCGAAAACCTTAAGCCTTTTAACACTAACTGGTTTAAGTGAAATTAGATAAAAGAGCTCCTTCGTATTTACCTTCAGAAATGGAGGATCATCTAAGATGAAAAAAATCTTTGAAAATAAACTTTATAACCTATTAGAAAATCTTGTACTCATTTATATGGCATTACATTTGTTAAATAAGTATGTGATTCATTCTCCAATTTGGTCATCTGATCAAGTCCTTAATTATTGCATTATTTTTATAATTATGAGTGAAATTTCCGAATACTTTGTGTATAAACAAGATGAAAAGGAAAAACCAATGTCACAAGATAAATGATAAATATTTCTAACATCCATCTTAGAGCGGGTAAATACAGAAAAGATTTGTTTTTCATAATGGGATAGATATTCCTTTAACAATCACACGAGGCTTTGGTTTATGGTGTATTTGATTATTTTAGATATAGAAGATCAGAAGAAATAATCTCTTCTTAAAAAGTAGTTTAAGTATATGGTTGAATGAGGTGACATTTCATGGGAGAAAGCTTGATTTTATCAATGTTAAAGCGTTCTATGGAAGAAAAATGTATGGTATCTGTGTTTACCGACCGATCTCAGCCTGATAGCTGCTCAGTGGGATTTATCCATTCCCTCTCTAGTAAGCAATTTGCGATGAAGCATGTAACACCAGATGGGTATAATGATGGCTATATTTTGAGAAGGATCGAAGATATTTTTAGAGTGGATATAGCTGGAGAGTATGAACGACGGCTAGAATTAATATACACACTTCAAAAACAACCGTATAAAGATCTGATGAATGCGGGGGTAGCGTTCGAGTCAGATCTATTTAGAGCGTGTTTAGTTAGGGCACAAGATGAAAATTTGGTCGTTACCATATGTATCGATGAAAATGATAGTCAACTGAATATGGTTGGCTTTGTCAAAGAAATGGGTTCTCACGAAGTTACCATTACACGAATTACCTCGAATGGATTAGATGACGGAGAATCCACTTTTTATATTGAAGATATCGTAAAAATAAACTGTGACACCGCAGAGGAAAAAACATGTAAATTGCTATTTGACCATAGAAAAACATTAGAGAGAAAGTGACATTCATGATCCAAATATCATGGAGTACTGTAGCCATTCACATCATTAGCTAGGTGATTAGTTTATTTGGTGGTTTTTGCTATCGCTTTTAGTAAAAATACATAATAATTTGGATTCAAATACGGGTATTTTGCTATAAGCAAAAAAATCCTCGTACCACTGTTTAGATGGCACGAGGATTTACTTATTTTTCGTACAAGCTGAGGATCATCGAAATCACAAACCTACTTAAGCATCAAATACTTCGACCTTCTCCATGACATCGCCATTTCTCATCTTTAAGACGGTATCCATACCGGATGTGACTTGTCCAAAAACGGTATGAACTCCGTCTAAGTGAGGTTGTGGCTCGTGGACAATGAAGAATTGACAAGAGCCTGTGTCTTTACCTGCATGGGCCATTGATAGAGCGCCTACCCCATGTTTATGTGGGTTTCCTTCCGTTTCACATTGGATGGTATATCCAGCAGAGCCTCTTCCTGTTCCCATTGGACAACCACCTTGGCTTACAAAGCCAGGGATGACACGATGGAAGGTAAGACCATTATAAAAGCCTTCATTGGCTAGCTTTTCGAAGTTGGCTACGGTATTTGGAGCTTCGCCCGGAAATAGATCGAACTCGATCTTTTCACCGTTTTGCATGAGTATGTATCCTTTTTTGCTCATCATTTATCTCTCCTTTAAGGGAACGTCAGACCCATTATAGCACAAAAAAGAGAGAAGCTATAAACTAAGCTCTCTCTGCTAAAAAGTGTCTGTTGAAATTGGTCACGACTATATCATCAGTGATACGAATGACTTCTATTTGGCTAACTGCCTACCCCTTCTGCTGAGTGACCAGTTTATTACCTTCGTCTTTTAGCATTTGCTCTAATTGGTCGATGTGTTGAAGACCATCTGGCAGTTGCCGGATTTTCTTTAGATCCGGCTCAAGGAACTGTACTCTTCCTCCTTGATTGGTATGGACATAACGAGCTACACTAGTCAACCACTCTTGTTGGTCTCGTAGTAGAGCATAACGAATGACATAAAAAGGATGTTGGCTCTCTTCTAAACCTCGTGTTTCAATAGTAATAGACAAATGAGTGCCCCCTTTATCTTTGTTATTTTTATTGTACATGATTTGCTTTCATTTATGACAAGGGAAATTTGATTAAGGGCATCTGCTCTATGGATCGAAAATTCAATGTTTTGGGGAATGAGAGACTCTAGTAGACGTCTTCGAGAAAGAGTTTTCTTTGTATAGATGAAAGGGTATTTTATTAATAAAAGTTGATTCGAAGTGTTGTTTTCTGCATAATAAGGAAGCGGTCGTTTTTTAGCGAAATAAAGTAGTTGGTTTATTTTATTATAATAGACTTTGTTGCAAAAATAGTTAAAAACTCTAGAAATGGATGGAACTAAAAGTAAAAACATGCAACAACCTCTATGATATAGGAATAGTTATAGAAAAATTAAAAGAAGGTTTTTTTCATTCATATGTGGAATGTTATTGCTTTAAAGGGTGAAAACGGAATGGAAGAGTAAGGGGGCTAAGCTTGTGCAGCTAAATAAATTAAAGAAAGAAGAAATAGAACAATTATTTGAAGCCGTTTTACAGTTAAAAACAATGGAGGATTGCTACAAATTTTTTGAGGATTTATGCACTGTTGGTGAAATCAAATCCTTAGCACAACGCTTGGAAGTGGCGAGAATGCTTCGTGCTGGATATACTTATAATCAGATTGAAGCAGAGACAGGTGCAAGTACAGCTACGATCTCCAGAGTGAAGAGATGTCTTCACTATGGAACGGAAGGATATAACTTGGTATTAGATCGGATCAAAGCCAATGAAAAAGAATAGTTTGAAAGCGTTTTATTTGAAATAAGAAGAAATAATTGGAAGATGCCTCGCAAATGATGCGAGGTTTTTTTTTGTTGGATAGAGTTGTGTATAATAGGTTTGTTGGTTTAGATCGGAAGGAGTATGACATCATGTTTCGGAAGAAGATGCAAAAGTGGCGTCACGTATTTAAATTAGATCCTAACCGAAAGCTATCGGACTTAGCACTGAAAATGGTCTGTACATCTGGGACAGACGCCGTTATTATTGGTGGGACTGATGGAATTACATTTGAAAATACATTTGCGCTCTTACAGCGAGTGAAGCAATATCCTATCCACTGTGTTCAGGAAATTTCCAATCACTCAGCAGTCATGCCAGGATTTGATGGCTATCTGATTCCTTCTGTTCTAAATACAGAGCAAGCTTATTGGATTAAGGGGGCCCATTTTGAAGCCATTCAAAAATATGGTCACCTCATTCCTTGGCAGCAAATCGCTTTACAAGGATATGTGATTCTAAATCCAGATGCGAAAGTAAGTCGTTTAACCAAATGCGATACTCAATTAACCCCACAAGATATCACTGCCTATGCACAGCTCTGTGACCAACTTTTTCGTATTCCTATTTTTTATCTTGAATATAGCGGAACATATGGAAAAGTAGAGATGCTCAAAGCAGCACGTAAAGGCTTAAAGCAATCTCGCCTTTTTTATGGTGGGGGGATCACCACAGAAGAACAGGCGAAAGACATGGCAGCATGGGCTGATACGATTGTGGTGGGAAATTTGATTTACTACCATGTAGAAAGAGCGATGAACACAGTGAAATGGGTGAAAGAAACGCCACTTAGAAAAGGGGAGTAGAAAGGGAGGACTTCATCAATGAACCCTTCAACATTATCATTACTAGATGGGTTAAATCCGATGCAAAGACAAGCAGTGGAGACTACAGAAGGACCTGTACAAATTTTAGCAGGGGCAGGAAGTGGGAAAACACGGGTGCTTACATTTCGTGTTGCTTATCTCTTGGCTAAAAAGAAGATTCATCCTTGGAATATTTTAGCGATTACTTTTACCAATAAAGCGGCTAGAGAGATGAAAGAGCGAATTGGAAGACTCGTTGGTTCAGTTGCCGAAGACATCTGGATTTCTACTTTTCACTCCATGTGTGTGAGAATTTTACGACGCGATATTGATCGGATTGGTTATTCTCGTAATTTTACGATTTTGGATACATCAGATCAGCTTTCAGTGATCAAACAAATTCTAAAAGAAGAGAATTTAGATCCCAAAAAGTTTGAGCCTCGCTCGATTTTACATCGGATCAGTGCAGCTAAGAATCAGCTCTTAGGTCCTCAAGGAATGCTGAAGCAAGCTTTAGCCAAAGGAGACTTTATGGCTGAAGTAGCGGCAGAAGTCTATGAGAAATATCAAGATAAACTACGTACCAATGAGTCTTTGGATTTTGATGATTTGCTGATGAAAACCGTTATGCTATTCGAGCAGGTACCTGAAGTGAAAGAGTATTATCAGAAAAAGTTCCAATATATCCATGTAGATGAGTATCAAGATACAAACCATGTTCAATACGTCCTCGTTCGTATGCTTGCGGCCAATCATCAAAACATTTGTGTTGTGGGTGATGCAGATCAGTCTATCTATCGCTTCCGAGGTGCCGATATTAGTAACATTTTGCAGTTTGAGAGAGATTGGCCCAATGCGATGCTGATTAAACTAGAGCAAAACTATCGTTCAACCAAAAAAATCCTAGAAGCTGCTAACCATTTGATCGCTCACAATACGGAGAGGAAACCGAAGAATCTCTGGACTGAAAATGAAACAGGTGATTCCATCCAGTTATTTGAAGCGGAAAATGAACATGATGAGGCTTATTATATTGCCGAGCAGATTATGAGAGGGAACCAAACAGGTACGGATTATAAGGATTTTGCCATATTATACCGTACCAATGCTCAATCACGGGTCGTAGAGGAAGTTTTACTTAAATCGAATATTCCTTACCAAGTGATTGGAGGGATTAAATTCTATGAACGTAAAGAGATTAAGGATATCTTGGCTTATTTACGGTTGATTGTAAATCCACGCGATGATTTAAGTTTAACTCGGGTGATTAATGTGCCACGGCGCGGGATCGGTGCCGTCACATTGGAGAAAATCCAAACTTACGCAACAGCACACCAGCTTTCCCTCATCGATGCCTTGCTCGAAGCGGATCAGATTGGGCTTACCAAACGGAACCTTACTCCACTCAATGAATTTGTCCAATTGATTCAGCAACTTCATGCGATGGTGGAATATTTATCAGCGGAAGAGTTGACGGAAGAAGTGTTAACACGGACAGGATATCGTGAAGAGTTAAAGAAAGAAAAGACGTTGGAGGCACAAGGGCGTTTAGAAAATATTCACGAATTTATGTCTGTAGTACAAGAGTTTGAAAAACGTAGTGAAGATAAATCCTTGGTAGCCTTTTTGACAGACTTAGCCCTCATTTCGGATATTGATGCTTTGGATGAATCGGTTGACGAGTCAAGACCAGCCTCTTCCGTTTCTCTGATGACTTTACACAGTGCAAAAGGATTGGAATTTCCCTATGTATTTTTGGTTGGAATGGAAGAAGGAATTTTTCCACACAGTCGAACGATGGACGATGAGGAAGAGATGGAAGAAGAGCGCCGTTTAGCATATGTAGGAATTACGCGTGCCGAGAAGTGTTTACATTTGACACGAGCGCGTGTTCGTACTATATTTGGACATACCAGTGCAAACCCTCCTTCCCGCTTTTTGAAAGAGATCCCAAGTGAGCTAATCGAACAAGTGGGGCAAGCGAAGAAAGTGACACCAAGCTCAGAGATGCGCCGCTCTGCTATCCACCGACCTGTACAGACTGTTTCGGATTGGGCTGTAGGTGATAAAGCCGAGCATCGTAAATGGGGGATAGGAACTGTGGTGAAAGTGCAAGGAGCCGGCGAAGACTTAGAGCTAAATATCGCTTTTCCAGCTCCGACCGGAGTGAAAAAATTACTTGCTCGCTTTGCCCCGATTACCAAGGTGTAAATCCTTACGCTGAAAGGAGAGGGTTTTCTTGTCATTAACAGAAGCTAGAGAGCGTGCTCATGAGTTAAGAGAGCTAATTAATGAGCATAACCATCGTTATTATGTACTCGATGACCCTATTGTTTCTGATGCACAATATGATAACTGGATGAAGGAGCTTGTTCGACTGGAAGAGCAACATCCTGAACTGGTAACTCCGGATTCGCCCACACAGCGGGTGGGAGGGGACCCACTTCCTTTCTTTCAAAAAGTGGAACATACCTCACCCATGTTAAGCTTAGGCAATGCCTTTAATGAAGAAGATCTGCGTGATTTTGATGAACGTGTACAAAAAGCAGCCCAAGGAAAGCCTGTGCGCTATGTGTGTGAGTTAAAGATTGATGGATTGGCAGTCTCTCTACGCTATGTAGATGGATTTTTTCAACTAGGGGCAACACGTGGAGATGGACAAACAGGTGAAGATATTACCCAGAACCTAAAGACGATTCGCTCCTTACCTCTACGATTAAAACAGCCAGTAACTCTAGAAGTACGTGGGGAAGCATTTATGCCCAAAAAAGCGTTTGAAAGGCTGAATCAAGAGCGTGAGCAAAAAGGCGAACCTCTTTTTGCCAATCCGCGTAATGCTGGGGCTGGTTCATTACGTCAGCTAGATCCGAAGTTAGCAGCTGAAAGATCACTCGATATTTTCTTATATAGTTTAGATGAAATTGCAGGGCTCGAATTTACGACACATACAGAGTCCCTTAACTTCTTGGAGGAGCTAGGTCTAAAAGTGAATCCTGAAAGAAGGACGTTGGATCAGATTGAAGATGTTTTGGAGTATATAGCCCATTGGCGTGAGCAGCGTCCCACTCTTGCATATGAGATTGATGGAATCGTGATTAAAGTAGATGACTTACGATTGCGTGAAGAGATGGGAACGACTGCGAAGAGTCCACGTTGGGCTATTGCATACAAGTTCCCAGCTGAAGAAGCAGAGACGATTTTACGTGATATTGAAGTACGAGTGGGTAGAACAGGAGTCATTACGCCTACTGCTATTTTAGAACCTGTTTCTTTGGCTGGTACTACAGTAAAGCGAGCTTCTCTCCATAATGAAGATATAATCCGTGAAAAAGGGATGATGTTAGGGGATCATGTGATTATCAAAAAGGCTGGCGATATCATTCCTGAAGTGGTTAGTGTACTTGAGCAAAAGCGAACAGGAGAAGAGCAACCTTATCAGATGCCTACACATTGCCCCGAATGTGAAAGCGAGTTAGTCCGACTCGAAGGAGAGGTTGCTTTACGTTGTATTAATCCGAAGTGCCCAGCGCAAACCCGAGAAGGGATTATTCACTTTGTTTCTCGAGGTGCGATGAATATAGATGGTTTAGGTGAAAAAGTGGTTACCCAATTATTTGGCCAAGATCTGGTTCGGGATGTAGCTGATTTATATTACTTAAATAGAGCCGACTTGCTTGGTTTGGAACGAATGGGTGAAAAGTCCGTTGATAATTTACTGCAAGCCATTGAAGCCAGTAAGAAAAACTCCCTAGAACGCCTTTTATTCGGTCTTGGAATTCGTTTTGTAGGAGCCAAAGGAGCGAAAATTCTTGCTCAGCACTTTAAGACGATGGATGCACTCTTAGAAGCGACAGAGGATGAGCTACTTGCTTTAGATGAGATAGGTCCTAAAATGGCTTCCAGTGTCTTAACCTATATGGAAAAGCCGGAGGTTAAACAAACGATTGAGCGTCTCAAAGATGCAGGTGTCAATATGACTTATCTTGGAGTAACACCATCTAAAGAACAAGGGGACTCTCCATTTGCAGGTAAAACGATTGTCATCACAGGAACACTTGAGCAGATGAGTCGTAAAGAAGCGTCTGAGCTTTTGGAGTCTTTTGGAGCTCATGTAACCGGAAGTGTAAGTAAAAAAACGGACATCTTAATTGCTGGAGAGAAGGCAGGATCCAAGCTAAAGAAGGCTCAGGAATTAGGAATTCAAATTTTGGACGAAGCCTCTTTCTTAGAGAAACTTTCTAAATGATCAATGAAAAAAAGTAAAAAAATCTCCTTTTTTATACGGACATTAAACCAAATTTAGTGTATGATAATATTGTTTTTATTTTCATCTTTTCGTTCTTATGTAAGTGCAGTTCTCGTTTTGGTCTTTGGTTTCTATTACTATACTTTTGAGCGCAGAAAACTCGGATCACATGGAGTGAGTATGCGCTTTTTTTGTATGGTTGTTAGAAATATGGGTTATAAACAGGAAAATACAAGGGTTACCATGAATATAGAATGAACTGGAAAAAATAAGTGGAGGAACCCTTCAATGAGAAAGGAGAAGTTAGTTACATCTGGGCTTTTTCTTTTTTTTCTGGTCGTACTCAGTCTAGCTGCTTGTGATTATGATTGGTTGCGATTTGGTTTACCAAAGCCAATTTCATCATTTGAAGATCTACAAGCCCAAACCTTAAATAAACGCATTCCACAGCGAAAAATAGAGCTTTCTTCTTATGCAAAGGAGCTGGGAGGGAGCTTAACTTCCCCCAGTTATAGGCAGTTTGCTGCCGATGCCCAAGTATTTGTATCAGGGCAAATAAAGGCATTCAAGAAACGTCCTAACTCCTATCTCTGGATTCAGGTAAATTCTTTAAAGCCTACCATGAAGGGATTGCCGAAATCCTTTGACTATTATGTACCCCTTCGAAATGGGAAATTTCAGCAAAATATTCGACTATTTGCTGGTATTGGGGAATATCGAGTCATCATTCGTATAGCAGATAAGCAAAGGTACATACCTTTTGCTTCATTTTATGTCAAAAATGTGAATCCCAAGATCGAACGTGATATTAGTTATAGTCAACAAGTCAAGCAAGATCAACTAAAGATAGCTGCACCAAGCTCTGGTTATACCATACAAGATCAATTCTTTACACTAGCTGGCAAAAGTTCAGCAAGTAATCTGATGGTCCAGATTCATAAAGATGCAAATGTGATGCGGTTTCCGATCACTGTCCATAAAGGAGAGTTTTCAGAGCAACTTCCATTGTTAGAAGGAAATGGTATCTACCGAATCCAGGTACTCCTTCCAGACCGTTCAAAAAAGGATGGATTTGTAAATGGAGCTACACTTTATATAGAAAATAAGTCAAAACAAGAAAAAATAGGCATCCAATTTACAGAACTTTACAAACAAAGAGGGATTCTCTTAAGCCATCCTATTGAAGGCTATGCTCAGACTCGCTTAACTTATCGGATTGCAGGAAAAATCGACCCCAAAGTCTCCTTAGCGAGAAAGACGACTCATATTGTGGTACAAATTGACAAAGGTGGCACCAAAGCAACGTATTTTTTGCCAATTAGACAAAACCGCTTTGATGGGCAAATTGGCCTCCGTTTTGGTATGGGTATGTATGATGTAGTGGTATTTGTCCCTGAGATTACGACTCAGAAAAATGATTACTTTCGCTTTTATCCCATAGCACGGTTTAAGGTATGGAATCAAACACAAAAGGATTTACGAGATTTGATGCCATCGCGAGGGATTGAATCCGATCATCCAATTATCAAGCGTTTAGCTTCTCGATTGACGAGAGGGAAGCGAAGTGATCTAGAAAAAGCAAAAGCGATTTTTTCTTATGTTGCGAAAAACATCCATTACGACGTAAGAAAATTGAAGAACAACAGCTATGCTTGGGATGATAGTGCACTCAAAACTCTTCGTTTACGTAAAGGAGTTTGTCAAGATTTTGTATTCCTATCGATAGCTCTTTTAAGAGCAGCGAATTTGCCTGCTCGTTTTGTAGAAGGGGAAGCAGGTAACCAGCAACATGCTTGGGTTGAAGTATGGATAGCTGGGCGCTGGGTGACGATGGACCCGACTTGGGGTTCTGGTGTATTAAATGGCCAAGGTGGCTTTACTAAAAAATATGATGAATTTTATTTTGACCCTGTGCCTGAACTTATCGCGAATACGCATACACGAAAAGGTGTGATCTATTAATGATCACACCTTTTCATTTATGGTAAATAACAATTCTATAAATAATTTGATAGATAAATTTCTGTTTTTTAGTATAATGGAAATGCTAAAAAATAAGATTTCCGATTTGTATGAAATAATACCATTTTTCGGTAGGGGGAATTTCGGTTTGTTTATGTTACTTAGTATGTCCTTATTTAGTGTGGTCATAGCGAGCTTACATTTTTTTGCTACAGGTAATTTGTTAGTTGGAGTTTCATTACTTGGCTCTGGTGCTGCTATTGGAACAGGAACCATGTTCTTATACCAAAGTAAAGCACATACACAACATGAACATGAGACACAAAAGAAAAAGAAAAAATCGAAGTTTGACTGTGATTGTTGTGATTCCTGTGACCTTCCAGATTGTGATTGCTGCGATTAATTCTGATTAAAGTATGGTTTAGATTGAAATACACTTTTTGGGTGGAGTGAATATGTAATAGCTTATTTTAATTATTGTATAGAATCATTTATTATACTGATTGTTTGTTTCTATTTTATTGTATAATGGGAATATAAAAATAGCTTTCTCTTCTAACTTATCGATAAAAATTAGTTAGCTGAAATGAGGGAAAGTATGTTTATTTTATTAATGATGTCATTTTTTAGCTTGATTATTGCTAGCCTGCATTTTCTAATGGTAGGTAATTTACTTTTGGGAGCTTCATTGCTTGGCTCTGGAGCATTGATTAGTTCAGGAACGATGTACTTTTATAAAAAGAAAACATTTGCGATGAAGTTGAAAAAGAAATTAAAATTAGATTTCTGTGATTGCTGTGATCTCCCGGATTGTGATTGTTGTGATGTTCCAGATTGTGGTTTGGATTGTTAATAGAAAGTGACTTTTGGTTACGACATATTCAGATGTCGTAACCATTTTTATGTGGTAGCGAATGGACAAAAAATAGAGCAATCATGTTTTTAGACAGTTCCTATCGATGCTTACTCAGAAGTTGAATAGATAGAGAAGGACGTGAGCTGGAGTGAATTTTTTATCTTTGATCCCTTGTCATCGTCGCCCGGATCGGACGATTCATATTAAAGGAAAGCCCATGCCTTTATGCGCGCGTTGTACAGCCATTTATGCTTCATATATCTTACTCCCCCTTTTTTATTTTGCTCCTAAAAATCTCTTCACTCTTGGTTTATCCATTTTTTTGCAACTACCGATGTTAATCGATGGTTTGACACAACGTTGGGGTTTAAGGGAAAGTAATAATGTTCTACGTGTGATTACAGGGATTTTAAGTGGGATTGGTCAGTGCTTGTTTATTTGGTTTATGTCTTATATGATTATTCAAATACTAAAGTAGAGTTACCTTTTTAACAGGAATTCGCTGCTTATCGCTTAAACATGCCTAAGGTTGTAGTAGGAGAAAAGATAGAGGTGTCGTAGTTATGGTAGATAAACAGGCAACTTTTGTCTATCAAGTTGCTGAAACAGATGATGGAAAGATGTTACGACAAGTTTTAGAAAGTCACTTTGGTTTTTCGAAAAGGATGATGCGAAGGCTAAAATTGCATCAACTTGTTACTGTGAATGGTGATGTGATTTACTTTACACAACGTGTACACTCAGGAGATCGAATTGTAATTCGAATGATGGAAGAGGAGCTTCCAGAGTATCTAATACCCCAAAAAGTTCCCTTTCATCTTGTGTATGAAGATGAAGATATTGTGGTGGTTGATAAGCCTCCTGGATTGGTGGTTCATCCTACACGTAGCCATCCAGAATATACACTAGCAAATGGTTTATTCTACCATTGGCAAAAGCTAGGTCAGATGCACAAAATGCGCCCAGTAACACGATTAGATAAAGATACTTCTGGGCTGATGGTGATTGCTAAGCATGCTTATGGTCATGCCTACTTGGCTGAGCAGATGAAGAAAAAAAGATATCAGCGCATGTATGTTGCGATTGTTCATGGACAAATGGCACAAGATTCAGGAACGATTGACGCCCCGATTGGACT
The DNA here is from genome assembly GCF_003313465.1 of Thermoflavimicrobium daqui. GTDB lineage: Bacteria > Bacillota > Bacilli > Thermoactinomycetales > Thermoactinomycetaceae > Thermoflavimicrobium > Thermoflavimicrobium daqui. Next base: position 58,759 of record NZ_KZ845675.1, read on the forward strand.
GGATCTAAATCATGCGATTGCAAGAAAAGTTGACTTTGGTGAAGGGGGCGATTCAGCGATTACTCATTATCAAGTCGTAGAGCGTTATCCAACAGCGACAAAGGTACGATTGCAGCTAGAAACCGGCCGAACGCATCAGATTCGTGTACATCTTGCTTGGCTGGGGTACCCAATTTTTGGTGATTCTCTGTATGGGATCGGGACGGATATGCAGGATATTCCTCGTCAAGCGTTGCATGCGACCTATTTACGCATTTATCATCCGCGATATAAAGAATGGAAAGAGTGGGAGTCAACATTACCCTTAGATATGTGTAAGTTAATCGAAACACTGCAAAGAGGTTAACTTCCATGTTGATAGGAAGGAAGCTTTTTTTCTAGGAGTTATTGAACCCGTATCAATGGTCTATGTAACACAGTGCCCTCCTCGATAGGAGATAAGAATGTTGTTGATCTAGAAACAGGATTCATAAGTGCTGCGTGGCGAAGATATCACCTCGGCAATATGATAAATCATGGATAGAAAGGAAGAATTCCATGCCAAAAAAAGTTGCATGGGTATTGGGTGGAGCAAAAGGGCTTGGCGTGATGGTCGCCAAAGGCTTGGCTCAAGATGGCTATCAACTTGTGATTAATTACCGGAAAAGTCGTCAAGCAGCCCAAAAGTTACAACATGAGCTACAGGAAATAGGAAGTGATGCTCTCATTTTACAAGGCGATGTGAGCCAATTATCCGCAGTTAAACAGATGGTTCAAGAAGTGATGCATACATGGGGACGGATCGACGTGCTGGTTTGTACAGCAGGTCCTTTTCATTTTAAACCGATTCCGCTGGTAGAGTTACAGGATCATCAGTGGGGGGAGATGATCGATGGTAATTTATCAAGTGTATTTTATATAACTCGTGAAGTGATTCCTATCATGCGGCAGCAAGGAGGAGGTCGAATTATTACCTTTGGTTTTGCTGGTGCAGAGCTTGCTCCGGCGTGGTCAGGTTACTCTTCTTATGCGGCTGCAAAAGTAGGGCTAGTGTCCCTGACAAGAACACTAGCTGAAGAAGAGGCATCTTTTGGAATTACAGTGAATATGATTTATCCAGGTGATATTCGTGATCCTTATAAAGAAGCGCTTATTTCAGAGGCACGTGGACAAGCTGATCCACGTTCACGAGTGGGACGACCTGGAACAGGTGAGGATATTGCTAGAGTGGTGCGATTCTTGGCGCATCCGGACTCTGATTGGATTACAGGTGCTATTATCCCAGTTACTGGAGGTTTTTCACTTCATTGGAATTATGTAAAATAAGTAAATAAACTGTAATACTATCGTAACATTCTAGTTTAAAAAAACGCCCATTTTTTAGCTATTTCGTTATAATGTATTATAGTTTATTGTTGTGTTGGGCTGAAATTATAGGGATGTTTTTTTTAGATAATATGCTAGTCCGAACCAAATAGCTGAGCCGATTAAGCCAGCGATGAAGCCTTTTAAACCATAATGTAGAAGGAAGAAAAGAGAAGCTAAAATTCCTAATCCACCGGTAAAGAGACTAGCAAAAATCGCTGCTTTGGAATTCATGTATCTTTTCACCTCTGCTTCAATATACCATATGGAGCTCTTTAATAGGTATAGGGGAGAAAAGTCAAACTCTTTATTGCTAAAACTGGGGGAAATCCCCGAATTTTGAAGAACTATCCTTGACTCAAAAGTAATGTTGAAAAAGTACCAGGAGGTTCGTTTATGAGTGATTTTCATCAGATGGACCCACCATTATCCAGATCACAACGGCATTCCCGGAGAAATCGAAAGACCAATCGACCTAAGAAGAAAGGCAACTTTGGTCTTTATTTTAAATGGTTTTCTTGGGCAATGCTTGTTTGCATCTTGGGGGTAACATGTTGGGCGGCTTTTATTTTCTTTACGACTCCAGAAGTGGACATTAATGCTTTAAAAAATATTAATTACTCTACTAAAGTTGTAGATGTAAATAATAAAGAAATTGGAAAGTTTGGAGTGGATGATACCCAAAGAGAGCTTATTACGTATGAGGAGCTAAACAAGCACAACTCTCTCTTGCTGGATACGATTAAAAAAGTAGAAGATGCTCGCTTTGATAAACATAATGGCATTGACTATTATGCTTTAGGTCGGGCAGTAGTTAGGAATATTATAGCAATGGGGAAAGCTGAAGGTGGTGGAACGATCACCATGCAGGTTGCCCGTAATATCGTCCTGCAGAGTAAAGAAAAATCTTATACACGGAAAATTAGGGAATTTGCTGTCGCTTTACAATTGGAGAAGAAATATGGAAAAGAGAAGATCCTTGAAGCATATGTGAACTATATTAACTTCCATCCAAGTATTCAAGGGATTTCCCTTGCTTCTAAGATTTACTTTGGCAAAGATCTTAAAAAACAAAAATTAGAGCCCGATGAAGTAGCCATCTTAGCCAGCCAGCCCAAGTCACCAACCGGTTATTATCCACTTGATCCAAAGCCTGAGATTAAGAAAAAAGCATTGGATAGACGGAATCTAGTTCTTGGGATTATGGCTCGGACAGATGAGATGCAGCCACTGATTAGTCAAGCCGATAAATCGAAGTATCAACAGATGGATATGGAGAAACGTGTCGAAAATCATTATGCTGAATTTGTTAAGCCGAAAAATACGAATGAAGCCTACTTACAGCTAGTCCAGTCAGAGATCGGTAAGTTAATCGATGATGGAAAGCTAGACTCAGAAGTACTAAAACATGGGGCTACGATCCATACCAACTATGAACCCAAAATGCAGCAAGCCGTCGATAAAGCAATGAGTAAGAAAGAACTCTTTGTTTCTAAACAGGGGAAAATGATTGATCCCAAACTGATGGATGCAGGGGTAACGGTAATGAAACCGGATGGTGCAGTGGTTGCTATTAGTGGGGGAAGAGAATATCTAAAAGGTTATTCCAACCGGGCACTAGAAAGACATCAGCCAGGTTCTTCGATCAAGCCATTGTCTGTATATACGCCTGCGATCGAGGATTTAGGCTATCATGAATATACACCGATAGTTGATAAAGAAGTGTCTGTACGTGGAAAAAAGATTAAAAACTATACCGGAAATTATGCAGGTAAAATCCAGATGTGGCAGAACGTGAAAGATTCATTGAATGCTTCAACCGTGGAAATGCTTCAAAAAGTAGGCTTAGAGAGATCATTTAATTATACTAAGAAGTTAGGCTTAGAGCTAGTCAATGCCGACTTGGACTATTCTCCGCTTGCTCTGGGGGGATTAACGAGAGGAGCTTCAACGCTTGAGATGGCACAAGCGTATACCGTGTACCCACAAAGTGATGGGAAGGTAAAAGAAGCTTTTACCATTAAGAAAGTCGATGATCCACTCGAGAAGGATTATGAGCGTGAGACAGAAGGTCAGGAAGTGTTTAGTGAGAAATCTGCATACTACATGACCCGGATGCTAGAAAGAGTTGTAAAAGAAGGAACAGGGGAAAAGGCACAAATTAAAGACGGTCGACCTACGGCAGGAAAAACAGGAACGGCAGATAAAGAAGATACCGTTTGGTTTGTCGGCTATACGCCACAATATATAGCAGCTGTGGATGTATTTAGGGTAAATACACCAGAAAATAAAGGCAAAGAGCTACAAATTAAGAGTGCTGTTCCAGCTAGTATTTTTAGTGAATTTATGTCCGAAGCGATGAAAGATATGCCGAAGGAAAACTTTAGACAGCCTGAAGGCGCGGCTCCTCCGCCTAAACCAAAAGAAGAAAAAGAGGTGAAAAAGCAGCTTAGCCTAACAGCTGAATATAATCAACAGGACAAAGCGGTCCATTTGAATTGGAGCGACCTTGGCGGCGACTATAGTTATACTGTGTTGAAAGATGGTAAAGATGCTGGGGCAATGAAAGTAGATCCGAATGTCAAGTCTGGACAAACTTACCAATATCAAGTAGTCGCAACGAATAAAAAGCAATCTGACGAAAAAATCGAATCCAATGTAGCGTCGATAACCATTGAGGATACGGAAGAAGAAGATCCTTGTAAAAATGATCCAAACTCGGAAGAGTGTAAGAAGAAAAAATGTGAAGAAGATCCAGAAGCAGAGGGTTGTGATAAAGAAGAAGATCCGAATAAAATCGATTGTAGTAAAGATCGAGCCAAGTGTAAGCAAATTGCTAGGGACGCATGTAAAGATAAGGCGGATGGTTGTGTAATTAATGTAGAGCAATGTCTCAAGCAATCGGGAGATATAGCAACTTGTAAAAGCAATGCCAATGCATTCCCACCTAAAACTCCAAATCCAGATCCAGGTCAAGATCCAGATCCAGGTCAAAATCGTCCCCCTTCTCTTTTACTCTCCCGATTTCGTCTCTGATCGACTCTATCCCAGTGCAGAAGCGCTGGGATCTTTTTTGCCTATATTGGTCAGATAAGGGGGAATATTCATCATAGTGGGCTCCTAGTTTTGACTATCTATTGCGCTCCTTCTTATGTATAGTTTGGTTATACTCTCGTAAATAAAGTGATACACATAGAAGGGATGAAGTAAAGGAGGGAGATTGATGAGCGAAAAGCAGAAGGGTGAAGAAGAGTTTGTACCTAAAGTGCGTAGCGTACGAATCAATGAGACAAAGCCACCAAAGGAATTACCACAAAAGGTAGAATCCAAGAAAGAAAGGGATAAAGGGAAATCGCCTATATCTTCAAAAGACAAACCTGTCCCTCGTAGTAAGTGGAAACTCTTTTTTACATGGAAGTGGCTCATGCTTGTTCTTGTGTCTTCCTTAGTTTTAATGATAGGTATGGTAGCTACGATTATCTTGACAGGTGAATATCTACCCTTAGAGCGAATCGATGAGAGTGGTCTGATTATTTATGATAAGGATCAGCGACGCATCATCCAGTTAGCCAAGGAACAAGACCCAGTCGAGCGAGAAAGAACGATTTATCACGAGTTTATATCTCTAGAAGAGTTAAAAACGAAAAATAAAAAGTTAATCGATGCCTTAATCAAAATGGAGGATGTCCGCTTTTACAAGCATAATGGGGTGGACTTTTATGCGATGGTTCGCTCGGCTGTCTCTACCTTAACAGGGAAAAGGGAGCAAGGCGGGAGTACGATTACCATGCAAGTCGCCCGCAGAGTCGTTTTGGGGACTCAAGAGCGAACGATTAGCCGGAAGTTAAAAGAGATGGCTGCTGCATGGAACCTTGAAAAAGATAAAGGAAAAGAGAAGATACTAGAAGCTTATTTAAACCGGATCGAATATGGCAATAATATTTATGGTGTTCAGACTGCAGCACAAGTTTATTTTGGTAAAGATTTAACAAAGGATCAGTTAACGCCTGGAGAAATTGCGATTCTGGTAGGATTACCCCAAGGGACGACTACGTACAATCCCTATCTAGGTGAAGATAATCGAAAGAGACTAAAAAAAAGACAGCTTGATGTCCTCTATGTCATGGCTCGGAATGATGATATGCCTCCATTGATTACAAAACAAGAAGAAGAATTTTGGTCCAAAGCGGACTTACCCATCAAAGATCAATCTAGTTTACAAGTATATAAAGAAAGGATATCAAATTTACCTTATCTTACTTTAATTCAGGAAGAAATTAATCGGAAATATCCCCATTTTAAAGGAAATAAACTATTTAGCAGTAACTTGAAAATTTATACGAGTCTAGATCGTACGATACAGCAAAAAGTGACGGAAGTATTAAAAAATGATCGCCACTTTGTTGATCATCAAGGAAATCCAGTATCAGCTGAGAAAGTTGATGCCGGGATTACGGTTTTAAACCCAAAAGATGGCTCGATCGTAGCGATTGGTGGCGGAAGACAGTATCGAGCTGGATTTCAGGTACGAGCGATTGAAAAACATCAACCAGGCTCGACCATTAAACCATTGACTGTGTATGCCCCTGCCATTGAGACAAAAGGGTTTCAAGCAAATTCACTCGTGTTAGATGCACCAATTGAGGTACAAGGAAAACAGATTCATAACTATGAACCCAAATATTATGGGATGGTTACTTTGGAAAAAATGGCAAAATGGTCATTAAATGCTTCCACTGTCCGTTTACTTCGTGATGAAATAGGATTGGATACAGCATTTGCTTATGGGAAAAAGCTAGGACTTCCTCTAGTAGAACAAGATAAAAATTATTCTCCACTGGCATTAGGTGGGTTGACTGAAGGGGTATCGAGTAAAGATATGGCTCAAGCTTATGCTGTTTTTCCTAATCATGGTCAATACTATGAAGCACATATTATCCGTGAATTAAGAGTAGCAAATCCCAATGGAACCGAAGAAATCATCCCGATTCAAAATCCGGCTCATCAAGTATTTCACCCAGAGACAGCGTGGAAAATGACACAGATACTTAAACAAGTAATTGAAGACCCAAGTGGAACAGGATATCAGTATGCGCGCTTAGCAGATGGACGAGAAGTGGCTGGGAAGAGTGGAACTACACAGAATAGTGAAAAATCCTGGTTCGTCGGGTATACGCCAGACTATGTTACATCGGTTGTCGTCTTTAACCAAGGAGTCAAAAAGGGAGAAGATCCGCCTCTGCCTCTATCCGGAAGCGGTATTCCGGCGAAACTATTTAGTCTGATAATGACCGAAGCACATCAGGGCAAGCCTATTCACCCCTTTACTCAATCATCAGCTAGCAAGCCAGAAAAATCCACCCCATTTGGTTTACAAGCCATCTATGAAAAAGGGCGAGTTACACTCAGTTGGCCTGCAAAAGGTGAACAAATCCGATATACGATTTCCCGTTCTACTGATGGGAAAAATTTTGTTGAGCTAGCACATGATATACGTAAAACGAGCTATGTTGATGAGGTGATTCCCCCAACCCTATGGAATCAAATTGTATCTTACTTTTGGCCGAAGTCGATAACTTATTATTATAAAGTGACTGCGATCGATCCGAAATCACCCATGCAACCAACATCTTCGGTTGTTAAAGTCTCGATGTTGGGAAATGAATGATCGTGTTTACTTTGACACTCCACACGGCTGAAGCCGTGGGATTCTTGGGTCGTTAGCGTCCGTAGTCTGTTTCCGTTTTGGACAACGCCCAAGTTCAGGGGTGTGTCATCACCCCATCCCATGTGGTTAGAGTGTACCCACATGGGTGGCGTACCTGTTACCAGTACGCTAGGCTACTAACCCAGAAATGGCTTTAGCTATATTGATTGCTCCATTCAGATCAGCATGGCAGGTATAACCACACTTTTTGCATCTGAACTGGATGCCATTTCGATTCGCTTTTTCACGATGACCACATTCACAGGTTTGACTGGTGTAGTCTGGTTTAGCTAATTCAAAGCGGATACCTACCATTTCTGCTTTGTACTTAATCATTTTCTGTAGCTGATAGAAAGCCCATGAATGAAGGTTTCTACCAGCTTCTTTTTTAGACTTTGCCCTATTTCGAATCTCCGTCAAATCTTCCATTCGAATGATACCAACACCGTTGGTCAATGCGAAATCTACGATTTGACGGCTGATTTTATGGTTCTGATCTTTCATCCAACGAGACTCTTTATCTTTTGATTTTTTGATGGCGGAAAGTTTTTTCAGTTTACCTAGCTTTCTTCGTCTAGCCGCAAAACGTCTACGAACAAAAGCAACTTGGTTTCCTTTGAAGAATAATGATTTTGTTCCAACACTGGCGACAGCTATGTATCTCAGTCCTAGATCAACTCCCATGACTTTAGTTTCTTTCCGTTGTTCTACTTCAAAAGTGATTGGAATGGCGATATACCATTTTCCTTTTTTCCTGTATAGCTCGCTGGCACCCTGTTTGACGGTTCCGTTTAGGATTCTCTCTAACCATGCCTGCTGATAAGGACGGGCTACAACGGGTACACCGATCCGCTTTTCCAAAGTTGGAAAGGAAACCGTATAGAAGTCTCCAACCTTTTCCATCTTGAGATTCTGATTGTTGAAGCAACACCATAGCTTTTTGAATGATTTCGCGTTTTGGTTTTTCTTTTTTGATTTGACTTCCCGAATCGTCTGGTTCACTACAGCAGACGGAAATTTTCCATGAGAAAGCTCTTTGAAAATCTTACTGGCTACTTGTTCACCTCTGGGTGAACAAGTAGCCAGTTAGCAAATGCTGTGTTTATTTCCGTCATTCGCTGATACATATCCTGTTTGGCTTGAGTTGGCTTATGTAGTTCTAGCCTTAGTGTGATCGTCGGCATTG
>NZ_KZ845676.1 GCF_003313465.1 Thermoflavimicrobium daqui
CGGAAGGGATAAGCGCTGAAAGCATCTAAGCGCGAAGCCCACCTCAAGATGAGATTTCCCTCTGACTTGTTCAGGTAAGACCCCTTGTAGATGACGAGGTGGATCGGTCCGAGGTGTAAGCACAGCAATGTGTTTAGCTGACGGATACGAATCGGTCGAGGGCTTAACCTACTTACTCTCACTCTGACTTCATTTCCTTTCTAATTTTCAAGGTGTGTGATTCACACATCTAAATATTGTCCCAGAATCGCAGATTCTGGGAAACGTCTGGTGATTATAGCGAAGGGGTTCCACTCGTTCCCATCCCGAACACGACAGTTAAGCCCTTCAGCGCCGATGGTACTTGGGGTGCAGACCCCTGGGAGAGTAGGTCATTGCCAGGCAATAACAAAAGCCATCCAGTTTTTCTGGATGGCTTTTTAGTATGTTTTATATAAGAAATCTTTTGATAGAAGAGAGTAAAGGTTCTTATTAAATAAAAAATATTTTAAATTATATTTTTTAATTAAATTTAGATTTATATTCACATAACTTGGTTGACAAATTATATGATAAAAATTATTATTTAAATAAATATTAGTATATTAGTAAATAGTTATACTATTTGCATTCCCGGAGATTGAGCGTGTATTTTTCGTAAAAAAACTAATACATTTTTCCATTTCCTCTATTAGTCTAATAAACTCTGTACTCTCCATTTCTACTAATACAATCTGAGGATATTCCCCTTTTTTAAGATAAAAATTGTTCCCATAACGTTCAAATCTAAAAAAGTAATAATTTTGTTATCTCTTATCAATTAAGATTATCTTCTTAATCTACCACTTACCGCTTTTGAAATTACTCCTTTTGCCTTGATTCTTACATAGAATCTCTTAGAACTCAATTCTTAAGAGAATTATGTTCCTAAGGGTAAAGACAATGATAGACCCATTATATCTAAAAGGGAGCTGTATTCCCTATGAAAGAAAGATTAACAGGACGTATTTCGAAGACACCAGCCCATATGGTGCATGAGGAAGTTTTAGAACCACAATTTACATATGAGGTTGAGTATTTATTGCCAGCGTATATTCAAATTGAACAGGTTATGCTTTTGGAATATGTAAGAATGGAGTGGATTACGAAACAAGAAGCGCAATCTCTTTCCCTTCTACTTCAGTCTATTAATCGTGACACACTGGTGGCAGATCCTAAAAGTAACATGTCGGACATTGCGTTTGCAATTGAGCGACGGGTGGAATCTTCCCTTGCTGAGCCTGTTTCTTGCTGGCATATGGATCGAAGTCGTAATGATTTTCAAGCCTGTGCTCAGATCATGTTTGGGCGGACACAGTGGCTTGAGCTTATGGGGTGTCTGCAAGAATTAATTAAGTCCATGTATATCATTGCTGATCGTTATCGAGAGATGCCGATGCCTGGGCATACCCATTTCCAGTCTGCACAAATTATTACTCCCGGTTTTTATCTAAGTTCGGTCAACGAGGAACTCTTGCAAGCGCTGGTGCGCTGGGTACAAATATACGATGAACTCAATCAGTGTCCTCTTGGCTCAGGAGCGATGGCTGGAGTTGAATTGGATTGGAATCGTGAACGCCTTGCAAGTCTACTAGGATTTTCTAGAGCCCGCCCTAGTGCACTGGTAGCCGTTGCGTCTCGAGAGTGGGTATTAAGAATATCAGCTGAACTATCCATTTTTTCTGTTCTGATTTCAAGACTTGTGACTGATTTAATTCAATGGGGCAGTAGTGAAATGAGCTTTATTGATTTACCTGATCAGCTGTCAGGTATCTCTTCTGCGATGCCTCAAAAGAAAAATTTCCCGATTTTAGAACGGATACGAGGAAAAAGTGCCCATTTGTCTGCATTTCATCTTGATATGGTTCTCGGACAACGTAATACCCCCTTTACCAATTTAGTGGAGACATCGAAAGAAGCTGGAACGCATCTATTAACTTTATTTCATACTACCAAGTCGCTGCTTCGTTTGTTAAAAACAGTAGTTGATCATCTGAATTTTAATGAAGAGCGAATGCTTAGGATCTGTAAGCGTGATTTCTTTGGTGGATTTACCCTTGCCAATTTATTGACCATGCAAACAGGGATTCCATATCGAAAAGCCCAAGTTATCGTTGGGCGATATATTATGAGTGCAGTTCAACGCGGTTTAGCACCCAGCGAGGGAGATCCACAGCTATTGGCAGAAATGTGCGTTGAGGAAGGATTTGAAGTCTCTAATTTAAATCATCTACTCAAGGTAGCATTCGATATTCGAAAAAGTTTGTATATGAAAAATTCTTCGGGATCAACTCATCCAGAGAAAGTTTTAGAGCTTCTGTTGGCACAAAAAGAACGAGCCCAGAGTTTAGGAAAAGAGATTGATGAGCGGACCTCTTACTTATATGCAGCAGATATGAAACGAGAACGTCTTTTAGATAAGTTAGGATCAACCAAGAGGTGAAAGGGATGGTACGTAGATGCTGTATGAAAATATGGTAGGGGTCATAGGCAATACGCCGTTGGTGAAGTTACGTCTAACCTCTCAATCAGTAGGGACGGTATATGCCAAGCTAGAATTGATGAACCCGTTTGGAATGAAAGATCGAGTAGCTAAACAAACCATTCTTACGGCTAAATTATCTGGAGAACTGAAGGATGGTATGCCGATCATCGAGAGTTCATCAGGAACAATGGCTTGTGGGGTAGCGCTTGTTGGCCGACATCTTGGGCATGAGGTACACATTGTGACTGATCCACGTATTGACTCAATCACATATGCTAAGCTTGTATCACTTGGTTGCCAAGTACATATTGTGAAAGAAATGGGCAAAAACGGATGGCAAAGTGCACGACTCGAGCGGCTGTATGAGTTGATGGAAGAATTTCCAGATGCATTTTGGCCCCGCCAGTATGAGAATCCAGAAAATCCCCGTGCATATCAAGAGCTTGCAATAGAGGTAATGAATGATATTAAACGTGTCGATATTCTGGTGGGTTCTGTCGGCAGTGGCGGCTCACTGTCAGGAACTGCATCTGCATTAAAGAAATTTAATCCGAACTTAAAAGTGGTGGCAGTTGATGCGACAGGGAGTGTAATTTTTGGCCAGCCAGATCGCCCTACTCGTTTGCAGGGAGGGCTTGGAAATAGTTTAGTGGCACAAAATGTAGATTTTAGTGTCATTGATTATGTTCACTGGCTAAATGATGAAGAGGCGTTTGCCTCCACATTGCAACTTGCTCGTAACGAGCATATTTTTGCTGGAAACAGTTCAGGATCCGTGTATATGGTCGCCTGTTGGTTAGCTAGCCAGGTCTCACAAGATTGTCATATTGTAGCGATTTTTCCTGATCGTGGAGATCGTTATACTGATACGATCTACAATCATCAATATCGCGAGCAGAAAGGTCTTGAAGAACTCAGCATACCCAAAGAACCACAGTATGTTGATTTGAATTCAGTAGTCACTTCTTGGTCTTATGCTAAGTTAATGGGAGTGCATCCGCATGACAAAAAAACTCATGTTCGTTGAAGCAAATACAACTGGTACAGGAATATTGGCTATTGGTAAGGCACAAGAACTCGGATATGAAGCGATATTTTTGACACAAAAGGCAAGTCGATATGATGGGCTTTCTTCGTTTAAATGCCGAGTGATCGAGACAGACACAAATTCAATGGACGCCTTAAAGCTCTGTATATCCAAAGAGAATATAAATGAGATCGCGGGAATCTTAACGACCAGTGATTATTATCTAGAAACGGTAGCCGAACTGGTACAATTATTTGGACTTAGAGGTAACTCTCCTCAAACGATAGCAATATGTCGTAATAAAGCGTTATTTCGAGAAAAACTCCGAATAGAAAAGCTGTTACAACCCAAGTTTAAGACTATACGCTCGATCGATGACCTTGATGCGGTGCGTGGGTCAGTGTCTCTCCCCTGCGTGGTAAAGCCGGCTGATGACAGTGGATCCAACAATGTGCGCTTTTGTTCTAGTTGGGAAGAGGTAGAACTACTTACAAGCAAGATACTTGAGAAGAAACTTAACGCACGAGGACAGAAGACAGTACAAACCGTATTACTTGAAGAATATATTGAAGGGTCCGAATATAGTGTGGAGATGTTTTCATGGGAGGGCAATTCATATTGTATTGGGATTACCGAAAAACGGCTGACTGGATTCCCGTACTTTGTAGAATCCGGACATATTTTTCCAACTCAACTCCCAGCAGATGTACAACAGGAGATCATATCGACAGTGAAACGTGCACTTCAAATGGTAGACCTGCAATTTGGGGCATCGCACTCCGAAGTAAAATGGACGCCAAATGGCTGTTTGATAATTGAAGTTAATGCTCGGCTCGCAGGTGGTATGATTCCAGAGCTGATACGTTACTCGACAGGAATGGATCTACTCAAATACCAAATTCTCTGTGCTGCAGGTGTTGCTCCAGAATGGGATGCAAATATACGACATCGCTTTGCGGGCATTCAGTTTCTAACAGCAAAAGAATCTGGGAGACTTAACTGTGTAGATAACATGGAGGAAGTAAAGAGGCTTCCAGGTATACAAGAGTTAGTCGTTAAGGCGCAAATCGGACAAGTCGTACAACCTCCCGAAAATTTTTCTCATCGGCTTGGGAATATCATTGCCTGTGGTGATACGTATAAAGAAACAGTTGAGTGTCTCGAAAAGGCAGCAAAGATGATTTCCCTAAAAATCAAGTAAATGTGCGAGATAAGGGGTGTGAAAGATATGATTGAACTAAGAAGTGATACATTTACGTTACCCACGCGTGAGATGATGGACGCAATGCAAGAGGCTGTGCTTGGTGATGATGTTTATGGAGAGGATCCAACAGTTCGCCATTTGGAAGAAGAAGCTGCCCGAATGCTGGGCAAGGAAGCAGCTATTTTGATGCCAAGTGGTACGATGGCTAATCTTGCTTCACTACTTGCTTATTGTCCCCGTGGTTCGAAAGTTCTCGTTGGTAATGAGTCCGACATTTATATTTATGAAGCAGCTGGGGCATCTGTTTGTGGCGGTATTATGTATGAACCTATTCCAACCCAAACAGACGGACGATTGGCAATTGCTGACTTAGAAAAGGCGTTCCCATTGGAGCCAGAAGATCCACAATTTGCTTTACCATCATTGATTTGTCTTGAAAATCCACACAATCGGATGGGTGGACGTGTACTGTCTCTTTCATATCTAGAGGAGATTCGTTTATTTGCTAATTCCAAAGGAATCCCTGTGCACATGGATGGAGCCCGTTTGTTTAACGCGTCCGTGGCACTAGGCGTTGAAGCATCAGAAATTGCACACTTTGCAGACTCAGTACAAATTTGTTTATCCAAAGGTTTGTCAGCACCGATTGGCTCGATTGTTGCTGGTACGAAGCTGTTTATTGAAAAGGTATATCGTTTACGAAAAATGCTTGGTGGTGGTATGCGTCAGGCAGGTATTATTGCAGCACCTGGGCTGGTTGCTCTTAAGCAAATGGTTGACCGTATAGCTATAGATCATGCTCATGCGCTACGTTTAGCAAAAGGGCTTGCTAAAATTCCAGGCATTGTGATTCGTGTTGAAGATGTAGAGACGAATATGGTCTTTTTCCGCATTGAACATCCGAAACATACTTGGCAGACATTGATTAAGGCTGCACATGAGCGTGGGCTAAATGTGGCGGAACTTGGTCATGGACGGATTCGGGCAGTTACGCATTCGGGTATTCAATCGGAGGATATTGACAAAGCGATTTTGATTGTTCGTGAAATTTTGTCCTGAAGAAATGGTACTACAAATGCAAACAGATGAACTACATTTAATAAGAAGGATTGACTGTTTATACGAGCGAAGATGAGATCAAGAATTTGCTAGTCTTACAGCTGACGCGACCTGTTCGCTGGTTGGAGACGTTGAAGTATATGAAGGACATAGGTGCTAGCGGGTTAAACTAGTATGAATAAGAAAAGGGATAAATCAATACTCCCTTTTCCCGCCTTTTTTGACAAACTTCCAATCCATCTCAATGTTTTTTCTAATTTTATACAGAAGTTGGTAAGCAGTTTCGACTTCTTCTGGAGTAAGTCCATTTAGAGCGACTTTAGTAGAATATTCTTCTTCATTCTTAAGAACGAGATAAATATCTTTCCCTTTCTCCGTAGGAAACAAGCGCTTTACTTTTTTATTTACAGGGTGATCCACTTTCTGAATAAATCCTTCTAATTCTAATTTCTGTATCGCTCGAGCAGCAGTAGTGCGGTCTATTTTAAGAATATCTGCAACTTTCTCTTGAATAATACCGGGATTTTCACAAATACGAACCAAATATAAATATTGACCTTTCGAAAGCTGAAGTTCCTTAAATTCGTAGTTACTAATTGAATCGAGACATCGAGCAATCATTCCTACTTCACGTAGGATTTTTGTCATTTCCGATCCCCTTTCATGAAACTGTTTTGTTGTATTTACAACAAAACTTAATTCGTTTATACTAACTAACATAACACAAATAGATAGTAATATCGAAGAGGAGATGATTGAATTTGCATACAAAACGTGTACAGAACCAAAAGGAACTAGACATTGTATTTCAAATTCGCAAAGAGGTTTTTGTAGATGAACAAGGGGTACCGTTGGAACACGAAATTGATGAGTTTGAAAATGATGCAGAGCATATCCTTGTCTATGATGGAAATCAACCGGTTGGTACTGGAAGAGTGCGCGTGATAGAGAATGTAGCAAAATTAGAAAGGATTTGTGTATTAAAAACCCATCGAAAACATGGACTGGGCAAGTTGATCATACAAGAATTGGAGGAAATTGCTAAAGAAAAAGGGATTTCGAAAGCGAAATTACATGGTCAGACACAAGCAGAGGGCTTTTATCAAAAATTAGGTTACAAAACGAACTCAGATATATTTATGGAAGAGGGAATTCCACATATTGTGATGATTAAAGAAATTGGGAACTAACAATCTATATTTTAATGGTGGGGAAGGGTATGTGGTTACGATGCAGACAATTCATGTTTTACTTGATAGGTATCCTTCTGCTAACCCTAGGTGTGACTTTAACGATCCGATCCAATCTTGGAACGTCACCATTTGATGCTCTACTGGTAGGATTATTTAAGACAATCGGTCTTACTGTTGGTAGCTGGGAAATCATTCTAGGTTTAACCATCGTACTAATCAATGCAATGATACAAAGACAACAACCAGAATATATGGCTTTATTAACATCATTGATCACAGGAATGGGTATTGATGGCTGGTTATGGATGCTTCGATGGATTCATCCGGATACTTTCATGAGTCGATTTCTATTAATCGCTTTGGGAATGATCATAGTAGGACTAGGAACAGCCATCTATTTACAATCTCGTTTTGCACCGATTCCGATCGACCGTTCCATGCTTATCATCCAAGAGTTAACAGGGAAAAGTATTACTTATTCACGAGCCCTTATTAGTATTTTACTTGTTATCTTAGCTTTTATATTGAAGGGACCTATTGGCATTGGAACATTATTAAATGCTTTTTTGGTAGGTGGGATTATTCAATTTTTTATGCCCTATGTGTCCCAGTTTGAACAAAGGATTTCAAAGCAAGCCTAGTTAGGACAAAAGTAGATTAGTTGCCCCAACTATCTCTATCAAGTAGATGGTTGGGGCAACTCTATTTTCGATTAAATAGGGATAGTAGAATAAACGCGATAGATGATAAGCTTTCTTCATCACATAATCTCTATCAACAGGCTGTATACTCTATTAATCTATTGTTTGATATAATATATTTTAAATAGTCTTTTGTTATTTTAGGAATATCAGAATATCTGGAACCCCTGCGTTGATAGCTTATAAAAATCCAGAGGAAGTGATAAGGGATTGAAGTGAGTAAATCATTCCAATAGGATGTAAGCCGACACGACTGTTAGTTTATGATATTTATACCAAAATTCTTTATCAATTTAGTATAATAATTCAGTGGAATAATGTTATAAGTTCACAAGCATCATCGGATGATTTTAGAGGGGAACTTTGAGTTGATTTAGTAGAGAGAAAGGTGTACATCATATGGCCATCTTAAAAAATGATTGGAATGACGTCGTTGGGGAAGAATTTAAGAAACCGTACTATATACAGCTTCGTAAGTTTTTAGTTGATGAATATAATACACGAACGATTTACCCTGATATGTACGACATATACAGTGCCTTACATTTAACTCCCTATGCCCAAACGAAAGTAGTAATTATTGGACAAGATCCTTATCATGGAACGGGTCAAGCTCATGGATTAAGTTTTTCGGTTAAACCAGGTGTTGCTATCCCGCCTTCTTTACAAAATATATATTTAGAACTACAGCATGATTTGGGATGTTATATCCCTAACAATGGATATTTAGAAAAATGGGCAAAGCAAGGTGTATTGATGTTAAATACCGTTTTAACTGTACGAAAAGGGACGCCCAACTCTCATCGTGGTAAAGGTTGGGAAATGTTTACAGATCAAGTGATTGTAAGCCTAAATCGCCGTGTAAAACCGGTCGTCTTCATTCTATGGGGGAAAAATGCGCAAGAGAAAAAAGCGCTAATCACCAATCCGCATCATTTTATTATCCAATCCGCTCACCCTAGTCCATACTCTGCTGATCGAGGGTTTTTTGGTAGTCGTCCTTTCTCAAAAGCCAATCAATTTTTACAAAAAATCGGAGAGGAACCTATCGACTGGCAAATTCCTAATATCTAATTGAAGGTTTGATAAGCAAGTATTTCGAGGCTGGATAAGTGACTATTGAGCTAATTATATCTTTTGACGAGTAATCCTTTACTTAGGAGATTATTGTACGGTTTTCCTTTCCCGATTAAACGGCATTTTCTAGTTTATTCATTAGTGGGAATTAAACGGAAAAGGAAAACCGTTATTTACAAGTGATAATGTTTCTCTTAGAAAACATTGTTCTATATAAGATAAAAAATGATTGACGATGATAAGTGGAGATGTTATTCTTTATATGTCCCATATGAATACTAGTTTTTAAGGGAGTCTTAAGGCAGTACTTATAGTTATTCCTAATATTTTTTTGTTATATTGTATTCTTATATGAATACAATATTTCTATTTGAATAAAGGGGAGGATTCAATTAATGAATAAGCAGCAAATCGGAAACCTTGTTCTAAGGTTGGTATTGGGAATTATCTTTCTGGTTCATGGTATTGCAAAATTTCAAACAGGTTTAGATAATACTGCTGGGTGGTTCCAAAGTATTGGACTACCAGGAGCTTTAGCCTATATTGTAGCAATTATGGAAGTAGCTTGCGGCCTTGCTGTCATTGTAGGATTGGCTACCCGCTGGGTTTCTGCTGGACTGACCATTATTCTACTTGGAGCAATCTTTACGGTTAAGCTATCAGCAGGATTTACAGGAACAGCTGGAAAAACAGGATATGAATTTGACCTTGCGCTGCTAGCCATTTCGGTATATCTTACATTAGTGGGTTCAGAAGGGTTGTCGATGGATCGATGGTTACTTCGTGGAAAAAAGAGTGAGGGAGTAAAAGAGAATCCCTCCTCTTAATTAGCCAATAGCGAAAATCCAAGACTTCAATATATATTGAAGTCTTGGATTTTTTTGCAACCTTAATTACTATAATCCGGTATAAACCGCGATTAAGACTTGGGCAGTTTGATCACCAATATTTTTTACATAATGAGGAACACTTGCACACCAACTAAATGAATCTCCTTCTTCTAGAATGACCATATCCTCTCCTTGTTGTGCAAGAATTTTTCCTTGAAGAATGACATGACATTCCTTTCCTTGGTGAGCATGCGCATCGTCACCTGTTGACATTCCTGGTGGAAGCTCGGCAATCATCATACGTAAGCCTTCATAAGAAGCAAGTAGCTCTACCTTAGATTGATATTTGCCAAAGGTTGTAATTTCCCGTTCCTGTTTTCGTACGACCTTCATACGTTCATTTTTTTCGAGAAAAAGATAAGGTAAGGGAACGTTTAAAAATTTAGCTATCGAGTTCAGGGTTTCGACGGAAGGGGAAGTTTTGTTATTTTCTACATTGCTTAAAAAGCCTTTAGATAAGCCTGTTCCGTCTGCTATTTGTGTAATAGTTAATTTTTTTTGTTTTCGTATTTCACGAATGTTAGCTCCGATATCCATTGGTTTTTCTGCTACAACTAGGATTGATCCATGTTCACATTCCTGTTCTTTATGTGTCTTCCCTCTTATCAAGAGTATGGGTAGAATTAGGTTACAAAATATACAACAGTAAAAAGAACTCGCTAATTTGATGGACCATGACTTAAAGTAGCAGTTTCCTCCTTCACGTTTATTAATCTGTTATCTAATATGAATATATATTTTTTATTGGGAAACTGCAAACCATGGTACAGTCTGTAGTGGAACGATGCGTTGACTCGAAAAAGGGTTGTAGGTTATAGTCCTAAAAAGAAGGAATACTAGGAAATGCCGTCATTCCTCTACGCCTTTGAAAAGGCGAGCCTCTTGTCGGTGATTTTCGTGGAAATTTAAAAAAGTCATTTAACCAGATGAAGTTCTTTCATTTATATATTCCATTTTTCTATAGTATAAAAAAGTTGTTTTATAAAATCGATTACTAAATAGAATAAATTCATAAATTACCCAACTATTATGTTATACTTAGTATAATAGTAAAATTCATAAAATATATACACTAACACAATAAATCTATTCTACATATTAAACTAAGCAAATGCTTTTTCGATTTATGTATTTACAAGAAGGAGGTAACTATTAATATCTTAGAATTTTCCTTTTATAAATAGGAGTCGGAAAGCAGTTATATTTTAAAATTACCATTATGTCATAATAGTATTACTAATTAATAAGCAGCGAATTACTGAACAAAATGTGAATGAAATGATTTATTTTTAGTTAGTAATTTGTTATATTACTTATTAATTACTTGAAGGAGGTGTAGATTCCCTCTGTTCTTACGGAGTGAATATTCCGAAATTTGAAAGAGCAGTAGGAGAAGAAAAGATGGAACAAAGAGAACAATGGGGATCAAAAGCAGGTTTTATCATCGCTGCGATCTCATCAGCAGTTGGCCTAGGGAATATATGGCGATATCCATATGTTGTTTATGAAAATGGTGGCGGAGCCTTTTTAATCCCATATTTTATCGCTCTGCTTACAGCAGCGATCCCAATTTTAATTATGGAATATGCTTTAGGGCATCGATCTCGTGGTTCGGTACCTCGTACTTTTCAGGGCTTATCCCGCCGATTTGAATGGATAGGTTGGTGGCAGATTTTTATTTGTGTCGTTATCATCTCTTACTATATGGCTATTATCGGATGGGCATTAAGCTACACCTATTATTCGATCGGAACCCAATGGGGAAATGACCCGGAATCTTTCTTCTTTAAAAACTTTTTAGGAATGTCGGATAGCTTTTGGAATTTTGGCGGCATTCAGTGGAAAGTACTTCTTCCTGTTTTATTAGCATGGGCAGCTCTTTATTTCGTACTCATCAAAGGTGTCAAAAAAGGAATTGAAAAAAGTGCCAAAATATTAATGCCGATTCTAGTAGTGTTTATGATCATTATCACGATTCGAGGAGTGACACTCCCAGGATCAGTAGAAGGATTAAATGTTCTTTTAACGCCGAAATTTTCAGCATTAGCTGATCCAAAAGTATGGATTGCAGCTTATGGACAAGTTTTCTTCTCATTAAGCATCGGATTTGGTATCATGATGACTTATTCTAGTTATCTTCCTAAAAAGTCAGACTTGTCTAATAGTGCATTTATCGCTGGTTTAGCGAATAGTGGATTCGAATTTTTGGCAGCTCTAGGGGTATTTGGAGCTTTAGGCTTTTTGGCAGTTCAGCAAGGAGTAGGCGTAGAAAACGTAGCTAAAGCGGGAGTGGGATTGGCGTTTGTTGTCTTCCCGAATATTATTAATGAGTTTCCCGGACTTAACTCTCTTTTTGGAGTTTGCTTCTTTGGAGCTTTGTTATTCGCTGGTTTTACCTCTGCGGTCTCCATCTTAGAACCTTGTATTTCAGCAGTTAGAGAAAAGTTTAATCTGACCCGGAAAGCAGCAGTAAATTGGGTTTGCGGAATTACCTTTGTTCTTAGTCTTCTTTATACAACGCGCGGTGGATTACGCTATCTCGATACGATTGATCGTTTTATCAATAGTTATGGTATCGTATTGGCCGGTCTAGCCGAAGTGATTGTACTTGCATGGGTATTAAGACAATTAGATCAGATCCGTGACCATGTCAATGGGGTTTCGATTATACGAATTGGTCGTTGGTGGAATTTTGTCTTAGCAGTAGTGACTCCTATCATTCTGATTATTATGACAGCCTTTAACTTAGTGGATGAGTTGAAAAAACCATATGAAGGCTATCCAATGAGTGGATTGATTGTCATGGGATGGGGCGTTGCGGCACTTGTGATTGTGTTTGGTTGGATTGCCCAGTCTATTTCTTGGAAAGATCAAGCAATGACGACAGGGAGGGATGAGCAATGAGTAGTGGCGCATGGACCATGTTGGCTGTAGGCGCTATCGGTTTATGGGGAGGGCTCATCTACTTTTTGTGGGTCGCTTACAAAGCAAGAAATAATGAGTGATGGTTTAGTAGTATCATTGTTATAAATGGTTAAATATATGAAAATGATCAGATAATGGTTAGCTCATTCTAAGAACTAACCATTATCTTTTTGGTTACACAAATTTCCTGTTATTTGGACTGCTTTTCAGAGAGAGATTGATTAGAAAAAAAGAAGAGGAGAGATCATTGAAGAAGGCAAGATCATTACCAAGTTACGAGGAAGGAATTGGTTGCTGGTTAAGTTGTTTACTGGAATAAGCCAAAGTACCAAAGAAAAAACAGCCGAATGATGGGCTGTTTTTTCTTTGAAATCGCTAATGATTATAAATATTCCTCCTTTTCAAATATCGATGGTTCTAATGGGAATAGGGAAGGGAAGTACATATATAATCAACGTTAATTGGAGGAGTCTAGCGCGATGAATATATCTATTCTAGTTACCTGTTTATGTGACGCGATATATCCACATGTGGCTGAGTCAATGGTTAGAATCCTGCATCGCTATGGTATACCGCTTGATTTTCCTGAAATGCAAACTTGTTGCGGGCAACCAGCTTTTAATAGTGGATATTGGGAAGAAGCGAGAGTTGCAGCCATGACAACAATAGCTAGTTTTGAAGATAGCGACTTTGTGATCGCTCCATCCGGATCTTGTGTAGGAATGATTCGACATCATTATCCTACTTTATTTAAAGAAGACCAAGAGATGTTAAGAAAAGTAAATGCATTGATGGAGAAAACCTATGAATTTACACAATTTCTAGTTCATGTATTAGGTATAACGGATCTAGGTGCAACTTTCCCTTATAACGTGACCTATCATCCATCCTGTCATGGGAATCGCCTCTTAGGAGTAAAAGATGAACCGTACCAGCTCTTAAGCCATGTGAAAGGCTGTAAATTGATTCCGCTACCTTTTGCAACCGATTGTTGTGGCTTTGGTGGAACCTTTTCGGTTAAGCTATCTGATTTATCTGGGGCGATGGTTCAAGAAAAGGTGGAGCATGTCATGGAGACTGAAGCTGAAGTGTTGGTGGGACTTGATATGGCTTGCTTGATGAATATTGGTGGTAGATTAAGTCATGAAGGAAAAAACATTCGGGTAATGCATTTGGCAGAACTATTGTATGAAGGAGTGAAAAGAGCGAATGAGTGAACAAAGAGATATGGACGATTTAAAAGAGCGTGTACGGGTGGCATTAAATAACGATTTTTTACGAAACGCAGTTAAATTTACCACAGAGAAGTTACGGAAGGGGAAGCAAGCAGCAACGGATGAATTGGGAAATTGGGAAGAATGGCGTGAGCGTGGAAAGCAGATTCGTCTTCAGACGATTGCCCATCTTGACTACTATCTTTCCTTATTTGTTGACAATTTGCGGGCTGCTGGAGGAAAGGTTCACTTTGCATCAACAGCAGAAGAAGCTGTGCAAATATCCTTGAAAATTATGAAAGCAAAGCAAGCGAAATCGGTGGTTAAGTCGAAATCGATGGTTTCAGAAGAAGTACAAATCAATCAAGCTCTCGAAGAAGCAGGAATCGAAGTTGTGGAAACGGATTTAGGTGAATATATTATCCAACTTGCGAATGAAACGCCATCTCATATTATTATTCCGGCAATCCATCGAAATCGTAATCAGGTGGCCGAGCTATTTTCCGAGGTAGCTGGAGAGAAACTTCCTGCGGATACTACTGTGTTAGCGGGATTTGCTCGCTCGAAGCTAAGAGAGAAATTTTTACAAGCGGATATTGGAATAACTGGGTGTAATTTTGCGATTGCTGAATCGGGTTCCATGGTTTTATTTTCGAATGAAGGAAATGCAAGGATGGTAAGTACATTGCCTAAAACGCAAATTACCATGATGGGAATGGAGAGAATCATTCCTTCTTGGGAAGATCTGGAGGTCATGGCTACCCTTTTACCACGAGCAGCCACAGGGCAAAAACTAACCGTTTATATGTCAGCGATTCATGGTCCAAAACGAAACGATGAGGTAGATGGACCTGAGGAATTACATGTCATTATTATTGATAATGGACGTTCGCACCAATTAGGTGATCCTGATTTTCAAGAAGTACTTCATTGTATTCGATGTGGGGCTTGCCTTAATGCATGCCCTGTTTATCGTCATATAGGAGGACATGCTTATGGATGGGTGTATAGTGGACCAATAGGAGCTGTACTAACACCTGTTCTTAATCCTGATAAAGGTGAGTGGAGAGAAGTAGCCAATGCTTCTAGCTTATGTGGAGCTTGCTATGAAGCGTGTCCTGTAAAGATTCCTCTTCATGATATGTTAGTTTATATTCGTCGCCGCAATGTGGAGGAAAAACGGACAGATGTTATTGAGAAGTTAGGAATGAGCGCTTTTGGGAAGATCGCTTCGAACCATAAGCGGTTTCGTTTGGCGGTTAAAGCAGGGCAACTTGGACAGAAGTTCATAGCGAGAAAAGGAAAAATTACCGCGAAAGTTGGACCTCTAAAAAATTGGACAACTTATCGTGTGGCTCCAACCTTCGCCCAACGATCTTTTCGTGAGTCATGGCGTCAGTTAGATCAAGAACTAAAACAAGAGATGTCACTGCCACAAAATCAAGAAATTCGACAAAGGATGCAAGAAATCATAGCCAAACGAGGTGAGAAAAGTGAATAAGCAAGATCGTTTGCTAATACTAAAAAGCTTAGAGGAAGAATCGAAGAAAAAAGAGGAGGCTTTTTTTTCCCGGATTGCTAATCGATTAGGACGACCTCGAATGACTACGCCTCCTGTACAACCTGTGCGTGGTGTACCGGATTTTTGGAAGCAATATGCTCTACAGCCAGCCGAACGGGTCGAACTTTTTATGAAAAACTGGGCGGATTTAGGAGGGGTTGCCAAAAGGTTTTCGACCAAAGTAGAGTTATCCACATGGATCAACCAAATTTCAACTGAATGGGAAGCGAAACGCCTGATTCGCTGGGATCACTCTCTTTTGAATGATATCCATTTTAATCAGGAAAATTCTCAGATGGAGATCACCGTATGGAATGCCAAGCACGAAGAATTACTTGGCAAGGCTGCTAGAGCTGATATTGGCTTGGTGGTCGCAGACTATGCGATTGCCCATACGGGAACCGCTGTTGTTACTTCAGGAGCAAAGCGAGGTCGTTCTGTTAGTTTACTACCCACTGTATTAATCGTGATTATACCTACCTGTGTGATCAAAACAAAAATGGGTGAAGTATTAGCTGAAATTCATCGTTGGGATGGAAAGAGCATGCCAGCAGGAATTCATTTTATTACTGGGCCAAGTCGTTCATCCGATATTGAAAATGATCTCACGATTGGCGTCCATGGACCAGGAATTGTTTATGCCCTAATATTGGAAGAAAATCATGATGGATAAAAGCATAGTGAAAGTATATGTGTCATTTAATTGTTGAATAGTTCTACTGTTAGCTATACTAATCTATAAATAATAAAGAAAAACAGCCTAACTGTCGGCTGTTTTTCTTTACATCGACTGTGGTGCTTTAATCCCTAAGATGCGTAGACACTCTTTAATAATGGTTGCTACTGAAAAAACTAAATGCAGGCGAGCGTTTTTGTTTTCCGAATCAAGGATCCGTACTTTTGCATAATAGCTATTAAAGGAACGGGCGAGGTCGAGAGCATACCGCGCAATTTTGGATGGGTCATAGTCTGTCCAAGATTGTTTGACCACTTCTCCAAATTGAGAAAGAAGGAAGATAGTCGACCAAGCTTCATCTTCATCAAGTGAATAACCTATTTGTGGAACAAAGTCCCCTGACTTTCGTAACAACGAGTGGCAACGAGCATGTGTATATTGTAAATAGGGTCCTGTTTCTCCATCAAAGTTAAGCATATGTTCAAAGGAGAAATCTACATCATTGGTACGGAAGTTTTTTAAGTCTTGAAAGATGACAGCTCCTATTCCAACCTGTTTAGCAATTTCATGTTTATTCTCTAATGTAGGATTCTTTTGATCGATAATTTGATAGGCGAGCTCTATTGCTTCATTTAAGACTTCCTCTAGTAAAATCACTCGTCCAGCTCTGGTAGACATTTTCTTGCCGTTTTGCAACATCATACCAAATGGAATGTGAATGATGTCCTTTGCCCAGTCAAAACCTGCTTTTTGAAGGACCAGTTTGACTTGCTGAAAGTGGAGAGTTTGTTCACTTCCTACTACATATAAAGAGCGAGCGAAATCAAAGTTACGTTTACGATATATGGCAGTAGCAAGGTCACGAGTAGCATAGATAGTAGCCCCATCAGATTTTTGAATTAGACAAGGAGGAAGATCATTTTCATCTAATTGAACAACAAGAGCTCCGTTACTTTCTTCAATAAGTCCTTCTGCTGTT
Organism: Thermoflavimicrobium daqui; assembly: GCF_003313465.1. GTDB lineage: Bacteria > Bacillota > Bacilli > Thermoactinomycetales > Thermoactinomycetaceae > Thermoflavimicrobium > Thermoflavimicrobium daqui. The sequence goes on from NZ_KZ845676.1 coordinate 17,010, forward strand.
AGTAACTCTATCACTTCGTCCATTTTATCATTATAAAATGACTCTCCATGAAGATAATCAAAGGAAATATCTAATAATTGATAGATACGGAAAAATTCTTTTAATGATTCCTCGCGAAACCAGCTCCATAATTTAAGTGTTTGTGGATCTCCCTCTTCTAGCTTTTTAAAATAAAGTCGTCCTTCATCATTTAATTCAGAATGCTTGTTAGCTTCGTCGTGAAACTTGATATACAGACGTAGTAACTCAACGATCGGTTGCTGTATTACCTTTTCTTCGTCTCCCCATTTGAGGTATGCAACAATTAGTTTTCCGAATTGCGTTCCCCAATCTCCTAAGTGATTAATTCGTATAGGACGATATCCATTTTTGGCAGTAAGGTTCGCAATGGAATGACCAATCACTGTGGAGCGTAGGTGACCCATTGAGAAGGGTTTAGCAATATTTGGCGCAGAGAGATCGATAGGGACATTTTGGTTTTCTCCATCATTGTTTGAGCCGAAGCTTGCCGCTTTTAAGACGATCTGATTGAGTAATTCTTGACTGATTTGTTTTTTATCTAAGAAGATATTGATATAAGGACCGACAGCATCTACTTTTAAGAAAAGTGGATGGTGAATCGACAAGGCCAGCTGTTCAGCAATCTCTTTTGGAGAGCGCTTAAAGGTTTTGGCCCATGAGAAACAAGGGATTGCATAATCTCCAAAATCAGGATTTTTTGGCTTTTCAATCACGATGGAAAGATCGTGATGAATCATTCGATCTAGAGACTCTTGAATTACCTGCTTCACCATTAGCTTGATATCCAATGTAATTCCTCCTAGTCCTTTATCAATAAAAAAAACTCGTCTCCTATGAGGAGACGAGTTTACCACCCGTGGTACCACTCCGCTTGCACGTGAAAATGCCACTCTGAAAATTGATAACGGAATTAAGTTCCGGTTACGCCTAAAGGTATTCAACGTAACATCTCACGAGTGCGCTTCAAAAAGGGATGTTTACTAGGCTCCCAGCACCCCTAGCTCGCTGTAAAACAAGCCCCTTTTTTACTTTCTCAGTCATTGATAATCGTTGATTTTATTTTTATAAGATCTTAACAGATAAAAATAGAAATGTAAAGAAATTGCTAATAATTATACTCCCTTTTAACCTACAAGATGACAAACAGTAGAATCTATGAAATTTCTTTTGTTTTCAAGTGCTTTCTTCTTTATCATTTTTTGATATAATGCCTCTGTCTGTTGTAATGAAAGAGGGAAAAAGAAGGTGTCTTTCTCAATGAATCTATTAGAATATGAAGAAATCAAACTTCCTATGGTAGAAATCTTTGAAACTGTTGAAGGAGAAGGAACTCGAGCGGGGTTTTCCACGACATTTGTCCGAGTATATAATTGTAATTTACGCTGTACTTGGTGTGATACTCCCTATAGTTATGCGCCAGCTAAGCCAGAGTTCTGGGCGACGATCAGTGAAATCGTTTCTGAAGTTAAAAAGTACCCCCATCAACATATTTGCTTAACCGGCGGTGAACCGCTCATGCATGGCAAGAAGTCGCTTGCACTGATTCAAGCCCTCGCGGAGATCGATTATATACAGGATATTCATATTGAAACCAATGGAGCCATTCATTTGGGACTGTTTCAAGAGTTGCGAGAGATGCATCCACTCGTACAAAATAAAGTACGTTTTGTTTTGGATCATAAACTACCAGCAAGTGGAGAACATGACAAAATGGTACTGGAAAACTTTCAGTATTTAACTGAACAAGATGAGATTAAGTTTGTGATTGGCAGTGAAGAAGATTTCGACTATGCTGTCGATATTCTAAACAAATGGCATCAAAACGGCCTTCCTTTATTTAGCCCTGTTTGGGAAACGATGCCACCAGCAAAATTGGTATCCTTGATGTTAGAGCATCAATTAACTCATGTGAAATTAAATCTACAACTTCATAAAGTGATTTGGGATCCAGAAGCACGTGGAGTGTAGTTAAAGAAAGGGGAAGTGGACGGGTGAAAGAGAAAGCCGTGATTGTGTTAAGTGGCGGATTGGATAGTACCACCTGTATGGGGATTGCTAAACAAAAAGGGTATGATTTATATCCCATCACCTTTTTTTATAATCAACGCCACAATCGTGAAGTAGAACAAGCTAAAAAAGTAGCTGAATATTATGGCGTGGAGCATCATCATAAAATTGTCAATGTTTCCTTTCTAGGCGATATAGGTGGCAGTGCCTTAACTGATCAAGCTATGGATGTACCTACAACCAGCATAGCTGAGGAGATTCCATCGACTTATGTTCCAGCGCGTAATTTGATCTTTTTATCTTTAGCGACAGCCTATGCAGAAGTGATCGGTGCACAAGCGATTTATACAGGGGTTACGGCGGTAGACTATAGTGGTTATCCCGATTGTCGTCCAGAATTTATCCAGTCGATGACAGACACGATCAATCTAGCGACGAAAATGGGTGTAACTGGTGAAGATCGATTAAGGATCAAAACCCCACTCATTCATTTAAGCAAAGCAGAGATTATTCGTATTGGATTAGATTTACAAGTACCATATGAGTTGACCACTTCTTGTTATTTAGGTGAAGAAGAAGCGTGTGGTGTATGTGATAGTTGTCGTTTACGCTTAAAAGGTTTCGCGGAAAATGGGGCTCAAGATCCCATTCGTTATCAGTCGTGTTAATACCAGCATAATGGGTATAGTATGGGCATAGTTTCGTCACGTGACTGATGATGTCGAGCAAAGATGAGTTCGAGTTCGCGTAAGTATATTCCATCAGATAGAACGCGCAAAGCCTTATGGAAGTAACACAAGGAAGCAGTTTGCGCTAAATGCTTACTGACTCCATAGCCTTCCGCTAGGTAAGACATCATAGGTCAACATAGCACCGAAAAATGCTTTTTTTTATTACCTATTTCTAGCTAATCAACACTACAGACATGTTATAGAAGATTACTAGCTAAGCAGTGTGGAATGAAGAAGGTGAAGAGATGCCAGGAAAATACACGTTAATCAAGCACTTTTGGATTTCTTGTGCCCATAGTGTTCCAAGAGCGGGAAAGTGTGAACGCGTCCATGGTCATAACTATAAGGTAACATTTTGTGTTGAGGGAACGGAATTAGATCAAACACAGATGTTGATTGATTTTCGTCTGGTCAAACATGCACTAGAAAAGAAATATGACCATCATTTACTAAATGAATTTCCCGAGTTTAATCCCGAACAGGGAGGAAGTATCCCTTCAACGGAAAAGGTCGCTGAGGTGTTTTATTGGACGATTCATAAGCTTTGTCAAACGAAAGAAAATAAACCAACGCTAAAATGGATTGAAGTTCAAGAAACCAATGAAGCCTATGCACGCTATGAGTGGAACGAGGAATAGGGGGAAAAAGCAAATGCATAATAAGTTGGATGAAGAATTAACCTTACTTGGAAATCAAGGAACAAAGTATACCTTTGAATATAACCCGGATATCTTAGAAACATTTAGTAATGCACACCCTGATACGGATTATTTTGTGAAATTCAATTGCCCAGAGTTTACAACCTTATGCCCCATTACCGGGCAACCTGACTTTGCTACCGTCTATATTAGCTATGTGCCTGATGAGAAACTCGTTGAAAGCAAATCATTAAAATTATATTTGTTTAGTTTTCGGAACCATGGTGATTTTCACGAGAATGCTGTTGTTGTGATTATGAAAGACCTCATCAAGCTATTAGATCCGAAATATATTGAAGTATGGGGTAAATTCTTACCACGCGGTGGAATTAGTATTGATCCCTATGTGAACTACGGGAAGAAAGGCACTGCATGGGAAGATATCGCGAAACGGCGACTAGCCAATCATGATTTATATCCAGAGAGAGTAGATAACCGATAAAAGAATAGGATTCTGGAGAATGATACCCATATCACATTAAAAGTGATTTGGGTTTTTTATTTGGTTTCAGATGATGTGTATAAGAGGGGAGGAGAATTCTTATGAGGATCAAGTGTGAATAAGATAGATGAATAACTTCCTTTCTGGATTGGATATATTGAAAATGCTTCAAAAAGAGAGGAAGATGACTGGTTCAAATGTAAATAAATTGTTTGTTAATAATTAAATTATCAATTTATTTATATGAATTTGATTATTAATTATTCAAAAAAGGGTATAAGATTATAATGATATAATTCTTTAAAATATTGGGTTGTAGAGGAGATGAAAGATTATGCATCAAACGATTATGAATCTATTAAGTGAAGTAAAAGGAACTCCAGAGTTAGTTCATCAACTTACTCCAGAAACAGATATGATTAATGAGGTTGGACTTGATTCACTGCAAATGATCAACTTTATTTTGGCAGTGGAGACGACATTTGACTTACAGATAGATTATGAAGAGTTTGATATGGCACATCTTTCATCGATTAATCAATTTGTCGATTTTTTACACAGTGTGAAAGAGAAGGCGGGTAGTCTCTAATGACAGAATCCCCTTCTATTATTCTGGGGACATTTGATGCCGAATCGATTTGGCGAGATTCCCATTTAGCTCAGCTTCCTTTTTTCCCAGATCATGAGAGAAGACTACTCATTCTTGCGATGGATGAGCTATTGTTTTCACTTTGTCAGTCACAAGATTACTGGATTACCCGTTTTCCGATTGACGATGCCTTTCGATCTTATTTAAAAGTTTTAGGATATGAGATGAATCATTACGCTGTGGTTCCTATCGAACAGATGGCTTATCATGTCGAGCGGTCCACTTGTCTGTTTGAAGAGTTGCTGGAGCCTCACATTTTAGACGATTTACAACCAACTATGTTGGATCATGCTCGATGTGTCCCCTATGCGATCATGCCACAAACAGCAAGGGTATGGGAAACATATCAGCTAAAAGGTAGGTTGCCAGATTATGAACGAGTGAGAAAAGTGAATTCCAAAGTGTATAGCCATCAATTACGAAGACGTTTATCATTTAAGCATGATGGGACAATTATAAGAAGTGTCCGGGAATTGGAGATGGTAGGGGAACGATTTTCAAGGGATTCTTTTTTAATCAAAGATCCTTATGGTGTATCAGGTAAAGGAAACTTACTAATCCAATCGAATCGGATGCTTCAACGTGTTATTGCTTATATTCAAAAACAAGAGCAAGCAGGGAAAAAAGTAACCTTTCTCTTGGAACCTTATCATAATAAAGTGCGGGACTTTTCCTGTCATATGGTTATTGAAGAACAGGGAGATATTCGTTTGCTAGGGATTCAAGAAATAATAAACCAACAATTTAATTATATGGGATCACGAAGTATGTCGGATTTGGAAATAGAAGCATTGGCTCAACAGGGCTATATAGAACAAATGTTCATGGTAGCAAAAGCCTTATATGAAGATGGGTACTTCGGATACTTAGGAATCGATTCGATGGAGTTAACAAATGGGGAGATCATTCCGATCGTTGAAATTAATGCCAGACAATCGATGGGACTGCTCAACCATGCGCTTGATCAAAAACTAAGGCAATGGGGAAAGCAAGGCTCCATCTTATTTATATCGTTGGGATATACAGAAAGATTGGATATAAGTAAGGTATTGACTGAATTAGATGATAGGAAGTTGCTCTATGAACCAGACAAAGATCAAGGCATTATCCCCCTTACCAGTAATCTATTAACGATTCATTATGATGTAATCTCGCAGCAGAGACATAAGGGAATGTCCGTGCCGAGCTTGTATAAAGGTAGATGGTATATGTCGGTTGTTGCTCAGGATATAGAGGAGAAAAAACGCCTAGTGCAAGAAGTAAGCACATTGTTTGAAGAGTGGGGCTGTAAAATCTTTTCATGACTTTTAGTCGTAGAAGGAGGGATCTCTATTTCTTCTTGTGTAACATTACTAGGCTCAGGAAATTCACTGGGTGTATATATTCCAGCACTTCACTTACAAACTCAATTAATCAGCCATGGTGTCCATGCAGAAGTGTTCATTCTCGAAAATTTATATAAAGAAGAAGTAAGGGAAAGAATTCCACTATATAAGAAAGCATTCCACCAAAGTTTTTCAGTAGCATTAACAGGTTATAAGCTGACTCGGGATATCGGGCCTGTCTTAGACGAAAAGCAGGTTGAACAATGTTTATGTACATGGGCAAAAGAAAAGCGAAAACGATTTGTTGCATTAACGGGATTTTGGATTCCCATATTAGAGCGATATAAACAACGTATTGCACCTGAGTTGATCGAGATCGATTTGCTACATTTGGATGCATGTGACTCTCCTTCTTTTCGAGTCTATGCATCCCATATCGATGACTCTTATCAACATATTTGGTTGTATCGCTATGATCAGAAACAAATGTTTTATGAGATTTCGATTACAAAAAAGGAACCTATTCCCTTCGAACAAAGAGAAGATCGGTTTATGATTCATGGAGGGGGTTGGGGAATTGGTACTTATCAAAGTAAAATTCCAGAATTACGTAGTGAAGGATTTAAATTAAATATCACTGCTTATTATCCAGAGGATCTTGAAGATCCAAGTGAACGAGATCAGTTTTTTATCATGGATCCCTCGTGGCAACCATGGCATCGCAGTAAACAGAATCATCATACTTTTCCACCGATGAGGCAAGTAGGGCATACACGCCCGATATCGCCGATAAAATGTGAAACCCGTTATGCATGGTTTGATGTGATTCGTCAGTGTAAAGCAATCATTAGTAAGCTAGGCGGAGCTACCTTGGTTGATTCACTTGCAGCAGCTACACCTATTATATTTTTAGAACCCTTTGGTGATCATGAGCAAAAGAATGCGGATCTATGGGAGCATTTTGGATTTGGGATATCCTATGAACGATGGAAACAATCGGGATTTTCTGAGGACCTCTTACGGTCGTTATCTGCCAATTTATTCAAAGCTAGAGGATCATCAATCGATTATGGAGGGACATTTTATGCAACCAAAAACATCCGTTAAGTTTGATCAGAAAACGTTTAACAATATAAAAAGAACGATTAAAAATATGTCTGTGGCGGGTCGGGCGCAACTACAGGATCCTACTTATGCAGTAGATATTCCTGAAGATATTGGGATTAAATTAAATAATGGGTGTAATCTACGTTGCAAACACTGTTTTGAATGGAATAGTGATGGGTATCATCACGAAATGGACAAAAGTGTGAAAAATGGTGAGATTGATTTTACTGTATTTGAACAAATCATGGAACAGACGAGAGAGAAAAAATCAAGATTATATCTCTGGGGCGGTGAACCCCTTTTTTATAGTCAATTTGATCAACTAGCTGAGTTGTTGGCAAAAGATCCACGAGAAACAACGATTTGCACAAATGCGATATTAATTGAACAGAAGTTGGACGCTATTTTGAAAATGTCAGATCAATTAACCTTACTTGTCAGTTTAGAAGGGTTTGAACAAGAAAATGATGCTATTCGTGGCAAAGGAACTTTTCGCCGTGTTGTTAAAGCCGTCGAGCGGCTACGTGATCTGCAGGAGAAAGGCATTTACAAAGGTCGTGTATCCATCAGCTTAACAATTAATGATGCGATGATTGGAAAGTTATATGACTTCATGGTCTTTTTTGAAGAGATCGGTGTAGATACTGTTTATTTTGTATTTCCGTGGTATATCCCTGAAGCAGTAGCCAATACCATGGATGATTTTTTCATGGAGCAATTCCCGTGGTTGGCTAAGCAGATTTCAGCACAAAAATATAGTTGGCATTCTTTTACCTTTCATATTTCACCAGCGAAAGTGGAGCCACTCATTGAAGAAATGGAGCGAATGAATCAACGGATCTGGCAAAGTCGAATTCGCTTTCAACCTGCTTTAGAGCCAGATGAAGTACGTGACTTTGTCTTAGGGGTTCCAAAGCCGGCGATGAAACGAACCCAGTGCCTATCGATTGCGAGTCGTGTCGATATTATGCCCGATGGAAAAGTCAATCCGTGTAAATTTTTCCCAGAATTTACGCTTGGAGATTTAACCCAAAAGAATGTCACAGAAGTTTTTCATAGTGACAATTTCAAAAAACATCGAGAGGTTTTGGGATGTGGACTGATGCCGATTTGTTCGCGTTGTGTCCTCCTATACAATCATGGTCGCTAGTGAAAGGGAGATAACCATGCAAAACGTAGCGTTTTATCTAACTGACTTTTCTGTATATATTCCAGAGAACAAACGCAGTATCGCCCAACTGATCCAACAAATACAAAAAACAGGCTATACAACTAAAGACGAAGCGGATTATACCGAACGTGGGATTTTCTATGCTCCAGTAGAAGAAGAGCGATCTTGGGAGGAAATGATCGAACAGGTGGTTACACCGGTCTTAGCGAGATGTGCAACTACAGGACAAAGGATAGGACAAATTTGGTTAGTTCAATCTTCGCTTAAGCTTTGGCATGAACGTAATCCGGTTAAAGGCCTATTAAAGAAATGGGAATTAGAGCATCTTCCTTTGTTTACACTCGAAGAATATTTTTGTGCCAGTTATCATGCAGTATTACAAATGGCACCTGGTTTTTTTTCACTGCATCCCGATGAAGCACTCCTCTTGATTGTGGCGGATAAAGGGATGCATCCATCTTGTCGTTTGAATGACTATGTCATGTTTGGAGATAGTGCAAGTGCTTGTCTCTTTACCTTGCAAGGTGGAAAGCATAAAATCTGGACCATTTGTAATCAAATCGATGGAGTCGTATATGATGATGAAGATCACGAAGGTTTAAGCTCGTTAGGAACCACATTTTATTTGGGGATTCGGAAAGTATTTCAAGATGTTTTGCGAAAATCAGGTATTCCATTAGAGCAAATTCGCCAAGTCATTGGAACCAATGTAGATCAACCGATGTGGGACATGGTTGGTCAGATTTGTGGCATTCCTACTGATCGAGTATATCAGGCTACATTATCGGAAACAGGGCACTTGTATAGTACTGATGTAATCTATAATGTGCAACATGCTATACAAAATGGTCTTCTTAAGCCGGGGGATTACTATCTCACTTTCTCCCTAGGTTTCGGTGGGGTTTATGGCTGTGCACTACAACAAGTCGTCGAAGAAGAGCAAGGAGGAAGGTGAAATGGGACGGCTGCTTCTTCATGTTCATACGGTTATCCCCGATACAGTCACTACCTTAGAACAGGATGAACAAGATCAGGAAAATCCTTGGATGGAAAGCGAACCATTTCAATGGATGAAAAGAACTTATCACTTTCCACAAGAAACCCGTTTGGCATTTCGTCATATTCCGATTCCTGAGCTTAGGATGAGTACGGCTGACTTTGCTTATACTCATTTACAAAGTCAGCCTTCTTTTCAACTACAGATCGATGGCTTGATCTATTGTCATGAAACGTTGGAATTGTCCCCTTCATTGATCCCCAGCTTAAAATTAAGAAAGCGAATGAAGTGGAAAAAATCACTTCCACTTACATTGGGACAAATGGGTAGTCTTAGTTGTATCAATGGGCTTACCTTAGCTAACCAAATGATACAAAGTCAAGCAGTAGAGACTCTTTGGCTTCTTTGTATTGCCGACCGCGTCTCTTTTCCATTTCATCGTCATCAGTGGTCGGGTTATCCCAAAGGAGACGGAATCACCTGTTTGAGTGTGTCACGTAAGCAAGGTGGATATGCGTTGTTAGATAGCCAGTTTCACTTAGGGAGTATACAGCCAGATATCCAAACCTGGAGCTTTGCTGAGTATGAGCAAGCAGTCCATCGGCTAATCGATCACGTGAAAGAGCTGTGGAAACGATACAAAGATCATGATCAACCAATTGACCTCATCATTCCTCAGATGATTCATGAAGAATTCATCAGTCAGTTGGTACAACAGCTTGAAGCCAATGTATTCTTACGAACGAATTGGCCACAAATCAATTTGCTAGGAAGTGATCCTTGGTATTCGCTAAGTGAAGCAGAGAAGTCAGGTCAAGTCAAGGAAGGGCAAATGATCTTATTAATTTTTGGCAGTGTCGATTATGGTATTGGTTCATTGCTATTAAAAAAGAGGTAAAGAAAAGCCTAGGCATACCAGATATTTGGATGCCTGGGCTTTTTCTATAGTGATAAACAGTCTCTATTTTTAGGCTTCAGAGAAAAAAAGACGAATAGCAAATGTCTCGTAAGCTAAGGTCATTTGATAAGCTAACCTTCCTTTTGTAAATCGTTCATTGCTTCATCTATTTTTTTAGTATTACAATATCAAAATTTATGATTGAATATACTAAAAGTACTTGTTATACTATATTTACACACAGTCATTCCTATTTCGACAAGTAACAGAAGGTAGGGTGAATTTCATGAAGATCAACCCGAATTATTCGGTGATCATCTATACGACTGAGATTAATAAAAAAATGATCGAACAAATAGAACAATGGATACAATCAGGAATTAAAGTACTATTATTCACGACGGATATATTGGAAGAATATGAGGAAAAGACTCTTTGGCAAAAATGGAGGAAGCAACAATTTTACTACTGGTTTGAAATTCCGTTTCGTGCTGAATACGATAACCGAACAGTCTATTTTATCGATGGACAGATTACAGACTTAGGATTATTTGAGTATCTATGCAAACATAGTCAACAGCAAGGATTCTACTCTTTTAACTCTGAGCAGTATCGAGTTGAACATGCGCCACCACATCATCATTTATTTGTCATGGCTGGATCGGGAACAGGTAAAACCACCGTCATGATTAATCGGCTCCTCTATTTAAAACATTTGAACCCTACCTTTCTATTTTCACAAGTAGCGATGATCACTTTTACCAACGAGGCTGCAACCGTCATCCGTCAGAAGCTTCATCGACGCATTAGAGATTACTATGAACTAACGATGAATCGAAAATATCTGGATTGGATCGATGAGCTTAGGAATGTAGAGATAAGTACCATTCATACTTTTGCAAAAAAGCTATTTGAAAGAGACGGAAGAGAGATAGGCTTTTCGAAAAAGATTCAGATTCGAGGCTATCAAGAAGAGAGAAGGTTTCAGATCGAGAGAATGATTGATCAGTTTGCTCATGATCATCCAGAAATTTATCAGCAGTTTGAGACAAACAGGTACTATCATTTGGTTCAGTCGATTCAATCTGTCATTGAACAATTGGATCATCAATCTCTACATGAAACGGATATCGAGTCGATCGATTTTGGTTATGATGACAAAGGTTTTGGTCAGCTACTAAAATATGTCATTGTCAATGGGATGAGAGAACTGCAGTTGATCAAGGAAGAAAATGACCAATGGGAAGTTCATGACCTGATTCGCAAACTGCACGATTTACAGCAAGTAGAAGGATTTAAACCACAGGTTAAGCTGCAATATATCATGGTTGACGAATTTCAGGATACAGATGCGGTTCAGGTTCAATTTTTATTATGGTTACAAAAAGTTATACCATATTGTCGACTCTTCGTGGTTGGCGATGTCAAACAAAGTATTTATCGCTTTCGTGGAGCTGATTATACCGCTTTTACCCAATTGCGAAAAGGATTACCAGATCAACCTCTCACCCAGATTCATCTCAATAAAAACTATCGAAGTCAAAGCACATTGCTCGAGGAGATGGATAGCCTGTTTAAAAATTGGGGTGCGAAAATTGAAGGGTTTCCTTATCAGTCGAAGGATAAATTACAAGCGATGAATCGAGAGGGCGAAGGAGGAATTTATGAGCAGGATTTTAGCTTGAATGTGGTTTGGAAAAAAGTCCTTAGTGAATTAGAAGGGAAAGAGACAGCGATACTGGTTCGCTCAAATGCATTGGTACAAGAAACGATTGCAAAATGTGAACAAATGGGTTTTTTCTGTGAGGGGAATACGAGTGGAAGTTTTTACCGTTCTCTTCCCGTCCGAGAGCTGTATCTGGTGATTCGCTTTTTGCTTCTGCCCCAATCTAGCTCCAGCCTTTATGCTTTACATCGTTCTTCTTATGGCGATGATACTCTGTCTCATCAAGAGTTGATTCACCATTTTACACCCGATCGAGATTATGCCCTGTCTTTATTACAAAAACAACCTGATTATGATTATTGGCAACAGATCTTGCGGATGGCGAAGTATACCCCACCTGTGATTTTATTGGAAGAAATCATCAAAACGAGGCAACCACATCAGCGATATGGCGAACGACTTTGGCTAAGGATTTCACGCAAGCGGTCAGAAGTAGATCCGCCATTACTTAAAAAACAATGTCTGTACCTGTTGGATCAATATCAAACCCGTTTAAGCTATCTGCTCTATCTCTTGAAAAAGCATTTTTCTGACTCGATTGCGACCTTGCATGGACTGGAACGTTTTCTACGCATTCATATGCAGACAGATACGGAAGAAAAAGATCCGAAAGTACCAGAGCGTGTAGGAAACCAGACGCATATTTTCCGCTGTATGACCGTTCACCAAGCCAAGGGGCAAGAATTTGATCATGTGGTGTTACCACGGACTGACTCGGCTTTTATCGTGCCAGAGCATCCGCATATTTTTGTCGATTTAAAAGGGAGTACTCCTAGTGTTGCCTATCAGCTCAAATTGGACGATCAACTTTTATGGAATAGTATATATAGTCAATTGAAACAAAAAGAACGAGATGAGTTAATTGCGGAAGAAACACGGCTTCTCTATGTGGCGATGACTCGGGCAAGGAAGAGTTTATTTATTCAAACTCCGGCTATTTTTAAACAAAAACGACCAAATAGCTGGGCTGATCTGCTGAGTTGGAAAGGAGAGAAAGTGATTGTTTAGAGTTGAAACCTATCAGGATCCGAGAGAGTATTTTTCCACTCTAGAGTTAGAAAAAGATGCATTACATATCACAGGGGATTCGTCTTTGCGCCTCTTTTTAAGAAATAAGAATCCGAGAGAGAGGAATCGCATCTTAACCTATGAGGAATTGCAGCAAAAGCTATTTCCCAAATGGACTTCACCATTTGCTCATCTTCTTCTAAAGTCCAAAATGCGGGAAGTGATCCAACAACTCTGCAAGGATCAAATTCACTTACAGAGAAGTATGATCGCTTCGTTGGATCCATGGGTGGAACGTTTTCGTTTTCTAGTGGAGTTAAGTTTAACCCAGATCGCACCTCCTCAAGATCAAAGCCAGCTTACACCAGAAAGAGTACTATTTGTCCAAGTTTGGGAACGATTGCTTGCTGATGGGCAGGTGAGACGACTCCTTTTCTCAAGACAAAAAATGGAGCTAGGGCAACGATTGGAACAAGCTTTGGGCAAAAGGCCCCGAGCGTTATATGTATATCAGATGATTCAGATGGATGCAAGTCGTGTCTATTTTTTCTTGCAATGCGCCCAGCACCATATTCCGGTTATTTTCCGAATTCCTTACTTAAGTTCTTTGCCAAAAGTGTATTCCCCTTGGAAAAAGGTTTATGAAAAAATAGCAGGTCATCATTGGCCAGACGATCAGCAGGAAGTATTGATGAAACGGGGACAGAAGTGGGCTTCCTATATTTCAGATGAAGTTCAGATATTTCCAGAAAAGGATGAAGCCACTCCCCAATTTTATCAATTTGCTTCTCCGATCCATTTTCAGCGTTACTTAGAACAAAATCCGATTGTGATCGGTAAAAAACGGATATTGGCAAATAGCAGTATAGAGTTAAACCAAGTGTTTCGTGAATCCAATAGCCTAGTCAAGAATCCATTCACTTTTGCGCAACTTCCCTGTAATCGTTTTTTCTTTCATTTATATCAATGTCAAAAGAAAGATGGAAGCATTTATCTGGAATATCAAAATCTCGTAGAATGCCTAACTTCAGGGTGGATCATGGTTAAAGAGGTGAATGGGATCGAGGCTCACTCCTTACTATTCGACTTGGAGCCTTATATGAAAGGAGCTCGTCATATTGATGAGATCATCGATAGGATCCAACAATTAAAAGCACTTCAAGAGTCCAGTGAACTATTTGATCAGCAGGCAAGAGAGAAGACGGGGCGAAATAAGATAAAACGGTATCTGTCCAATCCCCTACGCCTCTTCCCCTATGTTCACAAAAGTCGTTACTCAATCACGTTAAAGCAGCTGGAAACCCTCGTGATTCGCTTGAAGCAAGTTGCCTTACAGCTCCTTCCGGAAGAAGGAAAAGATATTTATTTGAAAGAACATTTTCGTTTATTGAAAGAATTATTTAAGCAAGTCAAAAGTCATTTGCCATTTGGAAGTGAAGAAGCGAAAGAAGGGATGGAAAAAATTTTTCAAACGACGATCTTTGAGTATTGGCATGCGTCGCGCAAAGAATTAAGTGAATGGATGTCTATTCTTCTGTCCAGACCGATCTTTGAATCAGTCGAGACCGAAGGAGATATCGATAATCTAGATCAATTGGAAGGATTAGTTATCCAAACAAAAGATATACATGTGACCGATTTATCGCTGTACGCATTGAACCATTATGCCTATCATACTGATATCGCTCCGTTAACCTTCCCTTGGTTAAAAGAGTTGGGGAAGATGCAATTTTCCCCAGAAGATCCACGATCCCGCATGTATCGGCTCGCTCTATATGTGCACTATCAATGCCATGAGTCAACGAGAGAGTACTTGCCTTTTCAAATCTTTTATCTGCTTGCTTTTTCACAAGGAGAGGTCACGTTTAGTTGGATTCAAGACCTACGCGATCATGATGAAAAAGGATTATTACTAGAAACTCTTTATCTTCTATATGGGGATCAAGAAGAAGAAATACCGTATTGGCATGAACCAGTCGAAGAAACTAGGTGGAATCCCGGCTTAAGCCAGCCCCAGCAAAAAATAGACGGGAAACCTTTGCATGGTCAAATTCCAACCGTATACTGGCTGGACAAAGATTTTTGTGCTCGCAAGTTTTTCTTAACTAGTTTGATCGAGCTACAGCCAATCTACGAATCTGATTATCATCAGCGCATTGCGTTTGGGATCTTAGCAAAGCTGTTTGCCCAGCAGTACGATGGCGAAGAAAATGTTTTTGCCTATTTGTTTCCTTTATTTCCGCAATGGAATGAAACATTAAAAAAGAACTTATATCAAACTCAATACCCAACCGATTTATACGATGATCGCTCATTTCAAAATCTTTCTTATCCCAAGGACATAGGACGCTTGCAACGACTATACAGTTTGTACCAGGTCACCAAACGTTGGAAAGTAAAAAATGCTTATCGACATGATCGCGAGCATGATTCACAGTGGCTTCAGGAATGGTTAGAATCGATAGACGATAAGCATGTCAAGGCGGAAACCGGACAACATTGTTCGATGTGTCCATATCTGATGATTTGTGATAAAGGGGAGTTTAGCATTGATCGTCAATGAGCAAACGTATATCGAACAGAGAAGGCAATTTTTTATTAGAACAGCCCGAGCTTGGCAGAAATATTTTGACGCCGAAGGACTATTACCAGGGATTACTCCTTCTGATGAACAAAAGGCGATTATCCAGCAGGAAGATGATCAACTCATGATTAATGGATCAGCAGGAAGTGGGAAAAGTATTACACTAATGTATAAACTATTGAAAGTGATGAAGCAAGAGCAGGAACCACAGCGTATTTTATATGTGACATATAATAAAACCTTATTAGACGACTCACGAAAGCGATTAGAGGCAGCGAAAGCATTTCATTCGTTAAAAGAGAGACATCAGCTTCATATGGTGACCTTTCATCAAATGGTCTACTATCTCATGAAAGAGATGGGATATAAGAAGATTAGAAAAGTAGAATCATCAACTCGTGGGATGCAAAAAATAAAAGATCAGGTTTATAGACGAATTGCAGCCATATATGGTGAATTAACGGAATCAAAGGAATATAAAAAACTACCAGCAGAGCAACATTTATCTTCCAAGCATACAGTCGAGTTTCTAGTAGATGAAATCAGATGGATAAAGGAAAATGGTTTTATCACTAAAGAGAAATATTTACAAGTCGAGCGTACCGGGCGGAGTCATAATCCTCGATTAACCAGACAGCAACGTAAAACCATTTTTAAGATTTATGAAAAATATCAGGAGGACATGGAGAAAAAATATCATCACGCGATGGATTTGGAAGATTATGCGCTGGAACTATTAAAAATCATGGATCAAGTGCCAGAGAAGCTATATTATGACTATATTTTTATTGATGAAGTTCAAGATTTGCAACCGATGCAGATTTTTGCCCTTGCCAAGTTAAAAAAGAAGAAAATGGTGCTGACTGGAGATCCAAAACAACGGATTTATAAGACAAGCCCTCATTCCTATAGCTCACTCGGGCTTAATCTATCCGGGCGGCGAAATCGCACTTTGCGCCAAAATTTCCGTTCCACCCGACAGATTATGCTGTTAGCGGAATCACTAGAGTTTGAGGATGTGGAAAATGACCGACTCGATCATCTCACATTCGTCCGAGAAGGAGAAAGACCAATGATCTCCTATCACCCTGGTTCCCGAAAACTGGCTAATGCCATTATTAGAAATGTAAAGAAAATCCAAAAGCAAGACCCGTCAGCGTCCATTGCTATTATTCACCGTGATGAGGATCACATGAACAATGGATTAGAGAACCAGTTGAAACAATACCTTCAACAACAATTGATGCTGATTTCAACCGAAGAGTATCGTAAAAAGTTTGACCACCAGGCAATCAAAAAGCCAGTCTTTTTTACTGATGTATATAGTGTGAAGGGATTAGAGTTTGATCATGTCTTTGTCATTCAATTTGACCGTTTTCACTATCCATCGGAAAAGCGCTTGAAGGAGCTAGAGGCACGGTGTACCGAAGGGATGGACTCCGATAGTTTTCGAAAGGATTTCGATCATTTCTATAGTGATGAGAAAAAGCTTCTCTATGTAGCGATTACCCGCGCGAAACAAACGCTACAGATCATGTATGCAGCAGATAAGGACACGAAAATCTCCCAATTTATTCGGGACTTTCCCGTTCGTGCTTATGAAGCAAAAGGCTTTGATAAGAGTAAGTATGGAAAGTGATTTTGACTTAAAATTCGGATTATATTTCACAAAGTTGTTCCATTAAGAGAGCCAACCAATTAAAATAAGCTTAGAACACATTTTCGTCATTGTCTCTCTCCATAACATATTATGTTTCGGAAATGGTTATAACTGCACCAGATCGAATCGGATAAATACATAAACAGAAAATCACACACTAGTAGAGATGAGGATATTGGTTCTCATCTTTTTTCTTGTCATATAAGGGCTTCGAAATTTAGTATCATAATACTAAAAATGGTTATTGAAAATACCAAGGCCTTCGATTATACTATAATCGAGAGGAGGGAATGATGGGGATTCAGGGAGGCACATAACTATGTTAAGTCGTTTTATAGAACTGCTTGATCAGCGAAATATGGTAGATAGGGAGCAGATCGCGATCGAGCTTTTACGAGTTCATATCACTCACAGAGCCTATAAACAAAAGATAGGCACAAATCAATCGGTAGATGAAGATGTTTTATACGCTTTGATGATAGAGAATACAGAGGAGCGTTTGGGATACTTCCCAGGGGATCAGAGTTGGTTCGCTCAGCTATATCACTCGGGCAAGGAGCTGGATCTAACTTTGGCGATTCAAGAGCTTTTTCAAAAAGACCGCTTTGGAACGATCATTAGTCCAAGATACCTCGTTGACTATTTTACCCGTCAGATCGCCGGTCATGTGGAAACGATCCTAATACCCGAAGCGCATAAACATCTTCATGGGCTGACCGATATGATTGAAGTGCATTTGGATAAATACTTTGTTTTAACTGCTGAGAAAAAGTGGCTAGTTGAACTGCTTCGCTTTATCTTTGAGGCACACCCTCATGTCGAAGTGCTCCAACTCTCCATCTATAGCCTCTTAGATCTGGAATACGAATTTGATTGGATTCTCTCTATTCCAGCATTTGGCTTAAAACCAGATATAGACACCGGTCGCTTTCTTACGAGAGAATCAGAAGGGATTGCCGCTCAGAACTTACTCGACTGGCTAGGTGAATTTGGTGAGCTGCAGATCATTGTCCCAGCGAGGTTTACCTTTTCGGGAGGAACCTTTGCTAGTCTGCGGACATGGATTCTACAGCATTTCTCAGTGAAATCGATTTTTACTTTACCGGAAGGAACACTCCGTCCCTATACAGGGATGAAAACATATTTGATCACTATTTCCGCCCAGCCTGTCGAAGAGATCCAGCTAGGCAGCTTTGAGCGAAGGGAAGAAGGCTTCCTACCTATGGTGGAAAAGGAAATCTCACAGGAGACACTAGCCGATCGGGAAGATTGGCGTATGGAGATCCTTCTGGCTCATGAGCAATTGGATCTACTTGATCAGTTGACCGGAGCCAATCGGAGTATCGTGAAGCTGAAGGAGATCGCTGATCTTTTTCGAGGAAAGTCGATTATGAAAAGTCATATCCAGCCCGGCGAGATCTCCGTACTCAATATCTCGAATATCGAAGAAGGGGAGATTTTCTGGGATCACATGGATACGATTGATGAGGAACTGCGCAAGGTGAGGCGTTATGAGCTGGAAGTGGGCGATCTGGTGATGACCTGCAGAGGAACTGTCAATAAGGTAGCGGTGGTTCGAGATTTACCCAAAAAAGTGATCGCTTCGGCGAATATCATCGTAATGCGCTTTCAAAAGAAGGTGATCAGTGAGTATGTGAAAATCTTTTTAGAAAGCCCAGTCGGACTCGAACTCATTAAAACATTCCAGCGAGGTACAACGGTGATGAATATCAATCCAAAAGACTTAGGAGAGATGGAAATCCCCTTGCCAGAGATCGAAGTGCAAGAGCGGATCGTTGCGGAATATCGGAAGGAACAGCAACTTTATCTGGAAGCAGTTCGAAAAGCGAATGAACGTTGGGAGAACGTGCGAAAGCGAATCTATGAGCAACTATTAGACTAAGGAGGCTGGTCAAAGTGGCAGTATCAAATAACAACAGTGCTGAACTTGGTTTTGAACAAAATCTATGGCAGATGGCGGATAAACTTCGGAATAACATGGACGCAGCAGAATACAAACATGTGGTACTCGGTTTACTATTTTTAAAATATATCTCTGATGCTTTTGAAGAAAAGTATGAAGAGTTAAAGCAAGATGAATGGAGCGATCCAGAAGATCCAGACGAATATATCGCCCATAACATCTTCTGGGTACCACAGGAAGCCCGTTGGTCCCGAATCAAGGAAAACGCAAAAAAGCCGGAGATCGGACAGCTGATCGACAATGCCATGCTTGCCCTTGAAAAAGAGAATGATTCCCTCAAAGGTGTTCTACCAAAAAACTATGCCCGACCTGAACTAGACAAAACCAAGCTAGGTGAGATTATCGATCTCTTTTCCTTTAAAGTGGGCGACAAAGAAGGTCAAGCCAAAGATATATTGGGACGGGTCTATGAATATTTCCTCAATAACTTTGCCAGTGCAGAAGGGAAAAAAGGCGGACAATTCTATACCCCGCGCTCCGTTGTTAAGCTCCTTGTCGAAATGATCCAGCCATATAAAGGGCGGGTCTATGACCCATGCTGTGGATCGGGCGGAATGTTCGTACAAAGCTTAGAGTTTATCAAGTCCCATCAAGGGAAAATTCGGGATCTTTCTGTCTATGGACAAGAATCCAATCCCACCACCTGGCGTCTGTGTAAGATGAACCTCGCCATTCGTGGAATTGATAATAACTTGGGCGAGAGGGCAGCTGATACCTTTTTCCATGATTTACATAAAGCCTTACGTGCCGACTATATCTTGGCCAATCCTCCTTTTAACGTAAGCGACTATTGGGATGAAGATGGAACCCTCGCCGACGATGTCCGCTGGCGATATGGTGAGCCACCAAAAGGAAATGCCAACTATGCCTGGATTCAGCACATGGTTTCCAAGCTCGCGCCGAGTGGAACCGCCGCTTTTGTCCTAGCCAATGGCTCTATGTCAACCAACCAAAGTCAGGAAGTAAAGATTCGGAAGGCGTTAATTGAAGCCGACCTGGTCGAAGCGATTGTTACACTACCTGGACAACTATTCTACTCGACCCAAATCCCCGTCTGTGTATGGGTGATCACCAAAAATAAAGCAGCGAAGGGACAAAGGGATCGTAAGGGAGAAATCCTCTTTATCGATGCCCGGAAGCTAGGACAGATGGTCGATCGCGTCCATCGGGAGCTAAGTGATGAAGACATCCAAAAAATCGCCCAGACGTTCCAAGCATGGCGTGGACAGAAAGATGCTGGCGAATATGAGGATATCCAAGGGTTCTGTAAAGCAGCGACTCTCGAAGAAGTACGGGAGCACGAGTATATCCTCACCCCTGGGCGATATGTAGGGATTGAAGAGGTAGAAGAGGATGGGGAGCCGTTTGCAGAGAAGATGACACGGTTAACGGCAGAGCTAAAGGAGCAGTTTGCCAAGTCACGAGAGCTGGAAGAGGAGATTAAAAAGAATCTGCGGGGGATTGGGTATGAGTTTTGAGGAGTGGAAGGAAGTTCAACTTGAAGAGATTATCTCATTTAATCCAAAGGAGACAATAAAGAAAGGTACTAAGGCAAAGAAAGTCACTATGCAGGATTTAGAGCCTTTTACAAGAAAAATTCAAGGATATTCTGAGGAAATAGTAACAAGCGGATCGAAATTTAGAAATGGAGATACTTTACTTGCAAGAATTACACCATGTTTAGAAAATGGAAAAACCGCTTTTGTGGATATTTTGAATGCAGATGAGGTAGCTTTTGGTTCTACAGAGTTTATTGTAATGAGAGCGAAGAAAAATCTAGCTGATGAAAAATTTGTCTACTACCTTTCTATATCTCCTTGGTTTAGAGAAATTGCTATACAATCGATGACGGGAAGTTCTGGAAGACAAAGAGCTCAAGTTGGTGTATTAGAGAAATCAAAATTAAAACTCCCAACCATAGAGGAACAAAAGGAAATAGGAGAAATACTTTCCTCTATCGACAACAAAATCGAACTCAACAATCAAATCAACAAAAACCTCGAAGAAATGGCACAAGCGATCTTTCAATCTTGGTTTATCGATTTCGAACCCTTTCAGGATGGGGAGTTTGTTGAAAGTGAGCTAGGGATGATTCCGAAGGGATGGGAAGTTAAAAAAATAGCAGATTTGGATGTAGTTGTAACAGATTATGTTGCAAATGGTAGCTTTGCGAAATTAAAAGAGAATGTGACTATTTTAGAAAACGAAGGTTATGCTTTATTTGTTCGAAACACTGATTTGAAAATTGATTTTACAGGGACAAGAAAATATGTCAATAAAAATAGCTATGAGTTTCTTAATAAAACAAAATTATTTGGTGGAGAAGTTTTAATATCAAACGTTGGAGATGTTGGAAGTGTATACTTATGTCCACCATATAAAATACCTATGACATTAGGCAATAACTTAATAATGATAAAATCGGAAAAACGTGACATTAATAACAATTTCTTATTTAGATTGTTTAAATCAGTTTTTGGGCAAGGGCTTATAAAATCTATAACTACTGGATCTGTGCAGTCTAAATTTAACAAAACTGACTTTAGAAATTTAAAATTAGTCGTTCCAAATACTGGAATATTAGAAGAATATAATGAGAAATTTGGGGTTATAGAAAAAATGCTTTTTGATAATAAACTTCAAAATACAAAACTAACCCACCTCCGCGACACCCTCCTCCCCAAACTCATGTCCGGAGAAATTCGCGTCCCCCATGATACGGAAGGGAGTGAGATCATCGATGAGCAACTTTTACGAATCTGAACTGGAGAAGGCTGTCTTGGAGTGGTTTGAGGAACTACACTATGAAGTCCAGTATGGTCCTAATATCGCTCCAGAATCAGACTATCGGGAACGAGACGAATATAGTGATGTGATCCTCCAAGGGAGATTGCGGGAAGCCCTTTCCCGCATCAATCCCCGCTTTTCTAATGAGGTGATCGAGGAAGCGATCCGGAAAGTCTCTATTCCCCAAAGCCCTGATCTGCTTGTCAATAACCAGGCTTTCCACCAGATGGTAACCGATGGGATCGATGTCCAAGTTAGGCAAGAGGATGGAAGTTTTAAGACGGAGAAAGTTTGGCCGATCGATTTGACTCGCCCACAAAACAACGATTGGCTGGTAGTCAATCAGTTTCGCATCAAAGAGGGAAACACTGAAAAACGGCTGGATGTGGTCGTCTTTGTCAATGGGATTCCAATGAGTGTGTTCGAGCTCAAGAGTATGATTGATGAACAAGTGGATATCACCCATGCCTATGAGCAAATGAAAACCTATCAAAAGGCTCTGGGTACGCTCTTTACTTATAATGCTTTTAATGTGATTAGCGATGGCTATCATGCCCGCTTCGGCTCATTGACTGCCGACTTCGATCGTTATATGTGGTGGCGCACGGTTGATGGGCAAGAGGTGGCTCCCACCAATGTCCCGCAACTCGATATTCTGATCAAAGGAATGTTTGCAAAAGAGCGGTTTGTCGATCTCCTCCGTCATTTTATTTTGTTCCAAACCGATGGCAAAAACATCTATAAAATCATTTCCGCCTATCATCAATACCATGCGACGAATAAAGCGGTGGAGCGCACCTTTGCTGCGACCGATGAGCAAGGCGATCGCAAAGTTGGAGTGATCTGGCATACCCAAGGTTCGGGAAAAAGTTTATCCATGACGTTCTATACCGGGAAGCTGGTGGCGGAGCTGAATAATCCGACCGTCGTCGTGGTTACGGATCGTAACGATCTCGATGACCAACTGTTTACCACCTTTAGTAGATCCAAACAGCTCCTGCGGCAAACACCGAAGCAAGCAGGCTCCCGTCAAGAATTACGCGAACTTTTGTCCGTTGAATCAGGTGGGATCGTCTTTACCACGATTCAAAAGTTTGCTCCCGAAGTTAAAGGGGATCAGATGCCAATCTTAACGGATCGGCGCAATGTGGTGGTGATTGTCGATGAAGCCCATCGCAGCCAATATGGGTTTGCTGCTGAAGTGATGGGCGACAAACAGCAAGCCGAAATCAAGTTTGGGCTGGCCAAACACATGCGTGATGCGCTTCCGAACGCTTCGTATATCGGCTTTACCGGGACACCCGTCGAGTTAGCGGATAAGAATACGCCTGCAGTCTTCGGGGATTATATCGATATTTATGATATGACTCGAGCGGTGGAAGATGGAACCACCGTGAAGATTTTCTACGAAAGTCGGCTGGCCATTCTAAACTTGCCAGAGAAAGAAAAACAGGAAATCGATCGAGCCTATCAGCAAATCGCCGAGTACCAAGAAGCGGATGAAAGTACACAGAGCAAGCTAAAAGCGAAGTTTAGTCGCCTAGAAGCCTTGGTTGGCTCAGAAAAAAGGCTGAAGCAGATCGCGCAAGATATCGTGACCCACTTTGAAACCAGGCAAAAGGCAATTTTCGGTAAAGCGATGATTGTCACGATGTCACGGCAAATCGCAGTCCAGCTTTATGATCAGATCATTAAGCTAAGACCCAAGTGGCATCATGATGAAGTGAGCCAAGGTATGATCAAGGTGGTCATGACCGCAGGTGCAAGTGATGATGAAGCGATGAAGAAGCATCATACCACCAAGCGGGAACGGGAACAACTGGCTAGCCGGATGAAAGATCTAAATGATGAACTAAAGCTAGTGATCGTCTGTGATATGTGGCTAACCGGATTTGATGTCCCATGCTTACACACCATCTATATCGACAAAGCGATGAAAGGGCATAATCTCATGCAGGCAATCGCCCGAGTGAATCGGGTATTCAAAGATAAACCGGGGGGCTTAATCGTTGACTATATCGGCATTGCCCCTTCGCTCAAACAAGCCCTTCAGCAATATACCCAAGCGGATCGGGAAACGACCGGGATCGATACCCAGTTGGCTATCGATCTTATGAAAGAAAAGCTCGATCTTCTACAAGAAATGTTATATGGACATGACTATAGCGCATTTGCTACGGGAACACCAAAAGAACGGGCGCAAACGATTGTAAACACGGTGGATTATGTCTTAAGCCTAGGGCAAGAGAAGAAAAAACAGTTTATCAAGTGGGTGACCGAGTTAGCGCAAGCTTATGCCTTATGTGCCACAACACCCGAAGCTCAGTCCCTTAATGTAGAAATTGCTTTCTTCAAAGCGGTTAAAGCTGGGATAGTCAAAATGGTTCAACCCGAGAAAAAAAGAAGACCCATTCGTGGGATGGATTCCGAAATCAATCAGTTGATTTCTAAATCGATCATTACCGAAGGCGTTGTCGATATTTTAGCCGAAGTGGGACTCAATAAACCCAACCTCGCCATCTTATCGGATGAATTTTTGGAAGAGGTTAAAGGGTTAAAACAGAAAAACTTGGCTGTCGAGTTATTACAACGTTTACTGAAGGATCGGATCCGGATTATCTCGAGAAGAAACCTAATCCAATCGAAGAAGTTCTCGGAGATGCTGGAAGAAGCCATTGAAAAATATTACAACCGCTTGATTGACTCGACGGCGATGGTTCTAATGCTGATCGAAATGGCTAAGGAAGTGAATCAGTCACAAAAGCGAGGAGAAGATCTAGGACTGTCCGACGCCGAAGTCGCCTTCTATGATGCCTTATCCAACAGTCAAGATGCCAAAGAATTGCTTGGCGATCACGTATTAAAGCAGATTGCTCGCGACCTTACAGCAGCACTCAAAAAGAACTTAACGATTGACTGGCATCTGCGTGAAAGTGTGCGTGCCCAGATTCGCCTTTTCATTAAAAAATTGTTAAAAAAATACAACTATCCGCCCAAGCAAAACCAGCAGATCGTCGAAATGGTGGTCAAGCAAGCGGAGTTAATGTCTCAGTATGATGAAGATCTTTTGGCAGATGATACAGAATCAGAGGCAACAGAAGAACATCATGAAGAAAGTCCTAAAGTAGAGCCACAAGAAGAAATAACTGAGGCAAACAGGATAGAATCAGAGGCTACAGAAGAGCAGCAAGAAGAAATCAATGAATCAGCCGAAGAACCTGAAGACAAGGAACCACCTTTAAAACCAGTAGCACCTATAATAGAGCCTACTAATGAAAAAGCGGAAGCGCATTCTTATTCGGAGTCACAACGTTCCATAGACCGGGTAGCAGAGGATTCACACAAGTGGCTAGAACTGATCCATCCATCTTATCAAAAAGTGGTCGAACACATGACAAAAGCAGGTATACCTCGACCGGAAGTAGGCTATGAGTTTGAGGAAAATGGCGAAATCATTGGCGAGGCGGAGCTAGTCTGGCCAGAGTCGAAAATCTGTCTCTTGACCCCTGCGCAAAGTGTGGATCGTGATTCGATCGAAAAGCTGGGTTGGCGGGTTTGGGATCTGCCGGGTGATGTAACGGAAGAGATCGATTGGCTTCATTTGTGGAAACAGATGCAGGAGCCAGATACCACAGAGCCTAAGCCCAGCCTAGAAGAAGGAGTAAAAGAGCAAATAGAGGTAAGTTTAGGAAACGTGACCTATCGCATTGAGCAGCATCATAATAAGTCGATTAAGGTTTATCGTCTTAACGACTATGGGAAAGAAAAGATGCTTGCTAAATTAATCCTTCGGAAAGTGATTGCAGAGAAAAAGCTGGATATTTCCCTCTATTATGCTACCGGAACGGCTAAAAATACACAGACATTAGGCAGAGAAGTGATTAGGGAGCTACGTAAACAAGGGAAATAGAAAAATCTTCGGATAAAAAGGGGAGGAGTTACATGAGCTTAGTGGCGATTCAAGATACATTTTTAGAGTCCTTTTCCAAACTCCCGAAGGTGGAACAAAAACGGACTCGTAAAATGATTGATCTTCTGCGGACTCAGCCTGATAGCAATGGATTAAATCTAGAACGCTGTAAAGGAAGTTTGGACTCCAAGGTCTATTCGATCCGTGTTAGTCAGCATTACCGTGTTGTGGCTATACGTCCAGAGCATGAGGACGTAACCCTCCTCGTCTGGGTAGATCATCACGACGAAGCTTATCGTTGGGCCGAGCGGAAACGATTTGATGTGAATCAAAAGACCGGTCTGCTCCAGATGTGGACCAGTGTGGAAAAAACGCCACTTACGGAGGAGTCGTTTGATTTATTTGCTGCCTATACGGATATACAACTTCTAGAGCTTGGCGTTCCAGAAGAATTGCTCCCACTCCTAAGAAATATGGGTACGGAAGCTGAATTTGCCCAACATCAAAAAGTTTTTCCGGCGGATGTTGTGGAGTATCTTTACTTCCTAATCCATGATGATCCTTATGAAGACGTACTCGAACTGGCACAGGAAAGTAAAAGAGCAAAGCCCAAAAAACTGACTTTTGCTGAAGCGGTATCCAGTCCTGGGGCTAGTCGCCATATCGCCATCATTACTTCAGACGAACAATTAACGGAAATGCTAGATCAGCCTTTGGATCGATGGCGAACTTTCCTCCATCCGAGTCAAAAAGAGCTGGTGGAGAAAAGCTACAAAGGACCTGTCCGGGTCTTAGGTGGGGCTGGAACGGGGAAAACGGTTGTCGCTATGCATCGGGCTCGTCAACTGGTACGTACCCTGTTGCCAAAAAATGAGAAAGTACTTGTTACCACTTATACCGTAACCCTTGCCAATAACATTCGTGAGATCCTCACCACTATGTGTACAGCGGAAGAGATGGAACGGATTGATGTCCAGTCCATCGATAGTTTAGCGAAGGAAATCGTGGAAAAAGCATATGGTATCCGTGTCCGACGAGTAAGTAGCGATGATACGAAAGTCAAAGCGATTTGGAAGCAAGCCGTAGCGGAGTTTGGATGGAATGATGAAGATTTACCCTTTTTAAAAAATGAGTATGAACGAGTCATCCAACAAAATGGCGTAGAAACATGGGAGCAATATCTAGATACGACTCGTGTAGGAAGAAAAAAGCGGATTTCCCGCGCTGAACGTAAAAAGATTTGGGATACCATTGCTTGGGTTAGACTTACGATGGAACAAAAGTACCTTTTTGAATATACCGATGTACTTCGCAAAGCTCGGATCTGGCTGGAGGAAAATCCTGATCGCTATACTTATGTATATCGTTCAGCCATTGTTGATGAAGCACAGGATTTCCATCCCGAAGGATTTAAATTGATTCGTGCGTTAGTTCCGGAAAATAATAATGACCTCTTTATGGTCGGTGATGCTCACCAACGGATTTATTCACGCCGAGTTGTGTTAGGAAGATGTGGAATTAATATCCGTGGACAACGTTCGAAGCGCTTGCGGATCAATTATCGGACAACGGAACAGATCCGTAAGAAAGCGATGGAGTTTATTCAGCACCTTAGCTTTGACGATCTCGATGGA
This sequence comes from Thermoflavimicrobium daqui, assembly GCF_003313465.1. GTDB lineage: Bacteria > Bacillota > Bacilli > Thermoactinomycetales > Thermoactinomycetaceae > Thermoflavimicrobium > Thermoflavimicrobium daqui. The sequence goes on from NZ_KZ845676.1 coordinate 44,349, forward strand.
GGTAAAGATCAAGGAAAGGATATTTCACTTTTAGCTGGAGCTGTCCCCGAAATCCAAAATTTTGCGATGGCAAAGCAAGAAAAAGCATTTGTCGTTGAAAAAGTGAAAGAATTAATCGATACAGGCTTTAAGCCGAATGAGATCGCCATTTTAGCCCGATTTAACCACATTGCGGAGGGCTATCTCAAAGAATTGGGAAAACATCGGATTCAAGCGAAAAAGCTGTCGCCCAATATGACCAAGGCAGAAGCAGAAGTGCAGTGTGGAACCATGCATAATAGCAAAGGTCTAGAGTTTCGAGCTGTGTTTCTTGTAGAGATCAATGAAGAACATGTTCCACCAGAATGGGTGATCGAGAAGATGGAGGACGAGGAAGAAAAAAATGAGTTTATCAAGCAAGAACGTTCTTTAATCTATGTTGCAACCACTCGGGCTCGTGAGAAAGTATTTATTTCTTCCTGCGGTACACCTTCCAAGTTGCTATTCTAAACAAAAAAAGTGAAAGGGGGGATGCCTGGAAACCAAACGAATGTAGAATATAGCGGATGGAAGTGCCAGTTCCATACCTATTCTTTATCCTGCTCATCTTGCGCCAACAAGCTGAGCAGATGGTAAGTACACCATCGCCAAATGGATGTACTTATACGCTAGGTCTTTGCGCAAAGAGTTACGTTATACATCCCCCAAAATTCACTCTCCTCTTATTGTAACGGACTCTTTGCGCTCTATTCAAGTGAGTCATTTCGAAGAGATCATAGGAGGAAACAACAGATGAAAAAATGGCTACTAGGAATTGGAGCGTTTATTGTGATAGCTGCAATGATTGGAGCAATGAATGATGATGGAAAAACAAGTACAGTTGAAGAAACAACACAAGCGGCTACATCAGAAAGTTCGTCACAAGAAAATAGTACACCAGAACCCTCTTCTCAACCCGTAGAGCAAAATGCCACAGAGAATAAAGAAGTTACTATGGAGAAATTTAAGCAGATCAAAAGTGGGATGAGCTATGAAGAGGTCGTGAAGATTATCGGCTTTGAAGGCACAGAGATGAGCTCAAATGAGTTAGCTGGGATTAAAACAGTGATGTATTCTTGGCAAAATGACGATGGTTCTAACATGAATGCCATGTTTCAAAATAATAAATTAAACTCAAAAGCTCAGTTTGGTTTAAAATAGCCGAAGAAGTAGCCCTGCCTATTTGGAAAGGGTAGGGCTTTCTAAATAAAATACGTGATGTAAATAAGCTACTTGTTTTCATCATAAAAATTAAATGGAGAACTGCTGGGAAGGAGAAATAAGCAGGGGTTTTATCTTGTAAATTGAGAAAATATAGTTTCAACTATGATATTCAATATAAAATATTAAGATTTCATGTAGCTTACTATAAGTTAATAAGGTTTCCATCTTTAATAAAATAGGATCAAAAATAAATGGATCAATCTATATTAAAAGGGAGAATGTGATTGATTCGATGAGCCATTAGTATCATCATCTGCATCTGGACTATCTGTACCATCACTGGGTTGATTTGGGTTCGGATTCGTTGGTGGCTTAGATGGATTATCTGTTCCAGGTTGTGTAGATGGGGGTTCTTTGGTTGGCAGATCAATGGGTGGTTCGTTGGTCACAGGTGGATCTGCTGTTAGATTATCATCGATATTCGGTGGTTTCGTACTGGGATCTGGCTTTGGTGTAAGTGACATAGGGTCAATGATTACTTTGTTGTTTATCCCGATTCCATACATCACATCGATCACACCATCATAAGTAAACCAATCATCTGTACCATAATGTGCATCCAAGGCAGTTACAAAATAACTAGAGTTTACAAGAATTTGGAAGTTATTCGATTTCCATTGTTTTAAAATACCTTCAACGAAACTGTGTTTTCGTTTTTCTTTTTCCTTCTTATCTTTTTGCTCTGGATCTTGTTGGCTGAGATTTCGTGTTTGATTCGTTTGTATGGGAGTAGCTGCTACAACGGTCGGAGTGGGTATTGCGACAGCTTTTTTCTTGTCTTGTGGCTCTTTCTTGGGCACATGAATCATTTGTTTCACGACAGATATCAAAGGGGATTGACTACTCATCTGCTGATAGTAAATAAGACCTGCGCCTGTGAGAAAAACAGTGATGACCATTCCGATAAAAATAAAGAAGAGATTTTTTCTCATGATGTCCCACCTCTTGAAGTAAACCCCTTTTTCTTTATGAAAGTTTTTCAGATGTCAATTTTATATTTTTTCATTGTTCGATCTAAAAATTATGACAAAAGGGAAAATGAAACGTATTTATCTTATCATATTGGAAAGAAAAAGGCTAGAGAATAAATTTCATTTTTTCGAAAAATACTGTTGAGAAATTTACTAACCTTAAATATAAAGGAAAAGTATTTGGAAATGAAGAATCTTGAACAGCTTAGAAACTTATTGTATGAGGAAGATGAAGTAAAAGTATTAGATGAAATCAACAGAATAGAAAATGCGTTGGATCTCCATATCTTAGCAAGAAACATAAATATGAATGATGGATTTCAAGTGGCTTGTTCGATATTAAATAATCCATACTGCGATCTAGGTACAGCTCTGCTCCTTTTTTATGACGCGGATGGTTATCGCTTACTTACAGAAGATATAGAGAAGATTTCGGACAGGCTTAGGGAATGGAAAGAATTTGTTCTCCTTTTGTATAATCGGATCGTGAATGATGAATTTAGCAACAAGCATATTTCATTTATCCCTCCTCTCGGAAAAGTAGATATTTATAAAATGAAGAAGAAAAATCCAGATATACCTAAAGTATTTTTAGAGCCATCTCCAGGAAAAGAAATCGGTATCTTATCTATAGTTGAAAAAAAGAGAGGGTCTCAAACCTAGTAAAGTAACAGCCCATACCACTTTAGATATGATATGGGCATTTTTTTAAGAAATTCTTTAGATGAAGTTCATTTTCTAAAATGAGAAGTAACAACATCTATCGGCTGTGAGCCCAGCGCAATTTTGTGTCGCATTTTATTGAATAGTGGCGTTCTTGATAGGAGTGGCATTAGGATTCTTCTTAACTCGAGAAGGAAAGGATTTTTTATACCAATTAAGTTTGCTTGTATACTTTGTATTTTTTGTATTTGTGAAACGGAGGGGCGTCTTATCTCCTCGTATGGTTTTAATAAGTTTATCGATAATGGAGAGGAAGTATGTGTTAGTGCTTTCATAATCACATCATGAGCAACAACAGCATCTTGAATAGCCAACTGTTTGCATACATAATTCTCCCTTGATTTTTACTAAGTAAATACTTAATGAAATAGGTAAAAAAATTAATGAAAGATTTTAAGTTTAGAAGTAGTGTTCTATATTTAATATGACCAGTCAGTTTAGGTATTGATAAAATAAAAAGGCTCTTCGTTTTATTCAATTTGACTTTTCCTAGCTTCTGTTAATTTTCGTGCAGTTTTACTCATAGGTATTTCTTTTTCATCCCGATAGGTTCCCATGATTCGATCACCTGTTAGATGTGTTACACCATACCAATAATTTTCGTTTTTAAAGTGGTGGAGGAGATGAAATTTTTTTAACTTTCTTCCCCATGGAGTAAGCGGTTTAATCGGTCGATGTGCTACATAGTGTTTCCATTCATAATGGAGATGATAACAAATAGCACCCGTTGTATAAGCGCAGGTTAGCACGATGTCCCTTGTAAATAGATACCCAATGCCACTTGCTAAAATAAATAGAGGTCCACTATACCAAATGGGGACGAATAATCGCTTTAAGTTAGTAGGATCTTCATGATGATCGTAATGTAAGCGCCTTAAAAGTGAGAGAAAAAAAGGATTTTTGGGAGGGGGTAAATGAAAGAGAAAACGATGAATCAGATATTCACTTAGAGCAAAAGATAGTAAACCAAGTAACCAAGCAAGCCCAATCCATGAAGTGGTTATGTGAAAGACTATAAAAGTGATTCCAACGAGTGCAATGATACACATGAAGAAAATGTCTGGAAAGAAGAAGAATTCTTTTAAATATTTCCTCATAGATGTCAACTCCTCTTTTTGCATGTGGCATCATTCGAGTCAAAACCTAGATGATTCTTAAAGTTAGAGGAAGCAAGTGACTTTTGACTGATAGGATACAGGAACGAGTGGGGAAGCGATGAGCAGCCGATTCATGCAACAAACTCATAGGATGATCTAAGTATATTATAGGACAATTTTAAATAGTTTTGCAATCGGTGAGGACATTAGATTATTGTATAACTTTATTTACTTTTCAACTAAAAAATGTTTGATTTTCTAACTGTAACACAGTATTGTTAACATGATTCTTTTGAAAAAAGGGGGTATTCGTATTGCACGAAACAGAACAAAACAAGTTGAAATTAAAAAGGACGCTAACATTAGCTCCAATTGTACTGATTGGGTTGGCTTATATGGACCCATTGGTGGTATTTGATTCATATGGTGTTGTTGCACAAGAGACGAAAGGTCATGTGGCTTTATCGTATATCGTTATTCTGGTAGCCCTTTTGTTTACTGCCTATGGTTATGGACAGATGGTGAAGGCATATCCTTCGGCAGGGTCAACTTATACTTATACCCAAAAAAGTATCCATCCGATGATTGGATTTTTGGTCGGATGGTCTGTACTACTGGACTATTTATTTTTGCCTATGGTAAATTTCGCCATCGGCAGTGCATATCTAAAAGCAGCTTTTCCTAAAGTTCCACATGCTATCTGGGTTTTTGCCTTAGCAGCAATTGTAACGATCATTAATATCCTAGGTGTTAAGTTAACAGCGAATATGAATACGCTCTTTGTCACTTTTCAGACACTGGTATTAATTGTGTTTGTCGGATTTGTAGTGAAGGGGCTCATTAGTGGAATGGGACAGGGGACTTTAGTATCCATCTCCCCTTTTTATACAGCCAATATTGATCTTTCGTTAATTATGACTGGCGCGTCAATTTTGTGCTTTTCATTTTTGGGTTTTGATGCGGTTACCACTTTATCAGAGGAGACGTTAAACCCCAAGAAGACCATCCCAAGAGCGATTTTTCTGATTGCTTTGATTGGAGGGGTACTGTTTACTGCGACCTCCTACTTTTTACACCTTATTCATCCAAACTATTTGTCTTTTAAGAGTGCAGATGCGGCTTCATTAGAAATTGCCTCTTATATTGGCGGAGCTTTTTTACATTCATTTTTCCTTGTTGGGACGATGGTCGCTGTTTTTTCATCCTCTTTATCATCATCGACGAGTGCTTCACGTTTATTATTTGCGATGGGACGAGAAGGCTCATTTCCCAAAATTTTTGCTTATCTCCATCCAAAATGGAAAACACCCGTGTTTAATCTTTTATTGATCGGTTTTATTTCATTGACAGCGATTTTTGGGGAATTAGAAGTAATCTACTCGTTTATTAGTTTTGGGGCATTGATCGGCTTTTTGTTTGTCAACCTCTCAGTCATTTTCCATTATTATTTACGTCAAAAAAGAAGAAAAGGATTTGATTTTGTGCGTTATTTTATTGTTCCGTTGATAGGAGCAGCTTTTACTTTGTGGCTATTTACCAGTCTAAACTTATCCGCAATGGCTTTAGGTTTTAGCTGGTTAATCATTGGTGTATTATATAGTGTGATTGTTTCAAAACGAAAGAAAGAGCTAGCTTTTAAATTCGATAAAGGATAGATGAAAAGTCTAATGATCTAATGGATGGATCATTAGACTTTTTTTAGGTGCTTCCGGAGGTTTTATTATCGTAATATTAGCACAAATGCTGTATTTGAAGGAAAATGAATGAAAATGAGAGAAAATGATTGAAAGTTTTTGATTGATTTTGGTATGATAACCATATAAATGGCGAATCGAACGAGGTGATGAAAGTGCTTACATCCCAGAGATATCAGCTGATTTTAGATATGTTAAAGAAGAAGGGATTTGTAAAATTACAAGATCTGATACTTGCAACCGGTTTATCTGAGTCAACGATTCGCAGAGATCTTATTTATTTAGAGAAAAAACGACAGTTAAAACGTGTGCATGGTGGAGCAGCCTTACTACAAGGAAAAACAGTAGAACCGAGTATCGCTGAAAAGTCCTCCAAAAACCTTCAAGAAAAAAAGAGAGTAGCCACTTTTGCAGCTTCTTTATTAGAAGAAGGAGATTGTATATATCTTGATGCGGGTAGTACAACGATCGAAATGATTCCAGAGCTCGTCGGCAAAAAGGTTACGGTTGTGACGAATGGGATTAGTCATTTGGAAGCGCTTGTGGAAAAAAATATTCCTGCCTATGTTTTAGGAGGAAAAATGAAGGAATCGACTCGAGCTATTATTGGTGCGTTAGCCGTTAACGGGTTACAACAATTTCGCTTTGATAAATGCTTTTTAGGAGTTAATGGCATTCATCCTCAAATGGGATATACAACGCCTGATCCGGAGGAGGCCCTTTTAAAAAGAACAGCAATGCAGTTTTCGAGCCAAACTTATTTTTTAGCAGATCATAACAAATTTATGGAAGTATCGTTTGCCAAAATAGCTAGCTTAGATGATGCAATTTTAATAACCGATAAAGTACCAACAGAAATTAGAAAGGACTTAGAAGGTAAATTACAAATATTTGAGGTAGATCAGTCATGATATATACAGTTACTTTAAATCCAAGTATTGATTTCTTTATAGAAGTAGAAAATCTTAAAATAAATGATTTAAATCGAATGAAAAAAGAACAAAAAATCCCAGGAGGAAAAGGGATTAATGTTTCTAGGGTGTTATCTCACTTGGGAATCCCATCGACCGCCTTGGGTTTTGTTGGTGGGTTTACGGGTGAATTTATTCGTAATACGTTGATAAAAGAAGGACTACAAGTTGATTTTGTAGAGGTCGAAACCGACTCTCGGATTAATATTAAGCTTCATTCAAACTTGAAAGATGAAACTGAAATCAATGGACAAGGACCCATCATTTCACCAGAGAAGTTGGCTGAACTCTGTAAGAAATTAAAGCGAATTCAACCTCAGGAATGGGTTGTATTGGCAGGAAGTATCCCGGCATCGCTCCCTGAACATATCTATGAAGATTGGACGAAGGATTTAAGTCAGCGAGGAATTCGATTGGTCGTCGATGTAGCTGGGAAATCTTTATTAAATGTAGTGAAATCTCGTCCTTTTTTAATCAAACCAAACCATCATGAACTTGGGGAGTTATTTCATGTTCACTTAAACAGTGTGCAAGAGATCATTCCGTATGGATGTGAATTAGTTGAGCGAGGGGTAAAAAATGTGATTGTATCGATGGGAGGAGACGGAGCCTTACTCTTTACTACCGAAGCGATTTATTGGGCACGAACACCCACATGGAAAGTAGTTAATTCTGTAGGAGCGGGAGACTCTTTAGTAGCTGGTTTTATTGGAACTTATACGCAAACCAAAGACTTACTCTATTCGTTCCGATATGGTGTTGCGGCAGGAAGTGCGACCGCTTTTTCGCAAGACTTATGTACAAAAGACATGATTGAACAAGTATTACCTCAAGTGAGAATTCAAAAGATATGAGGTGTAAACTCCATGAAGATTATTGATCTATTGAAAAAAGAAACAGTCATTATGAATCTGAAGGCTACTACGAAAGATCAAGTCATTGATGAATTAGTGGATCAATTAGACCAAGCAGGGTGCTTAAATGATCGATCAGAATTTAAACAAGCTATTTTAATACGAGAAAACCAAAGCTCAACGGGGATAGGAGAAGGAATTGCGATCCCTCATGCCAAAACAAAAGCTGTTAAAGAACCAGCGATTTGCTTCGGGAAAAGCGAACACGGAATTGACTATGAATCTTTGGATGGACAACCTAGTCATTTATTTTTTATGATAGCGGCTTCAGAAGGGGAACATGAAGAACATTTGGAAACACTATCACGTTTGTCAACAATGTTAATGAATGAAGAATTTCGACAAAGATTAATTCAAGCTAAAACGATTGATGAAGTTTTTCGTTTGATGGCTGATGCCGAAAAACAAATCGAGAACGAAGAGGAAATAGACCAATCAAAAGAAGAAATAGGAGGATCAAAGGGGTTAGTTTTAGCTGTTACAGCATGTCCGACCGGAATTGCTCACACGTATATGGCGGCAGATACGTTAAAAACGAAGGCAGGAGAGCTAGGAGTTCCCATTAAAGTTGAAACGAATGGTGCAACAGGTATTAAAAACGCATTAACTAAGGAAGATATCGAAAATGCAACGGCTATCATCGTTGCAGCAGATAAGCAAGTAGAGATGAATCGTTTCCAAGGTAAGCGAGTCATTCAAGTACCTGTAGCTGATGGCATTCATAAAGCAGAACAATTAATTCAAAAAGCCATCAACCAAGATGCACCGATTTTTCATGGAGGAAGTAAAGATTCGAGCAAAGAAGATACGAGTGAAAAGCAAGGTTTTGGTTTTTATAAGCATTTGATGAATGGTGTAAGTAATATGCTTCCCTTTGTAGTAGGGGGAGGAATATTAATCGCTCTAGCATTTGCTTTTGGTGGCATTGATACGAAAGGACCCATCGCAAAAACATTGATGCAAATCGGTGGAGATGGTGCATTTCATTTTCTTGTGCCCATTTTAGCTGGTTTTATTGCAAGTAGTATCGCTGATCGTCCAGGTTTTGCGCCAGGAGTGGTAGGAGGTTTTCTAGCAGCGACAGCTGGAGCTGGATTTCTAGGTGGGCTTATCGCTGGATTTCTAGCAGGTTATATCGTGCAAGGGTGTAAGAAAGTATTTTCGTACCTTCCCAACCAATTAGAAGGAATTAAACCTGTGTTGTTGTACCCCGTCTTTGGAATCCTAATTACAGGGGTGTTGATGGTAACCGTCATCAATGGTCCTGTTGTTACGATCAATAAAGCTCTTATTGCTTGGCTAAATGGCCTTAGTGGAACGAATGCCATCATTTTAGGATTGATTTTGGGAGGAATGATGGCGATAGATATGGGTGGTCCAATTAATAAAGCGGCCTTTACTTTTGGGATTGCTGCGATATCGTCTGGGAATTTTGGCCCCCATGCTGCGATCATGGCTGGTGGGATGGTACCACCATTGGGAATAGCATTGGCGACTACATTCTTTCGATCAAAGTTTACAGATGCAGAGCGAAAAGCAGGCATAACCAACTATATTATGGGAGCTTCCTTTATTACAGAAGGAGCTATCCCATTTGCCGCAGCAGATCCTCTTCGTGTTCTAGGTAGCTGTATTGTTGGATCAGGAATAGCAGGAGCCCTCACTATGTTATTTCAGATTACCCTCCCTGCTCCGCACGGTGGAATTTTCGTTATTCCTCTTGTGAATAAGCCGTTGCTATATATTTTGGCCATTTTAGTAGGATCTGTGGTAACGGCGTTGATTCTAGGAGTTTGGAAGAGAAAACTGCTACGATAGAAAATTTTTTAACAAGCTAAAAGAGGTGACCCAAAAGGTACTTATGTGCCCTTTGAGGTCACCTCTTTTTCACCAAGAAACAAATAAAAAATCACTTGCTTTATGTATTCCTGAAAATCACAAGTATATCAATATATGCTATCTATTTACTATGCTTGTTCTTCTTCCAATCCTGTACAAAAAATATGATGCTTGCTGTTACACCAAAGACACTAGCTAAAGTAATTCTCCATGTCGAATCTATGGACTTTCAACATTAAATTCCATTTTATTCCTCAATTTCTTCTTTCGAATTAAAAAAGAGCTTTATCTAAAAGAGGAAAATCCTCTTTTGAGTCAGCTCTTTTCTTCATACAATGCTTACTAACGTGTTTTTATTTTCTTTTTACGTCTGCGTTTACGCTCTTTTGGGATGGATAAAGAACCTTTATTCGGGGAATGTCCTTTTTTGTTTTTTGGCTTTTTCTCCCCTTTGTCTCTGCCTCTTCCTTTTCCGAAGTAAGGATGGTCTTCGCTGATTTGGATAGGGGTTTTATTTGGTTCTTTCGTAATCATTTTCAACGCAGCCGATAAAAGGGTAACTGAATCGGTATGCTCGAGTAGCTCTTCGGCTAAGGCAATATAGTTTTGGAATTCATTTTCTTCAACGACTTGAAGCAGTTTTTCAGTAGCGATCCGCTGTTGTCCTGCGATTACTTCATTAATGGTAGGGATTGATTGGCGTATCATTTTTCTTTTAATAGAACGCTCGATATTGCGAAGATGTTCTATTTCTCTATGGGTGACAAAAGTAGTGGCAATACCCGTTTTGCCAGCGCGCCCTGTACGACCAATACGATGAACATAGCTCTCAGGATCTTGAGGGATATCAAAGTTATAGACATGGGTGACACCAGAGATATCGAGTCCACGAGCAGCAACATCAGTTGCCACCATAATATCAATCGTTTCATCACGGAAGCGACGAATGACTGTATCACGACGAGCTTGTGATAAATCACCGTGTAATCCTTCAGCTGAATATCCCCGTTTATTTAACGCTTCGGAAATTTCATCTACACGCTTTTTCGTCCGAACAAAGACGATAGCTAATTCGGGAGATTGAATATCTAATAAATCGCATAGACTATCAAATTTTTGTTTTTGGGACATTTCAATGTAATATTGCTCGATTTTTGGCATGGTTACTTCTTTTGCTTTGATTTTTACTTCGATAGGATTTACCATGAATTTTTCGGCAAGAGCTCTGATGTCTTTGGGCATCGTAGCGGAGAAAAGTAATGTTTGTCGTTCGGCAGGAATTTCCGATAAGATCTCTTCGATCTCTTCGAGAAAGCCCATTTGTAGCATTTCATCTGCTTCATCTAAGACGACTTGGTTAATCGTATGGAGTCGAATGGTACGACGACGAATATGGTCTCTTAAACGACCAGGTGTACCTACAATGATTTGGGGTCTTTTTTTGAGAGAACGAATTTGTCGATTAATATCTTGTCCTCCATAAATCGGTAGTGCACGCACCTGTTTAAACTGGGCAATCCGGTTTATCTCTTCAGCTACTTGCATGGCTAACTCGCGTGTAGGTGTAATGACGATCGCTTGTACCTGATCTGATTCGATCGATACTTTTTCAATCAAAGGAATACCAAAAGCTGCTGTTTTGCCCGTACCAGTCTGGGCTTGTCCTAATAAATCATGACCTTCCATTGCAATGGGGATCGTTTGGGCTTGAATGGGTGTGGCTTCTTCAAAGCCCATAGCCCGAATTGAGTCAAGTATAGCATTACTTAGTTCAAGATCACTAAATTTAGCCAAGAGATCAGCTCCTTTTTTTGTTTGGTAGCAAAGGCATACAGATCCATTATCTAAGTAAAATCAAAGAATATATTGAGTGATTTTTTCATTAGTGTTTTTAATTTTTAATTAGCTATACCTTGTTTAGCTCCACTTAACAAAAAAGTCATTGGAAAATGATAGTAAATACCAATTTGTTGAAAAAATTTCTTATGCGGCCGTTTTCTTTTTCCGTTCGCTCATTTTACTTCTGATCATGTAAATAAAAAAGGATTGACGACATGCTCTTCAAAGCGACATTTAGCGCATGCTAGTCGTCAATCCTTTCTCATATCTTATGGACCTGAACGTGCTATGCATGAATTTCAAGTATATACGAAAAAGGAGTCAGGTGCAAATCAATTGATTGGCAAAAGTGGGAGCAATGTGGAAATAAAAATGTTCAACTGTAACTAAAAGTTTCCGATCCAATTCAGATTCTAGAGAAAATGTCATACTTATTCATTGGTATCCTTCTTGCATAGTCATGCAATGAAAAACATCTAGAAGGGAGCCATTGATGAATATGAATGGATCTAAAAAAGAAATGCATTTGTCGACAAAAGTGATTCATGCAGGTAATTCAATAGATCCGCTGGGCGCATTAGCTACTCCGATTTACCAAACATCTACTTTTGTCTTTTCTTCCGTTGATCAAGGAGCTAGTCGATTTGCTGGCGAAGAAGCAGGTTATATCTATTCAAGATTGGGAAACCCAACGATAGATGTACTTGAGCAAAAAGTTGCCACACTTGAAAAAGCAGAAGCAGGTCTAGCGTTTGCATCAGGCATGGCTGCTGTTTCCGCTGTGATCTTAGGGCTTGTCAAAACAGGGGATCATATCCTTTGTTCTAAAGGACTTTATGGTTGTACTTATGGCTTTTTCAATTGGTTAAAAGAGAGGTTTGGTGTCAATTTCTCATTTTGTGAAATGACGGATGAAAAAACAGTGATGCAAGCCCTTCAGGATAAAACGAAAGTGATTTATATAGAAACGCCAATCAATCCCACGATGGAACTAGTAGACTTAGCGATGATCGCTAAAATCGCCAAACAAGCTGGAATTAAGACTATCGTGGATAATACATTTATGTCTCCTTATTTGCAGCGTCCACTTGAATGGGGCTGTGATATTGTTATCCATAGTGCTACCAAATATATCGGAGGGCATGGTGATGTGGTTGCCGGTCTTGCTGTGGGTTCCAAGGAATTGATCGATGAGATTCGATTGACCACACAAAAAGACATAGGGGGAATTTTAGCTCCTCTTGCTGCATACCTACTCATTCGGGGAATCAAAACACTGAGTGTGCGGATGGAGCGTCACTGTGAAAATGCACAAAAAGTAGCGGAATTTTTAGAATCCCATCCAAAAATCGCTGCAGTTTATTATCCGGGCTTAGCTAGCTATAGCCAAAACCCATTAGCCAAAAGACAGATGGATGGATTTGGTGGAATGATTAGCTTTTGTTTAAAAGGAGGATTTGAAGCTGGTATACGGATGATGAATCATGTGACTTTATGTAAGAGGGCAGTAAGTCTAGGAGATGTCGAATCACTGATTCAACATCCCGCTTCCATGACACACGCAGTAATACCGAGAGAAAAGAGAATACAAATGGGAATATCGGATGGACTTATTCGCTTATCAGTCGGTCTTGAAGATGTCGGGGATATCATCGAAGATTTAGAGCATGCACTTTTATATGTCTAGATCAGGAATGTTGATTAACCAAAAATAGGTAAGAAAGGGAGGCATTTTTCGACTCAGTCGACCTCATGCCCCGCTCTACGGGATAAGAAGTTCTAAGAGGCAAAACCTATAAGAACTTCTATCATGTCTTACCTAGCGGAAATGAATGGAATCAGAGGGGCTTTTAGCGCAATGACTTCCGCGTGTTACTTCCATACGGCTTTGCCCGTTCCATCTAAAAGAAGCCCGTACCACCTTCCTTGTGCACTTGTGATACGGGCTTCTAAACGGAATATAAGGATTAGTAAGTGGAGATATCCTCTAGATAGATGGATGGGATCTAAAAGGATCATTCACAGTTTAACTTCTCTATTTTTTGGGATGCCATTCGGCTACTTTTACTAGTTGTTTCCCAAGATTTTCACCCTTAAATAAGCCGAGAAATGCTTTTGGTATGTTTTCAAATCCTTCCACAATGTTTTCAGCATATTTAATTTTTCCTTCTTTCACCCATTGGGATAGTTGAAGTAATCCTTCATTAAAACGCTGACTATAGTCACCGACAATAAATCCTTTCATGAGAGCACTATTGATTAGCAAGGCGGTTTGAGCTCTTGGACCAATATCCGCTTTTTCAAGGTTATATAGGGAGATTTGGCCACATAGTGGGATGCGAGCCCCTTTATTGATTAAAGAAAGAACTGCATCAGAGATGTCTCCGCCTACATTATCAAAATATACATCAATACCATTAGGACAAGCTTCTGCTAAAGCTTTTTTCATATTTTCAGTCGTTTTATAGTTAATAGCGACATCAAAGCCAAGTTCTTTAATTAAGTAGTCAACTTTTGTATCGGAACCAGCAATTCCAACTACTCGACATCCTTTGATTTTGGCGATTTGCCCTACAATCATACCAACTGCACCTGCTGCACCGGAGATGACCACGGTTTCGCCTTGCTTAGGTTGTCCAATATCAAGAAGACCAAAATAAGCCGTTAGTCCTGGCATCCCTAGTACACCCAGCGCTGTACTAATAGGAGCTAAGGTAGGATCGATTTTGGTGACTTGATTAGCTTCTACTGCATTATATTTACGCCATCCAAGATAGCCTACAACCACGTCTCCCACATTTAGATGATCTGCCTTCGTCTCGATGACTTCTCCGACCACTCCACCTATAATCACTTCATGTAAAGCATAAGGAGGAACATATGATTTTTTATCACTCATTCTTCCTCGCATATATGGATCAACAGAAACATATAAACTGCGAACAAGTACTTCTCCTTCTTTTATAGTGGGAATAGAAGTATCTAATATTGAAAAATTATCCTCATGAGGTAGCCCTTTTGGTCTACTTACTAATAGAATTTCTTGGTTTTTCTCCATAATCGTTATCTCCTTTCTTATTTCAGTTTCTCTTATTTAAGCACTGTTTATGAATACAGACTAAGTTTATCATACTAAATAAACTAAATAAACCTTTTTAGTCTACTTTCTAAGAATCGTTGATTGGTTATAATAGAGATAAGGATCTGAAGATAAATGATGAAAGCCATGATTTAAGAAAGTGTGAGGTGAAAAATCTGCCACTATAACATAGTTGCAGGATGATATGAGAATAGATTGTAAAAAATGTATTGATAAATTGCTTCCGATCATTCAAAAAAAGGGATTTAACGCACTTAAAATTGATGATGTAGCGAAATATATGGATATTAGTAAGGCAACCTTATATAAATATTTTTCCTCAAAAGATGAGATTGTTGAAAAAGTCGTTGATGTTTATGTTGATTGTATTAAAAATATTGACCAACTCATTGTGAATGAAGAAGCCCCTTTTTCTATTCGTTTCCAAAGGTTATTTGAACAATCAATGTTAATTGCTGTTTATATCTCAGATATCTTTTTGGAGGATCTTAAGACTTCGTATCCTCAATTACTAGATAGAATCACTCAAGCACAATTGGAGCGAAGCTGGCATCTTGATCAATTTTATGCTTCTGGAGTGAGTCAAGGTGTATTTAATCCGATTCACTTTAAATTATTTATGTTTCAAGATGAGATCATGTTACGCAAAATCATCCAGCCGAATTTTCTTATTCCCAATGATTTAACGATCAAACAAGCAATCTATGAGTATTATACTTTAAAAAAATTACAACTTTTTAAACCAGAGTATCTCGAACAAATGGATGACTCATTGATCAAAGGTGCGATTCATACGATTGTTCAGAAGTTGACGTATCCGTATACTACATAATGCTGTAAAGTGTTTAACATCTATTTATTTTAAAGAAGAAAGGAGTTATATTGTGAATTATGCGACTTTCAAGATTCAGACAGTTAACCGGGTTGGTATTACACATGATATTGTTGGACAATTAAGGCAAATGGATATTATTCGTATGGAAGTTAAGCCACGCTACATCTATTTAAAAATAGACATTATGGAACAAAGCTTAATCAATAAAGTTATTACTAGCATACAGAAAATTATCGGGGTAGAAAAAGTGGAGGTGATTAACTTTCTTCCTTCTGAAATTAGAGAAAACCAAATGAATACCATACTTTCTACGGTATCTGAAGGAATTATTTCACTAGATCATCAACTTCATATAAAAACAGTCAATCGAGCTGCAGAAGAAATGCTCGATATGAATCAGAAACAACTGATTGATCAACCCATCCGTCAGTTATGGAAAGGTATTAAAAAAGAGATCAAACGTTGTTTGTTTGAAGGAGTCGAAATTCTGAATATACCTACAGTGGTCAAGACAGTCAAAAGAGGCGCTTCGCAACTGATCTTGAGTTATCTTCCTATCAGGACCAAGGAGGAAAGTCAAGGGATTGTCATTGTTTTACGAGATATGAAGCAAATTCACGGAATTATTCAATCGGTGAAAGAAACAGGAATGGTTCCGTTTGCTGGAATTATTCATAATAGTGGGAAGATGAAGCGATGTATAGAAATAGCAAAAAGAGTGGCGAAAAGTGAAGCGACCATTTTTCTACATGGGGAAAGTGGAACAGGAAAAGAGCTTTTTGCCAGAGCCATCCATTTTGAAAGCGAAAAGGCGAATGGCCCCTTTATCCCAATGAATTGTGCTGCGATTCCTGAAACTTTATTAGAAAGTGAATTGTTTGGTTATGAGGAAGGCGCTTTCACTGGAGCGCTTAAAGGAGGAAAAAAGGGATTAATCGAAATGGCACAAGGTGGAACTTTATTTTTAGATGAAGTGGGGGAGCTTCCTTATCATCTACAGGCAAAATTACTTCGAGTACTTGAAGAGAGAGCCATTCGTCGATTGGGAGGACATAAGCTAATTCCGATCGATATTCGTATTATCGCGGCAACGAACCGTGATATTTCAGCCATGATTGAGGAGGGAACGTTTCGAAAAGATTTATACTACCGTTTACATGTCATTCCTATTTATATCCCTCCTTTACGAGAGCGAATAAGTGATATCCCATTATTATCAGACTTCTTTATCAAACAGTTTTGTCATCTCATCCATCGCCCACCACTTTCTCTTACTTATCAAGCGATTCAATTCCTACAGTCCTATCATTGGCCTGGCAATGTGCGTGAATTAAAAAATGTTATCGAGCGAACAGTCTACCTTTGTCCTGACGATTTAAACGAACTAGAGTCCGTTTATTTAGAACAACAATCAACGATAGCTTCCTGCCATCCATATGATTCGAAAAAAAGTTTTAAAGAGAAGATAGAGGCATATGAAAAAAAATTACTCATTGAAATCCTCAAGACATGTAAATCAGCCCGTCAAGCTGCGAAACAAATAGGACTTAGTCATACGGCTGTATTAAAGAAGATAAAAAAATATGGGCTAGATGATTACTATACTTATATCTCATGATAAGGGAATGATTTAAAAGGATTGGATTTAATAAGGTTATTCTAAAAAAATGCCCGTATCACATTTGAAGTAGTACGGGCTTCTTATATTTCACTTCATTGGAGTAAACCAATAAGAAAGCATACGTTCCTTAAAAAATCAGCAGTGCACCTCCAAAGAAGATAAAACCAAAGATTAGAGCCATCACACAATATCCCATAATGTCTCGAATGGATAAGCCGGCTAATGCAAGAATGGGTAAGGCCCAGAAAGGTTGAATCATATTGAAAACGCCTTCACCAAATGCGACAGACATGGATATTTTGCCTAGATATTGAGGTGAAGTTTGTTTTAGTGCCATTGCTGCTTCAATCGAAACAGGACCTTGTACGGCCCAATGTCCTCCACCTGATGGTACAAAAAGCGTAATGATGCAGGAAGCTAAATAATTCAAAAAAGGAAGGGTATAAACATTGGCTGTTTCTACAACTGCTTTTGCTAAAACGGTTTGTAACGGTTCGACACCTGAATGAGGAGTATAAGCCATTAAAGCCATAATTCCACCATATAAAGGATATTGTAATAAGAGAGAGCCAGCTGTTTTGGCTGATTCACAAAAGGCCTTTACATAACGGATCGGTGTCCAATGAAAGAGTAATCCTAAAATAGTAAAAAGTAATATCATCGAATCGATCGTTACTTTTCCTTTTAAAGGACCACAGAATACATATAAACCGGCTATAACGAAGATCAAATTTAAAATCCAAGCATTTTCTAATCTACTGGCAAATGTTTTACTAGGCTTTTCGATTTGAGTTGTTTCTTCTTCTAGTAAGAAATTGCGTTGAATCGGTTTGATTTCTTTTGGAGCCATCCATTTTAAGATGAATGGAAAAGCGATCAATGTAAGGATAATAGGAATGATGTTATATAGTGTAAAAATATCGTTTTCAAGACCGACTGTTTGTTTGGTCATTTTATAAATAATATTAAGCGAGCTAGTAGGATCGGCATTCGCTAATACAATCGAACTAGAAAAGCCAGAAGTCCAAGTGATAAAGCCCATATAAGCTGCAGCAACGACGTATCCGAAGTCAATCTCTTCCAATCGTTTGGCGATTTCTTTGGCAAGTATCGTTCCAATTACCAGTCCAAGACCCCAATTTAAAAGTGAACCCAATGCACCAGCTAAAAAGCACATAATGGCTGCCTGTACTTGATTTTGTGGATAGGAAGCTAAATATTTAAGTCCTTTTTTGATCAGAGGAGCTTGGGCAAGTGTAGTTCCACAAATTAAGATCAGGGTCATTTGTAGGGCAAAAATGAAAATATTTTGCTTACCCCAAACACCTTGATACCAAACATGTACCATATCTCCTAAGTTGGACTGTGGAACAAGGATCAAGTTAAGTAGAACAACGATAAGCGTAAGAATAATAGCAAATAAATAAGGATCAGGCATAAATCGTTGGATGTAACGAATAAAAATATTTGTGATACGTGCAAACATGATAGCACCTCCTGGTTCAATATATGTAGCATAAAATTTCAATTTATATAAAAATACCCTAAAATAGTTAGTTAATATCTATAAATAAAATAAGTTGCTTGAAAAGGTGCAATCGAAGGATGAAAAGGTAAAAGATCTATAAATGATGTTTTTATAAAAAAAGCCATCCTACTTTTATTTAAGTATGGATGACTTTTAATATTTAGAGCATGTTGTATTATAAATTGATTCAAAACCTAGATTGTTCTTAGAGTCAGAGTAAATCGCTTCACAGGGACAAGAGTTTCTAAGAGATTTACTCTTAGAAACTCTATGAGCCGTTTGTTTAAAGCTATGGGAGTGAGTTTAAAAGCGATGACGGCTTTTTTAGAAGGCAATCTCATTTCGTTTATTTTTCCAACTTTGTATAGTTCCCTTTGCTTGACAGCCGTTAATAGTAATGTACTTACATACTAATAAAAGAGCATATTTGCCTGGAGGAACTTGAACCTTTTTTTGCTTAACCGAATCGATACCGTAATCAGCAACAGGTTTCTCTTTATCATTGTATTTAATTATTCCCCAATTAATTTGACCCTCTCCTCCTTTGTTTTCAACATCGACAACGATATAGCCATTTTCATGAACAGTAATAAATTTGGAAAGGATGTGATCTTGTTTTACTGATGAAAATTGGATCTGATCTTTTTCTTGTAAAGTAGCAGCCGATACACTGATGCTAAAAATAAGGAGTAAAGATAACACGAAGCTAAAACAAATAGAAAAAGCCTTTTTCATTTAAAATCCACCCCTTCATAATTAAAACATGTTATAATTTTTATATAATTCCTATTTACGTATCCATCGTAATATAACTACCTAGCTAATTTTTTTAATATTTGGTTGGGTATGGATGCTAAAAATAAGCTATTAGATGTAAGTATCTTTGTTATTCTGTTTATTTCTATATGTTTCTCGGGAACAACTTTTATTTCATTGCGAAAAGGTGGAGGAGAGATCAATGGGGAAAAAGTTTCGTTTTGGGATCATTCATGCTAAGGATGATCCGGAATTGGAGGCCGTTTCAAAAGAATTACAGAATGTGGGAAGAATGCTTGAAGATATAAGTGAACAGATCAATGGTATTTTTGGGAAGGATCCAAAGAGTGGAGAAAATCAAGCGCAAACCAAAAAGAAAAGCTTTTGATATAAAGTTATTTATATTGAATGGGCCAATTGAAGTAATTTAAAAGGCCTCAGATTGAAGAAGGACATGATCAAGAGGCTTTTTTTAGTTAATTATTTTATTTAAAAAAGATGTTGACTTATTCACTTGTGCATGATATTATATTTTTTGTCGCCGCAAGAACGCGGTGAAACAACAGAAAGTGTTCCTTGAAAACTAAAGAGTGAACATGACTCGTTAATTCAAATGAGCAATCAAACTAGTAGCGGTAGCCCCAGAATCGTAGATTCCGGGACAAGAAGTACTAAGCTATCGTTAAGAACTACTTTGAGAGTTTGATCCTGGCTCAGGATGAACGCTGGCGGCGTGCCTAATACATGCAAGTCGAGCGGGGAGTTTTCCTTCGGGAAAGCTCCTAGCGGCGAACGGGTGAGTAACACGTGGGCAACTTGCCCCTAAGACTGGGATAACTCCGGGAAACCGGGGCTAATACCAGATAATCTTTTCGCTCGCATGAGCGAATCGTAAAAGGTTTCGACCACTTAGGGATGGGCCCGCGGCGCATTAGCTTGTT
>NZ_KZ845677.1 GCF_003313465.1 Thermoflavimicrobium daqui
TAGTAAACGAAAAGAAACGATTGAAAGAGTTTTTGCAGATATGAAAGAAAAGCATGGTATGCGTTGGACAACGCTTCGTGGGAAGCGCCGAGTTCAAATGCAGGCGATGCTACTTTTCGCTGCCATGAATTTAAAGAAACTCGCCAATTGGCGATGGAAAAACCATCGCCTTCGTCGATTTTTTTATCAATTAATTAGTAAACCCCTTCTGAATTCGTTTTTCAGAAGGGGTTTATCTACAGTCTGAAATAAAGAGACCAGCTAGCTGGTCTCTTTATTCCTAATGATATTAATCGTTTTTTTCTAATAATCTTTTTAATTTTTTCTTTACAGCTAGACGCTCATGATCAAATAAACCATTTTTCATTTGATCCATGAGCTGCTTTTTAGATATTTCGCCCATCCGATATAGGCGATTTAGCTCATGTCTTACTTTCTTGGGAACCCAATCCATTGGCGGAAACCCCCTTTCTAACTAAATCAAAATAAATCAATGGGTAGAGTAGTTTGGAAAACAACACAACGCGCTCCCTCTCTATTTTTTCATATGCATTTACTGGCTCTCCTGTCAAAGATAAAACACCAATACAGGTCGAAAAATCTTGTCCGGCACTTAATGGTACACATAATAAGCTCCTAAATTTCTTTTTAGCTTGACGATTTCGGTCAAATTCAATTCCTGCCTCTTCTACATCTGGAATATAATAAACCTCATTATTTCGCCAAGCATGCCCTACAGCACTTCCGAAAATCTCCGGCTCATATTCCTTAATTCGATGAGAATAACCACTAGAGTGGGCATAATGCATAAGTACACCCTCTTTAGTAAAATGAGGGATATGAATGACAATTCGTGGACTTTTCTCGCGATATCCTCGAATTGTATTGATCAAATAATCAAGTAAATTGTCATAAATGTCGTCTTTATTTTTTACAAAATCTTCTTCGTTTACGATCGCTGTAGCTACCTCTTCCGCTGTATACACAATTTGTGACATCGTATAGGTTTCATCTTCATATCTTTCATCCAGTTCCATATATAATTGTTTGACTTCTTTTACTTCTTTGGTTAACTTTTGAATCATTCGGTCTTTTTTATTAATCTGCTTTATTAACAGTTCATTTTCTTGAATTAACTTTGTAACTTGATTCTCTAGTTCGTCTCTTTGGGGGGAATCCGTTTCATTAATCTCTTCTGCTCGTTGACCTAACCAATTAATTTCTCCACGCCATAGTCGAATAAGATAAATAATAAATACAAGAACCAATCCAATAGCAATAAAATAGCTTAAAAAGTCATAAAACCATCCTCCGCTCGACTCTAAACGTTCGAAGAAACGAATGATTTCTGATATATCCACCTATTTACCCCTTTCCCTCTAACTAGGCAGATTATTCTAAAAATGAGGTAATTATATATTCTGCTTATTGTATGAGTAAATCCTGCTTTTTGTTTCATTTAATTAAAAAATGTCATAATTGTTTTACAGTACTACTGTAATTATTCTTACAGTACATTTAACCAATTATACATTTTATTCCACACATATTTTTATCTAATCTCTACAAAAATAAAGGATGTAAAACATAAGTAAAGGAGTGATTTTTGACCCATGACCGTAGGTACAAAAATTCAACAAACTATTGCAAGTGCCGAAGGAGTCGTAGCAAACTTAAAGTCATTCGCGTTAGATACAAATAACCAACAGGCAAAACAAATGTATAATTCTCTTGCACAACAAATGGACACAGTAGTTCAGCAATTAAAGTCTAGAGAACAACAAGTAATCAGTGAAGAACCTCAATACAAATCATAATCAAACGAAAGCACTCTATCGAATTATGTTAGAGTGCTTTTTATTTATAGCATGTTGCATCATTTGATAGGAAATCCAGATCATATTTGGAGGAAGTCGCGAACCGTTTTTGTGTAGGATCGACTGTTGCACCCAATCTTTAGCAGGAGGGAGTGGGGAGGCCAACCTCTATTTTCTTTAGGGAAGCTATATATAATTTGTGTTATCATAAAAGTATAGAATAAATGTAGGAATCTCCCTATTTATATGACTATAAAGAATAACTTATTACAAGGAGGGATTTAGTGAAAGCAGTATTTTTAAGAGAAATTGGTGGACCACAAAAGTTAAGTTACGAAGAGATTGATAAACCAGTCCCTCAATCCGATGAAGTGTTGGTTCGTATGAAATATGCTGCCTTAAATCGACGTGATTTATGGATTACATATGGATTATACCCAGGGATGACACTTCCAACAATACTTGGGTCAGATGGAGCTGGGGAAGTTATAGACATTGGTAAAGAAGTAACGAACGTGAATATAGGTGACTTGGTTATTATAAATCCTGCGCTTCATTGGGGAGCCAATCCTCATTATTATAGTTCAAACTTCTCTATCCTCGGTATGCCAAAAGCCGGAACCTTTGCAGATTACACACTAGTACCTTCTGAGCAAATTTTCCTGAAACCAGAACATCTATCTTTGGAAACAGCAGCTGCAATGCCGTTAGGTGGAGTGACAGCATATCGAGCATTATTTACACGCGGACATCTACAACCATCCGATACAGTATTCATTCCGGGAATCGGTAGTGGAGTCGCTCTATTCGCCTTACAAATGGCGCTTGCCCATGGAGCAAAAGTATTTGTCAGCTCAAGTAACGATCAAAAGCTAGCGCTTGCCAAGAAGTTAGGAGCTAGTGGAGGAGTGAACTATCGTTCAGAAGATTGGGTTAAACAGCTTAAACAATTGATGGGTGGAGCTGACTTAATCATTGATTGTGTTGGTGGTTCCCAATTTAACCATCTTCTTCATATTGCTAAACCCGGTGGAAGAATCGTAAACTTTGGTACAACGGGGGGCCCTGTTCCTGAACTTCAATTACCTAAATTATTTTTTAAACATATTGATATTCGGGGGACTACCATGGGTAGCCCACAAGACTTTCAAAATATGCTTCAATTTATCTCTCAACATCAAATTCACCCTGTGATTGATCGTTCCTATCCAATTACTGAAATCAAAGAGGCACTAACTTATATGGAAAAAGGGGGGAATTTTGGTAAGATCACTATAAAAATTACAAATGATTGATTTACTATGCTTTTTTACTAAGATTTAATTCTTTTCCACCTGCAACAAATATACTGTAAATTTGGGTCATATTTCATACCTAAACCATTCATGATTGAATGATTCAAATTCAAAAAGAAGCTTCAGATCAATCATACGCAGATGTATCGAAATCTAATAACGTTGCATATTTAATGTCTTGGCTTGATGAGATCATATATAAAGATCTTTTCTTTATCATCCCCTTTAAATTCTGACGAAGCAGAGAAGTTTATAAATCCTTCTCTGCTATTATCCTTTTGATTTAAAAATAAGAGAGGCAAGAAAACTAAATACAATCGCCGCTGAAATACCTGCGCTGGTTACTTCAAAAATTCCAGTGATTACTCCAACTAGCCCTGCCTTTTCAGCTTCGACCATAGCCCCATGAACCAATGAATTCCCAAAACTGGTTATTGGAACAGTTGCCCCTGCGCCAGCGAACTTAATCAAAGGTTCATAAAGTCCGAATCCGTCTAAAATAGCGCCGATTACAACCAGCGTACTGGTGGTATGAGCAGGTGTTAACTTAAATACATCCATCATAATTTGTCCAATAACACAAATAAGTCCACCCACAATAAAAGCCCATAAAAATATCATACTTCTCCCTCCTCTTCATGCTCAATAGCTACTGCATGTGCAATACAAGGGATACTTTCGTTTTGTTGATAGCTAATCGGTGAAAGTAATGCGCCTGTAGCGACAATGAGTACTTTCCTTAGTTCTCCTTTTCTCATCCGACTTAAAATATGTCCATATGTCACACAGGCAGAGCAACCTGCACCACTTCCTCCAGAAAGTACAGGCTGATCTTCTCGATAAATCATTAGCCCACAGTCACTAAATAGTCCTTTAGGGAACTTTAATCCTTGTTTGTCTAATATATCAGAAACGGTTTTAAACCCTACTCTCCCTAAATCACCGGTAACTACGAGATCATAATATGTCGGTGATAGTTGTAAGTCGCGAAAATGGGTTTGGATGGTATCAATAGCTGCTGGAGCCATCGCTGCTCCCATATTAAATGGATCTGAAACCCCCATATCCACTACTCGACCTATCGTTGCAGCTCGAACCTTGATACCACTTCCTTTAGCTGCTACTACTGCAGCTCCTGCTCCTGTTACTGTCCACTGAGCAGTTGGCGGTTTTTGTGATCCGTATTCTGTAGGATAACGATATTGTTTTTCTGCAGCTGCATTATGACTAGAAGTTGCAGCCAGTACATGACTGGCATATCCTCCATCGACAAGAAGTGATCCTAAGGCAAGTCCCTCCATCGAGGTAGAGCAAGCACCAAAAATACCTAAATAGGGAACACCTAGTGTTCGTGCTGTAAAGCTACTCGAAATGACCTGATTCATTAAATCTCCTGATAAAAAAAACTGAATATCTTCTTTTTGTAAATTCGCTTTGTGTATTGCGTATTCACTTGCTTCTTCTAACATCTTCTTTTCAGCTTTTTCAAAGCTCTCTTGTCCGAGCCATAAATCTTGATGGAGCACATCAAAGTCGTCAGCCAGTGGACCTTGCGCCTCAAACGGGCCACCAACTGCTGCAGAAGCAACAATAGTTGGCTTATTTTGAAAAACCCAAGTCCTTCCTTGAATCACCTAAAATCCCCCTAAATATTTCGTTATGATCACTTTAATGATCCCAATGACAAACGCAGAAAATACACCAAAGACAATCACAGAGCCAGCTAATTTAAACATATTGCCACCTACACCTAATACATATCCTTCAGATCGATGCTCGATTGCAGCGGAAGCCATCGCATTGGCAAAACCGGTAACAGGTATAATTGTTCCTGCTCCTGCTTTTTGAGCAATGTGATCATAAAAGCCGAGCCCTGTCATCATCGCTGAAATAAAAATCAAGGTTGCAACTGTAGGGTCCCCTGCGGACTTCTCGTTAAAATGAAAAAAATGAATATAAAAAGTTGAAATTCCCTGTCCAATTAAGCAGATAAATCCCCCTACCAAAAAAGCATAGATACAGTTTTTAATAATAGGTCGTTTTGGCTCTCTTTTTTCTGCAAAATCCTGATATTGTTGTTGGATAGGAGTAAGCTTTTTTTTCTTTTTATCTGACATAAAAATTCACCTTTGTCATCATTTTAATAAGTGCTTAACATCATAAATCACTGATGATAATTCTCTGGCACACTGCTCATACATTTGTTTAGCACGCGGATGGTCTGTATCCAAGGAGTAAGCATCAAGGTCAGCTTTGGCTTGTTTTAATGTATTTAATAACAATTGTTTCGCTGTTGGCTTTGGAACTTGGATTGAATCATCAAATAGATCAATATACAATTCACCCATTGCATCAACTTGGGCAAGAAATATATTTTCGGGTGAAACACCTATCTTTTCCAATTCAGTTCGCAGCCAGCCTCGATTTAACCCCATGGTTGTTAACGGCTCATCTATAATATTGCCATCTAAAATAACCGTTTGTGCACCTGTTTCAACTGCGGTTTGAATTCCTAATAGTTTGGGTGTGATAGGCTGCCGGTTCGATTTTAATAAAGCGTTTATCTCCCCATTTGATTCCATCACTGCAAATTCCACATCTGCTAAGTTAAATATCTGTTTATGTCTTAATTGTTGTAATAAGTCTTCTGGACTAAAGCGCATCTTTTTAAGTTGATCTTCCATGATTTTTCCATGCTTAATTACAACTGCTTCACGACCATGAATTAAATCACGAACTCCTTTACTCTTCAAAGAAAGGTAACTAAGACCGATTCCGACAAGACTCCATGTTAACAAGGCGATAACTCCAGAAAGTACATCCACTAATTTAATCGAAATCGCCGCTGCGATCATCCCGATGACAATCCCATAAATAAGATCAAAATAAGTCATTCTAGCGGCCATTTTTCTTCCTAACATTCGGGTCAGAAAAATGACTACAACAATAAAGCTAAGGGAACGAATAATAATCTCTAGCCAGCTTGGCACATTCTCCTTCCTTTCTTTTTGCTGATTAAAATCCTTTGTACTGAGGTTCTTCCCATTCCATATTTTGAATTCTCTTTTGCAAACGATCTGTAATCAATTGAAGCTTTTCAGCACTGCGCTGGAATGTTTTTTTTGCTGCTTCATCTTGTGCTATTAGGCTATAACGTTCTAAATTGGCTTGTGCTCCTTTTAAGCTCACCAAAGTTTGCTTAACTCGTGAATAAGTAGTCATATAAACCTCCTCATCTCTAAAGTTTGAAATTCAAGCGTTTTTTATTCACATAAAGGTAAACTGATGTGAATTCTGACCGAGAAACATGTTTGATTTCACTCGTGTTCATTTTGCATTATAAATCCCTCTTCTCATTACCTAATTCTGGTTAATCGAAATAATTTTAATAAAAGTACATAATAAAAAAAGCACGCTATTCTCCAGCGAGCTTTTTATTATGTACTATTTTAAACGACTTACAAATTGATTAAACTTCTCCTTGGTAGCTAGACGTTCGTGATCAAATAAACCATTTCTCATGCGATACATTAGTTGTTTTCTCGTAATCGTCCCTTCTCGATAAAGTTTATTAAGCTCTTTTCTCTCTTTTCTCGGTACCTTTTCAGGTTCGCCCATGTATGGAAACCTCCCCTTTTTTGATGTCCATATAAACTAAGGGGTACAGGAGACTAGCAAATAAGACTACTCTGTCGATCTCTATCTTTTCATATGCATTTTCCGGTTGACCTGTAATCGATAAAACACCAATCCGTGTCGATGGATCATTGCCTGCTTTTAAGGGAACACAAAGAATCGTACGATAGTATTTACTAGAGGCAACCTTTCGATCATACTCATACGTTTTATCCTCAACATCGGAAACATAGTAATTAGTACAAGTTCTCCAAGCCCGGCCTGCTGCACTTCCATCTTTCAACGGTTCATATTCACGAATACGATGCGAATGACCACTGGAATGTGCATAATGCATTAAACGATCTTTTTTCTCTGGATGCTCGATATGAATAACGACACGAGGATTTTTTTCTCTGTACCCTTTGATAGTATTAACTAAATAATCCAATAAATTAGTAAAAATATCATCACGTTTTAAGTGGAAATTTTCTTCATTGGCTAGGGCAGCAGCTATTTCTTCGGCGGTATACATGATTTGCGAAGTGGTATATGTTTCATCATCATATTTCTCATCAAGTTCAACAAATATTTTTTGCAATTCTTGAATTGTCTTATCTTTTTCCATCATCTCAAGTCGTACTTCTTTTAGCTTTTGATCAAGCTCCATCTTTTCCTGTTGTAACTTTTCAACTTGCTGTTCTAAATTACTCTTATCAACTTGAAGGATATGCACTTGACCTTGATCTTCCACTTTTCGCCATAAAATATCGATCTTCCCTTGCCAAAGCCGGATTAGATAAATCATACAAGTAGCAACAAGTACACCTGCGATCAAATATCGAAAAAGTTCCGACAACCATCCTCCATCTATAACCAATTTTTCAATCAATTTCATTATATACTCAAACATCCAAAAAATCCCCCTTTCGAAAAATAAAAAATAAACAAAAAATTGCGTTGTTATATGTTAAATTACATTCACATGCACAAATATCCTTGTCTAAAAATTAGTTAGTGACAATGAACCTTTATATAGCAGTTACTAAAAATACTCCCTTATTATAAGTTATACCTTGTCTTCTATTTATATGATTCATTTTTGGTGTAAAATTGAAATTCCAACTATCTATTTTTAACTATCTTAAAACATCTATAATAAAGACAGACATAAAACCATTTTAGAAACGTTGATCTTCATGGAACTAGTTGCTCATCGATCTATATTAAATCTACTTCAGCCTAGCCGTGTAATTAAAAGGGCAATATGAATATCAACCATCCAAAATTCTCTTTAGTGCCATAAATAACCAAAAGCTGGTCACCCTTTTTACCAAGGAAGACCAGCTTTTTTTCATGATCTATTTTTGATCAAATGATACAAATCTACCACTTAAATTTATCCTTAGCATGATTGTATACTCTTTACAAATTAATTCGTTTCACTTAATATTGTTATGACAAGTAAATAGGTTTGAAAAGGAGGTTATCGCTAAAATTGAAATCCTATTTTATCCATGAGTCCATTGGGGTTATGATTGCACAAACCTATCGTAAATTGAATCAATTATTATTTCTTCGGTTAAAAGAGTATGAGATTACTCCTGAACAATGGTCTGTACTCTATCGTTTAAGTCAAAAAGATGGGATTAATCAAAGGGAAATTGCTATTCGTACTTCAAAGGATCAACCTACCACAAAACGGATTTTAGATTGCTTACAAAAAAAGAATCTCATTGAAAAAAAAATGAGTCCTTCAGATCGTAGAGCCTTCCTTATTTATTTAACAGACAAAGGAAAGCACCTCGCTCAACAATTGCTACCTATTGAACAGAAAATCATGGCAGAAATATCCGTAGGAATGGATCAAGCTGAGATCAATCAATTTAAAAACAAGCTTTTACTTATTAGCGAAAATATCAACACTCTTATCAATGATTAACTAGGGGGATCTATGATTGGAACAACAGAAACTATGGACTAAAAGTTTTATTCTTCTAACCTTATGTAATCTATTATTATTCTTAAATTTACAGATGCTGACACCTACTTTTCCGGCCTATGTTAAGGAAAAGTGGAATTCAAGTGACTTCACAATTAGTCTAGTCATTAGTTTATTTGCCTTATCAGCAATTATAGCTCGTATCTTTGCGGGCGAAGCTCTGAAAAGAGGAAGTAGAAATCTCATCCTTTATGCAGGCTTATGTATCGTAGCTTTATCTACAGCTGGGTATTATGGGTCTGGTACCATTGCTGCGCTCTTACTGATGCGGATGATATTTGGTATTGGATTTGGAATGACTAGTACCGCTTTTCCTACGATGGTTTCCGATGTCATTCCACTTAAAAGAATGGGTGAAGGAATGGGATACTATGGATTATCAACGAGTTTATCCATGTCTATTGCTCCTGTGATTGGCCTATGGCTTTTAAATGATTATGGTTTTGGAGCATTAGTTATAGCATCTGCTTCACTTATTATCCTGATCTTCCCGCTTTCATATCTCATTCGGTCTGCAAAATCACCTGCTCAACTTGATCAGAAAAAAATTCCTAGCAAAGCTTCTACGAAGATACAAATCATCGATAAAAAAATCTTTCTTCCTTGTTGTTTAAATCTACTTCTTTCGATTACTTATGGAGGTCTCATCAGCTTCTTAGCTCTATTTGGCAAAGAAACACATATCGCCAATGTTGGCTGGTTTTTCTTATGTAATGCGATTGCAATTGTACTGGTTCGACCGATTTCTGGAAAGATCTTTGACAAAAAAGGACATATTGCCATACTTCCACTCGGAGCCGTTTTGGTTATAGTAGGTCTTGTTATCCTCTCTTATACTCAGTCTATGAATCTGCTTATTTTATCATCTGTATTTTATGGACTTGGGTATGGGATGATACAACCTTCTATTCAAGCATGGACGATTAAGCTTGTTTCACCAGAACAGCGTGGAATGGCAAACGCAGCCTTTCTTAATTCCATCGATCTAGGGGTAGCTATTGGCTCTATGTTTCTAGGTATGATTGCAACTGCAGCAAACTATGCGGTCATGTATCGTTTATCTGCAATATGTATGGTATTATTTTTATTCATCTATATGTTCACTTTTCTTAGAAATGCTAAGCATCAGAAGAGCCATAGCCATGATCAAAAGCTAAGTGCCTAAGTAATTTGCACGTTCATTGTTTAATTATATTCATTGTTTGATCCCATCTTTAAACCTATGGGATCAAACAACAAATGTATACCAACTATTCTCTCCACTTATTTGCATCTGCTGGCGGGACATAATGATTCATTTTCTCAAGGAGTCTTTCTGGATCTTCTTCTAAAATAAAAAGTTCATCATGTGTTTTCGGTATAAATTCCTCTTCGATCGCATTGTGTACCATCTGCATGAGTGGTTGATAATAACCATCAATATTTAATAAACCAATTGGCTTTTGATGTATTCCTAGATGTCCCCAACATAATACTTCAAATATTTCCTCAAATGTACCATATCCACCTGGTAATGCAATGAATCCATCAGATAATTCAGCCATTTTTGCTTTTCGTTCATGCATCCCCTTTACTTGATAGAGCTCAGTTAAGTTTTGATGAACAATTTCTCCATGCAATAACCCAGATGGGATTACACCGATCACCTTTCCATGATGATTGAGTACTTCGTCTGCTACGACTCCCATAAGCCCAATACTTGAGCCACCATATACTAATTCTATTTCTTTTTTAGCTAAAGCTTTTCCGAGATTAATAGCCATTTCCGTATATTTCTGATTACGACCGCGATTAGAGCCTGCAAATACACATATTCGTTTCATCATTTTCACCAATCCTTCTATCTTCTTTTTCCTCCTTTACCATTCTAATACATATGGATAATAGAGTAAATTATCAATCTATTTATAAAAGATAAAAATAACCCTTTGATTCTTTCTAACTCCATCGCTTATCAAGTCAATTCTAATGCTATAGAATATGAAAATAGTGAATTATCTATTATTATTTGAATCCAATCACTGCCATCATCCCATTTTTTTATTTAGCCAAACAACATGTTTATTTAGAGTAATCTTTAGATTTTCATGAAATATGCTTAGATCGTAGCCCGCTTTAGATCCGTCAAAAACCGTATCCAAAGAAAGATCAAGTCCTTTGGATACGGTTTTTGATTGACCAAAACT
Organism: Thermoflavimicrobium daqui; assembly: GCF_003313465.1. Classification (GTDB taxonomy): domain Bacteria; phylum Bacillota; class Bacilli; order Thermoactinomycetales; family Thermoactinomycetaceae; genus Thermoflavimicrobium; species Thermoflavimicrobium daqui. Next base: position 10,916 of record NZ_KZ845677.1, read on the forward strand.
AAAACGAAATAGAGGATTTCTTTTAAATCATGATTCATCATCTTCGAGCTTCTCTCCATCTACATAAGTTACTTGTTGACTTGGTAGCTCAAGACAATTTAATTGCCCACCAAAAACACATCCTCCATCAATTCCTATAATATGATTCTTACCAAAGTAAACATCAGCGCAACCATGGAGTCGAGTAGTCGGTGTATGCCCAAAGACCACTATTTTTTCACCTTGATAGTTTTGATGAAACTCATCACGAATCCATAGAAATGTACGATGTTCCGTATCAGCAAATGGAAGAGTTGGATGAACACCAGCGTGGACAAAAATATACGGATCTAACTCATAATACAGAGGCAATGAGTCCAAAAAAGCGATATGTTCTTGAATCAGATCAGATTGAATATTCGCGAAGGATTCTTCGATATTTTCTGGATCAATCGTAAAGCCATAGCTATGTAGTGTTTGTCTTCCACCATTTTTTATCCATTTTAAAATGACATCTTTCTGTCCTTGGAACGCTTTAATCATCCAATCTTCATGATTTCCCTTAAGAGCAATAGCTCCTTTACTTTTAAGTTGTATGACCTTTTCAACTACACCTTTAGCGTTAGGCCCACGATCAATATAATCACCTAGTAAGATCAATTGGTCTTTGGTTGAGTCATACTTTACTTTTTCAAGTAAGTTTTCTAGTTGATCCAATGCTCCATGTATATCACTGATCGCCAAAATCCGCTTCATAACCATGTTCTCTCCTCAATCTAATATGTACCTAAAAGAAGGGTCGTTTTCACCATTCCTTTTACCTTACCATTCATAGACTGATATAGCAATTTAAATAGAGTCATCAAAATATCCCAACGTCCAATAGTATATATATGCAAGAAGACTACACTATAAAAAAACCGAGCCTGACAGAACCCAAGACTCGGTTTTATTCCTTAACGACGCGTTGATTTGGTATCAAAGGCATCTCGTAAGCCATCTCCGATAAAATTAATCGATAATACCGTTAAAACAACCAATAGTCCTGGTGGAATCCATAACCATGGTTGATCTGTTAACACCGTTACATTGCTCGCTGAATGTAACATATTACCCCAAGTGGGTGTAATTTCAGGGGCTACACCAAAGCCTAGATATGCAAGTCCTGCTTCGGCTAAAATCATCGTCGCCATCAGTAGAGTAGCATTGACAATGATCGTTGGTAAAACGTTAGGGATCACATGCTTAAAAATAATCTGAAAATCACTACACCCAATCGATTTAGCACTTAAGATAAATTCTCTTTCACGAATGGAAAGCACTTCACCACGAACTAATCGAGCCGTTACTGGCCAAGCAGTTAATCCAAACACAAGAATTAAGGACCAGATCGTTGTCTTTTGCATAATGGTAACGACGAATAGCATTAAAAGCAGAGTTGGAAGAACGAGTAAGATATCTACGATTCGCATGATGATCATATCAATCCACTTCCCATAGTATCCAGCAATTGCGCCAAGCAGTCCCCCAATAACCACAATCATTAGGGAAGAGGTTAATCCTACCAATAAGGAAATTCGTCCACCATATAACAAACGTGTTAATACATCACGTCCGATTTCATCTGTTCCTAAAAGATGTACATCATCTGGTTCAGCATCGGTATTATAAGCATCTGGCTTATTCGGATCAAAATCACTAAGCATGGGAGCCGCGATTGAGAATATCACAATCAACAACAAAATGATAATCCCAACAACAGCCAATTTATTCTTCATAAACCGGCTTAAAGCTAACTGCCATGGTGATTGTTGCTTTTTCTCAGGCTTCTCCTTTTCTGAAGAAATTGAAGTTGTAGGAGCTGTCTGCATCGTCTTCCCACCTCCTTTTAGTCATAACGAACTCGTGGATCTGCTTTGGCATAGAGGATATCCGCTATCAGGTTCCCAATTAAGATACTGATGGCAATCAACATATAGCAGGTCATCATCACTGGATAATCTCGGTTTACTGTGGATTCAAAAATAAGTCTACCAAGTCCTGGCCAAGTGAATACGGTTTCTGTCAATACGGCTCCTGCAAATAACCCACCTAAATCTAAGCCAAAAAAGGTAATTAGTGGCATTAGTGCATTGCGTAAGACATGTTTTCGCATAACTTTCTTACGTGGAAGTCCTTTTGCATAAGCTGTACGAACATAATCTTGTTGTTTTACATCGAGTACACTCGACCGGATATAACGGGTATAGCTCGCCACACTTAAAATGGCCAATGTTACAGCAGGTAGAAGGACATGATGTAATCGATCAAGCAAGTACTGAATCCCTGTATAACCCGCTCCCGCCGTCACCGTACCACTAGAAGGAAACCACTCTAAATTAATAGAGAATATATAGATTGCTAGTAGCGCTCCAAAAAACGTAGGCAGAGAAAGCCCAATAAAAGAGAATGTTGTTATCGTATTATCAGAGAGGGTATACGGGCGATTTGCAGAATAGATTCCGATGGGAATCGCTAGGAGATAAGTAATAATTAAGGTGGTCACAGCCAAAAAGACAGTATTCCCAATCCGGTCTACAATCAGATCGGATACAGGGAGCTTATTTTTAAACGAAATACCAAATTCTCCTTGGGCAAAGTTCTTTAACCAGATAAAATATTGCTCAACTGGACTTTTATTGAGTCCAAATTTTTCTCTCATCTCATCAATATACTTTTTGTCAATCTTTGGATTCAAATCCCCAGTAAAAGCATCTCCCGGAACAGATTGAACCAAGGTGAATAGAAGGACTGAAATCACAAATAACACAGGAATCATGCCAAGTAGCCGACGAATAATGAATTTAACCATCCAATCCCCTCCTTCCAAATCGAACCCAGTCGAAAAAAGAGGAGGCGAAGCTAGATAAACCAGCTTAATACGCCCCCATTTTCTAATCGAACTGGGCTAATTCTTATTTTGCGTCCGTAACCCACCAGTCAGCGAGTGTTCCTACTACCGCTCGGTAATCCCAATCCACGCCTTTTACTTTTTTATGCCAAGCTCCCATAATGGTACGACCATTTAAAAAGATTTGCGGAACATCTTCATTGATCACTTCGGTCCATTTGGCTAAAATTTCCTTGCGTTTATTTTTATCCATTTCCACAGCTTGCTCCGCAATCAACTTATCACTTTCGGGATTTTTATAATGAAGCTTGTTAAATTCAGCATTCGATCGCCAGACTTCCGTTGGATCAGGATCAGGATCTAAGCCCCAAGCCATTAAGAAGGTTTCTAACTTTCCTTGGTCTAATAATTCCAAGAACGTTTTCCATTCCCGTGGTTGTGGGATATCTGCTTTAATGCCTGCTTTTTTCCAGTTTTCTTTAATAATGGGTACAGTTTTGGCACTATTGGCTGAGTCACTGGGATAATGGAGTTGAATCGAAAATGGTTTTCCTTGTGGATCTTCGACAAACCCATCTCCATTGGTATCTTTATAACCCGCTTCCGTCAGTAGCTGTTTCGCTTTATTGGGATCATAAGGATAAGCATTTTCCAACTTAGGATTATATGCCCAACTGAGCTTGGTAATATGTTGATTAATTAGATAACCATGTCCTTTAGAGACGGCTTTAATAATTCCTTGGCGATCCGTTGCATAGACAAGTGCTTGCCGTACTCGTTTATCTTTAAACTTCGGACTGTTGTGATCCAATCCTAGGTAGTTATAAGCTAGGTCTTGTTCTTCTCCGGTCACTAATTTCTTATCTTTCTTCAACTTATCAAAGTCACGTCCAGGTATTTTGGGATAGATATCGACTTCCCCTTTTTTCAAAGCTCCAACTGCTACATCTTGGGATATAACTTTAAATACAACTTGATCAAGATGCGGCTTTCCTTTTCGATAGTAATCCTTGTTTTTCTCTAGAATTACATATTCATTGGGCTTCGCTTCTTTTACCTTAAAAGGACCGTTTCCTACGACTTTGCTTCGGGTCGCTTCATGATTCGCCATATTTTTAGGATCGATTTTTTCAAAAATATGTTTTGGCATAGGAACGCGGAATACTTTAGCGAGTGGATCTGCTAATCTTTTCTCAAATTCTAATTTGACTGTATGATCATCCACTTTGGAAATACCTGAAATTTTATCCGCTTTTTTATCATGTTTTTGCTTTGCTCCTTTGATGATATCTACAGAACTAAAACGAACACCTGTATATTCAGGGCTAGCAATTTGCTCGTAGGTAAAGATGAGATCATCTGCTGTCACTGGCTTTCCATCATGCCATTTAGCATCTTTACGCAGATAGATGGTCATCGCTTTACCATCAGAAGCTATTTCCCATTTTTCTGCTAATCGTGGCACATAATTCATATTCTTATCTTCTGTCCATAATTCATCATACACGTTGTATACAACATCTTTGTCTGTTTCATCTTCCCAGTGAATCGGATTAAACTTTCCGACAAAGGCTGCTGTTTCTGCCACAGTTAATTTTCCACCATCAACTGGCTTACCATCGGAGGCTCCATCTCCATCTTTTTCAGCATCATCCTTTTTTCCACCACATGCTGCTAAAAATAACGAAAGAATCATAACAAGTGCAATACTTCCAATCAACCATTTTTTCTTCATTTTTCCTTGATACCTCCTCTTTTAATATTAATTCGATTACTTTCATCAAAAAAGAAAACGCTTTCACCTCCTTTGCTGTTATACAACTCTCTCTAAAAAAAACAACGATCATTTTTAAAATCATCAACCATATAAATGACAAGCAACGTAATGTTCACCACCGAGATGAATCAGCTCCGGTCTCTCCTGCATACAACGTTCAAATGCTTTAGGACAACGAGGATGAAAGGCACAACCAGTTGGTGGATTGGCCGGACTGGGCACGTCCCCTTTTAATACGATTCGCTCTCTTTTTGCTTTGGGATTAGGAATGGGGACCGCTGATAATAAGGCTTCCGTATAGGGATGAGCTGGTTCTTGATATAGCTCTTGTTTGGTTCCGATTTCTACCATTCTACCTAGATACATCACCCCTACGCGATCAGAGATGTGCCTCACTACACTTAGATCATGAGCGATGAAAATATAGGATAGGTTAAACTCTTCTTGTAAATCTTCCATCAAGTTAACCACCTGCGATTGAATCGACACATCTAAAGCGGAAACAGGTTCATCAGCAATAATTAACTTGGGTTGTAACGCAAGGGCTCGGGCAATTCCGATCCGTTGTCTCTGTCCTCCTGAAAATTCATGCGGATATCGATCATGATATGAACGGTTGAGTCCAACGATCTCCATCAGCTCAAATACTTTTTCACGTCGCTCTTTTGTAGAATACAGCCCATGCACTTGAAGGGGCTCTTCGATGAGTTCAGTTACCGTCATCCGGGGATTGAGCGAAGCATAAGGGTCTTGGAAAACCATCTGCATATCTCGACGTGCTTTACGTAGATGGGTACGGGATAACTTAACAATATCTTCCCCTTCGAAATAAATCTGACCCGAGGTTGGCTCAATCAGTCGTAAAATAGCCCGTCCTGTTGTCGATTTCCCACAGCCTGATTCACCTACAAGACCAAACGTTTCTCCAGGCTTTACATAAAAACTAACTTGATCCACTGCTTTGACCAACCCTACCGTTTTTCGAAGGACACCTTTTTTGATTGGAAAATGTTTACATAGTCCTTTCACTTCAAGTAAATAGCTCATTGTTCTACAATCTCCTCTAACTCCTTATATAAAAAGCAACGAACATGGTGCCCATTTCCAAGTGAGTAAATATTGGGTGCCTTCTCATGGCAGATTTCCATCGCTTTTTCACATCGGGGTGCAAAGCGACAGCCTATCGGAAATTCATCTGGAGCTGGGACATATCCCTGAATCGAATAAAGTCGCTTTTGCTCTTTTTCTAAACTGGGAATCGACTTCATAAGTCCTTCTGTATAGGGATGAGCAGGGTTCTCATATAAGGATTCGACCTCTGCTTCTTCGACGACTTGACCTGCATACATCACTACAACACGATCAGCCATATCTGCTACAATTCCTAAATCATGTGTGATAAGTAGGATTGATGTTTGAAATTGCTCTTTTAATTCTTTCATTAGTTCCAAAATTTGCGCTTGAATCGTCACATCGAGGGCAGTAGTAGGCTCATCAGCGATCAATAACTTGGGATTTGTCGCCATAGCCATCGCAATCATGACCCGTTGCCGCATTCCACCTGATAATTGATGGGGATATTCACTTAATATTTCTTCGGCACGGGCAAATCCAACTAATTTCAGCATCTCGATCACTCTAGCATTAGCTTCTTGTTTACTAAGTTTGTCATGGATGATTAATCCCTCGGTCAATTGCTCACCAATCGTTAACACAGGGTTTAATGATGTCATCGGCTCTTGAAAAATCATAGACACATCATTTCCGCGAATTCTCTCTAATTCTTTCTCGGATTTCTTGGTTAGATCTTCACCGTTAAAGATAATTTCCCCCGCAGATATTTTTCCATTTTCAGGAATCAAACCCATAATCGATAAAGATGTAATACTTTTCCCACACCCTGATTCACCAACTAAAGCTAAAGTTTCACTGCGGTGAATCGTGAGATCCACTCCATCTACTGCAGGGATTATCTTTTTATCACCGATAAACTGGGTTTTTAGCCCTTTGATTTCGAGTAGTTTATGTTCCATCTACACTCCTCCTTTGCTAGAACCATTTGTTTGATTTATCCATAAATCCTAGTAAATGCTACCTTTGTCCAACTTTTATAAATGGACCAAATAGGCCATGTATTTGAATCATCCGTATATCATACTGTTTAGAATTCAATGTATATTAGTATATTTGCTAGTAAAATTTTGTCATTGTCCTCTTCATAAAGTTGGTTGATTTCTGCAAGGTTACCCATGGTAAAAGTGCGATCATCTCAATAAGAGAATTCGACTCTCAAAACAAAAATCCTCTAATTAAAAATAAAATATTGCAATTATTACTCTATAAAATAATTAATTATAAATAGTTTTATACTTTTTTGTATAAAAAAGCAAACCGTATCACTGATAAGGTGATACGGAACCTTTATGTAACCTTTTTCTTATATTTCTATTGTTTCAATTTCTTGTACTGTTTTCTCAGTAAGCCAATTTGTGTAATCAAGTAACCTCGCTTTTTTTTCTGCCAATGTTTTTTCTACTTGAGCCTTTGCAGTTCCACCCCTACTTTTACGTGCTTCGACTACGAAGGTAGGATCCAGCTTGATAAAAATATCCGCTTCGATTTGTGGCGCAAAGGACTGAAGCTCTGCTAAATCACAATCCAATAAATACTTACCACGTTCGATACAATAGAGTACCATCTTCCCCACCATTTCATGTGCCCTACGAAACGGAATTCCTTTCTTTACCAAGTAATCTGCTAAATCCGTCGCATTCGCAAAACCTTGCTCGACATTTTGCTTCATCCGCTTTGGTTTTACTTTCATGGTTTTAAGAACTTCAGACATGAGTTGGACTGAACTGGTGCATGTTTTAACAGTATCAAAAACGCCTTCTTTATCTTCTTGCATATCTTTATTATAAGTAAGAGGTAGAGCTTTTAGGGTCATAAATAAAGCTAGCAAATGGCCACAAACTCTTCCTGCCTTTCCTCGGATTAACTCGGGGATATCAGGGTTTTTCTTTTGTGGCATCATACTACTTCCCGTACAGAAGGCATCATCTAGTTCAATATAAGCAAACTCTTCACTAGACCATAAGATCAATTCTTCTGATAAGCGGGAAAGATGGGTCATAATTAATGAACAGATAGATAAGAACTCTATTAAATAGTCTCGGTCACTTACTGCATCCATACTATTATCATAGATCCGTTCAAAGCCCAACTGCTCTGCAACAAAGTCGCGATCGATCGGAAAAGTAGTCCCGGCAATGGCACCTGCTCCAAGTGGACAAGTATTTACTCGCTTATAGCTATCGATTAACCGTTCGATATCCCGCTCAAACATCGAAGCATATGCCAGTAGATGATGCGCCAAACGCACAGGTTGAGCTCGTTGCAAATGAGTATAGCCTGGCAAAATCGTATCGATATGCTTTTCAGCTTGTAAAAAAAGTACTTCCTGTAACTGAATAAGTAGCTGAATAAGCGCAACCGTTTGTTTGCGAACATAAAGATGTAGATCTAGAGCGACTTGATCATTTCGACTTCGCCCAGTGTGTAATTTTCCACCAATAGCACCGATTTCATCAATAAGTAGCTTCTCAATATTCATATGAATATCTTCATTCTCAATACTAAATTTTACTTCTCCTTGACGAACACGTTGTAAAATTCGCTTTAATCCAGATATGATCTGTTTCACTTCTTCTTTCGAAAGAATATCGCACTTGCCAAGCATCTCAACATGAGCTAAGCTACCTTGGATATCTTCTTCGACAAGCTCTTGGTCAAAAGTGATCGAAGCGTTAAACTCTTCAACCAATTGATTGGTCGGTTTAGTAAAGCGTCCCCCCCACAACTTCATGCTTTAAATCCTCCTTTTTACCATGAACGGATGCATAAACAGATGTTGGCAAACCCCAGAGTTTAATAAACCCTATCGCCGCTTGATGATCAAACGTATCGGCTGGAGTATAAGTTGCTAGATCTTCATCATAGAGAGAATAGACGGATTGTCTACCTGTTACTGTTGCATGACCTTTAAATAAAGTGACACGTACTGAACCGGTCACCATTTTCTGAGTCTCATCAATAAATGCATCTAATGCTTTCTTAAGTGGTGAAAACCATAATCCCTCATAGACAAGCTTCGACCACTGTTGTTCCACGATCGGCTTAAAGTGCGCAATATCACGGGTTTGCGTGAGAGATTCCAATTCTTTATGTGCGGTAAGTAAGGTGATGGCTGCTGGACATTCATATACTTCTCTTGATTTAATACCAACGAGGCGATTTTCTACATGGTCAATCCGACCGATGCCATGTTCTCCCGCAATTTTATTCAGCTTGCTGATTAATTCATGAAGAGGATACTTTTCCCCATTGAGGTGGGTTGGAATCCCTGCTTCAAAGGTGATTTCCACTTCTGTAGAAGTATCTGGGGTTGAACTTAAAGGATTTGTCCATTCGTAAGCTCCTTCAGGTGGTGCTGTCCAAGGGTTTTCAAGTATTCCACATTCACAACTTCTCCCCCATAAATTTTGATCCACACTATATGGATTATCTAAATCGACTGGGATTGGAATACCATGCTGTTTCGCATATGCAATTTCTTCATCCCTTGACATAGCCCATTCACGTACAGGTGCAACCACTTTTAAATCTGGACTAAGTGCTGAGACAGATACATCAAAACGAACTTGATCATTTCCTTTTCCAGTACAGCCGTGTGCTACAGCTACAGCTCCTTCTTCTTTGGCTACTTTCACCAAAGCTTCGGCGATCAAAGGCCGCGATAGCGCAGAGACTAGTGGATATTTCCCTTCATACATTGCATTTGCTTTTAAAGCAGAAGTCAAAAAATCAGCTGCAAACTTTTCTTTTGCGTCAACAACGACGGATTTCACAGCGCCTACTTGTAACGCTTTTTGTTTGACAAAATTTAAATCTTTCCCTTCTCCAACATCGAGTGCTACCGCAATCACATCATATCCGTACTTTTCACTTAACCATTTAATAGCTACAGATGTATCTAAACCGCCTGAATATGCTAAAACCAATTTTTCTTTTGGCATAAACGACCCCTCCTAGTCTATTAATATTTATTCATATATATGAATAAATATACCATCCATCCCAAAAAAAATCTATCCTTTATTCTTTAACTTCAGACTCCTCTTGGAAGAAATGCTACTGTTTAATGATCCTTGACTTGGGAATTTTACTGAAGCAAAGCTAACAATAGTGCTTTTTGTGCATGTAAACGATTTTCTGCTTGTGAAAAAACCACTGATTGCGGTCCATCGATTATCCCTGCTGATACTTCCAAACCACGATAAGCTGGTAAGCAATGCATAAAAATTGCATTTGGTTTCGCATGTTTCATTAATGCTTCATTGACTTGATAATCTTTAAAGTCGAGCTTCCGTTTCTCTTTTTCCTCTTCCTGCCCCATGCTTGCCCATACATCTGTATAAACCGCATCCGCCTCTTGTACCGCTTCGATCGGATCATAATGAAAGGTAATTTTCGCCCCGGTTTGCTCCGCAATTTTTTCTGTTTCTTCCCAAACTTTGGGGAGCGGTTCATATCCAGAAGGGGTAGAAATCGCCAAATGCATCCCTACTGCTGCAGCGCCATGCATTAAGGAATGGAGAACATTATTTCCATCTCCTAAATAAGTAACCTTTTGTTTTGATAAATCGCCTTTTTCTTCTTTTAAGGTTAATAGATCCGCAAGCGTTTGACAGGGATGATAAAGATCTGTTAACCCATTAATAACAGGAATTGTCGCATATTTAGCTAATTCCTCAACCATTTGCTGATCAAAAGTTCGAATCATAATAGCATCCACATAACCCGACAATGTTCTAGCTGTATCGGCCAAAGACTCTCCCCGCCCGTATTGTAAATCTTTCTGAGAAAGCTCCAAAAAATGCCCACCGAGTTGTACCATCCCTACTGCAAATGAAACTCTCGTTCGGGTTGATGCTTTATCAAATAGAAGTGCTAATACTTTTCCTTGGAGAGTGTTATTTTTTTCACCTGTTTGATGCTTTTGCTTAAGAGCTGCTGCTAACTCAACCAACTCCTTAATTTCTTCAGAGGAAAAATCGGTTAAGGTTAAACAATCTTTTCCTTTCAATCTATGAAGTGCGAAATCAATCATTTCAATTTCCTCCCTATTTAAGTAAATACAGCTACTTGACTTGGATTAAGTACCTGTTGAATCATCTCGATAGCATCTTGAATCTGTTTGGTTGTGACGGTAAGTGGTGGTAACAAACGAATTACTTTTTCACCGGCTGCAACTGTGAGTAAGCCTTTTTGTGTTAATTGTTGAATAACAGATCCAACTGGCCGGTTTAACTCGATTCCAATCATTAAACCTAGACCTCGTACTTCGATCACTTCTTCAATTTCCACACACATTTCTTTTAAAGACTGAAACAATTGGTCTCCTTTTTCTCTTACTTCTTGTAAAAAAGAAGGTTGTGTCATTTCGTTTATGACCGCTTCAGCTACAGCCATCGCTAATGGATTTCCACCAAATGTACTCCCATGACTTCCTGGGCCAAAATAGGGTTTTAGTCTTTCTGTGGCTAACATTGCACCCACAGGAAATCCATTTCCTAATCCTTTGGCCAAGGTGACAATGTCTGGTTGAATGCCATATGTTTGATAAGCAAATAACTCTCCCGTTCTCCCCATTCCAGTTTGTATCTCATCGACCATGAGAAGGATATTTTTTTCTTGACACCAGTTTGCTAAATCCTGTACAAATTGACGATCACTTGGATGAACCCCACCTTCACCTTGCACCAGTTCAATACAAACGGCTACAATTTGACTACCCGTAATCCGTTTTATATGATCGATATCTTGAAATGGTACCGTGATAAATCCTTCTGGATAAGGAGCAAAGCCCTGTTTCACCTTATCTTGCCCAGTAGCTGTCAAGGTTGCTAAAGTACGTCCATGAAAAGAATGTTTAAATGTAATGATTTTGGGATGCTCGATCAGCCTTGCTTCGTTGCCCCATTTTCGCGCTAACTTAAATGCTGCTTCATTAGCTTCTGCCCCACTATTGCAAAAAAAGACTGCATCCAACCCGCTATATTGACACAGTTTTCTTGCAACCGTCTCTTGTCCGACAATATGGAATAGATTCGAAGTATGACATAGTGTTTCCGCTTGTTTTTGGATCGCCTTCGTTATCATTGAATGACAATGTCCTAAATTGATCACTCCGATACCTGATGTGAAGTCCAGATATCTCTTCCCATTCACATCATATAAATAAGTCCCTTCTCCTTTGACTGGTGTGACATCATATTTACTATAGGTGGGAAACAAGGACATGGCTTTCCATCTCTCCTTTAATCAATCGTGTTCCATGATTTTCATTGGTTAGGCAACCTAACTTTTGACCATTGACAATCACAACTTCATGTACACAACCTTTTAAAGACTGGACTCCTGACCGAACTTTGGGGATCATTCCACCCGAGATTTCTCCATTTTGGATATACTTCTCAACCTCTTCGGCAGTCATTTGTTTAATCGTCCGATGTTGGATTTGTACCCCATCTACATTACTTACCGAAATCAGCTTCTTGGCTTGAACAGCCTGTGCAATGGCTGAAGCAGCATCATCAGCATTAATATTATAATGTTGTCCTTGTTGATCCACGCCTATCGATGCAATGATAGGAATCCACCCTTGGGCAATCATTGTTTCTATCACACGGTCATTGACAGTAGAAATCTGTCCAACATATCCTAATTCTCCATCTAAAGGAGATACTTGAATTAGTCCTAAGTCAATTCCTGACATTCCTATTGCTTGTACCCCCACTTCCCTAAACTGGGAGACTAATTGTTTATTCACTGTTCCAGCTAGAACCATCTCTACAATTTGCAGTGTTTGTTCATCGGTCACTCTTCTCCCTTCTATAAATCGTGGTTTCATTCCCATCTGATCCATCCACTTACTGATCATGGGCCCGCCTCCATGAACAATAATAGACGTAACCCCTTGTTCTTTTAGCTTTAAACATTCCATAAAAAAAGTGGATGGTAAATTAGCTAACACGCTACCCCCAATTTTGATGACTGCTTTCAATGGAATCACCTACTTGATTTAGCTTCGATAACTTCCGTTGATTTTGACATAGTCATAACTTAAGTCACAGCCCCAAGCAGTCGCCTGAAATTCTCCCTGATGTAAATGCGTTCGGATGATTACCGTTTCATTGCGTAATAACTCAGCTGCTTTTTCCTCATCAAATTCGATTGGCACCCCTTGTTTGGCCACTAAAATCGAACCAATCCAAACATCGATTTTCTCTGCCGAAATTTCTGGAGCTCCATACCCAGCTGCACACAGAATCCGTCCCCAATTGGCATCTGCCCCAAAAATAGCTGTTTTAACTAAATTGGATGAAACAATCGCACGTGCAATCCTTTTAGCAGTTTCTTTGGAAGGAGCACCTGTCACTTGGACTTCAATCAGTCGTGTCGCTCCTTCACCGTCTTTAGCAATAAGCTTCGCCAACTCTTGACATACATAGCTAAAAGCTGCCTGAAAGTTTGCCCAATCAGGATGTGCTGGTGAAAGTGATTCGTGCTTCGCCAAACCACTTGCCATCACAACTACCATATCGTTCGTACTACAATCTCCGTCAACAGAAATCATATTAAAGGTATCTGGAATCACTGTAGTAAGAAGTGATTCTAATTCACTAGATTCAATCGCTGCATCTGTCGTAATAAAGCCCAGCATGGTTGCCATATTGGGATGAATCATTCCTGATCCTTTCGCTACACCTGCGATCTTCACGATCTGATTATCAATTCGAAGCTGAACTTCTACCTTTTTAGGAAAGGTATCGGTGGTTAAAATAGCCTCTGCAAAAGTATCATCCGGATCATGATCCGCCAGCTGAACCACCTGATGAAGCCCGTTTAACATACAATTCATAGGGATATATTCGCCAATCACTCCAGTGGAGGCAACAGCAACCAAATGGGGTGGAATATCCAGCAGATCAGCCATTTTTTGTCTGGTCATAAGTGCATCTTCTAATCCCTTTTCTCCTGTTCCTGCATTTGCCTGTCCACTATTCACCACCATTGCTTGTAGCTTTCCTGCTTCTTGAATACTTGACTTAGTCACTTTGACCGGAGCAGCTTGAAAAGCATTGAGTGTATAAACGGCAGCGGCATTCGCTGGAACATCACATATAATGGCACCTAGGTCTAATTTTCTCTTTTTTAAACCTGCATGAATCCCGATGGAACGAAACCCTTTGGGCGAGGTAATCTTGGGTTGTTTTACAATTTCAAATGGATTCATTTGACTCCCTCCCATTATGGAAATAAAGGTGAAAAGGTAAGCCCTGTCTCTTCAGGCCATCCCATCCGCAAATTTGCATTTTGGACTGCTTGACCTGCCGCCCCTTTCATCAGATTATCAATTGCGGATAATAAAATAACTTGTCCCGTTCGCTTATTCAAATGCCAAGCAATATCACAGTAGTTACTTCCTTGAACATGCTTCGTTTCGGGCCATCGACCTTCACACAAACGAATAAATGGTGCAGCCTCGTAAATCGTTTGATAGATTTCTTTTAACACTTGATTTGAACAATCCTTAACCAACTTGGCATAAATCGTCACTAAAATTCCTCGATTCATCGGGACTAAATGAGGGACAAAATTGATATAAATGGAATCTCCTGCGACCTGACTAGCAAAACGTTCAATTTCAGGTATATGTTGATGCCCATCTACTTTATATGGGCGTAAATTTTCATTCACTTCAGTGAATAACAACCCTTGCTGAAGCCCACGTCCAGCTCCTGTTACTCCTGACTTCGCATCGATGATAATCGACGAGATATCTAAGACTTTAGCTTGAAGTAAAGGTAGCAGAGCTAATAATATAGCAGTGGGATAACATCCCGGGTTGGAAATGATTTGTGCATCCTTCACTTGCCGACCAAACCATTCACTTAGTCCATAAACTGCTTTTTTTAACCATGTAATAGGGGCAGGCTCTTTGTCATACCACGCTTGGTACGTTTCGGGATAAAGTCGGAAATCTCCTGATAAATCGATAACAATTTTCCCACGTTCAGCAATGAGAGGCGTCCATTGACTACTAACACCTGGAGGTGTCGCCAAAAAGACCATATCATTATTTTCACATAGGAGGTCCAAGTCTAACTCCTGCAACTCACTAGATAAATGTGACAAATGGGGATATATTTTATCGACCGGTCCTGCTCGAGAAGTAGAAATAAGTGATCCCACTTCTAAAAACGGATGATTCTGAATAAGTCGAATTAATTCCGCTCCACCATATCCTGTAGATCCGATAATGGCCGCCTTCATAGCAAACACTCCTTTTACACATCAAGCGGAAATGTTATGTATTATTATACATATATATTCATATTTATGCAATCCGTTTTTAAAAAAAATAACGATTCCTTTTATCATCCAAGGAATTCCGCTATTCAGGGCTTTGCATAAATTTTTGTATTTATGCATATAGAGATAAGACATTATCACCTTTCTACTTGAATGGTTTTAATTAATCGCATAACAATAGAAACCATTACACTTGCTATATTCCTATAAAATATAGTGTTGGAAGAATGAATAAAATCGACTAGATAGCTTCCGATCCATTGACCTATGGTAATCTGGCAGTTGTAATAGAACCGGTAATTTCTTTCTGATAAGTGGTTACCATTATCTATATCCGATTCAGTAAATAAAAAAGCCATCTATCTTCTAGAGGCTGCTGATAAAATATGTGATCAGCAGCCTCTAGTCGTACTACTGTTAAAAAGGTAAATCCGGTTTTTTTCCTTCAAAAATCTCCTTTAACATATGTTTCGCATAGCCAGCCATTTGTCCAAACGTAATTTGTGCAGGCATAGGTGCTTCGTCGGCATCAACGACAACATCAATAATACAGGGTTTTTTTAGGCTGACAGCTTGCTCAAAAGCTGGCTGTAAATCTTCTGCTTTTTCTACACGAATTCCTATTCCTCCACAGGCCTGTGCATACTGGGCGAAGTTTGGGTTGGTGAGATCTGTTCCGTATTCGATGTTACCCATTACTTCTTGTTCAAACTTAATCATCGCGATTTTACTATTGTTCAATACAACGACAATAATCGGAAGACCGTATTTCACAGCGGTAACAAAATCAGCCATTGTCATGGCGAATCCCCCATCACCACAAATAGCGAATACTTGCCGTTTTGGATATGCTATTTTTCCTGCAATAGCACCTGGAAGTCCACAACCAAGGGTTGCTAGCCACCCTGAAATAATCATTTGTTGATTGGTCATATGAAAATGCCGTGCCACCCAAACCGTTACATTTCCAACATCAACTGACAACACCGCATCATCCGTTGTCACTTGTCTAAGTGCTTGGATAACACGTTGTGGCTTTAAAGGAAGTGATTCTTCACTTTCTTCATGACTTATTATTTTTAACCATACTTCTTTCTCATTCTGCATTTTCTCTAAGAAGGAGCGATCTGTCTTTTTAGTAATGTGTTCAGTTAGCCAATCTAGTGACTTCTTAGCATCTCCTACCACTCCAACATCGACCAAATGTCTTTTACCGACCTGCGTTGCATCCGTATCGATTTGAATGGTTTTGGCTCCATCTGGTAAGAAGCCCGTAAATGGAAAAGAAGTTCCTACCATAATCAAAGTATCCGCTTCTTTCATCGCATCAAAAGAAGGTCTTGTCCCAATGAGTCCGAGTCCGCCTAAACAAAAGGGATGATCATCCGGGATAACGCCTTTACCTGGTAAGCTTAGCACAATTGGGGCAGCAATTTGTTCAGCGAAGGAAAGTAAAGAGTCACGTGCATGTTTCGCACCTTTCCCCGCCAAAATCACTGGTTTCTTTGCTTGCTCCAATACAGCCTTTGCTTTTTCTAAATCTTGTTTCTGAGGGGTTATCTCTGGATACACAATCAATGAGTTTGTTTTTCGAGCTTCTGGAGCTACTTCAAACTTAGGAATATCATCAGGAATGGTTAAGACAGCAACGCCTTTTTTAGCATAAGCAGTTCGAATGGCTTGATTGACTACTGCAGGTAATTGTTCAGCAGACATAATTCGTTGATTATAAACCGAGACATCATCAAATAAACGCTCTAGGTTTACCTCCTGAAAATAGTCTAAGCCCAATAAATCCGATTCTACTTGTCCAGTGATAGCAAGAACTGGGGCATGATCAAGCTTTGCGTCATATAAACCGTTCAACAAATGAATAGCTCCAGGTCCAGCAATTGCCATACAAACGCCTAACTTTCCAGTTAGTTTGGCATAGGATGCTGCTGCTAATGCTCCAGCTTCTTCATGTCGTACTTGGATAAATCTAATTTTATCTTTTGCTTTTCGTAGTGGCTCTATCAGGGAATTGATTGAATCACCTGGCATTCCATAGATATGATCGACTCCCCATTCGATCAAGAGCTCAACCAGAACTTCGCCAGCTGTTTTTCGAAACATGTTATTTCTCCCTTTCTTTGATTTGGCATTTGTTCTTATTTTGCTCGAGACCTAGGAAATCGATGCTTTTTAAACAAAAAACGCAAGCAATTTCGAACCAATGGCTTGCGCTAGCTGAATAAAGATTAATGTTACGTTTTAAAAGCAGTGATTTATTAAATAAAGGAAGAGATTACAAGTTAATTTTCTTTGCATTACTCGCTGAACTTTCATGATGAAGACGATTTACTGCTGTGACCATATACGTATAAGAATGATTCATTGAAACTGATCGATCCACATAAGAATGAACCGAAGAGGTTGTATTACGTATTTTTGCTAAAATATGTTGGGGCTGATCAAGTTGATGTGGTGCATCATCCATAAAGCGGTATAGTACAAAATAAGCAGTCTGTATTGGGCTTTGATCTTGCCACTTCATTTCAACATGATCCCCCGTTTTAGTTACTGATTTTAAGAGTGGGGCTGATGGTGCCGATGATCCAAGCCAAGGCATAACAGGTACAAGGGACTCATATTTCAAATGACTCTTCTTCAACCGATCTGTTACTCCCAAAGGGTTCTCCACCACATTCCTTACACTAAATAAACTACTCCCTTTGATTTCAGGATGGGATAAATTGAGATTCCATTGGCGGGGAATTTCTTCTGGATCACTCCATTTACCACTTTGTCCAACACGGTAAATTCCATGACCGATATATAAGTGTGTCTGATTATTTTTAACTTCTCGCGACCACCAATCAGCAAGCTTTTGGTAATCAGCTGCTTTATTCCCAATATACCAATAAAGTTGTGGTATGATGTAATCAATCCATTTCTGACGAATCCATTTACGTGAATCAGCATACAAGTCATCATAACTTTCGAGCCCAGATGTATCTGATCCATCCGGGTCTGTGGAACGATTTCGCCAGATTCCAAATGGGCTAATACCAAACTGAACATGTGCTTTTTTTTGCTTAATTTCTTTAGCCAAGCGTTCGATTAGTTGATTCACATTATTTCGTCGCCAATCAGCCTTCGAGGGGAATTGGGATGAACCATATTTTTGATAGGTACTTTCATCAGGAAACTCTTCACCTTGAACCGGATAAGGATAAAAATAATCATCGAAATGGACAGCATCGATATCATATTGACTTACTACCTCGATGACACTAGACACAATATGATCCATCACTTCTGGAATGCCTGGATCATAATAGAGTTTATTCCCATACTCTCTAACCCAATGAGGATTCTTCCGGGCTGGATGATTTGGAGCAAGTGAACTACGATTAGTATTGTTATTGACTCGATAAGGGTTAAACCACGCATGAAACTCCATATTTCTCTGATGAGCCTCTTTAATCATCATCGCTAATGGATCATATCCCGGATTTTTCCCTTGTGTACCTGTGAGATATTTGGACCATGGATTGATGGAGGATGGATAAAAGGCATCTGCTGTAGGACGGATTTGTACAATTACAGCATTCATATGCAGTGCTTGCATCTTATCCAATAAATCGATCAGCTCTTTTTGCTGTTTTTCTCTACTTAACCCTGTTGTCGAAGGCCAATCAATATTTTCCACAGTAGCAATCCAAACGGCTCGAAACTGTCGCTTCCGCCAAGGACGATCTGCACTCATTCATAGCACCTCCAACATTTTATATATAGAATATTCTATATATAATGATAGAATACCTTCTAATAAAGCTTTTGGGTTCAGTTTAATAAATAAAGGGATCTCGTATCGCAATTAATTCTGTTTTTCTGTTTCCTCTTATTTTGATTTAATATATTAAAAAGCTAACTCTCTTAAGGTTATTTTACGGTGAAAAATAAAAAAGAGCTGTCGAAACAGCTCATCAAATATTGACAAATCAACAGAAATGTATTATTTTTTAGAAATCGGTATCCATATTTCGCTTTTAAAAGTGGGTGATGTTATATCTTTATCCTCATTCCAAAGGATTTCTGGACCTCCTATTTGCTCATAGTTTGAGGATGGAAACCATTCGGAATAAATGCGTCCCCATATATTTTGCAATGTATCAGGAAAGGATCCAATTACCTCGAATACAGCCCATGTTGAGGCAGAAACTTCAAGTTGTTCTAAGTTATCTGGACACTCCTTTGTTGTGACTACGCCAATATAATGGTCAAGCTCTCCTTTTTCCTGCATTCTGCCTTCCGAAAAGTTCGTGGAAGCGCTTAGCAATCCTATAGGCTCCACATTCGAAAGCTTTTTTAGTTGATCGATCTTTTCATGATCTAAACTTTCCCACATCGAAGCAATCACCGGATTAACTCCTTTAAAAATGATTGGAACTCTTTTCTTGATACCAACAATACGAAATGCCTCTTTTTCTTCCAATCGATAGTTCATTTCAGCTCCTCCTTTAATAGATAGCTGGAAGGTCATTCGTGGATATGCTTTAAGTGATTGTCCATTATTTCTAACTTCTGACGGTGTAAGACCATGTAAATTTTGAAAAGCTCTTGTAAAGGAATCAGGTGAGTTGTACCCATATTTCATTGCAACATCAATAACCTTTACATTGCTATCTCTAAGATCAAATGCTGCAAGTGTAAGCCGTCTACGGCGAATATATTCCGATAGCGTAATTCCTGCAAGAAAGGAAAACATCCTCTTAAAATGATATTCGGAACAGACAGCCAGCCTTGCTACTTCTTTATAGTCAATCTCGTTTGTAAGATTTTCTTCGATATAATTGATTGCTTCATTCCAATTTTTTAGCAAATCCATTGATATGACCTCCTTGATCTATAGAATAGCAGGTGATAAATGCATCCACCCGACATTTTGTGCACCATTATGCAGGATTTATGCTTATTCATAAGGTTAGTATGTAAAAAATGAAACATTACGAACTACAGCATGTTGCATCATTCGATCGAGAATCCAGATCATACCTGGAGATAATCATGATTCGTTTTTGTGTAGGATCGACTTTGGCGCTAAACCTTTAGCGGGAGTGAGCAGGGAAACGATGAGCGGCTGATTAAGAGGGCAACTTCTACGATTGCTATTTCTATAGATTGCATTTTAATGCTCTTTCTCCTCTACTTCATACCAAGGATTGATATGTACCAATACTTCCTGAATACCGCTATCATGAACCATCAATACTCTCTTGATCTCTCTAGATACATCATGCCCCTCTTGAACAGTCAAGTATCCGGGTATTCCTACTCGAACGTCTACTAAAATATAGTGACCATGCTCCCGAGCGCGAATCCGATCAATTCGCTTTACTTCATCGATAGCCAAAATCAATTTCTTATATTGATCTAATTTCTCCTCTGAAACATTTCTCTCCATTAATATATCAATCGATTCTTTACCCATATGAATCGCTACTTTTAAAATAAGCACAGAAACGACAATGCTAGCGATAGGATCACCATATTTAGTATATGGAATATGAAAATGATTACCTAGTATGGCCACACCTATCCCGATTACAGCTGCCAATGAAGCATACACATCCGACAAATGGTCATAAGCTGTTGCTATTAAACCTTTACTTTGATACTCTTTGCCAATACGTATGGTATAGATATATAAAAGCTGTTTCCATATTAGTGAAACCAAGGCGGCGATTAAGGCTATAAAATGGGCTTCTATAGCCGGCTCAAATAATGAGACCACCGAATGATAGATCATCAATAGAGCAACCAATAATAAGGTAATAGCTACCAATCCTGAAGCGATAATCTCTGCTTTTCCATGTCCATAAGGATGTTCATCATCTGCTGGCATATTGGAAACCCGCATCGATCCAATGGAAATACCTGAAGCAAAAACATCTGCTGCATTATGTGCACCATCTGCAATTAAAGATGGACTTTGGAATAAAAAGCCGATAATGATCTTAATTCCTGTTAAAAACACATTACTAACCAGACTAATCCAAGCGGCTATCATCGGTTCTCTCTGCTTGTTTCTCATACTTCTTACCTAGCTACTTTACATTTAAAATGGGTAGCAAGGCTCCTCCTTTATTACAAAAAATTTAATATGGCAAGAGTGATTTATTTATATTTATCTGTAGCAGTTCTTGTCACATAGAACTTCTTGATTTATGAAGATGGGGCTACCTTGACGCTCAGCCGAAAAATACTTCTTGTTACCTATTTATGAGTATCAATACTACTACTTATAAAAACAGCTCCTCCTTATTACTGTTGACTGAAACAGACTAAAATAAGCAGCTTCTCTAAAATACTTCAGAACTTATTTTTGGATTGTAAATAAACATGATTTAAATTAAAATCAACATATTAATCTGTTATACCTATGACAAAAGGAGGTGCATATATGGAATGGGGCAGTCTTCTTTCTTTTCTAGCAACATCGATGATCCTTACCCTTGCTCCTGGACCTGATAATTTATTTGTCATCGCACAAAGTATCTCAGAAGGGAAAAAACCTGCTTTAGCTACTTCTTTTGGACTTTGTTTTGGGATTACTTTCCATACCTTAATTGCAGCGGCCGGAATCGCTACGATGATTTATCAATCAACCATTCTATTTCAAATTCTCAAGTTTACAGGTGCTATTTACCTTCTCTACTTAGCTTGGCAAGCATTTCAAGAAGGTAAAAATTCTCTGACCATACCTCAAAAGATAACCACTCCTCAATCATTTTTCACTCATTTCAAAAAGGGTGTATTCATGAACATCCTAAATCCAAAGGTATCTTTATTTTTCTTGGCCTTCCTACCACAGTTCGTTTCAAAAGAAGGCTCTATCACTGGGCAAATGATTTTGCTCGGCATCATCTTTATGATACAAGCTCTTATTATTTTTAGCCTTATGGCTATACTAGCTGGTACATTCAGAGATAAGATTTTAAAAAATGGAAAAGCAGCAAAGTATATTCATTGGACTAAAGCTGTCTTATTTGCAACGATTGGGATACGACTAGCTCTTAGCGAACAGTAATTTATTATAACGTTATAAACTTTTGTCAAGAAAATGTCAGAAATTATTCCATTAAAATAGTTTATGACTTATAATTCAGAGATAAATATATGTATATGTTTTGTGTATATAAAATAGGCAATATCTTCATAATAAACTAGAAGGAAGTGGTTTTTGGTGACAGGTCAAGGTTTAAAAATTAGAGAAAACATAAATCCTTATGAAATTGTACAAAGGCAAATCGAATCAGCTGCAGAGAAGCTTGGTCTTGAAAGACATGTAGTAGAAATTCTAAAAAAGCCGATGCGTGTAATTTCAGTCTCTTTCCCCGTCAAAATGGATGATGGTTCGATTCAAGTTTTCGAAGGGTATCGCTCACAACATAATGATGCGGTTGGTCCAACAAAAGGTGGCATACGTTTCCATCCTGAAGTCAACATCGATGAGATCAAGGCATTGTCGATGTGGATGACTTTTAAATGTGGTGTTGTTGGTCTTCCTTATGGTGGTGGAAAAGGCGGGGTCATCTGTGATCCAAGAAAACTAAGTCAAGGTGAACTAGAACGTATTAGTAGAGCATTTATTGAAGCAATCTCTCAAGTGATCGGTCCAGAAAAAGATATACCCGCACCTGATGTTTATACAAACTCCCGAGTTATGGGTTGGATGATGGATCAATTTAGTCGGCTCAATCGTTCATTTTCTCCAGGTGTCATTACTGGTAAACCATTAATTATCGGTGGTTCGAAAGGCAGGAATGAAGCGACTGCACGTGGCTGTGTATATACAATTGTGGAAGCAATGAAAGATTTAAACAAGCCAATTGAAGGGGCTACCGTAGCTATTCAAGGTTTTGGAAATGCAGGTCGAATTGC
The DNA here is from genome assembly GCF_003313465.1 of Thermoflavimicrobium daqui. Taxonomy (GTDB): domain Bacteria; phylum Bacillota; class Bacilli; order Thermoactinomycetales; family Thermoactinomycetaceae; genus Thermoflavimicrobium; species Thermoflavimicrobium daqui. The sequence continues at coordinate 33,928 of NZ_KZ845677.1, forward strand.
GGCAGACCTCCTAACTGAGTTAGGATGCAAAATTGTAGCAGTGAGCGATTCTAAAGGAGCCATTTATGATCCTCATGGTCTCGATATAACGGTAGTTAAAAGATTAAAAGATGAATCTACCATCTTAGAATATGGATCTTCCTCTCAAATTGATCCCTCATCCTTATTAGAACTAAATGTGGATATTCTCGTTCCAGCAGCTTTAGAAAATGTGATTACCACTGCTAATGCAGATCGAATTCAAGCATGTATCATTGCTGAAGCAGCCAATGGTCCTACTACCCCTGAGGCTGACCAAATCTTAATCGAAAAAGGAGTTCTTGTCATTCCTGATATTCTTGCGAACGCTGGGGGTGTTACTGTTTCGTACTTTGAGTGGGTTCAAAACCTAATGAATTACTACTGGACCGAGGAAGAAGTAAATACAAAATTGTCTGAAATCATGATACAATCTTATCATGAGGTAAGTAAACTGGCTAAAGAGTATCAATCGGATTTACGTACCGCTGCTTATATGATCTCGCTATTACGGGTTAAAGACGCGATGAACGCACGTGGGTGGATTTAATATTAAAAAAGGATATAGAGAATTATTTCTCCATATCCTTTTTTGTGATATTCAAGATGAATTATACTCGCTTCGAGGCTACAGCAATTTTCGCAGCAACTTCAGCATTATGCTTTACAAGAGCAATATTGGTTTCTAAGCTTTGCCCTTCCGTTAGCTTTTTCACTTTGTCAAGCATAAATGGAGTAACTTTCTTTCCTGTAATTCCTTGCTCTTTCGCTTCTTGGAGAGCTTTCAAAATCGCAGCCTCAATTTCTTCATGATTCATAGCATGTGCTTCTGGAACGGGATTGGCTATGACAAACCCTCCTTGCATGCCTAATTTCCACTTTGTATCCATCACTTTGGCTACTTCTTCTGCTGTATTTAAACGAAAATCGACTGAATGCCCGCTTTGTCGAGAGAAGAAAGATGGAAATTCATCACACTGGTACCCCACCACAGGAACACCTTGCGTTTCCAAATACTCTAGCGTACGTCCAATATCCAAAATCGATTTGACACCTGCACAAACTACTGCGACATTCGTTTTAGCCAGTTCCATTAAGTCAGCTGAAACATCCCATGTTACTTCTCCTTCACGATGCACTCCGCCAATACCACCTGTTGCAAACACTTGAATACCCGCCAACTGGGCAGCGATCATAGTTCCTGCAACCGTTGTTGCTCCAACCTTTCCTGTTGCTAAAATATAAGGAAAATCACGTCGACTCACTTTTTCTACAGCTGGATTGGTTGCAAATTCTTCTAACTCCTGATCATTTAATCCGATTTTCACTTTTCCATTCATGATTCCGATCGTTGCTGGAACCGCTCCCTGTTTACGAATGATATTTTCTACTTCCTTCGCCATGGATATATTTTGCGGATAAGGCATTCCATGTGATATAATGGTGGTTTCCAGTGCCACGATCGGTAAATTTTGATTTAAAGCGTGCTGAACTTCTTCTGTAAAAGTAAGAAATGATTTCATTTTTTATTTCTCCTCGATCATTTTATAAAGATGTTCTGGTTTTAAATATGGGGAGACAGATTCATATGTTTGGAGTGTCAGCGCAGACGCTGCTAAACCTAGATAACAGGAACGCTCCATCCCTTCTTTATTTGTCATCCCATATAAAAATCCTGAGGCAAAGGCATCTCCTGCCCCAGTTACATCAACAACTTTGATATCTCTTAGTGGAGGAAGATGCTTCGATTCAGTATCTGAAGCATAAAAAATCCCCTGTTCTCCTAACGTTACCACCACATTTTTCACACCACGAGCTTGGATTTTTTGACAAGCTATCCGACAATCATCGATGGTTTCGATTTTCATCGCTGCTAATACTTCCGCCTCGTCTCGGTTGGGTAGAATCACTTCTACTCCTTCTAGAGAAGAAGGAAGTTTACTTGCTTTGGGTGAGGATACAGGATCAATGTAAAGTGGGATTCCTTGTTCTTTACAGCATTGGATCAGATAGACAAGTGATGATTCAGGAATATTCGTATCTAAAAAAACAGCTTGCGAAGAAGCGATATAGGACCATTTGTCTTTTAACAACTCAGGAGTGATTTGGTTATAAATTTCCATATCAGCTAGAGAAATCACCATTTCTCCACAAGGATCAATCAAGGCGGTATATGTACCTGTACGCTCTTGTGGGAAAACTTTAACTTGACTTACTTCCACACCATATTTTCTGGTTTCCTCCAAAACCCACTTTCCTTCTTTATCATCTCCAACAGCACTAATTAATGATACTGTACACTCAAGTCTTCCCAAATTTTCAGCGATATTCCTCGCCACTCCACCACAAGATTCCGTAATGGTGACAGGATTTGAAGTATGTAGGCTTACCTTCTGCTTACTGTGTGCCTTTCGATCTAAGTTAACCCCACCAATACAAGTAATTAGTGAAGAAGACTTTAAAATATAAGCACGTCCAATAATTTCACCCTGTTTTACCAAGTTAGCAATATAACCGGCTACAGCTGAACGAGAAATTCCTATTTTATCAGCGAGTTCTTGCTGAGTAATAAAAGGGTTGATACGAATATATTCTAAAATTTTCTTTTCTTTGTCCACATATCCCCCTGCTACTAAAAACATAGACAAATGTCCATATCTAGAGTATTCCTATTTCCGCGTGTCCTGCCTCGCCCATAGCTCGCTACGACAGTTTGATGTAACACTCCAAAGGTGTCAATTCCCGACTAGCCATCGGTAGGAACCTCTCATCCGGGCAATTCGAGCATAAATCTTTTGTACTCTTAGGACATTCTTTTCTATGTTCCTTCCGCTTTTCGTAGCAGATTTTTCACCTCGCTTTCTAAAGCGTATTTTCTGGACAGTGCGTGTTGTGCACTTTAACCGTTTTTCTGTCTTTTTGATGGCGGAAGATTTGTTGATATTCTTAAATACTACCTATTTCTATATTTTTAGTGGCTTTATGTTCCCTCCTTTCAACATAAAGCCATCATAACAAATGTTTATAACAAAAACAATTGTTTAGACCAGAATATAAAATGTTAGCATTTTCATTTATAGGATATTTTTGTAAAATCATATTCACTTTTTCATGTGACGCCCCTTACTTTCTATCTTGCAAGAAGCTATGTATTATGATGTTCATATTCCTCCAATTTATTAAAGTTGATACCTTTTTTGCTAGACAATTCTAAAGTATAGCCATAAAATATTGATTAGTTTCACGAAATAGGTTATATGGAGGTAAGGTAAATGGATTTAGGACTTAAAGATCAAGTCGCATTAGTCACCGCATCTAGTAAAGGGCTTGGTAAAGCCACTGCTTTGGAACTTGCTAAAGAAGGAGCCAAAGTCATGATCTCCAGTCGAAATCAAGACGAACTTGAAAAGACTGCAAAAGAGATTCATGAGAAAACTGGATCGGAAGTAGCGTACTGTGTCGCTGATCTAACCAAACCTGAAGAGATCGATCACCTAATTACAAAAACCTTTCAACATTTCAAATCGATTCATATTTTAGTCAACAATGCAGGAGGTCCTCCACCAGGTAATTTTGATCAGTTCGAAGATACAGATTGGCAGTCTGCTTTTGAATTAAACTTATTAAGTGTGATTCGTCTCATTCGAGGTACCATACCCATAATGCGACAACAAAAATATGGTAGAATCGTTAACTTTACCTCTTCATCAATTAAAGAGCCGATTCAGGGGTTAATCCTTTCTAATACCTTCCGAACAGCTATAGTTGGCTTAGCCAAAAGCTTATCTGTTGAGCTGGCTACTGATTCCATTTTAATCAATACCCTTGCCCCAGGTCGTATCAGTACAGATCGACTAAACACTTTGGACCAAAATAGAGCACAACAACTAGGCGTCCCTATCGATGAAGTTCGAAATCAATTTTTCTCCCAAATTCCGCTAGGTCGTTATGGCAAACCTGAAGAGTTTGCCAAAGCAGCAACTTTCCTTCTCTCTCGTGCAAATTCTTATATAACGGGTCAAGCTCTACTCGTTGATGGGGGTATGGTTAAATCCATATAAAAAGCCGGTTTTCCGGCTGTCCATTTACTTTAAGTAACCGCATTCATACCTTAGGGTTTCTCTATCTCAAAGCTACTTTATGAGAAACCCCTTTTTAGATTATTGATTCCAAATTCGTTCGATCTTTACTTTTTCCTCGTCAAAAGTTAGTTTGAAAATATCCGGATTCGTTAAATTCGTCCATGACGCGAAACCATATGAGGAATCGAATGAATGGAGTAATAAGGTAATTAAATTTCCATGGGATACTAGGACGATTGATTGTTCTTCCTGCTTTAACTCATCAGAAAGTACAGAAAGTACTCGTTCCATCGCTTCACGACTTGTCTCTCCCCCCGATAGCCGCATTTCAGGATGATCAAACGATGCACGGAGCCAATCCAACCAATCAGGCAAAGCAGTTTGACATAACACTCTTTCAACCAATCTTTCATCTTTAATAATAGTTAATCCTAGCATCTTAGCTAATGGTTCTATTGTTTCAATTGCACGTGTATAAGGACTTGAGATGATCCGATCCACTTTTATATTTTCAAAGAAATCAGCCAGCTCTATCGCCTGTTTTTTCCCTTTAATTGTTAATTTCGCATCGGATTGCTGTCCTTCCGCTTCACAATGACGAATGACATAAAAGTGTTTCATATTCAACTTCCTTCTGCTTATAGTTTTTTATCCAACGTAAATCAAGAATCTATTTGTTCTTATCCCTTTAAATTGACGAACTATCATATTTTAAAACTAAAAAAATAAACAAATTCTATCATGAAATATACGACTTATAAGACGAAATATATCTAATATATCCTAGCATTCGAATGGATATTAATGATAATAGATAAACGCAATATACAGCAGAAAGATAATTCATAAAATTTATAATATATAAGGCACATGGTTATTTAGCTAGCATCCATGTGCCTTATATATTATGTCATAAAGGATACTTGGTTTATTTTAGTTACTACTGACGATTTTCGCGCTCCATCAATACCTTCCATAAAATCTTACCACTTGCAGACATCGGTAATTGCTCAGTAAACTCCACTGTTCGTGGGCATTTATAAACAGCCATTCTCTCTTTAGCCCAGTCTATAATCTCTTGTTCAGTCACCTTTGCATCCTTATGAAGAACAATATAAGCTTTTACCGCTTCACCCTGTCGTACATTTGATACGCCTATCACACAAACTTGTTGAATAGCAGGGTGCTTATATAGTACACCTTCTATCTCCGTCGGCCAAACTTTAAAGCCTGATACATTAATCATACGTTTAAGACGATCTACAATAAAAAAATACCCCTCTTCATCATATTTTCCTATATCACCTGTTCGAAAAAAACGCTTACCATCTAGCTTAATAAATGCTTTTTTTGTTTCCTCTGGTTGTCTCCAATATTCTTGAAAAACTTGTGGACCATGTACAATGATTTCTCCTTCTTCATGAGGACCTAGCTCTTCGAATGTATCGGGATGGATTACTCTGGCATCTGTCCCAAACTGTGGCAATCCTGCACATTGCAATTTAGGCCGATCAATGGGATTAAAGTGGGACTGAGCCATTGTTTCAGACAAACCATATCCTTCTATATATTCCAATCCGAGCTCATTTTTTAATTTTTCACCAATTACTTTAGGAAGAGGTGCTCCTCCGCCTGCAACGATTTGTAATGAACTTAAGTTATAATTACTCCGATTTGGATATGCTAGAAAATCGATAACCATTGTACTGATATTAATCCAATGGGTAATTTGAAATTGCTCGATATATTTAGCAGCCAACTCTCGTTGCCAGCGAGTTAAAATGACCATGGTTGCACCAATATAAATAGGAATATGCATTCCAAACACCATCCCTGTGACATGAAACCATGGCAGAACTGACAAATTAACTGAACTAGAATGAAGTCTCGCCCAAACAGAGCCCCCCGTGATATTCGCTTGTACAGATTCATGTGTATGGACACAACCCTTAGCTCGTCCGGTTGTTCCCGAAGTATATGGAATGACTGCTAGATCTTTATAATTCATGACCACTTGATTAGGCTTTAAAGAAAATTGAAGCGCTTTCATCCAAAGACTCACAAATGATTCATTAATCGACATAGGAGGAGTGCTTACTTCAGGTGGCAGAATCGTGGAAGATGGTTGATCAATATACTCAAAATAACTAGCTACAACTAAATATTCTAAACAGGTTGTTTTTACAAGTGGGGCTATCTTCGTATATAATTCCTGACCTACAAAAGCATACTTCGCTTCAGAATCATTAATAAAAAATTGAAGCTCTTGTGTTGTAAACATTGGATTAAGTGGGATAACCACTGCGCCTACTTGTAAAATGGCATAATAAGCAATCATAAATTGGGGGGAGTTCTGCATAAACAAGATGACACGGTCCCCTTTGTTCACATTTAGTTTTTTTTGTAAATAGCCTGCCATCGCTTCAACCTCAGATAAAAGCTCTGCATAAGTCAATTGTTTCCCATAATAATGGATTGCTATCTTTTGCGGATAACGTCGGGCTGATACTACCAGATTATCAAAAATCGTGGTCTGGGGAATATCCAAAAATCGTGGCATACCTTTTGGCCAATATCTTATCGCCATCCTCTTGCCTCCCTATAAGTATAGATATAAAACACATTCAGCTTTTATATAAGTTTATTAATAATAATAATTATACCATAATAATATATCGAAGATTCAATCTACTAATGTCTTATATTTTATTTCCAATTGATATTAAAGATGCTATAATAATATTTACGAAATAGAATAAATATTATATTTATGTTGAATTATTATTCTTTTATTATTAGGAGTGGTAAATTTATGCTAAAGTTAAATGTTGTTTTTTATGACTTAGAAAATCCACTTAAACATGAAAAGTTTCTTCGTGAAACCTATATTCCCAGATTAATGTCGATACCTGCAGTAAAAGATATACAATTTTTCCTTCTAACTTCTTTTTTTGATCCGAATCAAGAATCCAAATACTCTATTCAAGTTGAGGTTTATTACCATAGCGATGAAGAATTTTACGAATCTCTTAGCCATCCACTTGCCAAAGAAATCGTATCGGACTTCTTGAACCTCTCTGCAAACCACTCTACTATTCAAATTGCAAAACTATTAGACTAGATAAGACACATGACATAGAATATGCCCTCATGTTGTTGATTGTGTTCTTAAATATTTATAACTATACATCCAATAAAAAGGCTCCTAACCCATTAAACCGGAGCCTTTTTTGGTTAAAAAACAAATGCAATTAATCTTCGTTTTCTTTTTTTAAAAGTATGTTACTATTTTTATAGGTCCTATTCGCAATTCTTTATGATTTCATACCGTCAATTACATCCATACTTAATAATAAGTTTATTCTTTTTGCAAATAAACTTATAATCATATTAATTATCTTTTTTCACTGTTGCTATATGGTTAGAATAGCCCATCATTTATTCAAAAATATCTACTTGTTGGACTTGTGTTTTGCACTATAATAGTAGAAGTCAAAGTCGATATAACCATGTAAAGAATAAACTGCTTCGGTTAACGACTGAATGTTACAATCAAAACATCTTCAATAAACTGTAAAAGACTTTTAAAGATTAGGACTCTTATTTTTTAGATGTTTATAGCTAAATAGTAGCTTTTCTACATCGAAAGGAGCTCAGTAGTGGAAGGAAGACAATTAGGCGGAAGATATCACGTAATTCGCTATATCGGTGGGGGAGGGATGGCTTCAGTTTATTTAGCACAAGATATGGTCTTAGACCGTTATGTGGCTATCAAAACTCTCCATGAAGAATACAGCAATAATTGGGAGTTCATTCAGCGATTTATTCGTGAGGCTAAAACAGTAGGAAGACTATCTCATCCCAATGTCGTTAGTGTTTATGATACGGGTGTCGATAACCAAGTCTACTATATGGTAATGGAATTCATAGATGGTGCTTCACTCGCTCACTGGATTCGCGAAAAGGGGCCTCTTTCACCTTTTGAAACAATTTCGATTGCCATCCATATTTGTAATGGGCTCGCTCATGCTCATGATCATGGAATTATTCATCGTGATATTAAACCACATAACATCTTATTTACACAAAATGGGCAAATTAAAGTATCCGATTTTGGGATTTCTCGTTTTGTCGAATCGAATACTTCCCTGACACAAACAGGTATCGTCATCGGAACAGTTGACTATTTCTCACCTGAACAAGCTAGGGGACTTAATTTAACATGTTCCTCAGATCTTTACTCAGTAGGTGTAGTATTATATGAAATGCTTACCGGAAGGACTCCCTTCTCAGGTACTGACTTCCTAAGTATTGCACTACAACATATTCAAGAGCCATTTCCAGATCCAATAAGCATTAACCCTCATGTTCCAGACAAATTACGCTATATTATCCATCGAGCAACACAAAAAGATCCCATTCAGCGATATCAAAGTGCTTATGAAATGGCTAATGATTTGCAACATGCTTTGTTAGAGCTACAAAATCATCAACCCATGGTTGCAAATTCTGGAAATATGGGGCATGGGCATGAATCTTCCGGAACCCCTTCACTTATTCAACAAGCAAGTGAACATGCCCCTAAATTAATTCAAGAATTGATACAATCGAAAAATCCTAAAAAGCACTTTATCGTGGAGGCGATGAAATTACTCTACAAAATTATTAAAAAATAGAATACTATTGAAGATATCTACTGTTACTAAAGATAACTATAAATCAAAAAAGCATCCAATGAAAATGCTCATTTGGATGCTTTTTTGATACGTTTCTAATCTTTTAATTCAAATAAGATTATTACTTGTTTATTAGTTAGATCCTTCTTCACTTTGATTGTTTTTGCTATCTTGATGCAGCAAAGTATACTAGCTAACAATAAACCACATCCTACACCAACAACTAAATCAATGAGTACTGTTAGAAGAAATGTGACAGTTAATATAGCAGCATCACTTTTTTTTGATTTTAAAATATGCATAAATTCCTTTCTCTCACTCATTTTCCATGCTATAACCATTAGAATAGGTGCGAAGCAAGCTAATGGAATATAGGCGGCATAGTCGAAAAATAGCCATAATACAAGTAAAACCACCATACTATGAGTTACCCCAGCAACTGGTGATGTGGCTCCACTTTTTATATTGGTTGCAGTTCGAGCAATAGCACCAGTCGCTGGAATACCTCCAAATAAAGGAGTAGCTATATTAGCAATACCTTGACCGATCAATTCTTTATTACTTCGATGTTTTTCACCGCTCATCCGATCCGCTACTACAGCGGAAAGTAATGATTCAATCCCACCTAGAAGAGCAATCGAAAGAGCAGGAGGAAGGAGAGTCATTATTTTTTCCCATGTTATCTTGGGAAACTGAATACTAGGAAGTTGAGTGGAAATTTTACCATAAACGGAACCAATGGTATCAACTTGATTTGGAAAGAAAAAGACTGCCACCAAAGTAGAAACAAATAGTCCAAATAAAGGTGCGGGAAATTTTGGGAAGTAGAAGGAGGATAACCAAAGAACCGAAAAACAAATCAATGCAGTAACAATTGAATAAATGTTAAATGTCTCCAAATGAATAATAATTTCTTCCATATTTGCAATGAATCCTTCTTTTTTCTTTACATTCCTCAGTCCTAAAAAATTTGCGATCTGTCCTGAAAAGATCGTTACCGCAATTCCTGCTGTAAAACCAATCGTAACAGGCTGTGGAATATAGCTTATCAAATTTCCTAATTTCATAATTCCCATCAGAATAAGCATGATACCTGCTAAAAATCCTGCAATGAGAAGGTTTTCATACCCATAATTTAAAACAATCCCTAGTAAAATCGGAACAAAGGCCCCTGTCGGTCCACCAATTTGGTATTTGGAACCTCCAAACAGTGAAATTAATGCCCCAGCTACAATCGTGGTATAAATTCCATATTCGGGTCTAACTCCTGAGGCAACGGCAAAGGCAATACCTAAAGGAATCGCAACAATTCCTACAATTAAACCTGCCATTAAATCCCGTTGAAATCTTGCAAAGGTATAACTTCGAAAAGAAGCTTTAAAATTCATCCCATAGTATATCACAACCTTTAATTGGATAAATATTCATATATATTATATTATTGTCACTAATGCTATTTAAAATATTTTTTGTATAAAAAATGGATAATTTATATTTTCTTTATATTCATGGCTATCATGATAACTGAATTAAAAATACGGTGCTGTTTAGCACCGTATAAAAAATTATTTTACCTTTTTAAATTTCTCTACTTGTGATTGAATCGCCACTTCAGTAGGTAGACGCTCGATACTTGAAGCCCCAAAGAAGCCACTAATTCCGTTTGTTAGTTCAAAAATTTTCTCTACATCAGCTGGTTCAGCAATCGGTCCTCCATGACAGAGAACAAGAATATCAGGGTTAATTTCTTTGGCAGCATCATGCATCGCTTGGATACGCTCTGCCGACTTTTCAATCGTTAAAGCTGTTTCCGCTCCAATAGACCCTTTTGTTGTCAATCCCATATGGGGAACGAGCACATCAGCTCCTGCTTTTGCCATCGCAATCGCTTGTTCTACATTAAATACATAAGGACATGTTAGCATATCTAGTTCGTGAGCTTGACGAACCATTTCTACTTCCAGATCAAAGCCCATTCCGGTCTCTTCTAAATTTTGTCGAAATACACCATCAATTAAACCAACAGTAGGGAAGTTTTGCACACCATCAAATCCTAATTCTTTTAACTGCTTAAGAAATACAGGCATTTGTCGGAAAGGGTCCGTTCCACATACACCTGCTAACACAGGCGTATCCTTAACAACAGGTAAGACTTCAGACGCCATTTCTACTACGATTCCATTAGCATCTCCATAAGGCATCAGACCTGCTAGTGAACCTCGTCCAGCCATACGATAACGACCCGAATTATAAATAATAATTAAATCCGCCCCACCCCGTTCTGCAAATTTGGCTGAGATTCCTGTTCCAGCACCACACCCAATAATAGGCATCCCGTTTTCAACTGTTTTTTGCAAACGATCAAGTGCTTGTTCTCTAGAAATAAATGGCATAGTTTATCTCCTTTTCTCTACTTTATTCGTCTAGTAATTCCAATAGCTTACTGGAAACAGCTTGTGCAAATTGTTCATCATTGATATTACAGTCGAGCTCATAGACTGGAATATCGGGTCGAATGTGTTGTTTAATCGAATTAAATAGTGCTAAATCCGCTTCAGGATCCCAGAAAATCTCTCCAGAAGCATCTAGCTCCGAAATACCTCTTAATGGTAAGAAAACAGCGACAGCTCCTTTAGAAGCATTCGCTTTTTCAGCAAGAATCCGTCCCAATTGAACATTTTCTTCTGGGGTTGTTCGCATTAACGTGACATTTGGGTTCCAAGCATAGAGCAAACGATCTTTATATTGATCTGGAACCGAATCCATTCCCCAGAAATTAACCATATCTAGACAGCCAGGAGCAATCACTTGGGGTACTCCCCATTTGGCTGCGGCATCCATGCGATTAGGACCTGCAGTTAATACGCCACCTAATAATTCATCAGCTAGTTCTGTCGTAGTTACCTCTAATACGCCTGATATGTAACGATTTTCGATTAAAGATTCCATAGTCATCCCACCTGTTCCAGTGGCATGGAATACGAGTACTTCATAGTCCATTTTTTGCTCGATAATTTCTTTACACTGATTGACCAACACAGTAGTATTACCAAACATCGAGGCTGTAATTAATGGTTTTCTCTTAATTTGAGGAACTCCCGTCTCTACCATTCCAATGAGTGCCCCAACCGCATTCGCATAAATCTGCGCACTAAATCGATTGACTCCAGATACGTCTAAAATGGAAGGGAACATGACAATATCACTTATGCCGACATAAGGATTGGTATCTCCAGATGCCACAGTACTTACCATTACTTTCGGTATACCAATCGGTAAAACACGTAGTCCGGAAGTACCAATCATCGTTCCATTGGAGCCTCCCATCGAAAAGCCGGCATCAATCACCCTTAGCTCATGTAATTTTTTCATGACTACAGCGATCCCTCTGGTCATCGTCTCCATCGCTAAAGATTTGTCCTTCCTTTTCTGTAACTCTGCGAGTGGGATCCCACCTGCCTGAGCTACATGCTCAGATGTAATATTAGGTTGAATGAGCGGCTCCCCAAGTACACCTGTATCAATAATAAATGCTTTGTGTCCTCGTCTTTCAATTTCACTTTTAATAAAAGCAAAATCACTGCCTTTGGTATCCATTGCACCGATAACAGCAATGGTTTTAGCCATTCCATCTCTCCTCCCTTTGTTGATACTTTATTAATCGAGTAGCTCTAACAGCTTACAAGTTACAGCATGAGCAAACTCTTTATCATTAATATTGCAATCGATTTCATAAATAGAAATGTCTTCACGTACATGCTTCTTAATCGCATGAAATAACGCCTGATCCGCTTCAGGATCCCAAAAAATCCCTCCAGGAGCATCTAATTCTGAAATTCCCTTTAATGGTAGGAAGATAGCTACCTTTCCTTTTGAGCGATTCACTTTTTCAGCTAGTATTTGTCCTAACTTTTCATTTTCTTCTGGGGTGGTTCGCATTAACGTGACATTCGGATTCCATTGATAGAGTAAGCGATCTTTATACTTTTTTGGAACAGTATTCATTCCCCAGAAATTGACCATATCCAGACAGCCGGGTGCAATCACTTGTGGAACATTCCACTTTGCAGCTGCATCCAACCGATGAGGGCCTGCAGTTAGTACACCTCCTAACAATTCATCAGCTAGCTCCGTTGTGGTTACGTCTAATACCCCAGTAATAAATTGATCATTAATGAGCGATTCCATCGTACGCCCACCCGCTCCTGTCGCGTGGAAAACAAGCATATGATAATCCTGTTGCTCGATGATATCTTTACAATAGTTAACAAGCGTAGTTGTATTTCCAAACATGGAAGCTGCGATCAAAGGCTTTTTCTCTATCACAGGAGTTTCAGATTCTGCCATCCCAATGACGGCCCCAACTGCATTTGTATAGATTTTTGCACTAATCTGATTGACACCCGATACATCTAGGATCGAGGGAAACATGACAACATCACTCGTTCCAACATAAGGGTAGGTGTCTCCAGCAGCAACCGTACTTACCATTACTTTAGGCACACCAATAGGTAAGGCACGTAGACCCGATGTCCCAATCATCGTTCCATTGGAGCCTCCCATCGAAAAACCGGCATCAATCTTTCCTTGATCATACAAGGCTTTCATAACCTTTGCGATTCCATCAGTCATTACAGCCATCGATTTAGATTTATCCAGTTGCTTTCGAAGTTCTTCAAGGCTAGCCCCACCCGCTTCTGCTACTTGTTCAGGAGAAATATCTATCTCAATGGAAGAAGGTTTACTTAGTATACTGGTATCTATCACTAGTGCCTGATGACCACGCTTTTCAATTTCTGATTTAACAAATAAAAAATCACTTTCTTTTGTATCTAAAGAACCGATAACAGCGATGGTTGCCAATGTTCCCTCTCCTTTTTTCTTAAATCATTCAATCATAAACCTACAATAATAACGATAGGCAATATAGCAACATTCTCTCTTAAAAGCTACTGAGTCAAGCCAATTCTCAATCTTGCCTCCCGTCTATCACCTAATTCAATGTTTAATATAATACCTTTAAGATAAGAAGATGCTTCATTTCACATTTACTGTTTATAGATTATAAAAAATAATGAAATAAACCATCTTCATATAATAACTATGTTTTTTTGTAAGGTAACTATTGTAATAAAGCATTATATTCAAATACTATCAAACAAAACCTAAACGAACAATATTGATATTTATAGTTGGACCATAATACCATACTAAAATCAGTATCGTTCTACTATTATAAGTATCTTCCAATCCGCTAACTAACCGTAGCTTTAGCTAACTTACGTATTTCTTGAATATATCCTCTTCCCCCTTTTTCTTATTTAGGTTGTACAAGCTTAAATATTATGTAATTTTTATTTCTTTTTTACTTCGATTTTACTCTATCTATTTACAATAATATTGTAACTAGGCCATAGGAGGAAATAGCATGAAAAGAAAAACAACTGCATTGATGATCTTGACTCCGCTCCTTTTCACTTGTATGCTTCCAAGCCACGCTCACGCTAAAAGTATCCAGCAAGAACCACCATCTGATCCCAAAGAATTAAACCAATGGATGGATCAATTTTTTCAAAAAGAGGAAATTAGAAAACGAAAAATACCAGGTACGGTAGTAACAGTGGTTAAAGATGGAAAAATCCTCTTAGAAAAAGGATATGGATATGCTGATCTACAAAAGAAAACACCTGTTGATCCTAAAAAAACGATCTTTCGGATCGCTTCCGTTTCCAAAGTATTTACAGCTACATCTGTTATGCAGATGGTTGAACAAGGAAAACTAAAACTAAATGGAAATGTGAATCAATATTTGGGAGATATTCAGGTCAAAAATCCATATCAAAAACCTATGACGATCAAACATCTACTCACTCATACGACAGGTTTTGAAAAAGACGCGTTACGACCTGGTGATATCGTTTTAGATTTAACTCAATATTATCCATTAAAAGAAGCAATAAAAGATACGATGCCGAAAGTAACGAGACAACCTGAAGAATCTCAAATGTATGATAATTATGCTTCCAATCTTCAAGGATACATCGTAGAAAACGTATCAGGAAAACCCTTTCAAGACTATATCAAAAAACATATTTTTCAGCCATTAAAAATGAAAAACAGCGATTTTGATCTAACACCTTGGATCCAAAAAAATTTAGCAACCGGATATTCTTCCAATAATAAAGCATTACCTCTTTATAAACTAAAACCTACAATCGAGCCAAGTGGAAGTATGAATACGACAGGCAATGATATTGCCAAATATATGATTGCGATGTTAAATGGAGGTACCTATAAAAACAAACAGATCTTAAAAGAGGACACGGTTAGAAATATGCTTCGCTATCATGTAGCTATCCATCCCAAATATCCTGACATGGGCTTAGGATTTGAGAACATCTCTCCATACGACCATCATGGACAATATGTCATTGGTAAAAGCGGAGATGTGCCTGGCTTTCATTCTGCCATGTGGCTATTACCTAAACATAAGCTTGGCATCTTTGTTTCCTATAATAAAGATGAGGAAATTCGCAATGACCTGTTCAAAGAGTTTATGGATCACTATTTCCCAAAAAAAGATGAAAAGCCAAATTATTTAAACACACCAAAGCATTTACTAACACGTTTTGAAGGAGAATATCCAGATCTTAGAACTCCTTTTTGGATCACTAAGATTACTGCTATAGGAAATGGGGAGTTATTGGTTGAAGATAATCTAATGGGGAAAAAGGAGAAATTTAAACAGGTAGAACCACTCCTATTTATAAATAAAGATGGACATCCTTTAGCATTCAAAGAAGATCGAAAATATAACATTACCTATTTGAAAAATCTTAATTTGGGCTACTCTCAAAAAGTTAATATTCCCTTCTATCAAGATATAAGCAAAGCTAATCCTTATGCTCAAAATATCCGTCATCTGCAATTGCTACATCTCTATCCTAGCTCAACTAATTTTAAACCAACCAAGCCACTAACTCGTGCAGATATCGCGATGATGGTCGTTCGTACGCTACAACTAGTCAATGTGAAACCTTCTGAAATATCTACCAATCCATTTAAAGATATCGATAACCATCATTGGGCTAAAGAAGAAATACTAGCAGCTACACAAATGGGGATTATGAAAGGCGTTTCTTCAGACCGATTCGCTCCGAATCAAACCGTCTCTCGTGAAGAAGCAGCTATGATTCTGATAAAAGCACTTCGATTCGCAAAACCTAATTTTCCATATCAAAAAGCCAACTTAAAAGGCGAAACGGATCCTAAAGCCAAAGCAGCTATCGAAACCGTTGTTGCACTTGGTTTATATGGTCCAGAAGTAACAAAATACCCAGATGGATCAATCGATTATCATTCAAAGAGAATCATGACTAGACAGGAAGCAGCCGCTTTAATCGCCAATACCGCAAATCAAAAAGTGTTTTATATGCTAATGATAGATTTTTAAAATAAAAATAGCATCTACCCTATTTCAACTAAAACTTTCAGGCGCTCATTCAAGATCGCCTGAAAGTTTTTCTATATCTTATGAGTCAAGCTCTCTTTGATCATCTTGTTTTATTTAAGTGAAAGTCACTTAACCTCACCAACTTTTTCCTCAATCTTACCTTTCGCACTATTTTCCAGATATTGATAAAAGGCATCTTTATTTTTTCTAAATAAGTAAAAGCTAATCAAGTAAATAACAATCACCAGACCAATTAATAACCACGACTTCGATAAGAACGCTAAAAATATTAAACTAGCAATAGGTTTTGTTAGAATTCCGAAGCTAGTAACTAGCAAAGCAGCAGAGGGAATTTTAACTCCTACACTGGTGGCTACTTCAGTAAACATAGGTGCTGTATATGTAGCTACATATAACCCCATGCTAAACCAAATCACACCACTAATAAGCACCTTAAAAATATTTCCATTCATTATTGCCACTATTCCTTGCACCATATAAGGTAAAGCAATCAAATCCACTAATGGAAGAACTTTATTCCCAGGTAAAACCAATGCGAGTAAGACCATAATTGGAATTAGAATAATGCCTGAAATCAATGTTGCTGTTTCTCCATAGCCCATCGCATCATTTACACCTAAGTACCATTCCCTTGACTTGCTACCAGGCTTTTTCGCTTTTTTCTTCGCCGCTTCTGTTAAGGGTAAAAATGCTTGCGAAAAAATTCCTGCTACTTTAGGAAAAATCGCCATGACTGCACTTGTCGAAATTCCGATGATAGTAATCTCTCCCCAAGATGAGAGCTTCCCAAGTTGGTCGAAATTACCCAATATTCCGAGAAAAATTCCTAATAATAAGCCTAAGACAATGGGTTCACCCAAAAAACCAAGTCTTCGTTGTAACTCTGTAGGGCTAAGGTTGATCTGATCTGCACCCAATTTATTTAAGATCCAATTCATCCCAATTCCAAAGGGAGCTGTTCCAACATGGTGTAATTGAACAATTGTACAATTAGGATAATTGAAATAAGTAGACCAACGTTTAGCTATCATTTCTGAAAATAATAAGCTAAACAAATTTAAAACAATCATACAACCAATAGCTAATAGCATATTCTCTGTGATTAAATACATCATAGAGCCCCAAACCATATAGGAATAATTATTCCATAAATCGCCTGGCTGAAAAACATTCGTCCACTTGATCACAAACAAAAAGATTTGTAACACTGTACCTAACACGAGAAAGATCATGCCAACTTTTGTCGAATAAGCAACAATGGAGGTAGCTTGCCAGCCAATATCAAATACAGGAAGCTGAATTCCCGTACTTTTAACCATATCTTGAACAACAGGAGAAATAATTGGGATAAATGCATTTAATAATAGAGTAAATCCTTGTAACCCAATTCCTGCATATAGAGATGAATAAATCGCCTTCTTTAATGGTACTTTCAAAGATAAAGCTACAATTAAAATAACCAGTGGAACAAAGATAGATGCACCAAATGTGTCAAATACCATTTTTAATTTTTCTAACATCTCTTAGCCGTCCCCTCCTATTTCGTTTCAAAATTACGACCGTTTATTTGAGCTTATTAATCACTTGCTGAACTTCTACTAGAAACTCTTCTTCTCCAAATCCAGTTAAAAAACCAACCGCATTAATCGCTGGAATTTTATCTTGTTCCGGAATTGGGGTCGTATAAGCAATAAAATCATAACCACCTTGTTCAATATAATTTAATACTTCAGTAGGCTTAATTTCTACTGTCTTCACTTGAATGCCCTGCTCTAACAAAATATCCTTTAATTTCTCAGCAACCATTGTTGAACTAACTGTTCCAGATCCGCAAACGGTTAATACATGAATTGTTCTCATTTTCAATCTCCCCTTTTCTTTTCATTAAATTTTATGTACTACTATTCAATAATTGGTAAATTTCTGTTTCGCTCTTAGATTCTATCATTTCCTTTAACAAATCTTCCTTTTTAATTAAACTTATCAATTTCTTTAATATTGCAATTTGCTTATCTGGGTTATCTATCGCTAATAAAAATATGATTCTCACTTCTTGTTGTATATTTGGAGTCCCCATCGTAAAAAATGAAACGGATTCTTTTAAAGTAGCAACTGCAATCCCAGATTGCTTAACATGAATACGATCGGTATGTGGAATTGCTACTCCCACACCGGAACTTGGTAAGCCAGTTGGATAAACTTTTTCTCTATTAATGACAGCATTTATAAAACTATCTTTTACATAGCCTTTCTCATATAAAACATGAGATAAAACCTCTATTGCTTCATATGCATTTCTTGCTTCTAAATTCACTTTTATTAGCGCTGTTTCAAACATTCATTCATCCTCTCCTTTGGGGAAACAAAAAACTCCTCTTACAATAAGAAGAGGAGTTTTTACCCGAAATAATCTTCCTTCTTCTTATCTCCCAGAATTACTCTGCAGGATTTGGCACCTTTTATCTTTTGGATACGGTTGCCGGGCTTCATTGGGCCAGTCCCTCCGCCACTCTTGATAAGAAAAATCAATTATGTAATTTAATTACAATTATATCTATAAAATAGGAAATGTCAATGATTTTATTTTAAATAAAAATAAATCCACTTTTATATATTAGAGTAGTAGTATCGATTTACAAAAAAAAAATAGATAATATCGAGGGCATGTTTTCGCCACGTGACAGATGATGTTTTAGTGATGAGTTCGAGTCTAGTGTAAGGATATTTCATCAGTTGGAACGCTGGGAGCCATTCGAAAGTAACACACAGAAGCAAATGATGCTAAAAAGCCCATCTGATTACACTCCCTTCCGCTGTGTAAAACATGATAGAAGTTCTTTGAGAACTCTGTCTCTTAGAACTTCTTATCCCGTGTAGACAGGGAAAATGCCTCTCCTTCTTACCTATTTCTGGTTAGTCGACATCACTGATGTTGAAGATGTTTATTTTCAAGTGGTACGGCTTTCACTGTATTTAGCCCTCTTACTAGTAAAAACTCACAAGCAAGAGGGCTTTTCTTTTGATCCATATTTTAATGTGTCATGGTGTTATATAGCATAATCCATATACTACCTGCTACAGTCACTATTGCCACAAACAACCCATATACGATATTAACCACTTGAATCCACTTGCTATCTCCTTCAGTCAGATGCATGAAGTAGAGAAGTTGTATGATTAGCTGAAAAAAGGCTAGAGTGACAATGATGGTTACCTTCCACCCAAGTGGGAGATTTGTTCTTAAAGTGATAAGTAATGCAGCAAATGTAAGAATCAGCGACCAGAGAAAACCGAAGATATGCTTTTTTAACGTATTCGGATGTTCCATCTAAGACACCATCCCTAATAGATAAACTGCAGTAAAAATGAAGATCCAGACCACATCGAGAAAATGCCAATATAACCCAGTGATAAATGCCTTCCGTGCAGTAACAGGAGTAAACCCTTGTTTATATACTTGATAGAGTACAAGTAAAACCCAACCAATCCCTAATGTCACGTGTGCACCATGGGTTCCGACCAAAGCAAAAAAAGCGGATAAGAAAGCACTACGCGAAAGTCCTGCCCCTTCCGAAACATACGTGGCAAACTCATTGATCTCCATGACTAAGAATCCGAGCCCTAACAGAAGTGTTACAAGCATCCAACATAAATAACCTTTTTTGCTTCCTTTTCTCATTTCCATTACAGCAAGACCACAGGTAAAGCTACTTGTGAGTAGAAGAATGGTTTCGATCATAAACTCTTTCACTTCAAAGAGATCTTGTGATGTAGGGCCACCTGCCGTTTGACCATGCAAACTTAAATAAGTGGCAAATAAGGTGGCAAATAGTACGATCTCAGCACCAAGGAAAGCCCAAATCCCCAAAATCTTTAGCTTTCCATCTTCACTTTGATATTCCAATGGCTTCGATGTATCAACTTGTGATGGATTTGCCACGAGCGCTCACCTTCTTCCATTTTGCTTCTGTTTGCTGAATGATATCGACTGGGATATAAAATCCTTTATCTTCATGAAGAGAACGCCAAGCCAAACAACCTAACACGCCTAGTAAACCAATAATACCAATCAGATGCCATTCAAACACAAAACCAAAGCCCGCGATAAACATGAATATCGATAAAATCACTGGTAAACCCGTTTTATTCGGCATATGAATGGGTTTGAGTGGCTTCGATTCTTCTACTTTCATTGCTTTATTACGTTTTCGATACCAAAATGCATCAATCTCATTCACTTGGGGAATCCGAGCAAAGTTGTATTCAGGTGCAGGAGAAGAAGTCGACCATTCTAAGGTACGCCCATCCCATGGATCTCCTGTTGTATCACGTTCACCATGGCGAATGCTATAGATAATGCAATAGACAAAGATGGCGAATCCAATTCCCATCAGATAAGCACCGATGGTTTCAATCATATTCCATGTACCCCAGCCCAAACCTGCTGGATAAGTGTAGATTCGGCGTGGCATACCTTTTAATCCGATTAGATACATCGGAATGAAGCAAAGATTAAACCCAATAATAAAGATCCAGAAGCTCCATTTTCCTAAACGTTCATTTAGCTTAAAACCAAACATTTTAGGCCACCAATAAATCAGACCAGCAAAACACGCAAAAACGGTCCCACCGATGAGCGTATAGTGGAAATGGCTAATCAAGAAGTAACTGTTATGATATTGATAGTCAGCTGGCGCCGAGGCCAACATGACCCCCGTGATTCCTCCAACTAAGAAAGTTGGGATAAAGGCTAGCGTCCAAAGCATCGGAGTTGTAAAGCGAATTCGCCCTTTATAGAGCGTAAACAGCCAGTTAAAAATTTTGACACCTGTTGGAATAGATATCAACATCGTGGTAATTGAGAATAACGAGTTAATCCATGGTCCTGATCCCATTGTAAAAAAGTGATGAACCCAAACGACAAAGCTCAAAGCGGAAATAGCTACCATGGAGTATACCATTGCACTATAACCAAATAGACGCTTTCGTGCAAATGTACTAATCACCTCTGAGAAAATACCAAAAGCTGGTAAGATAACAATATATACTTCTGGATGTCCCCAGATCCAAAAGAGGTTAGCCCATAACATCGGCATTCCATCACCAGCAATGGTAAAGAAGTGAGCACCGAATAAGCGATCCATGGTGAGTAGTGCAAGAGCCACAGTGAGAACAGGGAAAGCAAAGATAATAATAATGGAAGTAATTAAGGTTGACCAAGTAAACATAGGCATCTTCATTAGCTTCATGCCAGGTGCCCGCATTTTCAAAATGGTTACCAAAAAGTTAATACCTGACATCAATGTTCCGATTCCAGATATTTGTAATCCGAGCAAATAGTAGTTTTCTCCTGGTCCAGGATCTAGCTCATTTCCAGCCAGTGGTGTATAGCTAGTCCATCCTGCATCAGGAGAACCACCAATTACAAAAGATATATTAAAGAGCAAAGCTCCTGCTGCAAAGAGCCAAAAGCTCAAAGCATTCAATGCAGGAAAAGCAACATCCCTTGCTCCAATTTGCAATGGTACTGCAATATTCATCAGACCAAAGATAAAAGGCATAGCCATAAAGATAATCATAATGGTACCATGAGTCGTAAAGATTTCATTATAGTGCTGTGCATTTAAAAACTTTAAATTGGGTAGTGCTAATTGAGTCCGCATTAAGACTGCATCGACTCCACCTCGAAAGAGCATGAGTACTGCGGAAATCAGATACATGATCCCAATCTTTTTATGATCAACCGTCGTTAGCCATTCGTCCCATAGCCAGCGCCACTTTTTATAATAGGTAAGCACAAAAACAATGCCAAGCATGGTGAGAACGATTAATACATCTGCCATATAAATCATTGGCTCCCCCGTTACAAAAAAATGCTCTGGCTTCTTAAAATTAAACAAATCCACAGTAGTCTCTCCTTTCATCCTTTAGTGGCCAAATCTCAATGGTGGTGATGATGTTTCTCGCCACCTTGTTGTTTTTCATACTCTTTAATAAATACTGCCGGGTAGGATGAATAAGTCATTTCTGGTACATTACCAGGCTTCATTAGTTTTAAATAATCACTTTCGGTTTGCTCTGGAGCGGTCTTTTTCACATGAGAAATCCACTTGTTAAAATCCTCTTTTTCCTGGGAAATAACGCGGAATGTCATATGTGTAAATCCTTTCCCCGAAAAATTTGAACTCCGTCCTAAATATGTGCCAGGCTTATCAGCTTCCAACCACAAATGCATGGTCATACCCGGCATCGTATATTCTTGTCCACCCAATTCAGGAACCCAAAAAGAGTTCATCGCACCTACTGCATTTAATTCAAAGTCAATAGGAACATTTGCAGGGATTTTAATATAATTAACCGTTTCAATCCCCTGTTCTGGATAGCGGAAAATCCATTTCCAATCCACTGAGGTTACTTCAATTTTCATCGGCTTTTGTTCTGGACTAGGTGAACGTTCTAATTCAAAGGTAGTTTTTGTCGTTGGGATCGCCAGTGCAATCACGATGATTACTGGAATTACTGTCCAGATAATTTCTAACCAACGACTTCCTTCTTGTTCAGGTGGTTCATAATCTAAGTTGTCCGGTCTCTCACGATACTTCACAAGTACAAAAACAAAAATACCAACAACAGCGACAAAAATAATCGACATTAAAGCAACTGACCAAATAATTAAGTCATATTGCTTTTGTGCGACAGGACCTTGCGGGTTTAGTACACCCGTTTTCACTTGACTACAACCAGCAAGGAGAAAGATTAGGCCAACCAATGATAGTACCTTCTTTAAATGACCTCGCGCCACACTCCTGTCACCCTTTCTAAAGAGAATAAGTATCAATAAATAAAAGGTTTTCAAAACCATTCATCGTAAATGAGCAATTTGTGAAATTAATAACTTAAATAGACATAGATATAGTAAAATGAATATTGATTTTTACTAATTACTGCTAGCTCGTATTCACAAATCGCTCAAACTTTGTTCATTAATGAACAAAGTGCTACAAAAAAAAGAACCTATCCTAACATATGATGTGAGACAATTTAGAGTTTGTTAGGTTCTATAGACGCGATCTAATGTAAATTTATACTACTTACTATAGGATTCCAAGATATAAATTCTCCCTTTATTACCTATAAATTCCATAATAGTCTCCGTTTATATTTACCACCATTATTCATTCTCCAAGCTCCCATTCAGACATATCGAAAATGATATATTAAGTGGCATTACCTTTTTATTCAAAATAAATTGTAGTCAATAATCTGAAAACAAATCAATAAATTGACCTTAACATTTTATTCATACATACTATTATTTGTAATAGTATTAAAAAAATTAGAAGGGACTGATGCAATGGACTACCAAATCTTTATTTCCATTGGGATTTATATCGTTGCGATGCTACTCATCGGTTTTTATGCCTATAAAAAAACCGACAACTTATCCGACTATATGCTAGGAGGAAGAAATCTAGGCCCTGTGGTAACCGCATTAAGTGCGGGTGCCTCTGATATGAGTGGCTGGTTATTAATGGGACTTCCTGGTGCTATGTATGTAAACGGTTTAAGTAGTGGCTGGATTGTAGTTGGTTTAACAGTTGGGGCTTATTTAAACTGGTTATTTGTAGCTCCTCGATTAAGAGTTTATACGGAAATCACCAATAACTCTCTTACTATTCCTGATTATTTTGCTAACCGTTTCAAAGATCACTCTCATATTCTACGAATTGCATCTGCACTAGTTATTCTTATTTTCTTTACCTTATATACTTCTTCGGGAATGGTTGCAGGTGGGGAGCTATTTAAAAGCTCATTCCATCTTGATTATAAGTTGGGTCTTTGGCTAACTGCAGGAGTTGTCATCATATATACACTATTTGGTGGCTTTATCGCTGTTAGCTGGACTGATCTAGTACAAGGCATCATGATGGTGATTGCTCTCATTCTTGTCCCTATCGTTACTATGATGAATATCGGTGGAATAGGTCCGACATTTACGAAGATTCATGCCGTAGACCCTACTTTATTAGATGCCTTGAAGGGAACTAGCGTAATCGGAATCATATCATTATTAGCTTGGGGATTAGGATACTTTGGACAACCTCATATTATTGTCCGTTTTATGGCGATCACTTCGATCAAAGAGATGAAAAGTGCTCGAAGGGTTGGCATGGGATGGATGATTTTCTCTGTAGTTGGAGCGATGTTTACAGGATTAGTAGGAATTGCTTACTTTGCGATCACAACAAAGAAACTGGATAATCCTGAAACGGTATTTATCGTCCTATCCAATACGTTATTCCATCCATTGATCGCTGGTTTCTTTTTAGCTGCGATCTTAGCCGCAATCATGAGTACCATTTCATCCCAATTACTTGTCACGGCTAGTTCATTGACACAGGATTTTTATCGTGTGTTTCTCCGGCGTAATGCTTCCGATAAAGAAATGGTGTTGGTCGGTCGTCTTTCTCTGCTACTCGTTGCCATCATTGCTCTTCTCTTGGCACTCAATCCGAATAAAACGATTCTTAACTTGGTAGCCTACGCTTGGGCAGGATTTGGTGCATCCTTTGGGCCTGTTGTTCTCCTTAGTCTCTACTGGAAACGGATGACGAAGTGGGGAGCGCTCGCTGGTATGGTCGTCGGTGCAGTTACCGTTCTAATCTGGGAGCAAGTGAAAGCACTTGAAGCCATCTATGAGATTATTCCAGGCTTTATCGCTGGAGCCATAGCGATCGTGGTTGTAAGTCTACTGACGAAAAAACCAACAGATGAAATGGAAAAGGAATTTGAAGAAGCAACTACGCAGGTCTCTGTACGTTAGTTTTATCGCAATCTATGATCATCTTCGATGAAAATCCTATCTAATAACATCACATGAAAGGCATGCGTTTCTCCTTTCACTCTCTAGCAAGTTAGAGTGATTTTAAAAGACTCGCATGCCTAGTTTCTTTTCAATTTCAACGACAATCATCAAACTCTTTTATTATTTTTAGTAGAAACTAGCCTAAATAGTTCGTCTACTAAAAAAGCATACTGAAACGGCTGATCTCAGTATGCTTTAAATATCATACCTAATTAATTTAGGTGTATGAAACAATCCCCCAAAACTTCTTCTCCCCATTTCAATTGTAAATGGTCGTTATGTGCCATAGAGCCCACTCCTGCTGGTGTTCCAGTATAGATCATATCTCCAGCCCCTAGACCAAAGTTTTCGGAACAAAACTGGATAATCGTCTGTATATCAAATAGCATGTCTTGAATATTGCCTCTTTGTACTTCTTGATTATTTTTGATAAGGGTAAAATCCACCTTTTGACAAGCCTCTATACTAGTGAATTTCCGAAATTCCGTAATGATCGCAGAATTAGGAAACCCTTTGGCTAACAGCCACGGATGACCTTTCTTTTTTAGTTCACTTTGTACATCTCGTAAAGTGAAGTCAATCCCTAGAGCAAACTGATCGACTACCTCCTCGATATTTATCCCTGTTTTATAAGGTCTAGCGATATGTAATACCCATTCTACTTCATAATGAACCTCACCACGATCCCCTGGTAAGGAAATCGCTTGTCCATTTGCTTTGACTAAAGCATGAGTCGGTTTCGAGAAAATCATAGGGGATTTAGGTACTTCATTCCCTAATTCTTGAGCATGAAGACGGTAGTTTCTACCTACACAGTATATGTTACGAATATGTTCCATCTCTAATCCTCTTCTCTTTTACTCTGTCTACTATATAAGCTTATCTGCTTTATTTTAACGATTACTCTCTTAAAGGTTACCTGAATATTATCATATCTTCAAATCTCTAGCAATTAGTGAAAAGATCATATAGCTTACTAGACTAAAACAATTTGTCTAAAAAAGCAACTCCACACAAATGAATATCTTTATCAATAGAAAAACTTAATGTTCAAACTCTAAAATCACCCATACATTCATCTATATGTTTTATATCATCAAGTGAGTAAACTAAGATTGCTTCTTTACATAGACAAATCCTTTGTTGGCATAGTAATCTGCTCCACATCCATTTGCAAACACATATTGAACTTTCTCAAGGATCGGCCACTTGCTTATAATAGCAACTCCACCATCTTCCGGAACCCAATCCGAGTACCTCCCAAGTGTTTGGTTCCAACCTGATCTGCTTCGTCCCAACACCGGAGTCTGATTGGCATATTCAGTGGATAAACTGCTCAGCAGTTTATTTGAAGCATTATTATCAAAAAGTTCATTAAGAATAACGATATCATGACCTTTCATAAAGTCGGCCTTGCTAATTAAGTCCGCTCTGAAAGATGGTTTCCAACCACCTGTCAAGGAGGAGGATAGCATATACACATTATATGCCATCGCTTTAAAGTCTACTGTCTCATTTGCTGAAGAAGCAAAGGCAGTTGATGAACTAAAAACCATTGTAAAGCTAACTAGTAGAGTAAATAACCATTTTGCCATACGTCTTTTCATCATTGTCCCCCTATCTACTCTATCAGTTTCACTATGTAGGTTAATAGGTTTTATATTCATTTCATTCAACATCTATTAACCATTGTAGTGTAACAAATATATCTATTAGTAACAGATATTAATTTATAATTAAAATATTCTTACAAGAGTCAAAATAAATACTTAATATAATTTAAATATATCCCATTAACAAAGCTTAGCGAGGTTGTTGTATAAATCAACACGTCACTTAATTAGCTACCATTTCATGAGCATTGCCGACAGGAGACTCGTAAACTTATCAACCTAGAGGAATGGAAGCGTTGCTCGGTTTCTCCCTTGCCAAGCTATATCATAAACAGGTTATGCTTCAAAATAGTTTCTTTTTCCTCGTAAATCATATGGAGAGTCATGGATTAAATATCAAGCTCTTTTTCTAATTGCGTTCCTATGGCATAACTTGTCCATATACACAACAAAGCGATCATTAGGATGACGTTCGAGCAGATGAACTATCGTTGATCTTGAAATCGTTTCTAAGGCAGGCTCAAACTTTTAATTATACAAAGTTAAAGAGCATCCTTCATTTGTATGATTGTAAATAGTCTATAAATTAATATATAATTGAAATAATAACTAGTCTCATTACATAAAATTCATAAACAAGACTATTCCAAGCAAAATAAATAAGGAGTTGGCATAATGAAATCCTTACCAACTTTTAAAGTCATCCGCTTGACCAAAGCGATTTTAGTTTTAACGGTGGGTATCTATGCACTCTTAGTTTTCTTTAATAATGTAACGGATTATGATAGTAACTTTCAATTTGTCAGGCATGTCCTATCAATGGATACAACCTTTCTTGACAACCAGTTAATGTATCGAGCAATTACGTCCCCAGTACTTCATCATATCGCTTATCTTACGATTATCCTTTTTGAAGGATTGATTGCTTTTTTATGTTTAAAAGGAAGCTATCAACTGTTTAAACATGTTCATGCTGATGGGAAAACCTTTCATGAAGCCAAGAGGCTTTCCTTGATTGCCTTGACTTGTTGTTGTCTGCTCTGGTTCTTCGGTTTTCAGGTAGTTGGTGGAGAATGGTTTGCGATGTGGATGTCGAGTAAATGGAATGGTTTATCATCTGCATTTCGTTTAGTCACATATATGCTGTTAGTGCTTATATTTGTTTCCCTGAAAAATGACGATGAAAGTAGCTCTTAAAATACCATCATATATGTCATTCCTTCCAAATAACAAAGAAGATTACATTGATATCACTTTCTATCCTATTCACGTATTCTTCAATGAACTAGCTGACTAAAATTGATTTTATCCGAGTTTATAAAGATATCGTCTCTTTAATCATTCAGGGAAGATCATTAATAACTTCCATAATTATTTTTTTAATTATTCCCTCTTCTTAAGAAGTTTCGCCTTTTCATTTATTAACTCTAACTTTTCTTCTAAAAAATCATTTCTTTGCTCCAACAATTTTATCTTTTGTTCCGCTAATGCTAACTTTATTTCTAATCTCTCCAATTTTAACTCATTCAGTTCTTCATATTTTTTGCTCCATCGAACCGTAAATTCAAATAAAAAATAGGCACCTGAAAATACTGCAAATAATAAAATGAAGTAGGTAATCGGCACATTAGACCATACTATTGTAATCCAACCGATTGAAAAACTTCCAATGTTAATAATTAACAAAGTATCAGGTACATATTGAGGTAAGTGTAATTTACCAAATAATTTGGTTGTAATCACATCCCGTTCCTTATTTTCCTTTTCTTCATACTTCAAATTATATTTTCTTTTCCATTTTAAAAAGAAATAAACAACTACAAAAGGATATAACCAAACATATAAGTCTAAAATAATCTCCCAAGGAACAATGGAGTAGGGAAATCCAGCCAGATAACGTCCTACAGTATAATAAATAATACCGACACAAAGACATAGAAAACAAAATCCGATTACCACCGGCATTGCCTCATCCCTTTCTAAAATTTAAACTTTAAAGAATATTATAATAAATATATACATAATTGTCGATATTTTATATATGTACATTAATATTTATTTTAAATTGGACTTTATTTATATGAAATAGATGAATTCGTACTTATGAAGGATAATTTCCATGTCAAGAGAGCATTGAGAAAGAAGTAGTTATATATCCGTTTTTCATTCGTATTTATTTATTTGACAGTTTAGGGGTTATTGTCTCTATTTTCTTCAATGAAGTCCAACAACAGGGAGCACCTATTCATGAAAACTTCCTAGAGTAAAATAGTAAAAAAGCTATCCAAAATTGGATAGCTTTCTTTGTATGCCTGGCAACGACCTACTCTCCCAGGGGTCTGCACCCCAAGTACCATCGGCGCAGAAGGGCTTAACTGTCGTGTTCGGGATGGGAACGAGTGGAACCCCTTCGCTATAATCACCAGACGTTTCCCGGAATCTGTGATTCTGGGACAATATTCAGATGTGTGAATCACACACCTTGAAAATTAGAAAGGAAATGAAGTCAGAGTGAGAGTAAGTAGGTTAAGCCCTCGACCGATTCGTATCCGTCAGCTAAACACATTGCTGTGCTTACACCTCGGACCGATCCACCTCGTCATCTACAAGGGGTCTTACCTGAACAAGTCAGAGGGAAATCTCATCTTGAGGTGGGCTTCGCGCTTAGATGCTTTCAGCGCTTAT
>NZ_KZ845678.1 GCF_003313465.1 Thermoflavimicrobium daqui
TATTTTATCTACCATGTTTTTGTTTATGAAGCTTATAATATTCCGCAGTAGCTCAGTGGTAGAGCTATCGGCTGTTAACCGATCGGTCGTAGGTTCGAGTCCTACCTGCGGAGCCATTGCTTCCATAGCTCAGCAGGTAGAGCACTTCCATGGTAAGGAAGAGGTCAGCGGTTCGAGCCCGCTTGGAAGCTTATCTAAAATACGTTGATCTGAAGCAGTTTCCGTACGTTATGGAACTGTTATTTTTTGTTTAAAGCAGTAAAAACCTAGTGCTAATTGCAGCAGGTTTTCTGATGAAGTCTGTTTTCTTCGTTATAAATTAATTTTTAAATGGTATTGACTTTCATCAAAACCCTGATATAATTACTTTTGTCATAATGAACCGTATGAATTTTCGGTTTTTGGATAGGCTTTTACTTTAGATTAAGCAGAGAGTTACACCGTCTTAGCATTACTGAATAAATAACATGAGAGTTTTCTTTTTTGGTGCTGTTATTTTTATTTTATTTTGGCCATTCATTACTTATTTACTTGCGGAAGTAGTTCAGTGGTAGAACATCACCTTGCCAAGGTGGGGGTCGCGGGTTCGAATCCCGTCTTCCGCTCCATTATTTTATTGCGCCCGTAGCTCAATTGGATAGAGCGTTTGACTACGGATCAAAAGGTTAGGGGTTCGACTCCTCTCGGGCGCGCCATAATTTATTTGAAAATCGGGAAGTAGCTCAGCTTGGTAGAGCACATGGTTTGGGACCATGGGGTCGCAGGTTCGAATCCTGTCTTCCCGACCATTCTAAACACTAGAAATAATATACTGATTTTATTTTTACTCTTTTTAAAAAAGTACTTGATTTATAGAGAGATAACATGGTATATTATTATTCG
>NZ_KZ845679.1 GCF_003313465.1 Thermoflavimicrobium daqui
TTATTTGAAAATCGGGAAGTAGCTCAGCTTGGTAGAGCACATGGTTTGGGACCATGGGGTCGCAGGTTCGAATCCTGTCTTCCCGACCATTCTAAACACTAGAAATAATATACTGATTTTATTTTTACTCTTTTTAAAAAAGTACTTGATTTATAGAGAGATAACATGGTATATTATTATTCGTCGCTGATGAACAGCAGACAACAAGAAAAAGCTTCGAAAACAACTTGAAAAAGTTGTTGACATAAAAGAAGCTGAGTGGTAAGATAATAAAGCTGCTTCAACAAGCAGTAATGATCTTTGAAAACTAAACAAGACAAAACGTACCTGTTAATTCAAAGTTTTAAATAAATCGCA
>NZ_KZ845680.1 GCF_003313465.1 Thermoflavimicrobium daqui
CATTATCCAAACAGTAATAGTCTTCAACAAGATCATAGATAAAGTCAAAATTGATGCTTTCTTCGATTTTGCGGACCAAATGGTCCGCAGGTACCAAATCATCTAATGCTATAATCTCCATCTGATGTCGACCATTTTCCCCTCGTTTGGTTAACACAAAACATCCCCCATTTATAACTTTCTACTTTCTTTATTCGACAAAAAAAGCTTGTCGACCTGTTCAAAAATGAACTTTGTCGACAAGCTGTAGGATATTCTAAAATATCCTTTATATCCATTTTCTCGAATCCTCGTTTTATTTGATTAAGAGTTTGACAGTTATTATCTATACCTAATAAAAAATCAATGGATAAAGTGGCTTCATTAATTCCGGTTATCTCTGAAAGCCATTTTTGTGTTTTATCTATTTGTTTTAGTAGCTTTTTTAGACGTGGTTTATGTCGTTTAATTTATCATAATCAATACCTCTCAATAAATTAGTAATTGGCAGTTGATAATAATTAGATTTATAATAAAATTCTGAAATATAAATCATGTCCTTTGGGAAGTGATTCCATGCAAAAACTCTGGCTCACAGGCTATTTGGAAGAAAGGATATGCAACCCATTCAACTGATAGCGCAAAAATGGAAGTAAGAGAGAGCAAAAATGACCATTATATGAAAGAATTCATAGAAGAAGATAGAAAGGAAGAAGAAAAAGACCCCATCAGTCAAATGGAAGAAGCGTTTTTGCGTCAAAGAGGAGTGGGAATCATTCCAACACCTGCTGATTATCATGCGATGGCGAGGTTGATTGAAGATCATATTCCTTTGGACGACATATTGGAAGGGATCGACTATGCTTTTCGTGCGTTTAAGCCGAAGCATACTCATGACCGAATACGCTCATTTGCCTATTGTGGAGCAGTCATACGAGATCGGTATGTGAGAAAGCAAGCCAAATTACGGGCACAAAAGGTAGGGAAAAGGAATGTCACTAAGGTTAAAGACAAGCAATCCACTGGTGATAGAGGAGATTACCAAGCGAATTCAGGCATTGAAAAAGAGATCGTCCAAGGATACTACAGTCAATTTCCCATCTTCGCTAGCGGTGGTATCCAAAGTTTAATTTGCGTTCCGGTGTTAATTTGGGATGATATCGGCAAGGCACATCCTACACCATCTAGACAAAGTGTCTATTATCATGTGATCAATGAATGATGGCGAATGAAGCGACCAATTCTATTTAGTTCAAACGAAGATATCGAAACCTTGGCAGGACGGATCGGAGATGGAGCAGCTTCTCGGTTACTTGGGATGGCAAAAGGGAGAATTTATCGTGTTGAGGGAGCTGATTTTCGTTTATTGGGGTGTTAATTTTATTTTTTCTTCAAAACCATCCCATTTGATAATGTAAGTAATGGTGCTGTTTTGCACGTGATCATAATCATAATTTGAGCGAGATTTATATCCAAATGGATATTTCTCTTTACGATGTCTAGTATCAAGATTAGCAGTACCTGACTTTCTTACTTCATTATTAATTATAAGTTGATACTCACCTTTGAAAAATTGACCTCCTAAAAACTCTAACTGGAAACTTCCATTCGTGCTGTTATCATCTGGCTTTTTTGTGACTTCAAACTGTACCTTCCAATGTTTACTTTCACCAGTGAACACTTTTTTGTTATTCATGAACGTGCTGCATCCGAATAAGATCAGATTGATTAGAAAGACGATGGATAGTAAAGCAATTTTCTTTTGGATCATTGGTTACCCACCCTTAAACATTAAGCTAAAGTATTATATGATTAATTATAACAAAATTCAAAAATATGGCAGAGATCTTTTTGATGCTCTATACAAATAATAGGCACGATATTTCTTACTATACTATTTGAAATGATTGACTTGTCATGAATAAATGTAGTCACAAATTAATTCATTTTTAAGGTGAAAACAATATTGCAGCTTTTTATACTTTAGGTTATATTGTAAGTAGTAAGTAGTAAGTAGTAAGTAGTAAGTAGTAAGTAGTAAGTTTGACTAATATCAAATTTACCGGAGTGAAGAATATGAATAAACAGTTTACTGTGCCGGAAGAGCTGGTTTTTTTAGGTTTAGATGAAAAGATGCATCGTTTTAAGTTGGATTACCGGAGCTATAAAGAATTATATAGTGTAGGTGCTGTTTTTATTGAGTTATTACTCAGAAAAGTGATATCAATCAATGAAGAGGGAAAAGTTTATCTCACTCAAGTAGACCCGACTGGTATTAGCTATTTGGATCAAGTAATTGAAGTTCTTTCGGACTCCTCGAAAGAGAAAAGTTTGAAAAAGTGGATTTCATCTTTTTACTATAGTAAGGGAAGTATTCGTAAGAATGTACATCGGTCTATTTTAGAGAGTCTATGTGAACAAGGGGTAGTCACTCATAAAGAAGATACATTTTTATTTATGTTCCCTACCCATAAATATGAAGCGGTTAAGGACGAACAAGCTCGAATAATTGAGAGGATTCGAGCTGAACTACTGGAAGAGGGCTCCGTAGATGAACAAACAGTTGCACTTAGTTTCTTGTTAAAAGAAACAAAAATGTTGAAGGAGTATTTTTCAAATTACGAGCGTGACCAGTTGAAAAAAAGGCTAAAGGAATTAAAAGATAATGAAAGTCTACAATGGGTAAAATGGATTGAAAAAGCGATTGCTGAGATTAATGCTTCTGTTGTAGCTGTTGGTGCAGCAGCGGCTACAACATAAAAATTAGGTGAGTCTATGTCGCGAAGAAGAAAGTTAGAAGTAATCCAAAATGCTGAATATGTTACCATAGGTGAGCTTGTCCAGTTATCTGGAGTTCGATATAGTACTTTGAAGTTTTATACGGAAGAGGGCTTACTCCCTTTTTATCAGATGGATCAAAAGATGGTAAGGCGGTATCATCGGACTGGTGCGCTACAAAGACTGGCTCAGATCCAAAAGCTAAAACAAGAGCAAGGTTTAACGATTAAGGAGATTAAGGAAAAGCTGTTAGAAGATGATTGAGAGGGGAAAAATAGAGCTTTTATCCGAATCGATCAATCTTGTATGATATGAAGACATATGGAAGCAGATTTAGAGGGAAACATTGAATCATATAAAAAAGAAGGTCCTATTTGATCTAGGACCTTCTTTCTCTAAAATCGATTCACATCTACTGTTTATTTTTTTCTTCGTAGACATTGCTCCACTCTTTATTACCTTTCTCGTAAATACGATTCCACTCTTTATTTCCGTTCTCATAGGCTCTATTCCAGAGTTTATTCCCGACTTCATAGGCATATTTGAAAACGATCGAATCGCGTTTATAAATGAGGTCGAACGTTTTGTTGACTGGATGATCGTATTGGTCAAATTTCTTTTCTAGATATTTACGGGCAGCGGTTAGATGCTTCTGTTCAATATTGTTTAACTTCATCATTTTATCTTGCGTTTCATTGGCAAGTTTTAACTTTTGGTCTTGAATTTTATTAGCTTCCTTCAATCCCTTACTTTGCCATTTGTCCCATTCGTCTAATAGTTGACTATACTGGTTGTCTAAGTATTTTTTTAAGGATTGCTCATCTTGGACATCTGTATATTCTCCATTTCCTGCTTCAGCTACTTCTTTTAGCATCTTTTGCCCTTGATCGTCGATTTTAAATCCGATGATATTAACGACTGTTTTGACATTGGCTTGGCTTAATAACTCAGCTGCTTTGACAGGGTTTCCACCACAAGTTTCGATTCCATCACTTACCACGTAAACGATACTTTCAGTTGAATTCTTGGGGATATCTTGCTTCACATTTTGTAGTGCCTTAGCAATGGGTGTCCAGCCGGATGCTTTGACTGAATCGAGTGCGTTTTGGAATGAGCTTTGCTCATAGCCGACTGCTTGGTATATTTCTTCTGTACTGGCACAGGATGTTTTTTTATCTTGTTCCTGATTACTTCCCTTATGTCCATAAACACGTAAAGAGAGTGAAGCATTTTTGGGAAGTTTTTGGGCAAACTGTTGAATTGCCTTTTTAGCGATGTCCATTTTGGTTTCCGAACCTATTTTTTCATTCATGCTCCCACTCGCATCCAAAAGAAGAGAGAAGTGAACTTTTTTACTAGAAGGTAAAGTGATATCTTTTGTAGGTTGAGCATGATTGACTTGAATGGATGTGTCAAAGTTAATGAAGGTGGTTACATGAGGACGATAGTCTTCAGCTACGAGTTTTAGAAAAGCATCATAATATTGTTGTGTAGTCAAATTGTTCGGAAGCTTATCTAATTCTTTTTTGACTTTTTCCTCATTATAATTTTGTCCACTGTACTTTCCGGGTGGTTGAAGCAACAGTTTCTCCACTTGAGTTGGTTCTCTTTTGGGCTTATCTATATTATTGGAAGTGGATGTGGATAGAGGCTTTGTGGAACGACTTTCAGTTTGTTTTTCCTTCGACGTACATCCCACACTCAGAACGAAAGCAAGCGTGGAAAATAGAACCAGTATTTTACGTATCATAAAATCCTCCTTATATATCCCTGTTCATGTTGAGTAAGTGCTAAAAAGTTACAAATGTTATTACCTGAATGATAAGGGATTTTTTAGGACGGATTACATGATACCATTTTTTAGTTGGATAGTATGATTGATTATGTAAATAAATAGTGAAAATTATTTAATATTATTAAATAAATAAAAGCCTTTACCTACTGGACATGTTATTAGGTAAAGGCAAAATAGGATCTAGTTTCTAGCTTATAAATCCTGAGCAGCTTGTTTTCTGAGTACATCTTTCATTACTTTGCCAAAGGCATTACGTGGTAGCTTATCGATAAAAATCACATCATTACCACACTTAAAAGCAGCTAGCCTTCCATAACAATGTTTTAGGATATCGAATTCAGTCAAATTGGAGTCAGGCTTTTTCACGACATAAGCACGGGGAACTTCTCCTAAAGTCTTATCTGGCACACCAATAACAGCCACTTCAGCAACCCCATCGATATTTTGTAAAATGGCTTCCACTTCTGCCGGATAAACATTTTCTCCACCAGAGATAATGAGGTCTTTCAGGCGATCGACTAGGATCAAACAACCATCCTCATCCAGTTTGCCAAGGTCTCCTGTGTAAAGCCAACCATCTCTCAGTACTTTTTGGGTCTCCTCTTCGTTTTTCCAATAACCTTTAAATACATAAGGAGCTTTAACAGCTACCTCACCTACTTTTCCAATAGGGAGTTCTTGACCCGATATGGGGTCAAAAATCTTTACTTGTGCAAAAGCAAGCGGTTTTCCAGCCGTATGGCATTTATTCATTCCTAGTCGTTGTTGCCAGAAGGTGATGGCACCTGATGCCTCCGTACAACCATAAACTTGGTTAACATGAATACCATATGAATCAAAAAGACGAATTAATGATTCGGGAACAAAGGTCCCTCCACAAAGGATGGATCGTAAAGAGCTAATATCTTTTTCTAACCAATTAGGGGCATTAATCATTAACTGTAGCATGGCAGGTACGGACATAAAGCTGGTAGCTCTTTCTTTTTCGATGACATCCCAAATGTAAACAGGGTGAAATTCGGGCATAGCTACGATTGTCATGCCACGATATGCACAAACCGTCATAATAACAGGACCACTGATATGAAAGAGGGGAGCAACGGCTAAGTAGCGATCACCTTCACGCCAATCAATCGAAGCAAGCGTTGCTAATGCATTGGCAAATAAATTGTTATGGCTAATCATAACCCCTTTGGGGCGACCAGTTGTACCTGAAGTATAAATCAGTAGAGCAGGGTCATCTCCACTGGCTGTGATAGTAGGTTCAGGGACGATTTCATCTGAAAAAATAGAGTCAAATAGAGGGTGTGATGTTTCTACATTCGAGCCGATTTGGATAAATAGCTGGAGTGATTCGATTTTTTGAAGTTGTGGAATGGATTGGACAAATTTATCATCATAAAGAATTGCTTTTGCTTCACTCTGTTGAATCATATAATATAACTCATTAGTATGTAGACCCGTGTTTAAAAGAACAGTGATGGCTCCTAATTTACTAAGCGCAAAAAAAGCGGTTGCCATCGCTACACTATTGCGACAGTAGAGAGCAACACGATCCCCTTTTTGGATATTTTGTTCTTGTAGCCATTGTACCATTTGGTTGACTCGATTATTGAATGTTCCATAAGTATAACGTACTTGTGGATCGACAACTGCTTCAAAATTGGGTGAATATTGGGCGCGATCGGATAGAAGACTTCCAATGTTAATATTCATGGGCCACTCTCCTAATTAAATAAGTTAAGTTGATAGAAAACAGAAAAAAGGTGTAATTACATAAATCTGGCGGTAAAATTCGCCGTATGAAATTCATTTTCTATTTAAAGTGAGCAATAAATGAGATAGTACATGATTGGATTGTGGAGTTCAAACGATATCTAGTTTTAGAGAAAATGGTGGTAGGAGGAGTTTTGTTGCGTGAAAATATATAAAATATTATTTAATGAGATAGCTTTAATTATATAATTGAATATTATTATACTATAAAAATGTAAATTCGTCATTGTAATTAATTGAATATACAAATAGAATAGGTTAATATGTATACTTGGATATTCTGTAAAAAATGAACAGCGAAGGATAGATATTTTCACCACCAGATAGGTGATCTACTAGGATTAAGAAGCCATCCTCATCCAGTTTGCCAAGGTCTCCAATGTAAAACCAACGATCTCTTAGTACTTTTTGGTTCCCCTCTTCGCTTTTCCAATAGCCTTTAAATACATCAAGGCTTTAACAGCTACCTCATCTACTGTTATATGGTGCAACAAACTTCCTCTAGGTATGATCTGGATTTTCAATCGAATGATGTAACATGCTGTAATAGAATAAAAAGTTGCCTATAATAAAAAAGGGCTCTTGGATGATGTTCAAGATGAAGAAGTGATCATCCATAGAAGCCCTTTTTTCATTCTCTTTTATAATACCATCTCTAACTCTCGTTCAATTCCCATTTCGGCGAGCTTTTTCCATAGTGGTTCCATGGTTTGTTCTGGATTGAGATAGAAAGAACTACCGCGAATACGCCAAAATGTCCAACCCGCTCGCTCTAAAATTTGTTGTCGTTGTATCGCTTCATGCCACCTTTTACCACCTTGCCACCGATCTCCAATACATTCAACTGCTAGGCGATTTTGTGTTCCTTCGATGATTAGATCAATCCGATGTCGTCCGATTTGTACCTGTGGATATACCTGAAAACCTTTGGATCGGATCAATCGATATACATCTAATTCAAATTGAGACTCACAAAGTTCTTCTGGGTTTTCTATTTTTTGAAGTTTAAATTTAGTCTCTTGGCAATGATGGAGTAGGCGATAGCGTAGATCTTCGGGATTTAACCGTGTTAACTCTACCGAATGATAGAGTCGCATCTGATTTCTAGCTCGACTGGCTGCAACATTAAAACGTTGTTTGAGATCTTTTCGAACCAGTGTTTGGAAACGAACATTGGTGGCGACCACCATTGATAAAAATATAATATCGCGTTCATTTCCTTGAAAGGTATAGGCGTCTCCGCAAATAATCTGATGTTGTAAGATCTTTTCTTCTCCAATGGTATCTCTCAACTTGCTTTCGATTAATTCTGCTTGTTCATGCCCCAGTAGGGATATCACACCGATCGTATGAGTTTGAAAAGCAGGATCTTTCACCATTTGTGTCATATCATGAACGATGGCCTCTGCTTCAGCTTCATTGATTTTACGGGTTTCATGTCGAAAGCCATCCACTTTGATCGCAAGTAGAGGTGGGTCTATTCTCTCTTGCTGAGTTGAAAGCCGTAAGGGGATAATTTCCCCCTCATAACATAGATGATTAGAAAACTCAATAATCTCTGGGACGGAACGAAAATGCTCTCGTAGCATGAGTTTACTAGGGAAAATTCGTACAGCGATATCATATAAAGATGTTTGTAGATCTAAGCTATTTGCTTGTGGAATGTCATATAAATAACGTTCGATCAGTCTGTGTATTTCCGAGTGATCAATCCCAACAGTAGCTGGGCTGATCTGCTCATCGTCTCCTACGATGACCGCTTTTTTGGCTCGAAGTAAAGCGGACAAAGCGAAAATATCACTCTGGCTACTTTCGTCCACGATGATCACATCGAATTTTTCGTTATATATGCTGATATTTTCGATAACCCGATCAATTGGCATAATCCAGACAGGGATTGTGGTTTGACACACTTTCATTTCCTTTTTTGCTTCCTGTCGATATTGATGTGCAAACTTTCCTGTTCCTCTGCCGATTTTTTTGATATAGTATCGCCAATTCATTAAGGAGCGCCTTTTTGGTTCGGTAATGCGAGTGATTTGCTCACGCCATGCCGACTTTGCAACGAGCTGTTCGATTAGTCTTCGTTCTCGTCTTTCTTCTTCTTGAAGCTTGGCTTCTAATTTTTCAGGAGAAAGTGAGTTTAGTTTCTCGATGAGTGTATAAACTCTACGCCAATCCCAAGCTGCTTTCCAATTGCTTGGAAATGGTTCTGCTGTGCCCATTTTTTTGCATAATTGCTCTGCCCATAAAGGAGCCTTATTTTCAATCTTACGAATTAAGCTTTTCCATTCATCATATTGTTCGAGTGATGCTTGTAATTTTTTGACTTGCTCATAGGCATCCGCCCATGTTTTTTCATCTTTATTTAGATAAGCTTGATATAACGTCTGACAAAGTGGATGACTATGAATGTTTTCCATCCATTTACGCAGTTGTTTCTGCTTGGCTTCATCCGTGCGTTGCCAATTTTGGAATTGAATATGGATTTTAGTAGCTTGGATTGCTTGTTTTAACTCTTGCAAAGATTCGAAGCGATTCCAAGCGAAATGGAGCGGTAACTTGACATCTAAACAATTTTCTCTTATCTCCTGAATCTGCTTTCCTAGACTGAAAACTTGCTCGAAATATTTTAATTGATGATCCGCTGTAGCGATATAGCGGGGATCTGAAATAGATAAAGTAGGACCTTTGACAGATTGGAGAGTCGTATTCCATTTGCGGATAAGACGCTCTTTTTTCTCTAGTAATGTGACATAGTGAAGTAGGATTTCAACATCTTCCACTGATTGAATCGTTCGCCCTTCTATCACTGGGAAATCCAATAAATATCTTAATTTCCTTCCAGAAGTTATTAGGAAAAATGTACTTAATCTTTTATGAGTTTTCAGTCGTTCAGCGATTAGATTTAGATCTTGAACTAATTGATGCTTAGGTATATCTGGAATATTTAAATCGTATTCAGCCACTCGATTCTGAATACGGCTTATTTCTTCTAAAGCATTTTTTACATAGATAAACAAATCGATCCAGATCTTTTGCCGTTCACCATCGGCGATCCAATCATCTAAGATATTCTGAAAATGAGAAGTTGATAGGATATCTTGATGGTATAAAACGGGGTCTAATTTTGCTTCTAATTGTGAAAGCCATTCTGCTTTATAAGGCAAGTTATATTTTTCAAGTAAGATATGAGATTCTTCCATCTGTGCCTTTAATTGATTGCCGACTTGGACCCACTGTGAAAAGGAGTCAGGTGGATCAATAAGAATTAAATCAGGTAATTTTTGCTGTGATATTTGTTCGATATTGGGTGGAAACTCCTTGAGCATCTTCCATAATTGGCGCATTTCTTGATCGCTGAGTGGTGGGAGAGAATGAATGGGATCGGGAATCCACCCTAAGCTAGGCTGAAGTTTGCTCAGACGCTGAGCTGTCTCCAGTGGATTCAGCTTTTCGCCATCCCAGTTAATTTCTTGCGTATCGTATTCAGCGATCTTTTGTAGCTTTCCACGTATTTGTGCGATATGTTTTCGTGTCTCTTTTAGCTCCTGCTCTAGTCTTTGAATTTCTTCTCCCAGTTTCCTCAAGTTGATGGAGTCCACTTCATAAGAGATCGAGCGAATGGCATTTTCAATCTCTTGGATCGATTTTGAATCTCGCCCGAGTAATGATACACAGAGTGAACGGATGGATGCAGGTATTTTATCGGCAAGTACTCGCAAAGCAGGTTCTTTGTGACTAGTAACAAGTACTTTTTTTCCATGTGCTAGCAAGTGGGAAATTAGATTGGCAATGGTATGACTTTTTCCGGTTCCAGGGGGTCCTTGTACCGTGACAGCGTAACTTTCAGCAAGGCGACGGGCGATATCTTTTTGTTCTTCATTGGCTGGAAGTGGAAAATAAAGATCTTTGCCAATACTTTCCCATTCCTTTTGCTCTAATTCATCGGGAGGACTTACATCTACCTGTATTAATGACTGAATAGATTTCGGTATGGTCAAATTGTTATCGAGAGCTTTTATGACTGTACGTAGTTCATCTTTCCAGATCTGGCTTGACTTTTTGCGTATAAACCAGACAGTCCGGTCTAATATAGTAGGAATTTCTGTGGAGGGTACCTCACTTGTTTCAGAAATAAATTGCCCTTTGGGATGAATGGAATGGATAATCTTTTGATAAAATAAATAGATCTCTTCAGATGATAAAGGATTGGGTTGTATCTCTTCGATAGAAGTACGTATATCCGATATGAAGGACTCATTGGGTAGATCAAGACCTGCTAACATTTCAGTTTCGAAGATCGTTCCCTGACTGGTCGGAGATAAAGTAAAGATCCCTTTTTGTGGTTGAAAGTCGATTTCCAATCGGGTAATAAATAAAGGATGATAAATGGTCCCTTTATCATGTTTCCAATTTAAAATGCCATGTCCGAAGGCGACCTCGAATCGTTCTCCTTCACGTTTCATTTGTTGTTCAAGTGTAAATAAGCGAATATATAACTTTTGTATTGCTTTTCTGCGCCGAGTTTCTTCTGCCCAGTTTTTCCACGCGTTTAGCCAAGTATGATAATGACGAGTTCGATCCATAGAGTCTGTGAAATACTCGGTTTGACTATTATTTTTAGTTTGCTCAAGCACTTGAGGTAGAACCGTTTCGTCTTCATAGTTTGTGGATAACCAAGAGCGGAAGGAATCATGGGGCTCTGGTGGTGGGATAATCGTTTGCTTATGTACTTCTAACCAAGCATCAGGATCTTTCCCTGTTCCAAATAGATAGCATCCATCACCTTGTGGGAAATCTTCAATAAATAGATATGTTTCAACGTCTTGAATTCGGCGAATCGGCGGCGAGGACAAGTTTTTAATCGCAAGTAAGTACTCAAAAATTTGCTTTGCCCTGGCTGTCATAAAGAACACGTCCTTTCCATGAGAATAGTATATAGAAGGTTTATGTATTGAGCAAAGCTTCTCTACAATATAAGTATAGAATGATTTAAAATAAATCCATCTGATTAGAGAGTAATCTCTTATTTAAAAGAATCGGTGAATGAGTGGTGTCGATTAACCAAAAATAAATAGAAGAGCATTTTTCGGCTAAGTCGACCTCATACCTCGAAGAAACAATATGAAACCGCTTAATATGATTGAAATGGAGTAAGAGTTAGTTTGTAGAAAGTGACTAAGTATTGTGTTATGCTTTACTCGCACTGCTTATGGATATGGTGAATAGTAGTGAAGAAGTCACTAGCAAATAATGATGCTCATTTGTAATAACCTTGGCTGGATCATTGATGTTGGAAAAATAAAAATTAGGATACGGGATGTAATTACCCGATTTTCAAAGGTTTGATGTTTCTATACAAAAGAGGAAAGTGGATATATCATATAAAAACCT
Organism: Thermoflavimicrobium daqui; assembly: GCF_003313465.1. Taxonomy (GTDB): domain Bacteria; phylum Bacillota; class Bacilli; order Thermoactinomycetales; family Thermoactinomycetaceae; genus Thermoflavimicrobium; species Thermoflavimicrobium daqui. The sequence goes on from NZ_KZ845680.1 coordinate 11,726, forward strand.
TTCAGTAATAGGTAAATATATTTGTGTTATCAAATTATATAATCCTATATCGATTAATTATATACTTATTTATATATGTTTTATTTCGGGTATTTTTTATCATTTTATAGAGGTGGAAAAAGATGAAGCAATTAATACCACATCAAGTGAAAAAAGGGGAAGTAGGAAGACTGCTTGTTTCTTGTGTGGATCAACCGGGTATTACCATGGGCATCTCCCGCTTTCTAAATGAGCAGGGAGCGAACTTAAGTAATTCGGAACAATATGTTGTCGGGGATCACTTTTTTCTAAGAGTCGAGTTTCGATTCGATGATTTATCAGAAAACATTGAAGAGCTGAGGAAAGAGTTTGCCAGAATTGCTGAACCCTTTGAAATGGAATGGCGTATGATTCCTGCATCGCGTAAGCATCGTATGGCTATCTTTGTATCTAAAGCAGATCATTGTTTAGAAGACTTACTTTGGCGTTGGCGAAATAAAGAGCTAGATGCTGAGATTACCATGGTGGTTAGTAACCATTTAGATTTAAAGCCTTTGGTCGAACCCTATGGAATTCCTTATTATCATATACCAGTGACTAAAGAAACAAGAGAAGAAGCCGCTCGCAAACAAGCTGAGCTTCTTCAAGCAGAAAAGATTGATACGATTGTTTTAGCCCGTTATATGCAAATTATCCCGAATTGGATGGTTAAGGAGTATAAGAATCGGATGATTAATATCCATCATTCTTTCTTACCCGCATTTGAGGGAGCCAAGCCATATCATCGTGCTTATGACCGAGGAGTTAAATTAGTAGGAGCGACTGCTCACTATGTAACTTCAGAACTCGATAAAGGTCCAATTATCGAGCAAGACGTGCAACGAATCAGCCATCTAGACACGGTTAGGGATATCGTACGAATTGGTAAAGATACAGAGCGGTTAGTTCTAGCTCGTGCTGTTCGTTGGCACTTGAACGATCGGGTATGGGTAACAGGGAATAAAACGATTGTTTTTTCCGGTACATGAAAAAGTCGATCGATACAATGTTTGAGTCTGTCGATAAAATTCGCCACAGCAAAGACTTTAGGTAAGCTAAAACCATTCCGTAGTTGGGATGGTTTTTTGCTATGAGACTATCCTTTTTTATAGAAATAGGTATTTTAAAAAGGATTATTGCATAAAAGTGAACTGAAACCATTTTATAAAAGAGAGGTAGGGATGGAATGAAATCGATTAATAAGTGGAGATGTATGGTGGTATCAACTATTGCATTAACATTCTTACTTGGACTAAATGGTGAGGCATTTGCAGCTAGACATGGTGTCCACCTGTCGGGAAGCGGTCCTGTTTATACAGGCTGGTTTTCACCAGGTTCAAGAACCGTCACTGTTTCAGTTGAGACTCATAATAACCTCAATGTCGGGTTTGATTTATTTGATAATCATGGAAATGCGATTGCCAATGGTACGATTAAAGACAAAGGAAAGAGAGTTGTAAAGGCGTCAACACATCGTGGAAATTCATATCGTCTTCGACTCAGATGTCAAGAACCAAGGTGGAACATGACAAAATGTCGAGCTTATGGAGAGGTTTCCTGGTAATGATATCGTAGAAAAAATGATCTTTACAAAGGAGAAGTCCTCTTTTGAGGTATCTTCTCCTTTTTTAGTCATTCTAAAGCTACTTAACAATTGTGTTTAGAAAGTGTATTCTATAAATTAGAAAATAATTGATGAGAGAGGAAGAAACATGTATTTATCTATTACATCAACACATCAACCAGCGACTGACTTAGGTTTTTTATTACATAAACATCCAGCACGTGCACAGTCTTTTTCGCTATCTTTTGGACAAGTTCATGTATTTTATCCAGAAGCTTCAGAAGGTCGCTGTACAGCGACCTTACTCTTAGATATTGACCCCATTGGACTCATTCGTGGGGGACAGAAATCGTCGCATTTTAAGTATGTCAATGATCGCCCATATGTTGCATCTTCTTTTTTAAGTGTAGCGATTGCTCAAGTATATTCATCCGCTTTGTCAGGACGATGTAAGCAATATCCTGAGCTGGTGGAAAAGAGAATTCCACTTGAAGCAACGTTAGCTGCAATTCCCTCACGTGGTGGAAAACAACTGATTAAGAGGTTATTTGAGCCTTTAGGTTATGAAATTCAATTAATAGAAATTCCTTTAGATGAACAGTTTCCTGAATGGGGAAGAAGCCCTTATTATCAGCTTACTTTACGTCAAGAAATTGGTCTTAAGGACTTATTATCTCATTTATATGTGTTAATTCCTGTTTTGGATAATCAAAAGCACTACTTCGTAGGAGAAGATGAGCTAGGTAAGCTGTTCAAGCATGGAGAAAAATGGCTATCTACTCATCCTGAATATGAGCTAATTACAAAGCGTTACCTAAAGTATAGTAATAAGCTCGTAGCTACCGCTATTTCACATTTGGAAGAATTGCATAACCCGATGCTTGATGATGAAGAGTCAGAGGAATTAGAAGAAAAAGCGGAAAAGCCATTTCGCTTACATGATATTCGTCTACAGCAAGTGGTCGATCAGCTCAAGTTATTGGGAGCAAAAAGTGTATTGGATCTCGGATGTGGTGACGGTAAGTTATTACGATTGCTTGGTAATGAAAAGTGTTTTACCCGGATTGTCGGTGTAGATGTTTCTTACACTTCTTTGCAAATTGCGAAATCCAGACTCGAACGGCAAAAAATGAATCAGGTGGAGTTATGGCACGGGTCTGTATTATATCGGGATAAGCGATGGATTGGATTTGATGCTGCAACAGTAGTCGAAGTGATTGAGCATTTGGAAATAGAGCAACTTTCTGCTTTTGAACAGATATTATTCGGCCATGCACGACACAACATCGTTATTTTAACCACACCCAATGTGGAGTACAATGTACGCTTTGAAAGTCTGGCATCTGGACAATTTCGCCATAAGGATCATCGATTTGAATGGACACGGGCAGAGTTTCAAGCTTGGGCAAAGCAAGTTGCTAATCGATTTGAGTATGAAGTGAAGTGGGCTTCGGTAGGACCAATTGATGAAGAAGTAGGAAGCCCTACACAAATGGCTATATTTCAATTAAGAAATGGTGAGGTTCATGGAGATAACAATTCCTAATAGTTCATTAGTCGTATTAATGGGGGCATCAGGATCAGGCAAATCAACATTTGCGAAGAAACATTTTTTGCCTACGGAAGTGCTTTCGTCTGATTTTTTTCGTGGCATGATTGTAGATGATGAAAATGATCAGTCTGTTTCCAAAGACGCTTTTGAAATTCTACATGCTGTAGTTGAAAAACGTCTTAAAATGGGCAAGAGAACAGTAATTGATGCAACCAACTTACAGGAAAATGGTAGAAAACAGTTACTTGGAATCGCTCGGAAATATCATGTGATACCTGTTGTGATCGTATTTAATCTCTCCGAAAAAGATTGTTTTAAGCAAAATGAACAACGAGCAGATCGAAAACTGCCACGTCGTGTGATTCATTCCCATTGTATCCAATTAAAGAAATCTCTAAAACGACTCAAAAAAGAAGGCTTTCGATATATATACCGCTTAAATAGTCCAGAAGAAGTAGACGTAGCAAAAATTAAATCACAACCACTGTGGACAGATAAAAGAGATGAAACAAGTGCACTTGATATTATTGGAGATGTACATGGTTGCTTCGACGAACTGGTGAATTTATTAGAAAAGCTTGGTTATGTCATCGAGGAAACCAGACAAACCAGTGATAAACACTTTAAGGTGACCCCACCTGAAGGACGTAAAGTTGTATTTGTAGGTGATTTAGTAGACCGAGGCCCTAATAGCCCTGATGTTCTTCGCTTGGTTATGGATATGGTTGAATCAGGCATAGCCTATATGGTTATGGGAAATCATGATGACAAGTTATTACGTAAACTAAATGGACGAAACGTACAGATTAATTATGGTTTAGAAGTGACACTGGATCAGTTTGAGCGAGAATCAGCAGAGTGGATAGAGCGAGTACGACAGTTTTTAGATAGTGTGGTAAGCCACTACGTGTTTGATCAAGGAAAACTGGTCGTCGCCCATGCGGGCTTAAAGGAAGAGTATCAGGGCCGGGATTCGCGTGAAGTTCGTGAATATGCTCTTTATGGTGAAACCACAGGCGAAGTGGATCAGTATGGTTTACCCATTCGAGTGGAATGGGCTAAAGACTATCGAGGCCGGGCTTTTGTGGTATTCGGACACACGCCACATCGTGACCCCGTTTGGTTAAATCAAACGGTAAATATTGATACAGGTTGTGTATTTGGCGGGGCATTGACCGCGTTACGTTATCCAGAAAAACAGATTGTTTCTGTTCCTGCAAAGCAAGTCTATGTGGAAAATCCTGGATGGAGTCAAGGGAGAATAGAGGAATGTAAAGGTAACTCTAGCTTGTTAGATATCGAAGATGTATCAGCGAAAATGATTCAAACACGTTATCTACCTGCCATCCGTATTCATGAAGAAAATGCCATTGCTGCTGTGGAAGCGCTGAGTCGTTACACTGTGAATCCGAAATGGCTTATCTATTTACCACCGACCATGTCACCATCCGAAACCACTCCGAATGGTGATGATCTAGAGCATCCACGTGAGGCGTTCGCTTATTATGCAAAGCAAGGAATTACTCATGTTGTGTGTGAAGAGAAACATATGGGATCGCGAGCCATTGTGATTGTATGTCGTACAGAAGAGGTCGCACAAAAACGCTTTGGCTTATCTCAAGGTGCAAATGGTATATGCTATACACGAACAGGGCGTCGCTTTTTTACAGAAAGAAAATGGGAGTATATATTATTAAAGCGGCTTGGGCAAGCTCTGGATCAAGCTGGCTTCTGGGAAGAATTCCAAACGGATTGGGTGTGCCTCGATTGTGAGTTAATGCCTTGGTCAGCTAAAGCGCAAGAGTTACTACGTACACAGTATGCAGCTGTAGGTGCATCAGCAGTCCATTCACTTTCAGGTTCTGTAAAGCTAATCGAACAAGCACGGCAAAATGGTGTAGAGATTGATGGATTATTGACTCGATATCAACACCGCTTGGACAATAGTCAGCGTTTTATCAATGCATATCGCAGGTACTGTTGGCAGGTTGAGTCACCAGCTGATTTAAAATTGGCTCCATTTCATCTTTTGGCAACAGAAGGGAAAATGCATTCAGATAAAGATCATCTATGGCATATGCGGCAAATCAATCAATTTTGTCAATTCGACAATGAAGTGTTGCTCGCTACTCGTTATCAAGTGATCGACTTACAAGATCCAGCAAGTATAGAATCTGGAATCCAGTGGTGGGAAGATATTACTGCACAAGGTGGGGAAGGAATGGTGGTAAAGCCACTTGCTTTTGTTCCCTATGGTCCCAAAGGACTGATTCAACCTGCGATTAAGTGTCGGGGACGTGAGTATTTACGGATTATTTATGGACCCGAGTATACCGATCATGAACATTTAAATCGCTTACGAGCCCGCGGGCTACGGAAAAAAAGAAGTTTAGCTTTGCGAGAGTTTTCCTTAGGGCTTGAAGCGTTGGAGCGATTTATTAACCAAGAGCCTTTATATCGCATTCATGAGTGTGTCTTTGGTATTTTGGCATTAGAATCAGAACCGGTAGACCCTACATTGTAATAGAAGAAAGTGTGTCGGTTTAGCCTTGGGCTAAGCCGATTTATTTTAACTTTGGATAGAAAGTTCTATTTGGAAATAGAAAATGAGAGAATAATATGGATTAGATAAGATGTATTCATTCAGCCAAACTTAAAGATAGATGAAAGTAGGGTTCTCATGTTTACGATTATGATTGTCGAAGATGATATGAAAATTATGAAGCTCCTACAATCCCATATTGATAAATATGGTTATCACGCGGTGACTATCACTGATTTTGATCGTGTATTAGAGCGATTTCGAGAAACGCAACCAGATATGGTTTTACTTGATATCAATTTACCAAAATATGATGGTTTTTATTGGTGTCGCCAGATTCGAACCCTTTCTACGTGTCCTATTCTGTTTATTTCTGCACGGGATAGTAAGATGGATCAGGTGATGGCATTAGAAAATGGGGCTGATGACTATATCACGAAGCCATTTGACTATGAATTAGTCATGGCTAAGATCCGTAGTCATCTTCGAAGAGCTTATGGAGAATATGCGATGAGACAAGGAGAGAGAACAGTGGAAGTATCAGGTTTAGTTCTTTATCCTGAGCGTCTTACGCTAACGTTAAATGATCAAAGCGTAGAGCTAACCCAGAAAGAGTCTACATTGCTTGAAGTATTGATGAGTCGTCCTAAACGTGTGGTTAGCCGAGATCGCTTGCTAGAGAAATTATGGGATGATCAACATTTTATTGATGATAATACGTTAAATGTTTATGTAACCCGTGTTCGTAAGAAACTAAAAGAATTAGGAATCGGCAATGCGATTGAGACAGTGAGAGGGGCAGGATATATGCTGAAAGTGATTTGGAAGCAGTCCTAAGGATCAACACTACCCGTATCACTTCAAGGTGATACGGGTCACTTCAATTCATACCATGACTCGATTTAACTGAGATACATAGCGAGAACGAACTACAATGAAGTAGATGAGTTGTGCTACGAAAAAACCGCTGATGGCAATCGCTACAGGCAAAAAGGCCGAATCGAGAGCCAGCGCTTTGGTTAGCGATTGTAAAACGATCCATGTTTCAATACCTGCAATAATGAGTGGAATAAAGAAAAGAGAAGCGATTTGGATGGTTGCTGCTTTTTTCATTTCTCGGAGGCTAAGTCCAATTCTGGACAGCCCATGATAGATTTGTTGATCTTGATTTAATTCCGTATAAAGCTTGAAGTAAAGGAAACTAGCCATCGATACGGAGAAAATCGCAGCGATAAATAGTCCAACAAACATAATCACAGCTGTTCCTTTTTTCATTTCATCATACATTCCACCACGAGTTGTTAAAAAGCCGTTGAAATTACCTTTATCTAAGTTTGCTTGATTCCAACTTTGTAATTTCTGTCCCACTTGTACTTCTGGAGAGCTGGAATTGGGTAATTGATCGTTTTTCCATGCAGGAATATCATAAAAAAATTCTATCTCATCCTTATTTTCTGCCTCTTTTATATGTGATTTTAATTGAATATAGGTAATATCAGAGACCACAACATATCTTTGCATACCCGATTCGATTTGTTGGATAACCTTCAGTTTTTTATTTCCTTGATCTGATGTAAGCCTTTGTAGATGATTAAGCTTTTCTTTTCGCTTGGTCATATTAGACTCGACAAAAATGGCTTCACCCGGTTGCAAGGGAAGAGGTTCCACATGTAAAGCTTTCGCCAGATGGTTAAAATCAGACTGTTTGATGATATTGACTCCATATTTATCATGGATCTCTTTAAAGACAATCCGGCTTGTCATTACTTTTATTTTTTCATATTGTGATCCAGCTTGGCCTAGTGTTTGGTCAATTTTTTTCACATCGGCTTGCCAATTGCCATCTTTTAAAGGTTGATAACTTATCGGAAAGGGATTGGCGGTATACATCTTTTCATTTGTCTCTCTTAGGGAGAGAATTCCACCTACAGCACTACAAGCTACTGTGGTAATGATGGTAACCATAAAAAACATACGAGCATTATCTTTTAACTTATAAGCCATCTCAGAGATCCATAAGAGATTGGCTCCCCGCCAGAAGAAGAGACGATTTTTCTTCAGGAGACGAATGATATAAATACTAAGTTGAGTATATAAGAAATAGGTACCGATACTACCTAACGCAAGAGTATAAAGCATTGTTGCTTCATCAAATTCCATGGTACTAACAATAAAAATCGCTGTGCCAATCGTTAATATGGATAACAGAGATAACAAAATCGATGCCTTTGGCTCTGTTTTTGGTTTTTTTGCTCCTTGTAATAATTCAAGAACGCGGTTTTGACGAACAAAAAAGGTCGTAAGTAAGGAGATAAATAAAAATAATCCTAAGAAGGAAGCAGCTGTGATTCCGATCGCTTTCGAAGGAAGGTACATAGAAAACTTTTTTACTTCCATGATTTTGGCTCCATAGTAAAGAAAGACCTGAGAAAGGAGGAATCCACCTACTATACCTGTAATCACAGATGCAAAACCAATGATGATGTTTTCTAAGAAAATGAGGCGATTTATTTGCCCTTTAGCTGCTCCTAAAATTGTTAAAATGCCGAATTCCTTTTGCCTTACTTTTAAAAAGGCACTATTTGAATATAAGACGAACAGGAATGAAAAGACGAAAATGATATACTCTGCGCCTTGCATTAAAATTTTCGCTGTAGCTCCTAGAGGTGTTTTCCCAATTTCAGGATGAAAGATAAAGACCGCATAAGCAAAAAAGATCATCACTGCAAACGAACTACTTAAGAAGTATGCGGAGTAAGCGCGAGCATTTCGTCTGACGTTATTAAACGCGAACTGACGAAAGTTCATGAGCGTTCCCTCCTAAAAACGACAGCATATCGATAATTTCTTGGAAAAAGGCCTGACGACTATTTCCACGATGAATTTCGTTATATAGCTCCCCATCTTTAATAAAAATCACCCGGTGACAATAACTTGCGGCAAGTGAATCATGGGTTACTAACATCATCGTTGTTCCATCCGTTTGGTTAATCATTTCCATCATTTCCATGACTGCCCGAGATGACTTGGAATCAAGAGCTCCTGTCGGTTCGTCAGCTAGAAGTAGAGATGGAGAATGGATAATCGCCCGGGCTACTGCTGCTCGTTGCTTTTGTCCTCCTGATACCTCATAGGTCCGCTTATTTAGAATCGGAGTAATCCCCAGTTTATCAGCAACTTCTCGTAACTTTTGATCCATCTCCTTCACACTTTTTTTATCCAACGTAAGTGGCAATACGATATTCTCAGCAATCGTTAGGGTGTCCAGTAAGTTGAAATCTTGGAAAACGAAGCCGAGATGTCTACGACGAAATCGTGCTAAGTCATTTTTCTTTAATCGGTGTGGATTTTTTCCGTTAATCAATACTTCACCTGAGCTAGGCGAATCAATCGTCGATACCATGTTAAGCAGCGTTGTTTTCCCGCTACCAGACGGTCCCATAATACCTACAAATTCTCCTTGTTCGATGGTTAAGTTAATATCTGAAAGAGCCCGAGTAGCTACTTTACCTGAATATACTTTACTTAAGCTATGAACTTGTAACATTTCCATGAATGGTTCTCCTTTCATTTCGTAAATTGCCTCATGGGTTGTAACTTCATTCATACTTTAATGGACAGCGCTCTTTCTTTCTATGGATTTACCTTAATGGAATATTACTTCTTTGTAAGATAGAAAAAGAAACGCTAAGGGAAACAGCGCCTCTTGAAACCAAGCAAGCCACAGTAGTATCAATCAACTAGAAATAAGGTAACGAGGGGAGACATTTTTTGTCTAAGTCGACCTCATGCCCTGTCTATACAGGATAAGAAGCTCTAAGAGACGAGGTCTCTAAGAACTTCTATAATGTCTTACATAGCGAAAGTACATGGAATCAGATGGGGATTTAGAGCATGGCTCGTTTTAGATGGGCTAAGTATCGAGAGCGAACAATCCAAAAATAGATCAGTTGGGCTAAGAAAAAGCCTCCTATCGCTATCATTACAGGCCTTGAAATAGATATATAGGTCAACAAATGGAACATTACTTTCATCTCAGCCAAAGCATACCCTGTTTGCAATGCCGCTACGATTAGCGGGGTAAAAAAGAGAATCGCAATTTGTATGGAAGAAGACCTCATTATTTCTTCTACACTTAAACCCAATTTAGAAACCATTAGATAATGGCGTCGCTCTCGATCAAGATCGGTATATAGCTTAAAGTAAAGAAAGCTAGCCATGGAGAGGGTGAAAATCGCTGCGATAAAAAGTCCGATAAATATCATGATACGCATGGATCGCTTTAACTCGATATATTCGTCTGTACGAGAAAGAAGGAGTCCACCCGCATTTTTATCTAGACGATCTCGATTCCATTTGATTAACTGCTCGCTTACCTTTACTTGCGGTGAATTCGAATAAGGAATGATATGATTAGGCCACTCGGGAATGAAATAATAGATCCACTTCTCCTCATTACCTGAGCGAAAAGGCTTTAATTGATGATAAGTAGAGTCAGAAACGACTAATACATTTTCAGACAAGCCGATCACTGCTTTTTTGAACTGTTCAACGATCTGTAGTGTGACATCCTTTTTGTCTAGTGTGAACTGGTTGAGATACTTAAGTTGCTCTTGGTTCCACTGAATTGGATTAACCAGATAAATCCCCTCATTTGAGTGGATAGGAACCATTTTCAAATCAAACTCTTTCTCTAGTTTGCGAAAATCGGATTGTTTGATTACTGCAAGAGGTCGAAGTATTTCCTTGAAGTCAAAGTAAGAAAGATGGATGTCTACTTTTTGATATTTTTTGACCCCGGCAAGCTGTAATTCTCGATCGATCGTTTGGATGTCTGCTAATCCTTCTTTCTCTTCCAGAATCCGAAACTTTAAATCATAGGGGGTATCCTGATAGATTTGTTTGTTTAGTTGATCGATCATGAGAACCAATCCGATCGACGTGCATGCCATCGTCGTGATGATGGTGACCATAGAAAGCATTCGGGCATTATCTTTCATTTTATAAGCCATGTCCGAAATCCATAATAGATTGGTACCCCGCCAAAAAAGCCATCGATTTTTTTTCAACAATAGGATGGCTAAAACAATCAGCTGTGAAAAGAAGAAATAAGTACCAATCATATTTAAAAGTAAAATGAGAGGGATGATATTATTTGTTGGATGTTGGAATAAATAGATAGAACCTGTAAAAGCAACAATAGATACAATGGATAAAAACGGTGATACTTTTGGCTCGGATTGAAGCTTCTTTGCTCCTTGTAAAAATTCAAGAACTTGGTTTTGGCGAATAAATAGGACTGTAAACCAAGAAATAATAAAAAATAAAGCAAAGAAAGCCCCAATGGTTAGTTTAATCGCTTCCCAAGGTAGATACATGGGAAGTTTTTTGATCTCCATCACACGAGTGCCGATCAGGAGAAATAGCTTGGAAAAGATCATCCCGCTTCCAATTCCGACCGCAATCGATGCGGACCCAATTAGCATATTTTCTAAGAAAATAAGATAGTTAAGCTGTTTTCCAGAAGCGCCTAAAATGATTAAAATGCCAAAATCATTCTTACGTGCTTTTAAAAATGCACTAATTGAAAACAAAACAAAGAGAAATGAAAAACCAAAAATCACAAATTCTGCTGCAGTCATCCCTATTCGTACTGATTCCCCTAGCCTACTTTTGGTGATATCCGGGTGAAAAATAAACACGGCATATGTAAAAAAAATCATAACAGCAAACGAGCTGCTTAAAAAATAAGCAGAGTATGCATGAGCATTTCGTCTTACATTATTTAGTGCAAACTGCCAAAAACGCATAGCCTCCCTCCTCATCCAGTTCTTATTCGTTTTCCACTTCAGTGTGTGTTTTTTTCTTTGATTGTCCTTCTTTCAAAATCAAACGGACGATTGTCCCTACTCCAGCTTCTGATTCTAATTCGACTTGATGACCGAGACGTCTACAACCTTCACGAACTAAATATAATCCCATCCCAGTTGATTCACGATATTCTCTGCCATGTTGTCCCGTAAAAAATGGATCGAACACCCGTCGGATATCTCGTTTGGGAATGCCGATTCCTCGATCTTTGACTTCTAATACAACACGATTTTCGCGTAAGTACGAAGAAATAGTCACTTTTTCATGTGATCCAGCTGAATAACGAACTGCATTCGTTACCAATTGCCCTAGAATAAAAGGGAGCCATTTTTCATCAGAATAAACTTCAATATGTTCATCTACAAGAATTTCCGGATAAACTTGATTGCGTATAAAGAGACGCTTATTTTCCGAGATCACCTTTTTCACCAAATGAAAGAGCGGAATAGATTCAACATGAAAGTCATGTTCGAAATGTCCTAGCCGTGAGGTATATAAAACCATCTCCAATCCCTTTTGTAAGCGATCCAATTCTTCTTGAATACTGGCAAAAAGGGGATCATCCTCATCTTGAATAGTCAGATGAATGACCGAAAGGGGCGTTTTCATTTGATGGACCCATTGGTTAATAAAAGTAATATGGCTTTCTAATTTCCGCTGGTAATGATGAATTTTATTTTCATAATGTTGGAATTGCGTTTCCAATAATTGATTTAGTGCGTAAGCCAAAGGCGTATGTCCTGTTTCTTGTAAGGACTCATCCAAGGCATCAAGAGGACGAGATAGGCGACGGTAAAAAACTTGATGGCTAAAATAGCGATAACATAAATAGCCGAGAAGCAAAAAACTACTTAATAATAAGGCATATAAAGCAATAGAACGATCATGATATCCGCCTAGCCAATAGATCAATGGAGTAAGTAGCATTTGAATGATGTAAATCACGATGAGGGAAGTATGCTCACGTAAGAAAAGTTTCATGATGATTCCTCCAATAAACCGATCTTTGATGTTGATTCTAGTATTTTACCCTTTTTCGATAGGTCTTCATAAAAAATGCGAAATTAGATAGGCAGCGAGCTTGAGGTATCCATTGTTGTAGGGGAGTGATAAGTGGATGTTTAGAGGATTATAGACCATAAACCAACTAAAATAGGGATGACACCATGGTATTATCTTGGACTTATCCCTATCAAGTAGACAATGCAAAGAGGACACATCGAAGATGTGGAGTATATTCTACTTGGAGGGGATAATACCACCACATAACCAGAAATTCATCCTTTTTTTTAGTTATTTAACAGACTTGCGTAAGAAGTCTCCTGCTTACAAAAAGGAATGAAAACCACCCGTTATCCCTACAAGAAGAAGACTCATTAAAATACCCTCTTCATCTCATAGACCCCAGCCCATGATACATTCCTCCTTGTTTTTTGTTGTTTGTCGTACTAATTTAAATATACATTATTCACTTGTGTATAGTCGATAGTTAAAAAAGTAATTTGACTAAAAATTATTCACTACTGTATTATTCATATATAAGTGGACAGGGGAGTGGGAGAACATGGTTAAATTAACGGCTAAACCTTGCTTAAGTAAAATTCTGAAACAAAAAGGTTGGACACAGTTGATGCTTGCGGAAAAAACGGGATTAAACCAGGCCACTATCTCACGGTTTGACCGAACAACCCAGAGGAAGGACGACCATTTATTCACCATTGCCTACGCATTGGGTGTAAAAGTGGAGGATTTATTTGAGGTGACAATAGAAGAGGAAGAAAAACAATGACATGAAGAAACCCACCTACTAATAGGTGGGTTTTGTCTTATGTGTCTGTTGGATCTGGATCAAGACGAAACATGATTTATCCCTCCATTTTCAAAGTAAATTGAGGAGACCTTCACATATTTATCCAGATCTCCCAATTGTAAGTAACATTTGGATAGATTAAATAGTATTTCTTCAAAAAGAGCAGTTCCTTTTCCAAGTCTAAAGGCATCTTCAAGGTGATTTGCTGCCATTTCAGAATAACCTTTTCGGAGAAGAACTATCCCTAGATTTAATTTGCTTTTTAAGTATTGTACCATGTTGTTTACATTATTGGCAATATTCATACCCTTATTTAATATTTCTATAGCTTTTTCAAATTCATCTTTTTCTATGTAAACTAATCCAAGTTCGATATACGTTGCTGGAATAATATGATCTTTAGTTACTATCCTTTCGAGGGATAACGCCCCATTTAAACATATTTCTGCCTTATCAAGATCTCCCATGATTCTATAGATTTTTCCTAATGTGGTCGTAAGCTGATAGTTTCGATTAAAATTAAGGTTAATTCTAGATAACTCAATTCCTTCCATTGCAAGTTGTATAGCAGAATCGTACATTTTTTGGTTTGCTTTTATTGATGCTTCTAAGTCTATAATGCTCAACTTTGCGTCTACTGCTACATGATGTGATGATTTAAGTTCCTCCATTGTGGTGAGTGCTTCTTCTGTTCTGCCCAAACGATTTAAATAAATACATTTATTGGCTAACAAATTTCCGTATATATGTTTTCGCTCACCCTCGTATCTAAAGCTGTCTATTCCACTATTAGAGTAATATAAAGCCTTGTCGGTGTTGTTGCAATATATGTGTTCAATTACGGATAGATCATTAAAGCAGCTTGATTTTATATTAGATTTCTCATCAACAGGGAAGCGGTTCATTTCCGCAAGAGTTCTGGTATACTGCTCTTTTGCTTTCTCATATTCTTTTTGCTTATACAGGTTTCTTGCTTTCAGATAATTTACTACGATTTTATTTGAGTCCGTGATCTTCGTTGTATTAAGCCAAGTAGCCACCTTTTTCCTTAGTAGATTGATATTATTTTCTGCTATCATTAGCTCTAATTTTCGTAACTCCTCTTCTTTATTCTCGCCTTCTTCCACAAGCTCATTTATATTGAGAAGTTTTAATATATATCTAACCTTTTCAATATTTCTACATGCACCTTTTTCAATATTGGATAGGGTTGACATGGATATATAACCTTCTGTTTTCTCTGCTAGCTGCCTTTGTGTCATGTTTCTATTAAATCTTTCTTGTTGAATTCGTAATCCTAGTTCTTTCAAGTTATCCAATTTAACTCCTCCTTTTTGATATCCCACCTCGGAAGATCAAGGAAATATTCAATGACCTTAAAAGGATTTTTCCGAATGACTATAATATGCAAGTTCATTCAAAAATTCAAATAATAGGTACAATCGAACCCGACCATTCATGATAGGGGGTGATGCCTGGAAATTTGAGTACTTTTGTAACGTTATTTTACGAAAAAGGGAGGGAAGTTACATCATGAGCTTCATATTCTTTAAGTGGGTTAGAAAATTGGATGATGGTGACAAATGCCCTCGTTGTCAAATAGGAACATTGAAATATAAAAGAGGATATTTATATTGTACCAAATGTGACTACTAGGAATACGCTGGAGGATTTTAATTACTAACTTCTCTTTCTCTCAATCCCTCCAATTAATGGGGGGATTTTTTTCTTGCATCATGGGGACCTATATTATAAAACTAAGTTATAATTAATAGAAAAGTGGTGATCAAATGGATGAGGTAAAAAGTTTTATTCTCGGAATTAAACCATCATTGTTTTCAACTATTGAGGAAGTCAATGACGATCAACTTTGGAGCTTTCCTCATTTGACGGATGAAGATCAACCCGTCACTATAAGAAAGGAACATCCAGCCTGTATTTTTTTCCAAACGGATCAATTGAAAAGCCAATTTATTGAAAAAACAAAAGATTTACAACCGAGATCAAAGGAATTTCAGAGAATCTTAGGATTAACCCTGGGCTTTCCACCAAAAGCCGTTGAATACTTTCTTTCGTTGATTGGTACGACAGGCACTTATGAAAATGATTTGTTTTTGGATTATTGTGGTGTAGTATGCCTATCAAATATCAATGATTTAGCTCAAAATGCTTCTTGGTTATGGGATCGATATCCGGTAGGCATTGATGAGCTAAAAGTATCATTTTCGGCACAAGATGTTGAGCGTATTAGCATTCCATATGGCGATTTTGGAAAAATAAAAGAAGTCATGGAAAGAAAAAAAATTATACATACATAACAAAAGCGGGGATCTTTCCCCGCTCGTGGAGTACATTCGTCGAAATTGTCGTCTCCCCCAAATGTCATTACGTGAGAGCTTCTTGATTCTGATGGTAAGAAACTCCCACTTCTTAGCGTTAGCATAAGTGAGAGAGGTTCATGCACAGAACAGTGATAAATGATTAAATATAGCGTCCGTAATCAGGTATGGCAACATGCTCAAAATCTTGAACAAGCTTTTTTAGTCCCATCGATAAGGTATCACCAGACATAGCTCTTCCATGTCCAGTTATCGCAGTTTATTCCTTCAGTTCATTCCATCAGGTAGAATATGGGGAGTCCTATTAAGCATCTCCAGCAAAATATCCATCCGACTCTATTTTGTTCCACAGGATAGACATCACTTGTCTTTAGTTAATATCCCTTTTTGAATGAATGGCTTTAATTATAGGAATTTTTTTGTTATAATAGAAAAGCCTTTCCACTCGGACCTGACTCTTCTGCGTGACCAATCAGAAAGAGAGGCGGTTCGATCTGATGATTCAAAATCACGGAAAAAATCATAAAGAATTAAAATTGGAGCACGGAAATTTACATGTATTTGCCAATGATGAAGTATTTCAATCGTTGGAAGACAAAGTTTACGAAATGGCTGACAATAATTTAAGAATTCCTCGTAACGTGTACATGAGTTATACACCCGATGCTCATGTGGGAATAGGGACTTGTATTGGAACCACAGCCGTTTGGAATATGAGTGATGGTTTTGTATCGCCATCTATTGTTGGCTCTGATATTGGGTGTGGGATGCGTGTGCACCTTACTCCCTTAACCAAAGCAGATATTCAAGATAAGAAACTACGGCGTAGAATCATCAATATGGTAGAGAAGTATGTTCCGGTCAATGAACATGCTAGTTCACGCTATAAAAATATTCGTATTGAAAAAATCATACAAGAAGGAATTCATGGGCTTCCACCTCAATATGTACCTGATCGCTATACTCCTGGCGAACGTCGTTCAGTAACCCATGTTGAACATGCCAAATTTAGCTTCGATGAGGCATATTTGGATCTTATTCCAGAGAAGATGTGGAAAAGAGCCTGGCAGCAGATTGGAACCCTTGGTGGCGGTAATCATTTTATTGAATTTCAAGTGATTTCTATTCGCGAGGATCATAGAGAGATTGCTGAAAAATGGGGCTTATTTGATGGACAAGTGATTGTGATGATCCATTCCGGTTCTAGGGCATGGGGTGGTATGCTTGGACCACGCTATACGAAGGACTTTAAGAATGAGATGGCGTTATGGGGAGTCGAATCGCCTGATCCTCACTTAGTTTATGCTCCGATCAATATTGAAGTAGGACAACGATACTTAAACCTGATGTATTCGGCGCTCAACTTCGCAGTTGTCAATCGTCATATGCTAGCCTATGGTGTACATGAAGCATTAAAGGATGTATTTGGTTCTGAGTTTGAAATGCCTGTCTTATATGACTTAATGCATAACTATGCGTTGAAGGAATTTCATCGCAATAAGCCCATGTTGGTACATCGTAAAGGAGCGACCCGTGCTCTGCCCGCTGGTCATTTCTTAAATGCAGCTCCTTATAAGGAAACAGGTCATCCGGCTTTGATCCCTGGGTCGATGGGAACTTCATCTTATATCATGGTCGGAGAAGAAGCGGGAGAAAAGAACTTTTATTCGATCTGCCATGGAGCAGGTCGGGTTCGCTCACGACGAGCTACGAAGCAGTTGGTAACCATTGACGAATTTGCTCACTCACTTCAAGTTGGAACCGATGAAGAGATCTTAGTCAACCAACGTACTCTTGAAAGCATTCTAGACGAATGTCCCCAAGCTTATAAAGACGTCGATCAAATTATTGACTCTGTGGTTGGGGCCGGTTTAGCTTCGGTGGTGGCAGAGTGTAAGCCACTGGCTGTGATAAAAGGGGTTAAGTGATGATGAACCCATCCTAATTTTTGGGTGGGTTTATTTGCCGTATATCCATGAATGATTTGCTGTTTCTTCCGACTCATTGAACTACATTTCAAACCCTTTTGATAGATATAACTGGAATCGTCAGACTTAAATGAACCATCGTATACTGGATGTTCTTTTTATTCTAAGTAATCATTTATTCAAAAAATAAGTATCTTTTCTTGCTAATCGAAAATCATCAAACCATTTTTCGTCTAATAGATTGGAGCATTGAGACGATGAAACAAACGATTGTGGTGACAAATAATAGGATTAATATCCCATTCATTAAATCATAAATGAAACTCCACTTTTTAAACGCATGAATGACTTCATTATGTGTTAAGTCAGAAAATCTCATAAATAAGAATGTTTCTAGTAAATATTTGATACCAAACAGAAAAGTTCCACTCGATAAAGCCCAAAAGCCCATCGTTTTCGCTGAAGATGGCTCACTCTTTTTCCATAAAAAATAGAGTCCCAATAAGAAGTAAACGATGATCAAGACTAAGAGAACGAGCCAAAAATGACTATAAGGGCTTCTATGGGCAAATTTATAGATCATCGATGGTTATCGATTGAATAAACAGAAATAAATAATAGGCTACTAGACAGGATCTCCATGCCCAATAGATAAATGGATAAGCTCAAAAAGCCCAATCCTAGAAAACGTGATTTCAAGGCAGTCTCACTTCTTTTCTATAAATGATATGTCAGTAGTGTGAAAGGATAGGGGTTATTCACCCCCACCCTATTATTCAACTAAAAAGGTAGCGATCGATTATTTATATCCTGCTTTTTGTTCAAGGTTGGACGTGAGGTTGACTTTTTCTTTTTACTTTTCGTTTGGAAAGGAGGTCTCCTTTTGACAATTCGGTCTAAGATCCAAACACCTATCAAGGACAGTAAGAGGAATAAAGCTAAGCCACCAAAGTGGACTCCGAGAAAGATCCCACCTGGGAAGGTTTGAGCAAAATCACCAAAGACAAATTCAAAAAAGCCTGCAAATAAAACCATGGGGAAACCATATAAGGTAATAAACTGTATTAATGAATTGGTGCGAGCTTCTGCGAAATTATTTAGTATTTTCTCCGTTTCAACAACCGTTTCATATAGTTTCTCTAACTCGGAGACCATTCCCCAGTGTTGCTCTACTTTTTCTCGAAAAGTCTTTAGATTGGGATCAGGATTGGTCGTGATCGATTCTAAAATGGCTTTACGTATTTCGATTTTTTGCTTGGTTGTTTGTAAGTTTAGTTTATCCAGCTCTTTACGAGATGGGGAATTTCCAGATGAAAAGTCTTGATAAAGCGAATCGATTTGCTTTGTGATCCGATTAATGATTTTTCGGGTGTTGATAAACTGTTGAAGTAAGCTTTGATACTCATCGACATATCGGCTAAAATCCATGACTTCGATCACCCAATCATCGAGTTCGATATTCCAGTCGTCTAAAAGCATAATTCCTTGCTTATGAATCACGGCTACACCACCGGATAGCTCAATCATATCGAAGTCGGATTCATTGGGGAGATCCTCAAGTTTAGGAAAATCAAAGGGATTTGCAGCACATGCAGCAATAAATTTTTTCATAGTAGGTGAAAATACGATCGTCGAATAGTTATATTGCGCATCCCATTTGGCAATGGTTAAATGTTTACGGATATTTGGATCTGTAAATAAAGGTAAGCACTGATCCATCGTACAAAGATGCCCAAAAGTATCATCATGCCGATAACCTCTTACTTTAATCGAGCGAGCGGGACAGTAGAGTTCCCAAATCGTATGAACGACTTGTTTCCAAGTTAAAAAAGTAGGTGGATCTTTGGGAGAAGAAATTAAGGTGCTATTTCCAATCTCATCTTGCCAAGCAGGAACAGCATCTTCGATATCTATCCTGTATTTTTGACGAGCTTCTTGCTCTAATTGTTCGAGTTTCATTTGTAAATCTTTTAGGTGAACATTGAGATGTGGGTCAACTGAAATCATAAAATCACTAATATTGCGCCCGCTTTCCGGCTTATATACAGCAAGTAAGCCAAAGCCGTTTTGTGTCCATGAATTTTGCGTATCTGTCCGAGCAAAATGTTTAAGAACACCTTTAAAATCAACTTTCTCGGTTGTGATTAAAGCATCTACAAGTACCTTTAAATCGGAATCTTTCACTGGAAGTTCTAATTGAACGGTGATAGAATGCTTGAGAAGTTGTAAATATTTTTGCTCTTCAAACCGTAAGAATGTCATCGCTTTTTGATAAGCTTCGCAGTCTACTTCCGTAAGATTACTTGGGTCAAGCTCATCAGCTAGCAAAACAGAAATGATAAAACGAAGACATTGTATAAAGCCTTTTTTAAATTTGGTATCATTGGTTACTATTTCTTGCCCCACTTGTTGATAAGAAATATAGGCATGACCTAGTGCATTATGCAGACACCCCCAAGAATGGAAGGGAAGACCTGTTGAACGTGTTTCTTCTTGCTCCCAATGATTAATATAGTTTAACCATTTTGTAGGGAGCTGATCGAGAGGTAGCTTTTTGGATCGAAGAAAGAGAAGGACAAACGCAAAGCAGGTGTCCAACGATAAATCTTCTAGGTAAAAAGAATAATTGATAAAATCATTTTCTGTTGGGATATACTTATCAATGATAGAAGGATCTAAGCTATAAATCCGGGAAGATAAAGAGACATGGTCGGGATAAGTATAGTTAATGATCAGACCTGGGGCATCATCTTGTTCATCTTTAAATCCCAAAAAAATGTCTGCCCTCTCTACGTTTTGTTTATGGTTTCCAGAAATTTTAAACTCTTGAAGTGACTCTTGAAGTTCTTGTAAATAGGATTGTAAATGACTCATAATTTTCCTTCTTTCCAGTATAAGTCGGTAAATATTGTATAAAAATTCGCTTCTTATTTTACTTTTACCCTCTTTTGTAGATAAGAAGGTTTTTTTAAGATACAATATTTTATCTTTTTAGAAACCGTATTAAAAGGAAGCACCCATGAGGAGCAATTCATTAAAAATTTTATCAATTAGGTGGGGAAATATGATTGACGAACTACTACAGCGACAAAATAATCTTCAGGCGGAGGCGATTGAAGTCGCGAAAGAATTAAAACTCGACGACCTGCTTAGTCCAATGGGAAAGCCTATACGTGTTGGCAGTGCTGCTTTAGGTTTGATGGTTTGGCGGGATTTGGATATCACCGTGGTGTGTCCTAAGCTGAATATGGATGCTGTAGCTCAGATAGGTGCAAAATTAATGGTTCATGTAGGGGTACAGGAGGTTCAGTTCCGTAATGACTCAGGGACTTGGAAGGTTGATTCTCACTATCCGGATGGGCTATACCTTGGGATAAAGTATCGGTCTGGTGGAGGTCACGATTGGAAGCTTGATATCTGGTTCATTGATGAACCAGAAAGACAGCCTGATCTTATACATATGAAGACAATCCCTAATCGACTCAATCCGGAATTAAGAGCATCGATCCTAAGTATCAAGGATATTTGGGCCAAACGACCTGAGTATGGAAAAACAGTGACAAGCTATGATATTTATAAGTCGGTATTAGATGATGGTGTACAGACGCCAGAGCAATTTCAGGAATGGTTAATACATCGATAAGGAATCACCATACAAGAAACCCTTATCTGTAAGCTACATTTTTTTATTTACCTTGTCTTTCTTTTTGCATCATAGACGTTTCCTTGGGATTTGGATAAAATAAATATAAGGAGGGATTAAGTTGCAAAATTTCTATTTCCAACAAATGCAAATGATGGTTCAGCCCATGCGTGATGAGCTGACTCGTTTGGGTATAAAAGAGTTAAAAACACCAGAAGAGGTGGATGAAACTTTACAAGGTGAGGCAGCGAAAGGAACGACGTTAATCGTTGTGAACTCTGTCTGTGGTTGTGCTGCTGGACTTGCTCGTCCAGGTGTAGCTCTATCACTCAAACATGACAAAGTACCTGATCATTTGTACACGGTTTTTGCCGGTCAAGATCGAGAAGCAACAGCACGTGCTCGTGAATATTTTGATGGAGAACCACCTTCTTCTCCTTCATTCGCCTTATTAAAAGATGGAAAGTTAGTTACGATGGTTCATCGTCATGAAATTGAAGGAGCAAGCATGGAAGAGATTGCTCACAAATTGACTTCTGCTTATGATAAATATTGCGATTAATGAAAGATGCACTTACCCATCAAGAAAGGTAAGTGCATTTATATTTTATAATCTCTTTGCTTCCTGTACATATAACTTTGTTTTATTGAGTGGTTTGTAGATATTATTTTAGAATGGAATAAAATAATATCCTATAGCCGGTTTGGAAGAAATAAAAAAGTATAAATGAGGGGTGTGTATGGAAGGGATCGCGGCAGTACTCTTACTGATTTTTATTGCTGTGGTAATCATGGTCAATGTCTTTTATAGGATGGGGAAAAAGCGTGAAATGCCGACCTTATCTGACCATTTACCCAACTTAGGAATACAAGCACACTCGACTGATTTTCAGATGCAGATGAAATTGTTAATTGATCATTTGCATACTTCATATCCACCACATTATGTGGAACGGATCAAGGAGCGAGTTATTCGTCAACATCATATCAGCTTGGTAGAATGGGAGCATCGTTGGTTTGAATGGGAGCGTTATTTAGTGATGACAGCCATTTTACGATCTGTCCCCATGTATAGCAGTCAAGTGGATGCCGTTTGGCATGAGATGTTAATGTTTACACGTGAATATCGCCAATTTTCACAGCAATATTTGAAAGTGATGTTACACCATATTCCGAATACCTCAGAAAATAATCCATTTAATCCTAGCGAAAGAGCATGGTTTGATCTCATTTATGTTTTATTGTTCCAGCCCTCTCAGTATAGTCAGATGTCTTGGGGGACTTTTTTGCAACATCCGTTAGCCAAATCAGTTCTTCATGATTTTGAGAGACTATCTCCTGAACTGTTAAAAAAGAAATACTTTAATGAAAGGGCTGCCGAATATGTTCCAGGAGCAGGCGAAATTATTTCATTTTTAATTCAGTTTATGATTCATGAAATAAAGTCACAAAATCGTTTTGTTAAGGTTTCTGGCACCAATACTCATGATTTTTATCATCATTATCTAAAAGAAAAAACCAATCAGCCAACACTTCTTCAGATAAGGGGAGTAATCTATTTATCAACTTATCACTATGATGATTTTTATCCACAGTATGAAGTGTTATTTCAACAGATTTCACAGACGACAAGTCCACATACTTACCACTGAAAAAGAAAATAAGAACAAACTCCTTGTTGGTTCATGGAGCTTGTTCTTATTTGGATTAGATTATGCTTTAAAGAAGAAATGAAGTGCCTCTGGCAGATCCCTTTGCCAAAAGCCCCAGGTGTGATCTCCTTCTTTTTCCCTATATGTAACAGTCGCTTTTTTCTCTACAAGATGGCGATATACTTCTCGATTACGTGTGACAAGATCTAAGTTTCCCATATGTGTACTTACAGCTGTCTCTGACTTGCCAATCGATTGATACACGATAAGATCTTGTAAATTAGTCATCTGGCAAATTAGTTCTGTTGTTTGAGACAAAAATGCTCCCGATTGGGAAAGCACATGTGTAAATTGCTGTGGATGATTGATTGCTAATTGTAAGGATGCAGCTGCTCCAAGTGATGAACCACCAATCACCCAGTTTTCTCTAGTTAGAGACACAGGATAGCGCTCTTTTAGCATAGGTAGTAACTCATCCATGATAAATTGCTGATGAAGTTCATGTCGTGCACCATGAGGAGCATACTCTTCGGTACGAAGGCTTTTTTGTACAGGTACCGCAACCATAATCAGTGGTTTAATTTGCCCTTCGCTAATCATTTGATTCGCTTGAGTAACAATTCTCCCCAGATTAAAGTAGTCATCCCCATCATGTAAGATCAAACAAGGATAGGAACTTGACTCATCATATCCTGGAGGCAAAGAAATGAGCACTTGCTTGTCTTCGTGAAGGTATTTACTTGAAATCACTTCTCTTTTGATGATTCGTTTCACTTGTTTTTGCACCATATTCATCAACTCTTTATATAAAATGTGAGTATATCTCTACTATACCCTAATTACTTATGTAATTCATAATTACCAAAGTCTACCTTTGAAAATAGGTCATAAGATATATTTTCAAATAGACTGTTCTAGGATCATTATGGTTATATACAAAAAGTAAATATAAGTGTAATTGATATCGGGAAGTAGAGCTTATGTATCTTTAAAGTACATAGGCTTATTTTATGTCAAAAATGCGAAATCGAATCGATAGGATAAACCGTACCCTCTCTATTTCAATCTAATTAGTACAAGCACCAAAGAGGAGGGACAACACTTGGAAATAGAATTGGAAGTAAAACGTGCCCAAAACGGAGAAAAAGAGGCTTTTACCAAGCTAATCCGCCACTATCAAATTCATTTATATCGGATTGCTTTTGCCATCCTGAAAAATGACTCCGATTGTGCCGATGCTATTCAAGAGACTATCTTAAAGTCTTATCAGTCCATACATCAATTGAAACAGCCAAACTATTTTAAAACTTGGCTCATTCGTATTTTGATCAACCAATGTAACCAAATCCTAAAACAAAACAAAAAAATGATCCCATTTGAAAAGCTACAAGAATCATCCTATTCCCAAAATGAGTATAAAGAATTGGAAATAAAAGACCTAATTAATCATCTGGAACCCCATCAACGTTTAGTTGTCATTCTTTATTATTTTGAAGATTTATCTTTAAAACAAATCTCCAACCTATTGGATATACCTGAAGGAACTGTTAAATCACGTCTCTATAAAGCACGCTCCATTTTATCTGAATGGTTATCTGGAAGTAAAGAAAGGATGATCCACTATGAATAAATTTTCGGAGGATCAAGAAATCAAAAAAAGATTACAAGAAGAGTGGAATGAGGTTCCCGAGATAGTCATGAATCGTATTGATGAAACCTTAGCTTCACTACATGAACCAAAGAAAAGAGGGAGTAGAATGAAAAAAGTATGGCTTACCGCTGCCGCAGCTACCTTGGCTATCGCGGGTACGATCACTGCTGGTTTTATCTCTCCTAGCTTTGCTGCTACGCTCAATAAAGTGCCTGTCATCGGTTCCATTTTTGATAAGGTAGGAGATAATGGTATAAAAAATGCTGTTAAGAAAGGAGTTACTACTAATCAAGTAAATCAATCATTGGAGAAAGAAGGAGTTAAAGTAACGATTAAAGATCTAATTTATGATGATACCAGTATGATCATTAGTTATGAAATAAAATCGAAAGAAAAGTTTGAGACAAAACTAAAAACAAAAAAAGGGAAAAGTGTCCCAGTACCTCCTCCAAGCATTACTTTTATACCTCATCACAATGGTAAATTAATCAATGGAGCAGGATCTGGGCAAAAGGATGTAAAAGATGACTATACCGTGATTGGCTATGAGAGTATTCAGCTCGATCAACCATTACCGGATAAAGTGAAATTGAATCTTCAGGCGAATTATACTGATACGTTCAAAGCCGTACAATTGAATAAGCCCTTAAAACCTTTACAGTTTGAATTTAATGTTACTGCTCAAAAGGAAAAGAATAATCAAATTTATAAGCCAAATATTAAAAAAGATATCGGGGATATCCATCTTCAGATTAAACAGGTCAAGGTAAGTAGTTCCTATATTCAGGTTGATTTGAACAAATTTACAGAAATTGAAAACGCGAATGCTTACTCTTTTTCTCTTCATGATGAGAAAGGAAAAGAGCTTGAATCATTATATGAGTCAAGAGATCTAA
Source organism: Thermoflavimicrobium daqui (assembly GCF_003313465.1). GTDB lineage: Bacteria > Bacillota > Bacilli > Thermoactinomycetales > Thermoactinomycetaceae > Thermoflavimicrobium > Thermoflavimicrobium daqui. The sequence continues at coordinate 37,192 of NZ_KZ845680.1, forward strand.
AAACAACTCGTCTGACTTATGTTTCTCCAATGGAAACCTCAAAATCGTTAACACTAAAAATATATGGAGGTAATAGTAAAGGAAAAGAAATAGGTCAAATACAAATCCCATTAAGATAAAATGATAATGATTTCTTGGAGTCAAAGCTTAGTTCTATTGAAGGACTAAGCTTTTTCTAATTTTGAGTTGGCTATTTTCCTAAATCTACTAGGCAAGAAATTCGATAAAGAAGAAATCTATATTATATACCGCTCTTTTTATTTGATATTTTTCGAGTCTTTGCTTTATCATAAATAAAGATTTACAATATAAAGAAAGAATATTATCAATAACTGGAGTGATCTGAGAATGAACCAACCAGTCTGGTATCCACAGCAGGAACAGATCGAACAGACACGACTTTATCGATTGATGCAAAAGCATGGATTAACTGATTACCCCTCTTTTTATAAGCGTTCTGTAGAAAATATTGCATGGTTATGGGAAGAAGTAGTGAAGGATCTCGAGTTAGAATGGATACAACCTTATCGGCAAGTGATAGGTCAAGTTGATGAGATGGCAAAGGCTCGTTGGTTTATAGATGGTAAGTTTAATGTAACAGCGAACTGTTTGGATCGGTTTGTGAAAGATCCACTAGCTCGTCATCGACTTGCTTTGATTTGGGAAGGGGAAGACGGTCAGGTACAAAAATATACGTATCGGGACTTATACCAAGAAGTGAATCAAGTGGCAAATGGTTTACTTAAGCTGGGGTTAAAGCCTGGGGATCGGGTTGCTATCTATTTGCCGATGATTCCAGAGATAGTGATGGCTATGTTAGCCATAGCAAAGATCGGTGCGATCTATACGCCATGTTTTTCTGGATTTGGTGCTGATGCGATTGCAACCAGAGCAACGGATTGTGAAGCCAAGTTTTTGATTACTGCAGATGGTTTTTATCGACGAGGTAAAGTGGTAACGATGAAAGAAGAAGCAGACCGAGCTGCAGATTTAGCTCCATCGGTTGAGAAAGTAATTACGGTACGACGACTGAATCGGGATTGTCCATGGAATGAGAAGCGGGATGTAGAATGGGAATCGCTTCGGAGTGATGTGAAAGCGCTTCCTCCCAAAGAGACGGATGCGAATGATCCATTTATGATTATTTATACTTCAGGGACAACTGGAAAGCCGAAAGGTACTGTTCATGTTCATAGTGGCTTTCCTATTAAAGCAGCGTTTGATAGTGGATACTGTATGGATGTCGGGGTCGGTGATGTTCTATTTTGGGTCACCGATATGGGATGGATGATGGGACCATGGATGGTATTTGGGGCGCTTATGAATGGAAGTACCATGCTATTATATGAAGGAACTCCAGACTATCCCACTCCTGATCGCTTATGGCAAATGGTTGAGCGGTATGGTGTAAGCCATTTAGGAATCTCTCCAACCTTAATCAGAGCATTGATGAAACAAGGAGATCAGTGGTTGGATCATTATGATCTTAGTAGCTTACGTGCTTTTGGGTCTACAGGTGAGCCGTGGAATCCAGAACCATGGTATTGGTTATTTGAAAAAGTAGGGAAAAAGCAAGTTCCAATTTTAAACTATTCAGGCGGTACGGAAACTTCTGGTGGAATTTTAACCAATACGATGATTCAACCACTTGTTCCTTGTGGATTTAGTGGTCCTGTACCCGGAATGGATATCGACGTATGGGATGAAAATGGTACTTCAGTAAAGAATGAAGTTGGAGAGCTTGTCATTCGTCAACCCTGGGTAGGCATGACCGTAGGTTTTTGGAAAGATGAAGAACGCTTTTTACAAACTTACTGGAATCGCTGGCCCAAGGTTTGGGTTCATGGAGATTGGGTTAAAGTAGATGAACAAGGTTTTTGGTATATTACAGGTCGGTCAGATGATACCATTAAAGTGGCTGGCAAGCGCTTGGGGCCTGCTGAGATGGAATCCGTATTAGTTGATTATCCAGAGGTCGTGGAGGCTTGTACAATTGGCATTCCGGATTCAGATAAAGGTGAGGTGCCTATCTGTTTTGTGGTATTAAAAAGGCAAGGAAATCACTTACCAGAGGACAAGTTAAGTGAGGTATTGATTGACTTTGTCGGTAAACGCATGGGGAAAGCTCTAAAACCAAAGCATATATATGTCGTTACTGACTTACCCAAAACACGCAATGGGAAAATTTTACGTCGTGTGGTCAAAGCTGCTTATTTAGGGAAAGACACTGGAGATATTTCTTCACTAGAAAATCCGCAAGCTGTACAAGCGATTCAACAGCTTGCTAGGTATTCCAACTGATCTTATAATAAATAACTCGGCTTTGATAAAGCCGGGTTATTTATTGAGAGAAAACCGAGCATGTACCTTAAACTAAAATCAACTCTACTCTTTTTTATTTGACTTATCGACTCTTCTAGCGATTGGACTATCAACTCTATGAACTTTTAGTCAATCTGTATATTTATACTCGTTTCATAGAAAGCTGCAGAAAAAATTATGATAAATGATAATATATGGCTTTACAAAGGAAAAAGATACTATTATTTTTATGTATAATAATCCAATTTTATATTGGTTTAAAATAGGTATGATATATTAAAATATCTATATGAGCCTATTGCATAATGGGATCAGAAATCCGGGTTATTTCTAACAAATCGCTTTTGTATAGGGTCAACTTCTGACGAAAGCAGCAGGAGTGATCAGGGAAGCGATAAGCGGATGATTTATGCAATAACCTTATAGTATTTATTTTAAAAATAAAAGAGAAAGAAGGGTTTAATATGAAGGCAGTTGGTATTGTCAGAAAAGTTGACCATCTAGGGCGTATTGTTTTACCGAAAGAGTTGCGTAATATTATGCAAATTCATCCACAAGACGGGGTGGAAATCTTTGTAGATGGAGATCAAATTATTTTAAAAAAATATAATCCTGCGTGCGTTTTATGCGGGAAAATGGAACAGTTATTTTACTATAAAGATAAAATTGTTTGCCAAGAATGTATTCAAGAAATCTCAAAATATGCGCAGAATGTAGCCGAATAAGGGGAATTGCAGCAATACTGATTAGCGTTAACCCTGTAAAGTAGTTGACTGACATTCAAAAAAGGTTTTGCTAGAATAGTATTAGTAAGAAAAAGATAACTTTTTAAAAAAGAGAAAATTTGAAAACGCTTTCCAGTCTTAAGTTAGGGAGGACTGTGGTTCATGGCGGAGCAGTATTGTATCGTGGAAAGATTTGAATCCATTGCTTGGATTCGACTTAATCGACCACAAGTACTAAATGCTCTTAACCAGAAATTAATCCACCAATTGGCAAAAATTTTAGAAGAATTGGATGAGGATGAGCAAATTCGAGTTATCGTCATAACAGGTAATGAACAAGTATTTGCTGCTGGAGCAGATATCAAAGAAATGACTGGTGCGACACCTGTTGACTTACTAGTCAAGCGATACTTAACCGACTGGCTACGTATCCGCCAGATCTCTAAGCCCCTTATTGCTGCTGTGAGTGGGTTTGCTTTGGGAGGTGGATGTGAGCTTGCATTGTGTTGTGACATCATTATTGCTTCAGAGACGGCACGCTTTGGGCAGCCTGAAATTAAGATTGGTGTGATGCCAGGAGCAGGTGGAACACAACGTTTAACTCGTGCCATTGGTAAAGTGAAAGCAATGGAAATGATTTTGACTGGAAAGTTAATGGATGCACATGAAGCTTTATCATATGGGCTTATTAATAGAGTGGTTCCTGTACATGAACTGGAGAATGAAGTCATGGTTTTAGCCAAAGAAATAGCCAATCAGCCTCCACTCGCTGTTCGAATGGCCAAACAATCTATTTTAAAAGCATTAGATCTCTCATTAGAAGAGGGTCTTCATTTTGAACAAAATAGTTTTTGTCTCTTATTTGCGACTGAAGATCAGCAAGAAGGGATGAAAGCATTTATCGAAAAAAGAGAGCCCAAATATAAAGGTAGATAGCTGCGATGAACCTTAGGAAGGAGTAGATCAATGTCATATGAAACTATCCATTTCACCAAAAAAGATGGTGTAGGTCTAATTACATTAAATCGTCCAAATGTATATAATGCAATCAATTATCAGCTAGGTCATGAGTTGACCCAGATATTTGAGCAAATCAAAGAAGATTCTGAGGTTCGAGCTGTTGTTCTAACGGGAGAAGGAAAGTCTTTTTGTTCAGGGCAGGATCTAAATGACCGAACAGCCTTGGCACAAGCAGGTGAAGAGATTCGATTAGGAGATAGTGTACGTTCTCGTTATAATCCGTTAATTACAGCTATGCACGAGCTTCATAAACCTCTGATTGCTGCTGTAAATGGTGTTGCTGCTGGAGCAGGTTGTAGTCTTGCTTTGGCTTGTGATATGCGCTTTATCACACCGAAAACCCGTTTTGTTGAAGCATTTGTACGGATTGGCTTAGTACCAGATAGTGGCTCCAGTTACTTTTTGCCTCGACTAGTAGGACTAGGTAGAGCTTTAGAAATCGCAATGACTGGTAGAGATATCGATGCAGAGGAAGCGATTTCGATTGGTCTTGCCAACCGCCTTGTTTCCGATGAGCATTTATTGGAAGAAACCATGGCTTTTGCAAAGCAATTGGCACAAGGACCTACAATGGCGATTGGTTTGACTAAACAATTATTGTACAAAGGAATGGAAGCTTCACTGGAGGATGTACTAGAAGCTGAAGCTGTCTCACAAGAACAAGCAGGGAAAAGTAGTGATTTTTTGGAAGGAATTCAAGCTTTTGCACAAAAAAGACCACCCCAGTTTCGTGGAAAGTAAAAATAGAGCTCTATTTCCTAATTTCGGGAAATGGGGCTCTCCCTAGAGCAGATCGAGATGAACGCCTGCAAATGGTTCACATATGATGATACAGATAGAGTTTCGGGCTTGTCTCAAGTTCAAAAACGATAGGCGGTTAGTAGTGACGAAAATCTGTCCTCTATTTTGTCTTAGGATGCAAATCGAAGTGACAAATAGATAGCTGATTTGGATGAAAGCCGCTAAGTAATCAAAAATAGATGGATCTAATGGAGAGTGGATCACGATGGAAACTAAACATAAAAAAGAAGTTTCTTTGATGAAGGATGTTTTTGAACTAATGGATCAACTAGGTCATGAGCAAGTTGTATTTTGTCGGCATCCCAAAACAGGTTTAAAAGCGATTATTGCTATTCATGATACGACTATGGGACCTGCACTTGGAGGATGCCGAATGTATCCATATGAATCAACAGAGGATGCACTCGAAGATGTCTTGCGACTGTCCCATGGGATGACATATAAATGTGGGATTGCTGATGTGGATTATGGCGGCGGCAAGATGGTGATTATCGGTGATCCGAGTATGGATAAGTCACCTGAATTATTCCGGGCAGTAGGAAGGTTTGTAGGAAGTTTAAATGGACGATTTATGACCGGGACAGATATGGGTACTGTTCCAGAAGATTTTATCCATGCCCTTCGCGAGACGGATTCGATTAATGGTTTACCTGAATCATATGGTGGTTTAGGTGATACATCGATACCTACAGCTTTAGGAGTATTTCAAGGAATGAAAGCAACGGCCAAATTTTTATGGGGCACAGATCAACTGGCTGGGCGGCTGATTGCGATTCAAGGAATTGGGAAAGTAGGTTCACGTTTGATTCAGTTACTCATTGAAGCAGATGCTCACTGTATTATTGCTGATATTGATCCAGAAAAAGCACATAAAATAAAAGAAAAATATCCTGAAAAGATCGACGTTTGCGAAGTAAATGAAATCCATCGTGTTGATTGTGATATTTTCTCTCCCTGTGCTGGAGGTAGTGTAATTAATGATAACACCATTTTAGAGCTAAGATGTCAAGCTATTGTCGGTTCGGCAAATAACCAACTGGCTCATAAGAGACATGGAGATCAACTTTTTGAGTTAGGTATTTTATATGCACCTGATTATTTGGTGAATGCAGGTGGTTTAATTCAAGTAGCGGTTGAGGTGGAAGGTGGAAAACAAAAAGAGCGTGTCATAGCAAAAACACAAGCCATTTATGAGATGCTTTTACAAATTTACGAACGATCGAAACGAGATCGGATTCCTACCTACTTAGCAGCAGATTATATTGTACAAGAGAGGATCAGAACAGTCGCTGATATTCGTCGGATGACATTAGGTAAGGACTCTGAGCGCAAAAGGAGGTAGCTGAATGCTCGATCAACTTGAAAAAGAGATCGTTCAGTACCTGACTCCAGAAGGGAAACTTACATCTGTAGGGGAATTGGCTTGGGGGGAGATTCCCACCGACTTAAAAAAACAATTTTTCCAATGGATGACCCAGATTCGTATATTTGATCGGAAGATGATTCTTCTTCAAAGACAGGGACGAATTGGAACCTATGCACCCCTCGAAGGACAAGAAGCTGCACAAGTTGGAAGCGCGCTCGCTCTTAGTCAAGATGACTGGGTATTTCCTAGTTACCGTGAACATGGGGTTGCGCTAATCATGGGAATGCCGATGCAGCAGGTGATCCTATATTGGGCAGGAAGAGTAGAAGGTTGTCGTCCACCTAAAGGAGTTCGTTTAATGCCACCAGCTGTTCCGATTGCTACTCAAATTCCTCATGCTGTGGGTGCAGCTTGGGCAGCTAAACTGAGAAGAGAAAGCTACGTCTCGGTCGCTTATTTTGGTGATGGAGCTACCTCAGAAGGTGACTTTCACGAAGGGTGTAATTTTGCTGGTGTATTCCGTTTACCTGCTATCTTGTTCTGCCAAAACAATGGATATGCGATTAGTGTCCCGTTTTCTAGACAATCGGCATCAGCAACAGTAGCTGAAAAAGCATCTGCCTATGGGTTCCCAGGTGTTTGTATCGATGGTAATGATGTACTTGCAGTATTTGTGACCATGAGTGAAGCGATTCAGAAAGCCCGGTCTGGACAAGGACCTACTTTGATCGAGGCGGTTACGTATCGAAAAGGAGCTCATACGACTGCAGATGATGCCTCCAGATATCGCCCCAGTGATGAAGTTGAAGAGTGGATTTATCGGAGAGATCCCCTCGTTCGATATTCTCTTCTTCTACAGCAAGATGGTTGTCTGACAAAAGCAGAAATGGAAGAGTGGGAAGAGGAATGTATGCAAAAAGTAGAAAAGGCGGTCAAAATAGCCGAATCTTTCCCTAAAGCTGATGCTACCCACTTATTCGCTCATGTATTTGACTCGCTTCCGCCTTCATTAGAGCAGCAAAAAGAAGCACTACAGCACTTAGAGGGGGGCTATCCATGGGAGAAATGACAATGGTGCAAGCCATCAATGATGCTCTTCGAGTAGCCCTTAAGACGGATCCACAGGTACTCATATTAGGAGAAGATGTTGGCAAAAATGGCGGTGTGTTCCGAGCAACAGACAGGCTTTGGTCGGAATTTGGAGAAGAGCGAGTGATTGATACTCCTCTATCTGAGGCAGGAATTATCGGAACATCGATCGGACTTGCCATTAATGGTTTTAAACCCGTTTCAGAAATTCAATTTTTAAGCTTTATCTACCCAGGATTTGAACAAATTGTCTCCCACGTTGCACGTTTGCGTACACGAACACAAAGTGCATTTCCAAACCAACTCGTTATTCGTGCCCCATATGGCGGAGGAATTCGCGCCCCTGAACTACATTGTGATTCTACGGAAATCTTCTTTGTCCATGTTCCAGGATTAAAAGTAGTCACCCCATCTACTCCAACGGATGCGAAAGGATTATTACTCGCAGCTATTTCAGATCCAGATCCCGTTATTTATTTAGAACCTATGAAATTATATCGTTCGCAAAAAGAAGTTGTTCCCTCTGGATGGTATGAAGTTCCGATCGGTCAAGCTCGTAAAGTTCGTGATGGAGAAGACATTACTTTGATTACGTGGGGAGCTATGGTACCAATCGCTGTGGAAACAGCAAGTAAATGGGAGAAGGAAGGAACTTCTTGTGAAGTGATTGACCTTAGGTCCTTATATCCATTGGATGAAGAAACGATCCTTTCGTCCGTCAAAAAAACGGGTAGAGCGATTGTGATTCATGAAGCTCCACGTACAGGTGGTTTAGGTGCTGAAGTAGCAGCATTGATTCAAGAAAAGGCCTTTCTCTATTTAGAAGCACCTGTCATTCGTGTAACAGGTTATGATGTACCGGTGCCGATGTTTGCACTAGAAGATGATTTTCGCCCTAATTTAAATAAGGTATCCCAAGCGATTCACCAAGTGATCACTTATTAGAAAGGGGAAAGCTATGACGATTCCTTTTCAATTACCCGATGTGGGCGAAGGTGTAGCTGAAGCAGAAATTGTACGGTGGTTAGTAAGAATTGGAGATGCGGTGGCCCAAGATGAAGCAGTATGTGAGGTGGCGACCGATAAAGCAGTTGTCGAGCTTCCAGCACCGCAAGCAGGGAAAATTATAGAAATTCATTTTCAAGAAGGAGAGACGGCTCCTGTAGGATCCACTTTATTTACCCTACAGCCAACAGACGAACGTTCATCTCAAAGTATTCAGGATAAAATATCACCCAAAAAAGAAAAAAGAAAACGTGTTTTAGCCACTCCTTCCACACGACGCCTCGCTCGTGAGCTTAAGGTTGATCTAAGTGAAGTAAAAGGGACAGGCGAGAATGGTCGTATTCTTGAGGAAGATATTCGGAGTTTTTTGGAAGAGAGGTCTGCATTAAAAGAAGAAGTTCGAATTAATTCGTTACCTATACGTGAACAATTTGTGGATAATCATATCGAAGAAGTAACACTATCTCCCGTGCGCAAAGTGATTGCTGAACGTCTTTTATTTTCAATTACCAAAAAACCCCATGCTACCCACTTTACAGAAATGAATGTAGAAGGGCTTGTCGAATGGAGGAAAAAGCGTTTGCAAGATCAAGGAACAGATGAGCCTCGTCTAACTTATCTACCCATCCTCCTAAAAATGATCGCGGTTACCTTAAGAACAGATCCAAAATGGAATAGTCACTTTGATGAAGAGCGACAAGTGATCCGCACTTTTTCTTCGATCTCCATCGGTATTGCTACAGATACACCGCGTGGATTACTAGTACCAGTTGTGCACGAAGTGGAGAAAAAGAGCATCGCTGACTTAAGTAGTGAAGTGAGGCAACTAACGGAATTAGCCCGTTTAAACCGTCTTACTTCAGACCAGCTTACAGGAAGTACATTTACGGTAAGTAATGCCGGTGCCTTGGGTGGAACTTGGGCAACTCCTATTATTAATCCACCTGAAGTAGCCATTTTAGCGATTCACCCTATTGAAAGAAGGCCTGTCGTTTCTACAAGTGGGGAGATTGTTGCGGCTTGGCGGATGAATGTTTCTCTTAGCTTTGACCATCGTGTCTTAGATGGTGCCGATGCGATTCGCTTTACAACTCAACTAGAAAAATATACAGCTGATCCAGGGAGACTTGTACAGGAGCTAAGGTAAGTATCTAAGCCATAAAGTTAGGATGGTTCAAATATAGGTAGATGTAGGGGTTATATCCCTTCATACCATTTTCAAACCAAAAACCTCTATCAAAGTCACAACGCTGCCAAAGGATCGATTTTCATTTGAAAAACACCCCCTAACATTTTAAACGATGGATGTTAGGGGGTGTTACTGAAAAGATGATCAATTTTTTATCGATTAATTGCTTTTCTGGAGTATTCTCAGTAATAAAAACACTTGAGTCTTCCATAGGTGAAGAATCGTTTTTCCTTTTTTTGATCTCGTTGATATAGCGATTGACTGCGATTCGATAAAACCAAGTTGAAAACTTTCGATTGAGATCATAACTTTCCAACTTTAAGTACATTAAGGTGAAACATTCTTGTGTTAAATCCTTTGCCTCCTCAGGATCATGGATCATTCGTAATATTAATCGATAAATTCGATCTTTATATCGATAGACAAGCTGATCCAAGGCATCCAAATTGCCCTTTAGAACTTGCTTGACATAATAGGAATCATCGTGCATCGAGTTTCCTCCTTTATGAAAAAATGCCTTTCACTTATACATACAATGTGTAGTCAAAAAAACTCTCAGCTCGTCATAACTTTGACAAACAATAATAGTAGTAGGAGATGACCTCACAGCTTAATTTTCCTGTTGGTTGAACAACCCTAGCTTTTCTTTCTTCTTAAATAATAAAAAAAAACTGCCTGTGGGGGAAATTATATTAGAAATAATGATAAGTATATGTGTTTTTTGATTATTATATATGGGTAAGTATGTAAAAAAATGATGATAAGAAAGTATAACTGTCTTTTTGTATTTTTCTTGATTTAAAAACAGAATGGTGAGGTGAACGCGTGGGAGAGAGGAGTTATGCATATTATCGTGAGGTATTTAAAGAGGAATCAAAACCTTTTGCCTTTTTAGATAGAGATTTATTAGACGAGAACATTAAAGCCATTCTTATGAAGAGTGGGCATAAACAAATTCGCATTGCTAGTAAATCGATTCGTTGTGTTGATGTCTTAAAATATATCTTGCAAAAAAGTGATCGTTTTCAAGGAGTGATGTGCTTTACAATCTCGGAAGCTATTTTTCTAGCTGAACAAGGAATCGATGATTTATTAGTTGCTTATCCAGAGTGGGATGAAAAACGACTTCGACAAGCTATTCAATCGATCAAAAACGGACATAATATGACGCTGATGGTTGATAGTATCCAGCATATTCAAAAGATTGAACAGGTTGCCTGCCAAGAAAATACAAAAGTTCCTGTGTGTATGGATATTGATTTATCAGTTTCTTTTCCAGGACTTCATTTTGGTGTACGTCGCTCTCCGATTCGCACAGTTGATCAAGTAAACGAAATAGCAAGGAATATAGCTCAATCGAGGTATGTATTTTTAGATGGAGTGATGGGATATGAAGCACAAATCGCAGGTGTTGGTGACCATGTCCCCAAACAAGTTTTAATGAATCAGATGATCCGCTTATTAAAAATGCATTCCCGCCTGAAGATTGTAAAAAAGCGAAGAGAAGTAGCAAAATCTTTACAAAAAGAAGGATATCCGATTCGCTTTTTTAATGGAGGAGGTACTGGGAGCATCTCTCATACGGTACAGGAGGATGTAATTACAGAGATTACAGTTGGCTCGGGATTTTATGCCCCAATGCTATTTGACTACTATACCGATTTTCGTTTTAAACCGGCAGCTGGATTTGCCATTGAGGTTACACGTAAGCCTACTTCAGGTATTTATACTTGTTTGGGTGGTGGTTATGTAGCATCGGGCTCTGCAGGTAAAGATAAGTTGCCACAGCCTTACCTGCCATTTGGTGCAAAATTGCTTGACTTGGAAGGAGCTGGGGAGGTACAGACCCCCATTTGTTATCAAGGAGAAGAAAAGATTGATTTAGGTGATCCCATTTTTATGCGTCATAGTAAGGCTGGAGAGCTTTGCGAACGATTTCAAGAGCTGATTTGGATTGCCGAGGGGAAGATCGTTCATCGCGCGAAAACATACCGTGGAGAGGGGAAATGTTTTCTATGAAGTCGAAGGCAATGAAAGGTTGGATTAATTGGTCTGGACTCGTTTCTTGTACACCTAGGCAAATCTATTATCCAGAATCTGTGGAAGAGGTCAGGCAGCTTGTCAAAAAAGCAAAGCAAGAAAAGAAAACAGTTCGTGTAGTTGGTTCAGGTCATTCTTTTACACCACTTGTTAAAACAGATCAATGGCTTGTTTCTTTAGATCGATTGCAGGGCGTTAAAGAAATAGACACGACAAAGCAAATTGCGACTATTTGGGCTGGAACCAAACTTTATCAATTAGGACAGTGGCTTTCTGAACTAGGATTTGCTCAAGAAAATTTAGGAGATATCAATGCCCAGTCGGTCGCTGGAGCTATCAGTACAGGTACACATGGGTCTGGTATGCAGTTTGGTAGTGTATCCACACAATTGAAAGCGCTAACAATAGTGACTGGAAATGGCGATGTTATATCTTGTTCAGATGAAGAAAATCCTATGCTATTTAAAGCGGCCCAAGTGTCACTGGGAGCACTTGGTATTATCGTTGAAGTCAAGCTAAAAGTTATCCCTAAATATCGGTTACATTACCGTAGCTACCGTATGTCACTGGATCAGTGCTTACAGAGGCTAAATACATTTGTTCAGGAAAACCGTCACTTTGAATTTTTTTGGTTCCCGCATACGGATCAGGTTCAAGTAAAGATCATGAATCAAACGGATCAACCCCCTACCAAAAACAGTATTTGGAACCAAACGAATAAATTAGTGATAGAAAATGGCGCTTTTTGGTGTTTATCCGAAGCAGTTCGCCTATTTCCCCGTCTGAGTAGATCGGTGAGTCGGATTTCGGCGAAAGCGGTTCCGACTTTTGAAGAGATCAATGAAGGATATCTTTTATTTGCTACTCCTAGACTGGTTCGTTTTTATGAAATGGAATATAGTATTCAAGCAGAAAAAATGGCTGAAGCGATTAAAGAGATCCAATCTTGTATTCAAAAGTTTAACTTTGCCGTTCATTTTCCGATCGAATGTCGTTATGTCAAAGGGGATGACATTTGGCTTAGTTCAGCTTATGGACGTAATTCCGCATACATTGCTATTCATATGTACAAAGGAATGCCTTATCAAGATTATTTTATCCAAGTAGAGGAAATTTTAAAGCGTTTTCAAGGACGACCCCATTGGGGGAAAATGCATACGATGAAAGTACGTGAGTTGATAGAATGCTATCCGATGTGGAGTGAATTTTTACGAGTACGTTCAGAACTTGATCCAGACGGAATATTTTTAAACACATATCTTCGCCAACTATTTGGTTTAGAAGCTCAATGAAACAGGAGTAAAACGTAAACACATCATGTATTGTATAATTTGATTAAAAATCCAGATCATCCCTCGAGGAAGTCGCGAATGGTTTTGGTGTGGGATCGAATTTTGTGCCAAACTTTTAGCGGGAGTGAGTAGGGAAGAGATGAGTCGCTGAAGAATCAACAACCTCTCGAACAGTGATTGGTTAATAGATGACTTATAAGTAAAAATATAAATATTATCTGGTAATATATTTACCTTTTAAAAGGCGTTTTTTTGACAATGTATAAATACTATGTTTCAATAGTACACAATAACCTAATGTCAATAGGAGGGAGTATTTCCCATATATGCAATTGGAAATGATTGGTTTTCAAGAAAGGCGAACAAAAATTGAATATTTCATTTAGTATGAATATCGGCTTATAAAGCAACTTCTTATAAGCTTATGTTTAAATAGGGTTTTGCAACTACTCATCATGGAAGCGATGAGCTTGTATCTTTTGTATTCCTATTGCTACCTCAAAGATACTGTTGTCAAAGACCCCAAGTGGGCCTTAAGTATACGATATACCCAGCTATTTTCTACGAATTTTTTACTATATTTTATCGGAAAGGAGAAAGACAGGAGAAATGGGTCCTCTAAGAATATGGCTACTAAGTAACGCCACTATATCTCGCGAATCTCCTGTCGCCAAAATTTCATGAAAGTATCTCGGTCTGTATTAGGAATTTCAATGGTAATTGCAGTTGTCTTTATTTTATGGGGAATTGTTTTACCAAAAAATATGTCGTCGATAACAAGTCAAATCCAGCAGTTTATACAGCATAAATTTGGTTGGTTTTATCTGTTGGCAGCTAGTGCTTTTCTGGTCTTTTCTATTTTTCTTGTCTTTAGCAAGTATGGAAATATACGTTTAGGAAAAGATGATGAAAAACCTGAGTACAGTTTTATTACTTGGTTTGCTATGCTTTTTAGTGCTGGAATGGGCATTGGTTTGGTATTTTGGGGAGTGGCCGAACCTTTAAGCCATTTTGCAAGTCCACCAGTAGGGGAAGGTGGAACGACAGGGGCTGCTCGCGAAGCACTTAAAGATACTCTCTTTCATTGGGGATTACATCCTTGGGCAATTTATACTTTAATTGGTTTATCACTAGCCTACTTTAAATTCCGCAAAAATGCTCCTGGTTTAATTAGTGCCACTTTTTATCCCATCCTTGGCGAGAAAGTAAAAGGTCCAATCGGAAAAACTATTGACATTCTCGCTGTATTTGCCACTTTGTTTGGGGTAGCTACATCACTTGGTTTTGGTGCAGCTCAAATTTCAGGTGGTCTATCTTCATTGATTCCAAATATACCTAATAATTTTACTACCCAATTGATCATTATCGCTATTGTGACCATTTTATTTATTTCTTCCGCTTTGTCTGGGCTTGATAAAGGAATTAAATATTTGAGTAATGGTAATATCGCTCTAGCTGTTTTACTTATGTTAGTTCTTTTATTTATAGGGCCGACAGAGTTTATTGCCAATTCATTTACAACGATGCTTGGAGATTATATTCAACGTCTACCAGCAATGAGTTTACAAATGAGTCCATTTACGGAGTCACAACAAGCACAATGGACTCAAGCATGGACGATCTTTTATTGGGCATGGTGGATTTCATGGGCACCATTTGTAGGAACTTTTATTGCACGTGTATCCCGAGGACGTACAGTTCGTGAGTTTATCTTAGGTGTTCTCTTGGTTCCTACGATATTTAGTGCTATTTGGTTTGCTATCATGGGTGGATCAGGTATTTACCAAGAGATTTTTTCTAAAGCTGGAATTGTGAATGTGATTAATAAACAAGGTACAGAGATTGCCTTATTTAAGTTTTTAGAAGCATTTCCATTGGGATCAATTCTTTCAGTGCTTGCTATTTTATTGATAGCTACATTTTTTATCACCTCTGCTGATTCAGCGACATTTGTTTTAGGTATGCAAGTGACTCATGGCAGTTTAAACCCCTCTAAAACCATTCGCGTGATTTGGGGATTGATTCTTTCTGTTTCTGCAGCAGTACTACTGGGGACAGGTGGTTTACAAGGACTACAAACAGCTTCTATTATCTCGGCATTCCCTTTTGCTTTAGTATTAATTCTGATGATGGTTTCACTTGTAAAAGCTTTAAACAAGGAAAAGATCGTTAAAATTGTATCTAAGCCATCGAGGGCAAACTAAGGAATTGTTTTTAGAATAAAAACCGTTCTGTTGCATAAGCGGAAAGAGAAATCTATATTTGGTCTATAATCATGTGAAGGAAAAACAACAAGCCATCCCCACGACTGGATGGCTTGTTATGTTAGGAAGCTATCTTACCATTTCTTTGGAGCTTTAGTAAAAAAGTTAGATAGAGTCACTTTTTTTTCGTTAAATAGTGTTGTGAATGGCTTTTCATTCTCATGATTTTGCCATCCATTTTTAAGGAAACCTTCTCCCTTTTTTGCAGCAAACCAACCTTCTTGCTTACTCATCAACTCATCCTTTCAGTAAATTATTTCTCTTTATTCTATTTTTACCATATTATGGATGTTTGATCAATTCATCAGAAAAAGGCTAATTCAAGTGGTAAGTCATCTCTGTAAGCCTAGCCTTTAGGTTTAGAGACAGATATAATTTTTCTTGAAAAAAGTATTGCATTTATAATAGAACCATGCTATATTAATAAACGTCGCCGCGAGCGACATTAACAAAAGAAACGCACCTTGAAAATTAGATAAGGAAATGATAGTCAAGGGAAAAACATTCACCGAGAGTGAGTACCTTAAAATATTAGGCTTAGGTAGGTTAAGCTAGTAAGGGCACACGGAGGATGCCTTGGCGCCAGGAGCCGATGAAGGACGGGACGAACACCGATATGCTTCGGGGAGCTGTAAGTGAGCTTTGATCCGGAGATTTCCGAATGGGGCAACCCACCAGTCTGAAGGACTGGTACCTCTACCT
>NZ_KZ845681.1 GCF_003313465.1 Thermoflavimicrobium daqui
CATTATCCAAACAGTAATAGTCTTCAACAAGATCATAGATAAAGTCAAAATTGATGCTTTCTTCGATTTTGCGGACCAAATGGTCCGCAGGTACCAAATCATCTAATGCTATAATCTCCATCTGATGTCGACCATTTTCCCCTCGTTTGGTTAACACAAAACATCCCCCATTTATAACTTTCTACTTTCTTTATTCGACAAAAAAAGCTTGTCGACCTGTTCAAAAATGAACTTTGTCGACAAGCTGTAACATCCCCATAAGGGATGTTTTTCTTTGTATATTGGTCTATCTTTCTTCACCCTTGTCCAAAATAAGAACAACTAGAATTGAAAGGAAAGATGGACCTTATGCGTATGGCAGATTGGTTAACATATACAGATATTGAACAACTTAAAAAACTAAATCAATATTACGGATTTACTGCAGATCGACACTCAAAACATGATTTAATTTGTAGTTTACTTCGCCATGTACATCAAAAAAATGCGCTACAAAAAATGGTGGATCAACTTTCTCCTTCCGAATATCGATTTCTGCAATTGCTCATTTTAGATCCAAGCCCATCCTTTACGATGGAAGAATTGATGGCTAAGGGAAGAGCAGCTCTAAATGGAGAAGATGGAGAACCTCGTAGCTTTGTCGTCAACGCTTTGAAAAAGGGATGGCTGTTTCCAGGATATTCGTTGCAAACCCAATTTTTGTACCATATTCCTTCAGATACACGTGAAAAAATGGTGGAATTACTTCTAGAACCCTATCAAAAATTTCGTACAGATCAACCCGCTTTTTATCGTGATGAAGAAATGCAGATGGTGCATGATTTGATTCATTTTTTAGATTTTCTACGCAAAGAAATAGTACGAATTACACATGATGGAGCTATTTATAAACAGCAGCAGCGTCAGTTATTTCAAACTTTTTATATCAAGGAAGAACCTCTGGTTCATAAAGGTCCGCGTTTTGGTTTTGGCAGACGTTATCACTTGTACCCTGATCGCTTTTCTCTCATCTATGATTATGCGTTTTATGAAGGATTTTTTGTCGAAGAAGACGGATATTTGTGTTTAACAGAATCTGGTTCCGGGAAAATAACTAAAACAATAGATGAGAATGAAGCTAAAAATCTTTATCGTTTCTGGATACGTCTTTACCGCAAACCCATATATCACCTTCCTATTTTGATTCGATGGATTGGATTACTTGCGCATCCAGGATGGTTTCCACTTCATCAAGCGTATGAGATTATCAGACCTTGGATTAAATCTTTCTACTATGAAACAGAAGAGTCTTTGTTTCAAAAGATGATACAGATGCTTGTACACTTAGGTGTTATTCGTTTGGGAAGTGAGGATAGTCAAAGTTTTATTACACTGACGCAAGTAGGTGTAAAATGGATGCATGGGATTTCAGCATTTCGTGAGAAGGTGATTGAAGACGGCTTTATAAAAACTTCAATCGAATGAAAGCAGTTGAATGGCAGGAACGGTTAGCTTTTTGTCGAAATTGTATATACGCAGATATATCTATTAGTAAATATCTAGAATCTACCTGTATGAACTAATCAAAGTATTTTACATGATCTGATTAAAAATTCAGATCATATCTTTAGAGGGTAGCCTCTATTTATAAATTGACCAGATAATAAATTGGTGAGTTGGGTAGGGGGTACAGAGCATATATGGGCAATAGCGTAACCGTTTCTGAGAAAAAAGAATTTCTAGATTGGTTTTTAAATCATTATGAGCTACAGAATAAAGGTGCTGCATTTCTGCTCCGATTCCTATCCTCAGATGAAAAGCTACTTCAGAAAGTTCACTTTGTTGAAAATGTACGTCTCTTACGGAAATGCTTGATTATCTCTACAAAATGTTCGAAAATGCCGTCGTTTCGTTTTATCAAGAATAAACGTATGGACTCAGATGTTGAAACCGCTTTCTTTGATATTAAGTTCTCTCCAAATGAAGACATTTATATTGGGCTATATTTTAAAGATCAAAATTCGTGCCCGGAATATGCCGCGGTATTGGAGGGGAACCCCATGGAAAAACAAGACTTGGTACAAGACAAGTTGCTAGGTCTGTTCGCGGAGATACTTCTTGACCATGCGGTACTCGATTTTAAGCAAAAGCAGCTCTATAAACAAATTGATGAAGCACTAGCAGCTGGAGACAGAGAAGCTTTTTTACAACTCAGCGAACAATGGCGGGAAATCCTAGAACTTAAAAAATAGATCAGATATAATTTTGCTCGGGGATAACCTGAGCTTTTTTTTGGAGAAAAGGATGGGTATCATGCGATTAATGGATATGAATACAACTGAATGGCAACAGTTTGCCCCCTATATCGATACACTTTGCATACCGATTTCGAGTTTTAGTTTACAGGAAAAACAGCTTAATCGTCTACAAGCACAAAGAGTTGAGCAAATTACTAAGCGCTTCGAAAAAAAGCTAATGGGAAGAGTGTTACTGCTACCACCCATTTCATATGTAGGAAAAGATTCATCTGTCTTCCTTTCTTATTTAAATGAAGTGATGACCGATTTATCTCAGCTTTCCTTTCATTATTTAATATTGGTGATCGATGGCCAATATAAATACATAGAAGAGGTTGATTTAACTCATTTATCTTTTATGGACTCAGTGGTGCATATGGTTCCAACAATAGAAGCAGAATTGGATGAAGCGGCTAAAGAGGAAATGATTGATCAAGAAATCATGAAATTATATAATAAAACGCTCAAAATTTGGCAAACTAACATCTAAATGGAATTGAGTGTCATAATATTGTCGGTATATAGTCACATGTATTTCCTTGACTTTCACTTTGAGCATTCGTTATTATGAAAGATGTCCTAGTAAGAGGTTTTATATTATTGTGTCCTATTTTTAAGTAAAAGGTTCCGGTTTTTCTTAAAGTGGACGGTTGCCTATAGAGGGAGGTCGGAAGTGTCGTGAGTAAAAAGGTTTCCCGCCGTAAATTTTTAACCTATATGTTAGGTGGGACAGCTGGTTTCCTTGGTGCAGGCATGCTCTTTCCAATGGTTCGCTTTGCCGTTGATCCTGTTCTCAAAAAAGGAGGCGGCGTTGGTTTTGTCGATGTGAATTTACCAGTTAATCAAATCAAAGATAAGCCAATTGCAGTTGAGTTTAAAGTACATCGGAAAGACGGTTGGTATGAGCCTGCAGAAGGTGAAACATTAACAGCATGGGTAATGAGACAAAATGGTAAGGTTGTAGCACTATCCCCAGTCTGTAAACATTTAGGTTGTACAGTAAACTGGGATAGTAATCCACAATTTAAAAATGAGTTTTTCTGTCCTTGTCATTTTGGTCGTTATTATAAGGATGGTACGAATGTTCCAGGAACTCCACCATCCAAACCACTGGATAAGTATCAGATTAAAGAAGAAAATGGAAAACTGTTGATCGGACCAGTAATTAAAGCTTAATATTGCAGCGACTGGAGGTGTAGCATGATGCTGCGCGCCATTTATGATTGGGTAGATGAGCGTTTAGACCTTACGCCGATTTGGCGTGATGTTGCTGACCATGAAGTACCCGAACACGTAAACCCAGCACACCATTTTTCTGCATTTATCTATTGCTTTGGTGGGCTGACTTTCTTTGTGGTCGTTATTCAGATTTTGTCTGGCATGTTTTTGGCACTTTATTATGTACCCGATATTGTGAACGCTCACGCAAGTGTAAACTACTTACAAAATGAATTGGCTATGGGAGCCATTGTTCGAGGAATGCACCACTGGGGTGCTAGTGTTGCGATTGTGATGTTGTTCTTGCATACGTTAAGGGTATTCTTTACCGGGTCCTATAAGAATCCACGTGAATTTAACTGGATCGTCGGGCTATTAATCTTTGCGGTGATGATCGGGTTAGGATTTACGGGTTATCTCTTACCATGGGACAATAAAGCATACTTTGCGACCAAAGTAGGTGTAGAGATTGCTGCCTCGGTGCCATTTATCGGAAAATACATCGCTATCTTCTTACAAGGTGGAGATATTGTTGGAGCGGTAACACTGGAGCGTTTCTTTGCTCTACATGTGTTCTTCCTCCCTGCAGCACTCTTTATGTTACTTGGTGTACACTTTATCTTAATCCGACGTCAGGGTATTTCTGGCCCACTATAAGGTCTACGCGTGAGGAGGGATCCACATGGCTCATAATCCAGAAGGAAACCGTAAACAAGTCCATTACGTGGGAGACTCGCGCGTTCGTGCAGACCGTCCGAAACGTTATGCCCCGGACTACTCCGAGTTTCCTGGTAAAAACGAAGCTTTTATACCTGACTTTCTCTTAAAAGAATGGATGGTAGCTGCCGTTTTCCTAGTTGGATTTATGACATTGGTCATGTCTGAACTTCCACCATTGGGGGAGAAGGCTGACCCTACAAATACGAGTTTTTTACCAGTGCCTGATTGGTACTTCTTATTCCTTTATCAGTTACTTAAATATAAATGGGCATCCGGTCCGTATGTCGTGCTTGGAACCGTTGTTTTACCATTAATCATGGCTGCAGCACTCTTACTTGCTCCTTGGCTTGATAGTGGTAAAGAACGCCGCCCACATAAACGGCCTGTAGCGACAGGATTGATGATCCTATCTGTCATTGCAGTTGCCGCCTTAACATGGTCAGCTGAAGCTGAGCACGAACAGCAAGCAGAATCAGCTCCTATCCGTATGCCGAAAGCGACCAAAGTCATGGCAGTGGATGAACAAGGTTATCAACTCTTTAAAGAGAGTGCTTGTATCAAATGTCATGGTGACCAACTCCAAGGGGTTAATGGTCCTCACTTAATCGGGGTAGGAAACAAGCCAGGTATGACCACAGATAAAATCATTGAAATTATTGATCATGGTCGTGGCGGAATGCCAGCTGGAATGTTCCAAGGTTCTGACCAAGAAAAACGTGCTTTAGCTGAATGGCTGATGAAACAAAAGCAAAAATAATAGATACTTAACGAAACCTGGTTGTGAATGCCCGCAACCAGGTTTTTACATAATGAAAGCGTGGGATCAAGTTGATTCGAGCTGCATTTAACTTTTTACAAGCATTATTACAGCAGCGTTGGTGTTTATGGATTTTATTTTGGGTGAATTTGTTAGGATCTCTATATGGATTTTACTGGTATAAGGATCAGCTTGCGATAACACCTTCACACTTGCTCATCTTTGTTCCAGATAGCCCTACGGCTTCCGCTGCTTTTACATTGGTTCTATTGTTTTTTCTCATACGAAAAAAAAGCCCTTTTACTGAGGCTTTTGCAGCAATTACCTTATTTAAATACGGCATTTGGGCTGTAGTGATGATCATTTGGGGAGGGATTTTAGATCCCCAACCATTTTTAAAGGCGCTTTCATGGCAACATTGGATGCTCATTGCTTCTCACTTAGGGATGGCAGCACAAGCTATTTTATATGCACCAAGATATTCGTATCGACTAAAAGAAGTGATTTGGGTTTCTGCGTGGACCTTGCTAAATGATGCGATGGACTATGGGCTTGATATTCATCCATGGGTACATCCAGCAGTCGAACTGCAACAAGCGTATGTAGCCTTCTTTACGGTGATGTTAAGCCTAATTAGTATTGCTTTATTTGTTTATCTTCGAAAAATACGAACAAGTCATCTTTCATCAATCCATACGACATATAAATAGCTTCATAAGAAAAGAGCCTTCCAGTAAATGGAATTAAAAGGCTCTTTATACGATGCTCTCTTTACTTAGCGTTATTCGGGTTTTTGTCGATAAGGTGCTTCACTTTAGATAGAGTGAATTCATCTTTTTCAATGGTTAACCAGATGATTTTTTTCCCTTTCTTAAAAACATGTAAGTGTCCCATTTGGTCTTCTTTAGTCCAGCCCCATTTTTTAATTTCATTTAAATACTCTGGAGAAGGGTAAAGTCCTTGCTCTCCACCAATATTCTTTAGCTGATATTTAGCATATTTTTCGATCATCGGATTATTGGCTTTTCCTTCGGCTAATTTTGCATGTTGTGGTATCGGAAACTCTTTATCGATACTGGAGTGGATGAAGGGGGCTTCTGCATGATTTGGATTGGAACAGCCACCAATGATACAAAGCATCCATAGTATAGGGAAAGAAAGTTTAAAAACGTTTTTCATTTTTAACGGTCATCCCCTTTTCCATTTCAGTTGTGCCAATTATTAAATATAGGAAGTAATGAAGGCATGCTTTCGTCATATTCCCTTCTGTGCTAAAAAGGACACGGAAAGGTCTCTTAGGCGAAAAACAACCCTTTTTTTAACAGGTTTTGGATAATCGACACTACCGTTTCCATACTATTTTCCATATCAATTCCCTGAGTACCTGCTTTATAAGTGAGTTAACCTTGATTGGATAAGCCTCCCCACTAGCATAAATGGGGAGGCTTATTAATAACCTTCATCTTATTTCGTTTTTTTCCAGGAATCTTTTAAAGACACAATCCGGTTAAAAACAAGCTTTTTTTTGGTTGAATACTTATGGTCTACACAAAAATAGCCATGACGAATAAACTGAAATCTTTCTTCTGGTTTGGCTTCGACAAGGGATGGTTCAACGATACAATCCTTCACAATCACTTTTGATTGTGGATTGATCATGTCTAGCCAATTGATTTTGTCATCCTTGGGAATTTCATGATTGATAAACAGTGAATCATATAAGTGAACGTCTGCTTTCACACCATGTAATGCTGAAACCCAATGGATGGTTGCTTTCACTTTACGCCCTTTGAAACCTGTTCCGCTTTTGGTTTCGGGATCATAAGTACAATGAAGCTCAATAATTTCACCGTCATCATCTTTAATTACTTCATTACATTTTATAAAATAGGCTCCTTTTAATCGTACTTCTTTGTCTGGAGATAGCCTATGGAAGCCTTTGACAGGTGTCTCCATAAAATCGTCTTTTTCAATATAGATCACTTTGGAAAAAGGTACATTTCTTTTCCCTAACTCATCATTCTTGGCATTGTTTTCGATGGGTAAGTACTCGAATTCATCTTCAGGATAATTGGTAATGACTACTTTTAAAGGATTTAAGATAGCCATTGCACTTGGCACTTTTGTTTGTAAATCCTGACGTATAAAATGTTCCAGCATGGCGATGTCAACCGTACTTTGATGTTTAATTAAACCAATCTCTTCAATAAAGTTTTGGATACTCTCAGGTGTATACCCTCTTCTCCTAAGTCCACGTATCGTAGGAAGCCTTGGATCATCCCATCCATCGACGTATTCTCCAGCGATTAATTCTTTGAGATAACGTTTACTTGTAACAACACCTGTTATATTTAATCTGCCAAACTCTCTTTGTTTGGGAGGCTCTGAGATATCTAATTCGTTAAGTACCCACTCATATAGAGGGCGATGGTCTTTAAATTCAATCGAACATAAGGAATGTGTGATTCCTTCGATAGCATCTTGAATCGGATGTGCAAAGTCATACATCGGATAGATGCACCATTTGTTTCCTGTTCGATAATGGTGTGCATGGATAATTCGATAAATAACAGGATCTCTTAAATTCATATTGGGTGAGCTCATATCGATTTTGGCACGTAAAACTTTAGCGCCTGTAGGAAATTCGCCATTTTTCATTCTCGTAAATAAGTCAAGATTTTCCTCAATAGAACGATTTCGATAGGGGCTCTCTTTACCTGGTTCTGTTAGTGTTCCTCTATATTCAGTCATTTCTTCTGGTGATAAGTCACAAACATATGCCTTTCCTTTTTTAATCAGAGAAATAGCATATTGATAGATTTCATCTGAATAATCCGAACCAAAATAGATACGGTTACCAGGGTTATATCCAAGCCAGTCTATATCTTCGATAATAGCATTGACATATTCGATATCCTCTTTTAAAGGATTGGTATCATCAAAACGGAGATTAAAGTGACCGTTAAATTTTTTGGCAATGGAATAATTAGTATGGATGGCATAAGCACTACCAATATGAAGATACCCATTTGGTTCTGGAGGGAATCTTGTACAGATTTCTCTACTAAATGTTCCTTCTTTAATATCCTCACTAACTATTTTATGTAAAAAATCCTGATGCATCGTTTCTTTTTCTTCACTCACTCTAAACGCCTCCTACTCACTTTGTTTTATATACAATAAAAAATCTCCTCTCCAAGACCTAAGTCTTGGGGACGAGATTTATATTCGCGGTGCCACCCCAATTTGTTAATATGTCACCATATTAACCTTATTTGGTATTGCATTGTGATGAATGCTCATACCATTGCTCGATAACAGGAGCTACTGTCACACCACCCCCTAGTGATAGGTTCCGATGTGATGCTCAGAGGCTTGGTTCAATAAACTATTCTTACTCCTTTCCAGCTACCGGAGCTCTCTGTAAAGAATGAAATTTACCTACTCTTCTCTTCATCGCATGTTATTTTTTTGAAAGTGTTCTTATGTAATGATGATCTCTTTATATGTTATCACTTCAGTCTCCTTCATGTAAATATGATTCATTATATCGATGTTTTTTTACTATCATGGGTATCTTAGGTTTTATTTATTCCAATTTTATTGTTCCTAATGTATTAGGGTTCCTTCTTTTCTCATTATTCACAAGTAGGGCTAGAAGAAAATCCCATTCATAGACATATTTCATTGGACAACCTGAATAAACTGTCAGCAAAGGATGTAATAGGAAGAGGGGATTGGGGTGTCACCACCACGTAGGATGAAGTGGATTGCTATTTTTTTGATCGGGTGCTTAGTACTTGTTGGAACCAAAATGGTTTGGGCCAATGAAAAATGGTCAGATCAGCAAGAAGAATGGTCTAAAACAGCGCTTAAAATTACAAATTCGATCAACAAAAAACAGTTTTTAGTAGCGAAAGAGGAACTTACCAAGTTGTCTACCCAATTTGCTGAGGCGAATTTTGCACATAAAAACTTAAGTGTAGCAGGAATTCGTGCTCTATCTGATACGATTTTAGAGTTAGAGCAAGAGTTAAACCGTTTAATGCCAAATGAACAAAAAATGAAAATAGCAGCATTAAGATTATCCATCGCTTTTGATACGCTTTCTCATCCTTATCAACCATTATGGAAGCAATATTATGATCCTTTAAAAGAAAGACTCCTTGAAGTAAAGCAAGCCGTACATAAAAATAAGACGGCTGAATTAAAGGAGGCGATCTATCAGTTCACCCGTGAATATAAATTAATTCATCCTGCCTTAATTATTAGTAAAAGCAAGCCAACGATTCAGAAGTTAGATTCATTGATTATGGCTTTACAGCGAGTAGATCAGCCAGAGATGATCCAGTCGAGCATAAAAGAGCTTGAAAATATATTATACCCACTCTTTTTTGGCTCGGAAAAAGATGTGATGGCCGCTATCGCACCTTTTGGAACATTACCTTTTTATTGGGTTTTACTATGGGTAAGTGGTTTTATCATCTTGATTTTGGCCTATGTTGGATGGAGAAAATATCAAGGAGAAGAACAAATTGCTCACCGTGCCTAAGAAAAAGCCGACTCTTCTACTGAAATAAGAGAGAGTCGGTTTTTTTTTGGAGCAGATCTGATCGTATGGTCCCTTAGAAAATAGTGCATCTTGTTATGAGTCGACTATTTGCTTTTTTTCGGTAAGGAAGGATCAACACAACCATTACTACCGATACTGGCATGATCAGGTAGCTTTTTTACTTTTTCCATATTGAGATTTTTGATATCACCGCACTTCGAATTTCTATTTGAATAAATTCCTTTTTTCTTAGCCATGTTTATTTGCTCTTTTATTCTTTCTTGCTCTTCTTGAGGAAGGTCACTTACTTTAGCTATGGGAAGATTTGTGACTTGCTCCTTTTTTGATTGAGTTGTCTGAGAAAAAGCAAAAGGTATGGATACTCCTAAAGCTATAATAGTAAGCCCAATTGCCAAGGACATTTTAAATTTACTCATATCGTATTCCTCGCGATCTTTGGCGATATATAAATATTTTATCGTTTATATACAAGATAAGACACTATATTTTATGCAAAATATAATAATAGATTTCCTCTTTGTATAATGATTGATCTCATGTTTCTCTTATGAATCTAATAAAAAAACCGGCTCTTTCTGTGAATATAAAGAGCCGGTACTTTTTGTTTTCTATCGAGACATCCAGTATACTATTCGATCATATGTAGAGCCAGTAAAGCGAGGCCCATAGTTGGCACTATCTGCATTGGAGCCGCAGCTATTTAATGAAATGACCGCAGTCCAGCCAACTTTTGTATTCCAAATAGGTCCTCCACTCATTCCACCTAACACATAACCATTATGTTGAATGGCATTAGGCCAGTTGGTTAAAGAAGTGATCTTACCTAAACTTTTATATTGATAATTACCATCATAACTACCTTCAGCAGGATATCCATGAGCAAGGACTTGTTCCCCCACTGCATGGTTAGTCGAGCGAATATCAAACCATGAATTAGAAACAACATCCGTTCTCACAGCAGCAAAGTCATGTTTAGCATCTTTAATATACATAGTATCTCGACTTGGCGTTGTTGTGTTGACCCATCCTGCATTTACCCAAAAAGCAGAAGTGGCACCTGAATCATATGGGAAATGATATCCATTTTGACCGCGGAAATAATAGATTGCATTCGCAGGCGTATTGGAGAGTGTATCATAAACACAATGGCCAGCAGTGATCATGGTGTTGTTATCGACGTAAAACCCAGTACACAAATAATCACCATCAGGAAACTCTACCACTAAACTGGCGATAGCATTATTTGGCGCAGAGGTGGTATTGGTTACTTGTTGTAGGTTGTTGGCTGTTTTGATTCCAATATTGGAGAATGAAGCCGTTTTTGTGTTCTGATCTGCTATATTTTTTGGATTTTCAGTTGTTTTTGCATTTCCTAAGGAAACGTCAATGCTACCATCACTTCCGATACTAGCATGATCAGGTAATTTCTTTACTTTTTCCATATCAAGATGATGAATACTACCACCTTTAGATTTTTTGGATAGATTATTATGTGAGTAGATTCCTTTTTCCTTGGCTAATTCCTTCATTTTTTTAATTTTTTCTTGTTGTTCTTTAGGAAGCTCACTTACTTTCTTCTTTTGCATTTTCGCAACTTGCAATTTTTCTGACTTCGGTTGCGAAGTTTGAGCAGAAACAGATGGAAGTGTCATTCCTGTAATTGCCACAGAAAGTCCGATGGAAAGAATGATCTTAGAAAATTTCCCCATATACTAAAACACCTCATAATAATATTATTTTTTTAAGAATACTATATTAGTATACAATAGTAGACGTAATTTTTATATATTTTAAATAGAAAATAGCATTTATCTTGGGAAAAATGTATAGCTATGTAATCTGGGATGTTTCAGCTCGTTCGATAGAGAATGAAGTATGCCGCGATATAAAAGCATTATTAATGAATCATCATCTGCTAGAGTGAAGACGTATTATAGTATAAAAATTGATTTGAGTTTAGAGAAGAAGACAAAGCCATTTTAAATTCTATTTTGGCTTTATATTAAGATTATTTATTGAATAGGGGAATTTTTTTATGATAAATTAGTAATGGCAATATTATAAAAATATAGTTTACTCTACTCTCTAACAAAGTGAAAAGGTGATTTGAGGTATAATTAAGATGTCAAATGAAAAATTTTATAAAATATTGGGCATTTATTCTAATTCCTCTGAAGAAAAAATTGAAAAAAATAAACGAACAATTACTGAAATCAAGATTGAAAAACCCTTTTCAATTGGGTTTCCCTTAATTTTATCTAAATGATCAATATTAATAAAAATGACTGGAGGTTCTTACAGGAGTCTCCAGTCATTTTTATATTACAGTTCAATTTAGAATAAGGCTTTTTCATATATCAGTTTTTAATAATCTTCTCTGAACCAATTTTTTCAAACGTAAATCCTTCACCATGAACATCCCTAGCATCATGTACCACGATAAAGGCATCAGGATCAAGATCATGTACAATTTGTTTTAGTTTTGGCAATTCATTAGGAGCTACTACGACATAAAGAACATCTTTTTCTGAACCGGTAAAAGCACCTTGTCCTTTTAAAATAGTGACACCTCGTTCCATTTTTTCGGTAATTTGGTCTGCTACGGATTGAGCATGGTTGGAGATAATCGTGGTTGCCTTCGATGCATTTAAACCTTCCACGACAAAATCGACGACTCGTGCCCCTACGAAGACTGAGACTAAAGTATACATCGCCATATTTAGATTAATAACAAAAATAGAGCTACAGATGACAGCAAAATCAAATAAGAACATCGTTCTTCCGATACTCCAACCAAAGTATTTATTGACAAGGCGTGCGATAATATCGACACCACCTGTAGTTCCACCAACCCGAAAGATGAGTCCTAACCCGATACCAACGAGAACTCCTGTGTAAAGGGCGTTGAGAAGAGTATCTGTTACCGGCTTTCCTAGATTTTGGGTTAATCCCAAAAAGACCGAGACCGCAGTTGTTCCAATAATAGTGTAAATCAGTGTTTGTTTGCCAAAGACTTTATAACCGACAAAGAAAAGTGGCAGATTAAGTAGGAAAACGAGGATGCCTGTGTCCCAACCTAGTTTGTAATGCAATAGCATGGCAATCCCAGTAAAGCCCCCTTCGGCTAATTTACTAGGAATAGCAAAGTAGTTAATTCCGATAGAAAAAATGAATGCACCAATAAGAATTATGATAATATTTTTGATGTGAAGATAAAGCTTGTTTTTCATATAACTTCTCCTCTTAATGAATCTAGTAGTCCGGAATCATTATACATTTCTGGATAGGAACCTTTCAATGTATGTTTGTTTGAGATCTTGTAGTAGATCAGTTAACATGAGAATGGACAAGGGGGTCGGAAGTTTATGTCTGATAAGACATTTAAAGAGATTCAGCAAGAAGTTGATCAGTACATAGGACAATTTAAAGAAGGGTATTTTCATCCTCTCTCCATGTTGGCACGACTAACTGAAGAAGTGGGAGAACTAGCTCGAGAAGTAAATCATCGCTATGGTGAAAAACCCAAGAAACCAAATGAAGAGGAGAATTCGATTCAAAATGAGTTAGGTGATATCATCTTTATTGTCACCTGTTTCGCTAACTCTTTAAACATTGATTTGGAACAAGCTTTTAATGAAGTGATGGATAAATATAATTCTCGAGATAAAAATCGCTGGACTCGTAAAGAAAAATAGGAAAAAGCGATCCATTCTTTTTTATTTTGTATGGGTAAACAGGGCTATTTATAAAGCAGAGAGTCATTTTTCGGCTAAGAGACCTCCCGTTCCATCTCCATGAAAAAGAGTTGGAATCCGATAGACATTAGGTACGTGACGAGAAAGTGACCTCTGTTTACTCTCTTTATTTACTCAATCAACACGTGAGTATGAAATAGAAAATTCGACAGATAAAGGAGAATAATCATCATGAGTATACGCGTAATTGTAGCAGGAGCTAATGGAAGAATGGGACTAGAAGTTGTAAAATTGATACAACAGACTAATCATTTTACCCTAGCATGTGGTGTCTCACGCTCACAAGCTGGAAAAGATGTAGGAGAAGTGGTGGGAGTGGGTAAGATGAATGCGCCATTTGTTCGTAGCGTTGAAGAAGCATTAACTCAATTCCCCGCTGATGTGATGGTGGATTTTACAACTCCACATGTGGTTCAAAAACATATGGAACTCGCGATCGAAGCAGGA
This sequence comes from Thermoflavimicrobium daqui, assembly GCF_003313465.1. Taxonomy (GTDB): domain Bacteria; phylum Bacillota; class Bacilli; order Thermoactinomycetales; family Thermoactinomycetaceae; genus Thermoflavimicrobium; species Thermoflavimicrobium daqui. The sequence goes on from NZ_KZ845681.1 coordinate 13,747, forward strand.
GTGCGTCCAGTTGTCGGTACTTCTGGACTCGGTGAGCAGGAGATACAAGAGCTAAAGCAAACTTGTAAAGATAGAAGGATGGGTGCTATTATTGCCCCTAATTTTGCGATTGGAGCTGTTTTAATGATGGTATTCGCAGCACAAGCCGCAAAATATATGCCCCATGTAGAAGTGATCGAAATGCATCATGACCAAAAATTAGATGCTCCATCAGGTACTTCAGTCAAAACAGCCGAGCTGATTGCTGCGAATCGTCAGGAAATCAAACAGGGACATCCTGAAGAAAAAGAAATGATTACGGGCGCTCGTGGTGCCGACTATCAAGGTTTCCGGATTCACAGTGTACGTTTACCTGGTTTAGTAGCCCATCAAGAAGTGTTATTTGGTGGTGCAGGACAGCTACTCACGATACGCCATGATTCACTCAATCGTGAATCCTTTATGCCAGGAGTGAAGTTAGCAGTGGAAAAAGTGATGGAACTTGATCATTTGGTTTACGGCTTAGAAAATATCCTCGATTTATAAAGAAGGAGGATGGAATGATGGCAAAATTGACTCGCCATCCCTTGTTATGGGGAGAGACACCCCTCATGCCACTACCTCGTTTGGCGAAAAAATTAGGAGTAGCAAGTGTTTGGATGAAGAGAGATGATTTGACAGGAATTGCTTTTGGTGGAAATAAAGTGAGAAAGCTCGAATATTTGCTGGGACATGCCTTACAAGAGGATTGTGATTTAATTATTACGGGTGGGAGTCCTGGTTCGAATCATTGTCGTTTAACCGTTGCCGTGGCTAATCATATTGGACTTGATACCTGGCTATGTTTTAGTGGAAATAAGTTGGGGGAAGTACAAGGAAATCTTTTTCTGGATCAATTGTTAGGAGCAAAGGTATTTTTAACAGGCTGTTATGGATCGGAAGCCCTCTTAACAGTGATGGAAGAAAAGGCCGAAGAAGCTAGAAAGCTAGGAAGAAAGCCTTATGTAATCCCTGTTGGTGGATCAACCAATGTAGGCGACTATGGTTATTTTCATGCTTGGCATGAGTATATAGCACAATTGGATCAATTAGAAACAGTACCCAATTTTGATGAAATTTATGTAACAGTAGGTACAGGTGGAACGATGGCAGGACTGCTTGCTGGACAAGCTTCCACTCCTAACTCATCCCGAATTGTAGGGGTTAGTGTCTGGCAGGATCAGAAACAAGCCACACAGGATATTTTACATCTTACAAATGATCTCCTTCGTGAAATAGATAAGCCAATCAGTGTGACTATTGAGGATATCCATGTATTCGATCAATATATTGGTCAAAAGTATGGAGTTCCGTCAGCAGAGGGAAATAGGGCGATTCGAATGCTCGCAGAACTAGAAGGGCTTTTTGTGGATCCTATTTATACAGGAAAAGCATTAGCAGGGATGATTGATCAGCTAAGCCAAACGAATTCAGCTCATAAACATGTTTTATTCTGGCATACAGGAGGTACACCTGCTTTATTTACTCATGTTTCTTCGTTATTAGAGAAGGGAGAAAGATAACTATGATTCAAGAGCATGGACAAGTGGACATCCTTGCTTTTGCAGCACATCCTGATGATGCAGAGTTAGGAATTGGTGGTACATTAGCGGTTCATGCTGCAAAAGGGTTTAAAGTCGGCATTTGTCATCTGACTGATGCGGAGCTATCTTCGAATGGTACGGTGGAACAAAGACAAATCGAAGCAAGGAAAGCGGCTGAGGTTCTAGGTGTTTCCGTAGTGATTGGTCTTGAATTTCCGGATCGAGGTTTAAATCGTTCCCCTGAACAAATTCTATGTATGACTCAAGTCATCAGACAATGTAAACCCAAAGTCGTTTTAGCTCCTTACTTTGAGGATCGACATCCAGATCATGTAGCATGTAGCCTGATGGTTAAGGAAGCGGTCTTTGATGCTGCAATTCGCAAAAAGCAAACACCCGACAATGCTCCTCCCCACCGTGTGTCTGGATTATATTATTACTTTATTAATGATATTCAAAAGCCCGATCTGATTGTGGATATCAGTGAAGTTTATGAGAAAAAGCTGGCAGCAATCCGAGCATATGCTAGTCAATTCGATCGACAAGCTGGTGAAGTGGATACGCCTTTAAATCAACCTTCTTATATTCCGATGGTGGAAGGCAGAGACTCGATCTGGGGACATCAGATTGGTGTACGGTATGGAGAAGGTTTAATCAGTCCAAATCCCATTGCGACTGAAATATTAATCCGATGACAGGAGTGACCAATAGAAAAGTGAAAATAGGAATTACCTGTTACCCTTCACACGGGGGATCTGGTGTTGTTGCTACGGAACTAGGGAAGCTGTTAGCAGAGCGTGGGCATCAAATTCACTTTATTACCTATGATATGCCTTTTCGTTTGGGACAATTTCATCAAAATATTCGTTACCATAGTGTTGAAGCGAATCGGTATGCGGTATTTAAGTTTCCTCCATATGATTTAGCTTTAGCGAGTCGCATGGCACAAGTAGCGAAACTAAATGAATTGGATTTATTACATGTTCACTATGCCGTTCCCCATGCGGTGGCAGCCGTTTTAGCGAAACAGATGGTGGGAGATCATCTCAAAGTGGTGACTACACTCCATGGAACAGATATTACGGTGTTAGGAGAAGATCCCTCATTAAAAGATATTATTTGCTTTGGATTGAACCATAGTGATGCGGTGACAGCCGTTTCACATAGTTTGGTAAAACAGACTGAAGAAATGTTTTGTATGAACAACAAAATAGATATGATCTATAACTTTGTGGATTTACGAGTGTTTTATCCACGAGATGTTACGGATATACGCTTACAATATGGACAAAAAGATGAAAAAATACTGCTTCATATTTCAAACTTTCGACCTGTAAAACGAGTGAAGGATGTTATTCGGATTTTTGATCGTGTTCAGCGAGAGGTCCCAGCTCGTTTACTCTTAGTTGGAGAGGGGCCTGAATGGTCCAAAGTTTGTTCCCTAGTCGAAGAGTTAGACCTTACTTCCAAAGTTATTTTTCTGGGAAAACAAGATGAAGTAGCTCAGTTAGTTTCCTTAGCTGATTTGATCCTTCTCCCTTCAGCGACAGAAAGTTTTGGGATGGTGGCACTAGAAGCGATGGCATGTGGAGTACCGACAATAGGCTCTAATACAGGTGGAATCCCGGAAGTCGTAGAACATGGAGAGACGGGATTCTTAGCAGAAGTAGGAGATATAGAGGCGATGGCTGCTTATGCAGTCAAATTGTTACAAGATGAAAGGCTTTATCAGTCTTTTTCTAAACAGGGTTTAAACCGTGTTCAGGAGAAGTTTTGTGGATTAAAAATTGCGGATCAATATGAACAACTATATCATAGAGTGATAGGAAGATAGCAAAGAAACATTCGTCGAGTCAGGTTCTAGAAGCGAACTGGAACAGGAGCGAATGGTTTATCGGAAAGTAGGGAGACCAAATGAATCCGAAACGTGAAGCCGCTCTTTATATCATAAATAAGTTGGAAGAGATCGGATTTGAAGCATATTTGGTAGGAGGGTGTGTACGGGATGAGGTGTTAAAGCGTTTGCCTCAAGACTATGATGTTGCCACCAATGCCTTGCCTCAAAAGGTACTAAGCCTATTTTCACGAACGGTTCCAACTGGGCTAAAGCATGGAACAGTAACTGTCATTCATCAGAACATACCTATTGAAGTGACCACATTCCGTACAGAGTCTGACTATCAAGATTTTCGGCATCCAAATAAGGTCGAATTTGTTTCTATTTTGGAACAGGACTTGGCTCGACGTGACTTTACGATGAATGCGATGGCACAGGATCGGAATGGAAAGATTTATGACTTTTATGGGGGGCTCACGGATATTCAAGCAGGGCTGATTCGTACAGTTGGAAATCCAGAAGAACGTTTTGCCGAAGATCCACTTCGAATCGTTCGTGCAGCTCGTTTTGCAGCTCAATTACAATTTACTTTAGATAAGAAGACAAAACAAGCTATTCATAAATTGAAACCATTATGTGTTCATCTTTCTATTGAACGGATTATCGCTGAAATCGAAAAAATTTGGCAAAGTAGGGCAATCTCAAGTGGAATCTCGTTGTTATTTGAGGATGATCTGATCCGTTTTTTGCCTCCGTTTACCCACTGGGAATATCAGAAAGCTACCCGAGCGCAATTGGAAAAGTTTGATCAACTAAAAGACCGAATTGTATGTTGGGCTTATCTGATGAACCTTTGTACGAATGGCTCTAAAGATGTAGAATTGAAACTACTACAAATGCGTTTGCCTAATCGAGATATTCAAGCGATTCTCCAGTGTTATCACCTAGCTATTGATTGGCCAGCAGAGATCACAGAGGAACATGGAAAGCTGATGTTACTACAGCATGGTTGGATAGGAGTACAAAGGGCGATTTTTCTTGCAACTGCATTAGGAAGAATTGCAGTATCTAAACCGATTGAGGCAAAGTTTCAAACTTGGTGGCAGGAAATGCCTGTTAAAAGACTAAAAGAATTGCAAATCAATGGACGTGATTTATTAAAGGTTCTACAAAAGCCAGCCGGACCTTGGTTAAAAGAGAAGTTAAATGAACTTTTACAACAAGTTGCTTTGGGAAGATTGCCCAATGAAAGAGAAGATTTGCTGAAGGAAGGTTGTAAAATTGACGCTTTGCATTCGTGACCAGCTCTTATCGCTATTGATCAAGTATCAACCGCAATATGTTTCAGGCGAGGAAATCAGTCGTCAAGTCGGTTGTAGTCGTGCAGCGATCTGGAAGCATATTGAGGAATTACGACAAGAAGGGTATGAGATAGAGGCAAGACCAAGGAGTGGTTATCGCCTAGTTTATCGACCGGACCGTGTGGCTCCTGAAGAGATTAGTTATCATCTCCATACTCAAAAATTCGGTAGAAAGATCCGTTATCAAGAAGTCGTTCATTCTACACAAATTTTGGCACATGAATGGGCAAGAGAAGGGATTGAAGAAGGAGCTCTGGTGGTAGCAGAGCAACAAGAAGCTGGGAGAGGACGACTGGGACGAAAATGGTATTCTCCTTCTCACACAGGTGTTTGGATGAGCTTAATTTTACGCCCTTCCATTTTGTTAACTGACGCCTCCCATCTTACACTACTTGCCTCACTGGGGGTAAAACAGGGAATTGAGAGGGTTACAGGATTACCGATTCAAATCAAATGGCCCAATGATTTACTTATTCATGGGAAAAAAATATGTGGCATTTTGACAGAACTGCGTGGTGAACAGGATCAAGTTCACTATGTCATTATCGGTATAGGGATTAATGTGAATACTCCTAAAGAAAGTTGGCCAGAAGAGATTCGTAGAATTGCCACTTCTTTAGCTATTGAACTAGGGGGCCCGGTTCACCGTGCTAGTTTAATCGCTGCGATTTTGGAAGAGTTAGAGGAAGTATATCAACAATATATGAATCAAGGCTTTACTAAGATCAAAGCTCAGTGGGAAAAGTCGTCTGGTATTTTAGGTAAATCGATCGTTGCTCGCACTGCTCAAGGGACCTATACAGGGATTGCAGAGCAGCTAACTGGGCAAGGGGCTTTGTTATTACGTACAGATCAAGGATTAATTCCTATCCATTCTGCGGATATCTTACTAAAAGAATAAATGGCTGATAAATAATGAATGGACTTCTTTTTAGGAGTCCATTTATGTTTTTTAGAAATAGATCGGAGGGATGGATTAAACAACAGTTCGATAAATCATTGCGCTTTTCTTAGACTTTCGTTAATCTTAAAGTGGTAAGGTGGCATCCTAACGATGGGAGCTACACTTACGACTTTTTCGTGTTTGGCAGCAATAATATCAAATTCTGCTTCGAGCCTTTGGGACGGAGACAGAGAAATGGTATCCGTGTACCACACACGCCTTCAGAAATTTGGTTTCAAGGCGGTGTTTATTTCTCTTTCCCAGGGTGCTCCAATGATGAGAGGGGGACCCAAATTGAGTCAATCTGTAAAAAAAGTAACCACTCGTACATTACAACGTATGAAAAAGAAAAAAGAACCCATCGCGATGATCACTGCTTATGATTTTCCAACAGCTAAGATTGCTGATAAAGCGGGGGCCGATATGATTTTAGTAGGCGATTCGCTTGGTATGGTGGTGCTGGGCTATGAGTCTACGATTCCTGTTACCTTGGAAGATATGATTCACCATACGAAAGCCGTAACACGTGGAACCAAAAGAGCGATGGTGATTGCTGACCTTCCTTTTATGATTGCCCACCTTTCCAAAGATGAGGTATTACGTGCTTCAGCTCGACTATTACAAGTTGCGGGAGCGTATGGAGTGAAACTAGAAGGTGGATCAGAAGTTTGTGCAAATGTTAAAGCACTTACCACAGCAGGTATTCCTGTAGTTGCCCATTTAGGTTTAACTCCACAATCCGTCAATCAGCTTGGTGGGTATTTGATACAAGGCAAAGATGAAAAAAGTGCTAAACACTTGATCGCTGAAGCCAAACGTCTACAAGAAGCGGGTGCTATTGCTTTGGTATTAGAGTGTGTACCCGAAGAATTAGCTCAAGTTATTACCGATTCCTTATACATTCCAGTCATTGGGATTGGAGCGGGGCGTTTTTGCGATGGTCAAGTGCTAGTTTATCATGATATATTGCAATTTGGTGGTGATTTTACACCATCATTTGTGAAGACTTATGCCTCAGTTGGTAAAGCAATGGCTGAAGGAGTTCAAGCATATATCCAAGATGTAAAACAACATCGTTTTCCTGAAGAGAACCATGTCACACACTTATCACAAGAAACAGTCGCTGCGGTATATGGAACAAGTGAGGGAAACTAAATGAAAATCACTCATACGATAGAAGAATTACGTCAAACATTAAAACCTTATCGCCAGCAAACAGTTGGCCTTGTCCCTACGATGGGCTATTTACACGAAGGACACCTCAGTCTTGTCAAGCGTGCTCGTCAAGAGTGTGACATCGTAGTAATGTCTATTTTTGTGAACCCGTTACAATTTGGACCTCAAGAGGACTTAGATAGATATCCACGTGATTTACCTCGTGATGCTGCTCTTGCCGAAAAAGCAGGGGTTGACTTTTTATTTCACCCGACTGTTGAAGAAATGTATCCAACCCCTACTCACACACAAATTATTGTCTCAGAGGTGACCGAGGTTCTCTGTGGTGCCTCACGCCCCGGACATTTTGCAGGGGTAACAACAGTAGTCGGAAAGCTATTTCATATAGTAATGCCTGATCGAGCTTATTTTGGACTCAAAGATGCACAACAAGTGGCAGTTATTGAGCAGATGGTTCAGGATTTAAACTTTCCGATAACAGTGGTAGCATGTGATATTGTACGAGAGTCGGATGGCTTGGCACTCAGCTCACGTAATGTATATTTGTCTCCTGAAGAGCGGAAACAAGCGCTTATTTTATCACAGGCATTATTTGCCGCAAAAGAGGGACTGGGGCAAGGGCGATGGAAAACTGCGCAGGAAGTGAATCACTTTGTACGCAAAACCATCGAAACTCAACCACTCGCAGTGATTGACTATGTAGAAACGTTAACCTATCCAACTTTACAACCGATAGACCAACTAACAGATCAACCAATGATCGTCGCTGTCGCCGTATATTTTGGTCGGACGCGATTGATTGATAATATTTTGTTTGTAGGAAGAGAGTGAGAAACGTGTTCCGGGAAATGATGAAATCTAAGATTCACCAAGCGACTGTGACCGAGGCGAATCTTTATTATGTCGGGAGCATAACCATTGACCAAGATATCCTTGATGCAGTAGATATTTTACCCAATGAAAAAGTACAAATCGTTAATAATAATAATGGAGCCCGCCTAGAAACCTATGTGATTTCAGGGGAACGTGGAAGTGGAGTCATTTGCTTGAATGGAGCAGCGGCTCGACTGGTACAACCAGGGGATCAAGTGATTATTATTTCATATATGTTAATGGATGAGGAAACTGCACGTACGTATCATCCTAAGATTGCCATTATGGATAAGCAAAATCAAGTAAAACAAATGATCACAGGTGAAGTGCATGGTACGATAGTTTAAATAGGAGAAGGGATTAAAGGGAGCGAAATACTTGCTCCCTTATTCAGACTCGATGATTTCAGAGTTTTAGATTAGTTTTAAATCGATATTAATCTGAGTTATTGAATGTTGCCTTAGTGGATAAGAGGCGACTTTTTTATTTTTATCGAAGTGTATCGTATTAATCCGTTTTTAAAAGGAAACAAAGACATATCTTTGCCATTTTTATAGTACGTTTGGATCATGCTTAACTCAATTTAATCGATTATGCTAAATGTGTTTACCGTTGAAAGAAATATTCCTAACTATTGTTTTAGCATACCGGAGGGATTAGATTTGTCATATAAACAGGCTAAATGGCTAATATTAATTATCCCAACATTAACGATTGGGCTATGGGAGTATGTTCGCCATGCCTATTTATTGCCATATATATCGATGGATTTAGGAAATTGGTTATCACCTGTCATTGTATTTTTTATAACAATGACTTTTCTGGTAAAACTGTTCTCCATCATGGAAGGAATTCAAGAGGAATTAAAAAAAGAGAGAGCAGTGAAGGCTGCCCTAGAAGAAAGAGAACGGATCGCAAGAGAATTACATGATGGGATTGCTCAGTCCTTATTTTTACTAGCAGTGAAGGTAGAGCAGATGGAAAGAGCCAATGAATGTTTAAAAAAGGAAAATGGGCATCCATTTCAAGAAATTAAAAAAACGGTTCATCAAGTTAATGAATATGTCCGACAAGCGATTGCAAATCTACGCTATCCAGCGAATGCATCGGTTTTACCTTGGATGGAATCCATGCAAAATTTAACTCGTGAGTTTCAAGAAGAAACAGGTATCAACATCATGTTAGAATGGTTCTTACCTGAGAAGATATTAACAGTGAAAGAAAAAATCGAATTATATTCTTCGATAAGAGAAGGACTTATTAACATTCGTAAACATGCAAGAGCAAAAAATGTATGGATTATTAGTAAAGAAGAAGATCGTGGATGGCTAATTATGGTCAGAGATGATGGTAAAGGATTTGATGGAGATCCTTTTTCTTATAAGAACCGATTTGGTCTGCAAATTATGAGGCGTCGTGCACTGGAAATGAATTGGGAACTTCAGCTACAACGTGAAAAAAATCATACGATTCTTTTGATCCGAAAGAGGAGAAAAGTAAATAAAGAAATAGATGTAGGAAATTCCTCTAATATGGAGTAGAGTAAGAGATTTCTCCCTTACCCATCTAAATCATGGACTTTTGAACCACATCTACTTGCCGATTTAAGCTAATCGGCTTATCTGTACGATGATCGATACTCATATTGGTTATCACACGATTACAACCATCAGTAAGTGCATTTTGATGGATTGATTTGGCAATATCCAAAAGTTGATCGATTTCCCCTTCGATGATCGTAGATGTTGGTGTTAGCTGATAATTTAATCCTTTTTCTTGAATCATACGTACAGCATTAGTAACCGAAGAGCTAAAACTTGGACTATGTGTCCCTACAGGAACAACGCTAATTTCCAAGAGTGGCATCAGTATTTTGCTACCTCCTTCATATAAAGATTTTACATATATCATAGCTCAATTTTTTAAAGATCATGCAAGATCCATATCCATTTAGATATATTGCATGTTTTTTGGATATAAGGAAATACTTTTTTACAAGATTGGGCTGTTACGGAGGGGGAAATATGTTTCACAATCAATGGCTACAAGTTGTCCAACGAGCGCTCGAAGAAATCAAAACCCATTATCCAAACTGTACAGTTCAAGAACGTCCAATATGGCAAAGTCGCTTATTACAGATTAAACAGTCTTGTGATCGCATGCTTGAATCATGGGCTTGTGTCGAAGAAGAAATCACTCAGTTACTACAAGAACATCCAGAGTTACTGGATGAAGGGAAAGTGATTGAAGATGAGGTTTTTCTAGATGAATCAGTAGTACGTCAATTTCGTCAAGGTCAAGGATATTATGGATTAACGATGTTTCATGAGGCTAAACAATTCTTTCAACAAGTTGTAGATGAAGCTCCTGATTTTTTATTAGGGCGTATGTATCTGGGGCTTACTCTTTTTCAAGAAAATAAATTAACAGAGGCAGCCCATCAGTTTCATCTCTTACGACAAACGGCAACCCATGAAGAATTTATTGGATTCGCTCATCATATGTTAGGTTGTATTTACGTTAAACAAGGGAAAGACGAAGAAGCGATCCGCCAATTTAATAAAACCGTTTCTTACTTACCTCAACAGGCAGATGCTTGGTTTAATTTAGGAGCATGTCATTATCGATTAAAAGAATATCATGAAGCAGTTCCCTATTTTTACCATGCTTTATCAATTAATGAAGATGATTGGGAGTCAATGTATTATTTATCTAGTTGTTATCGCCATTATAAAGAATGGGAAAGTGTTACTTTCTGGCGATTAGCCTCTTATGAAAAAACCAATCATCCGCGTGTGATTGAGTCAATTGCCCAAGACTATGAGGAAATGGGACAATCGGAACAAGCATTGAAATGGTATCGGCGATTGCTCTTTTATCATCCGAAAAGTAGTGTCGCCTATCATGGTATCGCATGGAATCTATGGATGTTAGGTCAAAGAAATGAAGCATTTCTTTGGTTAAAAAAAGGTCTTACTCTCTTCCCAACCAATGTGGATCTTCTCTTTTCTTATGTGTGGCTATCATTAAGCCAAGGAGAAACACATGCAGTCCAAAAAGTACTGCAAACACTTCCTACGGACTTAATCAAGCAACCATTATGGCTTGTGGTACGGTCTCGTTTATTTACTCTCCTTGGTAAGTTCGAGCAAGCTACTAAAACAGCAGAGCAATTAATTGAGCAAGAAAATGATTCAGTACGAGCGATGGGTTATTATCAAAAAGGTAGAACCTATCTGGAGATGGGTAAAATTCCGGAAGCCGCTCAGTATTTTCAGGAAGCTCATCACTTAGTGAACCACTGGAAAGATCCTTTGTTCTTTAAAGGTATATGTCATTTGGTAGAAGGAAAGCCGGAGTTGACCCAAAGTTGTTGGCAACAGATTGTTCAATAATTATACATGTTACTAAATAAAGCATCCCTATCATAAGGGGTGCTTTTTACACTTTTTCATAAAATATTGGGCATATATCCTTTTTTTGTAACAAACCTAAAAGCATGATCGAACACAATGAGGAAAGACTAAGACCTATATTCTTTTGAACGGGGGATTCTCATGCATACCATGTGGAAAGGCTCTATTAGCTTTGGATTAGTTAATATTCCCATTAAAATGTATGCAGCTACGGAAGAAAAAGATATTCGCTTCCGCTACTTGCATAAAGAATGTCGTACCCCAGTTAAGAATGTTCGTATGTGTCCACATTGTAATAAAGAGGTACCATGGGAAGAAGTGGTGAAGGGTTTTGAGTATGCGGATGGAAGGTTTGTGATTTTGGAAAAAGAAGAGATGGCTGAGCTCCTTCCAGATCCGAATAAAGCAATTGAAATCTTAGATTTTGTAGAGCTTACGGAGATTGATCCCATCTACTTTAATAAAACATATTATTTAGGAGCACAGGATGCGAATAATAAAGCCTATGCACTTCTACGAAAAGCACTTGATTCATCCCAAAAAATTGGTGTTGCTAAGGTGACGATTCGTTCGAAACAATCTTTGGCTGTGATCCGTGTATATCAAAATTGTTTGGTGATGGAGACGATCTTTTATCCAGACGAAGTACGGGATGTCAAGATGGTTCCAGGTGTACCAGAGGAGATAGAGCTTCCTGAGAAAGAGCTGAAAATGGCCGATCAACTGATCGAAAATTTGACCATCCCATTTGATCCGGAGAAATATCAAGATGAATATCGTAAATCACTCGAAGAAGCTCTAGAAAAGAAAATAAATGCCGAAGAAATCGTTGAAGCACCTGAGAAAAAACCAGAAAAAGTGATCGATTTAATGGCTGCACTTCAAGCGAGCTTAGAAGCAACCACCACAAAGAAAAAAAACAAAAGGGCTCCTCGAAAGAAAAAAGAAAAAGTCACCTCTTAACTTAGTGGGGACTTTCGCCAATAGCGTAGATAAGAATCTTGCCCTGTCGGACGCTTAGATACAAAGCGTCCACTTTTATCATAGTGGTATTCATACTCTTTATAGTGCTCAACAATATATAAATCTTCTACACTTGCTTTATAAAGCTCCCAACGAAACTCTTGCTTTAAATGTGGTTGTATTGTCCCTGCGAATGAAGGAACAGCTTTTTCAAAAATCACTTGATCACGTGCAAGAAGTAATCCAGCAAGCATAAGATTAATCGCTAAAGCCGTAACAGTACTAGCACGTAACAAGGTTTCTTTCCACATGAATACTCTATTCGTTGTCAAAGACATGAATAAAAGAATCCTCCTTTATTTCCTATTCAGTTACTTTATATATATGGAGAAATGGGCAAGTCATCCCAATTATTTTGGTATTATATTATTTTAATACTAGCTGGGGATTTTATGGATTGAAAAGTGGACTTACTGTTATTGCAAAAAAGGGAAAGGATCGTGTTTTTTAAATATCATTCTAACCAGACAATATGTACATAAATCGAATTAGGCGATAAAATGAAGCGTGTTAATTTGGTGGTCGAATGATTAGGAAAATTTAGTATGCATTTCTTGTTTTTGTTTTTTGTACATTGTTATCCTAAATCACACAAAGTATGCTAAAGATACTAAAATAATTCTCATTTTCCCTGATACAACCGATGTCATTCTGGGAAAACTAGGGATGTAGCAAACTTTATATTTGTCTATAAGGATGATTTATCCAATTTAGTAAATGTCATTGAGAATTGATTATAGAGCTTGTATATCTGTTACTATTAACCATATTTGGCGTCCAATCCGATACCTATTTTTTTTTGATAGGAATTGTAGCACGTTATTGGTACATCAAAGGAGTGAAAATAGATGCATTATGTTGAAAGTGTGTCGATTGTTTTATTGGATGATATGGACTTTAAAATCACCGGAAAGGAAGCACAACGGATTTATCAAGAATTAAATCATCAGGATTTTTCATCTGTTCGGATTGAATTGAATGAACAAGTGATCATCATTCCGCGTGAAAGCATCGTGTATATCGTATTTAGACCAAATCGTCGAGCGAATCGAATACAAAATGAAATAGATCAAACATGGGAAAAAGTATTCCGGTTAACAGGGGTCAAAGATGATGACGATGCAGACTGGTATGTACAAGAAAATATCACTTACTTAGGGTATCGAAAAGTCTCGGATGATCCAAAAGTGGCTGACTTACTTATTCGGCTTGAATATCTACAAGAACAACTGGAGTCCATTTTATTTGAAGAAGGTGAAGGGCATTCAAGCTAGATCCATCATGGATATTAGAAAAACGGGGAGTTATATACTCTCTTTTTTTGATCCCCATTTTTACAATAATATTAATATTTCGCATATACTTTAAAATAAAAGCAAACTTAGTGTAAAATAGTTTTTGTAATAAGTTAAATTAAAGTTCTTGTTGTTATAAAAGTTGAAATTAAAATTAGACAAATCAGGAATTTTCATGAAAAAAAATTATTTAGAAAAGGGGTATGATATGTTGCCACATAAAACTTGTAGTGTAGATCGTCTAATTACCTTGTCACAAGATATTCAGCGTGTATTGGAAGGAAAAAAAACCTCGACCCGTCGTCATGGACGTTATGCTGATCCAGGGGAAATTATGATACTGAGAGGAAAAAAATTCGAAATTTACAAGGTATATCGACAAGCATTACGTGAGCTAACAGAAGAACAAGCACAGTCTGAAGGATTTGCTAATCTGAATGAATATAAAGATTATATTTTATCGATCCATCCAGGATTAACTTGGAATCCCGAGGCAAAAGTATGGGTTCATGAGTTTCGGCCATTAGAAGAGTAAAGAAAGATAACGATGAAGTTGGGATGGGGACAATTTCTTACTCAAAGTGCCGATTGTACAAAATAAGTGAATATAGCATGTAATTCGAGCCAAAGCCTAGATCGAATCGCTTTTGTGTAGGATCGACTTTTGACTGAGTGAGATGGCAATAGGAATGAGTGGCGAAGTGATGAGAGGTTGATGGATGCAACAACCACTGAAATAGTTTAAGGGTTATAATCTGCCTATGAAAAACGATAGGGATGACCCAAAAATAAAAAAAAGTGGTTTTAACGCAATATATGGCAACTATTCCATTTAAGAAAAGGGATGACTCTTAACCTTTTGAGTCATCCCCATCGTATTCCAATTGATATGCATAAGCCAAGTCATTCAAATTTATACATAGCTAAAATTAGATCGCTGATGGTTACATAGCTATCGGTTTTTTTCTATAGGATTCACTTTGTAATTATGGATTGTTCGCTAGCCATTTCACGGTTTGTACTGCTAATTTTGCATGGTCCATTTTTCCCCAGTTTGGGTGTAGTTTTTTCTTAAAGTCTCCTGTTCCATCATCGTATGGAGAGGAATCACCAAGGGCGGCAAATCTACCAGAGCCATATGTACCATGAATATGGTAAGGTTCTGATTGGATCGTGATATCTTTTATAATACTCGGATTTTTCTTCGTTACTCGGATGGTAGTACAAGCCCAACAGCCGACCTCTTTAACCTGCTTGGTTAAAGGGGAAGCATGGATTTCTTTGATAGTGGACTGGGTTATATTTTTTCGATGAAAGGAGAAACCAAATATACGGCCGACCCATTCATCTTTTTTAGAAGAATAACCATTAAAGATATCAACCGAATCCCACCCATCATGATTCCGATCCGAATTTGTATGATCGGCGATCAAGTAGACACCACCTCCCTGTTTCACAAAATCATTAATCGCTCGCTTTTCGTCAGTAGTATAGTTGATATTGGGTTCTGGTAAAATGAGAACCTGGTAGCCTTGTAATAGTGAAGAAGTCAGTTTTTGATGGGTTGACTCTACTACATACCCGGCTTGATTGAGTGCCTTGGCAAAATCAGAATAGCCACCTTGAATAGTCCAGTCAGCGTTACCAGCAGTTTGTCCATGTCCTTGATCAAATAAAATTTTTGGGCTTGATTTCTTTGTTTCGGCTGTAGCCGAGTTTTGATTCGTGGGAGAAGGGGATGTCTTGCTTTGGCAGCCAACGAGAATACAAAGTAACATCAAAGAAAGTATAAATTTCCCTTTCAAGGAAATCACCTCCATAATAGAAGTATACCTTGTCAGGGGTGTTTGATAAAGTGGATTGGGCATGTAGAGGATTTTATGACAATCATACAGAAGGTGATAACGGAATCAAATTTAATTAGTAAATTTGATAGAGGTGTGCCATAATTAATTTTCACAACCTTGGTGGTTACGTGGGAAAGGAATTGCAGCAGTAGGACAAATAGCTGGTGACATTGAATAACGAATCTTTGGGTAGGAGTAACGCAGTAATTTATTTTTATTAATTTAAACTATTCATAACATTAATGATTTATAATGAAATTAGGTTTCAAATATGCTAATTTATAAGATAGAACCATGAAAATAGGAGGAGAGAGATTATGTATCCAACGCTTGGATGTATTTTAGAGCAAACGGTACAAAGATATCCTGATCGTGAAGCGTTGGTAGATGTGATGAAAAAGCGACGTTGGACATATTCCGAGTGGAATCAAGAAGTGAATCAGTTAGCCAACGCTTTAAATCATGCTGGAGTAAAAAAAGGGGATGTTGTATCCACTTGTTTATATAATCGCAGTGAACTAGTAACGATTTTATTTGCCTGTGCGAAAATTGGCGCCATATTTAATCCAATAAACTTTCGATTAAAGTCGGAAGAGATTGCCTATATCATTCAAGATGCAAAACCACGTGTTTTTATTTTTGAACAAGCTGTGGAAGAAGAAATATTACCTGTTTTTTATCAGTTTCCCATGACACTATTCTGGTCCGTCGACTTCACTCATTGTAATTGGGCTCAATCTTACCACGAACTATTGTCACAAGCTCCTTCTTTTTCACCCCACGTTGATGTTAAAGAAGATGATATTTACGCGGTGATGTACACCAGTGGCACTACAGGGAGACCCAAAGGTGTGATGCATCGTCATCGTGATATGATTGAACAAAGTTATATTTTAGCTCATGCTTTACAGCTTTCCGCTGAAGATCGCGGATTATGTGCAGGTCCTCTGTATCACTGTGCTGAACTACATTGTATGTTTGTTCCACGGGTTCATCTCGGTGCTACGAATGTACTCATCCATCACTTTGATCCCCGCCTCGTATTACAAACGATTCAAGATGAAAAAATTTCAGTGATGTTTGGCGCACCAACAATGTGGAATATGATGTTACAGGAAGATCTTTCTCTCTACCACCTATCCACTCTACGAATTGGGTTATACGGTGCAGCACCTATGCCAGCTATTTTGATTCATGAATGTAAAGAAAAACTTGGATTAAAACTTGTTCAAGCTTATGGAATGACAGAGATGGGACCAGCAGTAACCTTATTATATGATCATGAGCAATTAACACGAATCGGTTCAGCTGGAAAAGCTTGTTTAAACCATGAGGTTCGGATAGTAAGACCCAAAGGAGATCCAACTGACGTACTTAAGCCTGGAGAAATAGGTGAAATCATTGTCAAAGGACCATGTTTAATGGCAGGTTACTACAATAAACACATTGCGACCGAAAAAGCAATTCGTAATGGATGGTATTATTCAGGTGATTTAGGATATCTCGATGAAGAAGGATATCTCTATATAGCAGACCGAGCAGATGATATGATTATTAGTGGGGGGGAAAATATATATCCGCGAGAAGTAGAAGAAGTATTGTGTGAACATCCTGCTGTATTAGATGTAGCAGTTGTAGGAAAAAAAGATAAACATTGGGGACAAAAAGTGATTGCTTATGTGGTTAAAAAGGATACTTATTTAACAGACAAAGAATTGGATCGGTTTTGTTGCGAAAGTCATAAACTTTCTAGCTATAAGCGTCCGCGTGAATATATTTTTGTAGATCAACTACCGAGAAATGCGAGTGGAAAAGTACAAAAATTTGTATTAAAAACTTCCTAGAGATTGTTGCAATGTTTCAAAACAAACTGGCTATTATGATGCAACAACCTCTTTATAGAAAAATGGGGGAAAAAATATGAGTCGAGAAGTCGTTATTGTTGAGGCAGTGCGTACACCAGTAGGTAAGAGAAATGGCGTATTTCGTGAACAGCATCCCGTTCAGCTAGCAGCTAAAGTGTTAGATGAGGTGATAACAAGGACGGGTATCGAAAAAAAAGAAGTAGAAGACATTATCATGGGATGTGTTACCCCTATTGAAGAGCAAGCGTGGAATATCGGACGGTTAGCGACTCTTGAAGCTGACTTTCCGATTGAAGTTCCCGCTGTCCAAATCAATCGTGCGTGTGGCTCAGGTCAGCAAGCCGTACATTTTGCTGCACAAGCAATATTAGCTGGTGATATGGATGTAACCATTGGAGCTGGCGTTGAACATATGACGAAGATTGCTGTTTGGAGTGATGGGAATGAGCGAACCATTCCAAATACACTCAAAGGAAAATTTGAATGGATTCATCAAGGAAATTCGGCTGAACGAATTGCCATAAAATATGGTCTGTCTCGTGAGGAACTAGATGAATACTCTTTATTATCTCATCAAAAAGCATTACAAGCACAGCTAGAAAAGCGCTTTCATCATGAAATCGTACCTGTTGAAGGATTAGATAAGGAAGGAGCTCCCATCCTTGTAACACAAGACGAAGGTCCGCGTTCTGATACATCCTTAGCCGCTTTAGCTAAGCTTAAACCTGTCTTCCAAGAAGATGGGATGATTACAGCTGGAAATGCGAGCCAGATTAGTGACGGAGCTGCAGCAGTCCTTTTGATGGAAAAAAGAAAAGCTCTTTCACTCGGATTAAAGCCTAGGGCACGAATTGTGTCTCGAGTTGTTGTGGGATCAGATCCTACTTTGATGTTAGATGGTGTTATTCCTGCTACACAAAAGATCTTACAAAAAACGGGCTTAACCCTTGAAGAGATTGATTTGATCGAGATTAATGAAGCATTTGCCTCCGTTGTATTAGCTTGGCAAAAAACGTTGGGAGTTGATCTGAGTAAAGTGAATGTGAATGGTGGAGCGATTGCTTTAGGTCATCCTTTGGCAGCAACGGGTGCTAAGCTCATAGCTACTTTACTTCACGAACTGGAAAGAAGAGATGGACGATATGGGCTCCTAACCATTTGCATTGGATTTGGTATGGCAACAGCAATGATTATAGAGCGGCTTCCATAATTTTCATTGATTAGGTAATCACCAACCCTTACATGACTTATCCTAATCTACATTCTTGATAAAATTGGATGGATATCAGTAGTCTATCGGAGGAAGTGTATGGAGAATTACCGCCCATTTACAGAAAAAGATGTAGTGGCATATATGCAATCATTTTCTCAATTTTTTCCTAATCATGCTGAACTAGTATGTAAAGAGATTGGCGATGGAAATTTAAATATGGTATTTCGCGTTATTGATCAGCGTTCAGGTCAAAGTATCATTCTGAAACAAGCACTACCTTATCCTCGAGTAGTAGGTGATTCATGGCCGCTTACATTAGATCGAGTGCGAATTGAAGCTGAGGCGCTTGAAATACAGGCTCATTATGCTCCTGGACTCGTTCCAAAGCTATATCATTATGACGAAAAATTTGCTTTAGTTGTGATGGAAGATTTATCTGATCATATTATCTTACGTAAAAGTCTTATTACTGGTAAAATATATCCGCAGATAGCAAATGATTTAGCTGAATATCTTGCAAATACTTTGTTTTTTACATCCGATTATTATTTAAAATCAGAACAGAAAAAAATTAAGCAAGCACAGTTTATCAATCCCGAAATGTGTAAAATGACGGAAAAGCTCGTTTTTACAGATCCTTATTTTAACGCTGAGACCAATTCATTTAACCCATTGATTCAACGACATATTGAAAAGATTTGGAAGTCCCATCTGTTAAAGAAAGAAATCGCTCAGCTAAAACTAGCTTTTATGACAAAAGCCCAAGCACTCATTCATGGAGATCTCCATTCAGGCTCCATTATGGTTAAAGAAAACTCGACAAAAGTGATTGATCCAGAGTTTGCCTTCTTTGGTCCGATGGGATTCGATATGGGTGCCCTTTTTGCCAATATCCTACTTTCTTATATTTCGCAAGAGGCCCATATTGCTAATAGTCATGCACGAAAAGAATATCAATCATGGCTTCTTTGGTTGATAGAAGAAATCTGGCATCGATTTACTGAGAAGTTTCGTATGCATTGGGCGATGTATGTCAAAGATGAAATTTTTTCTGTTTCTGGCTTCGTGGATGAGGTTATACGAGAAACCCTTCAAGACACAGCCGGATTTGCTGGATGTAAAATGATGCGTCGTGTGATTGGTTTGGCGTCATTACCTGATTTTGATGTGATTGATGATCAAGAGCTTCGTGCTAAGTTAGAATCAGCTGCCTTATTGATCGGACAGTACCTCGTCTTAGATCGGAAAAATATCTCACAAATCTCAGATCTTATCGCTGTGATAGAAAAGGTGAAAAGTTCATGAATGCAATTCCACATCCTTTATCCGTGATTTGGCAAAACGATCATCTTCAGTTGCTAGATCAACGAAAGTTACCTACTGAAACAGTTTATATGGAATTACAAACTCCTGAATCCGTATGGGATGCTATTTATACATTAGCTGTACGTGGTGCTCCAGCGATTGGGATTGCTGCTGCCTATGGTTTATATCTAGGCATTCGTCAAGTAGAAAGTATGGATCAGTTTTGGCGTGAGTTAAAGCGTGTCGCAGATTATCTTAATTCGGCTAGACCCACAGCAGTTAACTTGTCTTGGGCTCTAAACCGTGTGCAAGAAAAAGTGATGTCTCACCAATCGCAATCTCTCGAACAACTCAAAGAGAT
Source organism: Thermoflavimicrobium daqui (assembly GCF_003313465.1). Lineage (GTDB taxonomy): Bacteria > Bacillota > Bacilli > Thermoactinomycetales > Thermoactinomycetaceae > Thermoflavimicrobium > Thermoflavimicrobium daqui. The sequence continues at coordinate 33,824 of NZ_KZ845681.1, forward strand.
CGTACTAGCTGAAGCTAAGTTGATTCATCAAGAAGATGAAACAGTTTGTCGGAAAATAGGGGAAAACTTGCTAACCTTCATGCAAGATGGTATGGGAATTTTAACCCATTGTAATGCAGGAGGGCTAGCAACAGCTGCTTATGGTACGGCTTTAGCTCCAATATATCTGGCGAAACAAAAGGGCTGGAATTTAAAAGTATTTGCCGATGAAACTCGTCCCGTTCTACAAGGTGCCCGTCTGACTGCTTATGAATTACAACAAGCGGATATCGATGTAACATTGATCTGTGATAATATGGCTGGAGTTGTCATGAAACAAGGATGGGTACAAGCTGTTATTGTAGGAACTGACCGGGTTGCGGCGAATGGAGATGTTTGTAATAAGATCGGAACCTATAGTGTTGCTGTTTTGGCTAAGGAACATGGAATTCCTGTTTACGTTGCAGCACCCACTTCGTCGATCGACTTAAATACAGCTACCGGAGATGAAATTCCCATCGAAGAAAGAGCTCCTGAGGAAATTACTGCTGGCTTTGGTAAACAAACAGCACCAACTGAAATCAAAGTGTTTAATCCAGCTTTTGATGTGACACCTGCTAAGTATATTACCGCGATTGTAACCGAAAATGGAGTCATTCGTGCTCCTTTTGCTAATGGTCTCAAAGAGCACGTTCATAAAAATAAAGATAACTAAAACCAATGGTGAACCTATCTGGTGAATAATGATCCGAAAAATGATGTTGGCGATGTCAATCGAAGATACGACATCGCCTTTTTTTAAAACCAAGAAAAAATTTTAAATTAGCCCTTGCATGATTCAATTCCATATGGTATATTAAATATTGTGCTTAGCAAAATAAAATTTTGTAACGGCGCGGGGTGGAGCAGCTGGTAGCTCGTCGGGCTCATAACCCGAAGGTCGCAGGTTCAAATCCTGTCCCCGCAACCAAAGATAAAAAGGTGAAGCCTTAGAACATAGGGCTTCACCTTTTTTTTTTGTTGCTTTATAAGAAGGATGATACTTGTTCTTATATAATTAGAATCCCACCGTAAAAAAGTAATTTTCCCCACTAAAGATGAAAAGGAACAAGAAAGACTAACTTTCATGTAATTATTCTATTTTGATTATCACTTTCTATATTAACGTTAAATATTACAATATGGTTATAAATAAACGGCAACAGGGTATAAATCCTCTATTGTGGAGAGGAGGGAAGATCTGTGCGAAGAATAGATGTTGTTTACGCACTAATTTATGACGATCATCAAGAAAAAATTTTAATGGTAAAAAATATTAGGCATAATTCATTTGATTTCACTCTTCCAGGGGGTGGCGTGGAGATCGGAGAAACATTGGAGCAGGCTGTTATTCGAGAAACCAAAGAAGAAACAGGTTTTCATATTGAAGTAGATGGTATTGTTTCCATAAACGAAGCATTCGTAAAGGCAAAGGGTCACCATGCTGTTTTCTTTACTTTTTTAGGAAGAATCATTGGCGGAGAAATGAAAATATCATGTCCAGACGAAATTGCAGACATCGTCTGGATGGATCTTCCAACTGCTGATCAATGGTTGAAAAATGTACCGAATGGTGTTAAATCTACAGCCCCATATCTATTTGAGGGTATTCGTTAATAATGATTTTCCTTCATCGAATAGTATATACGGCATGTTGCATCATTCGATTGAAAATCCAGATCATCCCTAGAGGAAGTCGCAAATTGTTTATGTGAATCCATATAATTAATAAAAAAACAAGGGTTAACTCGATCTTATGAGTAACCCTTGTTTGCATTTATTTATTGATCACATATTTTTCAATATCATCTAGCATTAGATGAGCTGCTTTGATTCCGCCGGCAGTGGTCCAAATAATATCATCCACTTTGTGTACTTTTTTGTTTTTGACCACATTTAGTTTTTGCCAAACAGGATCGCTCATCCATTCTTTTTCAAGATCACTTGCACCTGGTTCCGCTTCATATAAGAAATAGAATAAAATATCTCCATCTACTTCTGATAGACGCTCTTTGGTAATTTTTTCGATGGCCGAATCCTTGGTTTGTGGTTCCGGACGTGCAAAGCCGAGTTGTTCAATAATGGAACCAGGGAAAGATTGTTTGTAATAAATGCGAGTTTCTCCTGGGACAAAACGCACTAATGAAATTTTTTGCTTTAGCTTGTCTCCTGCTTTTTTCTTGATATCTTCGACTCGCTGATCAAACTCTTTGAGTACCTTTTCACCCTCAGCTTTTTTATTGACCGCATCCGCATAGAGAGGGAGGTTTTTCTGCCAATCGCCACCTAATTTATCAGCAAAAACAGTAGGAGCAATTGAGCTTAGCTCATTATAGACTTTTTCTTGTCTAACTTTATTACCGATAATTAAGTCAGGCTTTAGGTTGGTTATCGCTTCGATGTTCGGTTGGTCTTCGGTTCCTACATCTTTAACACCTGTTAAATCTTTTTCCAAATGTTTATACCAAGTACCATCTTTTTGATAAGCACGTACTGCCCCAACGGGTTTTACTCCAACGGCTAATAATGCCTCGATCCCTTCATTGGTAAGTACAACGACGCGTTTGGGTTCCGTAGGTACATCAGTTTTACCCATGCTATGTTGAATGGAGCGAGTAGGTCCTTTTGGTTTGGCTGTTTCTGCAGGAGCGCAACCGACAAAGAGTAATAGTGCAGATAAGAATAAAATAAATCCGGTCCATCGCTTATGTATGCTTTTCATGGGTCTCCTCCTATTTATTAGTTGAGAAAGAAAATCATTCTCTTTGATTGTAAAATGACGATTTGTTGCTGTCAATATAATTGAGAATGAAAATCGCAGTTGTTGACATTTTTTTCTGGATGTTTCTATACTAACCATAGTTGAATGTACAGAATGGGAGAAGGAGAGACTGATGGGGGTACTACAAAGTAGTAAAACAAAGATCGTAGGAGGCTTTTTGGGAGCTGTTATTTTAGTTATCTGTATGGGAATGGGAATCGTATTTGGAACGACTCATATTTCTTTACAAACAGTAATTGATTCTTTTACTCATTTTAATGGAAGTCAAGAACATCTTTTTATCAAAGAAATACGTCTTCCACGTATGATTATTGGAACAGTTGTGGGAATTTGTTTAGGAATTGCTGGAGTATTATTACAAGCTCTGACACGTAATCCGCTTGCGGACTTAGGGATATTTGGACTTCATGCGGGAGCTTCATTCTTTATTGCTTGTGCTGTTTTCTTTTTCTCTATCTCTTCACTTACTTCATTTATTTGGATTGCTTTTTTAGGGGCAACTATCAGTGGACTCATTGTATTTATTATCGGAAAATGGGGTGGTGAGGAAGTTTCATCCCTATATCTAACTTTAGCTGGAGCTTCGATGGCTGCACTTTTTTCCTCAGCGACCCATGCTATTTTTGTGATCAATCAAAGAGCTTTAGAAGAGGTTTTAGTGTGGATTACAGGCTCTTTGGCAGACCGGAAACTAAGTATGCTAATGGATGTTTTACCTTATATGATTGTAGCTTGTCTGATCGCTTTTTTGATTAGTAATAAAATCGACACTTTATTACTGGGTGAGAAAGTAGCAATGGGACTGGGTCAACGTACCGTATGGTTAAAAATCGTCATGGTTTTTCTAGTGATCCTCTTATCGGCAAGTACGGTTTCAATTGCTGGACCAATTAGTTTTGTAGGATTGGTTGCACCTCATTTTGCACGTTATTTTGTAGGAAATACGACACGATGGACTCTTCTTTATAGTGGTATGATTGGTGCTATTTTGCTCCTTATCGCTGATATACTAGCTCGGGTGGTAACTGATCAATTTGAACTTCCAGTAGGGATTGTGATGGCAATGATGGCAGCCCCATTCTTTATTTTGCTTGCACGAAAGGAGGGTTGATAAGAATGAGCAGATGGAAGGTGATCCGTAGTAAACAACCTTTCTTTTCTTGGCTTATAGATCGTAGGGCACTCCGATGGTTGTTTTTATTTATAGTCATTGCATGGATTACTTTTGTCATAAGTGTTGGAGTGGGCGCTGAATATATTGCGCCTTGGAATGTACTTAAGTCGATTTTCGGTGCCGGGGAAGCAAGTGAAACGTTGATTGTTATGAAATTTCGGCTGCCACGTATTTTAACCTCCTTTTTAGTAGGAGCAGCTTTAGCTGGAGCAGGAGCTCTATTACAGGCAGTAATCCGAAATCCGCTCGCTTCTCCTGATTTAATCGGTATTACGAGTGGGGCTTCTGTTTCAGCTGTTTTCTTTTTAGTATTTCTTGAGCAAGTCAGCATTCAATATTTACCATTGGTTGCAATCATTGGAGCTATTCTTGTTACGTTCCTACTGTACTTCTTAGCGTGGAAAAAAGGGGTTTCTCCAATCCGTTTAGTATTAGTAGGAATTGGTATTCACGCTTTTATGCAAGCAGGTACACAATTGTTACTAGTTATGACTCCCATCATTCATAATATAGCTAAAGCACACTTATGGTTAACAGGAACCGTTTATGGTTCTGGCTGGCCAGAAGTGACGATGATGTCCATTTGGTTATTGGTGTTAATTCCCATCACCATTTGGATCATTCCTAAGGCTAATATGCAGTTATTTCATGATGATTTGGCGATTTCTCTGGGAAGCAAAGTAGAGCAAACAAGATGGATCCTATTATTATTGGTGGCAGCATATACGGGTGTAGCTGTTTCGATGGGAGGACCGATTGTTTTTATTGGTCTCATTGCCCCGCATATCGCTCGGCGTTTAGTTGGTCCTTTTCTAGGTATGTTATTCCCGTTAAGCTTGGTGACTGGTGGATTGATTGTGATGATTGCAGATTTAATTGCACGGTCGGCTTTTTATCCACTCGACTTGCCGGTTGGAATTTTCACTTCACTGATCGGGGTCCCTTTCTTCCTTTATTTACTTCGGAAGGTGGGTAAGGTGAAGAAGGTGTAAGATCAGGCTAGAACCTATTATCAGAGAAAAAATAGAATCAATTTGCTTAGCCAAGCGACACCTAAGAAAATGCGATGGTGTCGCTTGGTTAATATATCGTTATAGAAAAATACTCCTTTCCTTCTGGAAGAAGGACTTAAGCTTTTCTAATAAAAATATTTATAAACTAATCTATATATGATTTCATTCAAAGGAGGGAATAATAATCTTAAAAATAAAAAAATACCCTTTTTTACCAAAACAATGGTCGCTGGAGTGGCGAATGATTTGGTGGATCTCTCTTTTATTGTTTGGCATTATTATATTCCTAGGGAGTTCTTTTTATTTTATCTTGATAAGTCATATTGAAAATCAGGTTGGAAAAAGAGCTCTAAGCGTAGCACAAACTTTGTCAGAAATCCCAGAGTTACGTCAAGCATTTCAGACAGAGGAGCCAAGTAAAATCATTCAGCCGCTTGCTGAACGGATTCGAAAAAAAACAGATGCCGAGTTTATAGTCGTAGGTAATAAACAGGGAATTCGTTATGCGCATCCTGTGCCTAATCGGTTAGGTAAGAAAATGGTAGGTGGAGATAATTCTCCTGTCTTGACAAAAGGTGTTTCGTATATATCGAAAGCAGTTGGCAGTTTGGGACCATCTGTAAGAGGAAAAGTTCCTGTCATTAGTGATCAAGGAGAGATTGTAGGTGTTATCTCGGTCGGATTTTTAATAAGTGATATTCAACAGCTTTCGCAAACTTATTTAAAACAAATCATGATAATTATCTTTATTTTATTTTTCATGGGGATCATGGGTGCTATTGTTCTAGCAAAGTATATCAAGCGTGCTATTTTTGGCTTAGAACCTGAAGAGATCTCTGCTCTTTATAAAGAGAGGAATGCTGTGATCGAGTCTGTTCGTGAGGGGATTATTGTTGTTAATCAAACAGGTCATATTTCGTTAGTCAATCACTCTGCTCTAGAAATATTAGATCTTCCACCCCAACAGTTAGCTATTGGTAAGCCAATCCAATTGCTCTTACCACGCACTCGTTTATTAGAAGTATTAAGCAATGGAGAAGCTGAATTAGATCGGGAGGTATGTTTATTTGGGAAACAGATTGTGGTCAATCGTTTACCAATTCGAAACGAAATGAACAAAGTAATCGGTGTCGTAGCTAGCTTTCGCTTAAAATCAGAGATGGATAAGCTAAATCAAGAACTATCTCAAGTGAAACAATTTGTCGAAGCATTACGTGCACAAACACATGAATTTAAGAACACCCTATATACCATTTCAGGTTTAATTCAACTCGAATCTTATCAAGAGGCAATTGAACTGATCACATTGGAAAGTAAGATTCATGAAGATCAAATCACATGGGTGATGGAGAAATTCGCTGATCCATGGATGGGAGCGATCCTAATCGGTTTCTATAATCGAGCGCGAGAGTTAAAGATCCATTTTATGATTGATCCAGAAAGTAGCATCGAGACCATTCCTAAGCATATCCCTCACTCTACGATTGTTTCTATACTAGGTAATTTGGTTACCAATGCATTTGAAGCAGTTCAAGATCAAGAAGAGACAAACAGAAAAGTAAAGCTGTTTATCACCGATATTGGTGATTCATTATGGTTTGAAGTTGAAGATAGTGGTGGTGGGGTTTCTGAGGAAATAATCCCGGCTATTTTTCAGCAAGGTTTTTCTACCAAAAAAGGGATAGAAGGGCAACAAAGAGGATTCGGCCTTGCTAAAGTCAAACAGCTCACAACTGAGTTAGGAGGAACAATTACAATCGAAAAAGGCGAATGGGAAGGAGCTCTTTTTTCCGTCACTTTACCCAAACGAGGAGATGAAACGAAGTGATTGAAGTTTTAATTGTAGAAGATGATTGGCGTGTTTCTGAAATTAATCGGCGTTTTATAGAGAAAATCGAAGGCTATCAAATTGTAGGAATTGCTAATAATGGTGAGGAAGCGAAAGAGTTTCTCGAAGTGATGAAGCCACAGTTAGTACTATTAGATATTTATTTACCTGATATGAAAGGAATTGAGTTAGTTTGGTATATTCGTCGTTTTTTCAAAAAGACAGATATTATTATGATTACGGCTGCGGGAGAAATAGAGACTGTACAAGAATCGATCCGAGGAGGAGTATTTGATTACCTAGTAAAACCAATCCGCTTTGATCGATTTAAGAGAAGTATGGAAAATTACCGTGAACATTTAAACACTCTATCTATGTATAAAAAATTAGACCAAAAACAATTAGATCAAATCTTATGGCGAAAAGAAGAAATGAATAAAACATCTTATGAGCCTGTTCTACCAAAAGGAATTGATCCGATTACACTAGAAAAGGTAGTACAGATTGTTGGTCAGTATAAAGAAAATGGCTTAACAGCGGAAAGCGTAGGGGTCAAAATGGGAGCTAGTCGAACAACAGCGAGACGTTACTTGGAATATCTTGTATCCATACACCGCCTAAAAGCAGATCTTTTATATGGTTCTATTGGTCGTCCTGAACGAAGATACTATCCTGTGGATCATTCATAAACAAAATAAACAAAATGAACTTTATGTTGTTTATTATTATTATTTATAAAAAATTTATTTTATTTGCTCATTTTGTTACAGTTAAGGCAGGAATTAATCCTGTCTTTTTTATGTAAGCGTTCTCAATAGGAGGGAGTATATTGAAAAAATTATTAGCTGTTTTTTTATCTAGTATGCTAGCCGTTGGAATAGCTGCATGTAGTCAAAAACCTAACTTCGGAAATAGTGGGAAGGGATATCCTGACAAGCCAATAACAATCGTTGCTCCTTCAGGTGCTGGAGGAGGGTGGGATCAAACTGCCCGTTCACTCACAAAAGTTTTACAAGAAACTAAGTTAGTCAATCAAGCCATTTCTGTAGAAAACAGACCTGGAGGTGGGGGAGCAGTATTCTTAGCAGAATATGCCACCCAAGAAAAGGAGAATTCATATAAGTTATTTGTCAATTCACCTCCGATTTTGATTAATCATTTGAAAAAAGAAGGAAATAGCCCATTCGGAATCAAGGATGTGACTCCTCTTGCCCAGATGTTTAAAGATTATGGAGCTATCGTAGTAAAAGCAGATTCACCTATTAAAGATTTATCATCTGTACTAAAAGAACTAAAAGAGAATCCGCAAAAATATACATTAGCTGGAGGATCAGCTCCTGGCTCTATGGACCATCTGATCGCTGTATTGCCAGCATTTAAATCTGGGGTTGATATTAAAAAGTTAAAGTATATATCTTATGATGGCGGAGGAGAAGCAATGGCTTCTTTATTAGGTGGAAATGCCGATATCATCGCTACCGATGTTTCAGGAGCCCTAGAATATAAAAAGTCAGGAAAAGTTCGCATTTTAGCTGTGACTGCACCTGAGCGGTTACTTGGTGACATTAAAGATGTACCTACTTTGAAAGAAGTAGGGTTAAAAGATACAGAATTCATCATCTGGCGGGGTGTTTTTGGGCCCAAAGAAATGTCAGCAGAAGCGAAGAGGTTTTGGGAAGAGAAACTGAAAGCTCTCTCAAAAAAAGAAGAATGGAAAAAAGAGCTCCAAGCGAAAGGATGGATTAGTGAGTATAAAGGATCTGCTGAGTTTACCACATTCCTAAAGCAACAAGAAGTCCAGGTTCAAGAGTTGCTCAAAGCATTAAGTATGAGTAGATAAAAGGGAGAAAAAGACTCTTCTTTTATGAGTAACTGGAGGTGTAATATGAGTCGCTCTTTTGATCGGATTGCAAGTGTTTTATTTTTGATGGTTGGTGCGTTTTTCATTGTTGAAAGCCAGAAGCTTTCTTCGTCTGCTTATGGTAGTAGAGTGGGACCAGAGCTATTTCCGATGGGATTGGGGATATTACTTATTTTACTAAGTATTCTTTTGATTTATAAAACCTTTCGCTATTCAAAAGAAGAAAAGAAAGTAACTCCAGTGGATGTTAAACGTTTTTTGATTATTTTCATAGCTACCCTATTATATGCTTTACTACTAGAGTTAATGGGGTATGTTTTATCTACCTTTATCTTTTTAACAGTGGCTTTTCAAACCATGGAGAAAGGAAAGTTGTGGTTAAGTATTTTAATCTCTGGTGCCTTTTCTCTGGGAGTCTACTATCTTTATGTCGAAGTTTTAAAAGGAACTTTACCTGCTTTTCCGTTTTAGAGCGGGGTGTAGTAAAGGGGGTGGAATGAAATGGGAACATTAGAATATTTGTATAATGGTTTCATTGTTGCTTTACAGTGGCAAAATATAATCTATGCTTTTATTGGTGTGCTGATTGGGACAGCTGTAGGAGTACTACCCGGTATTGGCCCAATGAGCGGGGTCGCTTTGTTAATCCCACTTACTTCTACCTTAACAGCAGGATCTTCACCAGAAGAAGCGGCTGCAAGTGCGATTATTTTATTAGCAGGGGTTTATTATGGAGCGATGTACGGAGGATCAACCACTTCTATTCTTTTAAATACACCAGGAGAGTCTTCATCCGTTGTTACAACTTTAGATGGGTATCAGATGGCGAAACAAGGTAGAGCAGGTGCAGCTCTTTCTATTGCAGCGATCGGTTCATTTTTTGCTGGGCTTGTTGCACTGATTGCACTGGTATTTTTAGCTGAACCTTTGTCTGAACTTGCTTTAAAATTTGGACCTGCTGAATATTTCTCACTGATGCTGCTGGGCTTATGTGCAGTAAGTGGATTAGCTGGTCGATCAATGACCAAAGCCTTAATGATGACTGTATTTGGTCTATTACTTGCAACGATTGGAATTGATAATGTCTCTGGAGTAGCACGATTTACATTTGGATCTCCTGTTTTATATCAAGGTTTAGAATTTTTAACGATTGCAGTGGGTTTGTTTGCTCTAGGGGAAGTATTTAAAACGATCATAGAGAAAGATAAGACAGAAGGAACTGTCACGAAAGTAGGGAATGTTTATCCGAACAAGCAAGATCTAAAAGCGAGTGCGGGGCCGATCACACGAGGTTCATTGTTAGGATTTTTTATTGGTGTTTTACCAGGTGCTGGAGCCACACTAGCTTCCTTCTTTTCTTATAGTATGGAGAAGAAATTAAGTCGTAATCCTGATCGGTTTGGAAAAGGAGAAATTGCCGGTGTTGCTGCCCCTGAGTCGGCAAATAATGCTGCATCAGGTGGGGCAATGATTCCCCTATTGACATTAGGAATTCCTGGTTCGGGTACGACCGCTATTTTAATGGGAGCTTTGATTATGTATAATGTCCAACCAGGTCCACTTTTGTTTGATAAGCACCCACAAGTTGCTTGGGGATTAATTGCAAGTATGTTTATTGGGAATTGTATGCTTTTAGTTCTGAATATGCCGTTGGTTAAAATATTTGCGAAGATTATTGAGACCCCACCAAAGTATCTGATTCCTATGATTATTGCTATTTCATTTTTCGGAGTTTATGCTGTTCAGATTCATACTTTTGATCTCTTTTTGTTGGTTGCTTGTGGGGTATTGGGCTATCTACTTTCAAAAAATGATTTTCCGTTAGCTCCATTGGTACTTGGGCTTGTTTTGGGCCCCATGATAGAAAATAACATGCGTCGAGCTTTAACCACATCGAATGGAGATTGGAGTATTTTTGTTACGCATCCCATCTCACTTATATTTTTAATCATAGCAGCTTGTTGGATTCTTATTCCCATCATTCTAAAGTGGAGTGGGAAAAAAGTATTAATTAATGAAGAAGATTAATCGAAATAATAGAAATGGAAGAAGGTGTTCCCTTTAGCTGATTAAGGAGGAAACTCTGATCAGTAAAGCGGGTCAACCCTTCTGTACGACGAAACTCTGTTCTTCTGATAATCGAAAACAGGATGAGCTAAAAGGGTAAAACAAAACTAGCTAAGCTCGTCTCACATTGAAAGTGGTAGTCGCTTCTTTTACTTTGCTTCATTTTGAATGTAAGTGGGGGATTAGTAAGATGCTTCACGGTCTTTTAGGTCATCCCCAGGTTTATTGAATTTAAGATTTTGAGTGATTCTTATTTGATATATACATGTATTTTTTAAAAAAAGGGTTGCATTTATTAAATCAGCATGATATATTATTACTTGTCGCCGCGAGATGCGGTGAAACAAAATGAAACGCACCTTGAAAATTAGATAAGGAAATGATAGTCAAGGGAAAAACATTCACCGAGAGTGAGTACCTTAAAATATTAGGCTTAGGTAGGTTAAGCTAGTAAGGGCACACGGAGGATGCCTTGGCGCCAGGAGCCGATGAAGGACGGGACGAACACCGATATGCTTCGGGGAGCTGTAAGTAAGCTTTGATCCGGAGATT
>NZ_KZ845682.1 GCF_003313465.1 Thermoflavimicrobium daqui
GTAGATGACGAGGTGGATCGGTCCGAGGTGTAAGCACAGCAATGTGTTTAGCTGACGGATACGAATCGGTCGAGGGCTTAACCTACTTACTCTCACTCTGACTTCATTTCCTTTCTAATTTTCAAGGTGTGTGATTCACACATCTGAATATTGTCCCAGAATCACAGATTCTGGGAAACGTCTGGTGATTATAGCGAAGGGGTTCCACTCGTTCCCATCCCGAACACGACAGTTAAGCCCTTCAGCGCCGATGGTACTTGGGGTGCAGACCCCTGGGAGAGTAGGTCATTGCCAGGCAATCTTAAAAATACCTTAGTAAAGTCTATAGACTTTACTAAGGTATTTTTTTACCTTTACTTTTTATAGATATTTGGGATGGAGATATTTTAAAAAGAAGACATTTTAAATTAAAGCGATTAAAATTTAGTTATGTCATTTTACTTGAACCTTTAATTAGTAAAGAAATAGAGCTCTTAATAAATAATACTCTTCAATAACTTTTTATACTAAAAAACTTGGATCATTTAGAAGTTATTTATGAGTTGTAAAAATAGACAAGATCACTTTTATGAAAGGAGATTTAATAAAATTCGTTAATTTGCGAAAAACAATTTATAAGTTAAGTTGAAAAATCCGATAGATTGTTACTAGGGCAAAAGGACAGTACTTCAATCCTTTTGCCCTAGTAATATTCATTTATGAAACACTGACTTTAGATCGAATTCGCTTAACACGGTAGTAGACGCTAAAGAGGGATAAAATGGCTGTGACAGGAGGTACAAGTAAAATATAAATAAAAATATATTTCAATTGAATATGATTCAAGATATATCGCCAATCCATTTGCTTCATAGCAATATCAATTATCTTATTGAGTCCATCTTCCAAATAAATAGGAATTAGCATATAAATACTGTATTGTAAGCAAAAAAGCAGTCCAATGAAGAGATAAGTGATAAAACTTCGCAAAGAAAATGATGACTTTGATTGTATCTTTTTTGGGTCATCTTTTTCATCAAATAATATATCGACCGAAATGGGAAGAAAAAGAGTGTTAAAGAGAATTAAACAAGAAAATCGAATCCAAACAGACATATTTATGATGTCAAAAATGAGTAGTAAAATAAAATTAATAATAAGGATAGCTATGACGAAAATGCATATACCAAACCATTCTAAGCTAAAAAACTTATATATCGAAGCACCTTTAACTGCTCTGAGTGCATTAGAAACAGAGGTAGAAAAAAGAATGGTGATAGATAGGAGAGAAAGAATCAAAAAGAGAGCCAAAGATCCAAAAATCATTAGGAAAATTTTTAGGAAAATTTCAACGATGAGTTTTATAATCATCCAAATAGGTGCTAGTAAAAACGAGAGAAGATCGAAAGGTGAGAAATCAGGTGTTAGTAGTCCTGCGATGAAATAGATTAACGCATAAAAAAGAGAAAATAGAAGCAAAACGATAATCATAGCTATATAGTTCGTAATTACTAAAGAGAATCCATGTTTTTTCAAAATGTGAAAAAAACGCATTGAATCCCTCCGCCTTCATTCACAGGCTGTTTATGTCCCACAAAGCCATTTTATATATCTTTTAGTAACTTCCCACCCACAAATACTTTTTTGATGTTATTCGTATCTAATAAAACTTTTATATTTTCGGCTGGATTTCCTGATACGACAAGAATGTCTGCGTATTTTCCTACTTCGATCGTTCCAATCTCATCTTCCATATCCATAGCTTTAGCGGCTGTTTTGGTGCTGGCTACGATTGCCTCCATCGGACTAAATCCAAGATCATTCACAAATAGATCTAGTTCTAAGGCATTTTCCCCATGAGGAACAGGTGAACAGCCTACAAAATCAGATCCGATAGCCATTTGAACCCCTGCTTCATATGCTTTTCGCATATTGATCTGATGAATTTCATAAACTTTTTTGGATTTTCTTAATCCGAATTCGGGTACACCATGATTTTTGCCTTCGGTAATAAGTCGATGTACGATGGAGAGAGTGGGAACTAGAATGGCATCCCTCTTAAGCATTAGCTCGATCCCTTCATCGTCGATGAAGATTCCATGTTCAATCGTTTTAACTCCAGCGATTAGAGCATTTTTGATCCCTTGTGTACCTTGGGCATGGGAAGCGACAAAAGAGCCAACTGCTTCTGCTTCGTATACAATCGCTTTGATTTCATCAATGGTGAATTGAGAAAAACGAGGGTCATCTTTTTCCGATAATACACCTCCTGTAGAGCATATTTTAATGAAATCGGCACCAGATCGGAACTGTTCTCTAGCTGCTTTTCGGCAATCATCTACGCCATCACAAACCCGATTTTTATTAAACTCTAAAGGAAGCATATGAAGATCACCATGTCCGGCTGTTTGTGTGAGCATTTTATAAGCGGTTTTTATACGTGGTCCTTGATATAACCCCTCTTGGATCAGCTGTTTGATATAGATAGTAACAGGGCTTCCGACATCTCTTACACTTGTAAAACCTGCGTTGATCAATTTAGGTAAATCCGTTAAGGCTCGTCCAAGCAGGACTTCATTTGGCTCTAGAAAAGCGACTGCCAAGTTTAGAGAAGTTACACCAAACAAATGCATATGGGCATCGATTAAACCAGGCATAAGGGTATATTCGCTTGTATCAATCACTTCCACATCCTTTGGAATCGTGAGTTCGCTTAAAGGTCCTACTTGGCTAATTCGTTCTCCATCTATGATAATACCTGCGCTTTTCAATATAAATCCATTTCCATCAATCAGATTACCGCCTTTTAGAAAAATGGGTTTATGCACTTGAAACATCCTTTTTTTGACTATTTTATATATATAGAATAATATTATAAACTATGGTTATTTGCAATGGAATGTTATAACGCAACAAAATAAATCACCATTTTAGAACTTTTATCAATAAGCAAAATAAGACTCCCATATTGGAGTCTTATTTTGTTAAAATATTAGTTTGTGGCGGAACGGATAAATCTCGGAAAACAAATGAGCGCGATGATCAGGCCAACTAATCCATAAGCTATTAGTATCATTAAGCTTATCCAAATATCACTGATATCTGCACCACGCAGCATCACATCTTGAAACCCTTGTTGTGCCCAATATTGTGGAGTAAATTTACCAATCATCTGTGCAAAGGATGGAAGTAACTCGATCGGCATCCAAAGTCCAGCCACCATGGCAGTCCCCATTGAAAATAATTGGGCGAGAACTACTCCTTGGTTTTCTCCACTAATTAGGAAAGTAACTGCTAGACCGATTCCAGTTCCACATAAGCTTAAACAGAGAACCAAAAGCATGATCGCTAGAACATTACCTAATTTTAAATCATAGACAAAATAACCGAAGGAGATGAGTGTTGTACATTGAACAAGGACGGCAATCACAAATGGTATCCACATTCCTAGTAAGTAATGGATGGGATTGATCGCCGTACTCTGAAGTCGGGCGATCATACCTGAATCCTTTTCTTTAAAAAAGCGCTGTATCATATTGATCATGATAAAGAAGACAAACATCACTGTGAATCCAGGAATAACTTGAGTAATGATATCCACTTTGGTACTATGTTGACTTATCTCTTTGATAGAAATAGGAGATTGAAGGGTTTTAGTCACCTCTGCTTTGGTTTTTCCCATAGCCAACAGACTATCCTGTAATTTGATTTCACGATATTGGCTGCTCATATTTTGCAGAATGGCTCGAATCGAGGCTACTGTTTGATCTGAAGTGACATCACGATAGAGAAGAATTTGGGTATGAATCCCTGATTTCATCTTTTTCTCGAATCCACGAGGAATAACAACGAGTGATGAAAGTTTCCCATTTTTAATATCTTGGACTTGTTCTTCCATAGGCTTTGATGTTTCTTCTTGTAGTTTGAATCCCTTCATTTTTTCTATTTGTTTTATAAATGTCTTGGATAGAGCAGAACGATCTTGATCCAGATAATGAATAGTTAAGGTTTGATCGCTATTTCCAAAAATAGAAGCAAATAACACGATGAAAATGATGGGTAAACCGATTAACCAAAAAAATGTTCCTTTTTCTTTAAACATAATTTTTAATTCCTTACGAATCAATGTTCTCATAGCTAATCCCTTCTTTATCAATGTAATTAATGGTGTTTCTAGTTTCGATCCAGAAGAACTAGTAGGGTCTCTTCGATGAAAAAATCTCCAATGAATGTATTTTTTGGCTTAATCACATAACTAAGAAGAAATTTATCAATATTCCCTATATATTCCGCACATAAAATAATCGGAATAATCTAATCGCGCAACTTTGTACCTGTTAGAGATAAAAATACATTTTCGAGTGAAGGTCGGATCATTTCGAGTCTTTTTAAATGCCAGTTATTTCTGGATGCTAAGTGGAGAATTTTGGCCATGGTTTCAGTAATCGTATCTGTTTCTAAGACCCAACCTTGGCCTTCTTCATAAATTTTTGTAACGTTATTTAATTGAGGTATCCCAGATAAACCTTCAGCCTCGATATAGACAGCCTTTTGACTATACTTTTCAAGTAATTCATTTAAAGGACCTTGTGTAATGACATTTCCGTGATCGATGATGGCAATGTCGTTACATAATGCCTCTACTTCTTCCATGTAGTGGGTGGAATAGATAATGGTCATCCCTTCTTTAATGAGAGAGCGAATCATCTGAAAGATATGGTTTCTCGATTGCGGATCAATCCCTACAGTAGGCTCATCAAGAATCAGTAACTTAGGGCGGTGTAAAAGTGCTGCTGCGATATTGATTCGTCGCTTCATTCCACCAGAAAAAGTTTTTATCGCATCTTTGGCACGATCACTTAAACCTGTTTGTTCCAAAGCTTCAGCAATTCGTTGTTTCAATGGTTGACCATACACACCGTACATCTCACCAAAAAAAACTAGATTATCATAGGCGCTTAACTGTTCATATAATGTAATGGATTGAGGAACATAGCCGATCTGATGTAGGATCGCTTTGGATTGTTTTTTTATATCCTTTCCGAATATATGGATATTTCCTCCATCAGCCTGAATAATTCCTGTAAGAATCTTCATCGTTGTCGATTTGCCAGCCCCATTCGGGCCGAGCAAACCGAAGCATGTTCCTTGACTCACAGTGAAGGAGACGTTCTGTAAAGCTTTTTTCTCTCCATATGTTTTCTCTAAACGGTCTACTTTTAAAATGGTTCCCATGATTTGAATTCCTCCTTGATGTCAAATCATAAACTGGTTTTTGATTTTGTGTTAGATTTCAAAAATGTTTCGAATGGGTTGTACTGATTCATTTTCCTTCCCTTTTTGCCTTGCATACATACTCTTCAACATCTGCCCATGAAAAACCAAGACCTTCAATATTTTCAAGGAACTCATCAATATATTGTTCCAATAGCTTGGTTTTAAATTTTTTAACATATTCATCAGAGGCAGTAATAAATGTTCCTTGACCCCTGCGCTTTTCCGTTAGGCCAGCTCGTTCTAATTCTCGATAGGCTCTCATTACTGTATTGGGATTGATCTTTAACTCATGAGCCATTTGTCGAACGGAGGGAATCTTTTCTCCCAATTGAATCTCCCCTTTGGCAATGGCATTACGTATCTGATCTAAGATCTGTTCATAAATTGGTTGACTAAAGTCAATCCGCAGCCGGATAGAGCCAACCTTGTGTTCTTTCATAAGCATTCCTCCAATCAAGAGGACTTTGTATATTATGTTTTAAGTGTATTATATCACTTAATACACTTAATGCAAGAAGAAAATGATATTAAATAAAAATGGACTAGTCATATTATGATCGTAATCCTTATCTACTAAAGCTAAAAATCTAAATCATTCCTAGATTGATACCGAGAATCGTTTTTGTGTAAGGAATGACTTTTTCCAAAGAGACAATGCCTCTATAAGTGTAATCCTTAAGAAATTTTATGAAAGGATCAAAGATAGGGGAGTGAATAGGAAAGCAATTTGATTGACATAGAGAATGTCATCTAAGCTAAATAAAAAGAGTCTAGCATATGATTGCTAGACTCCATCGTTCTTAAGATTTATCCTGTTTTTTCTTTGGAAGATGTCTCTGTCTTCTTATTTTTATTTTTAGTATATAAATAGCCCACCGTTAAGATCGCGAACCAGATTGGAGCCACATATAAAGCAACACGAGTATCTTTGTCCATACCTAACATGACCACGATCAGTCCGAGGAATAAAAGAACAATCCAGTTGGTAACAGGTGCACCAGGTAATCGATAAGATACTTCTGGTAATCCTTTTTCTTTAACTGCTTTTCGGTATTTCATGTGGGCAAACACAATCATACCCCATGTCCAAATACTCCCGATCAAAGCTGTACTTGTGACGTAGACAAAAGCTTTCTCTGGTACTAGGTAGTTCAAAACAACTCCAATTAATAACGCAATGCTGGATACAGTTAAGCCGAAAGAAGGAACTTGACGTTTATTTAACTTAGCAAAAGCAGCTGGTGCTTGTTTGGATTCCCCTAAGGAGTGTAACATCCGTCCAGTACTAAAGACACCACTATTACAGGAAGACAGTGCTGCAGTAAGAACAACAAAGTTAATAATATCCGCAGCATAAGGGATACCGATCTTTTCAAATGTCACAACAAAAGGACTTTGTGTTGGGTCTAATTGGTTCCAAGCATAGATTGACATGATAATAAACAAAGCACCGACATAGAAAATCATAATCCGCCAGAGAACTTTATTAATAGCTGAAGGGATCGATTTTTGTGGATCTTGGGCCTCCCCTGCTGTAACCCCTACAAGTTCTACCCCTTGGAAGGCGAAAGCAACCATTTGTAGTGAAAGTAACATCCCCATAAAACCTTTAGGGAATAATCCACCATGTGCCCAGATATTTGAAATTCCTGTTGGTTTAATGTTGCCTAGACCGAATGCAATAATAACCAGTCCAATGGCAATCAGGGCAATAATGGTCACAACTTTAATTAAGGCAAACCAGAATTCAAACTCTCCAAAAAGTTTCACAGCGATGAGGTTAATAACATAAACAAAAATCAAAGCCATGAGTGCGGGAATCCATGGTGGCAGGTGTGGAAACCATTTCGTCATATATTGACCGACTGCTGTAATTTCAGCCATTCCAGTTACAATCCACATAAACCAATAGCTCCAACCAGTAAAGAATCCAGCCCAAGGACCAACGAATTCTTCAGCATACTTACTAAAAGATCCAGAAACAGGGCGGTATAGGATAAGCTCTCCTAAAGCACGCATGATAAAAAAGATGATTATACCAGCAAGTGCATAGGAGATCATGATAGAAGGACCTGCTACTTGAATAGACTTAGCTGAGCCTAAGAATAGTCCAACACCGATAGCTCCACCAATAGCGATTAATTGAATGTGTCTGTCTTTTAAGTCTCTTTTTAGGTTATTCTGTTGACTCAATGTTTACCCTCCTTCTAGTTAAAGCTTATTTTATTAAATAAAAATATGAAAATATACGTAAATTTATTTAATGAAATTATACAATAAGATGAAAGCGTTCACAAGAAGCAATGTTTTTGAGTAAATATTTAATTATTTCATGAATATTGTTAATTAATATCTTTGCTTGGGGTGATATGTAAGCCACTTAAGGTTAAAGTGTATCGTAGTTGTGATGAGGATATGGTTTTTAACTCAAAAAAGAGAAATAAATTAATTTTAGGATTAGAGAATAATGTCAAGGGAATATAAATGATAGAGAGACTGTAAAATTATAAGCTCCTTTATTAGTAGGAATGTTGAAATACACTGTCCTATCGGTGGAGCTGTTTTATCAGCTAATGTCCTACTGTGAAGATTTTGATCTTGGAGTATACAGGTATTGTATTACTTTAAGGAGGGAGCATTTGTGTCGCTTGAAGAAATAAGAGAGTTTATTGATGAATGGATCAATGAAAACTATCAAACAGTTAAATTTGATGCCAAAATACTAGAAATAAAACATTACCAAGGGATCAAACAGTTGATATCAGATATGCAAAATGCGGAGATTTTTCCAAGTTCTTATGAGATAGAAGTATTACAAGTGTTAAATGATTCAGATCATAACCATAAAGAGATTCGAATTTTAGAAGATAAAAAAATTCTATTTCATTATCCGATTGATGATTTTATTAATCTTTATGGTGAAATAAACCGTGATGAAATTTGTGAGTTTTTCGTTAAATTTGAAGAGGTCTTATCGCAGGAAGATGACAAAAAAAGTGAATGGGTCGAGTTGGGAAATGGAAATCCAACAGATTTAAATATAGGATCTGGGTTAGTCGAAGCCCAAAGTGTAAACATGAAACAACGAGAAAAAATAGAGCAAACCGTTCAAGAAAGTATAGAACAAGAGGAAATCGACTTTTTGGATAAATTCACTCAAAGTATTAAAAGCCTAAAAATTGAACGTGATCAAGCGATCTTTGATAAAAGGCAGTTAGAGGAAGAAAATCGATTCCTTAGAGAAGAGAATGATCGTTACAAAAAATGGTTTTCTGAGTTCCCCAATCAGCGCTATGATTGAAATGTTTGGGAAAGAATTATTGGCTTGATTAGAAATCTCTTCGGTTTAAGGTGTAATAAACGGAATAAAAAAGATGAATTGTAACTTTAACTAAAAAGTCAAACATGGGGATTTTTTTATATTTGACTTTTTAGATTATTAGTAGGGTTGATAGCATATTATTACAAGAGCCGTTGGCATACGAGGAGGCCAACGGCTCTTGTATATAAATATTTTATATTGATTACTCAGAAATCATTCTCACTAAAAAGATTTGATATCCTTTTATTGGACAATTCTGCTACTTCATTATAGTTTCTGATCAGTGTATTTGGGACCGTGGAAAGTAATGCCAAAGGGAGAACCATTTTTCTCATATCCGGCTGGGATGGTAACAATAGGGAATGAACCTGCCGCACTAATCGGTGACGGGTTAGACCCAATGCTAAGGCTTACATCGATTTTTTGTTTTTCAAAATATCCTTTGGAAATTCCTATTCTTTTTCCTTTAACCATTTTTCTTTAATAGTGCTGTATAATTAATGGTCTGTGAATCCATTTCATTTAACATCAGGCAACGTTCTTGATATTTCTTGTGATCAATCCGGCAGTATCAAAGGTAGTTGATAGTTTAAGAAGTCCCGATTGACTAAGAATACCCATCGTTGGCTTAAATCCAATCAGCGATTGTTTACTTGCTAGGTTGATAACAGAATCGATGGTGTCCGTACCTACTGAGATAGAAGCGAAATCAGCTGCTACTGAAATGGCTGAGCCACTACTGGAACCACTAGGATCATTGATTTCCATATGGTGGAGTTGATAGGGATTCAGTTCTTGTCCACCTACTGCGGAGTATCCATTTTTAGCTGTGAAAGACATAAAGCCACTCAGTTCAGACAAGTTAGCTTTCCCTAAGCGGTTACAAATGGAATTTTACGAATAAACAGCCATCACTAAAATGATATATCTTTCGATGGTAATGGTATAAAAGGATAATCATCGATGAGTGAAGGATTTGTTTCTCCATTCTATCAACAGGGAATATTATTTTTACATCAATCTACTATCTTATAAAATAACAATCCAGATATTTAGAATAATCTTTTATTTAAAACATAGTTGACTGATGGGTATTATTGTAATATAAATAGATAAGTAATCTATATTAAATTCATCGGGAATGGAGGAAAAAAGGTGACCACACTTTGGATCGTGGTAAATATCGCATTTTTACTATTGCTTATTCTATTTTTATATAAGCTACAACAAAAACATATTTCTTTTTCAAAACGTGTATTTATTGCCTTAGGGCTTGGAATTGCTTTTGGCCTTATACTCCAATTCGTATATGGAACCAAATCAGAAGTTATTAAAACAACAATGGAATGGTTTAATATTGTAGGAAAAGGTTATATTAAACTACTACAAATGATCGTTATTCCACTGGTGTTTATTTCGATCTTATCCGCTTTTACCAAGCTAAAGCTAACGAATAATTTAGGGAAAATTAGTGGACTTATCATTGGTATTTTAGTAGCTACTACAGCGATTGCAGCGGCTATTTCGATTGCTACATCCACTGCTTTTAATTTGGAAGCTGTTCAAATTCAACAAACAGACGCAGAAACAGCTCGTGCAACCGAGTTGGAGCAACAATTTGGTGAGATTAAAGATTTAACATTACCACAAAAATTACTTGAGCTATTACCAGCAAATCCCTTTCTAGACTTTACAGGTGCACGTCCTACTTCGACGATTGCGGTCGTGATTTTTGCCGCTTTTCTAGGCTTTGCATTTCTCGGGGTTAAACGGAAAAATCCTGAACATGCGGACCGAATGGTAAAAATCGTAGAGACCTTCTATACATGGATTATGAGAGTGGTTACTCTGGTCTTACGCCTTACGCCATATGGGATCTTAGCGATTATTACCAAAGTGTTAGCGACGAGTGATTATAGTGCGATTTACAAATTAGGAAAGTTTGTAGTTGCTTCGTATGTGGCGCTAATTATTATGTTTGTGATTCATTTGCTCTTATTAACCTTAGCCAAATTAAACCCAATCACCTATGTAAAAAAATCATTGCCAGTCTTTCTATTCGCCTTTAGTTCGCGTAGTAGTGCAGGAACTCTACCACTGAATGTAAAAACCCAGACTGATAAACTAGGAGTTCCGGAAGGAATCGCTAACTTTGCGGGTTCGTTCGGACTTTCGATCGGGCAAAATGGATGTGCAGGCGTTTATCCAGCGATGCTTGCAGTTATGATTGCCCCAACGGTGGGAATCGATCCGTTAACTCCTTCTTTTATTTTTACTTTAATTGCAGTAGTAGCGATTAGCTCATTCGGTATTGCTGGTGTTGGTGGTGGGGCAACATTTGCAGCTCTCCTCGTGTTATCGACCATGAATTTACCGATTGGTTTAGCAGGATTGCTCATTTCAGTCGAACCGCTGATTGATATGGGGCGTACAGCAGTTAATGTTAGTGGAAGTATGACAGCTGGGCTTCTTACCAGTAAAATCACCAAAGAACTGGATACGAAAACTTATCAAGCAAATGACCAGATAGTCGTAGATGAAGATATTAAAACGGCTGGAGTCTAAGAGAATATCAAATATAAAAATTAAACGGCTTGGTGTCTATCATCGATAGGCACCTTTTGTTTTTGTTTGATCCTTTAAAAAGATAGTTTAATAGAGTATAATAGGAACATAAGTTCTGATTATTATAATGAAAGTACATAGGGAGAAGGGGAAAGAAATGAATTCATTACTTACAACAAGTGCATGGTTAGAAGAGGAGTTAGGACAAAAGGCAAGACCATATTCTACTTATGACTTTGGAAGACAAAAGGATGAACAACAGGTGTCGTTTTTGGTAGATTCACTTGAAACAGGATTTCATTTGGTATTACAATATCGCGAAAAACTTCCAAAGGATTTGGTTATGTTCGTAGGGACAACAAATTGGCTAGGAGAAGAACGGCATCATGGTGTGGAATTAGTTATCGGCTATGGAAAAAGTCAATGGGATATACTACGCATTGCTCGAACTGATGCAGCCAATTATAACATCAATACAGAAGATTTAATTACCAAGTTATCTCAGTATCATCAGCAATTTGGGATTGACATCCTCCAAGCTGAAACAGATACGGTTTTATTTGACTTTATTCAATTACCTAATGATTTACGAGCATTTTGTGAGGACTGTTATCGGTTTTGTCCAGATATTGTAGATCAAGGATTTGGAAGTATCGAAGATTTTATGGAAGCCGTAGAAGTTGTACTGTTTGTGCGATTGTGGTGGGACTAAAGTCAAAGCTTCCTATATTTAAAAGAGAAGGTTACATTAATCCAATGAATACGGAGGACATCATGTTATGAAGATGATTGCTCGATTTAAAGCGATAAGAGGTTCATTAAGCGGGTAATCTCTTTATAAGAATGTCTTAACATTTGAAAAGGGAGGAAAAATCGGTGGTACGTACGAATTTGAACATGATGATCATCTCCATGTTTCTGGTAGTCTTTTTTGTATGCCAATTCAATGCTGGTGTTGCACATGCCGCTAATGCAACTCGTACTACTCGTGTAAGTTCGGCAGCTGAACTTTCGAAAGCTTTAGCCAATGCACAGCCAGGAGATCGGATTGTTCTCGCTGCCAATACTACTTTTTCTGGAGTATTTAAAGGGAAAGTGGATGGAACCGCGACAGCCCACATTATATTGGAAAGTGAAGACCCAGTGAATAAGTCTACGTTGAAAGGTTATGGGACAGGAACCGGGTATGCACTGACGATTTTAGGAGATTATTGGATTGTAAAAAATGTAAAGATACAAAATGCACAAAAAGGACTGATGCTAGATAACGCCAATCATACTTTGATTGACGGAGTAGAAGTCTTTAACATCGGAATGGAAGCGATCCATTTTCGTGATGGTAGTTCACATAATATTCTGCAAAATTCTCAAATTTATAACACAGGAATCGTAAACCCCGGTTATGGAGAAGGAGTTTATGTCGGATCAGATAAAGGGAAATGGAATACTTATGCTCCATCAGCGGACCATAATACGATTCGTAATAATGTAATCGGTCCTAACGTACGGGCTGAGCATATCGATATTAAAGAAGGAACGACTGGAACCATTGTAAGTGGCAACATTTTTTATGGTGCAGGAATCAGTGGGGTTAACTATGCAGACAGTTTTATCGATGTGAAAGGGAATGACGTGAAGGTTGATGGGAATACAGGATATCGTGACAATAACACGAACATCAAAGATGCGTTTCAACTTCATCAACAACTTCCTAGCTGGGGGATTAACGCGGAATTTAACAATAATTCGGTTTACCTTGATGAACCTACAGGATATGTTGTGAATGCTGCGAACGGAACCACAGCTAAGGCATATAATAATAAACGGAGTCCGTTAGGTAATATGTATATGGGTAATGTGACGACAGATT
This sequence comes from Thermoflavimicrobium daqui, assembly GCF_003313465.1. Taxonomy (GTDB): domain Bacteria; phylum Bacillota; class Bacilli; order Thermoactinomycetales; family Thermoactinomycetaceae; genus Thermoflavimicrobium; species Thermoflavimicrobium daqui. The sequence goes on from NZ_KZ845682.1 coordinate 13,014, forward strand.
GATGAAATGAAGGAAATAGGTAGTTATTAATTTATCTGATGAAAGGTAGTTGTCAATGCCTTTAATAAGATTAGAAGGTGCAAGTGCCGTTGGTATAACGACGACTTGTCAAGAATTAGCTAAGCGATATCAAACAGATGTAGTACCAGAAGTCAATTTGTTATTTGAACACCCTGATCCAGAACCGCCAAACTGGTATTTAGAATGTTAGGTAGAGAGATGGAGTATTGCCCAAGAAAAGTTAAAAATACATGGGCTTGTCTTTGTCGTTATGGTGATAAATGTTAATGTTGTCATAAAAAAAGCGCACCTGTTTCAAACAGAGGCGCTTTTTTTTATTGGTTTATTGGAGCATTTGTCCAGTTGGTGATAGTGATGCTCCTGTTGCAGGTGCAAAAGATTGTAAAATCGCTTGGGTATCTTGGGCTGTATATTGTGGTACTTGGTAGTGTCCATGCTTGTTTTGCCATAAGAAAAGCTCGTAACCCATTTCGATACAGTTTGGAATGCTATCCTGAAGTACACGACGTACGACTGGGTTGGTTACTTCAAATGCAGCCATGGTTTTGCCGCTTGTAGCTGCTTTGATCAGTCCGATTAAGTGTCCGGCGATATGGCTGTCATTGACTTCAGCTGTGGATTGAATCGGTTTCTTCGGTTGAGAAGGTTTTAAGCCATAGGTAATGGTTTCATTACTTTGTGTCATTTGATAACTCTTAGTACCATGAGCAGGATCTTGTCCTGTGGAGAAACATTGAACAAGCATGTTGTACTCATCTACCATAAAGCGATACTGTCTGTCCATCATTTGTTTTAACTCAGGGTCTTTGACAGATGGATAATGAATCATGTACTCGTTAAGTACATTGATGGCTGCATCCAATACTTCATGCATGTCATTCACTTCGTGACCACCGTGGTTCAATTGAACGGTGCCACCATGTATATTTTTTTGTGGAGCTTCATTGGGATTCATATTAAACGGTTGCATATTGATCACTGTTCCTCCAAAAACCGAATTAAGTTGGTTTTTTGGATGGCAACAGCATTCACCTCCTTCAGATTTTCACAGTATTTAAAGTGCCCCAAAGTAAACAACATATGCTTAGATCAAATATAAAGAAAATATTTTTAAATAGTGAGATAAACCAAAATACAGAGGATGGAAAGTACTTTCAATGCTTATAATAATTACCTATATTCTTCTGAGTTGACCTAAGTAAAAAGTGTCCCTCTCGTAACATAGGGGGAAACACAAAGTAGCTCTTATTTCTTTTGCTAGGAAACAAGGGATACTTTGTGTTTTTTGACCGATTTCACATCATGAAGGTTAATGTCGAACTAGGATCATCGTTTGGGAATTCACTTCATGAGCGTTGGCATCTAAAATTTTTTCTAAGGTGAAGGAGGTTTGTTGTAATTCTTCACGATTTTGTACCTTAAAAATGGGGGCACCACCAGCGATATTATCAGGTTCCATGGTAATAACGGCTAAAATTTTGCTTTCCATTGTTTTTGTTCCTTCCATTTCACTAATTTTGAGCTTGAGTTGGCTGACGAACTGCACCCTCTAAGACGGGAGTTAGATTGATCACTTCAAACACCTCTTTGATATTTCGATCTTGTGGAAGCAAAAAGATCCCTAACCTTCCATCCTTTAAATCGCGTTTAGCTAGTGGAAGGAGGGCGGGCTCGCCTGTGTCACGATAAACCCCTAAGATTGTGGATACATTATGAATAATTGCCTGTCTCTGTCCCATATTTCCTAAAGTAACCCGCCCACTCGCATTTTTCGGTTTTAAGACGACTCCTAATGCGTTTTCTAAAATATGCTTTTTATTATCATCAAGTCCGATATTCATGATATAGATATCATCTACATATAAATTAGGTCCTTCGATGCGAATTTCTCCTTCGCTTACATCGGCAATTTCCCGAATGACCTGCCCAGATTTAATGAACCGAATGAGTAAAAGAACGATGATCCCTACAATTGATCCACTCCACCATGATTTAAATAGAACCGCTGCCAGTGAAGTGAGTAGGGAAGTGAAAATAGTGAGATAGTTACGTCCCTCAAAAACCATGGCAATCCCTTCAATATAGCTTTTACCACGAGGTACGAGTTCCATCTCATCTAAGTTAAGTAACATCTCCCTTTCCATGTTTCGAACATCGCGAAATTGCTGAGCTGCAACGGTGAGGAAAGTAACGGCTGTAAAGTCTTTTTCAAGCAAAGCAGGGACGGCTACTGCACCCAGCGCTGCAGCAATTAATCCTAAGGAAAGATGAATAATATATCCATGCGGATAAGTTGGATATTGGCGATAATCGGTACGTAGCATCCAAATACGCGCGATTAAGCCGAATAATATGCCAATTATGATTGCTTCAGTATAGTGTCCTAATTGAGACATAACTCAAGCTCCTTTTAGATCAAGGATGTTAGTGGAGTAGTAAGTTTTTTCTTTTTTTGATGTTATATTTTTCCAATCCATGTTTCCATGATTTCCGTTTCAAAGGTTTTTAAACATGCTAAAAGAAGAGGTATTTATTGATGTATCTGGTATTCTTTGAACAACTAGGAAAGACTAATCGTTGATACGAGATTAATTAAATCAGACAAAAGGGAGAATGAAAATGGATCAAAGACATCTATGGATCGGTGGTAAATGGAAACAAGCTGAGCGTTATGAATCTTTACTTTCTCCGTATAGTGGAGAAGCTATTGCGAAAGTAGCTCAAGCAACTAAAGAGAATGCAAAAGAAGCCATTGAGGTTGCTCATCAGGCATTTTTATCATTTAAACAAATACCAGCATATCAGCGAGCGGAAATTTTATATCAAGCGGTTCATCTTTTAGAACAAAGAAAGGAAGAAGCAGCTCGTATTATCGCGATGGAGGCAGCTAAGCCGATTCGTAATGCTCGTCTCGAACTGGATCGTACCATCCAAACTTATCAGTTTGCAGCAGAAGAGGCGAAACGAATCGTGGGAGAGAGAATCCCAATGGATGCAGCCATCGGTGGAGAGAATCGCATTGGCTTTACACTTCGATTTCCAGTGGGAGTAGTGACAGCGATCACTCCGTTTAATTTCCCCTTTAATTTAGTGGCTCATAAAGTGGGGCCAGCGATTGCAGCGGGAAACACGATCGTATTAAAGCCCGCAGAAAAGACACCGCTGAGTGCACTTTTTTTAGCAGAGCTTTTTCAGAAGGCGGGACTACCTGATGGTGTACTTAATATTATCCCTGGACGTGGACCTGAATTAGGAGAAACATTAGTGACACATCCTCATGTCAAGAAGGTGACGTTTACAGGAAGTCCTGAAGTAGGGAAAGAGATTCATAAAATGGCGGAGTTTCGTAAAATTACGCTAGAATTAGGGTCCAATTCAGCGCTAATCGTGGATCAAGGTACTGAGATATCAGGGATGATAGACCGGGTGGTAGAAGGAGCCTTTTCTTATAATGGTCAAGTTTGTATTTCGATTCAGCGGATTTATGTTCATCATACCCTTTATGAAGCATTTCTTCATGAGCTGGTGGAACGAACCAAGCGATTAAAAATTGGCTCACCTCTTGATGAAGATACCATGATTACAGCTTTAATCAATCAAAAGGCAGCTCATCGCATTCACGCTTGGATTGAAGAGGCTGTTCAAGCAGGTGCAGAGTTAGTTTATGGTGGTACGTTAGAGGGGAATGTGTTGGTTCCGGCGATCCTAACTCAAGTCCCGCATCATTCGAAGTTAATTCAACAAGAAGTATTTGGACCCGTGGTTAATGTTTTACCATATGATCATCTCGATGAAGTTATTGGGTGGGTGAATGATTCGCGCTATGGGTTAAATGCAGGCGTTTATACCCATGATCTTCGTACAGCATTTTCCTGTATCCATCAAATTGAGACGGGTGGAGTCTTAATTAACGATATTCCTACATTCCGCTTAGATCATATGCCTTATGGTGGAATCAAAGATAGTGGAATTGGTCGTGAAGGAATCCAGTACGCGATTCGGGAAATGATGGTTGAAAAATTGGTTAGCTTCCACTGGAGGTAAAGAATATGAAAGCGACAGATGTGATGGTCCGATGTTTGGAAAATGAAGGAGTTCAGTATATTTTTGGTATCCCTGGCGAAGAAAATATTGACTTGGTTCATTCCCTTGCCTCTTCGAACCAGATTCAATTTATTTCTGCTCGTCATGAACAGGGAGCGGCCTTTATGGCTGATGTTTATGGACGATTAACAGGTAAGGCAGGGGTTTGTTTAGCTACATTGGGTCCTGGGGCGACCAATTTAATTACAGGCATAGGGGATGTTAATCTAGATCATGCTCCAGTCGTAGCGATTACAGGACAGGCTAGCATGGAGAGAATGCACAAAGAATCTCATCAATATATTGATCTGGTTTCGATGTTTCAACATGTAACAAAATGGTCTGTTGAAGTTAAACGTGCAGAGACCCTACCCGAAATCGTTCGAAAAGCTTTTAAGCTCGCCGAGATGGAGAAGCCGGGGGCTGTTCTGATCGAACTACCTGAAGATCTAGCCAGTGAAGAAATCGAATTACAATCTCTTCCCAAAACTCCACTTCCCAAATCAATTCCATCTACGCATGAGATGGAACATGCACTGAAACGAATTCATCAGAGTCAAAAGCCTTTGATTATTGCTGGGAATGGAGTGATTCGACAGCTTGCGTCTGAGGAGCTGCGAAAATTTGCCGAAGCTTTGGATATCCCGGTGACCCATACATTTATGGCGAAAGGTGTACTCCCGCCTGATCACGTTTTAAACTTATATACGATGGGACTACAAGCAAAAGATTATGTTTTATGTGGTGTGCATGAGGCTGATTTAATCATTACGGTAGGGTATGATTTCGTAGAGTATTTGCCGATGTATTGGAATGATGAACAGATTAAGCCAATCATTCATATCGATACACAACCCGCAGAGGTTGATTTACACTATCCGACTGAAGTGGAGTTAGTTGGTGACATTAAGGAGACATTAAAATATTTAACTAGCCATCTAAAAGGAGCAAAAACATGGAGACCCAAAAATGATCTAGTACAGAAGCTAAAGCAAGAAATACAAGATGCTAGAGTGGAAGCGACATCCATTTCAAATCCGGAACATGCTGCGATTAAGCCACAAATCATTCTTTCTCAGCTTCAAAAAATAATTCCTGAGAATACCATTGTTGTTTCAGATGTAGGAGCACATAAGATCTGGATTGCTCGCCATTTCCATCCAACTTATCCCAATCGCGTGATTATCTCCAATGGATTTGCCTCAATGGGCATTGCCATTCCTGGAGCCATCGGAGCGAAACTAGCATGTCCTAATGATCCGGTAATTAGTATTACAGGGGATGGTGGCTTTTTAATGAATGCGGCAGAGATTGAAACAGCAAAACGGCTTGGTTTATCTTTTGTCATCTTGGTTCTAAATGATCGTAAATATAGCTTAATTGACTGGAAGCTTAGAAATCGTTTTAACGCAAGCTATGGAGTTGATTTTAATAATCCGGATTTTGTTCGACTGGCTGAAAGCTTTGGTATTAGTGGATTGCGTGTAAATTCTCAGCAGGAATTAGAACCAACTTTGCAGCATGCTCTGCAGTTAAACGAAATGGTTTTAGTAGAAATCTTTGTTGATCCTGAAGAAAATTTGAAATTAACCCAGCAGCTCGGGAAGTTAGTATGTAGGTAATCATATGCTACATGTTAAGGATGTGAAGAAAGATGAAATATCGGATTGAACGAGATACCCTAGGTGAGGTCAAAGTATTAGCGGATAAGCTATGGGGGGCACAAACACAAAGGAGTCTCCAAAATTTTAAAATTGGTAAGGAAAAAATGCCACTTGAAGTCATCCTTGCCTTTGCCATGATCAAAAAAAGTGCGGCGGTAGTGAATCAGAAGTTAGGGAAACTGGAAGCAGATAAAGCTGAAGTGATTGCTACAGTGGCAGATGAGATTATAGCAGGAGAACTAAATGAACATTTTCCACTAGTTGTTTGGCAAACGGGTAGTGGTACACAGACGAATATGAATGTGAATGAAGTCATTGCCCATCGAGCCAATGAATTATTGGGGAAAAATGGAAGGAACATTCGGCTTCATCCGAATGATGATGTTAATCGATCACAAAGCTCAAATGATACCTTTCCGACAGCCATGCATATTGCAGGTGTACTTATGATCGAAGACCAAGTGCTCCCAGCTCTCAAACGCTTAAAAAAGAGTTTACATCAAAAGATGGATGAATTTAAAGATATTATAAAAATCGGTCGAACCCACTTACAAGATGCAACTCCCTTAACATTAGGACAAGAAGTAAGCGGTTGGTATCGTATGTTAGAAAAAAGTGAACAGATGATTCAAGAAAGTGTTGAAGCGATGAAAGAGCTGGCTATTGGTGGAACTGCTGTCGGTACAGGGATCAATGCCCATCCGAAATTTGGAGAAATGGTTGTTGCCGAAATCAACCGAATCACAGGCAAAAACTTTATTTCCGCACCCAATAAATTTCATGCATTAACCAGTCATGATGCGATGGTTTATACTCATGGGGCTTTAAAAGCATTGGCTGCTGATCTGATGAAAATTGCGAATGATATCAGGTGGATGGCAAGTGGACCACGATGTGGAATTGGGGAGATTACGATTCCAGCAAATGAACCAGGTAGTTCGATTATGCCTGGGAAAGTCAATCCTACGCAGAGTGAAGCGTTAACGATGGTTGCTTGTCAAGTGATGGGAAATGATGCGACAGTAGGATTTGCGGCTAGCCAAGGTAATTTTGAGTTAAATGTGTTTAAACCCGTCTTGATTTATAATTTTCTCCAGTCAGCCAGACTACTTGCTGATGCGATGATATCTTTTGATGAGCATTGTGTCGTAGGGATCAAACCTAATCGTGCAGTGATTGAAGGATATTTACAGGACTCACTAATGCTAGTCACTGCACTTAATCCCCATATCGGTTATGAAAAAGCAGCGATGATTGCTAAATTAGCATATAACGAAGGAATTACTTTAAAAGAAGCAGCGATTAAAAGCGGGTTCTTATCAGAACAAGAGTTTGAACAACTAGTGCGACCAGAAGCTATGATTCATCCAACTGAATGAGCTTCGTCCAACTGTATAGGTGGGAGTTTCTTACCATACTAGGATCAGAACAGACTATATACTACTTTTCGTAGAAGCAAAACTCTACAAAAAGAGAATGAAAAACAGTTGATCCATTTTAAAAGGGTCAACTGTTTTTTTCATTCTTTTTTATTCTGGAGTAAATAGGAGTAAGTCACTATCTGCTTGATATTGCTTAGGTTCCATGGAAGTAAGGTGCTGTTTTCCGGTTACCCAATCATCGATTTGATTGTGATACCACGGACTTAATACTTGCCCAGATTGTCCGGGACTTACAACATTCCAGCTTTGTAAGGGATGGGCTAGATCTACAACTGTTCTCCATGCTGCTCCATGGTTCACTTCACCTGTTTTCTTCCAACCAGCAGCTCCAACTGTAATATGGCTTCCATTTAAAGGTGAGGAGGGGGGGGTGAATAGAAGATCAAGTGGTTTGACAGAGGATAGGGGATGTGCAAATGTAATCTGATGAAACTCTCCCCACTTCCACTCTGATGGGTTGGTTCCCTGTTTGGCTGTAATTTGATCGATCGCTTGCTTAAAAGATTCAAGCACTACTTTTTCCAAACCACCTTTTTCTTTGATCCAAGGTCCTTCCTTTCCTGATGCAGCATTTTGAATCAGTTGTGAAACAATTCCAAATTTTCCATCAAATAGTTTGTCCATCTGTGGATCGATTTGCTTTTTAAACAGGAACTCTTCGATTTTGTTCATTAACATATGATAGATAAGAGGAGCAGCAAGTTCTTTATCATCTTGTAGATTCCAGCTTTTTAACTGCGCTAGGGCTTGCTGCTCAATCGGTCTTAGTGTGGATAATTGTTTGTTTAGTAAGTTCACAAATAAAGGATTAAACTCCTTTGCTTGCAAGTTTTTATTATCAACCTGCAATTTTTTTATATCTTCAACTGTTAATTTTTCTTTGCTTTGTAAGACTTCAATGATACGAGATTGACGGTATGGCTCTGCCCAGGTATGGGTTAGATGAAAAGGATAAGAGTGATCCATCACTCGATTATTGGCTGTAGCGATAAAGCCCTGTTCTGGATTAACCCATGTAGGAAGCTGATCCCATGGGATGTAACCTTTCCATTCATATTCGTCAGTCCAACCAGGCACAGGTAATAATCCATCCCCTTTTTTACGAATCGGGATTTTTCCATTGGCACGATATGCAATCGTTCCATCAGTGGATGCAAAAACAAAATTTTGTGCTGGAGCATGGAAATAGGTTAGTGCTTGTTTAAATTCATTCCAATTTTTAGCTTGGGCAAATAATAAAATGGCTTGTAATTCAGTCGAAGGCTCGAGTGCTGTCCACTTTAAGGAAAGAGCAGTGTCCGGTTTTTGACTATGAGCAAATTCAGAAATGATAGGACCATGTCTGGTAATCTGTATAGGTAGTATAATATCTTTTCCGTCTTTCACTTTGATTCTCTCATGTATGATTTGGGCATTCTCCCATTTTCCTTGGTATAAAAACTGATTCTGGTTTTTGGGATTTCTTTTTTCAATATAGAGATCTTGTACATCGGGTCCAACATTCGTCACACCCCATGCAATATGTTTAGTATGACCTACAATGATTCCAGGCACTCCCGCAAAAATGACACCGCTTACATTCACTTGCGGTGATGTTAAGTGAGTTTCATACCAAATTGCCGGAGATGCTAAACTTAGGTGAGGATCATTTGCCAACATGGGTTTACCAGAAACACTTTTTTCGCCTGAGATCACCCAATTGTTACTTCCATTAAACGGATGTGGAACGACTGCTGAAGCAAAGCTTTTGGAAAGATCAAGTTGCAGGGTTTGTAGCTTTTCGATAATATCAGGTCCATGTTCAGGATAGGAAGGGAAAAGATCAAGGGCTTTTTCTTTGGGGAAGCGTTGTAATAGATAGTAGCGGAAAGCTTGCCCTTCCCAATGTCCACCTAGATCATAAGCCATATATTTTCCAATGGTTAAAGAATCAATAGGTGTCCAAGGTTTAGGTTGATAACCCAAAATAGTAAATTCAATCGGAAGTTTACTTTTGGCTATAGCATCTTGAATATAAGCATTAACACCTTTTGCATACTGCTTCAGATAGTCTTGATATTCTTTTGGATACTTGGAGTAGGAAGCAATAGCCGCGCGATGTAGCCCGAATGTACGAAAAAAGCGATCTTGGTTAATGGTTTTACTTCCAATCACTTCGCTAAGCGTCCCAGAAGCTTGACGACGGCTTAAGTCCATTTGAAATAACCGGTCTTGTGCAGTGACATATCCTTGTACCATAAAAAGATCATGTAAGTTGTTGGCTTCGATATGTGGCACACCTTGTTTGTCCCGCCAAACTTTTACAGGCGCCTGCAATCCTTGAATCGAAATTTCACCATTTAAAGAAGGAAGGGATTTCGATAAGAGCCAATAGCCAAAAGAGCCTAAAAACAATAAGATATAAATCATACACATAGCCAAAATGGGAAGCCATTTTCTGATCGGTATTCTTTTTTGCACAATTACGGTATTAGAAATTCTCATCAAGCCTCCTTTTATTAAGATAATTAATATTAATTATAGACTAATAATTGTTTTAATACATTATTCATATAAGATTTTCTTGGTTTGAAGACCATCATGAAGAATCAAAGATGACCACAAAAGGAATGACAGTCCCTTCTGGGGCATCTTTATGGATTGTTTTCTATCACATTTTCACTGTATTTATTTTAGTAAATGGATATCTCCTGAATCAACATGCACTTCTAACTATGATCATTAGAAGAGTTTACTTCCAATTTGGCATCTAGATTGGATATTTCCCCTTTTAGATGTGCGACTATTTGCTCTTCTTGACTTGGAAGTAATTTAATATGAGCTGAGTCACTTTCGATTTCGATCTGTTTGATATTTTTTGCGGGCAATTGCTTTTTCTGATCGATTTCCTAAGAATGGATACATCCCGTTAATCCAATGATAAGAAAATTAAACAGAATGAGGATTCTTTTTTTCATAACCTCACTTCCTTAGAATTTATAGTAAGTCGATAACATCCCCTATTTTACTAAAGAGATACTTCCAGCAGTTGTCTCCAGATCGACATATAAAGATGAGGGTTTGTGTCCTAGTCTTACATTGATCGAGCCCGCCGTTGCTTGAATTTGATTATTGCCTTTAATATTGTTCCATGAGTCAATCTCAATGGATCCAGCGGTACTTTCACTATCAATCGTAGCATCAATGTTGCTAAGAATTTGCTTTCCTGCAGTCGTATAAACCCTTAAATGATCTCCTTGAAATCCGATTCACTATCAATTTTGATATTTTTGATACTTTTAGCATGAACTTGTTCTTTCTGATCGATTGTTTCATAGTTGATGCATCCAGTTATCCCAATGGTGAGAACACCAATGATAGGGGTTAAGATTATCCATTTTTTCATTTATTTAGACCTCCTAGGATGTTTTTACCCATATTTTAGATGAGGAACATTTGTTCGTATTTCAAAGATTCGTTTAATGGGATCTTTGTTGCCCGCATAGCAGGGATGAGGGAAGTGAACAAGCTAAGCAAAATTCCTAAACAGCTTGCAATGGTAATTTTCAACCAAGGGATAGTAAAACCACTATCTAATTCGAGATCAATCACTTTAGTCAAGAAGTATAGAATGATGAATCCTAAGAGAATACCACTTAAGACACCTGTAACTCCAATAATTAGTCCTTCACCTAGAATCATCTTTTTGATCTTGGATCTTGCAAAGCCAATGGCATGCATGACACCGATTTCTCTAGTGCGCTCTATTACGTTCATCAATAGGGTATTCACAATTCCAATACCTGAAATAGGAATGGCTAGGAGTAACAATCCATAAAAGATATTGATTTGTCCGGCATTTTTCTCAGCTCGGATCAATTGCATCTTAGTGATATTTAATTTGTTAAGTTGACTGCCCAATTGACTTAAAATTTGTTCTTTAACCTGATCTTCATCATTAGGTGTATGATAAGTGATTAACATATTTTTCGTTTTATTTATACCAAATTCATCTGAAAAGCGAATATCAGAAGAGAAACCGATATACCCATTTAGCTTAAGTGTATTTACAACTCCAACGACTTCAAAGGATTGTTCTTCTTTAAATGTATGGATCGTGATTTTTTCACCGACTTTTCCACCCCATTCTGAGAAGGCTGTTTGACTTAGAAGAATCGTGTATGATTTGGATAGCTTTTTCAATAGCTCATTAGTAGATTCTTTGGATGTAAATAAAGGATGATATTGGATCCAGTCTTCATCCATACTCAAAACGGAAAATTGGCGGGTTTCTTGGTCTTTCGTTTTCCAAATGATATTTTTTGCTTCTTTAAAGGTTGTGATTTCTTTCACACCAGAGATTTTTTTAACGGATTCTATATTGGTTTGTTTAAGTGTATAATTTTTTGTTTTTGCTGCCTCTTAGGGAGTTTATCGGACTGCATCGGGAAAGCGATATTTTCTGCAACTGTCATGGTAGGTAATATCATAGTAGCCTCTATATTTGTATATATCTATACCTCTGACTTACCTAGGATTTTACCCAGAAAAATTTTTTTAGAATTGATCATCTTACATATTGTTAGCCACGTATTACCTCTTGTCTTTTGGCGTCCGAAGTATATTCATATGATTTTACTTCCTCTTTCTTTTCTTCTAATAGTGTTAGTGAAATCTATTTCTCTTATATTACAAATGGTTATTCCCGAGTTCTTTCTTTTCCGCTATTGATCGTTGGATTTGTAGTACCGTGGAGAGTATTGCGGTGGTTTGCTATTATATTTTTAGGTGTCATCCCAGCTATCGAAATGATTGTTATACAGAAAGCGGATATAATGAATGAAATTGCATCGATGATTACGAGTATACTTATGAATACCATCTCATTAGGCATTGGCTTTGGAATCCAATTACTTTGGAAAAGTCGAAATCGAAGAGCAAAATCGAGTGCTAGAGTATTATAGTAAACAAGTGGAACGAATTACTTTGCTTGAAGAGCGAAATCGTCTAGCAAGGGAGCTTCACGATTCGGTGGGACATACATTTACTTCAGTGATTATGGGGATGGATGCGGTCTCTTATTTGATTGATACCAATCCAGAAGAAGGAAAAAAGAAATTAGATCGGTTAAGAGAGGTAGCTAGAAATGGATTGGAAGAGGTAAGAAGAAGTATTCATCAAATGGCACCATTGGATGAAGGAGTTTCTTTTTCGGAGCATATTACTCATATTTGTAAGGAGTTTGCTTCGCATACCAATACAAAAATCGTAAAACAGGTAGAAGGAGAAGAAAGGAGAATTGCTAAGCCGATTTTCTGGACATTAACACGATGTCTCCAAGAAGCTCTAACCAATGCTAAAAGACACGGGCATGCAAAAACGATTTATGTAAAGATTATTTATCATATCGATTGGATTGAGCTAAGAGTAGAAGATGATGGGATTGGTATGAATGAAGAAAAGCCGGGTTTTGGGATCATATCGATGAATGAAAGAATTGAAAGTCTAAAAGGGAGTTTTATGTTAACAGGTAATCAATATGGTGGAGTGACTATGATCTGTCGTATTCCTTTGTCCAATGAAGGTAAAGAGAAAATTAGCTAAGGGGTATTGAATCAGATCTAAGGCTCATTGAGTAATTGATAAATGATTTCTTTAGCTATACAGATGAGATCCATCCAAGTTACATGGATGGATCTCATCTGTATAGCTAGATATATTAGAAATACTTAATAACCGTAAACGATAAATTATCTTTGTAATAAGCGTTGGGCGACTTTATCAAGCGTATCACAGATAATGGGAGAATATTTTCTTATAAAGCTTTGGAGCTCATAAAGAATAACGCCTAGTATACGTAAGATGATATTTGATTTTCCTGATGAGGCTGTGATGACATGAGGATTCCCTTTTATCTTCCAATATAACTGATCTAGCATTCGTGAAATCGTTTCTTGGTTAAGATAGGGCTTTAATTTGGATAGTTTGTGGAATAAATTTTGTATGAAAGCTTCCTTTGAGTTGAATGTACCACTTGATCCATCTCTAACTATATTTAAAATCCTTTGTTTAAATAAGACTTGCAGGAAATCCCCAATTAGTTTGATTAATTTTCTAAGTAAAGAATCCATGTTTTTTCCCCTTTTAAATGAGATTCAGAATAAATAATCGCTTTCAACAAGCTCATATTAATTGATTTTTCGGCTATTTGTTGGTGTTATTCTACACATTCCCTGTTTAAAAGTCAAATAACCTGATATCGATTCGCTAAGAAAACGTTTATGATACGGTATCAAAACTAAATTTATTAATATTTAAGGTTAAGTTTACTTAGACTAAATATTCTTCTTTTAAAACTAGAATAGTAGACTTATTAAATTGCCCTGAAAGGTGTGTCAATGAATGAAACGTTGGTTAAAACGAACATTAGGCTTTATTACTGCACTTGGGATAGGTCTTACTCTTAGTTTTTCTCCCACTTCTGTTTCAGCAATGGGAAAAAATCAATTGCTCTCACCAGATCGAGTGATTAATGTAGCGCATCGTGGAGCCTCTGGTCATGCACCAGAGCATACTCTTTTAGCCTATGACATGGGTAAAAAGATGAAAGCGGACTATATCGAATTAGATCTTCAAATGACCAAAGATGGGCATCTGATTGCGATGCATGATGAAACACTCGATCGGACAACGAATGGATTAGGTAGAGTGAAAGATCATACTTTGGCAGAAATTAAAAGATTAGATGCAGGCTCTTGGTTTAATAAAAAATATCCAGAGAAAGCAAATCCAGCTTATGTAGGTTTAAAAGTTCCAACATTAGAAGAGATATTGAGCCACTTTGGACGAAGTGCTAACTACTATATCGAGACCAAAGCGCCAGAAGTATATCCAGGTATGGAAGAAAAGCTAATTCGCTCTCTAAAAAAACATAAATTGCTTGGTAAAGGATCCAAACGAGGACAAGTCATTATTCAATCTTTTAGCCCTGATAGTCTCAAGAAGGTGCATCAATTGGACACCCAAGTACCTTTGGTACAACTCGGTAACTTCCCAATGGATAAGAAAACAATTGCAGAGTTAAAAACTTATGCCATCGGAGTCGGCCCCAATTATAAGAATATCGATCAAACTTATGTACAAAAGGTTCGACAAGCTGGTTTCTTATTACATCCATATACAGTAAATGAAAAAGAAGAGATGCATCGTTTGATTAAGTGGGGAGTAACAGGTATGTTTACTAATTTCCCGGATCGTTTATATGAAGTATTGAAGAAAAAATAAGGTTGTTGCTCTATTGAAATGAGTTCTCTCCACTATCACTTTGTTAATTTTATATAAAAAGTTATCCCTCTTTCTGATTACGAGAGAGGGATTTTTTACTTTACCTTAAGAAAGGGAAATCTCTTTCTAGATGAATTTTATCTATGGCAGGATAGGTATTTTGCTGATAGTAATTCCGAAAGCTAAAATAACCGCTTGATTGCTCGGACTTTATCACCATCAATGGGCTCTAGAGCTTGTTCATTTCTACGTACACCTTTTCCAAAGTGGATCTCTTGTACATTGGTCGCTTTGAGAAAGTCAGGTAAAGCTGCGATGGTTAGCCCACTACCCGCTAAAATTTGGATGTGAGTATTTTCTGTCCACTGAACCAGTTGTTTCATTTGATCTACCGCATGGAGAACATTACTTTGTCCACCCGATGTCAAGATGGTTTTGATCTGTGGGAACTGAAGAAGGGTATGGAATGCTTCTTCTTGATCGGGAACCTCATCGAAAGCGCGATGAAACGTAACATCTAATCCATCTGCTTCACTTAAGAGAAATTGAAGTGCCTCCACATTAATCTTTTGGTCTGGAGTGAGTACTCCTAGAACAATGCCATTGGCACCTAGTTTCTTAATCATTTGGATATCCTTTTGCATCGTCTTTAAGTCATCTGAGTTATAGCAAAAAGATGCACTATGAGGGTGAACCATAACATTGACTGGGATTTGAACAGCATTCACTACTTGCTCAATCAGTCCATAACTAGGGGTTAGTCCTCCCTCTAAGATTCCCGTGATCAATTCAATCCGATCTGCACCGCTTTCTTCTGCAATCTTTGCATCAGTCACATGAGTTGCGATTACTTCTAATAGCATAATTAGAGACACCTCTTCACTATTCTAATGTTAATTCATAGGTTAGCAATGAATTAAGTATAAAAGGGTATGTTCTATTAGTTCCATTAGAAATCAACATCGTGTAGTCTGATAGGTGTTCGTGTTTGGTTCTCCCAGTCTGAACGAATCATAGCATAAACGATAGAATCAAATAATTGATCCCCTTGTTCCCATGCTTGACGATGATATCCTTCTTTGATATATCCGCAATTGTAGAGAGTTTTTCGCATAGCAAAATTATCAACACGTGTATGAGCCTCTATTCGAATCAAATGGGGATAATGGGTAAATGCATAATGAGTCAGCCATTGAAGAGCTTGCTTTCCAAATCCTTTTCCACGATAATTATGGCGAATTCTTAGATCGAATAAAGCAATTGAATCCAGCAAATCAAATAAACGGATTAAACCAATATTTTGTTCATGGTATTGTAGCCAAATGGTTTTTACACTATCCCCTGTATAATAGTGATTCATAAAAGCTTCCCGGATCTGTGTTGGACTTGGAGCTTCTATCCCGTGAAAAGGCCAGTTTTCGGACGTAAGAAACTCAATAAGTTCATCTATTTCATCTTTTACTACATGAAAATGGATCGTCATTTTTTTAACCCCTAATCTAGTAGGAAGAGTAGAATAATAGGATCATTGTATCAAAAATAAGGAGTTCAGTATATATTCAACATGTTGCATAACTTGATTCAAAACCTAGATCATTCCTAGACGAAGCCGCGAATCTTTTTGTGTAGGATCGACTTTTGACTGATAAGTTCATAGGAGTGGTAAGCGGGTTTTTTAGAAGAAAACATCTGATAAAAGCATATAAAGAGTGATTGGAAGCTTGTACAAAAAAGTTAGTGATCAATCGATTGATACTTCACTATGAAAAATAGATATTTACATAAATAAACTGAATGAGACGATATCATAAATAATTTAGGAAATATGACTATTTCTTTTTTGGTTAAATCGGAATATTGTTTAATAGGTTATAACCCGAACAAATCAGGGTTTTTCGGAAGAGGGGCAGATTCTCTTTTTGTTATAAAAACATGACCAAGGAGTGAACGATTTGAAACTAAGGGGAATAAGTTTATGTTGGACGATCATTTTCTCTTTGCTAATGTTGGGCTTTCCAATACCCATGATTCTGGGAATGGGGAAAACTGAATCACCATATCCACAATGGAATACAGGAAAACCTCATGAAGCAACAAATAATACTCATTTATGGATTGTACAGCATGCGATAGAACTTATGCAGCGAAATGTAGGCTCTCCTGTTGAACAGTCTGAGTTAGATTTATTAAAAAAATGGCAACGAGATTGGGAGCAAGGCTTATATGATGCTGATCATAAAGCGAAGTACAACGATCATTTTACTTTTGCCTCACATTTTTATGATCCCGATAAGGGTCAAACATATATTCCAGACAAAGAGCATGCGAAAGATGCCGGATCAAAATATTTTAAGCAAGCAGGGGATTCTTATCAGAAAGGAGAATACAAACAGGCATTTTATTTACTAGGATTATCACTCCATTTTTTTACAGATCTAACACAACCGATGCATGCAGCAAATTTCACCAATCTAGATAAGCCGACAAGTTACCATACTTTATTTGAAGATTATACAGAATCGATACAAGAGGATTACACTGTTAAGGATAAAGAGGCTTTTTGGAACTGGCAAAGCTCTAAAGATCCAGCCATCTGGTTGCACGCAGCTGCAGTCCAAGCTAAAAAAGATTTTCCTCCGATTGTGACTAGTGAAATCAAGCAATGGGTGGAAGAAGGTAAAAAGGGTCAAAAGGATTCGGAAAGAAAGTGGAAGCAAGCAGTAAAACCAGTCATTGGAAAAAGATTAGATGAAGCACAACGTATTACTGCAGGTTATATTCACCTGTGGTTCCAACTTTATATAAAATAATCTTATCATTCATTGAAAGTTACAGTTCGTTATTCATCCTATTCTTTTGGATAACGAACTCTATTTTTTGAATAATCGGATAAATAATTGGATTTAAATGGCATCCCATCTAAATTATATCTAAACTTAAAGTGATAAGGGGAGTTATTTTATAAATATGGCAGGTTTTTTTGATATAGGTAACGAAATATATTATGTATTTTATCTACTTTAAATATTGATTAATGAAAGGAGGTTATTTTTCTTAATAATATTTTATTCTTTAAATAAAGAGGGAGGCAGAGATGACAAAATCTATATTTTCGCTAAAAAATATGATCTGCTTTTTTCTCGCTGCGATCCTTACGATGACACTTCTAACCGTAAATATTGGAGTGGCACAAAGTAAAAAAGAGGTGCAAGGGAATAAAAGTAGTAACGAAAATACAACATGGGTCAAAAGACAGCTTCGCGCTGTGTGGATTCCTAGTGTCTTAAATATAAGCTGGCCTTCTAAAACAGGTTTAAGTAAAGAAGAGCAAAAAGCAGAAATGATTAAGCTATTGGATGAGGCAAAGGCGATGGGAATGAATGCTGTGGTAATCCAGATTCGCCCGACTGCGGATGCCTTCTATCCATCGAAGATAAATCCTTGGTCCAAATATCTATCTGGCAAGCAAGGAGAAAATCCTGGTTATGATCCACTTGCTTTTATGTTAAATGAAGCACATAAACGAAACTTAGAATTCCACGCTTGGTTTAATCCTTATCGAATTAGTATGGATACTAATTTAGAGGCTTTAGTTCCTGATCATCCAGCGAAGAAAAATCCTGATTGGGTTGTCTCTTATGGTGGGAAGCTCTATTTTAATCCAGGAATTCCTGAAGTGAAGCAACATGTTATTGATAGCGTGATGGAAGTTGTCAAAAAATATGATATTGATGCTGTGCACTTTGATGATTATTTCTATCCTTATCCTGTAGCGGGTCAAGAATTCCCAGATGAAGAGCTATATCAAAAATACGGGGCGGGAAAATTTGAGAGTAAACACGATTGGCGTAGACATAACATTAATATGTTAGTCAAAGAGGTATCTACAGCAATTAAAAAAGAAAAGTCTTATGTGAAGTTTGGTATTAGCCCATTTGGGATTTGGAGAAATAAAAGTAGTGACCCGACTGGTTCGGATACAAGAGGCTCGCAAAGCTATGAAACGATCTATGCAGACACACGTACTTGGATTCAAAATGAGTGGCTGGACTATGTAACCCCACAGATATACTGGAATCGAGGCTTAGCCGTTGCTGACTATGAGAAGTTAGTTCCATGGTGGGAAAATGAGGTCAAAGGAAAGAATGTACAACTTTACATTGGACAAGCCGCTTACAAAATTGGGACAGAGTCACCACCTGCATGGATGGATCCTGAAGAAATGCCAAATCAGTTAAAATTAAATATGCAATATCCAGATGTAAAAGGAAGCATGTTTTTTAGTGTAACGGATTTACTAGCAAATCGTTTAAATTTTAAAGACCGTCTAAGTCAAGACTTATATAAGTATCCAGCTCTTGTTCCAACCATGCCATGGCTTGATGCTAAACCTCCTAAAGCACCGACCATTCATACAGCCCTACGAACTCCAAAAGGTGTTTCTCTCGTATGGAACGATCATCCTCGTAGTGATGCAACGTACTATACAGTATACCGGTTTAAAAAGGGAGAAAAAATAGATTTTGAAAATCCACAGCATCTGATTCATACAGTGCGACGGAGTAGTAAGACAAGTTTAGTACAAGTTTATACGGATAAGAGTGCCAAGTCCGATGAAAAGTATATTTACTATGTAACAGCAGTTGATCGTTTACACAATGAAAGTAAACCAAGTAATCCGAAAAGTGTAAAAGACAAGTAATTTTTCACAAGGTAATAATAAGTCTTCTATCTGATGGAATGAGCAGAAGCGGACTCGGACTCATCCTTGCCAGACATCATCAGTCACGTGGCAAAAACATGCACTCACTCCATTCTAATATGATGCAAATTCAACAGCCCTGAATAAGTCTATTAGCTGGTTTCTAAATAAAATGAAATTTGGAAACCAGCTATTTTTTGTTTCATAATCATAAAATATGTGATCAATTGAACATTTGTGAAAAGAGCTATTTTGTTCATCATGATACATCATGGTTAAAAAATGGAATCTGTATCTTGGTTGACTTGTCCATCTGTGTGAAACAATAAACGGAAAAAAGTTGGCTGAAGAAAGAATATCATATAAAATAGAAGAGACAGACGTACCTGATTACATAAATATTTCTAGGATGGCTAACTCAAACCTAGAAGTATAGATAAAATTGCTAGTCTATCCTTATTTTATATTTCGAAAGGAGGGAAACTGCTACAAAGCATAGAAATGATCCCCCAGATGAAAACGAAGTTTAAATTCAATCCAAGATACTCGTAGGTTAAATAGATACCTGTAGAGTGGATAGAGTCGCAAGGCAGTTTACAATGAAACAGGGATTTTTTAGTTATAGGGATATTTTTTCTATGTTTTTCGTAGCAGGTTTACTCATGAATAAAGTAGTCGTACTAGGAACAGGACCAGCTGGTCTTACAGCAGCTATTTATTTAGCACGTGCTAATATGTCACCGCTCGTGATTGAAGGATCAGAGCCAGGTGGACAACTTACAACCACTACAGATGTAGAAAATTTCCCTGGTTTCCCAAATGGGATTATGGGACCAGAGTTAATGGATAATATGCGTAAACAAGCAGAGCGTTTCGGAGCAAAATTCCAGCGTGGTTGGGTAAAAAAAGTAGATCTATCGAATCGCCCTTTTAAACTATTTGTAGGATCAGATGTGATCGAGACTGAAGCACTAATTATTTCTACAGGTGCTTCAGCGAAACTACTCGGAATCCCACAAGAACGAGAAAACATCGGTCAAGGTGTTAGCACTTGTGCAACTTGTGATGGTTTCTTCTTTAGAGGTAAAAAGATTATCGTAGTGGGGGGCGGAGATTCGGCGATGGAAGAAGCCATTTTCTTAACAAAATTTGCCTCCGAAGTACAAGTGGTTCATCGCCGTGATCAGCTACGCGCTTCGAAAATAATGCAAGATCGTGCAAAAGCAAATGAAAAGATCTCATGGCATTTTAATCGTACCCCACTTGAAGTGATTCGGGGAGAAAGTGGTGTAAGTGGGTTAAAGGTTCGTAATAACGAAACAGGTGAAGAAGAGATAATTGAAGCAGAAGGGATCTTTATCGCAATTGGACACCAACCTAATACGGCATTCCTTGAAGGTCAAGTGAAAACAGATGCATTAGGCTATATCGTGGTAGAGCCTGGTACTACACGTACGAATGTACCTGGTGTATTCGCTTGTGGTGATGTACAAGATCACGTTTATCGTCAAGCTATTACTGCCGCTGGAACCGGATGTATGGCTGCTCTTGATTGTGAACGGTACTTAGAGGGAAGTGCAACACAAGATTGGAGCCATAGCACTACACAAAAGTAAATTCTAGATAAAATGGTTGATAAAAAGCTGCTGATTTCATGATAATTGCCGACAGGAGACTCGCCTTTTTAAAGGCATAGAGGATGGCTGCGTTTCCCAGTACCCCTTCTTTTTAGGGGTGCTTAGGGAAACAATATTCTCTGTGCCTACTGTCGTTCTCTCCTTTTGAAAAATATAATTAGTTACTTTATCTTCACTAGATATTATGATAAAAATATTTTTAGTGAAGAGAAGGTGGAATAGTTGGAAATAACAATTACTGCAAAGATAAAGATTTGTCCAAATATGGACCAGGTCCAATTACTTAAAGAAACACTCAGCGCTTATAAGAACGGGTGCAACTTTTTATCTGGTGTTGTGTTTGAAACCAAAAATCTAGTCCAAGCAAAATTACATAAAGTCACATATGGAGAATTGCGTTCTGTATACAATCTACGCTCCCAAATGGCTCAATCTGTTATGAAAACGGTGATTGCACGCTATAAGTCTGCTCAATCGAATGTAAACGTGATCGTTGGTATACTGTAAGCTGGGCATTCTTTCAGCTTTGCCAGATGATCGAGTACAAGGCAAAAATGAATCAATCTACAGTGATTTTTGTCGATCCCGCTTATACTTCTCAAACTTGTCCAAAATGTGGTCACACAGAGAAAGCGAACCGAAATAAGAAAAAGAACATCTTCCAATGTCGAACTTGTCAATATATTTCCAATGATGATCGTATTGGAGCGATGAACCTGCACCGCAAGGGAATTGAGTACCTAGTTGCAGGGACTACATCAGCATGACTGATATAGTACGGGTAGCTGTCAACCTGCCCACGATGTATCGTCAATTGAAGGCAGGAGTCTCTATGACAGTAAAAAGTTATATTTCGACTCAACCATTCAGAAAATAATGAACCGTTTTAAACAAAACTTGCAAGAGATTATCATGTATTTAAGAGATATTTAGGTAATGTTTCTCTATGATCATCTAAGATGAGAAAAAGTTAGCTAAGAGGGGTGACCAAACAGGAATATGGTCATCCCATTTATTTGATGTCAAGATGTAGATTGATACTAATCATTTATAGATCATACGCTTTTTTCCGTGTCAAAAATTTATAAACCATGTTTAATACATTGCTACTATTCATAAATAGAAAAAAGAGGAATCTAAATATTTTTACAACCTTGTTTCTCTATTAATATATCTTTCAGTCAGTCAAATTTGAAAAAAGTAGCTTCAAAAAGAAAGAAAAACAAAAAACGATTTTAGTTGGATGTTTACTCTCATAAAGTTAATAATTTACCTTTTTTAGAGGTTTGCACAATATGTTGTATTGTATATACTCAAGAGGCGACTATATATAGATCGGGCGTGATAATGATGTTAGATGTTAAGGAAAAAAATACTCTATTGGACCCTTTTCGTCCGCTAATTGAAGAAGCGTGTAAAGACTTTCCTCATTTGGATCATAACCAACTGATGGAAGAAATTCTTGGTCAATTAAGAGATAATTTAACAGATAATGAGATTATTCAAGAAATTATACAAATTACAGTAGAGAAAACAAGTATGGAAGAACCCGACTGGCAATTTGTTGCAGCACGGATTCTCTCATATAGCTTGTATCAAGCAGCCGCGCGTCACCGTGGTTATGACGTGAAGCAGAAATACGGAAGTTTGTATCATCTCATACATACATTAACGAAAAAAGGATTATATGGGACATATCTTTTAGAAACTTATCGCCCAGAAGAAATCAAAGAGTTACAAAATGCGATTATACCTGAACGGGACAAGCTATTTAACTATATTGGTTTAAAAGTGCTAGCGGATCGCTATCTTGTTCGTGATTATAATCATGAGGTCATGGAGCTTCCGCAAGAACGATTTATGATTATTGCGATGCATCTAGCACAAAAAGAAGATGACAAATTAACATGGGCAAAGAAGTTTTATGAGGTATTGTCTAAGCTTGAACTAACTGTAGCCACTCCTACACTAGCGAATGCAGGGAAGATTTTACACCAACTTTCATCTTGTTTTATTGACACGGTTGGGGATTCTTTATGGTCTATTTATAATACTAACTCTTCAACAGCACAAGTATCGAAACATGGCGGAGGGGTTGGGATTTATCTAGGAAAAGTACGCTCCAAAGGTTCGAAAATTCGTGGACATAAAGGTGCTTCAGGTGGTGTTATCCCGTGGATTCGTAACTATAATAATACAGCTGTTGCTGTTGATCAGTTAGGAGTTCGCCGTGGTGCTTTTGCGATCTATCTGGATATTTGGCATGCGGATATTTTAGATTTTTTGAATCTGCGTACCAATAATGGTGATGATCGTTTAAAAGCACATGATATTTTTCCTGGGGTTTGTATTCCAGATTTATTTATGCAACGTGTCAAAGAACGTGGTATGTGGTATCTATTTGATCCTCATGAAATTCGTGAAGTTATGGGATACTCTATCGAAGATTCTTATGGGAAAGAGTTTGAGCGTCGTTACCTCGAATGTGTAGAGCATCCAGAACTGACAAAGACTGAAATTCCAGCCATTGATATTATGAAGCGGATCATGGTTAGCGCTTTTGAAACAGGGACCCCTTTTATTTTCTTCAGAGATACAGTGAATCAAGCTAATCCAAATAAACATCAAGGCATGATTTATTCGTCCAATCTATGTACAGAAATTTGTCAAAATATGTCACCGACTGAATTATTGAGTGAAGAGTTGGAAGATGGCGTTATTGTTACGAAACAAAAACCGGGAGACTTTGTGGTTTGTAATCTCTCGTCTATCAATTTGGGGCGGGTTAATAGTGAAGCGGATCTTGCACGTATCATTCCGATTCAAATGCGGATGTTAGATAGTGTGATTGATCTGAATATTTACCCTGTAAGACAAGCTGAATATACCAATCAAAAGTATCGGGCTGTTGGACTTGGAACCAGTGGATATCATCAATATTTAGCTGGACGTCAGATTGCTTGGGAATCAGAAGAACATCTTGAAGAAGCAGATCGTTTATTTGAAAATATTGCTTATTATGCTATTCGTTCATCAATGGAAATAGCGAAAGAAAAAGGAGCTTATCCCCTTTTTGAAGGTAGTGAGTGGCAGACTGGCGAGTATTTTGATAGAAGAGGATATACAAGCGAGCGATGGCAACAGCTACGCCAAGATATTGCCCAATACGGTATGCGAAATGCTTGGGTATTTGCAGTAGCACCAACTGGTTCTACTTCGCTTATTGCCGGCTCCACTGCAGGCATTGATCCCGTTTATGCGAAGTATTTTGTAGAAGAAAAGCGAGGAGCATCGATTCCTCAAACAGCACCTAACCTTTCACCCAAAACGACCTGGTATTATAAAGAAGCGCACCACATTGACCAGCTATGGAGTATTCGAGCAGCTGCAAAACGGCAAAAGCATATTGATCAATCTCAATCGATGAATTTATATATCACTCCTAATACCAATGCGCGTGAATTTTTAGACTTGTATATTCAGTCATGGGAACATGGCATTAAAACACTTTATTATGTACGGAATCAATCAATTGAAGTGGAAGAGTGTGTAAGCTGCTCTTCATAAAGATAGCTACAGTATTTGATCAATACCTAGGATCCTATGTGACCGATTTTGAAAGGGTTACTCGTGTCGATTCGTTATTCATCAAGGGTAACGAATCGACTCCAATCAATACGGTATTTTTTTAGATATAGAGAGGAGATTTTTTAATGGCTAAACTTGAGAGAAAGAAAATCTTTAATGAGCATGGACAACGCGGGACACAACGGCTAATTAATGGGAATACCACGAACTTACGGGAGTGGAATCGGATCAAATATGACTGGGCGTTTAAGCTATACCGTACTATGTTAAATAATTTTTGGGTGCCGGAGGAGATTCCACTCGCAAGTGATGCAAAAGAGTTTAATGAGTTATCCACAGCAGAACGTCATGCTTTTGATAAAACCATTTCTTTTTTAAACTTTTTAGATTCGATCCAAGGTGAGAATCTCCCTAATATTAATGAATATATTACAGCGCCAGAGGTATCATCACTGCTAAATATTCAGGCATTTCAGGAGGAAATTCATGCTCAATCTTATAGCTACATCTTAGATAGTGTTTGTTCACCGGAAACACGAGAAAATATTTACGATGAATGGAGAAATGATGAGCATTTATTAGAGAGAAATCGGTTTATTGCCGACCTGTATCAGCAGTTTGTCGAGCAAAAGGATGATCGACAATTTGTGCGGACATGTATGGCCAATTTCTTACTAGAATCTCTGTACTTCTATAGTGGTTTCTCCTTCTTTTACTCTTTGGCACGAGCTGGAAAAATGACTGCAACTGCAACCATTATCAAATATATCCAACGTGATGAGTTAACACATGTCGTCTTGTTCCAAAATATGATCAAAGAGCTTCGGAAAGAGGAGCCTGATCTTTTTAGTCCTGACTTCATCGAAGAACTACGAGATATGACCAGAACAGCTGTCGAACATGAAATTAAATGGGGACAGTATATCACAAATAACCAAATTCCAGGCTTAAATAATAATCTGATTGAGCGATATATTAAATACTTAGCAAATGAACGGCTCAATCGCTTAGGTTTTGAAATTCTGTATCCAGAATATACGACTCACCCCATGAAGTGGGTAGATAGTTTTGCCAATTTGAATGCAACTAAAACCGATTTCTTCGAGCAGAAAGTAACAAACTATACCAAAGCAAGTTCGCTTGATTTTGGTGATTTATAATTAGTAGAAAAGGCTGTATCATTCGATCCAATCCCAAGTCATTCCTAGACTTAGAGTGGTGATCGGAAGATTTGACACTCCACACGGCTTCAGCCGTGGGATTCTTGGGTCGTTAGCGTCCGTAGTCTGTTTCCGTTTTGGACAACGCCCAAGTTCAGGGGTGTGTCATCACCCCATCCCATGTGGTTAGAGTGTACCCACATGGGTGGCGTACCTGTTACCAGTACGCTAGGCTACTAACCCAGAAATGGCTTTAGCTATATTGATTGCTCCATTCAGATCAGCATGGCAGGTATAACCACACTTTTTGCATCTGAACTGGATGCCATTTCGATTCGCT
>NZ_KZ845683.1 GCF_003313465.1 Thermoflavimicrobium daqui
GTGCGATTTATTTAAAACTTTGAATTAACAGGTACGTTTTGTCTTGTTTAGTTTTCAAAGATCATTATAATGGAGCGGGTGATGAGAATCGAACTCACGACATCAGCTTGGAAGGCTGAGGTTTTACCACTAAACTACACCCGCATTTAAATTGGCGCGCCCGAGAGGAGTCGAACCCCTAACCTTTTGATCCGTAGTCAAACGCTCTATCCAATTG
>NZ_KZ845684.1 GCF_003313465.1 Thermoflavimicrobium daqui
AGGTACCAGTCCTTCAGACTGGTGGGTTGCCCCATTCGGAAATCTCCGGATCAAAGCTCACTTACAGCTCCCCGAAGCATATCGGTGTTCGTCCCGTCCTTCATCGGCTCCTGGCGCCAAGGCATCCTCCGTGTGCCCTTACTAGCTTAACCTACCTAAGCCTAATATTTTAAGGTACTCACTCTCGGTGAATGTTTTTCCCTTGACTATCATTTCCTTATCTAATTTTCAAGGTGCGTTTCTGTTGTTAATGTCGCTCGCGGCGACAAGAAGTAATATATCACACTGCTAACCATTATGCAATAGATTTTTTCGATGTAATATTATTCCATTTTTAAAACTGATTTATTCTTAATTCTAATATCTTTTTGTGCTCTTCTTTAAAAACAACTTCCAAACCAAAAAGTCCGGGAAATAGGAAGACTAATCCAATACCATAAACCATGTAGCCTCTGCCATCAAAAAAGCAATTCATGATAGAAACCTTTCTGAAGAAAGGAACTTTCTTTCAGATATAAGTCGGTAATTCACTCGAATTTATACGAATACAAGTTACCTTAAAGTCGATGAAAATTGGAAATAAAAAAATCGCCTTATTTTTATAGCAAAAATAAGGCGATTAAGTCGAAGTGATTGGTGCTGGTGAGAGGACTTGAACCCCCAACCTACTGATTACAAGTCAGTTGCTCTACCAATTGAGCTACACCAGCATATTTGGTGCCGAGGGCCGGACTCGAACCGGCACGGTAGTTACCTACCACAGGATTTTAAGTCCTGGGCGTCTGCCAATTCCGCCACCCCGGCAAGGAAATTAATTGAATTGGCAAATTTTTTATCGTGTTGACAATTGATAATATACCACGATTCTATAAAAAAAGTAAACCCCTTTTTTATATTTTTTATAGGAAATTTTTCAGGAGATACGTTTTCTCATTTGAAATACAAAATAATTGATAGTAGAGGTTATTGCATGAACCAGCCGCTCATACTTCCCCAATTCCTTCCGATACTTTATCAGTTTAAAGTCGATCTACACAAAAACGATTCGCTCCAAATATAGAACAAAGCGAGGTTTTTGGATTCCGCCAAGCGATGTCAAAGGAAAAATTACGTCTCATAGTGCGGATGGCTAGGATATCAAAACACCTTCATTCGTTATATAGAGCAAGATAAAACGATCATTATTTTAACTAATCTAACGCATGATTATTCATTGGATGAAGTGATCATCCAAGAAGTTGTCCATATTTTATTTGACCAACCTTATACCATTCCATCCACTCCACGCGGTGAAGAATCAATATAAAGCTCCTTCCTATATATAGGAGGGAGCTTCTTTTTCATTATGGGTCGGCTTTCGTAAACTCTTTTTGATTGAAAAACTCAAATGTGATCTTCCCATCTACAAAACGCAAATACGCGTCAAATTTAGTTCCTTTCTTCGATACAAAACCTTTAATTAGCCCTGTCTTTTTCCCACTTAACAGTTTTTTGATATGGGCTTTGCTAATCTTTTTCCCAAGTAGCTTAGATGGAAGTGTAAACTTACAGCCTCTTTGATAACCTATACAGCCATAAAAAGTTTTCCTATCGATAATCCCCTTACCACAGACAGGACAAATCCCCAGGATCTCGGGCTTTTTTGAAGTTTGTCCATCTTGTTGAACACTCTCTGAAATCTTCCACTTTTTTGCTCGACTAATCGCATCTTCAACCAAATGTCTTGCCAGTTCCTTCGACTTTTCAATAAAATGAACTGGTAATTTTTTACCTTGTCCGATGCCGTGAAGATACTGTTCCCACTTCGCAGTTAAATCGGCTTTTCCCAAAATGGTATCTCCTACTGCATTTACAAGCATTTTTCCCTTCTTGGTAGTTGAGACAATGTTTCTTTTTACTTCGATATAATTTCTCTCTTTTAAAGTTTGAATCATTCCAGCACGTGTTGCTTCTGTTCCCAGTCCCATCCCTTTCATCGAAGATAAGTCTTCATCTTCAATATGTTTTCCTGCTGTTTTCATTAAAGTGATCAATTGCCCTTCTGTATAAGGCTTAGGTGGCTGGGTAATCCCTTCTTTTAATGATAGAGATGGATCTACCTGCTGTCCTTCTTGTAGCTTTGGAAGCGGCTGATTTTCCTCTTCCTTCTCCTCTTGAAATACCTCCTTCCAACCTCGCTGTGTCACCTTCTTACCCAATGATTCAAATTCATATGGATCAATCTTCGTTGTAACTTTCGTTTGTATGTATTCATAGTCTGGATAATGAGCAGCGATTAAACTTCGAGCAATCTCATCATAAATCTTTCGTTCATCAGGGGGGAGTTGTGGAAGAGTGGGCACCTGTTCCGTAGGAATAATGGCATAGTGATCTGAAACTTTTTTGGCATTGACATATCGGCCATTTTGGCGAATATCTTTTAGTTTCTTACTTATTTGAAATTGTTTTCTTAATAGATTAATAATACAAGGAAATTCTCTGGCTTCAGCAGGAGTGACATGTTGACTATCACTTCTTGGATAAGAAACATATCCTTTTTCATAAAGTGATTGGACCAATTGCAATACTTTAGCTGGAGGGAATTTATACTTTCGATTCATCTTTGCTTGTAAAGTACTTAAACTATGAAACATAGGTGGTTTCACTTTTTTTAGATCGGCTTTAATTTTGTATACAAATGCCGGTTGTCCCATCAACCTTGTAAGTAAATTTTCTGCTTCCTTCTTTACAAAGAAACGTTCCTTGTATTTTCCTTTATATTTTTCTTTCCCCGTATCAAACATGGCTTCGATCTCCCAAAAGGGCTCTTCCTTAAATTGTTCGATTTCTTCTTCCCGCCGACGAATAAGACAAAGTAATGGGGTCTGTACTCTTCCAGTTGAGAATACATCTTTAATTCCTTTTTGTTGCATTAATAGGGTATAAGCACGGCTCGTATTTATACCTACTAACCAATCACTGTATGCACGCGCCAAAGCTTCATCATAAAGCGCTTGGGTCTCTTGACCCTGACGTAAATTGGAAAAAGCCTGTTTAATCGCTGACTCGGTTAGTGACGAACACCAAAGACGCTTGATCTCTTTCTTCGACGCCCCAGCTAACTGAATAATAATACGGGCAATATATTCCCCTTCACGCGCCGGATCCGTGGCAATAATAATCGTATCTGCTTTGTTCAAAATTCCTTTGATAAACTGAAAATGACCTGCTTTTTGTTTAATAATCCGGTGTTTAAACTGTGCAGGAATGATCGGTAAACTCTCAAGTCGCCACTTTTTCCACATAGGATTATATTTCTCTGGCTCCACTAATTCGCATAAATGACCAATTGCCCAAATGACAACAGCCCCTTGTGGAAAGGTTGTACATGGGGCGATACGGATCAGTGATTTTTCCTTTTTATGAACAAATGGTGAGGCAAGTTTACGTGCTTGATCCGGTTTTTCTGCTAGAATGACATTCATTTGACAACCCTCTTTATGACCGTAATATCAACAATTCACTATCGCTTTTTTATAGCCATTTGCCCATCACTTCTAAATAACAGAGCATCAATTAAGTATTTGATAATGTAATATCCCCATCCTTCCGAATAAGGATGGGGCATTCTTTAAGAGGTTATCACACGAATAGTCGTTTAACACATTGAATTATAGATCTTCTTTCGATTATAGATAATACAATATCTTTTTAATATTGAACTTCAAACTTTTCATGATGGCTGATCGACTTTTTATTCGCAATGAACTCTCTTTTGCCACTTCCAACCGCTGTCAACCACTTTCCGTTTCGTTTCGCTTTAAAAGACATATGGTAATCTTGATGTTGGTGGATGATGAGTTTCTCATTATTCCCAACTTTACTTGCTGTCGCTAAAACAACTCCATTCCTACTCACAGAAAGATACTTACCGTTTCTTTTGGACTTAAAGGCATGATATCCACCTGATAGAGGAATCACTTCGAACTGTTCACTTTTCGTTACTTTCTTCGCATCGACAGCAATTTTGCCTTGAGCCTTCACAGAAACATATAAACCATTATAAGCTTGGATATATGTAACAAGACGCTCTTGCTTACTGCCACTTTTTTTCTTAGCATAGGCAACATTTCCTAGGGGAAATACACAAGTCATAACCAAACCACATAACAAAAAATATTGGAAAAACCGTTTCAAAAACAATCACTCCTTCAAATCATCCAACTTATATAAGAGCCATTGTATTTAATTAGTTAGTCCAATATTCATGCTTTCAAATCGCAATAAGAGATCTTTTAAGATTCAATATTAGGAATTTGCCAATCGATTGTCTCACTACCTATATTATGTAGAAATTCATTAGTTTTAGAAAACGGCTTACTATTAAAAAAGCCTTTCTTAGCAGCCAATGGGCTTGGATGTGCTGACTCAATAATAAAATGATGAGAGTTAGTGATTAACGCTTTTTTTTCTTGAGCTGGTTTCCCCCATAAGATAAACACAATGGGCTGTTCTCGTTGATTTAAAGCAGTAATCACTTGATTTGTAAATATTTCCCAACCTTTTTTCTTATGAGAATTTGGTTTTCCATCTCTAACCGTTAAAACAGTATTTAACATTAATACACCTTGCTTAGCCCATTTCACCAGATGACCATGATTAGGGATCGAGCATCCGAGATCAGCTTGTAATTCTTTATATATATTTCGCAAAGATGGAGGGAGTTTCACCCCGGGCTTAACTGAGAAACTCAGTCCATGTGCTTGTCCTTCACCATGATAAGGATCTTGCCCCAAAATCACAACTTTGGTATTCGTATAAGAAGTTAATTGTAAAGCTGAAAAAATCTCTTCACGTTTTGGATAGATCACTTGCGTTTTATATTCTTCTTCCAAGAAAGTCTCTAACTCTTGAAAATAGGGCTTCGTAAACTCTTCTTTTAAAATAGAGGACCAGTCATTTGTTAAATAGTCTCGCATCATTTCTAACTTTCATCCTTTCTTTACAAACGTATGTTTTTATTCGACTCTCCTATTCTCTCATAAAAACCCTAAAAGTGTAAAGAATATTTAGCAAGCAAGTCTAACAATCATATAAGCTAGAATTAATTTATACGATTGTTATTATATGGTAAAAATAAAGGTGTAGATCCGTTAGTTTATTGATATAGTCTTTGTTTGTGTCGTCTTTCCTTTTCTCCTACCTCATTAAAAAATGGGCAATACTCCATTGGAAACGGATTTGTTGACAGTTTCAAAAGTTAATCATTTCCTTTTCCTCTCCTCGCATAGTATAAGATCCATACTAATAGTTCTAAATAACAACAAGTCGTTTGTTTTCTACTGATGGATCACAAGACTTCGCCCATTTCTTGTATCAATTATGGTCATTGATACATTTATTTTTTATTTGATAATTACCTAAACATTCCAACAAGAATCCAAATAATATAATGTATCGCTTTAATTTATGTTGCAATCAATCTATAAATGAACTCTACTAAATTTTCTGGATATTACTATTTATACATCAATCAAACACATTTAATAAAAAAATTACTTATGTAAGTTGAAGGGAGCATGTAAATGTACCCACTATTCTCTAAAAAATCAATAAAAAGGAAAAAGAAGGGAAACTTTTTCGAGGAGTTTGTTTTCCATGATTCCCCAATTGCCAAGGATTACAAACAAAAAAAAAGCTTTTATATAACATACGGAAAGAGAATTGGCGACATCATCTTTTCAACTATGCTTATTTTATTTACATGGCCCATCATACTTTTCGCCATGCTTGTCATCAAATTGGATTCTCCAGGTCCCATCCTGTATATCCAACAAAGAGTAGGACTTTATGGCAACTATTTTCAGCTGTTTAAGTTGCGGACGATGCGTGAAGGTGCAGATCAATCAGGACCAGAGTATACGCTTAGTGGTGACTCAAGAATCACTCGCATTGGTAGTTTTCTTCGCATAAGACGTCTGGATGAACTCCCCCAATTAATCAATGTTTTAAAAGGGGAGATGAGCTTAGTCGGCCCCCGTCCACTCACTCCACTCCTTACTCAGAAGTATCATCAAGAAGAACTCGGATTTATCCATCGCTTATCCATTCAGCCTGGTTTAACAGGGCTTGTTCAAGTAAGCGGCGGGGATAACTTAACAATTAAAGAGAAAGTCATACTGGATGCTTATTATATGAAGCATATTAGTTTTACTATGGATCTTAAAATACTTCTTAAAACATGTCTAGTCATCCTAACAGGTGATGGTGCTAGATAGAGGAACAAAAGTAAATTCCCGCTCATAAAGTATAGGTGAACAATGCTCCAACTATTGGGACCTATCGTGAGGGGTGAAGGAAATTGACAAAAGAAGTATTGGATTTCCGTGATTTCTATCATGTTCTAACTAAATATTTTCGGATAATACTCCTCATTATTGTTACAACCACTTTATTAAGTGGCATGATTAGTATCTTTTTTACCCAACCTGTATATAAAGCTGAAACTGAATTAATGGTAAACGTAGGTGAATTAACGCCTAGCGATATTGAAGCAAATCTTAAGCTTTTAGAAACGTATCGCTCCATCATTAAAAGTGCGACGATTATGGAACCTGTTGCCAAAAAGCTTGATATAGCTAATGTGGAAGAGCTAAGCAAACAAGTCGATGTTCAATATTCAGACAAAGGCTCCCAAGTATTTTCGATCATTGTAGAAGACCGGAATCAGAAACAAGCTGTTTTAATCGCCAATATGGTTACAGCTATTTTTCATCAAGAAATCTATAGTCTCTTCAATGTAACGGATGTTCATATTCTAACATCAGCCAAAATTGAATCATCTCCTTCTAAACCCATCTTTTGGTTATATGTATTCGTCGGATTCCTCATTGGATGTATCATCGCTATAACAACTGTGCTATTCCTTCAGATTTCCAAATCCCAAATAATGAAATGATCCTAAGAAGGTGATACTCTGTTTCAATTACAAACGACTTATCATATCTTCTTTTGGCTTACATTCGCCTTCAGTGGGTTCCTAATCTTCGAGCCAGCCCCCTTTGATATAGTCATCATTTTACTAATGATGACTAGCTTCGTTTTGTCATATGTCAAATATCATTTATCTATTCTTAAACCACTCATTTTTATTTTCATTTATATGATAGGTACTTTTATTTCCATGTACATGATGAAGGACAATGAAAGAGGGTTTTATTTTTTATCGATTACTGTCTATTTAATCGTTTTTTGGTTTTTTAGTGTGGGTGTAGTCACCTATTTTCAACATTCATTAGTCAAGACCATTTTTTCTGGTTATACGGTTGCGGCTGTGCTTTCTTCCACCTTAGCCATGCTGTCTTTTTTCCATCTAATCCCTAACTCCAATCTATTCTTAAAATATGAACGAGCGACAGCCCTGTTTAAAGATCCCAATGTTTTCGGCCCTTTTTTGATACCCATTGCCATTTATTCGATTCTAAAGATGGAGCAGTCAAAAATAAAGCTAAAAATGAGGTGGATTTTTGTTTTTTTTCTTACCACGACTGGTGTACTTCTTAGCTTTTCTCGTGCTGCATGGCTAAATTACTGCTTATCATTAGTCGTCTATCTGCTCTTAAGAGTTTTTCATTTCGAAGAATATAAACTATGGATTAGGCTTGGATTTATGAAATTTATAATCATTCCCATTGTTATTTTTTTCATTGCTCTCTTAGGGTTTGTGTATCTTGAGCAATTAAATGAATTCTTCATCCAACGATTCGGTTTTCAAACCTATGACGATGATCGATTTGCTACACAAATGGATGCGATCCAGCAAGGGATACAAAATCCACTAGGAATTGGCCCAGGTCAATCAGAAATCATTTATCTACTTTCTACGCATAATTTGTATATCCGTGTGTTTACCGAAAGTGGTTTTATCGGCTTTCTAGGACTAATAGGGCTTCTGATTATTACACTCAAGCGCTGTATTCGTTTCTCTTTCCTCGCTTCTTATCAAAAACAAGCTTATTTCGCACTATATACCGCGGTTCTTATAGGGATATTTGCCAATAGCTTGTTCATCGATAGCTTACATTGGCGTCATTTATGGTTGTTTCTATCTGTTCCATGGGCTTATATTCCACAAAAATCGGAAAGTGCAAATAATCTGGGGAATCATAGCCAAAAAAAAAACCAAGCAATCCCTGATTGAATTCCCCTATTCTCTAAAAAATCTTTTTACTAATTTCGCTATCTGATCAGGGACTTCTATAACTTTCAAAAAAAATACAACCGAGAAGTATACGAATAAACCGAGTACCATTTGTCCAATAAATGCGAAAAACCCCGTAAAATTAGTGAATGGGATTAGAGAAAGTATCATACAAAGTGTAGCGAATCCAATTTTTAATATTTCTTTATATGGAAAAGGCAAGGGAAATATCTGACGCCCGATCAACCAAGATATCATGATTGCAAGTAGATAGGAGACAATTGCCGTATAAACAGCTCCTAAGATTCCCATATATGGAATTAAGAAAAAATTAAGTCCTACATTCAAACAAGCTGCAATCAAATTAGGCCATATTTGAAGCAGAGTCCGCTTGGCAAGCTGAAACGATAAGTCAATATAAAAATGCTTCGTTCCTTCGAAAAAAACCGCTAATGCAATCAGAGGGATCACAAGTGCTGCCTGTTCTCGAAAAACGGGTCCTAAAAAAAGCAAAGCGATTTGGGGAGCAAGAACAATATATCCGGCAGTGGCAGGAATCGAAAGCATAAAGAAGGTGGTTGTATATCGATGTAACTGTTTCTTTGTTTCAGTGATTTTTCCACTTTCTAAGGTACGCACAACGAGCGGAAAGCCAGCTAG
This sequence comes from Thermoflavimicrobium daqui, assembly GCF_003313465.1. Lineage (GTDB taxonomy): Bacteria > Bacillota > Bacilli > Thermoactinomycetales > Thermoactinomycetaceae > Thermoflavimicrobium > Thermoflavimicrobium daqui. The sequence goes on from NZ_KZ845684.1 coordinate 8,840, forward strand.
ATTTACGATTACCATGATTAAAAGCAACGTTTGCTGTGTCAGATCATAAGCAACAGCATAGATTCCAGCTTCTGTTGTTCCCTTAAGCCATCCCAACATGATTCGGTCTGAACTGACAATGACAAAGTGCAAGCTAAGTGTAATGGTTAAAGGAAAACCATACATGACGAGCTGTTGATAAATGGTACGGTCAATTTGTGGGATACGAACTTCTTTCCAATTTTCTCTTAGAATAAAAATGAGTGGTAGTAACATCCCTGTCATCACGCCAAGTAAAAGTCCATAAGCCCCCATATCAACCGTAATCATCCATATACTAAATAAAGTGGTGACAAGTGCCTTACTGATCACAATCCATCCATAGACATGTGGGGCAAGTTTGGCTCTTAATAACTCCAGATTTAACTCATACCAAGCCATGATCCAAAGTAGTCCTAAGCCCATCCACCATAATCCTTTATATCTCTGAATGCCGTCTATGAACCACATCCCTTGGCTTATCAAAAGAGTAAAAAAGATGACACATAAAAACAAAGTGACAATGGTACTTAGAAAATGGCGCTCTTTTAGATTAGAATATTTCGAAAAATAACGCAGAATACCATAACGTAACCATTGGAAAAAAATCATATTGATAAATTCCACAACCGCAACTACCATCGTATATTTCCCAAATTCATCAGGCGAAATGAGCCGTGTATAAACCCCGATCGCTAGTAAATGAATTATTCCAGAAAAGCCTCGTGCGAAGAAATAAATCACTGCATGTTTGGTCAACATCGTTTCCTCTCAGTTTTGTTTTTAATTTTAAACACCATCATCATATGCAAAAATAATGAATAATTTCCTTTCGACTAGGAAGTAATATTTCACGGATGATAGTTAAATCTCAATTGCATCCAGAAAGAGATTCGAATATACTATATTAATTTTATTTAGTTCTTCCATTCAATGAAACAGGAGGGATTCTCATCAAAGAAAATGGTATTCTTATCATTTCACTCGATTTTGAGCTTTACTGGGGGGTTCGGGATCAATTCACGAAAGAAGCTTATACAGATAATCTATTAGGGGTACAACAAGCTATTCCCGCAATCCTAAAATTGTTTGAACAATACCGTATTCACGCAACATGGGCAATTGTTGGGTTCTTATATTTCCAAAATAAACAAGAGTTATTAGCTTACTTACCATCTATCAAGCCCAACTATATTGATCGAACCTTATGCCCATACAAATATCTGGATTCACTTCCTCACTGTAGTCAGGTTGACCCATTTCATTTCTCTCCTTCTCTCATCCAATTGATCTCTACTTATCCATTTCAAGAAATAGGTACACATACCTTCTCCCATTATTACTGTTTAGCTAAAGGACAATCGAGTAGAGCATTCCAAGAGGACTTAAAACAAGCGATCGCCGTTGGCAAAAAATTTGGTTATGTTCCTCATAGTATCGTTTTTCCAAGGAATCAAGTTAATGAAAAATATTTACAAATATGCAAAAAAATGGGAATAACCTCCTATCGTGGAACAGAAAAGAGCTGGTTTTATCAAACATCAGAAAAATCCCATAAACAATGGATAAAAAGATTCCTACGGCTTATTGATGCCTATCTTCCTCTATCCGGTCACAATTGTTATCAAATCGATCAGATCAAGCGAGACATCCCTTTTAATATTGCTGCTAGCCGCTTTTTAAGACCTTTTTCTAAATCTCTTCGGGTCTTTGAAATCTTTCGATTAAAACGCATATTATCCGACCTAACTTATGCAGCTAAAAAGGGAGCAATCTATCATTTATGGTGGCATCCTCATAATTTCGGTGTTAATCTGCGTGAAAATATAATCTTTTTACAGAAAATACTTGAGCATTTTTTAAAGCTCCAACACAGATATGGTATGAAAAGCATGAACATGGATGAATTATCCCAAAAGTTATCTGCCATATAGGAGTGATCAGATGCAATTAGTTGAATGGCAAACAGCTTTTTTAAAAGTTTTAGATGTTTATGGATGGGACCAAAAATCCTTTCCTATACCCAAAGTTGATCTGATCATCTATTCTCAATTACCCGAGATACTGCTCCGAAATCAAAAGTACACGTTGCATAAACGTTTTAGAACATTATATATCGATCTCCAAAAAGATGAAGAATCATTATTCGCAGACCTATCAAAAACAACACGCTATCAAATCAAAAGAGCCATTCGTGAACAATTCCAAGTCGTAATTGAAACATCACCTTCTCAGGAATTAGTTTATGAATTTTGTAACTCCTACAATTTATTCGCCAATAAAAAAGGGATTCCAGCAAGTAATATGAGCAAACTACAGTCCCTCAATCAAAAAGGGTTATTAGTCATTTCCTACGCTCTTGATCCCAACAACGAAAAGGTATGCTTTCATGCAAGCAATGTACGTGATCAACGAGCTTGTATGATTTACTCTTGTTCCAATCGTTTTTCTTTAGATTCTTCACAAAGAAATGCAATTGGGAGAGCAAACCGCTATTTACATTGGATGGAGATTTTACATTTTAAAGAAGCAGGTTATACCATCTATGATTTTTGCGGTTTATCACTAGACAAGGGAAATCAAAAACTCCAAAAAATTGATCACTTTAAGAAAAAATTTGGGGGTAAGGAGGTTATAGAGTATAAGTGTTATGAAGCCAAAACATGGATAGGAAAGCTCGCTCTTCTTTATTTGAGCTGGAAGTGGAAGGATAGTCCGGAGCTAATTGAAGTGAATTTCTAGTCAACACAACTACTTACCCTTTCAATGGTGTGCTTACAAATGGCACAATGGTTTTCTTAAAACGTTATTATCCCCATTTTGAAGGAGGTACGACTAGAGACTCTTAGCATCCACCGGGGATACCAAGCAGCATTATCATTCTTATCCATCTACAATGACGAGTCTCCTGTCGGCTATTTTCATGAAAATTTTACAAGTATGCAATATCGATACTGCTGTTGCTGCTTTTTTAAAACCTCTCCATTCCATGTTCATGCAACAAGATTATACTGTGCACTATGCCTGTACTCAAACAGGATCACTATTTAAGGAACTACAAAACGAAGGGCTCTATATGATCCACATTCCCATTCATCGTCGCATTTATTCTCTGCAAAACATTAAGTCGATTGGTCAACTAGCTGTTCTAATGAAAAACGAAAGGTATGATGTTGTTCATGTTCATACTCCCATCGCAGCAATACTCGGTCGAATTGCCGCCAAACTAGTTCGTGTTAAACACGTGATTTATACGGCGCATGGTTTTTATTTTCATGAGCACATGTCTAAACTAAATTATTTATTCTACTACCACATCGAAAAATATTTTGCTCGTTATTTTACAGATACACTTCATCTCGTAAGTCGGGAAGATTATGACCTATGTATAACTAATCAATTTCGTCCCAAAAAACACCTGGTTCATATTCAAAATGGGGTAGATCTTCGCTTTCGCTTCAGTGAGGAATTGATCAATTGTACCAAAAAAGAAAGTTTGAGAAAAGAGCTTTTCATTCAGCCAAATGATATCGTTTTTACCTTTGTAGGACGCCTAGTTAGGGAAAAAGGAATCCTCGAACTACTGGAGGCATTCCAACATCTAAAACAAGAGTGCAGGAGAGTTAAACTATTAATAATCGGAGAGTTATCCACTAGTGAACGGGATCAAAAGAGCTATCGAAAAATTGAAAAAGATATTCAAAATGATACCTCAATCATTGCCCCAGGTTATCGCAAAGATATTCCCGAACTACTGTCAATTAGTGATGTATTTATTTTACCTTCATATCGTGAAGGGTTACCCTTATCCATCATCGAAGCGATGGCGATGAAAAAGCCCATAATTGCTACAAATATTCGCGGTTGTCGAGAAGAAGTCATGCATGGGAAAAATGGTTTTTTAGTAGAAGTGGGAAATCCCGAAGAACTATATCAGAGAATGTACGAATTAACAGTCAATCATAACCTACGATCCGAATTTGGCCAAAACAGTAGAAAAATCGCCGAGAAATATTTTGATAAGGAGGAAGTGTTATCAAAGCTACTTCAACTGTATCATCAAATCGAAAAAGATCAATAAGCTTTGAAGCCAATGACAAAACCGGTTCCTTACATACTTGGAACCGGTAAGTCCATTAAGCGGATCATGACAAGTTTATTCCAAAAAAACGCTGAAGCTCTTTATAAAATTGTTGATCTGATAAAATGGGGAACTTCTGCTTATTTCTATCTTGGGTCATCGTCAAAAAATCCTGTGTCAACGTGATTCGACCATCCAAGGTGGCGATTGTACACATTTTTTTCTGTGTAAAATGAGAAGCAGGAGAGGTTTGATGGTATTCGCACATCGAGGTGAATGCTTGTAATTCATATGATCGGGTCGTAAACCGATATTCCGTAATCCAGCCATTTTCCTCCTGCTTTTGTAGAGCATATCCATCAGACGCCTCTTCCAAAATGACTCGATAACGTCCGCTAATATCTTCTACTTCTTCTCCAGTAAGTGGTAATGGGAATCGACAACTATCACCAAAGCCTACATCTACCAAATAAGGTTGGTCTAGGTACACCAAGATGGCTAAATGATCAAATTCCGGACCAAACGAGTTATCCTTATCTCGTACACGTGCAGAGATCAGTGATGTGGTAAAACCACACTCTCGCAGAAGCCAATCAAATAATCCGTTTAGTTCATAGCAAAAACCACCCCGACACTTTTCGATCACTTTTTCAAACAGCTTAGGTAATGATAGCTGAATGGGTCTGCCTAGAGATATATCCAAATTTTCAAACGGTATATGGAGCAAATGATTCTCTTGAAGGCGTGACAAAAACGATAGGTTAGGACGCCCCACTTCTTTCATATTGATTCGATTCAGATAAGTGGATATATTCATCAATCTCTAACCCCCTTCATTAGCCATAAATGTACTTTTAATTGCAAACTAGAATATCAAAAAGACTTCTCTTATATATGATATAAATTTTACCTCTTATACAGAATAATATATATTAAATATATAGTAAATAAAAAAGTATATAAATAGATCCACTTGCCCTCATTAATTGATATTTTACAAGTATTTATGAATGATTGTCTCCAATGTTCATTACTAGATTTATGTATGATTTTCTCTTTATATACTATTTTTATGTTTTTGCAAATAGATAAAAACCCTTTTAACTATTTTATAATCTAAAAAAGAAAAGAGAAGATTAACCCTTTGGCTATTCATAAAGTGAATAAGATGGGTTCCCGATTCCTGTTGTTTCATTGAAAAAAAGAAAGTTAGATGCTTCAGCCTTATCTCTCGATTAAAGGGTACCTTGATATGTGATTTTATGCCCCGATTTGAACAGGTGCTTCTAGCACCATCTGCTTCAATGCATCGATGATTTGGTCAAATGCTTGTCTAGCTAATTCTACGCTACCAATCATATGAATAAAACTATGAACCAGCCCTTCAAAACACATATATTTCACACAAACACCATCCCTCTTTAATCGATTCGCAAATGCTGCTCCTTCATCACGAAGTGGATCAGCTGCTACTGTTACAATCAATGCAGGTGGTAAATTGCTTGCATCTTTAACTAGTAATGGTGAAGAATAAGGTTCCAAACCTTGAGATGGATCTTCTAGGTAATGGTGCCAAAACCAGATCATTCTTTCTTTGGTCAGATTTTTTGTGCCTTCTTCTTGATAGGATTCTGTGTCAAAAGAGTAATGGGTTACAGGTGTAATGAGGAGTTGACCAGTAATATAAGGAAATCCTAGTTCCTTAAACTTGATTGACGCTGCGGCTGCTAAGTTCGCTCCAGCACTTTCACCTCCAACAACAAAACGAGATGGATCCCCCCAGAAATCATGGATATGCTCATAAATCCATTGAATCGCATAAACCGCATCTTCAAATGGTTTAGGATACTTATACTCTGGTGCCAGTCGGTAACCTACTGATATCACTACACTTTTCGATCGATGAGCCATATAACGGCAGATATGATCCGAACTATCTAGGTCACCTAGAACCCAACCTCCACCATGAAAATAGACCAATATTGGAAATGGACCTGTCCCTTCTGGTGTATAAATTCGAATAGGTAATCGATATTCTAAATCCGAAATATATTTATTCTCTTCTTTTATATTAGGTATAAACAGTTCTTTGTAGAACTTTCTACCTTCTTGGAAATAAAAGCGCGACATTTCTGGTGTTAACTCATTTAAAGGGGGATGATTTAACCTTGCCATATGCGTATAAATTTCGGTTAATAGCTTCTCTACTTGAATATCAATCGACATCACTATACCCTTTCTGATCTATTATCTTTATGGGATACACCATTAGATAAGCTTTTTTATGAGGTAGCTGAATTCGGTTCACAACTTGAAAGCCACATTCTTTTAGTGCAGGAATCACAATGCGGTTTCGTACATCAGGTTCAACAACCATTTTAGTTGATTCAAAAGTTTGCAGAGTATAGGAAAGTATTGTATTGAATATTTGTTTTATATATTTTTTATCTAAAAAATAGCGGGGGCCAATCACAAAGTGAGCACCTAAATCTCTCTCATCATAGTCATAATAGTTACGGATATGATCTGCTCGTACATTGTATAGCATGACATAACTAATCGGTTGCTTATCTACATACACCATATAGTGCTTACGATTTGGATTTTGAATCGATTGGTCTAAATAATCTTTAAATTCTTCGAGTGGTATATCTAACTTCCAAAAAGGCGCAATATGTCTGTACTGCATCCATTCATGTAATAAATATAAATCTTCGGCAAATGTCATCTGTCTAATCGATATCATCTGATTGATCTCTGTTGCAAAGCGTTGATATAAAAAACGTTGTGTTACAGAATCATTCTTCAACCTACCTTACCACCTTTCTGTTTTACGCTTCTTTACTTATATAATAAGCGTAAATGATTATCATTCGCAATTAATTTTTTTTAATATTTGTTAATGAAAGTTATTTACATTCATTTTGAGTGATGATATATTTATATCCGAGCGCGATAAATGATAATGATTATCATTATCTTAATGAGGTGATCATAATGTATTCTACTCAAGTTCAAACGAATACCCATTATCTTTTGAATCAAGAACAACGAGAGTCCAATGCACGTTCCTATCCTCGTCGGATTCCAATTGCGATCAAAGAAGCAAGCGGAATAATCGTAACCGATATGGAAGGAAAAACATACTTTGATTGTTTATCAGGGGCTGGAACCCTTGCACTCGGTCATAATCATCCAGTGATTATCGAAGCGATTCAACATGTACTTGCACAAAATCTTCCTTTACATACACTTGATCTTACAACACCGATTAAAGATGAATTTGTAGAAGAATTATTTGCTAGCTTACCACCAGCGTTTTCATCACGAGCAAAAATTCAATTTTGTGGTCCTGCTGGAGCCGATGCAGTCGAAGCAGCTATGAAAATAGTTAAGACCGCAACAGGTAATCGAACCGTTCTCTCTTTTCATGGGGGTTATCATGGAATGACACATGGAGCACTCAGCTTAACAGGGAACCGAAGTCCAAAAGAACCGATAACGGGATTAATGCCTGATGTCCATTTTCTTCCCTATCCTTATCGCTACCGTTGCCCATTTGGCTTAGGCGGAGAATTAGGAGAGCAGATTAGCTACCAATATATTCAGAGAGTTCTTGATGATCCTGAGAGTGGCATCACTTCTCCTGCCGGAATGATTATGGAAATCGTTCAAGGTGAAGGCGGAGCCATCCCAGCACCCGATGAGTGGGTCCGAAATATTCGTTCAATTACACGTAAACATGGTATTCCTCTTATCATTGACGAGGTTCAAACAGGGCTTGGTCGGACAGGCAAGCTTTATGCCTTTGAACATGCAGGAATCTCTCCAGATGTAGTCATTTTATCCAAAGCAATTGGTGGCTCTTTACCATTAGCTGTTGTCGTCTATGATAAAGATTTAGATCAATGGTCCCCTGGAGCGCATGCTGGCACTTTCCGAGGTAATCAAATGGCGATGGCTACTGGAATCGCAACGATTCGGTTTATTCGTGAAAATCGGTTAGAAAGCATGGCTACTAAAATGGGCGAACAGCTGCAAAATCATCTGAAGACCATTCAAAAATTAAACTCTTCGATTGGAGAAGTACGTGGTAGAGGATTGATGATTGGGGTGGAAATTATCAATCCTAAGCAACAGCCGGATAATCTGGGTAGTTATCCAGCATATCCAGAGCTTGCTCGACTCATTCAACAAGAATGTTTCCATCGGGGCTTAATCTTAGAATTAGGCGGTCGTCATGGTAGTGTTGTTCGTTTCTTACCTCCCCTGATCATTACCCAAGAGCAAGTCAATCAGATTAGTCATATTTTTGCTGAAGCAGTACAAGCTGCGGAGAAAAAAATACTTCATTCTCTATAGAGGGGAGCTTCAATAACTAGTATGTCTAAACATGATCCTATACAAGTGGAAGGACTATTTTTGAATCAATCTTCTAAATCCTGGGATAATTATGATCAAGCTTTACGATGGGTACAGCACCTAATCTATGAACACTATGCTAAGAAAACACAACCTTTTAGTGGAATTCAATTGGAAGAATTACTTGCCCAACTAGGGACCATACAACTTATCCCCGAAGAAAATCGTGATCTTTTCGAGGTACTTACCCAAGTGAGTCAATCAATTCTTCAGCATTCGGTCGTTGTCCACCACCCAGCCTGTGTTGCACATCTCCACTGCCCACCTTTGATCCCTGCTCTTGCAGCAGAAACAATGATTAGTGCAACAAATCAGTCGATGGATTCTTGGGATCAAAGCCCAGCAGCTACCTTACTGGAACAAAAAATAATCGAATGGCTTTGTCAGTTGTTCTCTTTTAAAGAGACAGCGGATGGCGTTTTTACCAGTGGAGGTACACAATCAAACTTGATGGGATTGTTATTAGCTAGAGACCGATATATCCTAGACCGTTTTCATTGGCATGTACAAAAACAGGGATTACCACCTGAAGCGCATCGATTACGAGTGCTATGTTCAAAGTCAGCCCATTTCACGGTCAAACAATCGGCAGCTTTACTTGGCTTAGGTGAAAATGCTGTCGTCTGTATTGAGACAGATGAAAGGCAACAGATGTGCATAAATGATTTAGAGCAAAAACTACAACAGTTAATAGAAAAAGGCAATCTTCCTTTTGCCCTTGTTGCTACTGCTGGAACCACGGATTTTGGAAGCATTGATCCACTCGTAGAACTAGCTAATCGTGCACGTGAGTTTGGTATCTGGTTCCATGTGGATGCTGCTTATGGTGGGGCTATCATCTTAAGTGATCAGCATAAGTCAAAATTAGCTGGGATAGAACACGCAGATTCGATTTCAGTCGATTTTCATAAATTATTTTATCAACCGATCAGTTGTGGAGCTTTCCTTATCAAAGATCGATCTCAGTTTCATTTGATTAAGCACCATGCCGATTACTTAAATCCTGAAGAAGATGAATCGCAAGGAATTCCCAATCTTGTAGGAAAGTCGATTCAAACCACGCGTCGGTTTGATGCATTAAAGCTATATATTTCGATGCAAACAGTCGGGCGTATCCAATTTGCTAAGATGATCGACTATACTCTAGAATTAGCACAAAAAACTGCTAAACTCATTTGTGCTGATCCACAGCTTGACATCATGAATCCCATACCTAGTCTGAATGCTGTGGTATTTCGTTATCGGACAAGCCATACTCCAGCAGCGATTTCAGCACGTGATTGGCAAAATCAAATCAACCAATCTATCCGTCATTCCCTGTTAATGAGTGGAAAAGTAGTATTAGCACAAACCAAAGTAGAGGGAGAATCCTGTTTAAAACTAACATTACTAAATCCACGGACAACCCTAGAAGATGTAGAGACGATCTTAACACAAGTAAAAGAAATAGGAGCACAATTAGAAATAGAGAGAGGAGAGAAACAAGTCCATGTCTAAGAAGCTGGCTGAACAAGCAAGTATACAAAGCTTTTTAAATTGTTATCTTCGCGAAGTAGGCAACTATGAATTAGTAGAAAAAAAATCCTCAGGCGATTATCAAGCAAAATGGAAACATTCCCCTCAAACATTAGCAGAAAAGTTCGTCGTCTTATCCTTGGTTAATCAAGGAATCCAAATCATTGCCCCTATCAAATATTGGTCTTTAACAGATCGACATTTGTTTCATTTTCCGTTGTATTATTTAACAGCAACCCACCAATGGTTGGAACTAGATTATGTAACGCTTGTCACACTGATTACTAAAGAGTTGTCCATTTCGCGTCATATCTCAGTGTATCCGGATGAACTCGTCTTCCGAACAATCCAAAGCTGTCAACATATTGAATCATTCATCTCAGCTCGCAAGGCGGATACCAAAGAACTCTATCAAACTCCATTTCACTTTCTCGATGCTGAGCAGTCGCTTATCTTTGGCCATCTAATGCACCCAACTCCGAAAAGTCGTCAAGGTTTATCTGATCTAGAACAACATATCTATTCACCTGAACTAAAGGGGAAATTTGCACTCCATTTCTTCCGGGCTCATCACTCGATCGTACAGGAAGACTCAACTGAATCAGAGTCAACAACCCAACTGATCAAAAAGGAGCTGCTACAGGATCCAGAATGTAGCGAATTTTTCAAAAAGGAATACTGTCAGCCTGATGAATATTCTCTTATTCCCGTTCACCCGTATCAGGTGAAATATTTATTACAACAACCTGCGATTAAACAATGGATTGACCAAGGATTATTAACCGATCTAGGTATTCAAGGGAGAGCCTATTATCCCACGTCATCTTTACGAACACTTTATCACCCGGATGCACGCTGGATGCTAAAATGCTCGATTCAGCTTAAGATTACCAATTCCGTCCGCTTAAATAAACGAAAAGAGCTCGACCGTGGTGTAGAAGTCTCTAGAATTCTAGGTAGCGAAATTGGACAAGCGTTAGCTAAACGCTTTCCAGCATTTCAAATCATTGAAGATCCTGCCTACATTACACTCTCCATCCCTGATGCTGAAGAGTCTGGGTTTGAGTTGGTTTTACGTAAAAATCCTTTTCACGGAGAACATGGCGCCAATGTTACTTGTCTTGCTAGCCTATGTCAAGATGCGATCGGTCATGAAAAAAGCAGACTAGCTCACATCATTACGAACCTGGCAATCCAAGAGGGGCGGAGCACTCACGAAGTTAGTTTAGACTGGTTCCGTCGCTATCTCGATATCTCTTTCCAACCCCTAATGTGGCTGTATCTAAGCTATGGAATTGCTTTAGAGGCTCATCAACAAAATAGCTTAGTAGAGTTGGCAGCAGGATATCCACATCGTTTCTATTATCGAGATAATCAAGGCTATTATTACTGTGAATCTACTTTCCCAAGGTTACAACAAATTTTACCTGGAATTAGCGAAAAAAGCCAAACTATGTGTGCAGACCATGTTGCAGATGAAAGATTGCGTTATTATCTCTTTATCAATCATTTAATCGGTCTGATCAATGCATTTGGAACTGCTGGCCTCATCGATGAACGTGATCTTCTAACGGAACTACATCGTGCTCTATTGGAATTAAAACCAATGAATCGAACACCATCCAATTTGATTACTAGTTTATTAGAAGATAAACAACTTCCTTGCAAAGCAAATTTACTTACCCGACTACATGATATGGATGAGTTGGTTGGAGCAATGGAAAGCCAATCCGTCTATGTACATATTTCAAATCCAATTTTAAAAGGGGTGAATGTATCTTATGGATCTACACCCATCTAATTCTCTAACCCACTTTGAACTGTTTCAACGCTATGATTCATCGATTGGAAAAACCATTTCGTTTCGGCAAGTTCAATTAGAAGAAGACTTGGATCGGCTACATCAGTGGATGCATGAACCACATGTAATTCCCTTTTGGAACCTTGCGATCCCACGTGAACAATATCGTGAACATCTTTGCAAATTTCTCGCAGACTCTCATCAAACATTATATATAGGCTCACTGGATGGAGTACCCATGAGCTATTGGGAAACTTACTGGGCTAAAGATGATATTTTAGGAAAATTTTATGATTTTCATCCTGAAGATCAAGGGATTCATCTACTAATCGGTCCACCTTCATTCTTAGGTAAAGGATATATTTATCCCTTACTTCAAACCATGACTTATCATCTTTTTCAACATCCACAGACAGAAAAAATCGTTGCTGAACCGGATATTCGTAATAAAAAAATGATCTATGTCTTTCAAAAATGCGGATTTGAATTTCAAAAAGAAATTGATTTACCGGATAAACGTGCTGCCCTTATGTATTGTTATCGAGAACCATTTTTAAGGAGCGTAAGCCATGGCAAAATCATATACAAATGAACAGATACAGCTATTCGATGTAGTCGGAGTTGGTATTGGACCGTTTAACTTAGGACTTGCCACCATGCTAACCAAAGTTCCTGAGATCCATGCCGTTTTCCTCGAACAAAAACCTCAATTCGCTTGGCATCCTGGTTTATTGATCGAGGGAACAACACTACAAGTCCCTTTTTTCGCTGATCTAGTCACGATGGCAGATCCTACCAGTCCTTATAGCTTCTTGAATTACTTGAAAGAACAAAATCGCTTGTATCACTTCTATTTTCTAGAGCGATTTCATATCCCACGGCGCGAATATAACCACTATTGTAAGTGGGTTGCATCTCAGCTGGATAGTTGTCGTTTTGGACAAAAAGTGATACATATCGAGCATATCAAAGAACCGCTAGGCAATTATTTCCAAATTGAAGCAATCGAAGTGGAATCCGGTACTACTTCCATCTATCGGGCGAAGAATCTGGTACTAGGAGTCGGGAGCGTTCCCCATATCCATGCACGATTTCAGGATCTTCCATCAGAAGATGTATTTCATTCAGCGGATTTTTTAGATCGCTTGGATCGTTGTCGGTTAGCTCGTTCGATTACTGTGATTGGTTCAGGTCAAAGTGCAGCTGAAGTTTTTTATACGTTGTTACAAGAACAAAATACACATGGTTATCATTTGGATTGGTTTACACGCTCTAGTGGATTTTTCCCCATGGAGTACTCGAAGCTGGGATTGGAACATTTTTCACCTGACTATACCCACTATTTCCACTCTCTCTCTCAAGAACAGCGTGATAAACGTATTCGTAATCAAGACTTACTTTATAAAGGAATAAGTGCGAAAACAATTGCTGATATTTATGATCTGATGTATGAACGTACGGTAGGGAACCAAAAAATGCCCGTGCGACTACTTGCGCAAACAGAGATTCAAGAAATACTCCCTATTACAGATCAAGGTGGCCAGAAATATCGACTAAACTGTATCCACTTAGAACAAAAGCAAAGCTTCTCGCATGAAAGCGAAGTGGTTATTCTAGCAACCGGATACCAACATCGACTACCTGCCTGTATTGAAGGACTTGACTCTTTAATTCGTTGGGACACCGCAGGTCGATATATCGTCGATTCAGACTATCGCTTATCGCTAACCGAGCCTGTAGAAAACCATATTTATGTTCAAAATGCCGAACTTCATACTCATGGAGTAGGTGCACCCGATTTAGGTTTAGGTGCTTATCGAAACTCCGTGATTATTAACAGTCTTATGGGATATGAAATGTATCCTGTTGCTGATCAAAATGTCTTCCAGCAATTTGGTGTGATAGGCACACACAAACCTACACGAGTGTAAGCAATACGTAAGTTGTAATAAAAGGAAGGAAGAAGTAATAATGGCAAATATACAACAAATCAGCCAAACATTACATCCTACGTTATGGAAATTGGCTTCTCAAAAACTATTAACCAAAATGATTACCGAATTGATGTATGAAGATATCATTCATCCTGAACTGATTCATCATCAAGATCAAGTAGGAACCTATCGCCTGATACTAAATAATGGAATCGAGTACACATTCCAAGCGAAAAAGAGACTCTTTGACAGCTATCATGTATTTAGTAATACCATTCAACGTCATGAAGCAGGCAATTCTATCTTGGCGATAAATCCGAACCAATTTCTATTGGATATCCAAAGTACGATTAGGATGTCATCTGTAACCACAGCACACCTCATTCGTGAATATAACCAAACATTAATTGCAGATACGCATATCTTGGCTAAAAAACAAAATTCAGAGATCGATCTAACTACACTCGATTATGCAGAACTAGAAGGTGAAATGGAAGGACACCCCTGGATTACCTATAACAAAGGACGGATTGGTTTTGGTTATCAAGATTATCTCGCCTATGCACCTGAGCAAAAGAAGCCTATCCAACTTGGCTGGATTGCCGTTCAAAAGGCAAAAGCTGATTTTCATGCTGTCACTGATCTAAGCTATGAGGAGTTGATTGATAATGAATTGGGAAATGAGCAATATGAGCGATTCCAAACAGAACTAAAAAAGCACGGGGTTGAATCCGATCAATACTTTTTCATGCCCGTTCATGAATGGCAATGGGATCACTATATCATTCCGTTTTTCGCTGAAGAATTAGCCCAGAAACAAATTATTCCTCTAGGTACAGGAGCCGATTATTATCTGCCACAACAATCGATTCGAACCTTTGTCAATATAAGTCAAAAACAGCGTCATCATGTAAAATTACCCATGAGTATCTTAAATACGCTGGTTTATCGTGGGCTACCAGGAGAAAGAACGGTTCTTGCTCCCAAAATTACGGAATATATCAAAGGCATCTGGCAAAAAGACTCCTTCTTACACGAAGAATGTCGGGTAATCCTTCTAGGAGAGATTGCCAGTCTGAATGTAGATCATCCATACTATAGCAAACTTTCAGGAGTTCCTTATCAATACCTAGAATTGCTCGGTTGTATTTGGAGAGAGAGTATCTATACCTACTTGGATGAAGGCGAACAAACGATTACTTTAGCTTCTCTACTACATATCGATGGCAATGGAAAACCCTTTGTATCTTCACTGATAGAGAAATCAGGCTTAAGTATAGATGAGTGGATCAAACGTTTAGCAGCGACGATCTTACCACCACTCCTTCACTATCTATATCGTTATGGTGTCGTCTTTTCACCACATGGGCAAAATACGATTCTTGTCTTAAAAGACTTTATTCCACATCGCCTCGCCATCAAAGACTTTGTGGATGATGTGAATGTTAGCAAACATCCCATTCCTGAACTAGCTGATTTACCTGAGGATCTTCGAATTGTGTTGCGTAGTGAAGAGCCGGAAGGATTATGCCAATTTATCTTTACAGGCCTTTTCATCTGCCATATGCGCTATCTCTCTGATCTATTGGAAGAATATCATCACTATTCAGAAGTGAAGTTCTGGCAACACATTCGTGAAACGATTCTCGCTTACCAGCACCGTTTCCCTGAGTGGAAAGAGCGGTATGAGCTGTTTGATTTATTAAGACCTAAGTTCACCAAACTCTGTCTTAACCGGAATCGCATGCTTGATTATGGCTATACTGATGACGATGACAGACCCCATGCTTCAGAATATGGCTATGTCACGAATGCTTTAAGTCAATCATAACCTCGGTTCTAAACTTACTCATATAGCAAAACGATTTATTCTAGTATATGATGCATACTAGATAGTGGATCGTTTTGCTTTTTTTCTTTCATTGATCTTTATCAGATATTACTATTTTTAATTAAAGTTGCACCATTTTTATAGACATAAATTATAGAAATCATTAAAATAAAAGTAGATTCAGTTTGAAAATAAAAATCTTCTCCAATTATAACGTTGGTTTCAAAATATCCGAATATAGAGGCAATATAAAATTTATCGGCAATTCAATCACGAAAGGAGTTGAAAAAATATCATGACAAATAAAGCAAAGAAGTATGGCATTTTTTTTATGACCTTAACTTCAGCATTACTCTTCTGTACGATGTTGGTCATCGCTTCACTTTCTCCACTTGCCGAATTAGGGCCTAACGCTAATCAATTCGGTTCCTTTGGTATGTGGAGTGCAATCGGCATTGTTCTTCTCTTTTATATCCTACCTTTAATCTTTTATATGGTAGGAATCAATGTAATGAGGTACGTCATGGCCTTTTTTTGTGGGCTCGGGCTGTTAATGATTCTTACGGTATTTGTAGTCATTTTAATACTAGATATTCCTGTTTCTTTAGGAGTCATCGTTATTTGCATCGCATCATCGATCGCCAATGCAGCTTGGTTTTTTGTAGCTTTTCGATCATATAAAAGCTAAATGATCAATAATAGATCGTCATATCTAATTAGAAATGGCGGTTTTTCTTTAAAGATCTAAGAGAGACATTTCATACTTAATCGTCAGCTTGATGGTACTCTCAGTATAAAAGATAAAATATGCAAAACACCTAGCTAAGGTTGCTACTCACAAAGATAAGACCTTTAAGGTGTAAATTACAAAAAATATCAATAAAAAATCCTAGGCTTTTGACCTAGGATTTTTTGTATTCCTTGAAAACTAAAGGTGAGAACATGACCCGAGAGGTTTCGATTCAAAAATTTGTATCGATAAAGATACTCCGTAGAAAGGAGGTGATCCATCCCCACCTTCCGGTAGGGATACCTTGTTACGACTTCACCCCAATCATCTGCCCCACCTTCGGCGGCTGGGTCCTTCCCGGGGTTCCCCGCAAAGTAGTACTTTGTGGGGTGGGTAGGTTCCCTCACCGACTTCGGGTGTTGCAAACTCT
>NZ_KZ845685.1 GCF_003313465.1 Thermoflavimicrobium daqui
TATCCAAGCAGTAATAGTCTTCAACAAGATCATAGATAAAGTCAAAATTGATGCTTTCTTCGATTTTGCGGACCAAATGGTCCGCAGGTACCAAATCATCTAATGCTATAATCTCCATCTGATGTCGACCATTTTCTCCTCGTTTGGTTAACACAAAACATCCCCCATTTATAACTTTCTTCTTTCTTTCTTTATTCGACAAAAAAAGCTTGTCGACCTGTTCAAAAATGAACTTTGTCGACAAGCTGAGACAAATCATAATTTGTCCTTCAATATGATCACGTGTATAAAGATACTGATCTTGTTCTGGATAATGACGTACATAACCTAATGCTTGACCTCGTGGCGAAAGAGAAACTTGGGACACTGAGCCCGGTCGAACATATTCAGCGATGATCGCATGACCAATCTCATGAATCGCTACTCTTTCTTTTTCTTCTTTTGTTGCTTCAAAATCCGTTTTTTCTCCCATTATCACTTTATCCACAGCTTTGGAAAAATGATCTTGTTCGATTTCCTCTTTCTTTTCACGTAAAGCATAAATTGCTGCTTCATTTGTTAAACTCTCTAACTGAGCTCCTGAAAAGCCAAATGTTTCTTTAGCAATTTGCTCTAAATCTACATTTCCTGCAAGAGGCTTATTTTTACAATGAAGCTGTAGAATTTGCTTTCTCGCTTTTTTATTAGGTAATTCAACTCCGATATGTCGATCAAAACGACCAGGTCGAAGTAACGCTTGATCAAGCATATCCTTCCGATTCGTTGCAGCTATAACCAAAATAAATATATCTGGATCATTTGTGATTCCATCCATCTCCGTTAATAATTGATTTAACGTTTGATCATATTCTTTATGCTGTGATCCTTCTCTTTTCCCACCAATCACATCAATTTCATCAATAAAAACAATGGCACTTGATTTTTTACTTTTTTGGGCTAACTGCTTTGATCGTTGAAATAGATCACGAATTCGTTGTGCTCCAATTCCTACATATTTTTCTACAAATTCACTTCCTGAAGCACTAACAAATATAGAGTTCGTATAATGAGCTGCGGCCTTAGCCATTAAAGTTTTCCCTGTGCCTGGAGGGCCTGACAATAAAATTCCCTTTAATGGACGGATTCCGTATTGTTGGATTTGATCTCGATGGATTAGAAAATCGATCGCTTCTTTTAATTCTTTTTTAGCTTGATCTTGTCCTCCAATTTCTTCAAATGTGATATTAGGAATCGATTCTTTTGAAGGACGCGGATTTAATGAACTCCATTTCCAATTGGTAGAGCGAGTGGAAAAATAGTATAGAGCAATCGCTATAACAGCAAGTACCAATAAAGGAAAAGGATCAATTCCCAAAAAGATGCTAAAAATAAAAGCTGCCATACTAACACCAATGGCTATTTCTTTAATCATTCACTTTCACCCCACTCATTTTTTGATTCATTTGATATGCTGGTTGTTCAAGGGGTAATATTTGGATGAAAGAGTGATTTTGTTTGTATAAGACAATATATAAGAATGAGTCATCCATCGTTAATTTGTACTTCATTTGATATTGAGGAGCAATACTTTCAATCGTTTTTTGTACTTGAGTATAACGTTTTTGCACTAATCCCTCGCGAACTCCAAAACTCATTTTTTCCCAACCTTTTCAGATTTCTGGGCTAGGTTGATCTACAAAATCCATTATCACTTTACGGTTACCAGAGAGTGTTTTAATTTGTTGGTACAATGAGGTATAGTTCTTTTCAAAAGAAAACTGGTTATCGGCTTTTAATTCTAGATGAACTTCTTGCTTATTTACATCCAATTTCTCAATAGAAATATGTGAAGTTTGTAAAACAGCATGTTTAATAGAATTCTCTATATAAAAGGCTTGATAAGCGTAAAAAGCGCCAAATAATATCAATAGCGTGACAAATAAGCTCGTAACTGCTAATCGTATACGCATTTCCTGTTGCCACGCCTCCTTTCAATATAAAATTTTTATATCGTAAAGTATATCATAGTATATATACCAAGCTGTTAGTGAATAAATGGAAAGAAAAAAGACAGATTTGCTCTGTCTCAATTCCCCTTATATTTTCTTTTGCAATATCATAAAAACAGCAGATTAATTCAAATAGAAAAGGAAAATTCGGGCAGATACGATCTAAAGTTCTAAAAAGAGTAGATAATTTCTTGTTTCATACCATTTTTAGGCTGAATATGTATTTTCATTTGTTTTAATGTCTGTGTATCAATTAGATATATCAAATGATATACTACTCGAACCTGATCTGATAGCTTGGGGAAAAATTGCGTATGTTGGTCAGATGAGAATCTCTTTTTGATCTTTTGCGATAATTTTTTCTCATCAATATCTACTCTTACCTGTCGTGCCATTTTCTTTTCCCAAGAAATATTATGTACACTTTTATGCTGAATCTCCCCTACTTCTTCCATTAATAACAGATGATCTCTTGGCGATACTATACCTAACTGTTCTTCATTTAACACTTCACTTTCTCGGTCTTTATAAATAGTAATTTGTTTTCCTTTTTTTTCAATTTGAATTTTGGGTGATCCTATTTTTTTTACGTACCAATCTTCTTTACTTGCTTTCCCTATAAAACGATCCTGCTTTGCTTGAATGCGAAAAGGATAATGCATCTGCTCCATCTTTTTCTTTAGCATTTGTCCCCATTCCTGTTTTACATTTGGTTTTATATCTTTTGTTAGTAAAGATTCACATCCTACTAAAAGAGTTAGAATATAAACATAAATGATTAATCGTAAGTACATAGTACCCCTCCTTCTTTGTCTTAATATTACGAACAAAGTGGAGGCTTTAGCACTTATACAAAGAAAAAACGCCCATTTTCCATGGGCGTAGGAGAAAAATGTACTAAACATATCCCATCGTGATTCGGTGATACTAAAGATACGTTACAAGGGAGGTGAGTTAGTTTGTCTTCTCCCCAATGGATTGAAGAACTGATTAAGCTCCATTGTTCAACGGATGAACTAAAACAGATGAACTCTTTTTTACACACTGAATCATGGGTAGCACCTGCATCCCGTCAGCGTGACTGGTTTCCGACAAACGAGGAACTCCCTATCCGCTTTCATGTCGGAATCAATATGAAAGTTTAGTTTAGTAATATTTTAACTACAAAACTCCTGCCTATACCTTCCGCCAATCATTTCCACCTGCCTAAAAATTAGGCAGGTTTCTTTTATGGTGCAATTGCTTCAAACGCCTTAACAGCTTCAAAACGAATTTTCTCTTCATCTAAAGTGAGACATTTACGTCCTAGCATAATTGCTTTTCCATCCACATATACATCTTGAATATCAGCGCGTGAAGCCGAATAAACAATATGAGAAACGATATCGTGTTGTGGATACATGTGTGGGCCACTTAAATCAAAAGTAATAAAGTCGGCTTTTTTCCCAACTTCTAAAGTTCCGATTTCCTTTTCCAAAAACAACGCCTCTGCTCCAAAAATAGTCCCCATACGTAAAGCAACATCCGCTGGTACTGCTTCTGGATCTTGATGAACCCCTTTATGTAATAAAGCAGCCAATTGAATCTCTTCTAGCATATCCAAATTATTATTACTGGCAGCTCCGTCTGTTGCAAGTCCAGGACGTATTCCTTTCTTTAACATTTGTGGAATAGGGGCAATCCCACTACCTAACTTTAAATTGCTTCCTGGGTTGTGTGCCACTTTTACATCATATTCCGCCAAAATATCGATTTCTTCTTCTGTCAAATGAACTGCATGTGCAACTAATGATGGTATATCAAAGAAACCTAAGTTACGTAAATGTTCGACGGGACGTACACCATATTCATCTACATTTTGCTGTACTTCAGCAGCCGTCTCAGACATATGCGTATGAACAGGTAAATTTAACTCAACCGCCTTCTCTATAAATTGACGAATAAAGTTGGGTGAACATGTATAAGGAGAATGGGGAGATAACATCGTTGTAATCCGACCATCTGCAGCTTGGTGCCAAGTTTTTGCAAACTCAGTCGCTTCTTTTAGTTTACTTTGTCTTAGTTCTTCGCTCCCAAAACCAATCGCTCCACGACACAAACTTCCACGAATTCCGGATTCAATGACTACTTCAGCTACTTGATCCATATGATCATACATATCTAAAAAGCAAGTTGTTCCAGACTGTATCATTTCTAAAACGGACAAGGCAGTTCCTGCACGAACTTGTTCAGAAGTAAATTTTGCTTCTAAAGGCCACATTTTTTCTTCTAGCCATGTTTTTAATGGTAAATCATCCGCATATCCGCGTAATAATGACATCGCTGCATGACCATGTGTATTCACAAATCCAGGTAAAATCGCTTTACCATCCATATCGATCACTTGATCATATGTATGAAGTATTTCATCAGTCGGTACGGGTCCCACATAAGAAATTATCTTGTTCTCTACACCTAAAGCGCCTTTAAAAGGTTTCTCTCCCTCAGTCATCGCAATAATAAACGCATTGATAAAAATTTGTTTCATAATAACTCTCCCTCTTTTCTTTCTATTCAATTGAGGTACTATCTAAAAAACCGATTGTTTATGAAGTCGATCTTACTTTGAAACATCTTGCTCTAAATACTTGATATAACTTACTCGATGCGATTAACATATCGTAAATCTATTGCCCTGACAAGTGTTTTTGTACAAAGGTGAGAATTGGATCAAGGTTATAACGTGTTCCTTGACGTAACGGCAAAAATAAATCTCCTAGCTTATCCAATCGGTCTTGAATCGTCAAGAGATTAAACGATTTCGGGGAAGAAAGATGATGTAATTCTTCCCAAGACAGAGGGGTTGAAACAGTAGCCTCCTTGACCGCTCGCGGCGAGTATGGAGCAATCAGTGTTTTTTTATACCAATGTTGAAGGTAATCAAAGTATACTTTTTTACCGCGTCTCTCCACTCGTCGTTCAATTGTAATCAGTTTTGGATAGCGTTCTACTAAATATTGAGCGATAAAATAACTGACCTTCCTTGTTTCTTCATAAGTATAAATCGGCTCAATGGGTACATAAATTTGTAAACCGCTTGCACCTGATGTTTTGATAACCCCATCTAATCCAATTTGTTGTAAAGCTTCTCTCGTATAAAAAGCAACCTCAACAACTCGCTCAAATTCCGGACTACTTGGATCTAAATCAAACACCAACTCTGTTGGTGTTTGAGGATGCGTAGATAAATTAAAGGAGACATGGAATTCCATACATGCCAAATTCGCCAACCAGATTAATGTTGATACATTATTTAGTAAGATATAATCTACTTCTCCATCAGACCGCGTCTCTACCCATTCCGGACGATATGGAGGGGCATTTTTTTGATAAAATGAATCTTTATCTATCCCATCTGGATAACGAATCGTTGTTAAAAAACGATGTTGACAATAAGGAAGTAAAAAAGGGGCGAGCCTTATACAAGCTAAAATATAGTCCCACTTAGAAATTCTTTGATCAGGAAAAAGAAACTTCTCTGGACGAGTAATTTTCAACTCATGCCCTTCTATGGAAACCAAACGAAAGTCTGATTTCATCATATTTCCTCCTTGTCGAGCCCATTTTGGGTATGACATATGTCCAAATCAATCAAAACTGCATACAGTAAATTGACAAAACGACAAACCGAGGTGAAAAAAGATGGAATCTCCAAATTACTTAAACCATGCTTATCCTTATCACTACCCTGATCCATCTCAATACCATGTACACCAAGAAAATCCTCATGCAGATATTAATATAGTCCCTCCTTTCTTCTTCCCATTTTTCTTCTTTCGACCATATCCATTTTTCTTTTTTGGATGGTAATTTGAATGGATCTATAGTATCTATGTAAATATCAATCATGGTCTTTAACACAGCCTATACTTATTATGTGTCAAGATATCCACCCTATCCTCATCTCAAAATAAACCTCCAACGAATGATTTTTTCTTATCCAACGAGAGCTTCTCTTCCCACTAAAGGGTAAGAGAAGCTCTTCTTTTACTTAACACCCCTTTATATTAAGTTTACTTAGGTATCGCCATCATTCTAAATCTGTTTATACACATCTCCTTAGAAAGGATTCATTGGGTGATCGTCAGAGGGGAAGGAGTCAATCCAATCCCACTCTCCATGACCGATCTCTAAACAAGTTTCGATTGAATGAGCTTTACGATTGAAAGATTTAGCAAGAGCCAACGCAAGCAAAGCAGATAATCGATCCATTTAAGTACTCAAGCTCTTTATTCGACTAAAAACGGACTCAATGTTAAAATCTGAGTCCATTTTATTTTATATCTTGGGCAAAATAAGATGATGAGTTATAGCTATGTGGTGATTTTTCTTTTCATTTCATAAGATAAAAATCAAGTGAAAGTCACTAACCTGAAAAGAAAAATCACGTTTGTCATAAACTTTGTTTTGAGGTGAATCATGAATCCTATTATCCCCATGGAACCAAAAAGCAGCCCATTGATTCCCGAAGGAAAGGAATGGATTGCCCAAGTTAAGTGGGATGGAGTTCGAATTTTAACTTACTATGATGGTCAGAAAGTTAGTTTATTCAACAGAAAACGAAATGAACGTACTTTTCATTATCCAGAGATCATAGATATTCAATCATACTGTAATGCGGACTCTGTGATTCTAGATGGTGAAATGATTGCTCTTGGTGCAGACGGGAAGCCGTCTTTTCATGAAGTTATGCGAAGAGACGGAATCCGGCGTATGGAAAAGGTTGCTCAAATTCAAAGAAAAATACCTGTTACATATATGATTTTCGATGTTATCTTTAGAAATGGACAATGGTTAAATCAATACTCTTTGGGTGAGCGTATTGAAATTCTTTCCCAGATCATAAAACCAAATAATCAAATTCAGCTGATTTCTTCTCATGATGATGGTCAAGCATTATTTACCGTCATACAGGAACATGACATGGAAGGAATTGTTATGAAAAAAGTAGATTCTCCTTACCTAATTGGGAAAAAAAACGATCTCTGGCTGAAGATTAAAAATTACAGGGATTTAAATGCAGCTATAGGTGGTTTTACCCTAAAAGATGGAATAATTAATGCTATTCTATTAGGACTTTATAATGATGAAGGAGAACTTTGGTATATTGGTCATACTGGGACAGGAAAGTTGTCCCATCAGGATTGGAGTGAGCTTACGGCAAAACTAAAACCAACACAGATCAAAGAAAGGCCCTTTATTAACAAACCAGCAAGAAATTCAGATGCTTACTGGGTTCAACCAACACTGGTAGCCAAAATTAGATATGCCGAATGGACAGAAGGACATTCCCTCCGTCAACCCTCTATTCAAGGGTTTGTAGATATCCCCGTTTATCAATGTAGGTTTAACCAAAAGATGGTAAGGTCAGGATAACGAACTACAACTGATTACAATATATCCAGCGACTACGTCTGCGATCGTAATAGTCAAGAGAAGCACCAAATAATACTGTGGCTCCCTCAATCGACCATAGTAGTCCCTTTCAATAAGAGCTAATAATAAGTACAAAAGATGGCCATCGGATCTACTGATGGCCATCTTTTCTGCTGGAAAAGAGACGAATAAGTTGTATATTCAAAAGCTCTAATAATGTCATGAGTGAATAATTATTTGTAAAGTATCGCAATCAAGTCTAAGAGATGAAAAAGATAACAATCATTAATAAGGTATTCTATCTTAGCCAAATACACTTCGTAATAGTTTACCCCTATATGTATAAAACAGTCGTTTTAATAAACCTAAAGCTTGAGGATCATATCCGTTTCTACTTACATATCCTTCACATGACCAGATACCTCGTCTATTTTTTTTCGCTTCGTTTTGGGCTTCTCGAACTCGATTGACGATAGTTTCATTTCGATTCCTGGTATAGTATACACGAGCAAGCCCTCTACGAACTAGTTCCTCTTGTAATAGTTGTCGATCACAATAAACATACGCAAGCATTCGTCCATAATGATCTCTTTCTTCTTGATCAAAGCCGAGCTCAACCACTTGACTTGTATAAATTTTGTATCGGGCATACAGCCTCGCTTCCTCCCCAAATGGTTGTTTTCCCTTTTTGGGATGGGATAACTCTGGCGTATCAACAAGTAAAAAGCGAACCCTCTCTTCTTTTCCACCACGCATGCGAACTCGGATCGTATCCCCATCATGAACATGAATAACTTGTACTTTCACTAAACCTTTTTTATAAGAGAACTTTGCGTTTGATTGTGTTGATTTTATAGATTTAATCAATTTCCAAATCATTATACATCCTCTCCTAAAGGATGTATATCACAAAATAGGAATAATTTAAACCAAAATCAGTCTAAATTAATAGATTATCAATAAATAAAGATATTATACTCTTTAAAATATCCTTTCTGAACCATTATTTGTCTATATTGTATATTCGATCAAAAACCTATATTATTCCGATAATTTTAGCAAGTCGTTTTTGTATAGGATCAATTTCCCCTTTATGGGTCAGCAAGAGTGCAACTCTATGAAAGAATCAAGGCTATGGAAGAATGTGAGGGAGCACTAAGTGGTGTGTTAAGAAGATAACTCTTCTATTTATTTCGCTAATCTATTTATTAGTAAATAAAAACAATATATAATATGCTTTATATTGCATATTTCAAACAAATTGACTCTACCAAAATATGGGGGATAAAGAATGAAAAAACCCAATAAAGATATGAAATCTGGAATTCTATACACTTTTATCGCTTATGCCTCATGGGGGCTTCTCCCAATTTACTGGAAGTTACTTGACTCTTATTCATCTCAAGAAATCCTCGCTCATCGTATTTTTTGGTCTTTTATCTTTGTAAGTGTACTTCTTATTTTTAAGAAGCGCTGGCAAAACCTTAAAGAATTTATCAAAGATAAGAAAAGACTCTTTTTTATTTTTCTTTGTGGGGTATTAATTAGCGTAAATTGGTTTATTTATATTTGGGCTGTCAATCACGGACATCTCATTGAAGCAAGTTTAGGTTACTATATTAATCCGCTGATTAGTATTTTCTTAGGGACGATCATACTTCGTGAACAATTAAATGGATGGCAAAAAGTAGCGATTGGTTTTGCGGGAATTGGTGTTGCTGTATTGACTTTCAGTTATGGATCATTTCCTTGGATCGCCCTCTGTTTAGCACTAAGCTTCGCCTTTTATGGTTTAGTCAAAAAAATAGTAAATGCAGATGCAATTACCGGCTTAGCACTCGAAACATTCATTATGGTTCCTCTTGCCCTCGGCTATTTACTTTATATTGAATTATATCAAGGGACAGGATCATTCATTTCATCTCCTCTATCACTCATATTACTCGCCATCGGTTCAGGCGTGATTACTGCAATGCCACTTCTATGGTTTGCTATGGGTGCCAAAGTTGTTCCACTATCAATAATTGGTATTATGCAATATCTCTCTCCGACTATTAATCTTTTACTCGGGGTTCTTCTCTACAAAGAATCATTCACAAAAACTCATTTCATTAGCTTTAGTTTTATTTGGTTGGGATTAATCCTATTCTCGCTTTCTTATACAAAGTGGTTACGCAAGGTAGAGCATACCCAAAAGTAATCGAATCATTTATGAACTAGTAGCACAAACTGACTTAGATCTTGTTCAAGTGACTATTGACTGGTTTTTTGGGTCTATTTGTCAGTAATCCGTCTTATTTGCTTTTTCATTCATACAAAATATTATAATATATTTCTATTATATTTGAATTTTCTTTGAGAAGGACAGATGAGATTGCGAAAAATTATAGTTCCCATCATGATTACTTTGTTATTCCTTACTGGATGCCCAAATCCTCCATCACCCGAACAACTCAAACCACCTCAAGCTACAGTAAGGGTAGATAACAAACAAATTACAACCCGGCAAGGTTCATTTTGTTGGTCAGAGGGTGGTGCTGGAGTATGTCAAGATGCGATTCCTCCCGATGAAATTGCCAAAAAACTAAAACCTACTACAGTTAAACCAAAATCACGTTTGACTATTCAATTTCATCGTCCTCCTAAAAAGGGTTCATTGGGAGTAAATCTCTGGAAAGATCATAAGCCTCAAACAGTTCAAGTTGTAAATAATGTTATTGGTTTACCAGATCGCCCAGGTGTTTATGTATATGACTTTTTTGCTGAATGGGAGCAAGGAAGTGCTTCATATGTATTTGTAGTAGAAGTAAAATAGTATTACATAAAAAGCCTAGATTCTAATTGGTAGATCTAGGCTTTGCTCCTTTTATTTTTTTCTTAAATCATCCATCTGCGTTCGCCCTGTATAATACATATTTTCTTCTTGGACTGGATCCTCTTTTGCTGAAATATGTTTTGGGATTAATTTATATACTACAGTTGGGCTTCCCATTCCTGAGCGATATTTTTCTACATGTGTTTGAGATAGCTTACTTAAGAAATATCCTGGAACATATTTATTTAACATCGCCTCTAAAGCATCTGTAGCTTCTTCTAAACTTGCCACTTTTTCAATCTTCCCAAAAGCCATAACGCTAAAATAAGCCGTACCGGTTTTGGCTGGAATGGTACTTGTAACAGTACCTAAATCTTCTGCCACCGTGAAGCAGTATGTTTCATCTTTTTTTAATGCATCGATCTTTCTTCCTTCATGACTACCGTGAAAATAAATTTTCCCATCCCACCATACAAAATTAAGGGGGACAACATAAGTACCTTCTTCATCGTATAACCCTAAGTATCCCACTCGTGTTCTTTCTAATAATTGTTCAATTCTCTTGGAGTCTGTTACTTCTTTCATTGCTCTTCGTAATGGACGCATTCCATTCCCCCCTATTTTATTCCACCATTGTTCTGTTAATATAGTAGAAACAGAACAATGATGACAAATTTTTATGATTATAAAGAGGAGGAAAACCGTTGTCAATTCCTTATTTTCGACTTGATCGTTCTAATCATATTCCTTTACCAGAGCAACTAGCAGAACAAATCGTCCTTGCGATCCGAACCAAGAGACTTAAGCCCGGTCAGTCTCTTCCTTCTGTTCGTGAACTATCTAAAACCTTACATGTTAGTATAGAAACTGTACAAAAAACCTATCACCAATTGAAAAAGGATGGTTGGATCACGAGCCGCCCTCGTCATGGTACGATGGTAACTCCTCATCTTCCTAACTCAATCACTTTAGTAGCACCTCATCGGAATCCAAAACACTCCCTTTTATTACAAACAATCCATGCCTATCGGAAAAGCCCTGGTCTATATCCAGTTTCCGGTATTTCCGAGCCTCTTGATCCTGAATTATTAAAGATGATCAAAGAGATAAGTCCACAAGCGATTGAGGCTGCTTTTCAAGTTGATGAAAATGATCCATTTGGCTTATTATCTCTTCGCTCTAACATTCAAGGATTACTTGTTGAAAGAGGGATATGGGCTGATCTTTCCTCGATCTGTCTCTTTAATGGAAGCCAGCAAGCGATTTGGTTGATAGCTGACCAGTTATTAAATCCTGGTGATCTAGTCGCTATTCCTGAAACTTGCTATTTACCAATTAAAGAAATATTTCAATCAAAAGGGGCTCAAATCATTACTGTACGCCAAGATGGGAATGGGATCGATATCAATCACTTAGAGCAGATTACAAAGAAGTCGAATCTAGCTCTACTTTTTGCGATGCCCAATGGACATTATCCTACAGGTGAATCATGGACGTATGATAAAAAAGTAGCTGTTCTACAACTCGCCCAAAAGTATTCCTTCATCATATTGGAAGATGATTTTTATGGCGAACTATATTATCAGCCAACACCTCCAATTAGTTTATATTCATTAGCCTCGGATCTTCAGGAAGACGTATGTGTATTTTATACCAGCTCATACCATATGCTTATCCATTCAAACATTCGCTTAGGTTATCTATTAATACCCAAGCAGAATATCGAAACTTTCGTACATGCCAAATATCTACTAGATAAAACCGCTTCTATCTTAAGTCAATATTTGCTTTTATTTCTCTGGCAAGAGATCAATCTATCTCACTACTTACAAAAACTACGCTCAACTCTAAAACTTTCTCGACATGCTATGCTACAAAGTTTAAAACGCTGGTTGCCTAGAGAATATCGATTTTCATGCCCCGAAGTTGGTGTCTCTACTTGGGTTTATCCTTCTATTCCATTTGATGGATTTCAATTTTTTGAACGTTGCCTCGCCGAGCATGTTTTTGTAATGCCTGGTGAAGCATTTGCAATTGAAAGTCCAGTCCCTGGCTTTCAAGTTAACTTTGGTAAAATTCCACCAGATATGTTAGATGAAGCGATTAGACGTATCGGGAAAGTATTAAATCGTTTACCCAAAAAGAATACGTAAGCAAGCTAGCTAATTTTGATTGTAATTCTATAAAGTAGACCATCAAAAAACTTTTAATTAATAGATAATAGCTAAAAAAATACTCATACCACGCTGGTGGTGATATGAGATTGAATCGTTATTTATGATTAATAGCATTGAAAGTATCTAATTTCATTGATATTAATTGTAAAATATACCCAGATATTTCTTCTTTGACTCCAGCGATATCCTGACACAACATTTCTACTAACAGCGATAAGCCATGCCCAATAAGGATTTCTACTACCACGACGCCAAATTAATACAAGCCGGTAGAGACATCGACGCAATGAACGAGGATCTGCTGGGACATAACCGTGTCCTGGTGGTGGAGTTGCAGGTAAACCTACAGGCGGTCTAGGCGGAGGAGCTGGGTATCTACGACCTGGTTGCGGAGGCTGTTGATCAATCTCTGCTTGGTATGAATATGGACTTTCAAACATATGTGTCACCACCTTTTTCTCTAATCAAAGTCAGCCCGAATTTACATTATGAACCATGGATCTGTTTCGCGCTTGTCTCCAATTTATTTAGGCAGTCCAAAATAAGAAAACCGTACCACATGAGGTGTGATACGGTCCAATGACACAATGAAATTCTTTCTTTTTGGTTAAGATGATACTCTATCATTAAGCAGCTTTAATTTCTGATAGATATTTCTCTGCTTTTTGACTATCAAACTCACCTTCCCATTTGGACATGACCACTGCAGCCAAAGAGTTTCCTACAACGTTTACAGCTGTTCGTGCCATGTCTAGAATTCGATCGATCCCCGCGATAAAGGCTAATCCCTCTGCAGGAAGTCCAACTGAACCTAGTGTTGCTAGTAATACTACAAATGAAACACCAGGAACCCCCGCGATCCCTTTGGAAGTGACCATGAGTATCAGTACAATCATAATTTGCTTTTCAATCGGGAGATGAATTCCATATAACTGAGCAATGAAAATAGTAGCAATAGCTTGATATAATGTTGAACCATCAAGATTAAAGGAATACCCTGTAGGAATAACAAAGGAAGTAATCGCTTTTGAACAGCCGAATTTCTCCATTTTTTCCATTAGTTTAGGAAGAACTGTTTCTGAACTAGCCGTGGAGTACGCTAGAATCAGCTCATCTTTTAAAATACGTAAAAATTGGAATATATTCACTTTCGCTATCCGCGCAACGATCCCTAACACCAAAATGACAAAAAGAATCATTGCACCATATACTAAAATGACTAATTTACTAAGAGGAATTAATGATTCGATACCAAATTGAGCAACTGTTTTTCCGATTAAAGCAAATACACCAATCGGTGCCAATTTCATAATGAGGTTTGTCACGTAAAACATGGCATCAGCTGTACCTTGTAAAAATTTCAAGACAGGCTTACCTCGTTCACCTATTGCCGCAACCCCAATTCCGAACATGACCGAGAAGAAAATAATTGCTAACATATCTCCTTTGGCTAAGGATTCAAATAGGTTAGTTGGAACAATATTGACAAAGGTTTCTATAATGCCATGTGATTGAGTTTGTTTTTCAGTAGCAACATAACTCGAAATATCACTTTTATTCAGTGCATTCATATCGACACCTGCACCTGGGTGAAAACCATTCGCTAATAGAAGACCTACAACAAGCGCAATCGTAGTAATAATTTCAAAGTATAATATCGTTTTACCACCAAGCCGACCGAGTCGTTTCATATTTCCTGTGCCTGCTACACCAACCACTAGGCTAGAAATCACAATGGGAATAACGATCATTTTAATCAGTCGCAGGAAGACTTCCCCAATCGGTGTTAAAATATTATCAACTAACTTAGGGCTTTCCCGTAAAAAATAGCCCACAATAATCCCTAGTACCAAACCAATCAATATTTGCCAAGCAAGACTTAGTTTTCTTTTTGTGGGCTTCGCATTCGTTGACTTGGCCATGTGCAGTCACCTCGAAACATAAAATTTTATTAAGTAAAACATATTTACATATTTTATTAGAGTAACGAAATATATAATACGTTAATTATACAATTATTTCAAGTAGAATCATTTAATTACTAGTATTTTCATATAAAAATTAATAAATTTTAAGTAAAAACAAACTATAAAAAAAGAAAGGCTATAGAATAAATTAGCCCTTCCTTTTTTTATAGTTATTAATCTTACCTAGATATTCCATAGAACTTAGAGTTCTATGGAATGATCTAGTTTTGTTTTCGAATGCCCTAACATGCTGATGATTAAGTTTACTTTCTAAGCAAACGATTCAATATTATTTTTCCTTTTGCTTCATAATCGCTTGAACCATTTTGGGCTTTGGATCTTCCCATGTAGGTGGCTTTATAACTTTCCCATCAGATGAACGATAACGCGGTTTCCCATCATCCCAAAGCTTGCTC
Organism: Thermoflavimicrobium daqui; assembly: GCF_003313465.1. Classification (GTDB taxonomy): domain Bacteria; phylum Bacillota; class Bacilli; order Thermoactinomycetales; family Thermoactinomycetaceae; genus Thermoflavimicrobium; species Thermoflavimicrobium daqui. The sequence continues at coordinate 14,779 of NZ_KZ845685.1, forward strand.
ATATTTGCCCGATGGACAATTTGAAATAGTTCATCAGGTTGAACTCCCATCTCTACCAATGTCCCTAAAGCGAAATAGATGGTATCGATCATGGCATCAGCTTGATCTTCAATGGTCTTCGCTTTTTGGAACTCTTCAATTTCTTCTATTAGCCAGCTCGCTCGTTTGTGTACACGATCTGCTTCCAATAAGGATGGCTTATCCCGATATGGGGTTCCAAATCGGGAATGGAATTGTTTTACTAGTTCCCATTCTTTATCCACGTGAATCTGCCCCTTAGATGCTTATCAATGTATTAAAGGATACCTTTTTACAGAAAATGCCGTCTTTCATCCCACGGTTTGAATCGTGGGATGAAAGACGGTGTTGCTCGGTAATCCCTTCATGGGATTGCTTAGAGCAACATTTTTTTATCTTTAATTGTTTCAGTATGACCATTAAACTGATACAATTAATAATATGGAACAAGAATATCGAAGAACGAAAACAACTGTATCTTTAATTAACTATCATTTTGTTTTCTGCCCACGTTATCGAAGAAAAGTGTTAGTGAACAGAGTGGAAGAGCGATTCAGGCAGTTAGTAGAAGAAATTTGCCAAGAGAATGATTGGATCATTCTTGCTATGGAAGTGATGCCTGATCATTGTCATTTGTTCTTGAATTGTCTTCCCTCTAATTCTCCATCAGATATTATGGCAAGAGTGAAAGGAGTGACTTCCAGACGATTAAGACAGGAATTTAAACACCTGTCTCATCTGCCAAGTCTTTGGACACGCTCTTTCTTCGTTAGTACAGCAGGGAATGTATCAAGTGAAACAATCAAA
>NZ_KZ845686.1 GCF_003313465.1 Thermoflavimicrobium daqui
GGATTCATCATTTTTTCTGATAACTCACTAACCATCTATGAAGGACAGCAAAGTTTTAATTATAACTTACCTTTATGGAGGGGTTAACATGTTTAAAAATGAATTTGATCAAGTACACTTAAGTGGACTGTCTATGATGGGCGGAAAAAAAGATGATGATAAAGGGGATCGCCCTGGAAGCGGTGGATGGGGCAGTGATGGAGAGCGTAGAAAAGCAGATGATTGGAGCGGCTTCACGCCAAAATATCGGAAACCAGATAGATGCTCTGAATGCAAGTCAACATGGTTAGAGTGGAATGGACGAGCTTGGGAATGCCCTGAGGGTCATGAACAATAAAAAAAGGACATTAGCCTGATTTTATCGAATATCATGGGAAGCGTATATTGCTTCCCTTTTTCTTTAAAGGAGGAACGATTAAATGACCGATGAACAGGCGTTTTTTCTTGGAATAAAGCCTGCATTATTAGCGAACGAAATGTATGAACGGTTTGATGAATTATTGACCTTTCCACATGTTACAGACTTTTCACCCATTCGATATAGTTGTACACGAAGGATGAACTATAAAGGATGGCTCTTTTTCCAAACAGAAGAGCAAAAACAAGAAGTATTGAAGAAAGCAGAGGAACTGGGTATCACCTCAATCGATGATATCGAAGCAGAACGCCTTCTTGGGCACATTCTTGGTTATCCCCCAAAAGCTGTCGATACCTACCTCCAACGATTAAAGCTTAAACAAGAAAATCAAGCAGAGCGGAAACGAAAAGAAATACGAGAAGTTGCAATGGAATACTATGGTTGTGTATTCATGTGTTATGTTGAGGATATCTTAGAATGTGCTAAATGGCTCTGGGATACATATCCTTTCTCGGAATTAGATCAATTATTAATAGATCATTGTGGGGAAAAAGCCAAAGTGGAATTTAGAGATTTTAATGGTCTAAATCATTTGATAGATCATCTTGAAACAAAAATATATGTCGAGAGTCAAGAGCTTTTGCATACATAAACCCTTGTTAGCCCTAGAAACTGGGCTTTTTTTGTGATGATATTCTATATAATGCATGGGAAATCGGACTATTCGCATATGTCCTGGCATCGCTTATCCTACTTGCTGAACCAATCCGGGCTTTGTCTTATGAGAAAGCCATTAGCGGAGGGGTGCATAAGATAGTTAAGCTTGTCAGGGGGTTGTTCTACATATGGGCTGATGGCGTTGTATCAGGAGATCAAGTGGTGGATTTCATGCTTGATTCCCGTGATTGCTGTAGTAGTCACTGGCTATCTGTAAAAACGCAAAAGTCCGATCCCGCGGTCAAGGAGAATCGGACTCAGAACGAAGTTAAGTAGTTCTGAAGACGTGACCCCTGCCCGGGCACGTCTCTTCCATATATTGTAACAATAAACTTATGGTTTAGTCAATCAGCTTACTTTAGTACTACCAACTGTGATCATGACAAGGTCTAACCGGCTCACCATGTAACCTCATCTCTGACTCTCTGCACATAAAAACATACCTCCTATGTATATAAAGACTTTAGGGAATATACATAATAACGGCGCAACAAATTAAATTGTATCCTCCCTCTAGTTTTAGTAAAAATCTTTTCACAAGATTTTGCCTAAAAGACTAGAAAGGAGGTAGGGAATCCATGAACCATAACAATCAACCCAAACCAAAAGAAAGTAAACCCTCAAAATGCTGGAGCTGTCAAAGATCAGATGGATTGGTTTGGGATAGCGGCGAATGGAAGTGCACCCAGTCATGTAGTTGTGTCGTAATGATATAATAGGATCAGCCATTTCTTGGGCTGATCCTATTTTTAAGGGAGTGATTAATGAGATGCGTAAAAGCCACGAACAAGCGTTCATCGATGGCTATAAGCCGGCAGTACTATCTTTAAAAAGAAATCCCTTTTTTGAGCAGTTCATCCAATATCCGCACATCAGCCCATTCAATTCTGAGCCTGAGAGCTACATATTCTTTCAAAGTGATCACCTCAAAAAAGAATACGAACAAAGATTAAGAAAAGCTGAAGGAATTTTTCAATATCATTGCATCATCGGGCAAACTCTTGGATTCCCACAACGATCAGTAGAGTTTTTCGCACAGGCGCGAGAAATCTTAGAGAAGATGGGAGAGTATCCAGAGCAAGAGAAATTACATGAGATAGGTGTAATTTGGGCAGGTTTTTACTTCTCATCCCATGTAGATTTTTTTGATCAAGAAGTCAGATGGCTATGGGATAGATACATACACCCTAAGGCACAAGGAGATCTCTTAGACATCAGAGTAGGAAATAAATTTTACACTATAAATTTTGGAGATATTGATAGCCTACACCAGCTTGAACTAGAAGCTAGGAAACAGCTAGGTTTGGTCACAGTTTAACAGGCCTGTTAGGGCTTTTTTTGTCTATAGAAAAAGCCACCGAAAAAAGGGTGGCTTTTTTATTATGGTCCAACTGGTTCAGTGTTTTGTTCAACAGGTGGAACTTTAGGATCTTGTATATCTGAGCTTGAAATAAACCCAACGGCAACAAAAAGGAAGCTGAATATGCTCTTTTTAATCAATTTAATACTCCTCCTCGATGTTAAACATTTTTTCTAGATAAAAATAGTATTTTTCTTTATCAACATTTTTAGAGTACTTAGCTAAACGTTTGATTATTTTTTCTTGCTGACTTTTTGAACCAAATTCTTGTAATAAATCTAGGGATTGTTCAAGATTTTCGATAGCTTCTTTAGTTTGATTTGTATTATATTTAACTATTCATTTTATTTACAATATTCTTGATATTTTTAATTTACTATCTTTTCTTCCCCCTATTTTTAATGCTTTATTTAGGTATTCTTCAGATAATTGCCATTCATTTTGATGCGCGTATAAAATTCCTAGATTATTATATGTGTCAATTAATAAAGTCTCTAAAGTCACCTTTTCTTGAAATGTTAATGCAGTATGAAAGTAATTTTCGGATATTTCAAAGTTCTCAAGTTCAAAGTAGATTTTACCTAATGAAGTCCAAAGATCGAAGGAACAGTTATGTTCTTTATTAAGTCTTGCAATCTCAATCCAACATTGAAAGAGTCTCTGGAACAAACCATCATTTGCGAAGAATTCACAGTTGATGACCAAGAAAAAGCCAACTGGGCACTGAGGAAGCTTCGTTCTCTTCAAGAAAAGAAACTAGCCAATGAAGAGCTGGCCAACAAAGAAAAAGCCAAGATCGACGCTTGGCTTAACGAAGTAAACAGCCAACTTGACCAAGACATCGAATACTTTCAAGGATTGCTGACAGCTTATGCGATCCGGCTACGACAGGAAGATCCAAAGTTTAAGTCGATAAAGCTACCCAACGGTAAGTTCGGATTTAGAAAGCAGCAGCCAAAATGGCAGTATGATGACCGTAAGCTGTTAGAGTATCTAAAGCTGAATAACCTTAATGAGTTGATTAGGACTAAGGAAGAAGTGGACAAATCTAAACTAAAAAAGCTTGTCCAAATAGTAAACGGACAAGCCATTGATCCCGAAGCAGGCGAGGTTATCGATAGGATCACTATAGTGGAAGATAAATTCAAGATTGACTTATAAGCGAGTTACTTAACCTTCTTGATCAGACGAAGATCCTTCTCGTGCTGGAATAACTGCCCTGCGAGTACGTTTTGACCTTCAGCAAGATCTTCAAGACCTTTTTCAATTTTTTCTAAGATAACTTTTTGGCCATCTGAAAGATCTTGTAAGCCAACATCTACTTTCTGATCAAGATTATCAACTTGTGTTTCGAGGTTGGTTAATCGTTGATTAACGACTTTCAGTTCATTTTCAATATTGGACATCCGGTTATCCATACTGGATAGCTTTTCTAAGATCAAATCGAGTTTATCGCTCATGGGGGATCAGCTCCTTACTTAATCCGTTTTAATTCAGCCTCATGTTGAATGGATCGACTCGAAAGAAGATCAATAACTCTGTGTTGTTGTTCTTGGATGTTTTCGATGCTACGGGTACGGCTTTTGATGTCAGTTATATCATTGTCCATTTTCTTTAGTAACTGAATCACATCATCATGTTGTTGTTTGGCTAAGAGGGCAAGATCCTGTTTTATTTCTTGAACGTCTTCCTTCAGAACGTTGGCATCTTCTTTTAGCCCTTTGACATCTTGCTTTAGACCGTCAACATCTTCTTTCAATTCATTGAATTCTGTTTTAGTGACCATGTTGTTCTCGACGTTGGTCATACGTTGATTTAGTGATTTTAGTTCACTCAGAATTTGTTCAAGCAGTTTATCACTCATAGGGATCATCTCCTTGTTTCTGATCGTTAAATTCAGGCGAGTCAAGGAATTCCTGTAACGTGATTCCTAAACCATAGCATATTTTCTCCAATGTTAGAAGTCTGGGATTCTTACTTTCTCCGTTTACGATGCTATTTAGTGTTGATTGTGTTAAGCCAGAGAGTTTCGCCAATTTATTAATAGTAATTCCTTTACTATCACACAGAATTTTAATTCTAAGAGCAACTTTTTCAGAAATAGCCATTAACATTCACCCACTTAGTTATCATCTGCTAACGTTTCAATTATTTTTGACAAGGCGTCACGTTGTTCGGGCGAAAGTTTCTTTCCAACCTGTAACCATCTTTGAAGATCAGATGGAAGGGTGTCACTGGAAAAAAACTCCGATAAGGAAACGCCTAGAGAATTGCAGATATCAACTAAAACGTCATATGATGGATTGAACTTTCCATTTTCTATTCGAGCTATACTTTCTTGTCTTTTACCAATAGATTCAGCTAAGTCTGCTTGGCTCATGTGTTTTTGTTTTCGTAACTCTTTGATTCTATATCCTAAATTAAACATTTTACCACTCACCTGTCATAAACATTCTAAAAAAATGATCTAATAGATCATAAATACAATTGACTTTATGATGTTATACATCATAAAATATAGGTAAGGAGGTTACAACAATGGTTGGAGTCAATATTAAGCGCCTTAGAAAGAAACAAGGCATTACACAAACTGTATTGGCTCAATCTGTAGGAATTCGCCAAGAATCCTTAAGCAGAATTGAGAAAGGACGATTAAATCCATCTCTTTCTACTCTAACTAGAATAGCTAAAGAACTAAATATATCAGTTTCTACCTTGTTGGGAGAAGAACAGATTGTTCCATTAACATTATATCGTTATTTTGAGGAGTGACAATCATGAGTAAATCATTAACAGTTATCGAAGGCGGAGCACGGGCGCAGGAGATCGAGGTTGTGGAGTATGTACCATCAAGCGTGATGACAGTGGATGATGCCAAGGCTGATCTTGAAAAACTGTACGATGTTGTAAAGTCAGTTATGCGGCCGAAAGTTGATTATGACACAATTCCAGGGACACCGAAACCGACCTTGTTAAAGCCCGGAGCTGAACGCCTACTTCGATTTTTCGGACTCGGACATCGTGTTGAATGTATAGAGAAAGTGACTGATTGGGAAAAGCCATTTTTCTATTTCAACTATAAAGTAACCATTGTTAAATCATATCCAACACACGAGATTGTTGTGGCTGAGTGCGAAGGGTCATCAAATAGCAAGGAAAAGAAGTATCTTAAACAAGATCCATACACCATAGTAAACACATTACAGAAAATGGCTATAAAGCGAGCATTAGTCGGTGCGGTTCTCCAAGCCACTGGATCAAGTAACCTTTTCACTCAAGATGTTGAGGATATGGATCTAGATCGCCAGCCCACTAAACAGAAACAGCAGCAGTATCAATCACAGCAACAAGCACCAAGACAGAAGCAATCAAAGCCAGCACAGAAACAGAACAAGCAATTAGATCGTGACTCACTAATGAGAAAAATGCACGGTAAAGCTGCTGAACGAGGACTCAGTGATAAATGGATCAAGGCTATCATTTCTTACTACTACAAGAAGGATAGCAGAACAAAATTGACTATTGAAGAATTGCAAGATCTTATTAATAAGTTGGAGAAAACAACAAATCAAGAATTGAAAGAAATCCTTTCGGCGGTGAAATCTTATTTCCAAAGCCAGACATCATCACAACAGCAGCAACCAGAACCAGAGCAGGAGCAACCAGAACCAGAGCAGGAGCAACCAGAACCAGAGCAGGAGCAACAGCAAACATATGATGTTAATCCTGAAACGGGAGAAATATTAACCGGACCGATCACAGATGAGGAACTGGAAGAACTATTGGCACCAAGCCAAGGAGGTGAGTTCTAATGTCAATATTGCAACCGCTAGAGATGATCTGGGACGAGGCAATGTCTTTCAATGAGTCGCTGAACGTTCCAGTTCGCTGGAAAAGAGCTCATAGAATTGGACGGATGAAACGTAAAGTATGGGCAGACGGGTACAGATCTAATTCCACCGAACATGTTTTATTGATGGAAGATCTCCATGATGGGAGATTAAAACGTAAGGCTGGACAATTCTTATGTGGGACACGAATTACGAATAAAAATGCCCACCTGATATTAAATATGGGAGGTGATGACGAGGAAAGAAGTAAACGCATCAAGGTGGATTGCCCCAAATGCTTGGAGGTTGCGAAGCGTTGGCAAGAGAAAAGCAACTGAAACTATTGTTCCAGCTGCTAGTGTCAGAAAAAACAATACTCAGCTGTCTTGGTGCTGCAACACCAAGACAGCAACAAAGGAGCGATAATAGTGTACAACAAAAATGACTCTCTTACAAGAGAGTATATTCAGAATGAAATAAAAGTAACTTTGGATCTAGTATACCTGCTAACAGGGGAAAATGAAACCCGGTTCGACATAGACAAATGGACTTATGATCATAACGGAAATGTATTTCTTAATGAAAAATTCATTGTAAATGACTTTCGAATTGTTGAGCATCTAAAAAATATTGAGCATCTAGAAGCAATTCTAAAACGATTAGAAGGCGGTGACAACGATGGCACGTTATAAATGCAAGTTGTCACTCCTGAAGCCAACTAAGAGGCAGAAATTCGTTCCAGCGGTAGGGGACCAGGTAGAGATTCGCAAGCAAGTCTATACCGTTAAGGAAGTGTTCAAGTGGGACGGTCGATATGTAACGGTGTTGGACAAGCTGGGGCTAGTCTTCGAAGGCGAACTTATTCGCCTAGAGGAGGGCGAGGCGTAATGGAAAGAAAACTTGTCCTGATCGGGAAAGCACGTCATAAGTTCGGCGGGTGGATCGAAGCCAAGGTGTTTCAAACTTATGAAATAGATGTCTATGAGTTTGAAGTATTCATAAATGAAAAGCACTATTGCTTAGGAAAATCGCCTAACGGAGAATCGGGAGCTAAAACCCACTGCCAAAACTGGTCCAGAAGTGAAAGCATTGGCCGCTGGGTTTGGAAAGAAAAATAAAAAAATGGGCGGCGGTTGTCGCCCGACCCACACAGGAGGGAAAAAACGATGGCAAATCCTCAGCCAGATCAATTTATCAAGCTAAGTATGGAGCTACAAGAAGCTATCATGAAGTCTGATTTTAGTAAGAGGCAGCGGAACATCTTGGATCTAGTAATTCGGTTAAGTTATGGGTGTGGCAAGAAATACGCTTTACTTCGACCAAGCGACTTTCAACTGTGTGGGGTTGGTAAAAACCATATAAAAAGCGAGTTGGAATATCTGGTTCAGACAAAAGTGCTTTTTGTGAATGGGGAACAGATTGCTCTTAACAAAAACTATGATGAGTGGCGAATAAGCATTGTAAAGAAATTTGATCAAAGTAAATGGATGGAAGTTTTGAAGAAAAATCTTTCACATATAGCGGTTCCCGAAACAGGAACCGAAGTTCCTAAAATGGGAACTGATGAAATAGAAGAGTTCCCGAAACAGGAACCAAAAAGTTCCCGAAACAGGAACCAAAAAGTTCCTAAAACAGGAACCGACACAAACCACGATCCTTACAGCGACGCGGAGTTTCAGCCTCCTATAGATAATATAAAGATAAATATAGATAAAGAAGATAGAAAGATAGAAGAAAAGGACGACCCGATCTTTGAGATAGAAAATTTATTCATTCAAAGACGTGGGATCGGAATCATACCAAGCTCAGATGATTATAAATCTATCTATGGTTTAATAGCTGATGAAATTCCTTTAGAAGATATCTTATTTGGTATTAATTATGCTTTTGATAACTTTAAACCAAAACATTCAAGAGATCGGATTAGATCATTTTCTTACTGTGAGACAGTGATTCGTGATTTATATGCAAGAAAGCAAGCCAAGGTAAAAGCACAACAAAAAAAGGAGAGATCCAACAATGGCTATGCAAGCAATGAAACCTATGATGGCGGATCTAATGAAGCGAATCCAGATCTTGAAAAAGAAATCAGCTGCTACTATGACCAATTCCCTGGACTCTTCGCAAACTAAATTTAAGTGTGAAAAATGCCAGGATACCGGTTATATCATCAAGTCTTGGGATGGAGCTGGAATTGCTTCAGAGTGTAGCTGTTTGGAGATGAAACGCCTAATAAGCCGATTTAATAGTGCCATGATTCCAGATGAATTTAAAAGTGCGACTTTTCAAGGATATGAAATAAAGCATCAAGCCCATAAGACTCTGTTAGATGCAGCTAGAAAGTATTTGATAGATTTTGATCAGATCAAAGGATCATCCGCTAATAGTCTTGGATTTATAGCCGTCTATGGTGAACAGAGATTAAAAGAGTTACCAAAAGAACAAAGAGCAGCTGCCAAACGTCAACACAATAATTACGGGCTTGGTAAAACACACTTACAGGTGGCCGTAGCTAAAGAACTCATAAAAAAAGGTGAATCTGTTTTAGTAGTTTCAGATGTAGCACTACTGGACGAGCTTATGAATCTTCGCCGCTCATCAGATAACCAACATATTTTCAATGATCGTATTCATCAGCTGATAACTGTACCTGTTTTAGTTTGGGATGACATTGGGAAAGCAAATCCAACCGAGGCGAAACAATCAATGTATTTTCAAATTATAAACGAGAGGTACAAGGCTCAACGCCCAATCATATACAGCTCAAATGAAGATGTTCAGACACTAGAAGATCGGATTGGTGGGGCGGCAGTGTCCAGATTGTTCGGGATGTCAAGGGGGCGAATCGTTCGGGTAGAAGGTCCAGATTATCGCTTAGTAGGAGGTGGGGATTAATGTCTGGATTCGGCAACGCCCGGATGGCTGACGGTCGAAAAATTAAATATCAGCGTCAGAATATCTACACGGCATTAGAAGATTTGAACTTCCATTGGGATGAGAAGGAAGTTCTACAGTTTGACCAGATGTGGCAAAAAGGGGTCAATTTATGGGATATCTCCAGATTCTTCAATAGGCATATTGATGAAGTCGCAATATTGGCTATCGATCGTGCCCGATCTGGAGCGATTCAACCTAGACAAGGCGGTGCATTCGGACAGAAAAGGTGGCGATATAAAGGATGAATAAATGGGATGTTCTTGAATACCTCAAGTATCGCTTTATGGCCACAGGAGTTTTACCAGATCAACTTCAAATCGAGCAGGCTTTCCCAGAGTTGGAACCGGATGAAATAAGCGAGGGTGTAGAGGAATTCATATATAGAGTGAAAAGGATCGCTTGAGGAGGAATAAGGCATGAAAATAAGTTCATGGAATGGTGCCATGTATGTGACTGTTGAAGAAAACGATGTGGTACGGAAAATACCCGTTGAGCTGGGAGACGGGATTCTCCATCCGGGGGAATTTGTTTCAAAGCTCGGAGAAAAAAAGCGGACAAGCTTCTATATGCAACCTGGTTTCTACCTTCGCTATGAAGGTATGATAGAAAGTTACCTAATCTTCAATGTGAATCTTTATGATAACAAAGAAAACATATTTTATGCATTCGCATATGTCGATAAAAATACTCTTCTCATTTCTAGCGGTAGGGGCATGTGGGACGTTAGAGTAACTCATTTAGAGAAATTCCAGCTAAATGAAATAAAACATTTAATGCCTAGAATAATAGAGCAGCTAGAGCTGGAGTTATTATAGACGGGGAGACGAAAGCTTAGGGAGGAGAAGGAAATATGAAACAGCTTGAACTGAAACAAATAGTAGAGGAAGCAATATACATCGATGGTGAGCATCATAAGCAATATTTTTTGATTCAAATAGCAAAGGTACTTGGTATTGAGCTTGAGGAAGGCATAGCACCATAAATAGGACAGGGTGAGCCGACATCCTGTCCTACGAAAAAACATAGTCAGTTACGATTTTAATCAGAAAATAACCTCTTTTGCAAGGGGGATCATATTTTTTATCCTCAGCTCAATTTAACCCACTTCATATCTATTTTCCCTTTTATATAAAAAACAAAATTCACTCTCGAATATCTATTCGAAAGAGGGTGATAGAATTATCGAAAATTACCTGCAGAATTTATATATCCCCTAATGATATCCAACCTAACTTAAAATTCCTAACCCGATTGCAATCCAACCACCTTCAAAGAATTCCATTCTCAAATATCGACTTCTTCCGATCTGGACCAAGTTGGATAAACTTTGATGATTATCATTCACTTATTGATCCAGTATTAAAAAGGTCTGGTGGAATCTGTTTT
>NZ_KZ845687.1 GCF_003313465.1 Thermoflavimicrobium daqui
TTAGTACTATTTTATCAATTCAGTGTTTTTTGTATATGAAAAAATAAAAAGTACAGTGCGGCTGTCCTTTTATACAGCAGGAAAGGCTGTTGAACGTCTTGAAAAGAAGTTAAAATGGTGGCAGTAACAGAGAAAACAAAAATGTATGCACTTACATTTCAGAGCAGAGAAAGGAATTTGCCAAATGACTCACAAAGTGCCTCAAAACATGAAAGCGGC
>NZ_KZ845688.1 GCF_003313465.1 Thermoflavimicrobium daqui
CAGGTAGAGGTACCAGTCCTTCAGACTGGTGGGTTGCCCCATTCGGAAATCTCCGGATCAAAGCTCACTTACAGCTCCCCGAAGCATATCGGTGTTCGTCCCGTCCTTCATCGGCTCCTGGCGCCAAGGCATCCTCCGTGTGCCCTTACTAGCTTAACCTACCTAAGCCTAATATTTTAAGGTACTCACTCTCGGTGAATGTTTTTCCCTTGACTATCATTTCCTTATCTAATTTTCAAGGTGCGTTTCATTTTGTTTCACCGCATCTCGCGGCGACATGTAATAATATATCATGCTGATTTATTAAATGCAACCCTTTTTGTAAAAAATATTTCACTCAAAATATCTCTTTGTTATTCCTATTTATCTTAATCAAAAAAACTTATTTTATGCTATATCTTTTAAATTCTTTATACAAGAAAACCTTCCTTCATAAATTAAAATAAGATAATATTCATCTTATATCATATATGCTAAAAATGTTATACAATTATTCGTATAATTCCCATCTACAATTAACTCGGTTCTTAGGATTGTTAATTATCAATTTCCATAAATAGGTTTTTTGTTAATAAAAATACATATACCGCTCTTGCTATCTTCCGTATAAGATACCTCTATTATAATAAAAATAGTAATTAGGAAAGGAGACTTCATTTTGCTATCTACAATTTTGGCTATTCTAATTTTTATTGTCATTTATACCTTTATTATTACTGAAAAGTTTAATCGAGCAATACTCGCTTTAATTGGGGCCTCATCCATGGTTATCATCGGAATTATCGATATCGAAAAGGCTTTTACTCACTATATTGAATGGGAAACCATTACCTTACTTATCGGTATGATGATTCTAGTAGGGATTACCAATAAAACGGGAATTTTCCAATATTTAGCAGTTAAAACGGCCAAAATATCCAAAGGAAATCCCATTCGTATTTTGATTAGTTTATCCTTGCTTACTGCGGTTGCCTCTGCTTTTTTAGATAATGTGACAACTGTTTTATTAATTGTTCCTGTCACCTTATCAATCACAAAGATGCTTGAGGTCAATCCGATTCCATTTTTGATCTCTGAAATTTTAGCCTCGAATATTGGAGGAACAGCCACCTTAATTGGTGACCCTCCTAATATTATGATTGGTTCAGAGAACAAACATTTAACCTTTAATGCTTTCTTATTTAACTTAGCCCCAATCGTTATAGTAATCTTAGTGATTACGCTCTTTTTACTCTATCTAATCTATCGACGCAAATTACGTGTTGAAGAACATAAAATGCAACGAGTTATGGAGCTTGATGAGAAAGAATATATTCAAGATGCAGTACTTCTCAAGAAATCTCTTTTTATCCTTGCTTTTACGATCGTTGGCTTTATTCTTCACTCTATTATCCATATTGAAGCATCCGTTATTGCAATTACAGGTGCTACACTGCTTATGTTATTTGGCTTAAAATCCGAAGAAGTGGATGATGCTTTTCAGTCGGTGGAATGGGTTACTATCTTCTTTTTCGCTGGATTATTTACCTTAGTAGGTGGTTTACAAGAAGTGGGCGTCATTAAATACCTAGCTTCGCAATTACTCGATATTACCAATGGAAATATACCTTTTGCTGCTATCCTTATCTTATGGGGTTCAGGAATTGCTTCCGCATTTATTGATAATATTCCTTTCGTAGCTACAATGATTCCATTAATCAATGATATGGCAGCCCACCTAGGATTATCGATTGATTCTCCACAAATTAATGCACTATGGTGGTCACTTGCTTTAGGAGCATGCTTAGGTGGGAATGGTACCATTATTGGTGCTTCCGCCAATGTAGTCGTTGCAGATCTTGCTGCTAAAAATGGACAGTCACTCGGTTATATCGAATATCTAAAAATCGCCGCTCCACTTACCTTATTAGCCTTACTTATTTCTCATATATATGTCTATCTACGTTATTTAATCTATCTCTAAACAAAAAAGACCTACATCTTTATACGATCGAAAGATGTAGGTCTTCCATCTATTGACAGAATGACTAAACTGCTTGCGTGGCTATTTTAATTTCAAACTCTAACTGCTCTTTATACTTTGCTTCATCCTCTAGACTCCAATTTAGCTTATCTTTCATTAGTTGGATCACTGGCTGTTTCCACTTTTTCATCCAATCAATATTAAACAAAAGGCTTCCTGTGCGGCGAATAAAGAAGTCAGCTGGTGTTGCCGTGAGCTCATAATCAATACCATACACAATCATGCCATATACTTCTAAAGAAAGCCCATATTTTTCAACTTCTTTTTTTCCATCCCGTATCATTTTAAAAACTTCATCAACATTACTACCATAATGTTTAGCTAATCTTCGTGCCTCTTCTTTTTTTAGTCCAACTTTCATTCCTTCTTCTGTTTTCATCACTACAAAATCAGAAAAATTCGCAGATCCTCCTACATCTCCTCCAGAAATCACAATACGATCTGTTTGGCATGAGTTAAATGTTCTTCCTTCTTCTTGTGTTAACTCTTTGACTACTAAATCAACCGTTCGTTCAGCCATTTTCCGATAACCTGTCAGTTTTCCACCAGCAATCGTAATTAAACCTGATGGAGAGTAAAAGATTTCATCTTTTCGAGAGATTTCTGATGGTGACTTGCCTTCTTCGTGAATTAGAGGACGCACCCCTGCCCAGCTTGATTCAATATCTTCTCGTTTCAGTTGAACGGTTGGAAACATATCATTCACTGCTTTTAAAATATAATCCATATCATCTTTCGTCATACGTGGATGTTTTAAATCCTCATGAAAATCGGTATCCGTTGTACCCATATACACCTTTTGATCACGTGGAATAGCAAATAACATTCGACCATCTGGTGCATCAAAATAAACAGCTTGCTTTAACGGAAAGCGATCTTTATCTACAACTAAATGAACTCCCTTCGTCCAATGCAGATATTTTCCTGTTTTCGAGCCATCTTTTTCACGTAACTCATCACACCAAGGACCTGTTGCATTCACAATTTTTTTGGCACAGATCTCATAAGATTGACCTGTAAGTTGATCAATGGCTTTTACACCTACCAACTTTCCATTTTGATAAAGTAGTTCCTCTGCCTTCATATAATTAAATGCTTTCGCACCCAGTTCTATAGCCTTTTTAAGTATCTCTATCGTAAGCCTTGCATCATCTGTACGATATTCTACATAGAACCCTGCTCCTTTTAATCCATCTGTTTGAATAAGAGGCTCCTTCTGTAAAGTTTCTTCCTTGTTAAGCATTTTACGACGTTCATTTTTCTTTACACCCGCAAGATAGTCATACATCCAAATTCCCACAGAACTTGCTAGTTTCCCATAAGTCCCTCCTTTAAAAATAGGTAAAATCATCCATTGGGGCTGAGTCACATGAGGCCCATTTTCATAGACAATAGACCGCTCCTTACCAACTTCCGCAACCAGTTTGACTTCTAATTGTTTCAAATAACGAAGACCACCATGTACGAGTTTGGTGGAACGGCTAGATGTTCCCGCAGCAAAATCCTGCATTTCAATTAAAACCGTATTTAAACCACGTGACTGCGCATCCAATGCAATTCCAGCTCCTGTAATTCCTCCACCAACTACTAATAAATCTATTTCTTGGCGTGATACATCTGCCATCCATTTGTTACGATATTTCACTGAAAAGATCGGTTTCATCTCGGTACCTCCTTGATATAAATAAAAAAACCACAAAACCCCTTCGAAAACCAAGAGGCAATGTGGTTTATCTCCAAATCTCACCCTAGATTAACTTGTCTCATCAAAGAAAAATAACTATTTAAAAGTTCGAGTTGCATATACTGCCTTTTTCCAACCATTATACAATTGACCTCTTTTTTTGTCATCCATTTGTACCTGGAAAGATTGATCGATAACCCAGTTGTCTGCTATCTCCCGTTTATCCTCCCAAAAGCCTACAGCGAGTCCTGCCAAATATGCGGCACCTAAAGCAGTTGTTTCCAAAACAACAGGTCGTTCTACAGGGACATTTAAAATATCGCTCTGAAATTGCATGAGGAAATTATTAGCAGTAGCCCCTCCATCAACACGTAGTTTTTTTAGATTGATACCTGAGTCTGCTTCCATTGATGTTAGTACATCTTTGGTTTGATAAGCTAAAGATTCTAATGTAGCACGGACTAAATGAGCTTGTGTCGTTCCTCTTGTTAAGCCAAATATCGCTCCGCGTGCGTCTGAATCCCAGTATGGAGTCCCTAGTCCCACAAAAGCAGGTACCATATATACTCCATTACTTGAGTTAACTCCATTTGCCAGTATTTCACTATCTCTGGCCTGTTTAATGATTTGCAAGCCATCACGTAACCATTGTATTGCTGATCCAGCAACAAAAATACTTCCCTCTAACGCATAAGTTATCTTTCCGTCTATGCCCCAAGCAATCGTTGTTAAGAGACCATGCTTAGACTGTACAGCTTTTTCCCCCGTATTCATAAGCATGAAACAGCCAGTTCCATAGGTATTTTTAGCCATACCTGCTTCAAAACAAGCCTGTCCGAAGAGTGCCGCTTGTTGATCACCAGCAATTCCCGATATTGGAACTTCTTCACCAAAAAAAAGCGACTTTTCAGTTACTGTATACACTTCTGATGAAGAACATACCTCAGGCAACATGGATTTAGGTACTTGCAAAATATCTAAAAGTTCATCATCCCACTTTTGTTCATAAATATTATACATAAGAGTACGTGAGGCATTAGAATAATCGGTTACATGCCGTTTCCCCCCCGACAACTTCCAAACTAGCCATGAATCTATCGTTCCAAATAACAAGTCTCCTTTTGCTGCTTTCTGATGTGCTCCTTCTACATGATCCAGAATCCACTTGACTTTCGTTCCAGAGAAATAAGCATCGATAAGTAGACCTGTTTTTTCTCGAACTAGATCTTCATATCCTTTCTGTTTTAACTCTTCGCATATTTCAGCTGTTTGACGTGATTGCCAAACAATTGCATGATAAATAGGTTGTCCCGTATGACGATCCCAAACAACCGCTGTTTCTCTCTGATTGGTAATGCCTATGGCAGCAATCTCATGTACGGACACAGATGCTTTGGCTAGTACTTCTGAGATAACACTTTGGACAGAGCCCCAAATCTCCATCGCATCATGCTCTACCCAACCCGCTTGTGGGAAGATTTGCCTAAATTCCTTTTGAGCCACATTTTTTATTTTTCCATATTGATCAAAAAGAATAGCCCGAGAACTCGTTGTCCCTTGATCAATTGATATAATATATTTCTTTTTCAATCATAACACCTCATTCTTAAAAATAGATGATTAGTTAGACAGACACTCATTTTAAATATTGGCTGTGATACACTCTATAAAAAAATGATTCTATATACTAAAGCTGCTAATACTCCACCGATCATGGGGCCAACAACTGGAACCCAAGCATATTTCCAGTTTGAATGTCCCTTCCCAGCAATCGGTAAAACAAAATGAGCAATCCGCGGT
Source organism: Thermoflavimicrobium daqui (assembly GCF_003313465.1). GTDB lineage: Bacteria > Bacillota > Bacilli > Thermoactinomycetales > Thermoactinomycetaceae > Thermoflavimicrobium > Thermoflavimicrobium daqui. The sequence goes on from NZ_KZ845688.1 coordinate 5,508, forward strand.
CCTAAGTCACGAGCCGGATTAATAGCATATCCAGTAGTTCCACCCAAAGATAATCCAATAGCTACTATAAGAAAACCGACGATAAGAGTTTGGAGTCCATCAGCAAACTTCATCCCTTTAGCTCCTAAAGCAAGTATGGAAATGACTAATACAAAAGTACCTATAATCTCGCTTAGTAAGTTAGAAAGGGTACTCGGAATAGCAGGAGATGTTGAAAAAACACCTAACTTAACTCCTGGATCCTCGGTTTCTTTCCAATGGGGGAGATAATGTAACCATACAATGACAGCTCCCAAAAAGGCTCCCATCATTTGCGCAATAATATAAGTTCCTACTTGATGCCAAGCAAATTTCCCAGCTACAGCTAATCCTATGGTTAAAGCTGGATTTAGATGGGCTCCACTGTAATTTCCTACTATATATGCTGCAATCATAACGCCTAATCCCCAGCCAAAAGTAATCACAATCCAACCAGAATTTTGGGAAAACGATTTTTTTAGATTTACACCCGCGCACACACCACCACCGAAAACAATTAAAAGCATAGTACCTATCAACTCAGCCAAAAACGGAGACATATAAAACCTCCTTCGATCAAAATTTTAGTTCTTAGGGGATAAAAAAAGAATCACTAAACTACCCTCTTTCCAACCCGAAAAAGGAATTAGTGATTCTCCCCGTCTCAACACTGCTATTAACTTAATCAATTGAAAACGTTTACAATTTAATAATAAAATAATTTAATTCATTTTGCAACTGTTTTATTATCACTTCCATAAATGCCTTGTAGAAGTTGTAATAGCAACCGCTCCTGCTTTTAGTGCTTCTTTTGCTTCATCTTTTGTTCGAATGAGTCCACCTGCTAGAATAGGAATGTTTATGGTTTCAAATACTTCTTGAATAATATGAGGGATTACTCCAGGTAACACCTCTATATAGTCCGGCTGAAAACTACGGAGCAAGCGGTAACTAGTATTTAATGCATGGGTATCTAATAAAAAGATACGTTGAATGGCAATGAGTGATCGTTTCTTCGCCATACTGACTACTGGAGTACGAGTAGAGATGATCCCTGCAGGCTTTATTACTTGACATAAAAACTCGCTACCATATTCATCACTTCGTAATCCTTGAACTAAATCCGCATGTAATAATACTTTTTTCTGGTGGCGATTAGCTAGCTGTATTAAGGACTGTAATTGAGCTATATGACTATTTAATAAAATAACATATTCATAGTCAGTTTTCATGAGCTTTTCAAAGTCTTTGATACTACCTGCCGCAGGTAGAATTTTCTGCTTTTGAAAATGATTCATCGACTACCATCTCCAATTGAAAAGTCCCTTTTTCTATCATAAGCGAATGAACACTCTAATAATAACTTACTACAAACAAGAGAAAAAGACATATTTCCTCTAATGGATGATTTGTTCAAATTTTAAATAAAAAAATCCTCCATCTAAAAGAGATAGAGGATTTTCGTATTCCTTGAAAACTAAAGGTGAGACATGACCCGAGAGGTTTCGATTCAAAAATTTGTATCCATAAAGATACTCCGTAGAAAGGAGGTGATCCATCCCCACCTTCCGGTAGGGATACCTTGTTACGACTTCACCCCAATCATCTGCCCCACCTTCGGCGGCTGGGTCCGTGAGGTTCCCTCACCGACTTCGGGTGTTGCAAACTCTCGTGGTGTGACGGGCGGTGTGTACAAGGCCCGGGAACGTATTCACCGCGGCATGCTGATCCGCGATTACTAGCGA
>NZ_KZ845689.1 GCF_003313465.1 Thermoflavimicrobium daqui
AGGTACCAGTCCTTCAGACTGGTGGGTTGCCCCATTCGGAAATCTCCGGATCAAAGCTCACTTACAGCTCCCCGAAGCATATCGGTGTTCGTCCCGTCCTTCATCGGCTCCTGGCGCCAAGGCATCCTCCGTGTGCCCTTACTAGCTTAACCTACCTAAGCCTAATATTTTAAGGTACTCACTCTCGGTGAATGTTTTTCCCTTGACTATCATTTCCTTATCTAATTTTCAAGGTGCGTTTCTGTTGTTCGCTGTCATAGCAGCGACATGTAATAATATATCATGCCAAGCTATTAAATGCAACCCTTTTTTGCTATTTTTCTTAGATATTTTTTCTATTAAGCTAGTATTTCTTCTTTTTTTAATACGAATAGAGGTGCCCTCTTAATCAGCCGCTCATCGCTCCCCATTCACTCCCGCTAAAAGTTTGGAGCAAGTCGATTCTACACAAAAATGATTAACGACTTCCTCTAGATATGATCTAGATTTTCAATCAAATGATGCAACATGCTGTACTATAAGTATACGACTCGGGTTATTGATATAGATATAACCATATTTCCTATCTTCGTTCGTAAGCAAATTGATCGTTTCATATCTTTTTATCTATCAAAATGAAAATTGCTTTACAAGAACATAAGTTCTATAATGATCATAGATTCAATAGAAAAGTTTATTTTATCTTGTCAATCAAAATATGTTTTGCTTCCTATCCTACTAAATAAAGAGCCTCTATAAATTGAAATCAATCATTTAAATACTCATAGAAGAAAGAGCTTCATGAAGCTTATAAGAGCTCCACTAAATAAATATTCTACGGAGAGATTACCATAATAAAAACCCTTTTTCACAAAATTAATTTCTAATATATTGGTACCACCTAAGCAGGGAATATCCTATATTTGTAAAAAAATGAACTATATTAATAAACAAGAGGTGAATAGCGTGAAAGCGGATTTCATCCATATCAATGGAATATCTATCAACACAAAGATGATAGATTCAGCTTTGGTAAATCAAGCAGATATCGATTTTTTTAACTATGTAAATCAAGTGGCAAAGTGGTTTGCATACACTCTTTCTACCCAATCCAAATACATGGTTTCTCATAAGCATGATCCGCCATGGGATTATTCTGGACAGCTTATCAACACAAACCAATCATTCGATTTAAATGACTATCCTCAACTACAAGATTTTATAGAAGAGTATAATGGCCATACGTTAGCTACTTTTCTGAGTGGATGCGGGTTTCACCATGTAACTTATTCGGAAGAATTAGAAGAGCTAACTTTCACTTGGATCTCAGGTCTGCTTGAAGATTTGATCATCGAGATGTTTTCCTCTCTTCCATATGAGCAACTTGATCAAATCATCACGACCATTAACGATGAGCAGATTTTCTATGATCTATTATATACATTATCCTTTGAACTAATCGAAAAAGTATCTCCAATGAATAGTAAAATCTTATTTGAATTAGGAAAAGAGCTCGCCTATAAACAAATGGCTCAAGAAAAAGAGGAACTTCAAAAAAGAAAAAAACGTGAGCAAGAAACCGATCTTGTCGCCCAAAGGATTTTACAAAAACTACAGGCTCAGTATAAGTTAGCCTATCGCGAAACCATGCCTAATCGTATTGAGAGACCCCTTTTTATGGAAAAAGTTAAGCCTCTATTATTTCAACTTCATCAATTAGGCATCCCTCTTGAAGAAATCCGGCTATTGAGTAAATGCGGAGTTTGGTCGAATTCGGTTGTTCATGATTTAGAGAATTTATCTATCTAAACCAAAAACTCCTCCATAACTACTAGGGGGAGTTTTTGGTTAGTAAAGCTATACCCATTCATTTCTGTTCCATCACAGATGTGAGTACTGGTGGATCAATATTTCCTCCACTAATCACAAGGCCCACCCGTTTATATTTTTTCGGTAATTTATTAAATAAGATCGCAGCCAGAGGAACAGCTCCTGATGGCTCAATCACCAACTTTAACCGTAGTAGGGCAAACTTTACAGCTTGTAATATCTCAGCTTCAGAAACGGTTAAAATATCCGTTACATGTTGTTGAACAATGGGGAAAGTAAGCTCTCCAGGACTTTGTAAACGAAGCCCATCAGCGATGGTACTTGGTGGTGCAATCATCACTCGTTTACCAAGCTGTAAAGACTGTCTCGTATCATCCGCCTGCTCCGGCTCGACCCCATAAATCATAATCTTTGGGTTGAATCCATGAGCAGTAATACTGGTTCCCGATATCAAACCACCACCGCCAACTGGTGTCATCATGCAATCAAGTTCAGGTTGTTCAGCTAGAATTTCGTAAGCAACGGTTCCAGCACCAGCAATGACCGAAGGATGATCATATGGAGGAATCAAGGTAAGGTTCCGTTCCTCTGCTATTTTCTCTGTAAATAAAGTCCGGTCTTCTGTCTGACGATCATAGAATAACACTTCAGCCCCGTAATGCTGTACGGCCTGTTTTTTAACAACAGGGGCATCTTGCGGCATACAAATGACCGCTTTGACTTGAATTAATCTCGCCGCTATGGCAACTCCTTGTGCATGATTTCCCGAAGAAAAGGCTATGACCCCGTGCTGTCTCTCCTCTTCGGAAAGTTGGCGAATCGTATTATATGCTCCCCGGATTTTAAAAGATCCACCGCGCTGGAAATTTTCACATTTTAAAAAAACTTCCCGCCCTGTCAATTGATTAAGCGTTCGGGAAGTGATAATCGGTGTTTTATTTACAACGCCGTATAAATGCTGATAGGCTTCCTTCACAAGCTGAAAATCCATAACGGCTCCCCCTTTTATCGCAAAAAATCAAAACGTCCCAGTTACAAAGGACTTCTAAATAAATGAAATTTATTTATATATTTTCTAAGCCTTATATTTTGAAACACAAATTATTTTAGTAGTTGTGGACTAATCAGTCATGGAATACTTCCGTGGAAAAAGAAAGATACAACTTAATTATTTTGGATGTGATGTTACCTGATCTTAATAAGGCAAATGATCTCCAACTTCCAAGAAGGTAAAATAAAAAGGTTAAAAAAGAAGACTGCTCCGATTCATTCAGCAGTCTTCTTTGCACCATACCTAAAAAGGAACAGGTGTGATATTTCCAAGTATCACTGGGCGTTTGGCACCTGTTGCTCCGATTACATTGGATGGTTGTCCATGTAATGTTTCATTTGCCAAAATCACCATTGCGATCGCTTCTTTCGCTGCTGAAGAAAATCCTAAGTCTTCTTGTGTTAACACCTGCTGATTAGGTAAAAGCTGTTTGATCATCTTGACTAATGTTGCATTATACGCTCCACCCCCACCTAGAATCACTTCTTGGATGGAGTAGGTTGGGAAAATAAATCTTTTATAGTTATCTACGATGGATCTTGCGGTAAACATGGTCATCGTTGCCAGTAGGTCTTCAATAGACAAATGACGCCATTGATTCAAGAGAGACAATACATATTCACTGCCAAACATTTCTCTGCCAGTTGATTTAGGTGGTGGCTGTCTAATAAAAGGATGTTGCATACATTCATCAAGAAGTTGGGGTTGTACTTTTCCTTTGGTTGCTAACTGACCATCTGTATCATATGACTTTCCGGTATATCGCTTACACATTTCATCAATGATCATATTTCCGGGTCCTGTATCAAAGGCGATCACATCCTCTAGGTTCGCATCCGCTTTTATAACGGTTGCATTAGCAATTCCCCCGATATTTTGGATAATCCGTCCCCTATTTGAACGGTAGAGTAAAAACTCAGAATAGGGGACCAAAGGAGCTCCTTCGCCACCAGCAGCCATATCCATCGTCCGAAAGTTAGAGACAACTTGAGTACGTGTTTCATAGGCGATTACGGCAGGTTCGCCCAGTTGTAATGTTGACCTTGTATATCGGTTAAAAGAGGTGGGAATGTGAAAGACGGTTTGCCCATGGGATGCGATAAAGTCGAGTTGTGTTAGTGGAATTCTCGCTTGATTACAAACTTGCTTCACTGCCTCTGCAAATAAATATCCCATCTTAAAGTTCAAACTGGTAATCAATTGGACAGAAGATCGTTCTATAGAAAAACAGTCTTGTATTTCGAGCTTAATCTCTTCAGGTATCGGCCATGTGATAAACTCATGGAGTTGTAGTTTAGTTGTAAACGCATTCCCGTTAATCTCTACCAGTACAGCATCAATACCATCTAAGGAAGTACCTGACATTAATCCAACTGCCCATGGCACTTTGCTGCCTCCCTTCTCTATTTAACTATATATAATTCCATACAAAGCTATCACAAACAATAAACAGCTATTGGATCAAGATCTTCTATATTATTTCCCTGATAAATCCCGAATTGCTTCTTCGATCGTCGCAAAATGAAACTGAAAACCCTGACTCAACAACTTTTGTGGAATCACTTTTTGTCCTTCTAATAAGAGTACTGATAATTCTCCAAAGAGAATTTTCATCATCCAAGCTGGAACTGGCATCCAATGCGGGCGCTGTAATACTTGTGCAACGGTACGCCCAAATTGATCATTCGTCACTGGATAAGGGGCCGTTCCATTAACCGGCCCTGTGATTTGTTCATGATTCAAACAAAACTCGATTAAGCGAATCATATCCTTGATATGAACCCAAGAAATCCACTGACGCCCACTTCCCACTTTGCCACCTACACCGAGCTTATATGGGAGAATCATTTTAGGATAAGCTCCTCCCTGATTTCCTAGTACAACTCCAATACGTAGTTTAATTATTCGGGCAGTCGGAATCTGATCAATGGCTTCTTCCCATTTTTCAACCACACTTGCCAAAAAGTCTGTGATATTTGCTGGACTATTCTCATCAAAAGCTTTGGTTTCGGAGGTTCCATAAATCGACATTCCAGAAGCATTAATTAATACTTTTGGCTTTTGTGAAAGTTGTTCTACGATCTTTGCTAGCTTCTTGGCAACACTTAGCCTCGACTGCAGAATTCTTTGTTTTGCAGTTCTTGTCCAACGTTGGTTAATGGATTCACCAGCTAAACTAATAATTGCATCAATACCATTTAGTGCTACTGGATTCTTCTCTATGTGATCCCAAGTAAAGAAAGCTGTTGCTTCAAGTTTAGGAAAAGCTTGCATACGTGAAATAGCAATAACTTCGTGACCTTTTTCCATCAAATATTTACTTAGTTCATTGCCAATAAAACCAGTTGCTCCTGTAATAGCAATTTTCATGGTGTTCCCTCGATTCAAGTTTATTTATAAAATAATATCCCTCACTACTATTAGTATTTTTAGACTATTATAACAAAACCTCCCCTTTAAAAACACTGAACCTATTCTAAAGTGCTGACTTCCAAAGAGTATCAAAACCTTTCGGAGTCAGTATCTATAATTCATTAATTAAAGGAGAGCATGTTGCATAATTGGAACCAAAACCTAGATCATTCCTAGATAGCCGCGAATCGTTTTTGTGTAGGATCGACTTTTGCGCCAAACCTTTAGCGGGAGTGAGTGGGGAAGCGATGAGCGGCTGATTAAGAGGGCAACCTCGAAAGAAATTAGGATATCACATATCCACTCTATAAACCATCTATTTCCTTTTCTTTATAAACGATATAAGTTAGGTACACGATCTCGAAAAACAGGCATTGCTTTACGTACAGATTCAACCAATCCTAAATCCACTTCTGCGTATAGAATGGTTGGTTCTGTCCCTGCTTCACAAACCACATCCCCCCATGGGTCAAACACGATAGAACGACCATTAAAGTGATCATTTTCGTTTTGTCCAGCCATATTAGCCCCAACAACATACATCTGATTTTCAATCGCTCTTGCGCGTAATAAAGCAAGCCAATGCTCTTCACGTTGAACCGGCCATTCAGCTGGAACGAATAGGATGGATGCACCTTCCACTGCATATGTACGAATGAGTTCAGGAAATCTTAGATCATAGCAAATGATGACAGAAGCCAAATGACCATTTAGATCAAAGGTTGTATATTCTCTTCCCCTAGCTAGATATTGATCTTCATTCATTAAACCAATTAAATGAAGTTTACTATATACATTAACAAGTTCTCCCTGGCGATTAAAAGTTAGGGAAGTATTATATACTTGCCCCTCTTGTTCCATGGTATAAGAACCTCCTATCAACCAAATCGCATGTTCTTTTGCTTTTTGCGAGAGAAAAGAACGGGTAGGGCCATCGATAGATTCTACATGCTCTTGTAAACGTGCAAAATCGTACCCACTCTTCCACATTTCTGGTAAGACAACGACTTGTGCTTGATTACGTACAGCCTCATCGATCATCTCCTCTGCATTTCGAAGATTATAATCTATGTTCCCTTGAATAATATTCATTTGACAAATAGCTATTTTCATAATAATCCACCCCGATTAAAAGGATTTTATATGGTATCGATTAACTTAACGACAAAAGAAGACTTTATTAATAATCCAGTCATTTGTTTTCACTCTCGATGTTCGCATGATCTATTATATCGAAAACCAAATAGATAAACCTCTTAAAAATATCTTTCCTACATATCTGTTTTCTAAAAAACCACACTAATAAAGAGTTTTCGAATGAAAAAAACTCCTATCCTCATTTTAGAGAATAGGAGTTTTTCATCTTTGTATTCCTTGAAAACTAAAGGTGAGAACATGACCCGAGAGGTTTCGATTCAAAAATTTGTATCGATAAAGATACTCCGTAGAAAGGAGGTGATCCATCCCCACCTTCCGGTAGGGATACCTTGTTACGACTTCACCCCAATCATCTGCCCCACCTTCGGCGGCTGGGTCCTTCCCGGGGTTCCCCGCAAAGTAGTACTTTGTG
>NZ_KZ845690.1 GCF_003313465.1 Thermoflavimicrobium daqui
TCGCTAGTAATCGCGGATCAGCATGCCGCGGTGAATACGTTCCCGGGCCTTGTACACACCGCCCGTCACACCACGAGAGTTTGCAACACCCGAAGTCGGTGAGGGAACCTCACGGACCCAGCCGCCGAAGGTGGGGCAGATGATTGGGGTGAAGTCGTAACAAGGTATCCCTACCGGAAGGTGGGGATGGATCACCTCCTTTCTACGGAGTATCTTTATGGATACAAATTTTTGAATCGAAACCTCTCGAGTCATGTCTCACCTTTAGTTTTCAAGGAATACAAGAAAAAAGTGTGACCTCAAAGGGCACTTCAGTGTCTTTTGAGGTCACACCTTTTTATAAAGAAAATACATGATCTACTAAAAAAGGTGGCTATTACGGCCACTCAAAGTAAAAAGAGGGGATTTTTCCTCCTCTTTTTACTTTTTTCTGGTGAAAAGGATTCTAACTAAAAGAGAAAATGTCCCTTTTGGATCACTCTCTGTTTATATTTATTGATAAAGTCCTTTTCTGAGAAGGTTACCTTTTTTAATTGAATAATAAATAGTAGAAGTGAAACAAAACAGGAAACCGATGTTTGTAGACCATCTGATTTAGTTCCATTTTTTCTTGATGTTTTTAAATGATAGGGTTATGTCCTAACTTGCCCAGTTCCCTTAATTACATATTTATAACTCGTAAGCTCTTTTAAACCCATGGGTCCACGTGCATGAAGCTTTTGCGTTGAAATACCGATCTCTGCTCCAAATCCAAACTCAAAACCATCGGTAAAACGAGTCGATGCATTATGATATACAGTAGAGGCATCGACTTGAGCCAAAAATTGATCAGCAATTTTAGTATTTTCAGTTACAATTGCTTCAGAATGGCTTGTTCCATAAGTTTTGATATGTGCGATTGCTTCTTCTACACTATTTACTACTTTAATAGGAAGAATTTGGTCAAGGAATTCAGTAGCATAATCTTCTTCTGTTGCTTCTATTACTTGAAGATCTTTAACCGATTTTACTGTTTTTGGGCATCCACGGATTTCCACTCCGTGTTCATAGAAGGCTTTTATTATCTCTGGAAGCCAAGTTTCAGTAAGGTTCTGATGAACCAGAAGAGTTTCGATTGCATTACAAACCGAAGGACGTTGTACTTTTGCATTAATAGAGATTTGAGTGGCTTTGTTTAAGTCAGCTGACTCATCAATATAGAGATGACAATTGCCGACACCAGTTTCGATTACAGGAACGAGGGAGTTTTGAATTACACGTTGGATTAGACCAGCACCACCACGTGGAATAACTAAATCGATCATACCTTTTGCTTGGATTAGAATATCAACTGATTCCCGCTCAGTCTTGTCGATTAATTGGATCGCATCAAGTGGGATTTGTGTTTTTTCTAATCCTTTTTTTGCAGCAGCAACAAGAGCCATATTTGTACGGAGAGCTTCTTTTCCTCCTCGAAGAATTACTGCATTTCCTGTTTTTAGAGCCAAACTCAATGCATCAATTGTAACATTAGGACGGGATTCATAGATCATAGCAATGACACCAAAAGGAACGCTAACTTTTTTAATGACTAGCCCGTTAGATGGGTGGAATATTTCTAATGTTTTCCCTACGGGGTCTCCTAATTGAATAATTTGGTATACTCCCTCGATCATGTTTTGAAGACGTTTTTCCGTAATCATAAGTCGATCAATACGATTTTCAGTGAGCTGACTTTGATAGGCTTCTTCTATATCATATAAATTAGCCATAAATATCGATTTTCGATGTTCCCAGAGTGAGTCGGCCACCTTTTGTAATGCTTCATTCTTGGATGCTGTTGGCAAAATAGCTAACTGCTGTGTAGATTGCTTAGCAGAATGAGCTTTAGTAAGTACACTTTCCCTTAAATAAGAAGCTTGTATCATTTTAAACACTCCTCTTCCTTTAAAATAACCATTGCATTCCGATGAATTACTTCATGATAGTTGTGTAATTTTTCTCCTTGTTTTTTCCGTGTTAGCAAAAGACATAAATCCTGAGAAGAAAAACTAATAACTCCTCTACCAATCACTTGGTGGCGATGAGATATGATTTCGACGATAGCACCTTCATGAAAATCACCATTAACTTTTTCAATCCCAGCGATCAGCAAACTACCGTTTTGGGTAGTTAATGCATGGCTAGCTCCTTGATCGATATAAATTTGCCCCTCTATACGTGATCCAAAAGCAATCCATGACTTTTTACTTGATAAACGGTTTTGCGCATAGAAGTGTGTTCCGAGTTTCTCTCCACTTAGAATTCTTTCTAAAACATGATCTTCAGAGCTAGAAGCGATCACTACATCCACACCTGACTGTGTTGCGATTCGTGCAGCAGTCAATTTTGTTCGCATACCACCTGTACCAAATGCACTCCCTTTTTCTCCAGCTATTTTTTCAATATCGGATGTGATTTCTCTCACTTCTTTAATTCGCTTAGCATTGGGATCTTTCTTCGGATGGGCTGTGTATAAGCCATCAATATCCGTCAAAATTACTAGTAAATCGGCTTCTGTGACAAGAGCAACTAAGCTACTTAACGTATCATTATCACCAAAACGAATTTCTTCTACAGTCACACTGTCATTTTCATTTACAATAGGTAATATTTTATTTCGTAATAAAGTTTCCATGGTATTCCGAATATGAATAAATCGATTCCGATCTTCAATATCAGATCGATTAAGTAAAATCTGGGCTGTTAATAATTTTTTATGAGCAAATCTCTTTTGATACCGATTAATTAGTAATCCTTGTCCTACAGCCGCCGCCGCCTGTTTTTCTGACATGGTGATATTTTGATAAGTCCATCCTAGTGAGCTTAATCCTAAAGCGATAGCTCCAGATGAGACCAATGTAATCTGGTATCTATCTGTCTTTTGTATTAAGGCGATTTGTTCGATAAGATGATTCATTTTCCGGTTAGATAGATTACCATCTAGATCAATAAGACTACTTGACCCTATTTTGACCACAATACGTTTATATCTCATCCATGTCCTCCTTCATACAAAGTATAAACTCTAAAAAATAAAAAAAGCCTCTCGCTCCCGAAGGACGAAAGGCTTTCTTCCGCGGTACCACCTTCATTGACATAATATGTAGGGTATATCAAACATACTATGTCCACTTGGTCTGTATAACGGCCAGCTACCGTCCCGCTTTTCACGGGCAGCTCAGGAGGCGGGTTAGTCTGTTTCACGGCGGGATCTCACAGCTTTAGATCTCACTCTCTGAACGCTTCCTAGACTTATTCACTCCGTCATTACTTCCTCAATGTGTTATTTTCATATTTATACACCTAGATGCATAAGTTTGTCAATTATAAAAAATCCCCTCTTGGGAAAGAGGGTTAGTGTGAATTAATCTATTTTTTCATGATTAATTGAGCTGTTTTTTTGGTTTTGATTTCGTGTAAAGAAATACCCGATGATCAGCAGACCGAACCAGAAAGGTGCAACATATAAAGCAACACGAGCGTCTTTGTCAATCCCAATCATTACAATGACGATGGCCAAAAAGATAAGCACAATCCAGTTTGTAATCGGTGCGCCAGGCATTTTAAAAGTAGGAGAATTTTTACCTTTGGCTTTCATTGCTTTGCGAAATTTTATGTGTGTAAACACAATCATACCCCATGTCCAGATTGTTCCAATAGTTGCTACACTAGTAATGTAAACAAAAGCTTTTTCTGGGACGAAATAGTTCAGCACGACACCAATTAATAAAACAAAGCAAGAAACGGTTAGACCTACAGAAGGAACTTGTCTACGATTTATTTTAGCTAGCGATTTAGGTGCATGCTTATGTTGGGATAATGTCATTAACATTCGACCTGTACTAAATATACCACTATTACAAGAAGATAAAGCAGCAGTTAAGACAACAAAGTTAATAATGGCTGCAGCAGCAGGAATTCCAATATTTTCAAAGACAAGAACGAATGGGCTAGAGCTTCCATCAAGTTGAATCCAAGGATAGATTGCCATAATCACAAACAAAGCACCGATATAAAAGATAAGAATCCGCCAGATAATATTATTGATAGCAGATGGGATTGTTTTCTCTGGATCCTCAGCTTCTCCAGCGGTAACTCCTACTAATTCTACTCCTTGAAATGAGAAGACAACCATTTGTAATGTCAGAAGCATCCCTATAATACCATGAGGAAAAAAACCTTTATGTTTCCATAAGTTTGATATTCCTACAGGTTGTCCCTCGTGCCCAACGCCTGTTGTAATCATGAGAATACCGATCACTAAGAGTGCCAGAATAGTTACTATCTTAATTAATGCAAACCAAAATTCAAACTCACCAAACAGTTTTACAGCGACTAAGTTAATAAGATAAACAAAAATCAGTGCAATCAAAGCCGGAATCCATTGAGGAAGATTAGGAAACCAAAAAGTCATGTATTTACCTACTGCTGTGATTTCAGCCATACCTGTAACGATCCAAGCAAACCAATATGTCCAACCTGTAAAAAATCCTGCCCAAGGTCCTATAAATTCTTGGGCATAATCACTAAAGGATCCCGAAATAGGTTTATATAAAATCATCTCACCTAATGCTCTCATCATAAAAAAGACGATAACTCCAAAGATAAGATATGAAATCATCAGTGAAGGACCTGCAGCTTGGATCGCTTTAGCAGATCCTAGAAACAACCCTACTCCAATTGCTCCACCAATTGCAATCAATTGGATATGTCGATTTTTTAGCCCTCGTTTAAGGTTTTCTGATTCATTCAATGTAAAAACTCCTTTCTCAATAAGAAAAGATCTAGCCTGATTATCATGTATCCTCATATAATAATTTTCTTTTTTGTTTCACTTCTTTTTGATAAGTACGGAGTATTAAACAGGAAAACAAAGTTATAAGGCATTATTAGTAGATCTATTATCTAAAATAGAAAAAGTAGCGGAGCATATATAATGGAATCATAAATAAAATTAAGAGATAACAAGATAATTTTTATAAAAGTATCAGATAAAAGGCTGTATAATATGTACAGTTATAAAATACGACACAGATTAATAAAAAATATATACAGCATGTTTAAATCGAGACAAAATCTAGACTATTGCTAGTTGAAGTAGCGAATCGTTTTTGTATAGGATCAACTTTTGGCTAGTAAGTCTACGGGCGTGAGTTCAAAAACGATGAGATGCCGATTAAGAGGGCAACCTCTATATAATCTATAGAGATAAAATATATTTTCATCGGTGTACTAGCTTATACTATTGTTTTCTTTGATTTTTAAATTCAGTGATCACTTCCTTTGGGGTTAAGTAATAGCTTTATAAAAGTGATTAACTTTTTAACTATGATATAAGGATTTCTAACTGGTTCCTGGAAAATACATGACATAAGGGTAATAAAAAATAGGTGGTTTGGTTCTAAAATATTTTTTATAAAAAGGGTTGCATTTATTAAATCGGCATGATATATTATTACTTGTCGCCGCGAGATGCGGTGAAACAAAATGAAACGCACCTTGAAAATTAGATAAGGAAATGATAGTCAAGGGAAAAACATTCACCGAGAGTGAGTACCTTAAAATATTAGGCTTAGGTAGGTTAAGCTAGTAAGGGCACACGGAGGATGCCTTGGCGCCAGGAGCCGATGAAGGACGGGACGAACACCGATATGCTTCGGGGAGCTGTAAGTAAGCTTTGATCCGGAGATT
>NZ_KZ845691.1 GCF_003313465.1 Thermoflavimicrobium daqui
ATTATCCAAGCAGTAATAGTCTTCAACAAGATCATAGATAAAGTCAAAATTGATGCTTTCTTCGATTTTGCGGACCAAATGGTCCGCAGGTACCAAATCATCTAATGCTATAATCTCCATCTGATGTCGACCATTTTCTCCTCGTTTGGTTAACACAAAACATCCCCCATTTATAACTTTCTTCTTTCTTTCTTTATTCGACAAAAAAAGCTTGTCGACCTGTTCAAAAATGAACTTTGTCGACAAGCTGAAGCGCCCATTAGGCGCTTCTTTTTATCTCTTATGGTAATTCAAAATAAGAGATACCCACTTTTCAAAATGGTAAAAATATGATAATCTAACTAATGGGAATAAATGTTCTTGAATCAAATATATCATAGAAATAAAATAGAGCTGAATCTTAAATATATTTTTATATAATATCTCGGATAGAAAGGAGCACTATTTATATGAATCAGAACAATCCTCCTATCATATCACGTCGACTATCTCCTAATATCAACAAGATTGTAAGTCAATTTCCTGAAGAAGTACAGGAGTTTTTTCTTGAAATGATCAGTGCAGAACGTTCACCTCAAACCATTGCTAACTATGCTTATGATTTTTCTCTATTTTTTGATTTCCTAGCATCAAAAAATAAGACCTTATACCAGATAGAACCCATGATTATTAAACGTTTTTTTCGCCATATTGAAAATGGATATGAGCGTTCGGTCTATGTATTGATAAAGCGAACAGATCACCGTACAGGTAGTCAAATAGAAGAATGGATCGAACGCAAGCACTTTCGAGAAAATTCCCATAGTGGAAAACAGCGAAAGCGTGCATCTCTGCGCTCTTTATTTCGCTTTTTAGTTAAAAATCATATTTTAGAGCGTGATCCGATGGAAGAATATGAAGATGCGACTTTACGATCACGGACAAAACAAAAAGTCCCTGTTTTTTTAACAAAAGATGAAGCACTCCGGTTAGTTCAAGCCGTACATACCTATCATAGTAAAAAAAGACGGAATAGCTGGCTTGAAGCACGTGATCTCGCGATCATTCTTCTCTTATTAAATACAGGCATGCGTGTATCTGAGCTAATCAATCTAAATATCAATAGCATTCAAACGGATGGGTCACTGTATAGAGTCATCATTATTGGAAAAGGTGGGAAAGAACGTATGCTTAAGTTAAATAATAAAGCAGTTCAGTCACTTCAAGAATACTTAGAAGTCCGTCCTACCCCAACCCATCTTAATCATCAAAATGCATTATTTTTAAATAAAAATTTCGGAAGAATAAGTCGAAAAGCGATATCAGAAATTATTAAAAAATATGTACGTGAAGCGAACTTGCCTCCAAAAGCTTCATCAATCTCACCACATAAACTTCGTCATACTTTAGCTACCTTACTATTGTCAAATGGCGAAAATCTGCGAGTTGTTCAAGAAATTTTAGGTCATTCCAGTATCCAAACAACTCAAATATACACCCATGTTATCAATACTGAAAAAGATCAAGCATTAGATCGATTAGAACAAATGATCTAAACTTAAAATAAAAAGAGAACTTACGTTTGTTATTTTATGTTAATTCATGTATACTTATATAGGATAAAACAGTTTAATCAGATACAACCGGATAAGAAGGATACCTGAAAACAGTTACCAAAAAGGGATACAAGGTACGAAAATTTCGAAAAATGGAAAGGGGGGGCTCTACTACAAGAGTGTGGGAATATCTCTAGCCATTCAACACTTATCAAGTATAATCCGCTTTGACTTCTTGTAGTAGAAAAAAATGAGTAAGTTATCACCTCGTCAACATTCAATCCTTAGCTTTATTGAAAAAGAAGTAAATGAAAAAGGATACCCACCATCCGTAAGGGAAATCGGTGAAGCCGTAGGTTTAGCGTCCAGTTCTACAGTTCACGGTCATCTAGCTCGTCTAGAAAAAAAAGGATATATCCGACGTGATCCAACCAAGCCAAGAGCGATTGAAATACTTAAGCGAATTAATGGTGAGACAGAAAAACAAAATATTGACACAGTGATGATTCCTATAGTGGGTAAGGTAACAGCCGGAGAGCCCATTACTGCAATTGAGAATATTGAGGAGTATTATCCCTTACCAAGGCGACTCGCAGGAGATGAACAAACTGTCTTTCTACTCTCCATTCAAGGTGATAGTATGATTAATGCTGGAATCCATGATGGAGATTATGTAGTTGTTCGACAACAACAAACCGCAGACAATGGTGATATTGTAGTAGCGATGACACCAGAAGGTGAGGCAACAGTTAAGCGTTTTTATAAGGAAGTTGACCACATTCGGCTTCAGCCTGAAAATGACCGACTTGAGCCCATTTTATTACCACAAGTAACGATTCTTGGTAAAGTCATCAGCTTGATTCGTGAAGTGATTTAAGCTCTAACCCCAGTTGTAACTGGGGTTTTTTCTTTATTAAATTCAGGCATTTGACTTAATACATCTTATTACCTACCTTCATATGATACAATGTAACATCTACTTCGTGTAAAGGAGGTACTTAAATGGATTGGAAGCATCATAAATGTGGTTCGAACCCTCATCGTAGATATTGGCCGGACTTTTCCCGCTCGCGTTATGATCGCCAGTACTACGACCGTCATGAATTGTATAAAGCATACCATCATAGCAAAATGGCATATAAAACATTAAAACATATGTTGAGGGATCGTTATCGTCCTTATGACAGGTATCGCCCTCTCCCTCCGTACCTTTGTCAAGAAGAAAGCGCTCATAACTTTGACAGTTCTGAAGCATAGACATTAAAAAGCCGAACTCCTTACATGGAGGTTCGGCTTTTTAGCTTAATGATTCTTTACAAAACGCTCAATTCGGTCTATTGCTTTTTCCAACTGATCCATCGATGTAGCATAAGAAATACGGATATGATCATCTGAACCAAATCCGGATCCAGGTACAACTGCCACTAATTCTTCTTCTAATAAAGCTTTTGCCCACTCATCTGGGGTTTTAAACTTACCAGACTGATCCAATGCTTCGCGAATGTTTACAAAGGCATAGAATGCACCAGCAGGCTTCAAACAACGGAAACCTGGAATGCCATTTAACCGCTTAATGACATAGTCACGACGTGCTTTAAATGCTATTTTCATTTCGTCAACAGGTGCTTGCGGTCCTTGTAATGCTGCTATTGCACCATATTGTGCAATCGAAGTGGGATTTGAGGTACTATGGCTTGCTATGTCAATCATCGCTTTGATGATTTCAGCTGGTCCAGCTGCAAAGCCGATACGCCAACCTGTCATCGCATAAGTTTTGGATACACCGTTAATAATGATAGTATGATCATAATACTCTGGTCCTAAGCTAGCCATACTAACATGCTGAACATCTTCATCATAGATTAAGTGCTCATAGATTTCATCAGAGACAATCAAAATATCATGCTTAATAGCGACTTTCCCTAACTCTCTTAACTCCTCTTCGACATAAAGCATTCCTGTAGGATTAGACGGACTATTAATTAAGATTGCCTTCGTACGTTCTGTAATAACGCCTTCTAGCTGGGATGGGGTAATTTTAAATGAGTTCTGCTCTTTTCCTTCAATTACAACAGGTACACCACCAGCCAATTTTACTTGCTCTATGTAACTTACCCAATAAGGTGCGGGAATAATTACTTCGTCACCAGGATCTAAAATTGCTTGAAATAGATTATACAAGGCATGTTTTGCTCCAACAGTTACAATAATTTGATTGGGTTGATAAGTTAACTGATTTTCCGTCTTTAATTTCTCGATAATCGCTTTTTTAAGCTCTGGAATTCCGCCTGATGCTGTGTATTTTGTATGACCTGAATCCATTGCATCTTTGGCTGCTTGCATAATATGCTCAGGGGTATTAAAGTCGGGTTCTCCTACTCCGAGTCCAATAACATCATGGCCTTGTTGTTTTAATTCTTTTGCTGTTGCTGTAATGGCCAATGTTGGTGAAGGAGCTAGCTGTTGTACTCTTTTTGATAATTTCATTGGATGGGTTCCTCCCCAAACTCTAATTTCTATTAAGTTCATCATATCACAATTACCTACATACCTCCAGCTTTTCACCTAATTTATTTGCCTTAATTCATATAATTTCGCTATTATCAAAATAGTATAAATTCACCAGAGCATGTTACATCATTCGATTTAAAACCTCGATCATTCCTGAGCGAATCGATTTGTATGGAATCGACTTTTCCCTAAAAGGTCAAGAGTTTCTTAGAGCAAAACTCTAAGAAACTCTATAGACTGATCAAGACCACGGGAGTAAGTGGGAAAGCGATGAGTGGCTTTTTAGAGGCAGCCTTTATCAAATGTATAGCCTCTCATCTACTTCATTTTCAAGCAACAAAGTGGTGCATTCTTTTGCGAAATTCCTCGCCAGATAAAGTTTCTTCTTGCAAAAGCATATATAAGCATTCCATAAACAAAGAGCGATACTGAAATAAAAGCTCTGATGTTCTTTTAAATAGATGTTGTAGTTGTTTACTCATTTCAGTTTGTAGTTTTTCTTTATCCATTAATTCGGGATCAATAATTCCTAGATCTGATAAACCTGTTTCAATCAAAGTTCGTACATATCGATAAGCTTGTTCATAGTCATTACGGGCACCTGTACTACGATTTCCATAAATTTGCTCCTCAGCGGCAGCACCGGCAAGACAAATCATAATTTGTCCCAGACTGTAGATAAACCCCTTCTGAATTTGTTTTTCAGAAGGGGTTTACTAATTAATTGATAAAAAAATCGATGAAGGCGATGGTTTTTCCATCGCCAATTGGCGAGTTTCTTTAAATTCATGGCAGCGAAAAGTAGCATCGCCTGCATTTGAATTCGGCGCTTCCCACGAAGCGTCGTCCAACGCATACCATGCTTTTCTTTCATATCTGCAAAAACTCGTTCAATCGTTTCTTTTCGTTTACTATAAATTTGTTTATTTTGATCTGTATGTCGAAGATGTTCAACT
>NZ_KZ845692.1 GCF_003313465.1 Thermoflavimicrobium daqui
CATGCCCCTTATGTCCTGGGCTACACACGTGCTACAATGGCTGGTACAATGGGACGCGATACCGCGAGGTGAAGCCAATCCCAAAAAGCCAGTCTCAGTTCGGATTGCAGGCTGCAACTCGCCTGCATGAAGTCGGAATCGCTAGTAATCGCGGATCAGCATGCCGCGGTGAATACGTTCCCGGGCCTTGTACACACCGCCCGTCACACCACGAGAGTTTGCAACACCCGAAGTCGGTGAGGGAACCTCCGGGACCCAGCCGCCGAAGGTGGGGCAGATGATTGGGGTGAAGTCGTAACAAGGTATCCCTACCGGAAGGTGGGGATGGATCACCTCCTTTCTACGGAGTATCTTTATGGATACAAATTTTTGAATCGAAACCTCTCGAGTCATGTCTCACCTTTAGTTTTCAAGGAATATGTAAAAAACCTATTTTTGATTAGACCTAATCAAAAATAGGTTTTTTTATGTGCATTTGTAAATGGTTGTTGGACAGAAATGAACTAGGCTGAAGAGATGAGATATTATAGAAATAAACCCATCATTTAACATCATACAATATCTTGAATATCAAAAAACAAAGATATACTACATATAGTGGAGTGATGTGAGCTTTTTTTAAGATTATCTACTCGAGAGGTACTTGTAGTCACCTTTTCTTTCTTAATGGTTATGTATTATCATATACTGCAGTCATCACTTCTGATTCTATTTTCAAGAAGATGGTCTGACTTATATACTTAAATTTTCTTCGAAGTGAAATAAAAATTTCACCATGATATGAGTACCACTTAAATGGTGTGTCTAATTACACTGAAATAGATCATCAGTATGTTACTGGGCGAGGAGGACAAGTAATGACCTTTTTATCTAAACAGTTTTTGAGTAAATATCCTGATTTTCCAAGAGATATGGAGCCAATTGCGCAATTTACCTATTTACGAACTTATTCTCGTTATCTACCTGAGTATGGAAGACGTGAAGTATGGAAAGAAACAGTCCATAGAGCTACAGAATACAATGTAAATTTAGCCTACCGTTATTTTGCGAAAACTTTATCTCCTGCCCAATTAGTTGAAAAGAAACGGGAGCTAACCCAAGAAGCGGAGCTAATGTTTGATAATTTATTTAATAGACGGCAATTTTGTTCAGGTAGAACTTTATGGGTCGGGAATGCTTCAACAGGAGTTGCAGATAAATACCCGTTAGCCAATTTTAACTGTAGCTTTACCAATATCGAGGATTGGGAAGATCTTTGTGACTTGTTTTATCTACTTTTAGTAGGCACGGGGGTTGGCTTTAAGACAACTAAAAAATTAAGTCAAAAAATGAGTCCGATTCGTAATCAATTTGGAACTACTCATGAAGTATATCAGCCAGTTCTAAAGTCTGATCGCCTTGAACATTCTCGATTAGAGATCAATGCAGAGCAAGGACAAGCTAGAATAACGATTGGAGACTCAAAAGAAGGTTGGGTAGAATCACTTCGTTACTTTTTTCAACTCCTTACCGAACCGAAGTATACACATATTCAACATATTTCTTTCAATTATGACTCTGTCCGTCCGAAAGGTGAGCGTTTAAAAACATTTGGTGGTACAGCGAGTGGACACGAACCACTTCAAGAGATGTTTCAAGGGATTGAAAAAGTATTAAAAAACGAAGTAGAAAAAGACATGTTGTCTTTAGAAGAAGTAGAGGAAGGATATGTACGTGTTCGACCTATTCATGTGTTAGATATTGCTAATCGGATAGGATACAATGTGGTTGTTGGTGGTGTAAGACGTACTGCCGAAATTTGTTTGTTTGACCATGATGATTATGAAACTTTATTTGCGAAATATGGAATTAATGGACTGTGGGGAGAAGAAGCATTTACTCGTCACGAACAAATTAAACAGAAAATGAGCAGGCTAGGTATTCCGATTCCGAAGTGGTGGGATCAATTGGGTGTAAAGCATTATGATGTACCTTATGTAGATGGAATAAAAACTTTTACGGATAAAGCGGAAGCTAAGCAATTTGCTGAAAAGCAAGGAATTGAAAATTATATTCCTTTCCCATATAACAATAGCCGTCCTTTGCACCACCGGCGGATGTCTAATAACTCGATTGCTTTTCGCCACCAGCCATCTAAAGAATACTTAGAATTTGTCTTTCTGGTTATGCACTCAGAAGGAGAACCAGGTTTTGTTAATTTATCAGAAATGGCAAGAAGACGTTTGATTCAGCATGGAATTACAGAACCTACTCAAACACAATTAGAAGAAACAATGGATGAAATAGGAATGAACCCTTGTGCTGAGATCATTTTAAAGTCTAAGAACGTCTGTAACTTAACAACAGTCAATGTAAAAGCATTTGTACATGAAGGTAAACTAAAAATCGATGAGTTGATCGAAGCACAAAAGCTATCTGCGCGAATTGGCTATCGTATGACTTTAGTTGATTTAGAGCTCCCTCATTGGGATGTGGTACAAAAAGAAGAACGCTTATTGGGCACTTCTCTTACAGGATGGAAAGATGCTATGGAAGAAATCGCAGCAGATTCGGAGACAGAGCGTCAAATTTTACAAACACTTGGGCGTGTGGCTAGAGAAGAAGCAGATCGTTATGCTAAAGAGCTTGGATTAAACCGTTCTTTGCTTGTAACCAGTGTGAAACCTGAGGGAACCTTGAGCTTAGTAGCGGGAGCCGTGTCAAGTGGTTTACACATGTCTCATAGTCCATACTATATTCGCCGTATTCGTATCACAGCTGAAGATCCGCTTGCAAAAGCTTGTCTCGAACATAAAGGCTGGGTCATTAACCCTGAGTTTGGAACTCCTGGTACCACTTACGAAGAACAGATGCGTAATGCTCGAACACTCGTGATCGATTTCCCAGTGAAATCAGGCGCCAAACGTACCAAGGATTCTGTAAATGTACAGGATCAATTCAATACTTACTTTATGTTTCAAGATGCCTATACAGAACATAATAGTTCCAATACGATTACTTTGAAGCCGCATGAATGGGATGAAGCATGTCATATTGTATATCAGAATTGGCCACAGTTTATCGGGGTTTCTTTCCTCTCATATGATGGTGGATCTTATCCGCTGGCACCTTATGAAGCATGCACAGCAGAAAAATATGAAAAAATGGCATCCGAAATGGAACTATTTGATTTTACGAAGCTATTGAAGTATGAGATGGCCGAAGATACAGAGTTAGACGAGACAATGGAAGACTGTGCAACGGGTGTCTGCCCAATTCGTTAATGATCAAAAAAGAAGCTTCTTCACTTCCGAAAAAGGTGAGTGAAGAGGCTTCTTTTTATGTAAAATAAACGAAAAGAGAATATAGAGGTGAATAAGGTGAACAAAAATAAGGATGAGTTAAAAAAACGTTTAACCAAAATGCAGTATGAAGTAACACAAAATAATGGGACAGAGCCACCATTTCATAATGAATTTTGGGATCATAAAGAAGAGGGAATTTATGTTGATATTGTTTCTGGTGAGCCTTTGTTTAGTTCATTGGATAAATTTGATTCTGGTTGTGGATGGCCTAGTTTTACAAAACCCATTAAGCGAACACAAATTATTGAAAAATTGGATAAGAGCCATGGTATGATTCGTACAGAAGTACGAAGTAAGGAAGCTGATTCACATTTAGGTCATGTATTTACTGATGGACCAGATCCAACTGGTTTACGTTATTGTATTAACTCCGCTGCCCTTCGTTTTATTCCTAAAGAAAAATTAGAAGAAGAAGGTTATGATGAGTATCTCCCTTTATTTGAGAAAAATAAGAATAAAGAACAATAGATAGAAATTATATAGGTTTCTCTTGCAATGAAAAGGGAAACCTATTCTTTTTTTGGAAATATAATTTACGTACAATTAAGATGATAATTGTGATCAATAAATCAATTAGTTCAATTACTGTAGATTTGATTCATTGGATTACTGCAATTCTAGATGCAAATAAAGATATAATATGTATGTTGTAAAAATTATAGCTTAAAAAGGGATGGATTATCCTCTTTTACTTTGTGAACAAAAAAATACAAAAAAAGTATTGCTTTTTTTGTAGAGTGGTGTTATATTAATAAACGTCGCTGCTATGACAGCGAACAACAGAAACGCACCTTGAAAATTAGATAAGGAAATGATAGTCAAGGGAAAAACATTCACCGAGAGTGAGTACCTTAAAATATTAGGCTTAGGTAGGTTAAGCTAGTAAGGGCACACGGAGGATGCCTTGGCGCCAGGAGCCGATGAAGGACGGGACGAACACCGATATGCTTCGGGGAGCTGTAAGTAAGCTTTGATCCGGAGATTTCCGAATGGGGCAACCCACCAGTCTGAAGGACTGGTACCTCTACCTG
>NZ_KZ845693.1 GCF_003313465.1 Thermoflavimicrobium daqui
CCCCCAGTTTTAACAACGTTAAGAAAGTTTCAAGGGTCTTAAAGAATCTAACGAGACCATTTTCTCCGAATTAAAATGGTATTCTCCAAGTAAATTAATATGTTCCCAACCTAGAGGTGACATATGGTGCAATAATTCTTCATTAAAACTACCTGACCGTTTTTGATATTCAACTGCCTTTGTTAGATGTAAAGTATTCCAGATACTGATGGCATTGATAATGATGTTTAAGGCACTGGCTCTTTGCAAGTGCGACCGTAAGGTCATGTAAGAAATTTTCTTTAGCAAGAAACAGGTACGATCACGTCTCCTGTCATCATCCAACTTATCCGGGAAGGAAACTGAACGGGGAGTGTAGCATGTTGGAAAAGTCATAAGTTGGCTAGATACCAAGTCACGACTGAATGGCAAGATGAAAAGTTGTAAACAAGGATGAAAGCTAAACTGCTTAAACGATAGTCCGAGGTGATTAAAGGGCCATCTATAACGGAAGGTATTTATAAACGTTATACAACCAATACCCTATTGATTAATTGCATGTCAATCGGGAGTGATCTAAAGGTTGACCGTCTTCAATAAGAAGAAAAGGACGAACGTCGCATCCGAAATTACAACGCGCTTGTTCTTACATGTGCTAAACGGTGATTACCTAAGTTGGAATGCTTAATAGCTATGGCATTTAGTGCCTGAATATCCAATAAGGTAACGGAGTTTCCGTAGTAGTCCGAGGTAGGGAAAGCCTACCACATGGCGAAGGGAAACAGCTTATCATGTCTTACACAAAAATGGAAAGGAGCGTGAGGCTCTATGAGAAGTCCACAAGTCGTGTTAGACAGTCTAGCGAGACAAACAACTCGTTCGGATTATAAATTTAAACGTCTATATAGAAATTTGTACAACACGGAATTTTATCTCTTAGCCTATTCAAACATCTATTCTAAAGAAGGAAATATGACAGAAGGTGCCGACGGTCAAACTATCGACGGTATGAGCCTAGAACGCATTGAGAATTTGATTAACAGTCTTAAAGATCACAGCTATCAACCAAAACCATCGAAACGAACATATATCCCAAAGAAGAACGGGAAAAAACGTCCATTGGGTATACCATCATTCGAAGATAAGTTGCTACAGGAAGTAGTGAGAATGCTTCTTTCAAGCATCTATGACAAAACGTTTTCCACAGTGTCCCACGGGTTTCGGCCTAATCGAAGTTGTCATACTGCTCTAACCCAGGCAAAAAATAAATTCACTGGTACTAAGTGGTTCATAGAAGGCGATATAAAAGGTTTCTTTGACAACATAGATCATCATATCCTTATAAACATTCTCAGAAGGAAAATTGATGACGAAAACTTTATTAGTCTCATATGGAAATTCCTCAGAGCAGGCTTTCTTGAAGATTGGGTGTATCGTAAAACTTACAGTGGAACACCTCAAGGTGGGATCATAAGCCCCATACTGTCGAATATCTACTTGAATGAACTGGATCAGTTCATCGAGAAATATAAAACATCTTTCGACAAAGGTAATTCTCGCAAGAGATTGACAGAGTACCGCACAAAAGAAACGCGGCTCTTCCGAGCGAGAAATAAATACAAAAACAATTGGGACGACATGAACGAACAAGAAAAAGAAGATGCAATAGTTCACCTTAAACAACTTAAAAATGAAATGATGGAATTACCATATAAAGACCCTATGGACGATGGTTTTAAAAGGTTGCAATACGTGCGATACGCTGATGATTTCATTATCGGTGTTATTGGTAGCAAAGAGGACTGTGAAAGAATTAAAAAAGACATCACAGAATATCTTATCCAGCTATCTCAAGAGAAAACACTAATCACCCACTCATCCAACAGAGCAAGATTCTTGGGATATGACATAAAGGTCAGTCATGATCCTTTAACTTCAAAACGCACCAGTAGTGGACACAAGCAACGAACCAGATCAATGGTTTGTGAACTTCTTGTCCCTCATGAAGCGTGGAGAAACAAGCTTATTGAATACAAAGCGATAAGAATAGATTCGAAGAATCAGAAATGGAAATCAATGCACAGATCCCATCTTCTTCAAAATGATGACTTAGAGATCCTTGCGATATACAATGCTGAAATCAGAGGGTTATACAACTATTATCGCTTAGCAAATAATGCATACAAGCTTCATCGCTTTAGTTACATTATGGAATACAGCATGTACAAAACATTTGCTTGTAAGTACAAATCAAGCGTTAGCAAAATCATCAGTAAGTATAGTGTGAATGGCAAATTTGCCGTAAGGTATCAGACGAAGAATGGGCAAAGAATTTCCTACTTTTACAATGATGGGTTTAGAAAGCAAACCGAAATTTCCAAAGATATCTCTATAGACGCCGTCCCGATGGGACGAGGAATTATTTATAATAGAACGAGTTTGATTGATAGACTTTTAGCGGAAAAATGCGAATGGTGCAATAGTACAAACGTGCCACTTGAAATTCATCACGTTAGGAAGCTAAAAGACCTAAAAGGCAAGAAAAGATGGGAAAAGCGCATGGTTGAAAGAAAACGTAAAACCATGGCGCTTTGTAAAGACTGCCATCTCAAATTGCACAACGGAAAGCTAGATTGATAAGTGGAGAGCCGTATACATCGAGAGGTGTACGTACGGTTCGGAGAGGAGTTCTTGGAAACCTAGCATAGAGATATGCCAAGGCGCCGGGTTCTTACTCTACTTGATGCTGTATGGTTCGTTCCCTAAGCTCTCCTTGTTTTCCGAAGAAAATAGCTCTTGCCAGTCCATTCATGGCTTCTCCTTTATTCAATCCTTTTTGTATTTTTCTTCTTAATGATTCATCCGAAATATAATTCAAAATAAAGATCGTTTTTTCTATTCGGCCCATCTCACGTAAGGCTGTAGCCAAGCTGTTTTGTCTTGAATAAGAACCTAATTTCCCCATAATAAGGGATGCTGAAACTGTTCC
>NZ_KZ845694.1 GCF_003313465.1 Thermoflavimicrobium daqui
TCTTCAAATCAAAGATTTTTTTTATGCTGCTGTTAGAGATACCGATCATTCATTAACCATTAACAAAAAAGATGTTAACGACTAATTTTAAGACGATTTCCTCCCAATATAAATTAATGTTTTCTCTTATTTACTTCTTGTTGCATTTACCACTTTCATTTTCCAAATTTATAAAAAATTATACCTATATTTAGGAATTTACCAGATGGTAATTTTCAAAATCACTAAGTCTCTAGTTAGGACAGTGCCCAGATCATTACGCCTTTCTTGATGTCAGAACTTTCCCAACCTTAATTCTCTTTTTTTCGTTCTTAATATCTTATACAAGTTCTTATAAAGGTAGTCCATAATATATAACAGACAATCCCTTCATATTCCATACGTATACTGGTTACATAGTTTGTACATGTTAAGAGTAACAGAAGGAGGGATTCCAGTTGGAGTGGATTTTTTATCTATACCTGTTAAATACGTTCTTTATCTTATTCATAGCAATTTGGGAAGTTCGTCGGCCTGCCAAGGCTTTGAATTGGATAATAATCGTCCTTTTTTTACCTGTCATTGGTTTCTGGCTATATCTTAGCATATCAAACCCTAGGTTTATTCATCGAAAAAGATTGACCTGTTCTAAAAATGAATCTAACAAATTACCTGAGACATTCGGTGCTTCAGCATCGGTAATTGCCAATGCTTTACGGCATTTCACTGTGAATGGGCTTCGAATGGGCCAAGTCCAAGTGTTTAACAATGGGATAGCAAAATATGATCAACTCCTTGTATCCCTGCAAAAAGCCCAAGAAACCATTGATCTGGAATATTTCATCTATCGGAACGACCAAATTGGTAATCGAATCACAGAACTGCTAATCGAAAAAGCATTAAATGGAGTGCAGGTTCGTTTTATGAGAGATAGCTTGGGGAGTTATAAATTCCCGCGTGAAAAAATCCGGCAGATGGTTGAAGCAGGGATAGAATGCAGGACAATATTTCCTCTGCGATTTCCCTGGATTTTGTCCAATTGGAATTATCGGGATCATTGTAAGATTGTGACGATTGACAGAAAGGAATCCTTTACTGGCGGTATGAACGTTGGGTATGAATATACAGGATTAAAGCCAGACGTAGGATTTTGGAGGGACACTCATTTGCAAATTATAGGGGAAGCAACAGGCGACTTGCAGACTGTTTTTGATGTTCATTGGGAAATCGCTGTGCCGGAAAGGATAAAATCAAAAACAAATTTGAAAACAAAATCAGAGGTAACGAAAATCAATTCAATCGGCAGAGCAGATCATTCCAAATGGTCAGCCGAATTGGGATCAGAGTTGAGCACCCTTGATGATAAAGAAATGGACATATCCGGAAAAACTAGGACATTGCATAAAGCGTATATCCATACGTTGGAAGGAAACCCTGGAATTCCTACCCCAGTCATTCGGCAAGCTTACTTTATATGTATAACACAGGCGACCAAGACTATTGATTTAACAACACCCTATTTTGTACCAGAAACGGATATTATCATGGCATTAAAGACAGCAGTAACTCGTGGTGTCCGTGTAAGATTGCTGGTTCCTCGCCACAATAATCAAAAAATCGTGGGTCTTGCAAGCCGTACTTATTACGGAGAACTTATAGAAGCTGGAGTTCAAATCTACCAGTACGACAAAGGAATGATACATGCGAAGGTGTTGACCATCGATGAGGAGATTGCTGCCGTAGGCTCAGCAAACTGCGATATGAGAAGTTTTCGCCTGAATTATGAGGTGTGTCAAGTCGTGTACAGTGCTGATGTGGCAAGGGAACTCACAGAGCAGTTCGAGAGGGATCTTACTGATTCTGTACCATTAAGAATTGAAGACTTGTTGCAACGATCCCTGACCGAGCGCATTGTTGAACAGGGTGCTCGCGTGCTTTCTCCATTATTATAAGTTGAAAAAACCGGTATTATTTATCTTTCTGATTTTAATTAGCTTACATGTTGTAATATAAATATTTTAAAACATGAGGATTTTTGAAATCGAGTGAAATATAAAATGGAGGAATAAATTTTGGGTGAAGTTTTTTTGGGTTTACTGACAATCAAAGTCATAGTAGGTTTTGCAACTTTATTTTTTATCATTATCATAACAGGCAGAACATCCATCTATCAGTTAAACCCCGTTTCACTTAGTTTTTGTGTTAGTACTTGGAGATTTTTTAGGAAATAACATTTATGAAGATAAGGTAGGGATTTTTCATTTTTTATATGCCATCGGATTGTGGACGTTTCTTATGTTGGGAATAGAGTTTATGACTCTAAAAAATAAATCGACACGTTCTCTCTTATTAGGCAATCCTAACATCATCATTCGAGATGGTGTTATGGACAGAGATGTAAATCAAGTATTGAGTATACTCCGTCAAAATAATGTCTTTTCAGTTCGCGAAGTCAAATACGGTATATTGGAAGCTAATGGGCAAATAAGTTTATTATTAAAATCCAAGTATCAAAAACCAGATCTCAATCTTCCAGAAAGTCCAGTAGACCTCCCAACATCGTTAATTATAGATGGGGAAATTTTATGGGATAATTTACATGAACTCGGATTTGATCAACAGTGGTTAGATAACCAATTAACTACCAATGGATATGATAATGTAAAGCGTATACTTTACGCAGATTGGCGAGAGAGTGAAGGCATACATGTAAGTCCTAAATAAAATTTGTTAGGATAAGAGCACATCAATTTTCTTGGTGAATATAAACTTTAGTCTTCAACAATCAGGCGCTTTAATGAAGTAACTAAAGCCTAATTTTTCACTTATAACACCGAGAAATTAGACTTTTTATATTTTGGTTTCCTTAACGTTGTAAATCCGCATTTTCCTGACGCTACCCC
>NZ_KZ845695.1 GCF_003313465.1 Thermoflavimicrobium daqui
AACAAGCTAATGCGCCGCGGGCCCATCCCTAAGTGGTCGAAACCTTTTACGATTCGCTCATGCGAGCGAAAAGATTATCTGGTATTAGCCCCGGTTTCCCGGAGTTATCCCAGTCTTAGGGGCAAGTTGCCCACGTGTTACTCACCCGTTCGCCGCTAGGAGCTTTCCCGAAGGAAAACTCCCCGCTCGACTTGCATGTATTAGGCACGCCGCCAGCGTTCATCCTGAGCCAGGATCAAACTCTCAAAGAAGTTCTTAGCGATAGCTTAGTACTTCTTGTCCCGGAATCTATGATTCTGGGGCTACCGCTACTAGTTTGATTGCTCATCAGAATTAACGAGTCATGTTCACTCTTTAGTTTTCAAGGAACACTTTCTGTTGTTTCACCGCTTTCTTGCGGCGACATTTAATAATTTAACACACATATAAATAGGTGTCAACACCTTTTTTATTTTTATAGGAAATAAAAAATCCAAAGGTAATAAACTTTTACTATCCATTCAAGACATAAAAACAGGATAGTTCCACAAGATGATACATTAATTTGAGAACTCAATCTAATAGAGCATGCCTAATAGCTCGACCAAAAACCTAGATCACTCCTAAAATAAGAGCAATTCGTTTTTGAAGCGAACAACTTTTGCGCCAAACCTTTAGCGGAAGTGAGTTCAAAAACGATGAGCGGCTATTTATGCAACAGCCTCTAAATAAGTAATTGGCATTCAAGACTAAGAAGTTAGATCACTAAAAAACAAGACATGTAACTTGTATATCTGTGAAACTATCCAAACAATTTGCCTTCTCCCTTAACCATTTTGATCCCTTTTACATAAATATCCCTTACGATTATCTATTTTTTTTCGATTTCTATCAAGTCTCTGAACGAGAAGTTTTACCTAATTCTTCTCCTAAACCAAAATAATGTCGAAAATTATAAATCAAAGGACTCCACTTACTTGGGTCAATATAGTTATCTCTTAAAATGATATCAGAATGAACATGGACATGAACCACTTCAGTCTCTACAGCAACCAGTGATGGAGTCTGCTTCAAAGATCTTATATCGACAACCTTTGCTTCCATCTGAATAGGACACTCCTGAATACGCATCGGACTAACTAAATTAGACAGAGTTGGTGTTAAGCCAGATACACCAAACTTGTCTTTTTCAAATTGAAATCCCATTTCCTCTTTAAAACTAGGAATCGGTTTTTTTCCTGTAAGCAACGCTATTTTTTCTACGTTTGTCCATAGAGAGGAATCAGGGAGATTGATTACGCATTCCTGGTGCCTACAGATATTTTCATATGCCTTACTTGTTGAGCTCATTCCTAAGACAATACTATACCCTAATGCCCATGAAGAAGACATTGGACTAATATTAGTACTATTATCTTCATTTAATGTTGTTAGTAAAAGCACAGGTGTTCCATAATATAAGATTTTAGGATAAATCGTTTGAATGAAAGACTCTGATATTTTTTCTTTCATGTATTTCCCTCCCTTGTGGATCCATTGTAAAATACAAATTTGTAGACTATCATCGAAATATGGATTACATCAAAGGGAGGTGACTTTAATGAAGAATGTATCGCATTTAGCTATTGCTACATCTTTATTTGCTGATCCAACTCGGGCAAAAATGTTACAAACCTTGTTAGATGCAAGATTTCATACTGTATCGGAATTAGCGATGAGCGCAGGTGTTACACCACAAACTGCTAGCTACCATCTAGCGAAAATGTTAGAACTAAATATTGTACAAGTAAAGAAATATGGTAGACACCGTTACTATCAGTTTATCAGTAAAGATATGGTCCCTATCATCGAATCTTTGCTATGCATTGCCCCTGAAGAAAAAATCAATTCACTAAAGCAATTTGACCAAAATCAAGCTATTCGCTACGCTAGAACTTGCTATGATCATTTAGCTGGGAAATTAGGTGTTTTGCTTACTGATACATTAGTTGAAAATAATATTTTACAAAAAAATGAAGACAACTTTATTCTTACCCAAACTGGGGAAAAGTTTCTGATTAATTTTGGCATTAACCTACAATCCATACGAAAAAAACGTCGTTCTTTTGCACGATGTTGCTTGGATTGGAGCGAACGTCGCCACCATCTTGCAGGTGCCTTAGGACAAGCTATTTTGGAACATTTATTTAATTTAAAATGGATTGTGCGTTTATCCAATACACGTGCTGTAAAAGTAACCAGCTTGGGCATAAAAGAGTTTAAACAGGTATTATCTATGGATCTTGAATGAGTATCTCCTTCATGTAGAGATGGAAGTTCGGAAATAATATTACACCATGACCGTCTTTCCTCATAGCTACCTTTATATCATTCAGTTGTCAAAGGATGTCACACATATACTATTTTAGGGCTGTCTAGAGAAGATAGAGACTTCTTACGCAAAAACGTGAAAAATAATCAAAAAGCCATCCAGTTTTTCTGGATGGCTTTTTGATATGCCTGGCAACGACCTACTCTCCCAGGGGTCTGCACCCCAAGTACCATCGGCGCTGAAGGGCTTAACTGTCGTGTTCGGGATGGGAACGAGTGGAACCCCTTCG
The DNA here is from genome assembly GCF_003313465.1 of Thermoflavimicrobium daqui. Classification (GTDB taxonomy): domain Bacteria; phylum Bacillota; class Bacilli; order Thermoactinomycetales; family Thermoactinomycetaceae; genus Thermoflavimicrobium; species Thermoflavimicrobium daqui. Next base: position 2,580 of record NZ_KZ845695.1, read on the forward strand.
CTATAATCACCAGACGTTTCCCGGAATCTGCGATTCTGGGACAATATTCAGATGTGTGAATCACACACCTTGAAAATTAGAAAGGAAATGAAGTCAGAGTGAGAGTAAGTAGGTTAAGCCCTCGACCGATTCGTATCCGTCAGCTAAACACATTGCTGTGCTTACACCTCGGACCGATCCACCTCGTCATCTACAAGGGGTCTTACCTGAACAAGTCAGAGGGAAATCTCATCTTGAGGTGGGCTTCGCGCTTAGATGCTTTCAGCGCTTATCCCTTCCG
>NZ_KZ845696.1 GCF_003313465.1 Thermoflavimicrobium daqui
GTGAGACGATCTCCTCCTGTCAGCATGACACGGAGTGGGGTTGCTTCTGACCAGTCTTCGGACAGCATTTCCATCGCTAATGGAGTAGGTACAAATGAAACGGTAATCCCCATTTCAGAAAACCACTGAATCAGTGCTTTTGGTGATAGACGTACTTGATCATCGGCTAGAACCAAAGTTGCACCTGAGCCAAGAGTAGACCACACTTCCCAAGCCATCGCATCAAAGGCCGTTCCTGCTATTTGGGTACAGCGATCACTTGTTCCCAGTCCAAAAGTTTCACGATGCCAAGCCACCAAACTCTGAATGGATTGATGCGTTACACTCACACCATTGGGGCGTCCAGTCGAGCCTGAGGTATAAATAATGTAGGCAAAATCGGATGGAGTCACATCAACCGATAAGCTGGGTTTTGTTTCTATGTTAAATAGAGATTCATCGATACATAGAAGCGAAACTCCCAACCCCTCAAATAAGTGACTTGTCGAGCTATCTATCATTACTAGTCGAGCAGCACTATCTTTGACTACATAATGGCATCTCTGCATAGGATATGCTGCATCCAACGGGACATAAACCGCTCCTACTTTCAAAATAGCTACTAATGATACAATCAAATCAACAGATCGTCCCATACAAACAGCCACACGATCTCCTAAACCAATCCCTAAATCCTGTAAGTGTTGTGCCAACAGAAGAGAACGGGATTCTAGTTCTTGGTATGTTAAAGCACCGCTATCTCCTATAATGGCATAAGCATCAGGTTGTTTTTCCGCCCATTCTGTAATGAGATGATGAATACAGGCAGGTGAATCATAAACAACGGGATTATGGTTCGCATATTGTAGCAGTTGTCGATATTCACTCTCATTGGTTAATGGTAATTCAGAAATAGGCACGGACTCATTTTCACAAATTCCTTCAACTAACTGGATAAAATGTTCTGCCATGCGCTCCATCGTTTCCGACTTAAATAAATCTTGAGAGTAGACTAAATAACCTTGGAGTTCTCCTGCATTTTGCCACATATGCAGTTCCAAATCGAAACGAGTTGTTTGTACATCCATTTCAAATGGAACAACGGATGAGCCTGCAAGCTCTAACTCTTCATAAGGTGCATTTTGCAAAGCAAAAACCACTTGAAAAAGCGGATTCCGGCTAAGATCACGCTTTGGCTGTAACTCCTCTACTAACTTTTCAAATGGCAAGTCTTGATGGGCATAGGCTTCTAATGTTGATTCCTTGACTTGAACTAATAAATCAGTGAAAGTCATATCTTCAGATAAATTCGCCCTCATGACTAAGCTATTGACAAAGAAGCCAATCAGTCCTTCTATTTCACTTTGAGTTCGATTGGCAATCGGTGACCCAACAGCAATATCCCTTTGTCCTGTATAACGATGTAGCATCAACTGGAAGATGGCTAGTAAGGTCATATACAAGGTGCTTCCATATGTTTGGCTCAGTGCCTCCAAACGCTTCGTAAGCTTAGAATCGATTTGAAAAACATGCATGTTACCACGGAATGTAGAAATTGCAGGACGAGCAAAGTCAGTCGGAAGTTCCAATTGAGATAAACCATCCAAACGTTCTTTCCAATATCTAAGCTGTCGTTCCAACTCTGAACTAGACAACCACTTCCTTTGCCAAGCTGCAAAATCAGCGTATTGAATTGGCAGAAGGGATAGTTGTGCTTGTGTATGATTGATCCGTGCTTCATACAATGCACTTAATTCCCGATGGAATATACTCATTGACCAACCGTCTGAAACAATGTGATGCATAACAACAACCAACACATGATCTGTATGATTCAGCTTTAACAAACGTACACGTAGCAGGGGACCTTGCTCTAAGTTAAACGGAATAAGTGCTTCTTGATGAACTATATTCCGTGCATTTTGTACTTTCTCCTCGATGGAAGCGCCATCTACTTCTTCGATCTCCAAGTGGATCTCTTTTGGTTTTGTAATCAATTGCATTGGTTGTCCATCATGTTCAATAAATACGGTCCGTAATGTTTCATGTCGTTCAACAAGGTCATATAAACTTAAGCGAAGAGCTTCTTCATTTAAAGGTCCTTGAATCCTAATCGCACTTGGCATGTTATAAAAAGGATTATCTTTTACAAGCTGCTCTAATACCCACAATCTTTGTTGTGCAAAAGAAGTGATACAAGGTTGATCTCGATCCACTCGTTCCCATTGAGTTACATGAGTTTTGACTTCTTCAGATGATTCGAAGGTTGAAATCCATCGTGCTACAGCTTCTACGGTAGGATTTTCAAAGAATGTACGTAGCGAGAGCTCATAGCCCCAATGATCTCGAATCCGAGCTACTAAACGGGTAGCAATTAGCGAATGTCCACCTAGATCAAAAAAGTTATCTTGTACACTGATCAAATCCATACCAAGTAAGTCAGCAAAATTCTCTGCTATATGCTTTTCTATATCATTACGTGGTGGTACGTAATAAGTTGTTACTTCTGTGGTATCTAACTGATATTCCATCAGTATTTTTCGATTCACTTTTCCATTTGGTGTGAGTGGTAATGCATCTAATATGACAAAGGCGGCTGGTATCATACTTTCAGGGACTCGATCTTGTAGATAGCGTCTAAGCTCTGTTACAGATAGTACTGGCTTGGAACGAACAGGGAGATTGGCTAGTGGCTCATTTCGCTCGATCTGAATGCCTGGCCAAGCAATATCAGGTAACTGGGCTCCTTGCTTCGTAAAGACCACATCAAAGCTTCCATCTGAATATCCAC
>NZ_KZ845697.1 GCF_003313465.1 Thermoflavimicrobium daqui
CGGATCAAAGCTCACTTACAGCTCCCCGAAGCATATCGGTGTTCGTCCCGTCCTTCATCGGCTCCTGGCGCCAAGGCATCCTCCGTGTGCCCTTACTAGCTTAACCTACCTAAGCCTAATATTTTAAGGTACTCACTCTCGGTGAATGTTTTTCCCTTGACTATCATTTCCTTATCTAATTTTCAAGGTGCGTTTCTATTTGTTTCACCGCATCTCGCGGCGACAGTTATAAATCTATCATATACTAAAACTATAGTCAAGTATTTTTTATAAAAAACTTTTCTAGCAAAAAATCGAAATGATCCCCAAGCAAAAAGACTTAGAGGATCATTTCGATTTAAAAAAATATAGTAATTATATATTTATATTAATCTTAAACAGCCCTATTATAAATTAGCCTTTTTAGCTCTTCTGGCAAGAAATTCATCTCTGGATAGATCATATGATGCTTCTTAAAACATTCTCCTGACATAAGCGGATGTTGAAAAACAACGGGAATACCTCGTCCTTGTGCAATCCATCCATATAACAATATATCTTCACACAATAATTCATAAGGAAGTGTAATCATTTCTTGCGAATAATGTCTATATAGGAAATCTGCTTTTATATGTAATTCTCTATTAATTTTCTGCTGATTATTTTCTAAAAGTGCATAGATTAAGCCAAAGTCATATTCCGGATCTTTTTCCTTCCATTTCTCTATATGATCTAAAGCAAGATTATCTTGCTTTAAAAGTAAATATTTTATCATTAACCCTTCATGACTTTTCTCATCTAAGTCGTTAGGCTGATAATGAGATGCTGATTCAAAAGCTATATCAAATCTCTGACTAAACATAGCCCATAATACTTTTTGTTTAAATGAGACTGGAAAATATGAAGCATAAGGTAACTCTTCTAATACAATCTTAGCAAATCGATCATATGTCTCGAGGATTTGTAAAGAGAAATAGAAAAGTTGTTTTGCAGCTAATATATCATGATCCAAACGATAGCGATAACCTGCTAGTGTCGCAAATCCCCAACGAACTAATCCATGTAGCGCTTCTAACTTCCCTAAAGCTCCTGTATAAGGATCTCCAAGTTGTGAGAGCATTGCTTGTATCGTTGTTTCATATTGTTTAACTTGCTGGAAGATAATAGGCTTCCATTTTACATAAAATAGTCGTTGTACTTCTTTATTTGAAATTCTAAAGGTCCCATCTTCTGTAGGAGTACAATGAATTTTTTCCTCATTAATCCATCGTAATAACTCCGATTTCTTTTCAGTAATACTATTTACTTCTAATAATTTGGCAATCTGTTGTGTTGTATACATCCTATTTCCCCTTTATCCCCAATTTTGGATAATAAAAACTTTTATCATTATCATGTTAGCTTGTAATATAGCATAAGAATGAATCAATGGATTAAACATATATTGGTAATATCAATAAATCCTTATAGTATTACTTAAATAATACACCCCTTATTATCTTGATTGTTAGTACAATAACATAAGATTTTGAAAGCATGATTGCGTAGTTTTCTTTCTGATTTAACAATCTTTTTATAGTATAGCTACAAACAGAAATTAAAAACAGAATATTTATTTAAATATTTATGTCATTTATTCTTTTCCCTCTATTAAAACAACAACGGATTATGATATATTGTATTGCTTACTGATAAGCTTTTTGCTGATGTTTTATATATAGTCTGGTCATAATCCTCATGGACATTCCACAATTCTTTGGTTTTTATAATAAAAAATCCATAATCAAATCAATAAATAAGAAAAGGACTTCGCTTAAGCGAAGTCCTTTTCTTATTTATTGGTGGAGCTAAGCGGGATCGAACCGCTGACCTCCTGCTTGCAAGGCAGGCGCTCTCCCAGCTGAGCTATAGCCCCAAGATTTAAAACTAGATAGGAAAATGGTGGGCCTAGGCTGACTCGAACAGCCGACCTCACGCTTATCAGGCGTGCGCTCTAACCAACTGAGCTATAGGCCCGTAATTAGCATTCCCTGAAAACTAAAGGTGAGACATGACCCGAGAGGTTTCGATTCAAAAATTTGTATCGATAAAGATACTCCGTAGAAAGGAGGTGATCCATCCCCACCTTCCGGTAGGGATACCTTGTTACGACTTCACCCCAATCATCTGCCCCACCTTCGGCGGCTGGGTCCGTGAGGTT
>NZ_KZ845698.1 GCF_003313465.1 Thermoflavimicrobium daqui
GCAATGTGTTTAGCTGACGGATACGAATCGGTCGAGGGCTTAACCTACTTACTCTCACTCTGACTTCATTTCCTTTCTAATTTTCAAGGTGTGTGATTCACACATCTAAATATTGTCCCAGAATCACAGATTCTGGGAAACGTCTGGTGATTATAGCGAAGGGGTTCCACTCGTTCCCATCCCGAACACGACAGTTAAGCCCTTCAGCGCCGATGGTACTTGGGGTGCAGACCCCTGGGAGAGTAGGTCGTTGCCAGGCATACAAAAAAGCCATCCAGAAAAACTGGATGGCTTTTTTGTATATTTTACATAAAAAACCTTTGACGGAAGCAGATATCGCATCCTATTAAAAGAAATTATTAATGATTTCGCATAACCTTTGATAGCAGACAAGAGCGCTTTTAAATCATGAGAAACTCTTGACATCTACTCTTCACGGGTTTTTTCTAACCTACCTTTTTTGATCTTCCTCGTTCTTTTTTAAAGTATGCGTTAGTTGATAAAGTGACTCCCTTTTTATCTTTCCAAGTATATCACTGGTTCAATATATTTATGGGCACAACCAGTTTTAACTATTTCTCCAACTGATGAAATACCTAATCAATTAGTATATACTTTAAAAATTGGGTTATTGCAGCTTGGATCAGGATACGTCAGTTTAAAAATTGGAAAGGCGCCTTTTGGTAGGCACCTTTAAACGTGGATTAAATCCCATACTTGTTTACTGATCAAAATAACAGTCATTGTAACAAATAAGATCTTGACATAGGAAGAACCTTTTTTTATAGCCATATTCGATCCGATCCATGCACCTATTATCATGGAAATCCCCATGGTAATGCCATAGATATAGTTTACCTGTCCAAGATAGATGAACATTCCTAATGCTGCAATGTTACTGGTAAAGTTTAAGACTTTGGAATTACCAGCAGCTTGTACAAAGTCAAATCCGATCAAAAGAAAACTAAACAAAAGAAAGGATCCAGTCCCTCCTCCAAGAAAACCATCATAAAATCCAATAAGTAATGCAGCTAGTGCAATAAATATACCAGACTTCCAAGAAAGTCCTTGATAGGTCGAGGATTGCCCCCAATTTTTTTTGAACAGCGTAAAGATAGTAACGATAATGAGGAGAACAACAATCATCGGCTTTAAGAATTCGGAAGGGATTTGTTTTACAATATAAGCACCACTGATTGAACCAATAAAAGAGAGAGGAATTAGATAGAGAACTAACTTTACGGATATTTTTCCAGATTTCATAAAAGAAATCGTGCTTGTTAAGGAAGCTAGTGTACTAGCTAGCTTATTTGTTCCTAATGCAACAGCTGGAGGTAGTCCTGTTGCAAGTAGAACAGGAATCGAAATAAGACCTCCCCCTCCAACAACCGAGTCAATAAATGCTGCAATAAATCCGGAAATAACGAGAAATAGTAACATTGATAAGTCCAAATCTCCCATATTAGACATCTCCTGTTGTTTGAAATGTGAGTAAGAATAAATTACTATTTACTAAAGATAAATGATTTTTTCTAATTATTATTATAAAATTATATAATAATAGAATGTAAATAAGCAAACAGCATAGAAAAAGAGACTAGTAATAAGAAAAAATATAAACCTATTATTGTTTCTTAAAAAGATATTGACATAAGGAAATATTACATGATAGAATTCTAGATGTTGTTACGAAAACAACAATCTCATCTAAAAAAGTTATTGACAATCTTTGATAGTTATGATACATTAATTGATGTCGCTGATTGATAGATGAACTAGATAAAGTGTTCCTTGAAAACTAAAGAGTGAAACATGACTCGTTAATTCTGATGAGCAATCAAACTACTAGCGGTAGCCCTAGAATCATGGATTCCGGGACAAGAAGTACTAAGCTATCGCTAAGAACTTCTTTGAGAGTTTGATCCTGGCTCAGGATGAACGCTGGCGGCGTGCCTAATACATGCAAGTCGAGCGGGGAGTTTTCCTTCGGGAAAACTCCTAGCGGCGAACGGGTGAGTAACACGTGGGCAACTTGCCCCTAAGACTGGGATAACTCCGGGAAACCGGGGCTAATACCAGATAATCTTTTCGCTCGCATGAGCGAATCGTAAAAGGTTTCGACCACTTAGGGATGGGCCCGCGGCGCATTAGCTTGTTGGTGA
>NZ_KZ845699.1 GCF_003313465.1 Thermoflavimicrobium daqui
CGCGCGATTTCCAACCGCGCTGAGGGAACCTTGGAGCGCCTCCGTTACCTTTTAGGAGGCGACCGCCCCAGTCAAACTGCCCACCTGACACGGTCCTCGGACCGGATCACGGCCCTGAGTTAGAACCCCGATACGACCAGAGTGGTATCCCACCGATGTCTCCACCGAAGCTGGCGCTCCGGATTCAGCGACTCCCACCTATCCTGTACAAGTCGTACCTAGATTCAATGTCAAGCTACAGTAAAGCTCCACGGGGTCTTTCCGTCTTGTCGCGGGTAACCAGCATCTTCACTGGTAATACAATTTCACCGGGTCTCTTGTTGAGACAGCGCCCAGATCGTTACGCCTTTCGTGCGGGTCGGAACTTACCCGACAAGGAATTTCGCTACCTTAGGACCGTTATAGTTACGGCCGCCGTTTACTGGGGCTTCGGTTCAGAGCTTCGCGATCGAAGATCGCTAACCCTTCCCCATAACCTTCCAGCACCGGGCAGGCGTCAGCCCCTATACATCGCCTTACGGCTTCGCAGAGACCTGTGTTTTTGCTAAACAGTCGCCTGGGCCTCTTCACTGCGGCCCCCTCGGGCTATGAACCCTAACGGGGCACCCCTTCTCCCGAAGTTACGGGGTCATTTTGCCGAGTTCCTTAACAAGAGTTCTCCCGAGCACCTTAGGATTCTCTCCTCGCCTACCTGTGTCGGTTTGCGGTACGGGCACCTATTTACTCCTAGAGGCTTTTCTTGGCAGTGTGAGATCAGGAACTTCGGTACTGTAAATTTCCCTCGCATTCATAGCCTAGCCTTAAGAAGAGACGGATTTGCCAATCTCTTCAGCCTCACTATTTAGACGCACATCCAGTCGTGCGCTTCCCTACCCTCCTGCGTCCCCCCATCGTACAAACGCAAATAGGTGGTACAGGAATATCAACCTGTTGTCCATCGCCTACGCCTTTCGGCCTCAGCTTAGGTCCCGACTAACCCTGAGCGGACGAACCTTCCTCAGGAAACCTTAGGCTTACGGTGGAGGGGATTCTCACCCCTCTTTTCGTTACTCATACCGGCATTCTCACTTCCAAGCGCTCCACAGTCGCTTACGCTTCTGCTTCACCGCCCTTGGAACGCTCCCCTACCATCGTATCACATTCACTCCAGCTTCAAGCTTTAGCTGAAGGCTCATTTGGCTGAAAACCGGATTTAAAACGAAAGAAGTTTTCAGCATAAATGTAAATGAATTCAGCAAAAAATCTCAAAGACAGAGTGAATGTGACACGATCCACAGCTTCGGTGAACGCTTTAGCCCCGTTACATTTTCGGCGCAGAGTCACTTGACCAGTGAGCTATTACGCACTCTTTGAATGATGGCTGCTTCTAAGCCAACATCCTGGTTGTCTAGGCAACTCCACATCCTTTGCCACTTAAGCGTTACTTAGGGACCTTAGCTGGTGGTCTGGGCTGTTTCCCTTTCGACTACGGATCTTAGCACTCGCAGTCTGACTCCTGGAGTAGAAGAAGATGGCATTCGGAGTTTAACTGAGTTCGGTAACCCGGTGAGGGCCCCTAGCCCAATTAGTGCTCTACCTCCAACTCTCAATTCTCCAAGGCTAGCCCTAAAGCTATTTCGGGGAGAACCAGCTATCTCCGAGTTCGATTGGAATTTCTCCGCTACCCACACCTCATCCTATGGTTTTTCAACACCAAAAGGTTCGGGCCTCCATTCCGTGTTACCGGAACTTCACCCTGGACATGGGTAGATCACTCGGTTTCGGGTCGACAGCTACGTACTAAAGCGCCCTATTCAGACTCGCTTTCGCTACGGCTCCAGCTTTACACTTTAACCTTGCACGCA
>NZ_KZ845700.1 GCF_003313465.1 Thermoflavimicrobium daqui
TATGACCATTAAACTGATACAATTAATAATATGGAACAAGAATATCGAAGAACGAAAACAACTGTATCTTTAATTAACTATCATTTTGTTTTCTGCCCACGTTATCGAAGAAAAGTGTTAGTGAACAGAGTGGAAGAGCGATTCAGACAGTTAGTAGAAGAAATTTGCCAAGAGAATGATTGGATCATTCTTGCTATGGAAGTGATGCCTGATCATTGTCATTTGTTCTTGAATTGTCTTCCCTCTAATTCTCCATCAGATATTATGGCAAGAGTGAAAGGAGTGACTTCCAGACGATTAAGACAGGAATTTAAACACCTGTCTCATCTGCCAAGTCTTTGGACACGCTCTTTCTTCGTTAGTACAGCAGGGAATGTATCAAGTGAAACAATCAAACACTATGTGGAATCTCAAAAGAAAAGGGGGTGAATCAATGCCGACGATCACACTAAGGCTAGAACTACATAAGCCAACTCAAGCCAAACAGGATATGTATCAGCGAATGACGGAAATAAACACAGCATTTGCTAACTGGCTACTTGTTCACCCAGAGGTGAACAAGTAGCCAGTAAGATTTTCAAAGAGCTTTCTCATGGAAAATTTCCGTCTGCTGTAGTGAACCAGACGATTCGGGAAGTCAAATCAAAAAAGAAAAACCAAAACGCGAAATCATTCAAAAAGCTATGGTGTTGCTTCAACAATCAGAATCTCAAGATGGAAAAGGTTGGAGACTTCTATACGGTTTCCTTTCCAACTTTGGAAAAGCGGATCGGTGTACCCGTTGTAGCCCGTCCTTATCAGCAGGCATGGTTAGAGAGAATCCTAAACGGAACCGTCAAACAGGGTGCCAGCGAGCTATACAGGAAAAAAGGAAAATGGTATATCGCCATTCCAATCACTTTTGAAGTAGAACAACGGAAAGAAACTAAAGTCATGGGAGTTGATCTAGGACTGAGATACATAGCTGTCGCCAGTGTTGGAACAAAATCATTATTCTTCAAAGGAAACCAAGTTGCTTTTGTTCGTAGACGTTTTGCGGCTAGACGAAGAAAGCTAGGTAAACTGAAAAAACTTTCCGCCATCAAAAAATCAAAAGATAAAGAGTCTCGTTGGATGAAAGATCAGAACCATAAAATCAGCCGTCAAATCGTAGATTTCGCATTGACCAACGGTGTTGGTATCATTCGAATGGAAGATTTGACGGAGATTCGAAATAGGGCAAAGTCTAAAAAAGAAGCTGGTAGAAACCTTCATTCATGGGCTTTCTATCAGCTACAGAAAATGATTAAGTACAAAGCAGAAATGGTAGGTATCCGCTTTGAATTAGCTAAACCAGACTACACCAGTCAAACCTGTGAATGTGGTCATCGTGAAAAAGCGAATCGAAATGGCATCCAGTTCAGATGCAAAAAGTGTGGTTATACCTGCCATGCTGATCTGAATGGAGCAATCAATATAGCTAAAGCCATTTCTGGGTTAGTAGCCTAGCGTACTGGTAACAGGTACGCCACCCATGTGGGTACACTCTAACCACATGGGATGGGGTGATGACACACCCCTGAACTTGGGCGTTGTCCAAAACGGAAACAGACTACGGACGCTAACGACCCAAGAATCCCACGGCT
>NZ_KZ845701.1 GCF_003313465.1 Thermoflavimicrobium daqui
GCCAAGGCATCCTCCGTGTGCCCTTACTAGCTTAACCTACCTAAGCCTAATATTTTAAGGTACTCACTCTCGGTGAATGTTTTTCCCTTGACTATCATTTCCTTATCTAATTTTCAAGGTGCGTTTCTATTTGTTTCACCGCATCTCGCGGCGACAGTTATAAATCTATCATATACAAAGCCTACAGTCAAGTATTTAAAAAGGGAAGTAAATACAATTAAAAGGAGGCTTTTTCTAATTATAACCTAAATAAAGTTGATTTATAGCATAAATTTGCTTTATTTTAAAGGATTATCGAGTACTTAGGCATTTGACAACCTATTCTCCAATTACAGATTCTCATCAGCTCATACTGAATCCTTTAATTAGCTCTGAACGGCTTATAAATAAACTTTTCCACAGATTATCCTGAGTTCACATATAGTATTTCATGAAAATTACAGATAGTGAGGATAGCCCAAAAGCCTTTTGCCATTTTGCCATCCCCGTTTTCAGATATTCTTTAATCTATTTCGTTAATATATCCAGCTAATTAAGACCTGGTTTATTTTGGCCAGTGCGATTTCCTACTGCTGTTTTTCTTGAGGTTCCCTCTTAAAAAGCCGCTCATCGCTTCCCCTCTACTTCCGTAGCCTTAACCGGTCCATAGAGTTTCTTAGATCTAAACTCTTAGAAACTCTTGTCCTTTGTAGAAAAGTCGATCTTATCAAAAGCGATTCTCTCTAATTCTAGTAATGATTTAGATGTTGTTTCGAATTACGCAACATACTCTTTCAGGTCTGTTAGAAATATTTCATCATCACTAACCAAAATTGTACGAAATACCTCTTTTACACCCTGTCATATTTTTTCTCTCCATATTAACAGAAACCATTTTATAATTCTTTGAAGTTTTAACTTAGCATTCCCCTTAAAAATAGATTATTAATTCAAAAATTTTTGCGAAATAGGGGAAATATCTAAAGATAATTAAACAATGCACAGTATATGTTGCATAATTCGATTGAATATAGTAGCAAAAATATTTCTGGATGAGTATACGATGTTTCTGATCTGACTTTATTTCTATAATCTCACAACTTACAGCAGAAGTCTTATGTAAAAACATACCAAAAAGCCATCCAGAAAAACTGGATAGCTTTTTGGTATGCCTGGCAACGACCTACTCTCCCAGGGGTCTGCACCCCAAGTACCATCGGCGCAGAAGGGCTTAACTGTCGTGTTCGGGATGGGAACGAGTGGAACCCCTTCGCTATAATCACCAGACGTTTCCCGGAATCTGCGATTCTGGGACAATATTGAGATGTGTGAATCACACACCTTGAAAATTAGAAAGGAAATGAAGTCAGAGTGAGAGTAAGTAGGTTAAGCCCTCGACCGATTCGT
>NZ_KZ845702.1:0-863 GCF_003313465.1 Thermoflavimicrobium daqui
AGCGCCCAAGCCGAGGAAAATTTAACACTCTGATCGGATCTGCCGGGGATTGGTTCATCAGGGTCTAAGAAATCTATACAATCTGGATAGTATAATGTTTTGATTACGGTTTGTGTCGGAGTTCCGGTATTTAATAACGGTCTTAATGCTTTAATCAGCTCAGGTTTTGAACCGAGGAAAATTCCTTCTGCATGGCACAAGCCATTTACTTTGCTGAAAATCTCAAGGTAGCATCCTAATCGTTCATCTGCAAACGGCGCCCATCTTTGCCAAGCTTTAAATACAGTTTCTAATTGTTCCCATGGCCAAACAATATTAAAGACGGTTGCAGTTTTAGGAGCACGATGAACTTTGAAAGTATATTGGGTGTTATATCCGAAATTACCTCCCCCGCCTCCTCTGGAAGCCCATAGTAAGTCCTCATTGTGAGATTGATTTGCTCGAATAATCCTGCCTTTTGCATCTACCATTTTCAGTGCGAGAAGGTTATCACTGATAAGGCCAATCGATCGTGAGAGCACGCCAAATCCGCCGCCCATCGTAATTCCTCCGATTCCGACGGTCGGACTGTCTCCAAACGGAGCCATAAAACCATCCCGAGCTAATCCTTTTACAAGCGGACCAACGTGAATGCCGGTTTGAACGGTTGCAATCGCGTTTTTTTCATCCAAGAGGACTTTATTCATGTCACTCACATCAATAACAATTCCGTCACTTACTACTGAAAGATTCTTATCCAGAGCATGGCGGCCGCTTCTGACACGCAAAGGCACATTATTCTCACGAGCCCATTTAATAGCATTACTGACATCGTATGAATTTTGTGCAAAAACAAAGACAAGCGGATAGACATCAACATAAGG
>NZ_KZ845702.1:883-1273 GCF_003313465.1 Thermoflavimicrobium daqui
GAGGACTTTATTCATGTCACTCACATCAATAACAATTCCGTCACTTACTACTGAAAGATTCTTATCCAGAGCATGGCGGCCGCTTCTGACACGCAAAGGCACATTATTCTCACGAGCCCATTTAATAGCATTACTGACATCGTATGAATTTTGTGCAAAAACAAAGACAAGCGGATAGACATCAACATAAGGGTTCCAATTCTTAACCGCCTGTGTATAGCCGGGGTCCCCTTTGAAGATTACACGTCCTGTTAACTGTGCTGATCCCATCTATTTCACTCCCAATAAGCATTTGATTCCGGTACCAGTATATGTAGGATTTGGACAAATTCTTAGACAGATGGTCTACTAACTTAAAAATAGATAAATATATGCGAAAGCTTAACTTGA